>CAWAIK010000006.1:0-472004 GCA_963782115.1 uncultured Verrucomicrobiae bacterium
AGTCGCGGCGAGCGGTTCGGATTGGAACGAGATCCGGGTTCGCGATATTGACGCTCAAAAGGATCTTCCGGACGTTATCAAATGGATAAAATTTTCCGATCCAAGCTGGACCAAGGACAGCAAAGGATTTTTCTATTCGAAATTCCCGGAACCGAAGCCTTCTGGAAATCAGACTTTTGCCAAGCTCGCCTATCAAAAGCTCTATTATCACCTGTTGGGAGATCCCGTGGAGAAGGATCGTCTGATCTTCGAACGGTCGGACGATCCCAATCTGTACTTTGGAGGCGTGGTTACGCATGACGGCCGATTCCTGCTGATGCTGGTAAATAAGGGAACTGAAGTGCAAGACCTGTTGTACTTTAAGGATCTAGGGGACCCAATGGCGCCGAAGATCGATGCGGCTTTTCGACCGATCGTCGACAAGTTCGAAGCGGACTTCAAAGTTGCGGGCTCGATTGGGAACCGGCTGTATGTCGTGACCGATCTCAACGCGGCGAGGTATAAAATCTTCGAGATTGATCTGACGAATCCGAGCCGGAATCATTGGAAGGAGATCGTTCCGGAGTCGAAGGACCTGTTGGAAGATGCCGCCCTGGTCGGCGGCAAGCTGATCGTCAAATATCTGGCGGACGCCAAGAACCAGCTCTTTGTCTACGATCTGGACGGAAAACGGGAAAGCGAAATCGGGCTCCCGGCGCTTGGGACGGTAGGGATCCTATCCGGGGATCCCGATCGTCCTGAACTCTTTTACTCGTTCACGTCATTTCTTTACCCACTAACAATCTATCGCTATGACGCGGGCACCGGCCAGAATACGGTGTTCCAAAAACCGAATGTCGATTTTGATCCGGATCGATACGAGACAAAGCAAATCTTCTATGCGTCAAAGGACGGCACCAAGGTCCCTATGTTCATCGTATGTAAAAAGGGACTTAAGCTTGACGGGAATAATCCAGTCTACCTGACGGGCTACGGCGGGTTCAACATCTCGATGACTCCCTCATTCACGGCGTCGTATGCGAGCTGGATTGAAAAGGGCGGCGTCTTTGCTCTCCCTAACCTGCGAGGCGGCGGAGAGTATGGCAGGCGATGGCATGAGGCGGGAATTAAGGAACACAAGCAAAATGTGTTTGATGATTTCATCTTTGCTGCCCAGGCGTTGATCGATGCGAAATACACCAACGCCAAAAAGATCGCCATCCTGGGAGGTTCAAACGGAGGGTTGCTGGTCGGCGCTGCGCTCACCCAGCGTCCCGATCTGTTCGGGGCAGCGGTCTCAGCGGTTGGTGTTCTCGATATGCTGAGGTTCCAGAAGTTTACCATCGGATGGGCGTGGCAATCCGATTTTGGCTCTTCTGAAACTCCGGACGGGTTTCAATATCTGATCAAGTATTCGCCGCTCCAAAATCTCAAAGAAGGAACATGCTATCCACCTACCTTAGTGACCACAGGGGATCATGACGACAGAGTTGTGCCTGGTCACTCATTCAAGTTCGCCGCAACATTGCAGGTTGCGCAGGGGTGCGGGAATCCAGTCCTGATTCGGATCGAAACGAAGGCCGGACACGGGTCAGGCAAGCCGATCGGCAAAATCATCGAGGAACAATCCGACATCCTGGCATTTATGTGGAACGCCGTTGCCGCCCCCAAGAACTAAAACTGAGCAGGGGCTAAAACCCACACTCCCTTGGCTGCAATCATCAGCGGATTCTGCGCAACCTGCGGTTCCCTTCTGATCTTTGGTTTCTTGATTCAGTAAAAATTGCGGATCTCCTCCAGCATTCGTCGGACGTGCGCGTAGTCCCGGCGCGGGTTCAAGACGTGGTAGCTGTTCCAGGGATCACCCCATTGCAGAATCTGGATCGTGACGCGGCGAACACCCCAATTGTTCATCTCCGCCCACGATGGACAATAGAGATCGATGGTGTTCCGGCCTGACAAAGCCCAGCCGTAGTCGTCGACCTCGTAGATCTGGCCGGTGGCCAGGATCAGGAATTTTGTGCCGGCCGGCCACCTGGCCCAGTCGGCGGCCGCACTGCGCACAGACCCGGATTCGAGAGTCGTGCCCACGGCGCTGGATTTGCCGTAGCGCCGGTGATCGCTCTCCGTGTCGGTGTAAGCGGTGGTCCGCACTTTCATGAACTCGCTGCGTGGCAAGGGAGCCTCATATTCCGGAAGAGAGCGTCCCGCACAACCAACGAAGAGGATCGACAGAGTCGCGCACGCGACCAGGCGAACAACTCGAAACTTCATGCGTGTTGATCATACCGGGATCTGGAAAAAGAATGAACAAGTTTTATCTTGAATTCCGCAGCTGTTGCGCGAAGCGCGAATCTGGAATAAGAGACGCGAGTTATGCGGGCGCGTTGGATTTTGCTTTTGGCCCTTGGCTGGTGGATCGGTTGGGCGGGGTGTAAGCAGGGCTGCGCTCGTGATCCGGAAGTGCGCCGAGCTCTCCCGTTCGAGGCGAATCCCTCTGCGGATTCGGTGCCGCCGGTGAAATCTCCGACCTCTCCAGATGATTTGCGACCAGGTGCTGGTCTTATTGTGGCTCGGACTCCGCCTTCCCTATCGACGTTGCCTTTTTTTCCAACTAGTGCTCCGGTCACGATCGCAAGTTCTGCGATCATGATTGATGCAAAAGCCGGCGCGGTACTTTTTTTCAAGAACCCGGATGTCCAGCGGCCGGTTGCCAGTACCCAGAAGCTTCTCACCGCGTTGCTGATTGCGGAGCATGGGGGCTTGGATAACAGCGTTCGCGTAGCTCCCGAGGATTGCGCGGTTGAACCGACGAAGCTTGGGTTCAGACCGGGGGAAATCTACACCAAAAGGCAACTCCTGGCCGCGATGCTGGTGCATAGTTGCAACGACGCCGCGGTATGCCTCGCCCGGAACGATGCCGGCAGTGTTGCTTTTTTTGCGATATTGATGAACACGAAGGCGGCTCAACTGGGAGCAGAGAACAGCCATTTCGTCAATCCGAACGGCCTGCCAAAGCCGGGTCAGTTCTCGACCGCGCGCGATATGGCGCGGATCGCCTTTGCAGCCTATCACAATCCGACGCTGCGCGAGTTCATGCGGCTCCCGGGTCTGACATTTACTTATAGCTCAGGTCGGCGGCGTTTCCTGGAGCCAACCAACAAGTTAGTGACGCGTTCCTCCATTTTTACAGGCATGAAGACGGGTTACACAGAGATGAGCGGTCGATGCCTGGTGTCAAGCGCGTCGGCGGACGGCAGGGATATTATCCTTGTTCAACTTGGCGGTACCCACCGCATGTTGTTCGACGACGCCCAACGGCTTTTGCTCTGGGGGCTGGAGCAACGAGCAGGCGCACTTGCTAATAACACGTATTCAAGTCGTTATCATCGTCACGGCTCGATGCGTCAAACCGCGCTGTGAGATCTCCGACCAACGATCCAGGCCTCCCCACTTCGGCGTAGTCCATTCCGGCGGCTTTCGCGGCCTCAAAACCAGCGGTGCTGTCTTCGAGTACCAGGCAGTCGGATGGATGAACGCTCATCCGGTGGGCGGCTTCGAGGAACATCTCCGGAAACGGCTTTCCCCGTCTGACCTGCTCGCTGGTGACGATGACCGAGAAAAAGCCTTTGAATCCTATCGTTTCGAGTGTCTTGGTGACAACGGGGAGGACTCCTCCTGAGGCTACGGACACCTTCGCAAAAGCAGCGACTTGACGCGCGAACTCAGCTACTTCCCCAATAGTTTGAATCGTCGCACTTCGCTCGACATAAAGATGCTCTTTTTCAGCGGCGACAATCTCCGGGTCGAGTGTCGTACCAAACCGTTCGTTCAAAATTTCGACCATCTTATTGCTTGGCCATCCCCCCAGCGCATAGAAGAGTTCTTCGGAGATTTGTCCCCCGTATTTCTCTACGGTGTCTTTCCAAGCGCGGTAGTGAACCGGCATGGAGTTGGCCAAGGTCCCATCGCAGTCAAAGATGTAGCCTGCGTACCGTTTGTCGGGTGGGGTAAACACTGTCATATCGAAAGCCCCGGATACTTGCACGGGTTTAAAGAGATCACAACCGGTTCCGAGAAAAGCGGGGAAATGCAGAATTTTTATTGATTTTGGGCGCATTCCCGAGATGATTCCTCTCCCTGATTATGCGTCACACGATATCTGTTCTGGTGGAAAACAAGTTCGGCGTTCTTGCTCGGATTGCCGGCATGTTCAGTGGGCGCGGATTCAACATCGATAGTCTGAATGTTGCGCCGACAAATGATTCTTCTGCCTCCAGAATGACAATCGTAGTACGCGGAGATGACACGGTTCTTGAGCAGGTCACAAAACAGTTAAATAAGCTCGTTGATGTGATTGAAATTCAGGATTTTCGGGACGGAGACTACGTTGACCGCGAGTTGGTGATGCTCCGTGTGAATGCCGATTCCGCGAATCGATCGGAAGTGATGCAGATCTGCGATATTTTCCGGGCCAAGATCGTGGATGTTCAACCCAAGCGTCTCGCCATCGAAATCACTGGAAACGAAAGCAAGATCACCAAGTTCCTGAAACTGATGGAGAACTTTGGCATCGGCGACTTGACGCGCACGGGCAAAGTCGCGATGGCCCGAGTGGAATAAGTCCCCCCTTTGAAACAAATTTAAGCTATGCCAGCAAAAGTCTACACCGATAAGGATGCCGACCTCGCTCACCTCAATGGAAAGGTGTGCGCGGTGATCGGATTTGGATCCCAGGGTCACGCGCACGCTCTCAACCTCAAGGACAGTGGAGTGCAAGTGATAGTCGGTTTGTACAAAGGCAGCAAGTCTGTCCCGGCCGCCCAAGAGCACGGTTTTGAGGTTCTGGAAGTTGCTGAAGCGGCAAAAAGGGCTGACATCATTTTCTTTGCGACCCCCGATCTCAAAAGTGCGTCGATTTATGAAAGCGAAGTGGCGCCTCATCTGCAGAAGGGGAAAGCGCTCTTGTTCAGCCATGGTTTTGCGGTGCATTTCAAAACGATTGCGCCTCCGATGGAGGTCGATGTAATCATGGTCGCCCCGAAAGGTCCCGGGCACATCGTGCGCCGGCAATACCTGGAAGGGAAAGGCGTCCCGGCGCTTATCGCGGTTTACCAAAATCCGTCCAAGCAAGCGAAGAAACTGGCGTTGGCATGGGCGAAAGGGATTGGTGCGACCCGGGCTGGCGTGCTCGAAACGACCTTCAAAGAGGAAACAGAGACCGATCTCTTCGGGGAGCAGACGGTCTTGTGCGGCGGACTGACTTCACTAGTTCAAAACGGATTCGAAACCCTCGTGGAAGCCGGTTATCAGCCGGAGATGGCCTATTTCGAGTGTTTGCATGAGTTGAAGCTGATTGTGGATCTCATGTACGAGTCGGGGATCGCAGGCATGCGGTTTTCGATATCCGAAACCGCGAAGTGGGGAGATGTATCGGTTGGTCCGAACGTGATTGATGGCTCCGTAAAGAAAAAGATGCAGAAGGCTCTGAAGGATATCCAGAGCGGGAAATTTGCCAAAGGCTGGATTGCAGAATACGCAGCCGGTCTGCCGAACTACAAAAGACTTCTCAAGGACGGCGAGAAACATTCGATCGAAAAGACGGGTGAACGGCTGCGCGCACTGATGCCCTGGATCCAGAAGAAAAATATTAAGGGTGCGCAAGCCGCCTATTGATAACAATTTAGAAGTCCAGGTGGTTCCAGTAGGTCACTTTATCGTCATGGTTTGCGACGAATTTGACCGCGCCGTCCTGCGAGACCACGATTGCCAGGCATGAGGCGAACTCGCGGCAGAGGCGATAGGCTGTGCGGTGCCGGGTGCCGGCGCTGTCCATGGACTCCAGGATGCAATCTTGCGCTTCGATATCGAGGGCACGATGCACCTTCTCGTCTTCAAAACTAGGGACCTGGATCTCCACTCCAAATCCAAAGAGGGTGAATTTGTGATCGAGCAGCAGGCAACCGTCGACTGCCGTGAGGTCGGAAAGCCACAAAGCCAGCTCCACAAACCGCTGGCTGAACGTGTACGGAAACTCTTCATACCATGCCAGGTACTCTTGCCAGCCTGCTGACGCCTCTCCTTTGATGAGGGCAAATTGAGCCAGACGCCATGTGACTTCCTCCAGAATGAGAGCAAAGGGAGATGACGTGCAGCTTTCTTCGATCCGATATTTTGCGCGCAACGGTCCGCCCGTTTTGAGAAGATCCGGCATCAGCAAACTCGGTGCGAAGACGATCGTCCCGCCGTGCCGGGAATTCCGAATCTCCCGGATCACTCTGCGCATGAACGCGATCCCCATTTGTTCGGCGAGATCATCACGAATGACGACCGAATCCGGCAGATTAGGCGTGGTCTCTCCTGTAAATCCATCCCCGATCGTTCGATAACGCTTGAGGAACCAAGAAGAGGCAAACAGGTCGAACCCATGACCTTCGACTCGACCATTGAGCAAGGTCACAATGCGTTTGGAGCCGCGATGAATGACAAGGTTTCCCGGGCCTCTGACATGGATGATCAGCCAATCCGGGATTGGGTGATTGAGGCCATCAACGGCTACGGTCAGATCCCTGGACCATGCGCCAGTGTGGATCATTCCGCAGATTTGGAATCCCTCTTGGGCGGACCAGTCGACGGCGATCATCGATCGATAGAATCCGGTCGCAGGTGCCATGCGGCGGACCTCCTGTTCCACAAACATGCGGCGCTTCGCGAAACGAACGGGATGAAACCCGGTCCCAAACAAACCGGCGAGTTCAAGACGCTGGTGCCCCAGAAGCGCGATCCGACATTCAACTGGGCGACCCTCTTCCCGGAGAAGGCTGGCTTGATAAGCGATGCTCAGAAATGCATTCAGCCTTTCGGCGGAATCGAGAAGCGTCTCTGCCCCATTTGTCTGCCTCCATAGCGCCCAGATCTGTTCTGAAAGCTCGCGCGGATAGGAATGTGCGATGAACTCAATGGTGGACACTGCCTAAACTGTTCGGCCAAAGGGGATTTATTTGCATCCGTTTTTATGCCAGCAATTCGCGCAGCTGCGCGATTCTCTTTTGGAACAGGTCCATCGCTTTCTCGATGGGACCCGGGGACTGCATGTCGACGCCCGCGTCTCGGAGCGTGTCGATCGGGAATTTGGCTCCTCCCGATTTGAGAAATCCCAGGTAGGCATCCATCTCCGCGGCTCCCCCGTTCAGCACTCGATCCGCCAGTGAGACGGATGCAGAGATCCCGGTAGCGTACTTGTAGACATAAAATGCTGAGTAAAAATGCGGGATTCTGAGACATTCGATACTGAGTTGGTCGTCGATTGCGAAACGCGGCCCGAAGTAGGCGTCAAGCAGTTCGCGGTAAACATCGCAGAATACATTAAGGGTCAACGGTCCGCCCTTTTCCTCGATTTCGTGTACCTGTTTTTCGAATTCGGCGAACATCGTCTGTCGAAACAGCACCTGACGGATGTCTTCGATCTGGCGGTCGATGAGGTAAGCCCGCATGGCCGGATCCCTGGCCCGTTCCAGAAGGTGGTGCGTGAGCAGTTCTTCGTTAAACGTCGAGGCCACTTCCGCGAGAAAGATCGGGTAACCGTAGTCCTGGAAAAGTTGGTGCTTCTGCGCGAACCAGGTGTGCATCGAATGCCCCGCTTCGTGGGCAAGCGTGAAGACATCGGAAAAGACATCCGGTTTGTAGTTCATCAGAATATAGGGAGGATTGCCGTAACTGGAGGAGGAAAATGCTCCGCTTCTTTTCCCCCGGGTTTCATAGCGATCGACCCAACGAGACCGTAGTCCGTTTCGGAGTGTCTCGACATACTCAGCGCCGAGAGGAGTCAGGGCCTGAACGACGAGATCGATCGCCTCGTCGAAATCGATGTTGGTTTGAATCTTTGGGACCAGCGGTACAAACGTGTCATATTGGTGAATGTCTTCCAGCTTGAGAAGTTCACGGCGGAGGTCGTAGTACTCGTGAAGGACAGGGAGATTTTTGCGAACAGTCGCGATCAAATTGTCATAGACCTCCACGGGAATGTTATCCCCGAACAGCGAGGCATGACGGGCGGATGGGTAATTGCGGATCTTCGCGGAAAAAACGTCAGCTCGAACCGAGGAAGCGAGGGCGGAGGCCAGGCTGAATTTGTGATCATCAAATTCCAGGTAGAACTGTTGAAAGGCTCTATGTCGCAGATCCCGGTCCTGTTTGTGCAGAAAGGAGAGATACGTGCTCTGGGAGAGGGCGATTTCCTGACCGTCGCCAGTTGTCAAAACACCGAATTTCATGTCGACGTTCGTAAGCTGTGAAAATGTGTCCGAATGGCCGCGAATGACGGGTGCACCGAGAGCCAGGAGACGTTCCTCTGCTTCGGAAAGTGTGTGGGGCCGGAATCGGCGAAGCCTGGAGAGAGAGATCTTCCAGTTCGCAAGTTTCGGGTCATCCAGAAAACTCTGGAATCGATCTTCAGGAATCGCTTGGATTTCTGGATTGATGAAGGAGCCGGCTTCGTGGACCTTAGTGAGCAGATTGGTCAACTCTGCGCGACGAGAAAGATTCTGATCGTCCGAACTATCTTCGGAGTTTTTAAGCGAGGAGTAGTGGCCGAGTCGTTCGGCAATTTGCTCGAGGTGGTTATCGTACTCCAGGCATCTGAGCAGCGCGTCAGCCGATTCCCCAAGATGGCCTTTGAACTCGACAATTTTCAAATAGCTATCTCTCAGGTCAGAAAATGATCTTCGGTATTCTTCTTCAGTTTTGAAAATATGGGTGAGGTCCCAGGTATCTGCTTCAGGGATTTCGGATCGGGTTGGGATCTGGCGAGCGGTCGTCATAGTAGGAAAAGTGGTGCCGATGGATCAGCGAAACGACAGGTGCCGTGGCGCCCGGAACAGCGGACGACAACGAACCTCAACGCGCGAGGGCGAACGTCAATCGGAAAAATGGAACGGCTGATTCCCGGTCTCTCTGTGAGTGATTCTTCAGGAGCGGGGATGCGCGTCGTCGTAGGCCTTCTTCACCCGCTCCATCGTGACATGGGTGTAAATCTGTGTCGTCGACAGGCTAACGTGTCCGAGCAGCGTCTGGACGCTTCGCAAGTCGGCGCCGTTATCCAGAAGATGCGTCGCAAAGCTGTGGCGAAGTTTATGCGGGCTGACGCGAAGTTGGATGGATGTCTGCGACAAATGCTTTTTCAGCATCAGCCATATAGATCGCGTGGACATTCGCTTCCTTAACTTACTGAGAAACAACGGGCCGGCTTGCACGTTCGCTTCGAGCCGATATTGCTGCATTGACTTCAAAGCGATCTGTCCCACGGGAACGATTCGTTCTTTCCGTCCTTTACCAAGGACGCGCACGGTTTCACTGAAGGTGTCGACATCGGCGACGTTCAGAGCGGCCAGTTCGCTGAGACGGAGGCCGCTGCTGTAGAAAAGCTCCATCATCGCCGCGTCGCGCGCTGCGGCCCAGGCGGGAGCTTGAGGTTGGCGCACCACTCTATTCGGGACCGTCAACAGCTCATCTACCTGCGAGATTGAAAGAACAATCGGGAGTTTTTTCTCCATCTTTGGCAGTTGCACTTCCCTTAACGGGTTGTCGCGAAATCCTTCTCGTTCGACCAGGTATTTATAGAAGCTGCGGAGCGCGGCAAACGTCAGTCGGACGTACGATCTGGCCATGCCGTTCTTCATGCAGTCGAGCAGAAAGCCGCGGAACTGCTGCGCCGTGCAGTCCACCCACAAAACCTTGTCGCCGACGAAATGCTTGAATTTGGCCAGAGCCTGTCGATAGGCGACGACAGTCCGGGGAGAAGCATTCCGCTCGACATCGAGATACTCGAGGTAGCGCTCAAGAAGCCGATCCTTTTTCGGGTAAGCCATCTTATTTCGCGTTCAAAGCCAGAAAGCTCAGAAACAGCCGGCGATGTTCTCGTTCATCGGAGAGAAGATCGACCACCATGTCCTGCGTTACGCAATCGAGCGCCTCCGTCAGTTGGATGATTTTTTGGTATTGGCGGATGGATGCTTCATTCGCGCTGATGACTCCTCGGATCACTGCCATCACATCGGTGTGGTCCGACGATGGCTGCAACGAATTCTGATCTCGCGGCAACTCCAGGGAGCCCGGGAGCCGCCCGCCCAGAACATTGATTCGTCTCGCCAGGCGCCGCGCGTGTTTCAGCTTGAGGGTAATCTCTTCGTCGAGCGATTTCCTGACGACTTCCGCATCCGTCCCTTCCAGGTCGATCGAATTGGCGAGGTAGTTTTGTATCGTCTCCAACTCGATCGCGTAGGATCTTTTCAGCTCGGTAATGATTTCCTTCGTCTTATCCACACGAAAGAATCCGAGATACCTTGAAATGTTGCACCTGAAGGTTGGGAAGTGTGGTCTAACGCCTTTCGCCCATCGGCGTGCCTAAATATTCGGGCTGCCTGGTCGCGCCGACATCTCCATACCGAGCGGTATCCCGTCGCAGGAAAAGAACGGCTGATCTCGTTTCAACGCCATCCGGCGAAACAGCGACGATCGGGATTTCAAAATCGTCGTCCGGAAATTTAAAATGATACCGGAACGTTCCATCCGGTTGAAGTTGAACCGGTCTCCCCGCAATAGTGACTTTCGCCTGCGGATGGGTTCCGCCGTAAAAGATCACCTCGGCGTTTACGTGCATGAAAAATTCGCGCTCGGACTGGCCGAAAGGTTGTGCGCTCCAGCTTGCTCCGATCCCGCTGAAAAGACTGCTTTCGGATACCAACTCGCCCCAACTTGATAGGCCGAACTCCAAACCGCTCCAGCTTGACGGCCCAAATTCCAAGCCGCTCCAGCTAGCAGAGCCAAACTCCAAGCCGCTCCAACTGGAGAGATTCCAGCTCGATAATTGCTCGGATCCAAAAGAAAATGAGCTGACGTTGTATGATCCGAAGGCCGTCTCCCAGCTTGAGAGAGTTTCGCTGCTCAGACTGTAGGAGCTCAACAGAGTCTCCCAGCTCGAGGTAATCTCACTGAAACCGGCCTGCCAACTGGCCAGCATCTCGCTGCTCACGCCGTACGAACTCAACGCCGATTCCCATTTCGCGAAAATCTCGCCGACGCCCGTCTGCCAACTGGCGAATGTTTCGCTGCTCAAACCGTATGAAGTGACCGCGCTGGTGAAACTGGAGGCAATCTCGGCCAGACCAGCGTGCCAGCTGGCCATCACTTCGCTGCCGAGCCCCAGCGAACTGAGCGCCTGTTCCCACTTCGAAACAATTGCCCTGACTCCGGCTTGCCAGCTTGCCAGCGTTTCGCTTCCGCCGGCCAGAACTTCAGAGGAGAGCCCGCCGAGTTGGGAAGAGAGTCCGCCGAGTTGTGAAGAGAGGCCGCCTACTTCAGCGCTGCCGAAACTGCTGACGCCTCCGCTCGAAAGCTCTTGGTGCACAAATTCCCGGATCGAGGCACTGAACAAGCTTGATTCCCCTGGGGCCAACAAAGAAGCCAAACGACCTTTTGCGAGAAGTTCACTGGCCGACTCCGAATCGAGCCGACCGCTCAACTCGGAGTGGAGAAATTGTAGCACCTCTTGCGAACTCATTGAAAAGAGTCGATCCAGGAAATTTTTTCCGAGCAAGGTTTCCAGGACCTTGAATTGTTCGCCGCCCCAACTCGAACCGCCGCCCTGGTCACCGATGGCTGCCTGCTGCAAGCGCGCCAACGTTTCTGTCAACGCTTGGCCTTCCGATCGAGCGGCCGAAATGACATCGAGCAGAAAATTGAAACTCAGGTGGAACGGTACCGTGGCAAACTGCGTGTCCCAATTCGGACTGATGGACTCTGGAGGCGTCTGAGTCGGCCCGGCCTTGCCTACGGTGGACCAGACCCCTTCCGCATCGCGGTGTCCGAAGACCACGCTATACTCCGATGCGGCTGATTGGACCGGGATATACCAGTTACGCGCGATCTCATTAATTTCGACCGTCGTTTCGAGTTCGTCCTTCCGATAGACTTGGATAAACAGCTTTCGCGGTGTCGGAAATTTCGCGTAATCAAAATCCCAATAGGTGAACAGCCAATGTGGATCACGCGCGATCAAAAACATTTCTCCATATCCGGTTGGCAACGGCCCTAAATCTTCAAACTTCAGCTTGTCGGCCGGATCAACGGGAGCCTTTTTGGATTCCTGGCCCTGAGTTTTCTCGGACGTGACCGGTTCACGCGTTGAACGGATACCACTCTTTTTCTTGGAAGATTCTTTGCTCATTTTTTTACCCCAAAGGCGCGCGCCGGGGCCTCGCACCCGGCAATGGTGGGCGAATTCTGATGAAATGCAAATTCTATTTCGGCGTACCACACCGGAGCTTTGCCCTACCCTTGCGGCGGTCAGATATGCATTCGGATTACGTGTCTCGCATCATGTCTCGCACTAGCGACTTATCCCGGACTGCTCGAGCGCTTCGATGATCGAAGACTCCTTTGTAATCAGGCCGGCAAGATAGCCGTTCTTTGGCGGAAGAGTCACGGAGCCTTCAATGTTAGAAGGGGCTTCCAGACGCGAAAAAATGGCGCGAAAAATTCGAGAGCGTGGTACCGCCTTCACGCCATAACCGCCGGGTTTATTGCTCGACCAGAATCGAACCATTTCGACACCATTGACTGGCCCTCTGCTGAGATAAATCACGGAATGGCCATGCTCTCGCGTTCCGACGGCGTCGGTCCAAAAGATTTTCATGAAATCACCCGGCCTAGCTTCGTCGAAGGATGTGAAATTATGACCTAGTTTCAGCTCTCGAAATAAACAGGCTGTGCCGGGACCGTTTGCATTCCAACGACCCCAGACGCCAACTCCGTCCGGTTGCCCTGTAATCGCAAGCGCTTCAGCGAGGCGCCCTCCAACTAGCGGGTCGGGCAGCAACCTCTGGATCGCTTGGACAAAGACCAGGTAGGTGGCACCGGAACAGTAAGTTGCTCGGGCGGCAGCCGGTGTCACGTAAAGTCTGCCTCCACTGACTTGAACCGCCGATTGGAGATCGCGTGTGGCGCCGGAGGTCGCCGAGTAGCCGCCGCCTCGGGGCATTGTCTTTAGAACCCGGAGGATGAGATTATTGGGCTCCCATTCCGTGAACGCATCATTTTGCGCACGGAGCGGGGAACAATATAAGAGCAGCAGTCCGAGAGCGACCGGAGCACGGACCACGGAAAAACATCGAGAGACTTGCGCGCCCGCCACATAGGCACGGCAACAAACAATTTCGAAAACGTTCTCCGGCATACCTCTGCAATGTTGGATCAGGAACTGTCGCTGGCAACAAAAAGCGTCCGGTGTTGCATTGTTCGCCGTTCGCCGACGAACACCTCGGGCTGCTTGGTTTTGAAGGAGCAAAGCGGGACGCCGATACCAGCGCCGAACGCCCAACGCCCAACGCCCAACGTTGAACGTTGAACGTCGAACGTTGAACGCTGAACGTTGAACGCCGAACGCTGAACGTTGAACGCCGAACGCTGAACGTTGAACGCTGAACGCTGAACGCTGAACGTTGAACGTTGAACGTTGAACCTGAACGCTGAACGCTGAACGTTGAACGCTGAACGCTGAACGCCGAACTCTTTTTGTTGCGTGTGTGTAGCTGCGCTGATATAGTGTTCGGCTGAACATCTATGGCTGATCTCACGGCACGCCAGCAGCAGGTACTCGATTTCATTCGGCGACAACAACAGCAAACCGGATTTCCGCCTTCAAGTCGCGAAATTCAGGCGTATTTCGGATTTCAAAGTCAGACCGCCGCGATGAATCACCTGCGAGCACTGGAGCGGAAAGGCGTGATTAATCGAACTCCGGGAAAAGCTCGTTCGGCTGTCGATCCTAATTTCCGGTTTTTGCCCGCCTTCCGGCCCATCCCGATCTTAGGCCAGATTCCGGCAGGCATGCCAAGTGAGGCCTCGGAATGGAGCAGCTCCAAAATAGGGGTCGACCTGGCGGCGTTCGGAGTTGAAAATCGAGCGGAAGTCTTCGGCGTCAAGGTGCGGGGGGATTCGATGATTGGCGCTCAGATTGCCGACGGTGACACGGTGCTTCTTCAGAAACGGGTCCCGAAAAATGGGGAGATCGTCGCGGCGCTGATAGACGGCGAATCGACTCTGAAACGTTATTTCCTCGATCATGGTGAACCGTTTCTTAAAGCAGAGAACCCACTCTATCCTGATCTTCTTCCGGCGGCAGAGCTCGTCATCCAGGGGGTGATGATTGGCCTGCTGCGGAGAGTTCCTTAGCACCTTCGTCGAATTCATCGTGCTTCGTGCGCGACCGAAAGAGTGTATCGGCGGGCGTGCCCGGCTGATTGGGCCGCGGCGAACGGCGGCGAACCCTGCGCACCAAAAGCATTTTGCAGGTTGACTTAAAGGAGATCGTGTGGCGATCGTCGATGCGCGTATGAAAATCTTCACGGTGCTCCTCGCTTTGAGTTTTGGGGGCGCGGCGGTTGCTCAAGAGGAGAATGTGTTTGGTTATCGGGAGGTGGTTCAAAAGGCCGAGGCTCTTGCCAAACAGTCTTTTGAGATACAAAGCCAGGAGCTTTCGCCTGATCTGCAGAACCTGGACTACGATCTCTATCGCAGGATCCGTTTTCTGCCGGAACGCTCGGTCTGGCGCGATTCCCCTTATCGTCTCGGTTTTTTTCACCCGGGCTACTACTTCAAGCGGCGCGTGCTATTTGAGGAGATCGAGAAAGATCGCCTTCGGGATATCCCGTTTTCTCCTGAATATTTTTACTACGACAAACCGCTCAATTTCAGCGGGCACGAGACGTTCGTTGGCTTTAAGGCGTTTGTCCCGTCCAGTCAGCCGGGCGTTCAGGATGAGTTCATGTCGTTTCTTGGGGCCAGCTATTTTCGCGCAATCGCCAAAGGCCTGCACTGGGGGCTCTCTACGCGGGGGTTAGCTGTTAACACCGGCATCAATGGACCTGAAGAATTCCCTGACTTTCGCGAATTCTGGATGCGGAAGCCCAATCCATCGGATGATTTTCTCGAGTTCTACGCCCTGCTTGACAGCGAAAGCGTCACCGGCGGCTACCAGTTCGTGGTGCGCTACGGGACGATCACAACGATCGATGTTAAGGCGACCATCTTCGTTCGAAAAAAAATGGAGGTGCTCGTCCTTTCGCCTCTAACGACGATGTTCTATTTCGGCGGCAACTCGGTAAACAAACCGACGCTGAAGCCCGACTACCAGCCAACGGGCAAGACCCAGTTTTCAATGAACAAAACGGACTTTCATCGGCGCGAGTTTCGCCCGCAGGTCCATGATTCTGACGGATTATTGCTGGAGACTTCGTCTGGCGAAAAGCTTTGGGCGCCACTGAGTAACACTCGGTCAGTCAATGTGCGCCTCTTTTCCAACGTGCTTTCCTTTTCGATGGTGCAAAGGGACCGAAATTTGAGCGATTATCTCGATCGAGAAGCAGAATATCATCTGCGACCGAATGTCACGGTGATACCCAAGAGCGATTTCGGGCCAGGGTTTGTCCGGCTTCTTGAAATTCCAAGCAGCGACGAATACTCGGATAACGTCGTGGCCGGTTTTCAACCGCAGAATCTGCCGGAGCCGGGAGCGAGTTTCGAATTTGCGTACCAGTTGAAATGGAGCGGAGACGAGCCGGACACCAACCAGTTTCGAGTGTTGTCGACGACCGTACGACCGAGCCCGGGTTCCAACGAAACGCGTTTTGCAATCGAATACGGGAAGCCCGAAAGTGGTGAAACGATTCCCGTGGCGGAGTTGCGTCCGTACATTCTGGCGGGTCAAGGCGCCCAGGTTAAAGACGTGCAATTCACTCCGACCGACCGCGGTTGGCTGGTCGGTTTCACGATCTTTAATCCCGATTTCTCCAAGCCGATGGACCTCAGCTGTGTTATACTGCGTCGCGACACGTTCTGCTCAGAAAAATGGCAATATCTCCTGAATATATAGCGCTGCTCCGAATCGGAATCGGTGCTTCTCCGGAATGGAAAGAGGCTTGGGAACGCATCAATGACTATCTCGATGCGCTCAGGACGCCGGACACGGTCGACCGGGAGCTGATTCTGCTGGCAAGCTTTGAACGTGCGATCGTCCGCAAACGCCGGCAACCATTTACGCCGGCCACCGAGCTGGCCTTCGAAGAGGCTCAGAAGACCCTCGATTATGCTTTTCGGCACTTGATCGACGAAGGGGTTTCAGACGATCGCCGCTCTGTCGAGCAGCGGGTCCGACTCTATTTGACCGAGAACGTCGACGGGAACGTTCTTGGCCGCACCGATGAGATGTCCGAAGAGGTCCGCCAGGCTTTGCGCGAGGTCCGGCTTCAGGCGGCGCCGAACCTGCAAGTCGCGAGCATCACGGCTCGCCCGCTGGAATTTTCTTCGCCTGGGAAAAGGCTAATCTCGTTGGCGGAGAAGTTTTCTCCCTTAGGTGCAAATCGCATCGTTGCTTGGGTGATCGGGCTGGCTATTCTCGGGCTCCTTGTTTTTGGCAGCCTTTACAGTTCGTGATTTTTCGGCAACCGTTTGTTTTTCGGCAACCATCTATGTGCCGCGGATGCGAACAAGGAGGTGTGGCGGGAGCAAGACTTGGGAAGGGTAACTTAGATTTCTGGTCAGGATTATGAGTGAAAATCATAGGTCGGGCAAGGTCGTCGAATTGATCGGGTCAGAGACCGTTAACGAAGCGGTTCAGAAAACCGTTGAGCAACGGCGTTGGGCGGTCGCCCTGGTCACGCTGGGCATTTCTTTACTGGGTTTGTGGCTGATGATTGACATCGTCGGTGCCAGGGGATGGACGCCCCTGGAGGTGCTGGAGGTAGGCTTGTTCGGGATTTTGTTCTCCAATCTGGCGTTTGGTTTTACCCAGGCTTTTCTTGGATTTCTGGTCCTTGCGGAAGGGCATGAACCGCTAAAAATCACGAATACCCTGGATCCAACCACTCCCTTGGCCTCCACGGCGGTTGTGATGCCGGTCTTCAACGAAGACGCCGAAACGGTATTTGGGAACGTCCAAGCATTGTACCAGTCTCTTCAGCAAAGACACGAACTCGATTCATACGACTTCTATGTTCTCAGCGATTCGACCGATCCAGCGAAAGCCGTCGAAGAAGAGTTGGCTTGGTCGGATCTCTGTCGGCAAACGAACGGATTTGGCAAAATACATTATCGCCGTCGGAAACTTCCGGTAAATCGAAAGAGCGGAAACATCGCGGATTTCTGCCGCCGTTGGGGGCATCGCCATCGCTATATGGTCGTGCTTGATGCTGACAGTCTGATGACCGGCGCCGCGGTTTCTTCTTTGGTCCGATTAATGGAGATTAATCCGCGTGCTGGAATTATCCAAACAATGCCGCGGCTCGCTAAGACAGAAACGCTGTTTGCCCGGATTCAACAGTTCGCGTCGCGTGTTTATAGCCCGATTTTTGCAGCTGGGTTGAATTTCTGGCAGCAGGGCGCAGGCAACTATTGGGGACACAATGCCATTATTCGAGTATCCCCTTTCCTGGCGAGCTGCGCCCTTCCGGGTTTACCGGGGAAGGAACCGCTTGGCGGGAGGATTCTGAGCCATGACTTCGTTGAAGCGGCTCTGATGCGAAATGCAGGCTGGGAAGTCTGGTTCGCCTACGATCTGGACGGAAGTTATGAAGGGCTGCCTCCTAATTTGACCGAATACGTCAAGAGGGATCGTCGTTGGTGCCAGGGGAATTTACAACATATGTGGTTCCTGTTGGCCCAGAACATTCGACCAATTAGTCGGATCCATCTGGTTCAGGGAATTCTGGCGTACGCTTCCGCGCCTCTTCTGGTGTTGTTTGTGCTATTTGGTGGTTTGCAGGCTGGCATCGATCGTCTGCACGAAAAGGTCGGGACGTTCTCAGCAGCTTCAGCCAGCGTGCTCTTTCTGATGACGATCATTTTGTTGTTTGGTCCGAAGGTTCTTAGTTTGCTGCATCTTTTCGCGCGGCCGAAGGAGATCGCCTCTTTTGGCGGTCCGATGCGGGTCCTGGCCAGCGCTATTTTGGAGACATTATTTTCGATTCTCACCGCTCCGGTCCTGGTATGGTTCCACACAAGATTTGTTCTACGGAATATCGCCGGGCAAACAGTGACATGGCATACTCAGACGCGCGGCGGGGGTGCCGGACCCCGCTGGGTTGAAATCGTCAGCGAGTATTGGCCGTTGCCGATCGTCGGAGTTGGACTCGGAGCGTTGGCGTGGTGGATCGCCCCCAGTTATTTGGCCTGGCTCTCCCCGATGCTGATTGGGTTGTTGCTGTCAATTCCGGTCGCTAAACTCAGTGGTCGCACTAATCTATTTCGTTACTTGTTCCTCACGCCCGAAGAACTCCTACCCCCGCAGGAACTCTCGGCGCGATTTCAGTTGCAGCTTCGCGATGGCGATCAGTTCGTCCACGCAGTTCTGGACCCCTTCTATAATGCCGTGCATGTCTCGCTTCAGCGCTCTCGTGATATCGGCTCTCCGGCCGTCGACGGGTATGTCGCATCTCTGGCAACGAAGCTTTTCATTGAGGGTCCGGAATCTTTGACATCTCAGCAGAAACGGGCCCTGCTCGCTGATGGCGAGACGTTGGCTTATATGCACCACCTGATCTGGAAGACGCCTTCGCAAATGATGAACCCTGCTTGGGCGCTGGCGCTTGCTCAGTATCGGTCGTCTTGCCGCCGGAACCGAGCCAGGCCGGAAGGGTCGCAAGCGAACTTGACGAAGACCCAACCCGCCGCCGCGTGATTTTGCAGTCGGGTGGCAATGAAACGACTTATCGTCGGGGGGCTGCTTTTACTGTTCGTGGTTATTGGAATCCTCCTTTGGCGGCAGGACCGTGACTCCTTGTCGGCGAGCCAGATTGCACCGGTCGACTGTGTGTTCTATGTCGAGCTGCCCAATATAGTTCAGACTGCGAAGCGTTGGCCCGACACGTCGCTTTGCGGAATCTTGAGCGAACCGTCCGTGCAACATTTCCTGAGGCAGCCGATTTCCAGGACTTTGGCCAATTACCAAAATGCCTGGCGTTCGTTTGCGGCTTTGAGGTGCAGCGCACTTTTCTTTGGAATGACGGAGCCCGATGGTGGCCGATGGATTTGGGGCTTGCAAACCTCTGTGGATCAATCGACCTGGCGGCGTGAAATTGGCAATATTTCCAAGGTTCTTTTCGGCCAAAACCTCAGAGAAATCGCTCCGGACAATCTGGACCATGCGGCGATCGACTTGGCAAGTGTCGGCAAAGTTGCGGCGGAGATCTATTGCACCCGAGCCGGTTCCTGGACCTTGCTGAGCCCCAGCACCGAATTGTTATTGGAGGCCGTTCGGAATTCGAAGACAAGCTCTGGTGGGTTGCAATCCCTAAAATTGTTTCAGGAATGCCGGGTTAACATTCCAACCGGTTATGATCTTCTTTCTTTTGCTCAAGGCGGACCTTCCCTCAATGCTGTAGCCGGACTGCATTGGGGTTTTCGTGAGCAGGTAACTCAGGGAAACGCTCGCGCGGTGCTTGCGGCAACGACCATCGTCGGCGCACGGCTGCGGGACACGGTATTTACGCTGACCGGTTCACCAACAAATGCCGGTCTCTTCGATCGCAAAGGATTGGCGCTGACCAGCCCGTCAACGATCGGTTATCTGGCTGCGCGAGTCGGTTTTGCTGAGATTTGGCGATGGTGCGGCCAGCTCTCGGAGGAATTTCCGTTGGCCGAAAGCATTCGGAATTACATGGGCGAGGTGAAATCGTTCGGTATCGACCCGCGAGACCTCGACACACTGGTTTCTGGCGCAGAAATTATCGTTGATCGCAACCCGCAATCAGATTTTCTGAATGCCTCGATTTCGCTCCAGGTCACCGATCCAGCAAAATTTCAGCATTTAGTGGATCAGGTCATAACGGGAAAATTTTCTGATAGATGCGGGAAGATCGAGATCGGATCGGTCCGTGCATATTTGATGCAGGTGAACGAGAGAGTCTCGATCGTATTCGGTCTCGTGGGCCCTCAATTCCTGATTTCCGGGAGCCAATCGAACTTTGCCGAGCTCGTACATCGGTTGCAAAGTAACGCTCCGGGATTGGAAACCAACAATCAATTCAAGGCGATTGCGAAACTGGTGGATGACCCGAACGACTTGTTTGCTTATCTGGATGCAAAGTCCGGTTTTGAGAGGTTCTATGAGGCATCCAGGCCGATGCTCGTGTTTGGTATTGCCCTCACGCCTGCTCTCAGTCAGTACGTCGATGCGATGGCGCTTCCGGACACCGACGATATCAGCAAACACCTGAGTTCGATCGTGCTTTCAAGACATCGCGTGGCGAACGGTGTGGTTGATGAATCGGTCGGACCAATTACCGCGTACGACGCGATAGGGTTGCTTCTGGGAGGCGCCTTGGCGATAGGCCTATGGGATCGTTAGCGCCCCAGCAAAGCCAATTGATAGGACGATCCGCTCAGAATAAGCTTAGCCATAGACGCATCAATGGAACCAAATATCGCCGAAAATCTGCATTCCGTTCGGGCAGAGATCGCCGAATCTGAACGGAGATCGGGGCGGGCCGTCGGGAGCGTTGAGCTATTAGCCGTCAGCAAGACGCACCCCCCAGAGCTGATCCGGCAGGCTGTGGAAGCCGGTCAGCTGTTGTTTGGCGAGAACAGAGTTCAAGAGGCGAAGGCGAAAATTCCCGAACTGCCGGCGAAACTGCGCTGGCATTTGATCGGACACCTGCAAAGCAACAAGATCCGCCAGGCGTTGCCGCTTTTTGAAATCATTCATGGCGTCGATTCGGCTGAACTGGTGGATGAGATTCAGCGTATCGCCGGGGATCTCGGTCTCTTCCCTCGAGTATTGTTGCAGGTGAACGTCGCCGAGGAATCCTCAAAATTCGGACTCGCCCCGGAGCGCGTGCTGTCGCAGGTCGAGCGGATCTCTCGCGCCGACAGAGTGCAGGTGGAAGGTCTCATGACCATTCCGCCGCCGACTTCCAATCCGGAGAATTCGAGGAAATATTTTGTTCAACTACGGCAGCTCCGTGACCGGTTGGAGAAAGAGTTTCGGTTTCCTCTTCCCCACCTCTCGATGGGAATGAGTGGGGACTACCAAGTTGCGGTCGAGGAGGGCGCAACTCTGGTGCGGGTGGGTACGGCGATCTTCGGTGAGCGTCGAGCGAAACGTCAATGAGCAATCGTCTGGCCAAGCGGATCGCAGGTTTTTTGGGATTTTCCGGCGTTTTTTGTGGCGCCTTTGGCGCGCATCTTCTTCGAAATTTCCTGGAAAAATCAGGGACGACACAGGTCTGGCAGACCGGGGTGCTCTATCATCTCTTGCATGCCGCAGTGCTCCTGACCCTGAGCGGCTGGCGGCCGATGCCGCGAGCTGCCTATAATCTGTTTCTTGGCGGCGTGATCGTTTTCAGCGGATCCTTGTATGCCTTGGCGTTGACCGATTGCAAATGGTTTGGCGCGATCACGCCGCTTGGCGGTCTAAGTATCTTAGCTGGTTGGTTCGTTCTGGCATTAGCGAAAGGTAAGGGAACGGACCAGGAGAACGGCGGCAGGCGCCCTAAGGGCAGGACTTCATTCGCTGGATTTATTTCAGCTTCTGTTCTGCTTCCGCGACATACCGGCGATCCTCGGCATCAGTTGGCTTAAGCCTTGTCACTTTCAACCATTCGGCTCTGGCTTCCTTGGTCCTTCCCATCGATTCCAATGCCGCTGCGAACTCGGCATGGTGGATGATCTTTTCAGGTGCCGCGGCGATAGCCTTCTGAAAGTACTCCATGGCTTGTTCTTTTGATGCTCGCGGAAGCTGACCGTACAATGTCTGGGCGATCGCTTTGAGAACGGGATTCAAGGTGGCCATGTCGAAATTCCAGCGAGCAAGAATAAGCAGCGCGAGGTCATTCTTCGGATTCAGCTCGACGGCCTTTTCTGCCTCCGATTTTACGACCTTGGAATATTCCATTTTGGTCTTGTTATCGACAAAGTCGGTCATCTTTCCAAAAGCGATGGAGAGACAGACATGGGCATCGGAGTCGTGCGGCGCTTCACGCACGGCCCTTTTGGCGTATTCCAGGCACAACTGCGCAAAAGCCAATTTTTGCGTCCGATCTTTCGTGTTATCGATCTTGTCTGAATAGTCCTCAGACAACTTGATGAGCACCTTGGGATCATTCGGATTGATTTTTTCCGCCTGTTTCAGGGCTTCGATCGCGTCATCGGTCCGTTCTTGCGCATCGAGCTCATCGGCCTTTCGGATCAACGTCGAAACATCCTGGCTCTGTGCGACAGTGGCGATAAAAATGGAGCAAATCGTCGCGGTGACGGAGAAAATTCGCATGGATCTATGATGGAGGCTGGATGGTCTTTTGCAAGGGGCACGAACGCGCGCGCGCGCTCGAGTGCAGAATCCCGTTGACAGGGTGTCAGCGTAATCATAGTTTCCCGGCTCTTTTTCGAAAGGACTTTCATGAAGACATTTTCAGCCAAGTCGAGTGGGATAGACCGGAAATGGTACCTCGTTGACGCGAAGGATCGTTCCCTTGGTCGTGTTGCGGTGACGGTGGCGAATCTCCTTCGTGGCAAAGGAAAGACAATATTTACCCCGCATATCGATACGGGCGACTTTGTGGTCGTGATCAACGCAGACAAGGTTCGTCTGACCGGCAAGAAGGAAGTCCAAAAGAAATTCACAAGTTTTTCCGGGTTCGTCGGCGGACACAAATCAGAAACCGCTGGACGTCGACGAGATCGACGGCCAGAGTTGTTGATTGAACATGCGGTAAAAGGGATGATCCCGCACAATCGTCTTGGGCGGGCGCTTTACACCAAACTGAAAGTTTACAAAGGTGACCAGCATCCGCACGAAGCGCAGCAGCCCATCCCGGTTCCCTAATCCTAATCCCTAATATGTCAGAGGTATTCGCCGCTACAGGTCGCCGCAAAACAGCAGTCGCGCAGGTTCGTATTTCTCGTGGGTCGGGAAAAATAGCCGTGAACGGTCGCCCGCTGGAAGAATATTTTTCGACTCCGTCCCTGCAATTCACGGTGCTTAAGCCGTTCGAGGTGACCAAAACGAGCAACTCGTTTGACGTCAAGGTGAAGACTACGGGTGGCGGAATCACAGGACAAGCCGGCGCCATTCGTTTGGCGATTTCGCGTGCGCTGCTCGCGCATGACGCTGCGCTACGGCCCGCATTGAAGGAGGAAGGTCTCCTTACCCGTGATCCGAGGATGAAGGAGCGCAAGAAATCGGGTCAACCCGGTGCACGTAAGCGATTCCAATTCTCGAAGCGGTAGGTTGCTTTTCGACGCTCGAGCCGATAGCTTGGCCTCACTGATGTCCTGCGCGAAAATCGATCCGTCATTGCACCGGCCTAAAAAGCCCGAGTGGATCAAGGTGCGATTGCCGTCGAGTCCCGTCTTTTTTACCACCAAGGCACTGATTTCGGATCTTCGGCTACACACGGTTTGCGAATCCGCTCAGTGCCCAAATCGTTGGGAGTGCTGGAGTCAAGGAACTGCCACTTTCATGATCGCCGGGGAGAGATGTACTCGTGCGTGCGGTTTTTGCGCGGTCACGACAGCTAAGCCCTTTGCCTTGGAAGCAGACGAGCCTTCGCGTGTAGCGGAAGCGATCCGCAGGATGAAATTGAAGCATGTGGTTATCACCGCTGTGGCACGGGACGACCTCTCTGACGGGGGAGCAAGTCATTTTGCAGAAACGATCCGGGCCATCCGGAATCTGGATCCGAATATTGTCATTGAAGTTCTCACCCCGGATTTCAACGGCAAAGAGAGTTGTATCCGACTCGTGTTACAAGCGCAGCCTGACATATTTAATCACAACTTAGAGACCGTTGAGCGCCTCACTCCTGCCGTACGATCGCGGGCAAAGTATCGGTTGTCCCTCGAGGTGCTGCGACGAGCCAAGGAGTTTGACCCGGACGCTGTTACCAAAAGCGGGATCATGTTGGGGCTCGGGGAGAGTGAGACGGAGCTTTTCCAAGCGATGAATGATCTACGCGAGGCGCAGGTTCAGGTTCTGACTCTTGGCCAATATCTCAGGCCGACTCCGGATCATCTGCCGGTTGTTGAGTATATCCGGCCTGAACTATTCGATCTATATAAACAGGTCGCCGAACAAAAGGGTTTCGAATACGTGGCATCGGGCCCGCTGGTCCGGAGTTCGTATCATGCGGCGGATTACCATCCGGCTCGCCGTCGAAGACGGTAGATCCAGGATTTTTTTCCGGTCTCGGGGCATTTCACGGCTGAATCAACCTTCGAAGCTTCAGTGAGCCGCCGTGCCTGTCGTCGGCTTCGGATTGGAGAATTCTTTCTTTAGCATCTCGATGATCGCGGCGTTGCCGACTTGGCGCTTCTCCTGAATCTCATGCACGAGTTGCTCTTCCAAACGACGTCGTTCCTGCAGGTAACGCTTCCGAAATTGCGCACGCTGCTCGTCGTTGAGTTGCAGCCCGGATTTCACATACGCTTCGCTGATCGAAGCCTCCTGCTTTTGGCGCTGCACTCGCTCTCTCTCTCGCAAGACTTCCTTCTCGTCCTGGCTCAGATCCTGCCAACGATGAAAATTTTGAAGAATCCTCTCTTGCTGCTCCGTTGAAAGTTGCTCGAATGCTTTGCGCAACAGCTCAAAGCGACCTGCGCTGGTGGACGTGGAAGGGCTTGTTTGCGCCGATGCAGAGGCGGCCGGTGAGGAGGATGCAACCTGCGCCTGACTCTCCGCGACCGCGAAACCCGCGAGAATCAATGCGACGAAGAATCTAACCATACGGAAGATTCCTCGGAGGAGAGCGCAGAATCCAGGTCGGCTATCAACTCGAGGTCGCTTGGCTCAGCAGTCTGTGTGACAATTACTGGTTTGGACTCAATCTTGTGTTCGACGCGAACGCTGAAAACGGTCAAAAAGACTGCTAGCGCACCCGCCAACGCTCCGGGTAAACCAAATCGTAACCAATTCGCCCAGAACACCCTGCGATCCTCCTTCAGCTTTCTGACGGAAGCAACGACCTTGGCGGCAAAGAAAGGCGAAGGTTCTTCGACCTTCGCCTTTCCAAGCAAGCGCCAAAGCTGATCGCGTTCTGGATCGTTCATTGTGTTGAATTGAACACCACAGATCGACCAAAGTTTCAATCGGACCCAGCGGCCGTTTTCTTTAATCCGAGAGCAAAGAATCATTACAACGCAGTGACGCCTCGCTCAAGGAAGTTTTCCGTTCAGCGTTCGGCGGCGCAAGGCGCATCTCGAGCGACAAATGCATGGCAGGTACCGTCCCGGTTTGTTCTGTAACAAGGACCATATTGTGGCCGGACTGGGCGCATCTCGATTTGTTAAACTCCTTGTAGGAGCCCAAAGTGCTGCGCGAAAAAAGAATCAAAAGAACAACAAGATCCTACGACTTCACCATGAATCCGATCGTTCCAAGACGGCCCCAGACTGTATGCGTCGTTCGCGCCTGGTCGGTCACTCCGATTCTGTCATGCTTGTATGTCGTGGACACAAAATCAACAAACGACGCATTGAAATTGACGTCGTGCGACACCAGAGCGCCGCCCGTTCTCAGCCTTTTCCAAAAGTAGCGAAATTCCAAATACTGATACTTGTATCGATGCGAACTGTCGTGCAGGAACAAATCGATCTGATCAGGAAAAAGACTCTTCTTCATGAATTCTTTCACGTCGCCGATCATCGGCATGAAGCCGCTCTTTAGTCTCTCGGGAATCATCGAACCCACCGGGATATTTGGATCAACCTCCACGCTAAGCAGTCTTCCCTCTTTCACTCCGGCGTCTAGCAGTCCCTGGAGAATGAACGAGGATGACATCCCGAGATTACCACCTGTTTCGACACAAACGCGTGGACCAATCTTCCGCACCAACGCCAAGAGGACTGCAGAATCAAATAATCCCATCGAACTCTTGGTTCCAAGTGTACGGAGCCGACCTTCCATCTCCTTCATGAAGTCGCTCTGCTGGATTTCCAGCACCGACTCGCAGAACGCTGACCACTCTGAATCATTCATCGAAATCGTCTTTTTTTAATGATTCAATGCCGGCGGTGAAGTCAAGCTTCCGAACCACGATATTAAGTTGCTCTTAACCGCTGAAATCAAGATTGGCTTCTGCAGGGAACCGGCCGCAAACTTCTTTGCAAATGGCTCATTTGTGAGACGGGCTTCCCGTTGGCGTTTGCGATTATCGCTGGATCGGCGCCAAGCGTCCCGTCGATGTTTCAAACGCAAAAACTTCGACAGGATCCTGCGCGAACGTGGCAACCTCTGGCCCTAGGGTTATCCGCCAGCGATTGCCGTTTACGGTGCCAAATGTTGTAAACAAAGGGTCGCCGGCTCGCCGGATGAGTACGACGTCGGGCCTAAATGATTCTCTCGATTTCAAATTTCCCGCGAGTTCTTCGGCCCAACACAAATGGGTTAGATAGGTCATTTTGTGTCCTGGTTTGCGATTCCACGAGCCAGATATTCCAGCGGTAATGCTGACTGGCCGTTGAGGTGGAATCAAACCAGCGTCTCGCGCGGGCGTCAGAGCCATCGCTGCAACTCGAGCCGCTCCGACAGGAAACAGTGGAAAGAACGGCCCGGTGCCGCACCCGTCCAGCTCAGCGCGAAAAAGGTTCTGATACTCGAGCAAGCGCATCGCCGCTCGCCGCATTATATAGTCTTCGTTTGCCATGGACGTCGCAGCGATCGAATTTGCAAGCCCAAGCCCCATAAATCCGATGAGGGTCGCCTGAAGCATCAATTGCCCGTTTTTTTGGGTTCCCGCAAACAGCACAAGGCAAACGCCCAACTCAGCCAGGTACAGACATAGAGCAGAAGTTGTGTACCTGCTGGTTAAGAACCAATCATTGTACCCGTTTGGTGCGCGTCCAGCCGCGACAAGGATCGCATATAGCAAACTGTACACTCCTAGAGCCACAAACGGCGCGCACTCCCTCAAACTCCGACGCCTGACAGCCAGAAACAGTAACATCCCAAAAATGACAAATATAGCGAACCCCTCACCCGGGGCAGTGTCCACCCTGTGAGAGCCTCTAATATAGGTGAGCGGACTGCCCAGGAGTCCAAATATGCTGGCCCACGCCAGTTGTGGTCGAGCGATGAACCATCCGAATGATTCCTGCCAACTCCCGCCATTCGGACGATCGCGATGGTACAACCATAGCGTGAAACCGATCGCAAGTAGAAAGGCGCCGGTAACCAGCGCTTTGTGCATCCAGCGCTGCGCGAAAAACAAACACCCAATCGCCAGCGCTGGCAAAAGCATCAGACCCTGCCCGGAAGTCAACGTTCCTGCAGCTCCGATAAGCAATAACAGGGCGAGTCTAACCCACAGATTCCGGCCGCTGACCGCCAGAACCGATGCTCCCAAAAGGGCACAGCAGAGTGTCGCAATGAAACTAATTTCGAATGCCCACAGCTGGCTTTCGTACTGCACCAATGACAAAGCCCAAATGCTGAACGCCGACCCAGAGAGAACGCTCAACGATACGCCCCGTTTGCACACTCGTGGCCAGATTAAATATCGGTTCGCGATAACAACCGAGGTCGTCGCCACCAACCAGGAACAAATCATGATCGGTCGCGGATCCAGTGGGCCACTTCTGAAGAAGAGGGCAAAAAAAGCCCGAGTCACAATTAGCGGGTGTGGTCCGTGTGGAGCCCAATAGTCTGCAAAATGCAGGGTTCCCTTCCTTAAATGGATAATGAACGGAATCAGGCTCCAATCATCCTCGTATAAAACGGGCAAACTGAAGCGCCAAACAAAGAGTAACCACATCGCGGACGGGAAAAGCGTCACGAGCATCGCGTAAATCCATCGGCGAGAGCCGAGCCATCTGGCTGTTCTAGGGCTTTTTGTTCTCGGAGCGTCTGCCGCACCAAATTTCCGGTCGGGCATTTCGAGGTACTCCTTCTCCAATTTGTCTTTCGGACGGGCTATCTGAAAGGCCAGATTTGACTGTTAGTCATCGATGGCAACCTGTCAGGACACCGCGGAGTAGCTGCAGAACTCGACACCGTGGTGGCGGCGGCAGCCCTGAATGATCGAGTGGATCACTGCGCTGCGTTCTCCGGCGTTGGTGTCACCAAGAACTGCGCGGATCAGAGGGTTTCAGTCACCTTTCGATCTTTGCCGAGATGTCCTCCGCTTTGGCTGTCCAGACGAATGGCGTAGGCTCTGCGTTCCATTGTTCGATGAAGTCAAAGATTGCTTGGATTAAATGAGGCACGCCGGCAAAGCTGCCTCACCGTACGGCCTTGCCGCTGAGTTCGGCGGCTATGGTCTGTCCCTACTCCCCCGCTTCGAGGAATCCTTCGAGTTGTCGGATCCGGGTTGGATGGCGCATCTTTCGCAGCGCTTTGGCTTCGATTTGCCGGATGCGCTCGCGTGTGACACGAAATTGCCGACCTACTTCTTCGAGAGTTCTACTGTAGCCGTCCACGAGGCCGAACCGCTGTTCAAGAACCTGTCGTTCACGCTCGGTTAAAGTATCCAGGACGTCCCGGATTTTTTCCCGAAGCAAGACGATCGCGGTCATGTCGCTGGGATTTTCGGCACCCTTATCCTCGATAAAATCGCCGAAGCTGGTGTCATCGCTATCGCCCACCGGGCTCTGAAGCGAGATCGGTTGCTGAGCCATCTTGAGCACGGCACGGACGCGCTCGACGGGTAATTGAATTTCCTCGGCCACCTCTTCAGGCGTGGGTTCTCGCCCGTATTCCTGGACCAACTGCTTCTGTACGCGCATCAGCTTGTTGATCGTCTCGATCATGTGCACGGGGATGCGGATTGTACGGGCTTGATCCGCGATCGATCGGGTGATCGCCTGGCGAATCCACCAAGTGGCGTAGGTAGAAAATTTGTAGCCGCGCCGATACTCGAATTTTTCGACGGCTTTCATCAGGCCCATATTGCCTTCCTGGATCAAGTCGAGAAATGATAGGCCACGATTCGTGTATTTCTTAGCGATCGAAATCACCAGCCTCAAATTGGCTTCTACCATCTCCGTCTTAGCTCGAAGGGCTCGTTTGAGCCAGTCTTTCAGATCGCAATGCTGACGGACGAAATCGTCGGGTTTCAGCCAGAGTTTGTATTCGAGCTCTTGCAAACGGTCTCGGTAGTCAGGCAACCGATCTCGGCCGATCATCGATCCCTGTTCGGTCCGAGCGATTTCATTCTGCAAATTGTTCAGTATTCGCAGGTAATCATCAGCCAGTTGCACAAACTCCTCGGTAACCTTCTGCT
This sequence comes from uncultured Verrucomicrobiae bacterium, assembly GCA_963782115.1. Classification (GTDB taxonomy): domain Bacteria; phylum Verrucomicrobiota; class Verrucomicrobiia; order Chthoniobacterales; family JAFAMB01; genus JAFAMB01. Next base: position 29,244 of record CAWAIK010000006.1, read on the forward strand.
TGAAGTAGAATCTGGGGTAGAGCTTCATCAAGCTGGTGTGAGCCTTCTGAAATTCGAATTTTACCGAGGGTTCTTTTCCCGAGTCGCGGACTTCCGTCAGTTTCCGGTAAAGCGCCGCGACCTCGCTGCTGGTCCGTTCAATTTGCGAACAAAGCTTCGGGAGCCCTTTCATGTAACGTTCGCGGCTCTCGATTTTCTTATCGAGAATGACTCGGTCGAATCGTTCTCTTCCTTCGATTAACTTCTGCGCCAGATCCAGGTGCGATTTCGAAGTGAAGCCGAACCGATTTATGAATTTTTGAACCATCAATTCGGCGTCTTCGATCCGCTTCGAGATCTCGACTTCCTGTTCTCGTGTCAGCAGCGGCACTTGCCCCATCTGCTTGAGATACATACGGACGGGATCATCGAGGATATCGAGCTTTTGATCTTTCTCCTCTTCCTCGTCATCGATGTCCTTTTTGCCATCCTTATAGCGATCGACTTCGGAGGCGTCGATGATGTCCACCTCCATCGACCGGAGCCGGTTGATGAGCTGTTCCATTTCCTCCGGATCAGCCATGTTCTCCGGTAGAGCCTCATTAATGTCGTCGTAGGTGACATAGCCCTGTTCTTTGGCAAGCTTCACCATGTCCCGGACCCGTTCCTGGAGGTCGACGGCCGGATCCGAACTTACCAGCTTCGACGCTAATCCAGAGTGCCCGTTCGCCGAGGCTACCGAAATATACAACTCTTGAGAGGCCTCCGGCCGAACCTTGTCTTTTGTCGCAAGCTGAGAAATCTTCCTCACAGCAAAGGCAGCTTTCTTGGGGAGACCCTTAGGTTTTTTCTCCTCGGTGGTGGTTTTCGATTTGGCACTCTTCGATTTGGATGAATTTTGAGAAGTAAGGTTTGCCATAACCACCTACGAATGCTTTCGCTGCGGCTCCGACAGAGGGGGTTGAGAAATCATTGTTATCGGATAGATACACTTTGCTCATGGTGCCCGGCTCGGAAGTCGCGAAATATCTGTGAACCAAGATTCGAGGTCAAGGACTTCTTTGAGTTCCTCGTTTGCCTGTTGCTGGGCCGCCAGATCGTCCGCAGCAAGCCGAAGAACGGTCTCTATCTGCCGCTTCCTGCGCTGAAGCTCAGCACTGGCCAACTGCTTCCAGAACAAATGGCCCATTTGTTCGTTCAACTCTTTGTTGGCAAGGAGGAGAGACAAGATCGCTGCTTCCGATTTCGGCAGCGAAGCGAAGAACGCAGCGAGACTGGCGGGCTCCCCTGGTTCAAGCGCCGACTCAAAAATTTTCGAAATCAGTTCGGCACCATCGACGTGTCGCAAAATGGATTTCCAAGGCTGTTGGCGAATTTCCCTCAAGAGATCGGGAACAACCAGAGCGGATTTGCAAATGACAGCCAAATCATGCCGCGGCATCGACATCTGGGGTGCGACAACTTCTTCGGCAAGCGAGCCTCCCTGAGTTTGTTTGGTCGATGACCGAACCATCTGGTGCAGTGTCTCCCGCGGAATCGTGAGGCGAACCGCCAGCCGACTGATCAACGTGTCCCGTAAAACAAGATCGGGAACGAGACTGATAAACTGAGACATCTTCCGCGCGAACCCAACTCTGCCGGCGATTGTTTTCGATTCCGCTGCACTCAGTGTGCGATGGATTTGGAAATCAAAAAAATCCTCTGCTGATTCCACGCGGGCGCGGAATGCGTCACTTCCCGATTTGCGGATCAATGAGTCTGGATCCTCTCCTGTGGGCATCTCGCCGATTTTCACTTGGAGCCCTACACCGAAAAGAACTTCGAGTGCGCGCTCGGCTGCTTTCTGACCGGCTGCATCTGCGTCAAAGAATAGAATGACTTCGTCCGCGAAACGATGGAGCAAAGAGGCGTGCCGGGCGGTTAATGCGGTGCCCTGCGGAGCGACGACATTTTGAATGCCGGCTTCGAACGTAGTGATGAGATCGAGTTGACCCTCCAGCACGATCGCTTGCCGCGCGTTCGCGATGAATCGCTTGGACTGATGAAGTCCAAACAAGAGGTTCCCTTTTGAAAACAGCGGCGTCTCCGGTGAATTCACATACTTGCCACCCGTCGCCTTCGGGTCGAGGATCCGGCCGCTGAATGCGACCACTTCGCCGAAATCGTTATGAATCGGGAACATCAATCGATCTCGGAATCGATCGTAGATGCGTGCGCGGGGATTTCCTTCCTCGCGCAGCTTGACGAGCCCGCTCTCGATGAGTTCCTCTTTGACGAAGCCCGCGTCGGTGGCCCAGTGAACCAGCGAGTCCCACATATTTGGCGCATAACCGATCTGCCAACGCCTGGCAGTCTCGATGTTAATTCCCCGGCTCTTCAGATAAGATCGCGCGTGCGCCGCTGCCCTGGTCCGAAGCAAATTGCTGTGAAACCAGGCGGCGACCTCGAAGTGGAGTCGCAGCAAACGTTTGCGCAGGCTCTGTTTGGTTTCTTCCTCGGCGCTGAGCTCAGCCTCGATGATGGCAATCCCGGCTCGTGACGCCAGACGGCGCACAGCTTCCGGAAAATCGATATTCTCATACTGCATCAGAAACTGGAATACAGCCCCTCCGGCGCCGCAGCCGTGGCAGTAGTACGATTGCTTGGATGGATTAACAAAAAACGAAGGCGTTTTCTCCTGGTGAAACGGGCAGAGTGCTCGAAACTCAGTCCCGGCTCGCTTGAGCGGAAAATAGCTGCCGATCACCGCCACGATGTCCGAGGCGGCGGCTACCTGTTCAACGGTTTCCTGAGCAATACGAGGCATAACGGCGCCAGTCCGAAGAATCGGGAATTGGAAATCAGGAGTCAGAATTCAGGGTTTTCTAATTCTGCAACTCCTGTAACTCCTGACTTCCTCCTGTCTCCTTTTCTCAGCCGCCGCCGACCATGCGCACGATTTCGATCGCGTCAGCCTCGTCGAGTTTTGTCGCCGCAAAATCGGTGCGTTGTACAGCATGGCCGTTCAATTCGACCAGAACCAGTTTTTCTGCCAGCTGCAATGAAGCTAAAAGATCCGAGAGAGTTGCGCCGCTTTCCACATCGCGCACTTGTCCGTTCAGCGTAAGCTTCATACCGAAAGAATCGCAGAATCCCAATCTTTCCAGACGGGCTCCAAACCCTTCGCGCGAAGCGCTGCTGCAACCTCATCCGGGGATCGGCTATCCTCGACTTCAAATTGGCCGCCTGCCTTCGATTCGCCGCAGGTCGTTTGGGTGATCCTTCCTTTGATCGTCAAATGGAGCGAATGAATACCTTGTCCGGTGTAACCGCCCGGCTCGGTTCGGCTTCCGGCGCTCATCATGGTGACACCAATAGGCATCAGGGCATCTCTGAAAGCCGAAGATTCCCGCGTGCTGAGGACGATGCCCACCTGTGGAAACGTGATCCTGAGCGCGCACAAGACCTGGATGAGATCCCGATCCGAAAACGAATATCGAGGACGGAATCCACCGGTCGCCGGTCGCAACCGAGGCAAACTGACCGTCATTTGTGAGCGCCAGCATTTCTTGAGGAGGTACTCGAGGTGTTCAGCAAGGGCGATCACCTCGGGCCGCCATTCTGCCAGTCCGAACAACGGAGCGATCCCGATTCTCCGGAAACCCGCGGCGTACGCACGTTCCGGAGTCTCCAATCGCCAATCGAAATCCCGTTTTGGTCCGGCGGTGTGAACCGCGGCGTAGGCTGCGCGGTCATAGGTTTCCTGGTAGACGACCAGTCCTTCCGCACCCGCCGAAACCAGTGGCCGGTAATCGTCGGTCTCCATCGGTGCGACTTCAATCGAGATGGACGGCACAAATGAAACCAGTCTTCGCACGACATCCTGGAGATAGCCGTTGGAGACAAACTTCGGATGTTCACCGGAGACCAGCAAAATATTGCGAAAACCTTGGCCAACCAAGTATCTAGCCTCCGCTTCCACTTCATCCGTGGACAAAGTGACTCGCAAGATCGGATTATCCCGCGAAAACCCGCAATACTGGCAGTTGTTAATGCACTCGTTCGATAGGTAAAGCGGAGCAAACAGACGCATCGTTCGTCCGAAAAGCCGGCGGGTGAGCGTTTGTGATTGGCTGGCTAATCGTCCCAATTTCGCGTCCTGCATTGGCTCGAGCAACGCGACGAACTGATTTATCGTTCGACTCCTGGGGCGGTCGGATAAGCGAAATAGCCGGGCAAACGTCATTCCGGGAAAACAGTTATAATGGCCTCGCTTTGAAATTACACCCTGGTCCGCAAGAATCACGAAAAAGCGGAGGCGCCGTACTTATTGCAAGATCACCCAGCAGTCGAGACCTTCATCGTGTAATTCGGGAATCGGGCTTTCAGTTCGGAAAGAGTTTTTGTCGCTTGAGGTTCGTTCCCGGCCTTTTGAAATGCGTCATAGGCGTGTTCCAGAGCGCGCGGGGTGATTTCGGGATCCTCGTACAGCAGCGCCACGCTCATGTAGGAGCGGGCCGCATTTTCGTAATTGCCTCGAGCAGACTCGATGTCTCCGATTAACATCCTAGCCTCGGCATTTAGTCGACCCTCCGGTTGAAGCGACAACGCTTGTTCCGCCGACTTGGTTGCCGCATCCAGATCTTTGGCGCCGAGTTGGGCGCTGCTTAACACCAGAAAACCCTGCGCGCGATCAGCCGGATCAGTCGCCTGTTCAAGGTAATGGTTCACGGCCCCATTGGCGTCTTGATAATTTTTAAGGTCGTTGAGCGATTTGGCATAATTCAACCAGATGCCTTTATCGATCTTGGCCGGTTCCATGTTCTTGGTCATCAGTCCGAAGTATTTCGCCGCTTGTTCGAAGCTGTTGTCGTTGTAAAACTCGGAAGCGAGCCAGCGGCAGACATCCAGGACCATCGAGATTCGCTGAGGATCCTTCTGGATAAAACCATCGATCTCTTTTGCGGCCTCCGTTTTCTTTTGCAGGCTCTGGTCACACAAAATCAGACGAAGCGTGCTCTTTTCTGCGAATTCGTCGGGGTTAAGTTCCCGCGCCTTGGATAGTGAAGGAATCGCCTCTTCGTAATGCTTGGCTTCAAAGGCCGCCCAGCCGATCCAATAGTTGGCTTGAGCCGCTCCGGCGCTGTGAGGGAAATCCTTCAGCAGTTTACGGAAGCTGGCAGTCATCTGCTGGTAATCTGCCTGCTGGCCCAAGGTTAACCCCTTTTGAAGAAGCGCGGTTTCTGTTTCGGCCGATGATGGATAGTCAGCGATGATCTTGTTAAAATCGTTAACGGCCGCCGGGAGATTCTTCGCCTCCTGGAAAAGCACGGCTCTCTTTAACAAAGCCTTTGAGGTCATCTGATGCTTTGGGAACTTGTCGATCAAACCGGTGAATGCGTGGATTGCAGACTGGTTGTCGTTCAGTTGCAGAAATGAAAATCCGGCGGCGTAATAACAGTCGGCCTTGTAGGGATCGGCGAGTGACGAATTGGTGAGTTCGAGGTAAAGTCTTGCCGCCGGCTCGAACCGTCTCTGCTGGAACAGCGTTTGAGCCTTCAGAAGTTTGGCCTTGTCGGCTCGATCGCGATTCGGCGCCGTGGCAAGGTACAAATCGACCTCCGTAACCAGGGAGGGATCCTTGATCGCGTCGAGAGAAACCAGTCTTTGATAACGCGCATCGTAAGCTTCAGGCGTGTTCGAATAGATGTGAATCAACTGATTATAGAGCTCGATTGCTTTCTGCTGTTTTCCTAACTGGCGATAAGAGTTAGCAACCAAAAGCATCACGCTGGGTCTCGTTTCGTCGCCCAGGGAGTTGGTGCTTTTCGCATAGGAATCAAGAACCTGCGAGAATTTGTCTCCTTCGTATTGCGCCTTCATCTCTTCCAACTCGGCGATCTGTTTCCATTTGCCTTCGGCGTTCAACGCGATGGCCGCTTTAAAGAGTTGGTCGGCCTTATCCTTTTGCTTGAGATCGGCTGCGAGAACTCCGGCGCGTGTCAGCGCCTCGGCCTTGACTGCAGGTTTGACAGCATCGGTTCCAAGCTGGCTGAAAAGGTCGAATGCCTGTTGCTTTTGATTGTTCTCCAGGGCGAAGTAGGCCAGGGATAAACGCGCGGCATCCCGATACGGATTCTTGCCGGAGAATTTGGCAACGTCCTGGTATGCGGCGGCCGAGTCCGCTTTCTTGCCGATCAATTCCAGGCACTTCGCTTGATAATATCTTGCGGTTACTTTTATCTCCGGTGACTTGGCGTTGACGTATGCCTTCTCGTACAACGGAGCTGCTTCCTGGAAGTTCTTCTTGTCGAATTCCCGAGAACCAAGTCGGAACGCTGCGCTGCCGACAAATTCTCCCGTGCCAACTTGATCGAGAAGCATGCGATAGGTGTTGAGCGCGGGCTCTTCCTGGCCAAGGTTTGCGTAACAGTCTGCCAACCGATACATGGCGGAAGGTCGAGCGGAATCCGCAAGGAATTGGGCCAGGTACTTCTCGTATTCGGGCGCTGCCAGGTCGTACAGCTTGCGGATATAAAGCCCGTCGGCAATCGCCAGCTCAGCCTTGGCCGGATCGGCGCTCTGCGAATCTGATCCCTGACTCGGCGCCAGCCGGATCTCGTCCTGGTCCGCTTCGTCTCTGGTTTTCGGACTCGGTTCGGCGGGACTGCCGGCAGATGCTTTCGTCTCCTGGGAATTGTCGACGGGGCGCCGAGGTTCCGCCTTTTGGACGGACGGTATGTTTTGGTCCAGGATTGACGGCTGGCTCACCGATTGGTCTGGAAAAACCGGCTGCGCTCGGGGGGCCGGTCCGGGCGTTGGCGTTACCGGGAGCGCGCGTCGTACTTCCTGACTGACCAGGTTCGACGTAAAATAGATGCTGCAGGTAAGTATTTGCCAAGGACGCAATCTCATTGGTCAGGTTTGCCCGTTGCAAATGCAACGTTCCAGATGTCTGCCTGCCGGCAAATATCAAGTACTTCGACAATATGTTTGTAGTCGACCCTTTGATCGCCGCGCACAATGACTGCCTGGTCTGGATAAAGCTGGGAAAGTTTTTTGAGCAGTTCCAAAAGTTCCTGTGGACTCTTTGGCTGGCGATTGACGATGACTGTTCCGTCAGCCGAGATATTGATCACTACCTGACCAACATACGGCTGCGCTTCATTCGCCTTGGTGGCAGTCGGTACCCGGACATCCAGTTCGTTCTCGCTCAGGGCAAAATTCCAGGTGACGATGAAGAACACCAGGATGACCAACAGAATGTCGACCATCGGCGCGATCAAAAACCCCAAAATTCTGGGTTCCGCGTATTTACGAAAATTCATTAGTTATGTCAGATCTCGTCACTCTCCAGCACCCGGGACCGCTCTGGTCGGCGGATTTGATTCTGCGAGGTGACGATATTCACAATATGGGATGTCGCTGATTCCAGGTCTGAAATCATGGCGGCGACCTTGCCTCGAAAGATGGCGTAGAACGCCATTGCGACGATCCCGATCACCAACCCTGTGGCGGTTGAAACCAGTGCTTCCGACACGCCATGGGCGAGCAGCATCGGACGCGGTTGCGTGGTGTTACTACCGAGAACTCCGAAAGAATTGATAATGCCAAAAACAGTTCCGAGCAGGCCAAGCATCGGAGAGAGCGTTGCAATATCCGCCAGATACACAATTCGATGATTTAGACTGCTGGCGACCCGGGAACCTTCTGTCTCGGCCACCTCACGAATTGCCGCGGCTGAAGCCGCCGGATTTTTTGTGGCAAAGTCCAGCGTCCGCGACGTGATTCGTGCCACGGCTTCCGAGTGACGATTGGAAACCGCAATCAATCCCAGGTAGTCGCGTTTTCGGAGGAGCGCCTCCGCCGTTTCCATAAATCGGCGGGTCACCACTGTTCCGCGCCGGAGGCTGAAAAGACAACCAAAGACCAGAGCGAGCGTAATGACCGAGGTCAACATCAAGGGCACCATGACCCAGCCGCCCGCTTTCAATAGCTGAAGCAACGTCGCCTGCGTCGAGCCAGGAGTCGGCGTTGCTTCAACCGCCTGTGCCAGAAGCGATGCGATGAGGAAAACGAACCAATTCATTCCTATAGCTCCCTATTTAAATGCACCTCATGGCGAAGTGCAAACTCGTTCCATTTAACGTGGGAATCGCGCGTATTTCGAGTATTTCCGTCTTTTTGATTTTGATGGCCTCAGGCGCCTGGATCTCAGCTGGAGCTTTCGCAAACACGAGCGTACCGTGGAACCCATGGAGGGGTTTTTCCTCGCAGATAAGCCGGACCCGAACAAGAAATTACGCGAAGTTCCACATAGGCCGGGCGTTTACCTGATGAAGGACCGCCTTAAACGCGTCATTTATGTTGGCAAGGCGCGGGATCTCCGGAAACGACTCGGTCAATATTTCATGCCTTCCCGCCGGATGACCGCAGACCTGAAGACGCGAGCTTTGCTCGACAGCGTTTGGGATTTCGAGGTTCATCCTGTTCGAAACGAGCCGGAAGCTCTTCTCCTGGAAGGCAAGCTGATCAAAGAATTTCGTCCAAGATACAACGTCAGTTTTCGCGACGATAAACGCTTTCTATTGGTGAAGGTGAATCTCTCGGATGCGATTCCACGTTTTCAGTTGACTCGCTTAAAAACGGAAGATGGCTACAGGTACTTCGGGCCGTTTGCCCACGCAGGCGCCCTCCGCACAACGTTGAAGTGGATGAAAAAGAGGTTCGGTATCCGGTCCTGCCGGGTGTTGGAGCCGGGGGAATTCGATTACAAGCGGTGCATGGATCACATTATAAAAAAATGCTCCGCACCCTGCATCCGTCGAGTATCTCTGGATGACTACAAAGCACGCGTGCTCGAAGCTTGCGAGTTTCTCGAGGGCCAGAGCCAGGAGATGCTGAAGCAGATCGAGGAGCAGATGAAGAAGGCCGCTGAAAACCTCGAGTTTGAAAAAGCCGCCGAGATGCGAAATATGCTGGACGATCTTCGTCGCACCACCAGGCCGGCTCGGCGTTTCACGCGCGGCTCATTGCCGACATCGATTGATCCGAAAGCGGATCTGCAGGCCTTGGCGGATGCGCTTCTCCTTTCTGGTGCGCCCACCGTCATGGAGTGTTTCGATATATCGAACATTTCGACCACGCACATTGTGGCTTCCATGGTCAGCTTTCGTAACGGCGTTCCTGATAAATCCAACTATCGGCGGTATCGCATAAGAACTGTCGAAGGTCAGGATGACTTTGCGAGCATGGCGGAAGTGGTTCGCCGCCGCTATTCCCGCGTGCTTTTGGAGAACAGGAATTCAGCACCGGAATTAGCCGAGTTCAGCCAGGAGACAGTCGATGACTCAGTCGCCAGAATCCAGCGTACCACGCCCGAAAGATTGGTGCGTCTGCCCGATCTGATCATCGTCGATGGCGGCAGGGGCCAGCTCAATTCCGCGTGCAAGGAACTTCAGCGCCTGGGTCTTCAGAACGTACCGATCATCGGCCTGGCGAAAGAATTTGAGGAAGTCTATCGACCCGGGAGACCGATGCCGCTACAATTGCCCGATGATTCAGGTGCGTTGCAGATTCTTCAGCGAATTCGGGACGAGGCGCATCGGTTTGCGAATGGATACCATCAACTCCTGATGAAAAAGCGGATTGCGGAAAGCGTCCTGGACGATTGCCCCGGCATCAGTGAGAACCGCAAACAGGCTTTGCTAAAATGGTTCGGTTCGGTGGAACGTCTTCGGAAAGCGTCTGTGGCGGAGATAGAGCAGGTGGATGGCATCAGCGCCAAGCTTGCCGAAGTCATTTTTCGTTACCTGCAGAGGTAGTTCGGCAGGAGACGGGACTCAGAAGTTGCAGAATGGGCGAACGGAGTTCGGGCGCCGGACTTCGTTCTGCGGTATTCACGGTCGATTCAGCCAGGGCTTTCGCAGGAGAAGAAACTCCTTGCACGTATTCGGTGCGGGTGTTGAGTTTACGCTCTTCATGTGTAGCCGCTTGATATTTGGAACCTGCGTTGCGGTGCTCTGGCGGATCTCAAGCGGGTGGTCGCAGGAGGCAGCTCCAGCCAATCCCACGCATCTGACTCCGAGTTGGGAGACGCAGCGGCAGGCCGCAACCTACGCCTTGAGTATCCCGGCGCCGAGAGGCCAGATCACGGACAGAAACGGAGTGCCTCTGGCGCAAACCCGGGTCAGCTATGATCTGAGCGTCGTTTTCCCTACCCCGTATGATTTTACCGACCGGCAGGTGATCGACTTTGTGAATCGCGCGGTTGCTTCCGCCCATGAATTTACCAGTCGACCACTTGAGTTTTCGGAAGACGCCGCCGTCCAGCACTATCGGAATCGAGGTGCTATTCCGTTCGACATCGCAGCTGATCTTTCGAATGACGAAGTGGGAAAAGCGCAAGGTAAGTTGCCACCCGGTCTGACCTTGCGAGCGATTTATGTGCGTACTTACCCTCAAGGATCTCTCGCGGGGCAGGTGGTCGGATATACTGGTCGCACCAGCCGAGTGAGCACACGAACTCTGCAAAACAACGAACCGCTCTGGCCGGAGAGCGAAGGTCGCGAGGGACTTGAACTAACTTTTGACGACCAGCTGCGCGGTAAGCCGGGACAGCTGAATCTTACTTTTGACAAGGACGGAAACAAATCGGGCGAACGAATCGCCGTACAGCCGGAGCCTGGATACAATGTAGTGACCACCCTCGATGCCGATATGCAGCGGCTGGCTGAAAAGATCCTGCAGAAGAAAGCGAAACGGGGCGCCATCGTGGTGATGGATCCTAATACCGGGGAGGTCCTGGCGCTCGCTTCCTGGCCGACGATCGACCCGAACGATTTTGTTCCCACGATCTCGGAAGAAAAATTCAAAAAGATAATGAGCGATCCGAATATTCCGATGCTGCCGCGCGCGTATCGCTCCGCATATCCGCCTGGATCTACGTTCAAGATGTTCGTCGGGGTGGCGGGATTCGAGACGCACGCTATCGATCCGAAGGACGAATTTGATTGTTTACCCGCTCTGGAAGTCGGCAACATTGTCTTCAGAAACTGGAAGAAGACAGATGCAGGCGACCTGAATTTTCGGCAAGCGCTTGCGCAGTCTTGCAATACCTGGTTTTACCAGGCCGGTCAAAAGATCGGATCGCGGGCCTTGTTGACCTGGGCAAAGCGATTTGGGTTGGGTGCGCGCACCGGGATTCTTTTGAACGGAGAAGCCGACGGAAGAATCCCTACGGATGAGTACATGGAACAGACGTACCACCGGCATATTCTGGGCGGGGACCTGGCAAACCTCTCGATCGGTCAGGGAGACATTCTCATTTCGCCGCTGCAAATGGCTCAGGCAATGGGTGCTCTCGCCAATGGCGGGATCGTTTATCAGGCCAGGATCGTGCGGCAGGTGCAGACGCTGAATAACGAAGTGGTCTACGTGTACAATCCGCGGGCCAAAGATATTCTCAAACTTAACTCCGTCACGGTGGACCAACTGCGAAAGGGAATGATGGATGTGGTTTCGAGTGACAGTGGGACAGGGGGGGCCGCTGAACTTAAGAACGTCAAAGTGGCCGGTAAAACCGGAACTGCGCAGTGGGGGCCGAAAAAGAAGGAGCGAACCGCTGCATGGTTCGCAGGATTTGCCCCAGCCGACGGATCCCCCAGGTTCGCCTTCGCGGCGCTCTACGAAGGCGCTCCCGGCGAAACGGCACACGGCGGAACCGTCGCCGCGCCGATGATCGGCGAGTTGTTGCGCGAGCTCTTCAAGGGAGAACAGCCGTCGAAGAAAGCTCCGCAGCAGGATGAGTCTGACCAGATGGATGAGGACTCCTCTCGAACGCAGGATCAGAGCAACTAGTTCTATGAATTGTCGTCCGAATGCGCTGCTTTTTTGACCGCTTAAAAATGGGTTGCAGCCCGTTGCCTTTGCGTTGAGGCTGGTCGCCACCACCATGAAACGGATTCGAATTACTCTCGTGGCTCTATTGATGTGTTCGGCCTTTGCTTCGTACGCCGAGGACGCCAAACCGAGTCCCTCCCCTGCACAAAGTACCCCCCCGACCTCAGCTTTTAAGGATGATAAAGACAAGGTCAGTTATAGTTTAGGCGTCGATATCGGGCGGACGCTGCAAAAGTTCCAGCTCGACCTGAATGAAACGGCGCTCTCACAAGGGATTGCAGACGTCCTGGGCAACAAACCGATGGCTCTGACTGACCAGGAATTGCAAGAGACGCTGCAGGCATTTCAACAGAAGATGATGCAGAAACAGCAGGAGGCGATGTCCAAGAAGCAAGAGGAAATGAAGGGAGTCGCCGAGAAAAATAAGGCCGACGGCAAAAAGTTTCTGGATGACAATGCCAAAAAGGCCGATGTGAAAACGACCCCCAGCGGGCTCCAGTACAAGGTAATCAAAGCGGGCTCCGGGGATAAGCCGAAAGATTCGGATGTAGTCGAAACCAACTATCGAGGCACGACGATTGACGGAAAGGAATTCGACAGTTCTGCGAAGCATGGGAGCTCGTTCAGTTTCCCGGTCAACGGCGTAATCAAAGGTTGGTCAGAAGCGTTGAAAATGATGCCGGTCGGCTCGAAATGGCAGCTCTACGTTCCTTCCGATCTCGCTTACGGAGATGAAGGGTACGGTGATGACATCCCTCCGGGCTCAACACTCGTTTTTGATGTGGAGCTCCTGGGTATCAAGAAGAATGCCGCAAATACTCCGCCCGGTCCGAACGTACAGCCCGAGAACGGCGCCGAGAAGAAACCGTCCGGATCTTAGCAGCAGAACGTATCGGCGCGTCTGAAGGTTAACCGCTTCTAGTGCACCGTCCCAGAAACGTTGTCGGCAATCGACGCGTTCCCCCGTCCATAGAAGTCGAGAACGACGACGATTACGACTTCAGAACAAGAGGACGATTGGGGATTAGGGGAGAATGGCGCGAAGATAAGGGCGATTTGGGATGGTTCTTCACCCCGAAGGGGTCGAGAGGACTCAGCCCGGGGTTTCAACCCGGATCTTTGTACACAAATCGGAGAAACGGAGGATACCTGGAAAGCATCGCTTGATGGTGCGAACAATACAGGCTGGAAGCCTATACTACATTGCTTTCCGGAGTGTCGAGCGATCTCTGGAGGACATCCTGGCGCAATCTCCGCGAACCCACGGCAACCACGCGACGGCGTAAAGTAGCACAGGCTTCCAGCCTGTATTTTGTTCGCACCGGCAAGCGATGCTTTTCCAGCGATAGTGGCGCTGGGCGACCGCTTCCCGCCGACAAAATTGTGTATAATGATCAGGGTGGAAACCCTGAAATCTATCGCCACTTCGAGGCAAGAAACCATCCCAAACCCTGCTTAACTTCGCGCCATTCGGGATTAAGGGGCGTTTCATTCGTTGCTGATCGAGACCATCTTCTGTTCAAAAATGACTTTTGCTTTTTTTCTGTCTTAGTGCCGGGGGATGAAGAAAAATCATTTGCACAGAAGAATGCTGATCCGGTTTCTACAGGGTTTTCCGATTCTGAATATGTAGCTCCCGGAGTTGCTGCTCCGAAACTTCACTGGGTGCATCCATCATTAGATCAAAGCCGCGACTGTTCTTCGGGAACGCGATGACCTCCCTGATGTTGGATGTCCCCGTGATCAACATCACCAAACGGTCAACTCCAAGTGCGATCCCGCCATGTGGCGGGGCACCAAACGTAAAGGCCTTCAACAGATGCCCAAACATTTTTTTTTGTTGTTCGGCGCTCATGCCGAGCACTTGAAACATTTTAGCCTGCAGATCTTGTTCATGTATTCGGATGCTACCGCCGCCAATCTCGACACCGTTCAGCACGACATCGTATGCCTCAGCGCGCACTTTTCCGTATTGGCCGGCGTCCAAGAGCGGGATGTCTTCCGTTTTGGGGCGCGTAAATGGGTGATGCATGGCGCTCCACTTGCTTTCCGCTGGATCAAAAGCCAGCAATGGAAAGTCAAACACCCACAGAAATTTCAACTCGTTTGAATCCTTTATCAGTTTCTGGATCTCCGCGACTTTTAACCGTATCCGCCCGAGAACGGAGCAAACCACCTCCCAACCATCCGCTCCGAAGAGAAGCAGGTCACCCTCCTCAACAGCCAGTTTTTGTTTCAGAGCCTCCTTTTCCGCTTCGGTGAAGAATTTAACGATCGGTGATTTCCACTCCGCTCCCTCCACTTTGATGAAGGCCAGCCCTTTTGCGCCCGATTCTTTCGCGAGGTCGGTCAGGTCTTCGATCTGACCTGTGGTGATTTTCGCGAAGCTTTTTGCATTGATACATTTTACGACGCCACCCCTGTCCAGGGCCGCGCGAAATACTTTAAACTGCGATCTGGAAAAGAGGTCACTCAAATCCACGAGCTCCATTCCAAACCGAAGATCCGGTTTGTCGACTCCAAATCGATCCATGGCCTCGCGATAGCTCAACTGGAGGAAGGGCGTCTGAATCTCGACGCCTCTGGTTGCGCGAAATATCTCCTTCAAAAGACCTTCGATAAGCCGAACGATATCCTCTCGCTCGATGAAGGATGCTTCGAGGTCGATCTGGGTCAGTTCGGTGATTCTGTCAGCGCGGGGATCTTCGTCCCGAAAACATTTTGCGATTTGGAAATATCTCTCGATTCCGCCAACCATCAGCAATTGCTTATATTGCTGGGGTGATTGCGAAAGGGCGTAGTAATGGTGCGGGATGAGACGGCTAGGGACCAGAAACTCCCGGGCGCCCTCCGGAGTGCTTTTTGAGAGGACCGGAGTTTCGATCTCGAGATACCCATTTCGGTCCAGATACTCTCGGGTGACTTTGGCAACCAGGTGGCGGGCTTTCAGATTTCGAATAAGCGAGGGTCTGCGCAGGTCAAGATAGCGGTGGGCAAGCCGCAGATCTTCGTTGCCAACCTCTGAATCCAGTGGGAAAGGGAGAATGCCGGATCGGTTCAGGATCTTTAAAGAGGAAGCAACCACTTCGATTTCACCCGTGGCAAGCTTCGGATTTTGCGTCCCATCGACTCTCCGTGTGACCGTACCGCTTATTTGGGCCACATCTTCATTTCGCAACGTATGCGCGGTAGCGGCCACCTCGGGGCATTCTTCGGGCCGGAATACCACCTGGGTGCGTCCTTCCCGGTCCCTGAGATCAACGAAGATTACCCCTCCATGATCGCGGGTGGAATCAACCCAACCGGCAAGTGTGACTTCCTGACCGATGTCAGAGGCTCTGAGTTCGTTGCAATGATGAGTGCGGTACATGATTCTTGCGGAACTTGATCCCAATAATTGAAGAAACTCACTTGCTTCCCAGAACACCGGGCAGGTCATCTTTCAATAGGATCTCTTCAGTTCGTTCGGCCAACAGTTTGACTCTTACCTGCGGCCATTCCCGACCGATCACCACAGCGTATTTGGCGCCTGCGGCTTCCGCTTGTTGAAATTGGCGCGCGACTTTAACCGGTTGGAGACAATAGTCGGCGATCAATCCTGATTGACGCAGGGCATAGGCGAGCCCAATCGCATCCGGTCGCCGGGTTTCATCGGCAACGACTATGAACGCGCCGCAGGGTGTCCGGAGTGCATCATCGATCCGTTTGCGGGTGTGATCGAGTTCTTGCAGCAGGTTGCTGAAGGTCACATCCCCAATTGCAAAACCAGCCGCCGGAAGGTCAGTCTCGCCTTCGCTGATTGCCGAGATCAGGTTATCGTACCGCCCGCCGCCGGCCAGAGCTCGATTTTGTTTTTTACGATCAAAAATCTCGAAGACCAGACCGGTGTAGTAATCCAGGCCGCGGACAATGGTCAGGTCGAGCTCGACATATTTCTCCAAGCCGCGCCACTCTAGTTCGCGAAACAAGTCGCCGAACCCAGGCACCGATCCGGCGGGCGTTTCTAAAAATTCCCGGAGATCGGCGAGACCGAGCTGAAAAGATTGGAGCTTGCTTGCGGTGACTTCCTCTTTCTCACGCTCAAGTTTGTCGACAATCGCGAGGAACTCAGACAACCGGTCGACCGGCTGTTGATGCTTGATCAGGAACTCGGCCCAGAGGTTTCGGTTGTTGACTCGCACAAAAAAATCGTCACCGGTTAAACCGAAGACCCGATGCAAGGCAATGGCAAGTCCGATCAGTTCCGCGTCGGCTGCCGGAGAGTCATCCCCAAGAATGTCACAGTTGATTTGATAGAACTCCCGGAGCCGGCCTTTCTGAGGTTTTTCAAATCGGAAAAAGGGAGAAATGCTGAACCATTTGATCGGCTTCCGATATTCGCGCGCGCGCGCAGCAACCAGACGAGCCAAGGTCGGGGTCATCTCCGGTCTCATACAGACGTCCCTATCTCCTTGGTCGACGAAGCGGAACAACTGCGTTTTCAGCTCCTCTCCACTCTTTCTCTTGTAGAGTTCGGTCGGTTCCAGCGTGGGTCCGTCGTACTCTTGAAAACCAAATGACCTTGCGACGCGGCGCCAGTTCTCGAAGAGGTAATTTCGGAAGGCGCATTCCTCCGGATAAAAATCGCGGAATCCAGGTAGGCGTTGCATAGGAAGAGTCCGAAAGGATGCATTCAACCCCGCGAAAAGCAAACATTTCGCACCGGAGCCATCCCTCCAACCACCGAATCCGCTGCCGTCTGCTAAAACTCTCGTTGGCACTGGATTGGTTTTAGTGCCAAGTTGCCGGTCCGATGAATCCTCCTTTGCTAAAGCTGGTCATTCTGGCAGAACGGCTTGCGGTATGTCGACTGGATACCAAAGCTCCAATTCCAGAATGGGCTGCTGGTGAATCTTTTCTCTCCATCAGCCGTACGCGGGATGAACTTTCAGTTATTTGTGAAGAGCACTTTGTTCCTGCTGGCGTCCAGGCGAGTCGAGGTTGGCGAGGATTGAAGATTGTTGGGCCACTGGATTTGGATCTTGTCGGGAGCCTGGTCTCGGTCGCGGTTCCTTTGGCACACTCCAATATCAGGCATTGTTCCCGTTGGCACTTTCGAAACAGACTATGTCTTGGTTCGCGATCGGCAGTTGGGCGACGCCATCAAAGCACTTCGCTTCGCCGGATTCGACATCGTCAGCGAGGGATGCTGAGGATCAAGAATTCAGGAGTCAAGCAAAGGCGTCAAATCAACTGCCAGGTCGAATTCTTCATCGCGTGGAAGCGGGTGAATCACCGTCCATCTGCGGGAAAGCCGTCCCATTCTGCAACTCCTGACTCCTGTCTTCTGTCCGCTTAAATTTTCTTTTCAAAGCAGACCGCGGAGAGGTCGCCTTCAAACGGTGGGAAATTTGGGATCCGATAAAAGCCCGCTTTACCGTAAAGGGCGATGGATTCTGGCTGTTTGTCGCCGGTCTCAAGCCGCATCGCGTCGTAGTCAAACTCCCGGGCTGACCGTTCGAGTTCATTCAGGATCATTGTGGCGATTCCGAGGCCCCGCGCGTCCCTGGCAACGAACATTCGTTTGACCTCGACGCAGTATTCGTCCATCGGGACAAGTGCTCCGCAGCCGACCGCGTTTCCATCGCGGCGCGCGACAAGGAAAACGCTTCCTGGAGCCGAAACCAGTTCCGGATTGAAGATTCCAACATCTGCGGGAGGGGAATCGTAACGCTTCTTGACCTCATCGACGAATGCGGAAAGCAATCGCGACGCATCTGGGGAACGAGGGTCTTCTTTCGCTATCGTAATCATCTCTGCAATTCAGTCCAGTCTTGCTCAAAAACCGCTTCCAAGGCGACGCTAAATTTTGCGCGGATTGATTTTCTTATGAAGTGGGAACAAAGCGAAGGTAAAACTTCTTTTAACAGACGGCGTGTACGGGGTCGAATCACCGGCACGACTTTGCTGCGCTTCGGCCTTGTCCTCTGAGTGCGCTTCGGTCAGTATTGGCCGATGGGCGGACTTTCAAAACGGACGAAGATTGTGGCGACGATTGGACCGGCGAGCGACAGCGAAGAGATGCTGCGCCGGTTGATTGATGCAGGAATGGACGTGGCTCGGTTGAATTTTTCCCATCGCTCGGCTGAGGTGGCCAAGCCTTTGGTGGAGAGGATTCGTAAAGTGGCCGATGAGCTGGGGGTCTTCATCGGTATTCTCGGCGATTTGCGCGGTCCCAGAATTCGCGTCGGGGAAGTGGAGAACGGCAGCATTGAGTTGCAACGGGGAAAGAAGATCATCTTGACGTCGGAGAAAACCATTGGCACGCCGGAGAAGATCGCCGTCAGTTTCAAGGGCCTCCACCGTGATGTGGCTGTCGGCTCCGTGGTGCTTCTGGACGATGGAAACGTCGAACTTCAAGTGCAGGAGATCAAGGCGACGGGAGACGTAGTGTGCGAGATTGTTCGTGGCGGCGAGCTCAAAAGCAACAAAGGTGTGAACCTCAAGAACCGGCTGGTCTCGCTACCGTCGCTCACAACCAAGGACTACCAGGACCTCGATTTTGCGGTTTCCGAGGAGCTCGACTTTCTGGCACTCTCTTTCGTTCAATCATCGTCGGATGTCAGATTTCTCAAACAAGCGCTGGCCGAGCGAGGCGCATCGACGCCGGTGATCGCCAAGATCGAGAGGAAGAACGCCCTGGACGATATCCGAAACATTGTTCGAGAGTGTTACGGCGTGATGGTCGCCCGAGGGGATCTCGCTCTGGAGATGAGTTTCGAGGACGTCCCGATCGCGCAGAAGCGGATCATCACGGTTTGTCGTGACGAGGGGGTGCCAGTGATTACGGCCACGCAGATGTTGGAATCGATGATCAATTTCCATAAGCCGACAAGAGCGGAGGCTGCCGACATTGCCAATGCGATTTTGGATGGCACCGACGCTGTCATGCTCTCTGCGGAATCGGCTGTCGGACGGTTCCCGGTCGAATCAGTGGCCACGATGGCCACGATAGCTGCTCGGGCTGAAGAGTCATGGATTACAGGGGAACTGCCGATTCCCCCATCGATTCCGGATCGGGCAGACCTGGAGGCTGCCGTAGCACATGCGGCACATGCCATTGCAAGTTCGGTGACGGCCAAAGCGATTATTGCTGCGACCGCTTCCGGAAGTACTCCTCGGCGAGTCGCCTGCCATCGGCCCAAAATGCCGATCCTCGCGCTTTGTTCTTCAAAGGATGTGTGCTGCAGATTGGCTTTGAGCTGGGGGGTACGACCGATGATTTATGAACCCGTCGCCGGGACTGCCCATTTAGTGCGATTGAGTGTCGATGCAGCGACAAAAGTTCTGGGAGCTAAACCGGAGGATGTCCTGACGATCGTCGCAGGTACGCCTTACAATATGCCCGGGAAAACGAATCTGATTAAGGTTGAAAAAATTGCCGACGCGTTGAGAGCAGCCGAACAGGCCGAAGTCGGGGAATAACTTACAGCTGCTGCACGACGTAGCCTGCTCGCCTGAGTTGGGCCACTATCCCATCATCACCCACGAGATGGCCAGCGCCGACAATGATGAGGTAGTTGCTGTTTCCGTGAGCAAAACGCTCGATTTCCGGTACCCATTTTAAATTCCGCCTGGAGAACAGAACATCGTGGGTAGCGGGGTCGGCTTGCTTGTCCTGATTTAGAAGTCGATCGAGCAATTGCACGTCCCCGTTCTTCCAGGCTTTGACCAGTTGCCGAATCATCTCAGCATAGGCGGGTAACCCGGCGATAGTGCTTAGCAGGTATTGCTCATTTTGTTCGTCATCGAACCGGTTGAAGATCTCTGCCTGGTCACGGAGAGTCTCGAGCCCGAGCACCGGTTTGCCCGCCTCTTTTGCTTTGCGGTAGAAATAAAGATCGATTCCAAGTCGATCGCTGAAACCCGCCATCTCGAGAGTGCGCGAACTGAGCGCCTCGGCAAGAAACCAGGGCTTTAAGCGCTCCACTTTCTTCAGCGACAAACCGTAAAGAGGGAGCAAGCTGTTTAAGAGCTCCATCGTCTGAGGCGTGAGCTTTTTTGAGAGAGATTGCCCGGAAGGATAAAAGGCCGTCCGACTGAATTCTTCCTTGAAGCTTTTCTGGGTAAAACGGGTGAGATCGATTTCAAACACCACCTGGTTGGCGTCATCGAACGCGCGCTCGAGAGCCGGTTTCAGAGGATAGGCTTGCTTTGACAGGATGTGAATGGATCCGAGTAAATAAACTGTGTTGTGGTCCCCCTGAACTTTCCAAAGCGTCGCCTTCGATTCTCCAACCCGGGTTGTCGATGCGCAGGACCCCAACAGGAGAAGCAGGCAGAGCAGACAAAGTGAGCGGGCGATCCGCTCCTTTGGGTCTCCGGAGCCAAGCCAGACGGGACACCGCCTATTGCGAGGACAAGGCATGACTGGAGGCTAATGTCCTTTATCGACATCTGGCTGGGTCTTCGGGGCGCTGAGCTTGTCCGAGCTACCGTCGGAGACCGTGAGTTTTTTTCCAACCATGCCCATGACCCCTTCGAATGCTTCCTCGGAAATGCCGTGTGAAACCTTGACGCGAAAGCGGCGCCACAAAAAATCTTCCATTGGCATCCATTTGCCGTTGAAGTTAACCTTTTGTGTCCAGGCGCAGATCGTGATGATGCTCTGCAATTGCCGAATTCTCAAGACCAACACGCCCGAATAGATAATCACCGTGGCGCTCAGGAACAACAGACCGGTTGAGACGGCATCACTTGCATTGAGCTTGGTTTCATTTGTGCGTTTGCGGTCCGCGAGCAGCCGGTCTTCGGCGACCTGCATTTCGGCGATGATCGATCGAATCTGGTCAATGATAGGGGTATGTCCATCGCCGTTGGCCAGCTGAAGAGCCTTATCGTCCTGGCCGGACTTTTTGAGCATAGTCACATCGCGGTATTCAGCCAGTTTTGCTTCCACAAGCGGCTGCAGTCGCTGCAATCGCTCGAATTGGGCGGAGCGAGCTGCATACAAAACATTGAGACCGGCAAGACGAACGGAGATGTCGTCATACGAAACTTGATGCGCTCGAAGGTAAGATTGATCGCCGGTGAGCAGAAAACCAGTCTCTCCAGCCTGCAACTCATCCAGATCATCTCGCAATCCATTGAGCTGCTCCCGGTCTTCGTAGCTCTGCTTCAAAAGGTTCATCGCCTCGCGATGGTCCGCATAGATCCGCCTCGAGACGATGAACAAGATGCTGCCGATCAGGAGCGGTCCGATAATCAGCAGTATTTTGAGATTCCTCTGATTGCGCTTTAGAGAATGGCCGTTCATCGAAATTTCTTAGTTGCGTCATCGGCAGGCACGATGAACGGCGGCCATCGAAGGAGCGATTTTGATGTTCGCGCAAACATCAATTTCGGAAGCTCACGTTTCTGATCTGCTGATTCGGTACGTCATGTTAAACATTTGGATTATTGAAACCTTTAGCCTACAAAGATCCATGAAGAGGCGAGGATTAAAATATTCATTCTAACAGTTGCCAGTAATTGTTGCGCTAAGTGGCATCCTGGTCCAACAAAAAGCAGATGAGATCCGTTAATATAGCCCCCTTGAAGAGAGATCGGTCTTTCTCTCCGCCTTGGAGGAATTTGCGAACACCAGGTGTCTATGTTTTGGCCGGCGTCATCGGGGTCGTGATCATTCTCTCTGGCTGGTATTACTACGTCGAAACCAGAAAGATCCCTTCCTCCGGCGGGCTCTATTTTTTTTCGAAGCTTGTTCTACCAGTCCAGCGATTTGCTCAGGCTGATCCACGGTGGGCTGAGGATGAGTTAGGACCAGCGCCCTCGACGATGGGAGGAGAGGGGTGTGCCGTGAGCTCCGCGGCCATGGTTCTGGCCTTTTACGGGCAGGATATCGATCCGGGGCGATTAAACGCCTTTCTTTCTAACAGCGGCGGCTATACTCCGCAAGGCTGGTTGTATTGGGAGAAGGCGGCTGATTATCGTCCGGGTCTGGCGCGACACGCCTACGAGGATTTGCCATCCTATTTTCTAATCGATTGGAATCTCCGGCACGGAAACCCGGTAATCGTTCGCGTCCATCTGCCGAACGGCATTACGCACTTCGTCGTGATCGTTGGTAAAACCGGGTTTGACTATCTCATTCAGGATCCCGCGGAAGGGGGAGTGAACGGAGTTTATCCGCTGCGGAAGCTGGCTCCCGAGATTGAGGCACTGAGATTCTATGAAAAGCTAAAAAAACTAACATAGGTGCCAGCAAGCCAATTTTGGAGAGAGGCCGGCAGCCCGTGCATCTGAGATGACAAATCGAAATTAAACGCTACTTTGCGAGCCGATGCATATATCGCTCCTCAAATCGAAGATTCATCGAGCCGTGGTGACCGGTGCGGACTTGAACTACGAAGGCAGCTTAAGCATTTCCGCTGATCTTGCCGAGCTGGTTGAACTCGAAGAGTACGAACGAATACTGGTCGGAAACATGGCGAACGGCGAAAGATTTGAGACCTACGTTATTTACGCAGTTCGCGCCCACGGTACGATTGCGCTGAACGGAGCCGTCGCGCACCTCGGAAAACTGGGAGATCTTTTGACGATCATGAGTTTTGGATTGTTCGATCCAGCAGAAGTCGGAACTCATCGGCCGAAAGTCATTATTCTGGGCGAGAAAAACGAGGTTCTTCGCCAGAAGTGATTGTGCTACGCTTTAACAAACAGCGCGGCAAACGCTCCGTCGAGGTGGTCGTGGATCGGCATCGATGATCTGGCTTCCGCGAAGCGAAGCTCGGGAACCTCTCGGTCGATATAGTCGACGACTCTTTCGTTTTCTTCTGGCTCGATGCTGCAGGTGCTGTAGACGAGTCGACCGCCCGATTTCAGGAACTGAATCGTCGATTTGACGATCCGGCCTTGAAGGTGCTGCATCCGCGGGAAGTCTTGTGGAGTCAGGCGCCATCTGACATCTGTACGTCTGCGAATTACGCCGGTGTTCGTGCAAGGAACATCCACCAGGATTGCGTCGAATGTTTCGGGCTTGAATGGAGAGGTGTGTTGAAGCCAATCGATCAGGACAATCTTGGAATTGCTAACGCCAAGCCGGACCAGGTTTTGCTCAAGCCGGGCCAGTCGAAGCTTGTCGTAATCGCAGGTCACGAGGCTCCCTTGATTTTCCATTTTTTGTGCCATGTATCCCGCTTTACCGCCGGGCGCCGCACAGGCATCGAGAACGAGTTCTCCGGGTTTCGGATCCAGTAAATCGCATGCCACTAATGTGCTGGGATCTTGGACGTAGGCGACTCCAGAGGAAACCCAGGACAGAGGCAGATGGTCGACCTCCAGGCAATCAGGATGAACGTCGACAACTTTTGCCCCGGGGAAGCTTTCAATCAGCTCTCCGGGGGTCACTCTCAGCCGATTGGCTCGGACGTAAATCTTCGCGGGTTCATTGTTCCAGGCGCAAAGTTCTTCCGCGACTTTACCACCATGTCGCGATTCCCATTTCTGCCACAGAAACTCCGGGTGCGAATAGCGAATGTGAGCCGGCGCCTCCTGTAGTTGCTCAAGGACATTATCCTTCTCGGCGATCGTCTTACGCAGGACAGCGTTCACCAACGTCCGGGCAGGTCCGGCGATATTAACGGTCTCATACACGGCCGCGTGATCCGGGATCCGCATTTTGTAGAGTTGATAAACTCCCAACCGCAGAACCTGGCGAGTCGGCATGTCGAGTCCAGAGGAACGGAACCGCTGGATAACGAAATCGAGATAAGACCGGTTTCGGATGACGCC
The DNA here is from genome assembly GCA_963782115.1 of uncultured Verrucomicrobiae bacterium. Lineage (GTDB taxonomy): Bacteria > Verrucomicrobiota > Verrucomicrobiia > Chthoniobacterales > JAFAMB01 > JAFAMB01. The sequence goes on from CAWAIK010000006.1 coordinate 52,875, forward strand.
GTAGAATGTTTCGGTAACAAAGGACCTGTTGACGTTATTCAACCCCGATCGCTGCAGCGCCTGGTGAAGAACCTCGTCAGCGAATTCTCGACCGGTCTCCCAACGCTGAAGCGCTTTTAAGCAACAGAGGCGCGGATTTTTGCCTGCCATAGAACCTCTCCAGCGTCCCGCGGGACCGTAACACTGGAGGCAGAAAAAGGTGCGGGACAGCCTTTTTAAGCTTCCACAATTCAGGCGAAATTCTACTGAAATCGCGTCATTCGGCGAGCGCTACCGGCGGCTATGGATTAGCCGATCGCCCGATCGCATCAAGGCGTACGCGCGCGTCCGATTCCGAAATAACGGAAGCCCAATTCCTTCATAGTACTGGGGTCGAAGAGGTTACGCCCATCGAAGATGATCGGTGTGTACATGCTCTTTCGGACCTGCTCAAAATCGACACCTTGAAACTCGTCCCATTCGGTCGTCAAAACCAGGGCCTCGGCATTCTCGGCTGCTTCAATCGCGGACTTCGCCAGGATCGCACCCTTGCACAGATTCAATTCAGAGACTTTCTCGATTCCTTTGGGATCGTACGCCTGGACGATAGCGCCTTCTTGCAACAGATGGTTGACGAGGTCGATCGCGATCGAGTTGCGCACATCGTCGGTATCCGGCTTGAAGGTCAGTCCCCATACCGCGATGCGCTTATCCTTCAAGACCCAGAGCGTATCCCTGATCTTCTTCAAAAATCGCTCAAGCTGCGCCTGGTTGACACGTTGAACTTCCTTCAAAAGGGCAAACGGTACTCCCAGTTGGTCGCTGATCGCGATGAACGCTGCCACATCCTTGGGGAAACAGGATCCGCCGTAACCGAGACCGGCGTTCAGAAAGCTGCGGCCAATTCGTTTATCGGCACCGATACCGTCGGCGACCCGCTCGACATCCGCACCGCTCGCTTCGCAGATCGCCGAAATTGCATTGATATAAGAGATCTTCAGCGCCAGAAATGAGTTTGCCGCGTGTTTGATCAACTCGGCGCTATTAATGTCGGTCACGATGATGGGCGCCATGAATGGCTCATAAACCTTCTTCATCAGGGCTAACGCACGGTCGCTGTTCGACCCGATCACGATTCGATCCGGATTCATGAGGTCAGCGACGGCGCAACCTTCCCGGAGGAATTCAGGATTGCTAACGACATCAAATTCGACTCCGGCCTTGTTGTATCGCCGAATTGTCTCAGCGACTTTTTCGCCGGTCTTGACGGGCACGGTGCTCTTGTCGACGATCACCCGGTACTCCTTGAGTACTTCTGCAATCTCGCGCGCAACCTTCTCGATATAGGTGAGATCCACGCTCCCATCGGGTTGAGCAGGCGTCGGCACCGCAATAAAAACAATTTGAGAGTGATCGACCCCATCGGCAATGGTGGTCGTAAATCGCAATCGGTGAGCCGAAACGTTGCGATGAACGACTTCCTCCAGGCCGGGCTCGTAGATTGGGATATACCCGCTCTGGAGGCTGTCGATCTTTCTTTGGTCATTGTCGATGCAGACGACGCTATGTCCTACATCCGCGAAACATGCGCCAGTCACGAGGCCGACATATCCAGAGCCAATAATAGCGATATCCATTGGATTATCTAGGTGAACGAGCCTTTCACATATCCCGCTTTGGCTTTTTGTCGAGTAGAAGGTTTTTCACGCCAGCTACGGTTTGCGAGTTTGGCCGCCGGGCAGCGGGGTGCAAATCCTCCCTTATTCGCCGATGGCGTTTCCGACATTCAGGTTGATTGGCAGCCCGAACCGGGGCAGATCCTTTAGCGTGAACGTGAGAACGACCGCTATCTGGCGTTTACCTGAACCATTGTTCGTGATGTTCAGTCCAAGTGCGCCGACCCAGCTGCTCAGGTCGCGATGGACGGCATAGGTTTGCTGATTCACCAGGCCGGTCTTGAACTCGTAATCTTCGTAAATGCTGAAGCCCCAGTTGTCGTTCATCCGCAGGTAGGTGTAAAAGGAGAGTTCGCTGCTATCGACGTAATTCGGATTGCTTTGCAGATATTGATGCCCGACTCGGACCTCGACATTCGGATTGACCGTCCAGTCACAGGAGGTATTGACCTCCCAAAACCCCTTGTCCAGGAGAGGAACTTGCGAATCGACCGAAAGATAGGCCCAGGGGACCGGCTGGAATCGGACCTGGTTGAACACGTTGGAGAAAAGTTCCTTTTGAGTGGCGAGCGGAGTTGTACGGGAAACGCTCGTAATCGAGGGCGGAACGAGCTGCGCAAGCGGGTTGTCGAAATCGACGTCAAAAAAACTGTCGACTGAAAGCCAGTTGACCGTTGTGGTATCCCGGCGTGTCTCGAGTCGGTTGCGCATGCCAAGACGCAGAATCGTCCAGCGATCGAGCGAATCGATCGAATTGAACTGGGGAAAATCGATCGCTTGCAGTCTGGTACTCGGAATGTATTGGTCGAATGGAAGAATGTCGGAAGGACGAACCGTCGGTTGGGACACCCATGAGAAGTCGGCGTAAGGCTGGATCACGTGGCGCAGCCCATCCAGTCCGAGCCATCTCGCTTGTACACCTTCGAAAACTTTTGAGAGCTTGAATGAGGCTTCCGCCCCGGCATTCATCGCAAATCTTACCCGTGCACCCTTTTCGGTCAGCACCCCCTCGGAGAGCGCATTACTGGGATCAGATTCGGTGAAACTTCCGGTGCTACTGTAGTAGGTCCCGCGGAAACCAACGCTCGGAACAACCGAGAGCCAGCCGAAATAGGTCTTTGGAAAGGTGAACTGATGGAAGGAATCGAGCCGAAAAACGCTGTAATCGGGATTCAGCGCCCCAGCCGCAAGGTCGATGGACTGGTTGCCAGTAGGTGCAGCAAAGGCACGATGCAGCCATGACGCGCTGTTCGTTGCTTCATAGAAGATCGGTCCGTTAAACAGGGGCGTTCGCGCGACCTCCCAGCTCAGTTCGGGCAACCGTTCAACTGTTTCCTGGAAGTCGTCCAATTGAACACGAGCCTGCGCCGTCAGAGTGTAGGCCTCGCCGCGTTTTACCAGTTCGAAATAGGTGTCCGGCTGCGGATCGTAAGCGAAAATGTTGGGGTAAAAATCTTGCAGGAAGTACTGATCACTTATTTTGTTAAAATCGACGACCGCCGATAGATCGTCCGTGATGTAGGTCCTGGATTCGTACTGAATTCGGTACCGTCCGGAACTGATTGGCGCACGGTCAAGGGCGGTTTCATTAATATTAGGCTCTTGGTCGAACATTCCATAGATCCGGAGGTGCCCAAAGGTTTCCCTTTCTTGGCGGAAGTGATAGTTAATGTCCATACCGAGTGCCGGGCCGCGAGAACTTCTTAAATCAATGCGAACAATCCCGCTCACGTTTGTGGCAATCGGAAACGTGAGTGAGGTGAGCAAATAGGCGCCCCACGTCGAATTGTAGCCCGGAGCCAGGTTATAGCTGAACTGGTCATTTAAGGACTGGTAAACGTAAGGAAACCAGAAAATTGGTGTCTTACCCACAAACATGGTCACGTTCGAGAGGATGATCCGATCATTGCCATAGATCCGGATTGTCCGGGCGCGGATTTGGTAGTCTGGTTTAGAGGAGTCGCTGGTAGTGATAAACCCGTTGAGGATCGTGTACTGGTTTTCTTGGAAGGAAGCGAGAGTGTCACCGATGACCTGGAATGGTTGTTTCGGGCCGCCGAAATCGCTCATCTTGAGTTGTTTGGTTTGCAGGTTGTAGATCGCGCGATCTGCGGTGAACGCGTATCTTTCCCGATATAATCGGACGTTGCCCCGCAACACAATTTCGTGGGTGTCGGGGTTGTATTCAGCATAGTCACAATAAATAGTGCTGTCCGCATAGCGGACCACAACGTCTCCTTCCGCCACGGCAATTCCGCCCTCAAATCGGGTCTGCTCCGAGTTGATTTCTACCGGGATTGGCCCGGCTTTCGGTCCGCTCGCAAATGGCAGCAACGGACCAAACTGCGATTCTTTCCCGGTCGTCGTTGCCGGGGTCGTGGCCTGAGTCGGCATGGCGGGAGGAAGTGTCGTTTGAGCAAACAGATTTAAAGGCAGCAAGACCACACAAAGCAGACCTAGTGCACCGTCTCGCATATAATGGTGATGTCGCCGCAGGTCAGTTGGCTGTTTTTCAAGGCGGTCCGAGCCGGACTGGCGGTAAAGCGCCCATATCTGAGTCATACGGGTCGAGCGAGCAACGCGGAAAAACAGCCAACTGGCTGCGGCCCGGAGGGTTGCGTTGAAAATGGGCCGGCGGCCGCGTTGCTCGTCGGTTACGTATCGATCCAGATATGCGCCCTCCTCGCGCCTTGCCGACGGCCCATTTTGAACGCAACGCCATCACCATTATATGCGAGACGGTGCACTAGAATCCGAAGCCTCATGAAGGGATTGTTAAGGGAACAAAACGACTTCTCAAAAGCCAACATTTGGGTTCTTGAAAAGCAAGGAAAAATCCCCTTCTCGCGCGCCGCGACCGGACGCAAGGGGAACGGGCTCTGGGTCGCGTCGTATCACCAAACCTCCACGAGCTACTGTCCTGTCCCCGATATGCTCCCCTCGCGCCTTGTAGACGGCCCATCTTGATCGCAACAAATTACTAGTAGGTATTTTCGATTTGCTTTTGGATATTTTTGACCATCTGCCTGGGAATTGGTCATAAAGGTGCCGTTTGTAAACGACACTTTGCGAATGATCAAACAAAAAGGCTGGCGAGCGGAGGCGAAGCGTATCGCCGTTTCGGGACAGGACACTAACGTTCGGATCAGCCTTCCACCACCGCATGTCCCGGCAGATCGCGACCCCGGCTTTTTGGGATCAGAAAGATCAGGCCGGCCGCTGCGCCAAGCATCACCAGGTTGATGAAGGAGGAAACGATAAAGCCGTGAGCGTAATCGGCAGGGGTGGCTCCATTTTTCGGGATCATACCGAAGACTACGGCACCGATAAGCGCAATGCCGATGGAATTTGCCAACTGGGGCATCGTCGAGGTCACACCGGATGCGGCGCCCGCGTCTTTAAGTGGAATACCGCTCAACACCGTATTGTAGAGGGGCGATGTGACAATACCGCGCCCGATCCCATAGATGAAACAGGCCAGGACGAAACTCGGCGTTAAATGACCCGGAGCTTGGGCCGCCAGCAACGCCAGAGCAACGATTCCGATCACGAGGACGGCGACACCGAGATGAAGTGAACGACGCCCGAGATAGCCGTTGATCTTGCCCGAGACAGCTGAACCGAGCAGGAACGCGAACGAAAATGGCACAAGGGCGAACCCTGCGTACATCGGGTTCAGACCGAGACTGAATTGTAGATACAGGCTTAAAACCAGGAGCATGGAGCTATGGCCCGCGAAGTAGATACAGGTCACGATTAACCCGACGACAAAGCCTTTGTCTCGAAACAACCGCGGCTCAACGAGAGGAGAGCGATTTTCCGCGGATTGGCGACGTTCGAAAAGCCAGAAGGCCCACAAGACAGGAAACGAGGCGAGCAAAGACGCCCATGCCCAGAGAGGCCATCCACGCTCCTGTCCTTCCATGAAAGGATAAGAAAACAGAGCGAGGCCAACGGTCAGTATCCCAACGCCGCCTAGATCCAGTTTAGGCGCCGCCGGCGCGCGCGATTCCTTAAGCACGAAAGAAGCGCAGACGATGGTAATGATCCCGATCGGCAGATTGATCAAGAAGATTGGGCGCCAGCCAAGTTGAAACAAATTGGCATGGATCAGAAATCCTCCGAGCAACTGCCCCACGATCGATCCAAAACCGATCATCGCACCATAGAGACTGAAGGCGACTCGCTTGGTCGAGCCGCTGAAATTAACTTGAATAAATGAAAGCGCTTGCGGGAACATGGCCGCAGCCGCGCAGCCCTGAACGAGCCTCCAGAAGATTAACCAACTCGCGGTTGGTGCCAGTCCGCAGAGGGCCGAAGTCAAAGTGAACCCGGCCATTCCGAGGATGAATATCACCTTTCTTCCGTAAATGTCCCCGAGGCGTCCGCCGGTGATCAAGCAAACGGCGTAGGTTAGACCGTAGCCGGCGATGACGAGTTCGATTTCGCTGAATGAGGCGCCCAAAGAGGTGCGAATAGAGGGAACCCCGATATTAGCGATAAAAAAGTCGATGACGCCCAGGAACGGACCGACCAGGATCACTGCTAACGCGATCCATTTGTTGGCCGGTTCGCTCTTTGGCCGTGAAAGCGGAGCACGCCGGAGGCTCGAAAGGACATCGGATCTCGACTCTAATCGCTTCAACGAAAGCGCCGAGAGCCCCGAATCGGAAGAGGTGGTGGGCGCCGCGATCGATAATTTCATATCAACGGCACTGTAAGGGCAATAAGCGATAAGGAAAATAGCTTGTTATGCTGGCTGGAATCTGCAAAACTGATAGGTATGCGGGCTGCTTGAGCTATGGAAATCCGTCATTTGCGCTACTTCATTGCCGTCGCGCAGGAGCTCAGTTTTACCCGTGCCGCGGCCGTGTTGCATGTGGCGCAGTCAGCCGTGAGCGCGCAAATCCGGTTTCTGGAGGATTCCGTTGGTGTGACCTTATTGGAACGGAACAGCCGGCGCGTTGAATTGACCGGTGCAGGTCGCACGTTTTTGCAGGGAGCAAAAAAGATCCTTTTCGATCTCGAAGAAATCGCCAGACAGACGCGCAGAATCGGTCGGGCGGAGACAGGTCATCTGGCGATCGGATTTATCGGCGCCCAGAGCCACGAGTGGATGCCTCCGGTGCTGAGGCGTTTCCGCCACAAGTATCCGGATGTTGAAGTCACACTGACGGAGATGGTTCCGTCGGCGCAGCTGGAGGCTCTGATAACGCACCGGTTGGATCTGGGGGTAGTCGGTGCGATCGATGGAAAACCGCCGGCTGGGCTGCAAGTGGAATGCATCGCAGAAGAAGATCCGCTGGTCGGTGTCCCGAGCGATCACCCGCTAGCGAACCGTCCTTCCCTCCGGCTGCAGCAACTGAAAGGCGAGGGTTTCATTCTGACTTCGCGAGAAAATGCGCCCAACTACCGCTCCTGGCTGGCGCGCCTTTGTCAGGGGGCCGGATTTACGCCGAAGGTTGTGCAAGAAGTCGATCGCGCGAGGACCGGGGTCCAGTATGTCGCCGCGGGCTTCGGCATCTCGATATTTGGTGAGCACATCTGCCGGCAACCGGCGCCTGGAGTAAAATTCATCCCCCTCCGCCCATCCGGTCAGAAGATCCGCTACGGTGTGGCCTGGCGGAAAGAGCCGTCCGAGCCCCTTGTCCATCGATTCATCGAATACACGAAAGAACAGATTGGATCCTCTTACCGTGGCGCGCAGGATGCAAACGCGGTAGAGGCTTAGACGGAGAAGGTGCCAGAAGACAGGAGTTCAGGAGTTGCAGGAGTTCAGGAGGAAAAGGCCTGCAGGTGGAGATGAAGAGCGAACTCTTGGGTTAATTAGTTTAATCGAACCGCAAATGGCGTAGAACTCTTTACAAACGGGAAGGGCGGTGCCGGAACCATTCTTCAGGCTAGAATTCCGGCCTCTTTGAAACTGAAGTACCCGGGCCGATCCTGTTGCGGTGAACCGACGACGAGATGATCCAGAAACTGGATCTGAAGCGTGCGAGCGCATTCGGCAACGCGTCGTGTCAGCCGGATATCGACGTCACTCGGTGCGGGGTCGCCGGATGGATGGTTGTGAACCAGGACAAAGGCGTAAGCCGAATGGCTGATTGCGGGCTTAAAGATTTCGCGGGGGTGAGCAAGGCTTTCGTTCAGTGTTCCTTTTGAAACCTCGCTGATCGCGATCAGGCGAAAACGTGTGTCCAGCAAAACCACGCGAAGCGACTCGCGGTCGAGCAGACGCATCTCGGTCCCGAGGAGCTGGTAGATGGCCTCGGGATGATTGAGCGGTTCTGAAACGGCTTGCTCTGCGGCTAATCGTGTTCCGAGCCCGAATGCGGCGGCCAGGTGTAAAGCTTTGACCGAGCCGACACCCTTAAAGCTGGATAATTCGGCAATGGGACAACGGGAGAGATGAGCGAGAGTTCCATATTTGTGGAGGAGTTTTTCGGCCAGCTCGACAACGTTGCAACCCCGTACGCCAGTCCGAAGAAGGATCGCCAGAATCTCGGCATCCGTCAGGGAATCAACGCCTCGCTGGAGAAGCTTTTCGCGGGGTTTTTGTTGATCCGGTAGTTCGCGTATGGTCAGGCCGCGCATGAAATAACAAACATGCGTGGAAACTGTTAGGCAGCAACGGCAAACTGGTCAACGATATTCGACAGGAAATCGCCAATATCCTCCATCGCCAGCGAATATTTGTTGACGGGCGTCCTCTGCAGTTCTGACTGCGCTTCTTCGACCAGCCGCTTCGTGGTATCGACCGCCCGGCGAAGCGCGCCTCGTCTGATGACTTCTTCAGCCAGCCCATCCAGCTCGTCCGCGTTGACGCGCAGCAATACTTCGCTGAAACGATGGTGTTCGTCCGGTTCGACCATTTGCAACAGGTAGAGGACCGGGAGAGTGAGTTTTCCTTTCCGAAGATCTGACCCGAGGGTTTTGCCTGCTTTTTCCTCTGTGCCGGCGATGTCCAGGCAATCATCGTAAATCTGGTAAGCGGTTCCGAGTTTAAAGCCGTAAGACTTCATTGCAGTAATCACTTCGGGGCTAGCCTCGCTGATAAAGGCCCCGAGTTCCGTCGCAACGGCGAACAACGAGGCGGTCTTCATCTCGATCACCTGAAAGTATTCGTCGATAGTCAGGTTCAGATCGAAACGTCGTTGGGTCTGGATAATTTCACCGGAGCAAACGTTTTTGGCTGCATGAGCGATCTGGCGACAGATCGCGTTGTTTGGAAATGAGGCTGCGAGCTTCAGGGCATGAGCGAACAAACAATCTCCGAGCAGGACCGCTAACGTGTTGCCCCATTTTGCATTGACGGTCGCCTGGTCGCGCCGAATATCGGCTCCGTCCATGATATCGTCATGCACCAGAGTTGCCAGATGGATGAGTTCCACAATAACAGCCAAATCTACGTGACTGGTGCACACGGTCCCGGTAGCCGCACCCGATAGCAAGGTGAGAGCCGGGCGAAGGCGTTTTCCGCTGCTTCCGCATGCGTACTGGAAGTAGCCTTCGATTGCCGGATCGAATGCCTTGGCTTGTTCGCGAATTCGTTCCTCGACAGTGTAAAGATGGGGGTTAATCAGCTCGACGGCTCTCTGCAGCTTGGCTGCGCCCATTCCGTGCAGAGCTAACTTTGTGAAATTTTTCACAAGCCGATCGTAGTGTGGATTGTCAGCATCGTCAATTTTGGCAAGACAGCTCCGGCTGCCAAATTCTCGTTTATCACGGTGAGGCGGAGCCGCAATCACAATCGTACGCGAAGATGGCCAATCAGGGTGGAAACGCAGGCAGCGCGCCTGGGACAGGATCTCGATAATCGTCTATAGGGTGGTGCGGAGAACTGTGGCCGTGCCGTCGTGCGGTGTGACTGAGCCCTTATGGCTACCGGCGGGAACCAGGAACAAGTCCCCTCGCCGGAAAAAGCGGGCGCCGAACGAGACTGTTCCGGTGACAACTTGAAAAATCGAGAACTTCGGTTCGGTGTTGGCTTGACGGCCGTGATTCAGGAACCACCGGTCGATGCGAAACCAATCGCAAGCAACCAGGGTTTCCATTTGGGATTTATTTAGAGACGGCTCAAAGTCCTCAAAATCGATGCATTTGAGAGATTCTTCAATGTGCAGTTGCCTCGGCTTGCCGTCCAGGCCGAGCCTGTTCCAATCGAACACACGATAGGTCGTATCGCTGTTCTGCTGAATCTCGAACATCAGATTGCCCGCTTCGATCGCGTGGAGCCGCCCGCCGGGGATGGAAATAGAACTGTCTGGATGGGTCGGAATCCGATGCAAAAGGTTCAAAACTCTACCGGATGCGAGGGCCGATTCGAAATCACTTCTGCGGACCCCGTGCTGCAAACCGACGTAAATACCGGCTCCTTCTTCTGTGGCGACAAAATACCAGAACTCGGCCTTTGGCTCGGCCAGAACATCGATTGTCCCTGGCTGCCCCGGATGAACTTGGAGCGAGAGGGTGTCGGAGGCATCGAGGATCTTTACAAGAATCGGAAAACGCGCGTGGTTGTACCCCTCGCCGAAAATCTCCTGCCGATAGTTAGTCCAGATTTCGTGCAGAGAAGCTCCGCGATATTTAGTCCCGGAAACGATACTCTGCACATCCTCGCGATCGACCAGCTCCCAAGATTCGCCAATCCGATTCTGGCCTGGAAGTACGCGGTCGAAATAGGCTTGCAGTTTGCGACCGCCCCAAATTCTCTCCATGTACAAGGGATGAAACGTCAAGCAATCAACTTGCATATTTGCGTCTAAGGATCGCAAAAGAATCGACGCTACCGGCCCCAGGGAGTGCCGTCAATAGAAATAACCTGCCCGGAGCTCGTTCGGCTAAAACGCTTTTTGGAAACGTATTCACCCGCCGCGCGCAAATAGAGCGGTTCGGGATTGAAAGCCCACAACGAGGAATTACACTGGGAGCTGACATGCCGCAGTCGCGAAAGCATAACGCGTGGAATGAAGTGATGGGTCTGGTGTTGCTCGGCGTCGGGACGGTTCTGTTCCTGGCGTTGATTTCCTACACGCCAAAGGATGTTCCTTCCTGGGTGTGGTTCAGCTCGATCAGTCCCCCTAATAGTCCGGCGCAGAATTTTATCGGACCGACAGGAGCTGTCATCGCGGGATTTCTTTATCTGACGCTCGGTAGCGCATCCTATCTGATCGCGACCGTTCTTCTGGGCTTCGGCGGCGCGAAGCTGTTTCTGCCCGGATTTCGAATCTTGAGACGTCTGCCGTGGGCCGTCGTGTTTGTCATCACCGGAGCGGCCGTGGCGCATTTGCAGCCTTGGTTTCTGCACACCTGGAGACATGATTTCAATATCATGGGTCCTGGAGGATGGGCAGGTTACTGGCTCGGAGCCCTCCTCTTGAATATGCTTGGAGAGGTCGGGTCCATCATTTCGCTCTCGGTGATCTACCTCATTAGTCTCATCTGGTTAACCGGGATTCGGCCGGTCTATTTGATCAAACATACCATCCAGAGCACCAGAGACTTTTTCCGGCGGATGGTCGAGGAATCGGAGCGGCGCCGAATGCAGGCCTCCAATGAAAGAGAACGCCTGGAGGCGAACCAGAAAAAGATTGAGAGAGAAATCCGCAAGCATGAGAAGGAACTGAAGAAAAAAGGATTTCTGCCCGAAGAGTCGGAGGCTGAGACAGCCGTTTATCCCGAGCCCAGAATTATCGACTCATCCGCCTCTCTTCTGGACAAATCGAAGCCGTCGCTTGCGGAATTAAAAGGGAAAGGACGTGACAAGGAGCAGGTTCTGGCAATCGCCGGACAGCATATCGAAAACTATGTGCTTCCCTCGGTGAAGTTGTTGGAGCCGATAGACCTGGAGGGGCGAAAGGCGGCAGATCCCTCAGAATTGAAGCTGATTCAGCATGTCCTGATAGACACTCTCAAGCAGTTTAATATCGAAGCGAGCCCCGGAGATATCACCCGGGGACCGACGATAACCAGGTACGAAGTTTACCCCGCGCGAGGAGTGCGAGTGGACAAGATCTCGAGCCTGGAGCGCGATCTTGCAAGGGCAACGAGGGCAGAACGGATTAACATTCTGGCGCCGATCCCGGGAAAGGATACGGTCGGAATCGAAATTGCGAATTCGAAAAAAGTCAAAGTCACGCTCCGAGAGATATTGGAATCCGACGAATGGATGCAAACCAAACATCGGATTCCGATTGTGCTGGGAAAAGATGTTTACGGCAAAATCATCTTAGGCGACCTCGCGCAAATGCCGCACGGATTGGTGGCGGGGACCACCGGCAGCGGCAAGAGCGTTTGCATCAACGCCATCATCGCCAGCATTTTGTTCCGGTTCAACCCGGATGAGCTGCGCTTTGTCATGATTGACCCGAAAGTGGTTGAGATGCAGATGTACAATGCTCTTCCACATCTTGTGATGCCTGTGGTAACCGATCCGAAGAAGGTGTTGCTGGCGCTTCGGTGGGTCGTGAACGAAATGGAGAATCGCTACAAGATTTTTGCGAAAGTCGGCGTTCGGAACGTGTCTGGATTTAATGCTCGGCCGAAACCGAAATCGCAACGGGAACTGGATCTCGCAAACGAGAACGAGGAACCCGGCGACGCTGGTAGTCTGTCCAAGGAATCAGAGACTCCCACGATTGTGGTGGCGAGGGATGATGATCTGGTTATTCCGGAACACATGCACTACATCGTGGTGATCATTGACGAACTGGCGGACCTGATGCAAACCGCGCCGGCCGACGTGGAGAGCGCAATTGCTCGAATCACGCAGATGGCCAGAGCGGCTGGAATCCATATGATTGTTGCGACGCAAACGCCTCGAGCGGACGTCGTTACCGGAGTCATTAAAGCAAATATTCCGACCCGCATCGCTTTTCAGGTGGCATCCGCGCTGGATAGCCGGGTGATCCTGGACGAAAATGGCGCTGAGCGTCTCTTGGGACAGGGAGATATGTTTTATCGTCCACCAGGGACTTCACGGCTTATCCGCTCCCAGGGTGTTCTCGTAACGGACGACGAGATTCGGCATCTAGTGGAGTTCGTTTCGGCCCAGGGCACGCCTGCCTTCGATCCGTCGATCCAGAATCAGCTCGATTCCTCAGCGCAAGTGGAAGAGGAGGTAAGCGAAGAGGATGAGATGCTTGTTGAGAAATGCCTTGAAATTATTCGTCAGGAGAAGCGGGCGTCCACTTCGATGCTGCAACGGCGCCTCCGCCTCGGCTACACACGCGCTGCGCGGGTGGTCGATATCCTGGAGCGCAGAGGCATTTTAGGTCCCGGTGACGGAGCAAAACCGCGCGAGATTTTGGTGGATTTGGACGCCTTCGTGTAAACGTCATTGAAGCACCGGAAAGTTTCCGCTGATTAGATTGTACGGTGTGGTTTAAAACGAGTTTGTAGAGATGGTGGAATCGGTTGGAAGGAGATTACAGCAGGCACGACTTGCCAGGAAGCTCGAGATCGAGGATGTAGCCGAGCGCACGAAGATTCGGCCGGACCGCATAATCGATCTCGAGGCGGATGAATATGCTCACTTTCCCAATCTGACCTACGCGAAAAGCTTCCTGGCGAAATACGCCAGGTTTCTTGGGCTCGACATCCAGGAAGAATTGGATGGCTTCCGGATCTCCCCGGCGATTTCGATGGGGGATTATCAGTATTTAAGATCGACGCCCCCCTACAATGCCCAGCAACCGCGATGGACGCAAAGAATCCAGCCAAAAGGGTTTCGAGTTCCCCCGGCGGTGGTGGTGGTCCTTGTTTTGATCGTGCTGGTAGGGGTTCCGCTGTTTTCATACCTGGCTCTCAACATCCCAAGGGTGACAGGAACGAATTTTTCGGGCGACGCCAATAAACCCAGCCAACCGGCGGTAGCGCCGCCCAAAACGGGGGGCACAACGCTGTCTCAGTCTTCCGCGACTAAATCTCCTTCTGGGGAGAGCGTCGCGGTTGCCTCTCCGGCAGCGTTCCAGCAACAGGATGGGAAAGCGGATGCGACCCCGGCGCCGACCGAACGCGGGATGGAAGTGAGACGCGCGCTCCCGGCGAGTGCGTCTCAGTCCGGGACTCCGATCGACACGCCACTCCGAACGACTCCCTCGACCCTCCCGGAAAGGAAGTTGGAGGTGCGGGCCATCAGACGGACTTATGTCAGAGTGACGAAGGATGAAGAGGGTACTCAACCGGTATTTGAGGGGTTCGCCGCGCCGGAGAGTCGGCCGATTGTGGTCGAGGGAAAACGGTTCTGGGTGCATGTCCTGGACAAAGGGGCCGTTGAGGTGCGAGAGGATGGGCAGCTTGTCCCGGGTAACTCCGGTGATATAGTGATCGATTGATCAAATGGGTAATTGAATCTTCTAGTCGTCCGCTGTCTGCCGCCGATGTCTTGCGGCTGCCCCCTGCCGTAAAGGTGGGGATGATCAGCCTCGGATGCGCCAAAAACCTTGTCGATGCCGAGATTATGTTGGGCGATATTATGGCACACGGGATGGAGGTGACGGCGAACGCCGAAGAGGCAGATGTAGTCATCGTCAATACCTGCGCTTTTATCGATTCGGCCAAAGAGGAATCAATCGACGCGATATTAGACGCTCATCAGGCGCGCGGCTTACGAAAACGGCACGGCCAGAAACTCGTCGTCAGCGGCTGCATGTCACAAAGGTTTGCTGCTGAGCTCGTGAACGAAATTCCGGAAGTGGACGCGTTCATGGGACTCGATCAAATCTCTCAGGCCGGTGAAATCGTTCGGAAGGTTGTCGGGCGGCAGGGAACAGCCGCGGTGCCGTTGAATTTTGTCACGCCCAAGTCTCGGTACATACCGGATTACACCACGCCGCGATTTCGATTGACGCCGAGGCATTTTGCCTACTTGAAAATTGCCGAAGGATGCAATCACCCGTGCAGTTTCTGCGTGATTCCCCAGATGCGGGGCAGGCATCGAAGCAGGCCGATCGAATCGGTGGAGGCCGAGATTCGCCATCTTGTTGAAGAAGGGGTTAAGGAGATAAACCTGATCAGCCAGGACACGACATACTACGGGATGGATCTCTGGAAACAGAAAGCCGGGCCTCGCCAACCGATTGATTCTGCGCGCGGTCCGACCTTGACCCGGTTGCTGGAGCGGATTGAGGAAATCCCGGGAGATTTCTGGGTGCGCCTTCTCTACACGCACCCGGCGCATTGGAGTGCGGAGTTGATGGAAGCGATCGCCTCCAGTTCGAAAGTGGTGAAGTACGTAGACATGCCTTTGCAACATATCGACGACGAAATGCTGCAGCTGATGCGGCGGGAGACCTCGCGGCAGCAGATCGAAGATCTGATTCAAGCGCTTCGCGCGACAATCCCGGGTATCAAACTGCGGACTACGTTCATCGTCGGGTTCCCGGGCGAGACAGAGAAGCATTTTGAATCGCTGCTCGAGTTAATCGAACGAATCCGATTTGAGCGTCTGGGAATATTCACGTACTCCCAGGAGGAAGGATCGCGCGCCGGGAAGATGGGCGGACAGTTGCCTGCTGCGACAAAGAACGCGCGTTATCGCCGCGCGATGTGCTTGCAGCAAAAGATTGCCAGCCAACTTGCGCATGCCATGGTCGGGACAGAGATCAAGGCGCTGGTCGAACAGCCGCTGGTTGCGCGCAGTGCGGGAGACGCGCCTGAAGTAGACACTCGAGTCTTGCTGACAAGCAGCGCTCCCGTTGGAGAATTTGTGCAAGTCCGAATTGTCGGCACCCAAGTCTATGACCTCCGTGGCGAAATCTGCGGCTAACAGACTGGTACCGGCAGGACACTAGTGTCGCCCAGACCTGCTATTTCGGGGACAGGACACTAGCGGTAGCGCTATCCCTGCCGAAGCAATCTTACCGACTGGGAGTTGGCGTGGGAGCTGCCGGGGCTGGCATCGGTGTTGATTCCGGGGTCGGGGCCGGCGTCGGTGCGGGGACCGGTGTCGATTCTACGGCAGGAGAAGGTGAGGCCACCGGTGAGGCTTCAGGTTTCGGCGAAGGAGAAGGGCTTGCTTTCGCCGTGCTTTGTTTCTTTCTGGCATGATGCGTCGAAGTACCGGTTGTACCGTGGCCCGCTTTTTCTAATGTATTTCCCGTCTTCTTCAACCCCTTGCCAATCGTCCGTTCAGTGGCCTGCGTACCATGCTTGACAGTCTCGCCGGTTGCCTTTGCGCCATGCTCAACTGTTTGACCCGTCTTTTTCGCAGCTTTCTCAACGGTCTGGCCAGTCTTTTCCACCGGATTCTGATCTTGATCTTGGGCTCGCACCGCAAGCGATGTGCCAAAGGAGAGAATGATTATTAACGCTAGATGTCTCATAGTATCCTTATATGCAGTTTAGTTCGTAAAAAGCTACCTCGACGGCTGTATTTTTCGGAAGAAACTGGCCTGGGTGACCGTCTCTCAATTTGGTTTGCAGAGCGCCAATCGGCATCGGATATTGTCCGCCAGGCGAGTGACCAAAGTACCCTTTTTCGATCTTAAGAAGCAATTTCTTCCTCTACGTGAGGAAATATTAGATGAGATAGCCGCGGTCTGCGATGCTCAAGCTTTTATTCTTGGAGCTAAGGTTGAGTCGTTGGAGCGTGAAATTGCTTCGATGTGTAAAGCGGGCCACGCCGTGGGAACCTCCTCCGGTACCGATTCTCAGCTCCTGCTTTTGATGGCCCTGGGGATCGGCCCCGGGGACGCCGTGGTGACAACGCCTTTTACCTTTTTTTCGACCGCGGGTTGTATTGCCCGCTTAGGAGCAACGCCGATTTTTGTCGATATTGATCCGGGTAGCTTTAATTTGTCGCCGACGAGCTTAGAGGAACTCTTCGCCCATAAATGCACGGCTGACGGTGGAGTAATTCGGACGCGAGGCGGACTTCAGGTGAAAGGAGTGATTCCTGTCCATCTGTTTGGCCTCTGCTGTGCGATGGACGAAATTCAAGCGATTTGTGCGCATTACGGCGTGCCCGTGATCGAAGACGCGGCCCAGGCGATCGGCGCCGAATACCCTTCCAAGACAGGGACGAAACCGGCAGGAGGCATTGGAGAATTCGGCTATTTCAGCTTCTATCCAACAAAGAACCTCGGTGCGTTTGGAGATGCCGGAATGGCAATCACCAGGGACGATCGGATAGGGGACCGCATGAAGGTCCTTCGAAATCACGGGATGGAACCGAAATATTATCACGAATTTGTGGGTGGGAACTTTCGTCTGGATGCTCTGCAGGCGGCGATCCTTCTGAAAAAATTGCCACATCTGGCGGATTGGTCCAAACGGCGGTGGGCGATCGGGCAACACTACAGGAATGAATTTGCGAATCTTGCGCCGGAACTCCGGCTGCCTGATGAACCGTATGTCGAACAGCTGGGTGATCGAGGACACATTTATCAGCAGTTTGTTGTCCGCGCGGTCAGGCGTGACGAATTGCGCGAACACTTGAAAGGTTCCGGCATCGGAACAGAGATCTACTACCCTGTCCCGCTGCATCGTCAGAAATGTTTTGCGTACCTGCATGCAGGTCCCTTTCCGGAATCTGAAGCCGCGGCCCAACAGGTTCTTGCGTTACCCATCTTTCCGGAGTTAACCGACAGCGAGATCGAACTAGTCGCCGATGCTGTCACGGCGTTTTTCAAAAAATAGCTGATGTTCGATATCAAAGAGAAATCGAAAAGAGCGTTATTGATCGGCGTCTACAAGGAGGCAGAGCAAAAGGAAGAATCTGAGAGCCTTTTAGTGGAACTGGGTTCTCTCGTCGACACCCTGGAGATTCCCGTGATCGAACGTTTGCTGGTCCGGGTTCAGGAGCGCAATGCGCGCTACCTGGTCGGGTCCGGAAAGGCGGAAGAGATATTCGAACGAGCGAAGCAACTTGGGATAGACGTCATCATTTTCGATAACGGGCTGAGTCCGGCCCAGCAACGCAACTGGGAGGCCTTGACGGGAATGGCTGTCATTGACAGGGAGGAAGTGATTCTCGATATTTTCGCCCGGAGGGCTCGAACCAAAGAGGCTCGCCTGCAGGTGGAACTGGCTCAAATGGAATACTCGCTGCCGCGACTAACCCGGGCTTGGAGCCATCTTAGCCGTCAAGGCGGAGGTTTGGGCGGAAAGGGGGAAGGTGAAACGCAGCTGGAGACAGACCGCCGGCTGGTTCGTGAGCAAATTGTTCGTTTGAAAAGCGATCTTCAACTCGTTCGCCTGCGTCGGGCCACGCAGCGCAAACAGAGGCAGCGTCTGCCTCTTCCGGGTGCCGCAATCGTCGGCTACACGAACGTCGGTAAGTCGGCTCTTTTGAACAAGCTTACGGGGGCGAATGTGCTCGTTGAAGACAAGCTATTCGCGACGCTCGATACCACAACCCGTCGTGTAATTCTTCCGTCTGGCCAGAGCTTGCTCCTGACCGACACGGTAGGATTTGTCAGGAATTTGCCACACCGCCTGGTCGAAGCATTCAAAGCAACCTTGGAAGAGGCTGTACTTTCGGATTTCCTGATTCACGTCCTGGATGCAAGTCACCCGCAAGTATTCAATTTTTATCAAACGACGATGCGTGTGCTGGAGGAATTGGGCGCTGACGCGAAGCGGATGATCACCGTTCTGAACAAAGTCGACCTGGTGAAAGATGAGTCGACGTTGCACACTCTCAGGCTTCACTTCCCCGATGGAGCGTTTGTTTCCGTGCGCTCCGGGGAAGGACTGAAGGAGCTTCTGCATCGAATGGCGGATCTGCTGGCGGATCGCGTATCCAAAGTGGAGCTCGCGTTGCCTCTGGATCGTACGGATCTTCTTTCCCTCCTCCACCGGACGAGTCTTGTGATCGACGTGGGTTACGAGGATTCCTACGTAAGCGTCGTTGCTTTGGTGCCGCCGAAGGTTTATGCGCGTGTGGAGCCGTTTCTTGTCAGGCGCGACCCGGAATTGCAGCCTGCCTAACCCTGCAGAGTGAGCGATCTCCTAGGCTATGGCTGCGCAGGCGTTGATTCCGGAGTAGGAGTTGAAGTCGCAGACGGGACAGGCAACAAGGGAGGGGGAGAATTCGTTGGATTGGAAGTCATTTTCGACTTCACCTGGTCGATTTTGGACGTGAGAGTTTGGTTTTGCGGATCCAGCGTAAGGGCCTTTTGCCAGTAACTCAGAGCCTGCGGACCGTTACTGAGCGACCGGTAAGTATCTCCGATATGCTCGTAAACGACAGGATCCGGCGGATCAATCAGATCAGCGGCATGCAAAAGCTCGGTGAGAGCTCTCACAAAATCACTTTTCTTGAAGTAGAACCAACCCAGGCTATCAAGATATGCGCCGTTTTCGGGTTCTATTTCGAGCGCCTTTTTAATCATCGAACCGGCTTCGTCCAGGTTCATATTTCGGTCAACCCACATGTAGCCCAGATAGTTATAGGCTTGGGCTGCCTTTGATGGATCGAGTTCAATCGATTGCTTAAGCAGTGTTGCAGCCTTCTCAACCAGGCCGGCCTGTTCTGCCGTTGCGCCATAGTTGAAATAGAAACTTCCGTCGAGAAGCTCCTCCTGGGTCGACTTTGCGTCCTGCAACGCCGCTTCGAAAATCGGCAGAGCTTCTGAGTAACGCTTGGCGGTTGAGAGAGCGATCGCGAGACTGTACGTGATCTGCGGAATTGCGAACCGGCGTCTTGCTTCTTCCAAGGTGCCGATCGCGCGATCGTATTGTTTCAGCTCGAGTTCGACGCCGGCGGTGTGCAGGTAATTTTCCGGCTGGTTGGGTGCTAGCAAGAGGGCTTGCTCGTAGTTCGCAAGCGCTCGCTCCTTGTTTCCGGCTTCTTCATACAGGCGAGCGAGGAATTCGTAGATTTCGAATTTTAGCGGATTTGCTTTCAGCATCTCCTCCAAGCTGCGAATCGCCTGGTCGCGCTGGCCCGTTTTCAGAAAGCTCTGCGCCAGTTTGTAACGCACATCCGCGTTGTCTTTGTTCAACTCGAGAGTTCGCAGATAAAAAGGAATTGCGCTGGCCACTTGGTCGGTCAGGACATAATCATCGGCGATCTTGGCGTAAACATTTCCGTCGTTCCCGGCGTAACCGGCGGCCTTTTTCAACAGAGGTTCTACCGCCGCTACTCGCTGGGCAGGGAAGCTCCCCTGATTGTCGCTGTACAACTGGATCGTAAGATCGACCAGACTAAGCCAGAAGTTCGGGTCGTTACTTTCCAGTTTTTGCGCCTTGATTAGCGTGGCCTCGGCATCCTTCTTTTGCTTCAGCGCCAGGTAGACTTCGAAAAGTGTCTGGTACCCGGTGAAGTTCTTCGGATCAACTTCTACGGCCCGTTGCGCGTACCTGACCGCCAGCTCAGGTTTTTTCAGTTGTTTGAGATAGAAATACGCGAGATTAAGGTAAGCCAAAGGTTCGTTTGGGCGCGCCTTGACCAGGTCTTTGAGAACATCGATTCCGCTCGCGACATCTCCCCGCTTCGCGTAATCGTGAGCGATGCGGACCCCCAACTGCGGATTGCCGCCCGGGTCAAGTTGCAAGGACCTGCTATAGGCTGCCAAAGCCTCCTCGTAGTCTCCCTCTTCTTCCAGCAGAAGTCCCTCCATGTAAGAGGCCTGCGCATCCGCCTTTTTTTCGAGACTCTTTGGCAACTGCTGTTCCGGCGTCGCAGGACGGATGTCCGCATAGAACGTGTCTTCCAGACTTCTGTATCTGGGCATAGGGTTCACCTTGGACGCCACCACGACAGGAAGCACCTGTTCGGCTTCTCCTGTTGTCAGAAAGACGCCCAGCGATGTGCCGACACTTGCTCCGACGCACAGCAGCAGGCGTGCCGGCCTCCAGGTACTCATGAAGCTAATCTAGGACTTAGGACTTGTATCGCAAACGCTTCTTATGACGGTTTTCCTTCATGCGTTTGCGGCGCTTATGCTTGGCGATTTTGGCTTTTCTTCTCTTTTTCAGTGAGCCCATATTTTGACCGTTCAATGCTGGAAAAAAAATCCCCGGACCAGCCGCCGGTGGTGAATTGATACCTAATAAACAACTTTATTCAATGGATACTCGATAATCCCTTCGGCTCCCAAGTCTTTCAGCTCCGGGATAATTTCACGAACCACTTTCTCGTCAATGACGGTTTCGATAGCGACCCATCCCGGCTGTGCGAGCGGAGCTACAGTCGGATTCCGCAGAGCCGGGAGCTTTTCCAGGAGACCCTTCAGCTTGTATTCCTCGAGGTTCATCTTGAGTCCGACCTTGTCGCGGGCGTTCAGCGCCCCTTTCAACAGCAACACCAGCCGTTGGATCTTGTTGTGCTTCCAAGCATCCCTCATCGACGCACGATTGCCGATTATTTGCGGATACGATTCAGTGATTACTTCGACGATCCGCAGGTTGTTGGCTGCCAAAGAGGTGCCAGTCTCAGTAATGTCGACGATGGCGTCGACTAGTTCAGGCACTTTCACCTCGGTTGAACCCCAGCTGAATTCAACCCTCGCTTTCACGCCTCTGGACTCCAGAAATCGGGTCGTTAGGCCGACCGCCTCGGTTGCGATTCGCTTTCCGTCCAGATCTTGTACCGATTGGATCGAGGAACTCCCGGGCACGACCAGTACCCAGCGCGTAGGATTTGAAGTGGACTTGCTGTACTCGAGTTTCTCGATCAGTTCGACGTCGGAGTTATTCTCTTCGATCCAATCCTTGCCGGTAATTCCGCAATCCAGGAAGCCATGCTCGACATATCGGCTGATTTCCTGCGCTCGCAGGAGCCTGATCTCCAGTTCAGGGTCGTCGACGGCCGGTTTGTAGGACCTTTTTGAGCCTGTAATCTGATAGCCGGCTTTGGCGAAGAGATCGAGTGTCGACTCTTGCAGACTACCCGAAGGTAATCCTATTCGGAGGCACGGTTGATTCATGGCATTCGGAAAAGGGCCGTTTACTTACGCCCATAGGAGATTTCTGACCAGCAAAAACTTCTCTGGATTTCTCTCTTTTTTTAAGGTCAGTTCGTCCAGTCGTATATAACGAACCCACCAACAGATTGTTCGTCAAAGGAATATCCCCAATGCCACTAGACACAAAAATTCTCTCTCAGGCTGCAACGCAGGCACGCGGCCTGGCAATGGACGCTGTTCAGGCGGCAGCTTCCGGCCACCTTGGTTTGCCGCTTGGTTGCGCTGAGGTCGGAGCGGTCCTCTTCGGACGCGAGCTCAGTTATTTTCCCGAAGACCCGAGTTGGATCAACCGTGACCGCTTCGTTCTGTCCGCTGGCCATGGGAGCATGTTCCTCTACGGTTGGCTGCATCTCGCCGGATATGACCTGTCGATCGAGGAAATCAAGAATTTCCGGCAGCTCCATAGCAAAACCCCGGGACACCCGGAATTCGGTGATACCCCTGGTGTCGAGGCAACCACCGGTCCATTGGGCCAGGGCGTTGGGAACGCCGTTGGAATGGCGGTTGCGGCGAAAATGGCCGAGGCCCGATTCAACACGAAGGAGCATGCGATTTTTAACCACAAAATCGTCTGTCTCGCAGGGGACGGCTGCATGCAGGAAGGCATTGCCTCCGAGGCAGCTGCTTTTTGCGGGCACCAGAAACTGGACAATCTGATTCTTATTTACGATTCGAACGACGTCACTCTGGACGCCATGGCCAAGATGTCTCAGAGCGAAGATACTGCGGAGCGCTTTCGAGCCTACGGCTATGACGTGCATACGGTCAATGGCAACGACATGGAAGCGTTCTTAGCCACATTCAAAGCAGCGAAGGATGCGACGACCGGAAAGCCGCAGTTTATTGTTTCAAGAACTTTGATCGGAAAAGGTATCCCCGAGGTGGAAGGTACGCAGAAAGCTCATGGAGAAGGTGGTGCGAAGTACGTCGATGCCGCCCGTAAGGCTCTCGGTTTGCCCGACGAGAAATTCTACGTCTCGAAGGAGGTCTACGAATATTTTGCCGGGCACAGGCAGGCGCTCAAGAAGCGTTACCTCGATTGGCAGGAAAAATACCACGCCTGGAAGAAAGCGAATCCTGAGTTGGGCACTTTGTTGGAGCACGGAGTTCATCACGAGGTACCGCAAGACTTGACTGCGCATATCCCGGCTTTCGCCAAAGACAGCAAGATTGCGACTCGCAAGGCAGGTAGCGATGTTTTGCAGCCCGTGGCGGAGGCTTTGCCGCTGGTCATCGGTGGCAGCGCCGACTTGTACGGATCAACCCTGAACTACATTCAGAGCGACAAAGACTTCAATCCCGAGAACCGGGCTGGTCGCAATATCCGATTCGGGATTCGCGAGCACGGGATGTGCGCCATTATGAACGGGATCGCGTATCATGGCATTTTTAAGCCTTCCGGTGCGACATTTCTGGTGTTCGCCGACTATTGCAGGCCTTCCATTCGCCTCGCCGCACTCGCGAAACTGCCAGTGGTCTACATCTTCACGCACGATTCTGTCGGAGTGGGTGAGGATGGTCCGACCCATCAACCGGTTGAAACAGCTAGCGGACTCCGGGTTATTCCCAACCTTGACGTCATTCGACCTGGTGACCCCGAGGAAACGGCAGGTGCCTTTGCTGCTGCCTTTTCGCGAACCGATGGACCAACGCTGATCGCGCTGACGCGCCAGGCAATTCCGATTCAGAATGAGGTGCCTGTCGATGTGCGGCGTGAAGGCGCACGGAAGGGAGCTTACGTGGCCCGTAAGGAAGCTGGTGAGCTCGAGGTAATTATCCTGGCGACTGGCAGCGAACTCCAGCACGCGTTCAACGCAGCCAAGCAGCTTGGCGAGGGCGTTCGAGTCGTTTCCGTGCCTTGCACCGAGCGGTTCTTGCGCCAGGACCAAAGTTACCAGGACGAAGTTTTGCCGCCCTCCTGCCGAAAACGCGTCGCCATAGAGGCCGGAGTGACGATCCTTTGGCACCGATTTGTGGGATTGGATGGGAAAGTGGTCGGTATTGATCGATTCGGTATGAGCGCTCCGGGCGGGAAAGTCATGACCGAGCTGGGCATCACGGCGGAAAGCGTGGTCCAAGCTGTAAAAAGCCTCACTGCGTAGCGGTAGGTTAACTGACGGGACGCGCTTTCCGCGCGTCCCGTGTTCCAGACTGCGGCGTCGCGAGGGAGATCTTTGAAAATCGGACAAACCTCTTGCTAATTCCCTATTTGTATATAGAGAAGTATTCAAATGCCGGCCGCGCTCACTTCCAATCCTTCGGAAATCGCTGCTCTGGCCGCAGAGTTTGAGTCCGCTTCTGCGACCGAAATCCTGCGGTGGGCCTTCGAGTATTTTGGCCACTCTGCGGCGATCGGGACCAGTTTTCAGGGAGCTGGTCTCGTCACGATTCATCTGGCTGTTGCCGCTGAATTGCCATTGCAGGTTTTCACGATCGATACCGGACTGCTTTTTCCCGAGACGCTGGAATTGAAATCCCGGCTCGAAGATTATTTTGGAATTGTGATTGAATCGTTGGTTCCTGAACGCACCGTGGACCAGCAGGCGCAGGATATCCACCCGGAACTCTGGCTGAGCAATCCCGATCTTTGCTGCACCCTGCGGAAGGTCGAACCGCTGCAAAAAAAACTGAACCAGCTCGACGCCTGGATTGCCGGGCTGCGTCGAGAGCAATCTGCGGGGAGGGCTAATATACAGATTTTGGAGCTCTATGAATTCGATCGACTTCGGGAGAAAAATATCTTGAAGGTCAATCCGCTTGCCCGATGGTCCGGGGACCAGGTGTGGGATTACATCCGCCACCATGGAATTCCGTATAATCCGTTGATGGACCGTGGATACCGAAGTATCGGGTGCTACCCATGTACGAAGGCCGTGAGGTCCGGGCAGGACGACCGTGCAGGGCGCTGGACTGGATTCGACAGGAGCGAGTGCGGTATTCACACGTTCTTAGGGGATAAAATTTAGCAATGGAATCCAGGTACGCTCACCTCGATGTGCTCGAGAATCAGAGCATTTACATTCTACGGGAGGCCTATCGCAAATTTAAGCGCCTGGCCATGCTCTGGAGCATCGGGAAGGACTCCTGTGTCATGCTTTGGCTGTTGCGAAAGGCTTTTTTCGGTCATGTGCCGATTCCCTGCGTCCATGTCGACACGAGTTATAAGATCCCGGAGATGATCGTATTTCGAGATCGCCTGGCGAAGGAATGGGGGATCAATTTGATCGTTGGGCAAAACCGCGCGGTGCTGGACCGTGGCGAGACTTTCCCAAATGGCCGAATCACGCGCGTCGAATGCTGCAGTCTTCTGAAAAGGGACGCTCTGCAGTCGATCATCGAGGAAAAAGATTATCAGGCGGTGATCGTCGGTATACGGCGCGACGAGGAAGGAACCCGAGCAAAAGAGCGGTATTTTTCGCCGCGAGACAAAAACTTCGAGTGGAACTTCAAGGATCAGCCCCCGGAGTTATGGGACCAGTTCAAGACAGATTTTGATCCCGGAACGCACATCCGCATCCATCCGCTGCTAAACTGGACGGAGGTGAACGTTTGGGAGTATATCGACAGGGAAAGGATTCCGGTCGTTGGTCTTTACTTTTCAAGAGACGGGATGCGCTATCGGAGTTTGGGTTGCGCGCCCTGCACGAAACCGATCCAGTCGGACGCCAGGAATGTTCCGGAGATCATTGACGAACTCCGACATACCAGGGTTGCGGAGCGCAGCACGCGCGCTCAGGACCAAGAGGCTGAGGACGCCTTTGAGCGGCTTCGATCCAGCGGATACATGTGAGAACGCCAGACCTATCGGCGAATTCAGGCGCTCACGCGCTTCGTATTGTCATTGTGGGCCATGTCGATCACGGAAAATCGACTCTGGTGGGCCGATTATTGCATGATACCGGCTCGCTGCCGGAGGGGAAATTCGAGCAGATTCAGGCGGTCTGCCGGCGCCGTGGAATGCCGTTTGAGTGGGCATTTCTGATGGACGCGCTGCAAGCCGAGCGAGACCAGAACATCACCATCGATGTTTCACAGATCTGGTTTCACTCGGAGACCCGTTCCTACGTGATTATCGATGCGCCCGGGCACAAAGAGTTTCTCAAGAACATGGTGACTGGGGCCGCAAGCGCAGGAACCGCACTGCTGTTGATTGCCGCAAATGAAGGAGTTCAGGAACAGAGCAAGCGTCACGCCTATCTCCTGAGCATGTTGGGCGTCGATCAGGTCATCGTCCTGATCAACAAAATGGATCTCGTGGATTATTCCGAGTCTGTTTTTCTGCAAATTGAGAGGGAGTATCGTGATTTTCTCGAAAGGCTCGGAATCCGTCCGCTCAGATTCATTCCCATCTCAGCTCGAGAAGGACTGAACCTGGTTGAGCCGTCAGGCGGTGCTGCTTCCTGGTATTCCGGTCCAACCCTTTTGCGCGCGCTCGACCGACTACCGGGCCCCGGCGCGGAGGCGGATGGTCCGCTGCGGTTTGCGGTACAGGATATCTATCGATTTGACGAACGCAGGATTGTCGCCGGAAGAATAGAGTCGGGGACTCTCCGAGTTGGCGATCACATCGTTTTTTCGCCCAACAGCAAAACTTCCAGTGTTGCTTCGATTGAACGATGGAACGCGCCACACAAAGATTTGGCATCGGCTGGAGAATCCGTGGGACTTATTCTGACCGAACCGATTTTCGTCGAACGAGGACATATCGGATCTCGCGATACCGAGACTCCGATTGAGACGAAACGTTTCCGCGCGCGAATTTTCTGGATGGGCGACAAACCGTTCTCGGTCGGCAAGCGGTACACCGTCAAGTTGCTTACTCAGGAGATCGAGTGCCAATTGGTATCGGTCGACCGGGTGATCGATGCGACTTCTTTGGATACATTTTCGGGGCTGCGACTTTCTGTCGTTAAGAATGAAGTGGCGGAAGTCACGATCCAGGCGCGCTCGCCACTTGTCATGGACAACCACGACAAGGTCGATACATCCGGTCGTTTCGTTGTGGTGGACGAACGGGATGTGGCCGGAGGCGGGATTATCTTTGGCGGGACGTATCTTGAACGCGAGCGCATTCACAGCACAAACCTCTTCTGGTCGGAAGGCGGGATTGACAATCGAATCCGTACCGAGCGGAACGGTCATCGTGGGATGGTTGTCTGGCTCACTGGTCTCTCCGGATCGGGCAAGTCGACATTGGCTCGAGCTCTCGAGACGAATTTGTTTAATCGTCACATGCAGGTCTATGTACTGGACGGAGACAACATTCGCCATGGATTGAATTCCAACCTTGGATTTTCTCCCGACGACCGTGTGGAGAATATCCGTCGCGTTTCTGAAGTCGCGAAGTTAATGGCGGATGCAGGGTTGGTGGTGATCACCGCGTTTATTTCTCCTTACCGTTCGGACCGTACTCGAGCGCGAGAAGCTATTCTGCAGGGTGACGTCGAGTTCATCGAGGTCCACGTCGCCGCTCCCTTGCAAGTCTGCGAACGCCGTGATCCGAAGAGTCTTTACAAACGAGCCCGGTCGGGTGAGATAAAGGACTTCACCGGGATTGACGCCCCTTACGAAGAACCGGAGAATCCGGAAATCACAGTTCATACCGATCGCGAATCCGTGAAGGAATCCGTTGGGCGATTGTTGGACTTTTTGATTCCGAGGTTGCAGCTGGATCTCGCGGAGTACGAAATCTAGCAATCCTGGTTATGCAAACTATCCATGCTAGGGAAGTATATCGTCGCCCTTCTGATCGCTCTTCCTTTTGCGGTTCGAACCGACGGCCAGCAGTTGCTCCCCCAGCGGAACCAGTTTCCGCCCTCTCCCAGTTGGGTTTCTAAACTCGATCTTGGCCTTTACAGTGTGGCTTGGTCTCCAAACAGCCAGCGTGTCGCGATCGGCGGCCGCGGGACGGTGCAAATTTGCCGCGCCCCAAATTTTGCGGTCGAACGAACACTGGAGACAGGCCAGGAGGAGATTTGGGGTCTGGCTTGGTCACCCGATGGGACTCTACTGGCGTGTGCCGGCAAGGACGGCACCGTCCAGTTCTGGCAGAATGGCGCGCTGCAAAAGAAACTGTTCCAAGGCGGTTGGATATTGGATGTCGCTTGGAATCCGGATGGCACGTCGCTCATGGCAGTGGACTATACCGGCCTCGCCAAGGAATGGGATGTGCAAGGTTATCTGCGAGCCTCAATTCAACTCGATGGCGACGGCTTAGGCATCGACTGGTCGCCAAAGGGTCGCTTGTTTGCTGTGACGACTGGTCAGGATGGCAGCCGCTTGCTGCTTTTCGACGCACAGTCGGGAGTTTTGCGCTGGCGTCGCCAGGATGTGCCGCCGAATTACGTCGCTCCGTTTGGGTATGGCCTGGATGAGGTGAATGGAGTGCGTTACTCCCCCAGTGGCGGACGGATTGCCACCGCCCACCAAGACGGCCGTATTGTTGTCCACTCTGCGGCGAACGGCGATCCGGTTTTCGCAGCTCAATTGCACCTCTCAGGCGTAGGAGGAGCAAGGCGGGTTTCCTGGTCGCCAAAAGGCGACTGGCTCGTTTCGTGCGGCGAGGATGGGCGTGTGGACTGTGTGGCGTATCCGAATGGAAAAAAGCAGATTTTGTTACTCAGCACCGACAAAGCGGTTTGGTCTGTTGCCTGGTCGCCGGATAACAATTGGATCGCTGCGGTCGGAGAAGAGGGACGGGCATGGATCTGGTCAACCAACTTCCTTCGCTCTTTTGCCAGAACGATAGAAACGAGCAGTGGACAATCGGCCCCACACCCGGATCACTCCAAGCCCACTCCGTCACCAAAAGGGCGCACCCGCGAGAAATCTCCCCCTTCTCACTAGTGTCGTGTCTCCGAAGCTATTCCGGGGACAGGACACTATCTCGAAAAAATCAGAGGAGGGTGTTCGCCCCTAGGGCCGCAGGTGCTTCCTGTGAAATCGGGTGGAGCCATCGGCCGTGCTCCCGAATGAGGTCTACCAACCGATCGACAGCTTGTGCTTCCGGAATATTGAATTTCACGGGCTTTTTGCCGACATAAAGGTTTACCTTTCCAGGCGCGCCTCCTACATAACCGAAGTCTGCATCCGCCATTTCGCCGGGGCCGTTCACGATGCAGCCCATGATGGCGATCTTCACCCCTTTCAGGTGGTTTGTGGCGCTCCTGATGCGAGCGGTGGTCTTTTGCAAGTCAAACAGCGTTCGTCCGCAGGACGGACACGCAACGTAATCTGTTTTGAAGATTCGGGCTCCTGCCGCCTGCAAGATGTTGTACGCCAAGCGAAGCGACTGGCCAGGCGCTGCTTCTGCTTGGACCAGAACTGCGTCTCCAATACCGTCGCACAGGAGCGCCCCAAGATTTGTCGCCGACTCGAGAAGCGTTTTCAGGAACTCCCGGTCCGGATCTGAAGAAGGCAAAAATGTGTCCTTCAACAAAATCGGGTGACGTGAATCCAAGGCTGTCGCAAGCAAACGATAGGCCGGGATGACAGGCAAACCAATGCCGTCCTTAATCGTCACAAATCGAGCTTCCGCCGAGGAATTGAGCTCGGCAACCGCTGCGGGGTCCGTCGGATCAATCGCTGCCAGGCTCGCGGATTCCAAGACGCCTTCCGGTTGGAAGTCACCCATTTTGTTGAGCTTATGAACGACACTGTCGAACGTCTTTTGCCGAACGAGCACCCGGATCGTTTCTTCGCCGCCAATGCCGATTCCGTTCACCTCGATATGCGAGGTCGGCCGCCTTTCGTAGGTAAACGGGTCAAAGGGAAGAGAGCGCACCGATTGGTCCTGCTCGCCCGGATCGGATGGCCGCTGGTTATATTCTGTGACCATCGCTTGAGCGACAGGGATCTCGTGCACACTATCCTCTGTCAGAGAGACGCGAACCGTATCGCCGATTCCATCAGCCAGCAACGACCCTATCCCAATCGCGCTCTTTATTCGCCCGTCTTCGCCATCACCGGCCTCGGTCACTCCCAGGTGAAGGGGATAATTCCAGTCCGGCCCGGCCTCGATCAAGCGAGCCACAAGCAACCGATAGGCAGCAATCATGACCTTCGGGTTACTCGCCTTCATCGAAAAGATGAAATCGTGGAACTCTAGATCCCGCGCGATTCTGGCAAACTCGAGGGCGCTTTCGACCATTCCAAGAGGCGTGTCTCCGTACCGATTCATGATCCGATCGCTTAGCGAACCATGATTTGTCCCGATCCGCAGACTGATGCCGCGCTCCTTCGAGAGCCGTACCAGAGGAGTGAATCGTTCACGGATCCGATCCAGCTCAGCCATGTATTGTTCGTCGTTGTACTCCTTTACGGCGAACTTTTTTGAATCGGCATAGTTCCCTGGATTAATCCGAACCTTCTCGACCCAAAGAGCCGCTTCCATGGCTGCTTCTGGTTTGAAATGGATATCCGCGACAATCGGAACATCGCAACCTCTCTCAAGCAAGCCCTTTTTGATATATCGGAGATTCTGCGCGTCTTTCACCGTCGGAGCGGTAATCCGAACAATCTCGCAACCGGTGGCCGCCAGTTCCGTTGTCTGGCGAATGCAGGCCTCGGTGTCCATCGTGTCGCAGGTGATCATCGATTGCACCCGGATCGGGAAATGTCCTCCGACCCCTACTTTGCCGACTTTAACCTCGCGGGTTAGTCGGCGTCGGTAGCTGAACGGGTCCGGGCAAAACGAAGCGTGTCTCATTGGTTTTCAGGCGGAGCCGGTCTAGCCGGCACACTGAACTTTGCTTTGTGGTTGGAATTCCAGGGCAGGTCTTGCGCGTCGTAGAAGGAGACGTAGAGCATGAATCCGATCAACAGAAGGGCGCATCCGCTCTGGATAACCTCCAGGACACGGAGATTGATCGGCCGACGCCGGACCCCTTCGATCAATGCCAGCACGATATGCCCTCCATCAAGGACGGGGATCGGCAGAAGATTGATCATCGCCAGGTTGACATTAAAGACCACGCTGAACCAGAGCGCGAGCTGCCAGCCAAAATCGCTGTCAAACAGACGATAGTAGGTCTGCATGATCATGATCGGGCCACTCATGTGTTGAAGCTTAATGTCGGATTGCGGCGAAAGGAGGGCTCCGAGGGTGTTGCCAATGGTTTCCACCGCCGCGTAAATTTGTTCAACCGGAGAGATGTGAACCACCGTCATTGTCCCGCCTCCATCCCAGAGAATCCCATCCGAGTCCCCGGCAAAGCCAATTCCAATAATTGGTTTATCCTGACCGTCGGGTGTCGCTGGGAGAAGTCGCACGGTCCGCTCAGCAGAACCGCTCGCGATCGTCAGTGAAAAAGGGACCGTTGGGTTGGTCTCGACGCGCTTGATGATTTCGGTCGGGTCGTAAATCGGCTGATCGTTCAACGCCAGAATGCGATCGCCGGCCCGGATTCCAGCAACATCGGCCGGGCTGTTCTTGATGACCGCGGAGACCGTCGGCCGTGACGGTGCCATCGTCAGCTGAATGGTCTTCCCATTCCGCAATACGGTCAGCGGCAATGGCTTTCCGGGATTAGCCTGTTCCCATTCCAGAAGATGTTGCGGATGGTAAAGCTTCTCGCCGCCTACCGCTACGATCTCGTCATTCGGCCTGATGCCGGCTTGCGCGGCCACCGAACCCTCCGTGACCTTGAATACCATCGGCGTGATCGCAGGGGCGATTCCGACTTGGCGAAGCGATCTCCTTTCCCAACCTCTGGTCTCCGCTCGCGTATAACTTGAAACGAGTGTCAGGATCTTGTCTCCGCGTCGAATCTTAAAGGGAATCGTTTCTCCTTCGCTCCGGACAACATACCAGGTGATGCTGTCTACCATTCCGGCAAAGCGCGAAACGGGATGATTGTCCACTTCCAGGATCACATCGCCCGGCAGGAATCCGGCTTTCGCAGCGGGTTCCCCGGGCGCCACGTAGCCGACGGTCGTCGTGGCGTCGGCTTCAGCGGTGGGTTTGCCAACCGCCCAGACAATCACCGCAAATACCAGCGCTAACAAAAAGCTGAAAAACGGGCCTGCAAAAGCCACGATGATTTTATCCAGCGGACCCACCGGGGATAGATCCTCGCGTGCTGTCCCCGATTTGCCTTCGACAGACTCCATCGGCGCCATCTGCGGCAAAAGCACAAATCCTCCGGCTGGAATCCACCCAAGGCTGTACTCGACACCTTTGATGCTCTTTTTCCAAATCGGACGTCCGAACCAGATCCCGAACTTGTCCACGTGCAATCCGCGCCATCGGGCGGCCAGGAAATGCCCCAGCTCATGTACGATGATAAGAAGATTAAAGATCAGAAGGACCTCAGCGATCGTGAGGATGACACGAAAGATATTCAAAATCATAAACTAACGATTAAACTAAAGCGCTTCGTACGAATTCCCGGGCTTGTTTGTCTGCTTGGATTATATCATCCAGGCTGGGTCTCGCCAAATTTGAGTGACGTCCCA
Organism: uncultured Verrucomicrobiae bacterium; assembly: GCA_963782115.1. Lineage (GTDB taxonomy): Bacteria > Verrucomicrobiota > Verrucomicrobiia > Chthoniobacterales > JAFAMB01 > JAFAMB01. The sequence continues at coordinate 84,898 of CAWAIK010000006.1, forward strand.
TTGCGTTTTGCACTAAGCGCCAGATCTCAGCGAACGAAATCTTATCGTCTAGAAATGCTTGGACTGCCACTTCGTTCGCGGCGTTCAAAACTGCCGGCAGTACACCGCCGGCTTCGCCTGCTTTTCGCGCGAGGCTCAAGGCGGGAAAAACGTCGTACCTTGGTTCCTCGAATTCGAGTCTTCCCACTTCGGCCAGGCGAAGCGGCCTTAGGCTGGTGGGCACTCGATCTGGCCACGTCACGGCGTATTGGATTGGGAAACACATATCGGAATGGCTCAACTGTGCCAGGATCGAGCCATCCACAAATTCGACCAATGAATGCACGATGCTTTGTGGATGAATCACCACCTGTACCCTGCTCATGGGAACGTTGAAGAGCCAGCGAGCCTCAATCATCTCCAGCCCCTTATTAAATAGTGTGGCCGAATCGATCGTGATTTTTTGTCCCATTTTCCAAGTTGGATGCCGGAGAGCGTCTGACTTCGTGACTTTTTTCAGCCGCTCGGCCGGCAATTGGCGAAACGGACCACCGGAGGCAGTCAAAATAAGATTTTGGATCTCTTCGGTCCGTTTCGATTCCAGGCATTGAAAAATTGCGTTGTGCTCGCTGTCGACGGGTAGAATAGAGATATTGCTGTTTCGGGCGTGGCTCATCACGATCTCACCGGCCATCACCAGGATCTCCTTGCTGGCTATGGCCAGGTCTTTGCCGCAATCGATTGCAGCCAGTGCGGGTCGGAGGCCGGCGGTGCCAACGATGGCCACCAGAACCATGTCTGCACCCGACAAAGTAGATAGTTCAATCAGTCCTTCCTCGCGGGTGAATATTTTCGGTTCGTAGCTTAGGGCCGACCGGAGTTCGTCGAGGGAGGCTGGGTCCACAAGACACAGCGCCTCCGGTTTTAAAAGGTTGGCGGCCTCCGCCAATTTTTGTGCGCTCCGGTGAGCCGCCATCCCCACAATCTCCATCCGCTCCGGCATCGTCGCGGCAACCTTGATTGCGCTGGTTCCGATCGAACCAGTCGACCCGAGGAGGATAACTCGGCGTTTTCTCATCGGACTAAAAATCGTAGGTAGAAGAATAGTAGAGGCGCCGTAAACAAGAGGCTGTCGATCAGATCCAGCATTCCGCCGATTCCAGGTAACAACGCCCCTGAGTCCTTGACCCCTGTACTTCGTTTGATGATCGATTCTCCCAAATCTCCCACCACCGCAGCAACCCCAATCAGCAGCCCGAGGATTGCCCCGTGAAAAAAGTTCAACCAAGCCAGGTGCTTAGGCATCAAAAAGATCAACAGGCAGCTCGCCGCCACCGCAAAAATTAAGGACCCAAAAAAACCTTCCCAGGTTTTGGACGGACTGATGTGCGCCATCATGTGATGGCGTCCGATCCGACTCCCGACCAGATAAGCGCCCATGTCGGCGAATTTCGTCACCACAACCAGATAAAGCACGTAGAATTGGCCTAGAGTAGTGCCCTGCGCGGTTCTCGGAATGAGATAAACGATTTTGGTCATGAAATTGAACAGCCACGCCACGTACAGCAGCCCAAAAAGGGTGTAGGCCATCGTCTCGAGCGGAGCGGTCTTCACCGTCGGCCGAAACATCTGACGAGCGATGACCCCGACCAGGAACACCAGCAGCACAATATTTTCGAAATCATAGGCCGCAGTCTGGCTGTTTGTGCGTAACGCGAAAAAGCTGCCAATGAAGGAGGCCGCGCCGCACGCCATCCCAAACGCTGTGAAACAGCGTGTGCCGGATTGTTCTATCATCCGAAAATATTCCCAGAGCCCGGCCATTCCAAGTGACCCGGTCATCAGCAAAAAGATCATCTCATTCCCGGAGAAGATCACCAATAGCGCGATCGCCCACATCACTGTTGCGCTAATCAATCGCAGGTAGAATCGACTCATCGACAAGGAGATGCGCAAAACCGACCTCAGCCAAGCTGACTCTTGATGGCGCCAATTTCTTCGTCGAGGCTGACAATCTGCTCCCTCAACGGCCCATGGCGTTTGGATTCGGACTCGCAGAAGCTTTCCAGAGGGGCGAACGTCAAGCTGACTTCGTGATAAAACGCTTCAATCGCGTGACTCAGTTGAGATTCCACGGCCCGAGTAAGATCCCGACGCTTTTCATTCATTTGGTCGCGGTACTGGCCCAGGATCTTTCTTCGGCGCCAAACGGCATAGAGCGTGCCGGTTAACGCCGCCAAGCCGGCGACTGTGCCGGTAACATCAAGCAGCGCCGTGTGGGTCAGAGCGGCGATAACCGTTGCAATGCCGCCGGCGGCTGCCACACTCGTCGGCACCCGCAACCAGCGAGTGGTTTCTCCGAAAAGACTTTGCAACTGTTCCTTGATCTTGGCATCAGACATCTGCTCCATCAAGGTGAGCTGGAGCCGCTGCAGCACCTCTTGACGTTGCGTGAGAAACCCCGGCATCACTGCCCGAACCTGTTTCTTGGTTTCCGAGCCAAACTGCACGTTCACTTTGTCCTGGAGATCTTGCCACATCGAGCGAAGATCCGATTCCAGAAGGCTCAACGCATGCTCGATCTTGGTTTGGACTTCTTTTTTGACCTCGGATTCGACCTTCTCCTGGAAATCTTTCTCCCATCGTGCACCAGAGAAAACCATCTTTAACGTCTGTCCAAAGGTAAGTCGCTCCTCTAATACCTTTTCGCCCCGCTCCCGGCAGGCATCGTACGCTTGTTCGATTTCCCGGATAAATCCTCCCACCTGCCGTTGTGTTTGTACTTTTCGAGCGTCGAATGTGCTCCGGATCGACGCTAGTTTCTCAAGGTCCGATTTTAGCACATCGAACGAACCTTGCAGACGTGCTCGCAAACCGCCCGCTAAAACTTGCGCCGTTTGTGCGACCGAACGCAATTTTCCGCCACGTTCTTCGCTCCGTGAAACGGTCTCGGTAATCCAATCCTCCAGCTCGGCAAAATGACTCTCACTCCACAATTTGTCACGGTCCACGTTTGGTGAGGTTTTTGCCAGCAAGGCTTTTTTGGCAGACACTGCAAAAATCGGACAGCTCGTTCCCAGAATTTGCAGGACAGTCTGATCGAGATGTCTGGAAATTATTTCGACCTCGTGCGGGTCCCGCAGATCTGCCTGCTGGACCACGAATACGATGTTCTTCTTCCACTGTTGCCCGATCAATCGCAAAAAATCCCACGCCGTGGCCGCCCACGGATTCGTGACCGAAAAAACAAACACGATCAGATCGGCCATCGGAACAAAATTCTCGGTGATCTCCTGGTGATGCGCGACGATCGTGTTTGTTCCAGGAGTATCGACGATGTTGAAATTTTTTAGAAAATCGATTGGCCGATAAAGGGCTGTGATGTGATCGGAAATTTTGACATCATATTCTCTTTCGCCGTACTTGAACTCGTAAATACGGTCGGTCGTCGGGAGCACGTCGACCTTGCAAAACTCGCGACCGAAAAGAGCGTTCAGCAGTGAAGATTTGCCGGCTTTAACCTCACCGACGACGACAAACAGGAATGGCTGGCCGAGATTGGTAATGAGGTTTTGCAGGTTGCGCAGGGTGTCTGCGGGCGCCCCAATCTGATGCGCGAGGGTGACTAACGACCCAAGAGTTGTCCCGAGTTGGGAACGGAGTTCGAGGTATTTCTCAGCGACCATCTCAGGCGCGGTTCCTACTGACGCACTCCGGCTGGACTGGGAATCGCGCCGCTCCCTGAAGGATTTTCGGTCTTCATTGTCTGTGGGGTTCCCGCCTCAGCCGGCACGCCCTTCAATCCTTTTTTCGAGTGTGATCGTTGATCGCCCGTTGTGTCAGCCGGTGGCGGCTTCGGCTTATTCATGGCGATCAACTGACTCACCGTTGCAAATTTGTACCCCTTCGCAATTAATCCATCCAAGGTTGCTGGCATTGCGTCGACCGTCTGCTTGTGGATGTCGTGGGAGAGAATGATCGCTCCCGGATGCACCTGACTTAAAATGCGCTGTGTTATTACCGAAGCGCCCGGCCGTTTCCAGTCGAGCGGATCGACCGACCAGAGAATGATATTCAGGCCGAACCGGTTCTCTATCCATTCTCGTTGGCGAGGCGTAATCGCGCCGTACGGCGGGCGAATAAGGGTAGGGGTAAAACCGCTGGCGTCCTTGATCGCGTCCTGAGTTTGGGTGATTTCCGCCGTTACCCGGTCGTCAGAAAGTTTGGAAAGTTGAGGATGAGTCCACGAATGATTCCCAACTTCGTGTCCATCCGCAAGGATGCGTCGAACAATGTCCGGGTTCGACGCGGCATTCTGGCCGATCAGAAAAAAAGTCGCCTTGATGTTGCGCTGCTTCAACATCTCCAGCAATCGCGGTGTATTTTCGGCGCTTGGCCCATCGTCGAACGTCATCGCGATGTAAGGTTGATCCACCCGCACCTGAGCATAGGTCGCCGGCTTGGTCGGAGAAGGCGCCGGGCTCGGGGTAGAGTTGGAGTCCTGGGCACCAGCAGCCAGGACGCTTAGAAGGAGAGAGAGAATACAAGCTCCAAAACGCATACCATTACAGAAATCGCTCAAGAATAATTTCCAGTCTTTTCACCGTTGCTTCTGGCCAAAGCTTCCGATCGGTTACCAGGGCGAATTCGAGCACCCGATGTTCCGGCCAGTTTGCTTCCCGAGGAATTTTTTCGATGACCTTAGGGAGGATCTTTCGAGCAGCATCCGCGTTCGCCACCAAGTGCCCAATTATAGTTTGAGCGCTCACTGGTTCATCCTCGATTTTCCAACAGTCGTAATCGGTTACGAAATTGATCGAGGCAAGCGAAATCTCGGCTTCTCGCGCCAGCTTGGCTTCGGGGAGATTCGTCATGCCGATGATATCGAAATCCATTTTTCGATAAAACTCCGATTCCGCGCGCGTCGAGAACGCCGGTCCATCCATGTTCACGTAGGTTCCTCCGTCGTGAACCGTAAAACCGAGATTTGACGCCTCCCGGGTGACAATAGTGCGAAGGTTCGCGCTCACCGGATCAGAAAAACCAACATGGGCAACAATTCCGTCCCCGAAAAAGGTCCACTGCGACCGGCGGCTGGTTCGATCAAAGAATTGCGAAGGTAGAACAATATCTCTGGGGCGATACTTCTCTTGAAGACTCCCGACGGCACCTAAGCTCAGAATCCAGCGAACATTCAGCGATCTCAGCGCGAAAATGTTTGCGCGGTGGTTCAGTTCCGTTGGAAGCAGCCGATGTCCACGGGCGTGCCGCGGCAAAAAGTAAATCTGACGGCCATTCACATAGCCCGAGACAAGAAAGTCGGACGGCGGTCCAAAAGGGGTATCGACCACCAGCTCCTCGGGTCTCTCCAGACCTTCAATCTGATACAAGCCGCTGCCGCCAATGACCCCGATCGCGGGAGTTCCATCACTCATGCTGGCGAACAGTAGGGGGTGAATTGCGAATCGTAAACTCGGAAGATAAGAGGTAACACTAACTAATTCCGACTCAATTGATCCCCCAAACTCATCAGCTGCTCGATTCTCTGATCGAGGTGCTCAACGGAAACGTCGGTGGTCACCAGGTCTCCGCGCTGATCGATCAGCCACCTCTCCGGAATCGCGTGGACGCCGTATTTCGTCGCAAACTCGTTTCTGCATCCTTGCCCGTCAAAGTACTGAGGCCAGGGAATCAATTTCTTCGCCACGAAGTTGGATAGGGCCTGCGCGTCTTTATCCAGAGAAATTCCGACCACAGCGAAGCCTTTGTCCTTGTACTTTTGGTAAGTCCGTCGAACTGCCGGCATCTCTCGAATGCAGTCAGGGCACCACGATGCCCAGAAATCGACGAGGACGACCTTTCCGTGTAGCGTGCGCAAATCGAAAGACGAACCGTCCAGAGCCGTGAATTGAAGATCCAATGGCTTACCGATCAATTGCGCCTTGAGCTGGCGAGCCTTCGCTGTGTCCGCGAGGTTTGGATCAGGCGCTTCGGTCAACTCCTGCAGGAACGTCACCCCTTTTTCGTGATCGAATTTGAGCATCAAGTCCGCTCTCGCCAGCTGAAGAGAGGTGACCCGCGGATCCGCCGGGTTTTTCCGTACCAGATCGGCGATTCGCTCCTCGATGTCAGCCGCCTGGTCAGGCGTGGTGATCAGATCCGGATTGTCCAGCCACTGGGCGAGGATCGTGCGCTGGATCTGGAATCGCAAATTTGCGGGAACCATCCCGTCGTCGTGGATGGACCGGGCGTCCAGTTCGTTCTGTCGCAAGAGAGCGATTCTTTGTTCGGCAGACTCCGGGAAATCGGTGGTCTCAATCCTCCAGAGGATTGCCCGCGCCTCATGAGCATCGCTCGGGAACTGCTTTACGAACTCACCTGCAGCATCGTGCAACGCTTTCTCGCGTACGGCATAAAACTCAACCGCGTTTGTGCCGGCCGGCACTTTTTCGTGCTCTTTGTCGTTTAATTCCTGCAGTCGCAGCCACGCCGCACCGGCCGCGTCCTCGGCGTTTGAAATCGAAGCTAATGTTCGAATGAAAATCCACAAAACAGCAAGCGAACGCATTCCGCACCACTAGCTCCTTCGGAGCTCCGGTCAAGCGGAACGCATTCTTTCCGCTTCGCTGCAACCTGGAATTTTCGCCAGTGCCTTGGCGCGCGAGATCTCCAGGCTTGTACCGTCAAAGCGCGAGTTCCATCTGATTTGGCAAAACCCGCCGAAACGCTGCGATGCTCAGTTCCCTGCGCGCTCGATTCAGACCGGCCCGGCGACAGCTGACCTCAAACATTTGACGGATTTGCTTCGCCATTGGCCCGTCGCCGCGCATTCGAGCGCCGAATTCCGCGCTGTTCAATTTCCCATTCCGCATCGACCGAATTCGATTTAAGACCTTCTCCTTGCGCTCCGGAAAATGGTTCTCAAGCCAGGCGACAAAAATCGGTGCAACCGTGAGCGGGAGCCGAAGGATCGTGTAAGACGCGAACTGCGCCCCCGCCTTTGCTGCCGTCGCCGTGATGCTCGGGATCTCGTGTTCATTGATGCCCGGAATGATTGGAGCGACGTTGACCCCCACCGGAATACCCGCCTCGTGGAGCTTGGAGATGGCATCGAGTCTGTGAGAAGGGCTTGATGCGCGCGGTTCCAGGATCCGGGCGAGCTTCGGATCAAGCGTCGTGATCGAAAGTGATACCGCCGATGCATTGACGGTTGCCAATTCCCCTAAATAATCCGCGTCCCTGGTGACCAAATGGTTCTTTGTGATCACAATTACTGGGTTGCGAAATTCAGCCAGGACCCGCAAACAGGACCGAGTAATTTGCGCTTTTCGTTCGATTGGCTGGTAGGCATCGGTGACGCCGCTGAGCGCAAGATTTTGCGGCGTCCACGAAGACTTCGCTAACTCGGCGGCTAATAACTCCGCGGCGTCTGGTTTCACCATGATGCGGCTTTCAAAGTCAATTCCGGCGGAAAATCCCAGGTATTCGTGAGTTGGTCTTGCGTAACAGTAAGCGCAGCCGTGCTCACACCCTCGATACGGGTTCAGACTGGCATCGAATCCAACGTCCGGGCTGTTATTGTAGGAAATGACGCTCTGTGAATCGTCGCGAAAAAACTGAGTTCGCAAGGGGCGCGTCTCCGCGTCCGGCTCGCACCAATCCTCCAGTTCATAGTGCAGCGCTTCAAACCGGTTTGCCGGATTGATGTTCGCGCCGCGCCCACGCGTCTGGCGGTTTATCGGATCACGCTCCATACTCATTTGAACATATAACAACCAGCGGACTCTTCATCAGAAATTGCGATATTTCTGGACCCGGCCCCCAAATTCGATTGACCCCTAAGGACCGAAGAAGATAAGGACAACCGCGGTGGAATCTGCGACTCGGATTCGGAATTCAGGTCAGAACGACATTCCCTCTGCTAATCTTCCGCACTGACACTAGCGCTGGCAACAGACACTGGCCTTGAGACTTCCCGCGGCCGGACGACCATGATTCCGGCAAATTTCCTGTATCGGTAAAGATAACTATGAAGAGGCACGTCGACAATGACCTTCCTTTCGTCCTTCGACGCGTGCATGAAATGAAGAACGCCCGCGCGATCGCGGCACGCCAATCCGACATGTTCAGTGAAACCTTCCGGACCGTTTCCGCTGATACAGATGACGTCACCATCCTGGATTTTTGATTCGATTACCGGGACCTCTCTTTTGGGAATATGGTAGATTGTTCGGTTTGAGATCCTGTTTTCGATCCGGCGCATTTCCGGAACCAGCCCCGGATTGTTGCGAAGATATCGCGACTCGCGCCAATATCTGCTCATCTCGTTGAGATAGCGTCCCCGCATCGGAACTCCGCCAAGCCGTCTTGTTATATTCGTCACCAGGCCCCGGCGCTCGTTGTCGTAGATCCAATCTTCGAGATAGTGGAGCCGTGAGGTGAACCTTCCGTTGCACTGGCCGCCGCGATAACGATCGAGCTCGATCATCGCGAGGAGATCCCCGGGCTCGTAACCGCCAGGCTTGAGCTCCAACATTCGGGCAAACCCAAGCGAAATTTCGAAATAGGTCCAGCAGTCAACTCCACGCAAGTTCACCGAAGGAGATTCCCTATGATCATCGATCTCCAACGTATAGTTGACGTAAGGTGTTCCCAGAAGAGCCTCGCCGACGGCCACCGTTCGTTCTCCCAGCGGCAAGGAGCGCCAGTTTTCGCTCTCCGCGGTTTGAACCAACCGTTCAAACTGGGATTCACCTTTGAATACTTTTGGGTAAGGCAGATAGACTGCTCCACGCGACTCGACAACCAAACTCAGCAGCATGGTCGCGAACAAGACAACCGGGCGCATCACGCGCGCATTTTCGGCTGTCACATTGAGAATTTCCAGAGAAAAATCCTCGATGACCCGAATGTCTCAGGCCTCGGTCCATGCAACGAACCGCCGCGGCGGCAAGTGTCGCCACGGTTTCCCCGCGAGCCGGTTTACCACGGCAACCAATTTGCAGGAGAGACATTACCCGCATAAACTCGATTTATGACTATTCAGGAAGAGATCGATGCCGACCTGAAGGATGCCATGCGATCAAGGGACGCAGAGCGGTTGTCGGTATTGCGGATGGTAAAGTCTGCCCTGACGAATGCTGCGATCGAGAAGCACGGAGCGGCAGGCGGGCTTGCGGATTCCGAAGCGCTTGGCGTTATCAGGAAACAGGTCAAGCAGCGACTGGATTCCATTGAGAGTTTTGAAAAAGGAGGGCGGCCGGAACTGGCATCTAAAGAACGTAAGGAGATCGATTTTTTAACGGAATATCTCCCGAAACCGCTCGGAGAGGATGAAATTAACCGGCTTGTGAAAGATGCAATTGCCCAAGCTGGGGCGACTTCGAAAGCCCAGATGGGCGCAGTCATGAAACTCGCCACCGAAAAAGCGGCAGGGCGGGCCGACGGAAAAACTCTAAGCCAAGCCGTCCAAAAAGCGCTCGCTTAGGAAGTGTCAGTGTCAGTCAGTTGTCAGTGTCAGTTGTCAGTGTCAGTACGGAATTCGCCCATTGAAGTCTGGACCCGTCGAGAGTGGACCCGTCGAGATCGGCGGCTTGACACCATTTATTGACAAACAGCGCCTCCCGAGCTGCCTCTCTAACTGACACTGACAACTGACACTGGCAACTCCCCTGGCAACTGGCAACTGACTGACACTGACAACTGACACTGACAACTTTCTTCATGGTCTCTGCCATAATCGTAGCGGCTGGCAGCAGTCAGCGAATGGGATTTGATAAATTGTTGAGCCTCATCGGCGACAAGCCGGTCGTTGCTCATTCGATCGACCGGTTCGAACAGTGTGACAATATCGACGAGGTAATTCTGGTCGTTCGTTCCGATCGGCGCGCAGAATTTCAACAAGTCGTGGACGCTTTCGGATTTACCAAGGTCAATCGCCTTGTCGATGGCGGAAATGAACGACATGTCTCGGTCTGGAACGGTCTTTCTCAATTGTCCGAAGTCTGCGAGATAGTCGCGGTTCACGATGCCGCGCGTCCGCTGGTTTCTTCGGACCTCATCAGCCGAAGTGTGGCGCTGGCCCGGGAATTCGGAGCCGTCTCTCTCGCCGCCCCGATTGTGGAGACAATAAAACGAGCGGATCCGGAACAGAATGTGACTGCAAGCGTTGATCGTTCTGGTCTCTGGGCTATGCAGACACCACAGGTATTCCGATTCGACTGGCTGCGCGACGCTTATAAACGAATTGTTGACTCGGGACGCTCTGTCACCGATGAGGTTTCAGCGCTGCACGAAGCAGGTTACCCCATTCGTTTGCTGCAGAACCCTGATTGGAATATTAAGATTACTTTTCCCAGAGATCTGGATTTAACGGAAAAAATGATGAATTTAAGGGAGGTTAAGTTTTAGCCTTTAGCTTTCGAGCTGGCTCCGCGACTTCACCTGATTTTTTCAATTTGGCCTGAATGTAGAATGCAGTACCGGACAATGAGTTTGGAAAATGGCGTCAGGATCGCGACGCGCGAAATGCCCGAGATGAAAAGTGTCAGCGTGGGCATCTGGATTGCGGTGGGCGGCCGCCATGAGTCGGAGGAGTTCTGCGGAATCTCTCACTTTCTGGAGCATCTCCTTTTCAAAGGCACCCCAAAACGATCGTGCAGGGATATCACGGAAGAGGTGGAAGGTCTGGGAGGCTTCGTCAATGCCTTTACGACGGAGGATCATACTTGTATCTACGCCAAGGCCGCCTCTCAGCATCTGCCGACCCTGGCCAGTGTGCTCTCCGATATGTACGTCAATTCCCTTTTCGCCGAGCAGGAAATCGAACGGGAAAGGGACGTCATTCGTGAGGAGATCCTGATGTATAAGGACCAGCCGGGACAGTTTTCCCAGGAACTTCTGACAGAGGCAATGTGGCCCCGGCACGCTCTTGGTCGTCCACTGACCGGATCGGTCGAATCGATTTCGAGGATTCAGCGTGAGCAACTGCTGAAGTTCGTCGCGGAAAACTATAACGGACTCAGCACCGTGGTTACGGTCGCGGGACGTTGCACGCACGAGGAAGTCGTGCGTCATTTCCGAAGTAAGCTGAAGAAACTGCCTCGTGGCCGCGCCCCTGTCTTCCAGCGCTGGAATGAAGTAAAGCGTGACCAGCGGATTATTGTTGCCAAGGACGAAACCGAACAAACCCATTTGGCGTTAGGCTATCACGCAATGAGCCGGACCGATGATCGCCGGCATGCGATGAAGCTTTTGAGCGTGATCCTCGGCGAAAACATGAGCTCTCGCCTGTTCCAGCAACTCAGGGAGCGTTACGCCTATTGCTACTCTGTCCACAGCGGTACGCTGGTGCTTGAGGACTCGGGCCTTGTCAGCATTTGCGTAGGACTTGAGCCTGAAAAGCTTCGAAGTGCTTTGCGCGCAATTCATCGAGAGCTGGACAAGCTCCGCAAAAAACCCCCGAGCAAAAAGGAACTCCGTCAAGCCCAGGAGTACACGATTGGCCAAAACGAATTAGGCCTGGAGAGTACGACCAATCAGATCATGTGGATGGGAGAATCGTTGATTGCCTACGACAAGGTCATCGATCCTGAGGACGTGCAGGCTAAATTTAAGGAGGTCACCGCCGAACAGATCCAGCAGGTCGCCAACCTCTGTTTCGCTCCACAGCGGATGGGTCTTGGTGTGGTTGGACCGGTGGAGGGCTCGAAAGTAGAACGTTATATCGGGGATATTGGTTTTTAGTCTTGCGTTGACGCCGGCAAAGGGTGCCGCAGGCTCACTTGGGCGCAAGGCGCGAACCCACGGTGAACAGCAAACTTTAAACTCAAGGCGACATCCCATTGCGCGGCTTTTCGATCCGCACTAGGCTGGGAGGTTTCGAGGAATTCCATGAACGTCGAAGTTGAAACTCTACCAAATTGTATCGCCTCTTTGCGTATCGAATTGCCTCCTGATTTTGTCACCAAGGAATGGAACGAAGTTGTTAAAGGATTTCGTCAGGTCGCGCGCATACCAGGGTTTCGCCCGGGCAAGGCTCCGCAGAGCGTCGTGGAAGCAAAATTCCGCAAGGAGATCCAGCAGGAACTGACGAAAAAACTTATCTCTGAAACGACGCGGGAGGCAATCCGGGAAAAGGGCCTCAAAGTCTTGTCGATCTCTGATGTGGACGCCGTCGAGTTCACTCCCGAAAGAAGCATGCGGTTTACGGCCACCTTGATCACTTCTCCGGAATTTGATCTTCCGGATTACAAAGGGATCCAGGTGAAGGTCCCGTCGGATGAAGTCACCGATCAAGAGCTTGAAAAAGGCCTTCAAAATCTTCGGGAACGGAACGCCACATTTTCGGATGTCGAAGGGCGGCCTCTTGAAATGAACGATTTTGCCGTGATCGATTATGCCGCGACCTTGGACGGACGTCCTTTGCTGGAGGTCGAGCCCAAAGCGCCCAAGCCGTTAGGCGGCGGTGCCGACTTCTGGATCAAGCTGGACGAGAACACCTTCCTGAAAGGTTTCAGTCATCAATTGGTTGGCATGCAAACCGGTGAAACGCGGGACTTCAATCTCACTATTCCTGACGATTACCCTGTTGCCGAGTTGGCAACCCGTGTGTTGGACTTCAAGGTGACTCTCAAAGCAGTTAAGAGCATGCAACTTCCGGAGCTCACCGACGAGTTTGCCGGCCAGGTCGCAGCGGGTTTTACGCTGGAAAAACTGAAAGAAACTCTGAGAGAACAATTCGCCGCCGACAAGGAGCGGAGGCTGCAAACGCTTAAGCAGAACCAGATCGTCAGCTATCTTGCTTCTCACGTGGAGTGCGAGTTGCCGCAAAGCTATGTCAAAGATGAGACGCGCCGTATCATGTCTGAGATCGTGCAGCATAACCAGATGCGGGGCATCAGCGAAGACGTTCTGAGAGAGAATCAGAAAGACATCATCAGCGCGGCTTCTCGCAACGCTAGAGACCGGTTGAAGGCCAACTTCATTCTAACAAGAATCGCAGAGAAGGAGGGGATCGACGTGAAACCTCAGGAACTCCGGGAGCGGGTTCAGATTCTGGCAAATCAATATCGGGTGAAATTCGAAAAAATGATGTCGGACCTCGAAGAAAAAAGGGCCCTTGGGCAGGTCCGCGAGGAAGTGCTCATTGGCAAGGTTCTTGATTTCCTAACTTCGAATGCTAACGTCGAAATCGCTCCTGAAGAAATCATGAACAGCTGATTTTAAGGCTCCAAAAACATGTCCAGCAGCACCTATAATTCGCACAACTCCCTTCTCGTTCCGATGGTCATTGAACAAACCGGAAGGGGGGAACGGAGTTACGACATTTATAGCCGGTTACTGAAGGATCGAATCGTTTTCATCGGAACGGCAATTGATGATCATGTGGCGAATCTGGTGGTCGCTCAGATGTTGTTTCTCCAGATGGAAGATCCAAAACGCGATATCAATCTTTACATCAATTCGCCCGGTGGTTCCGTAACGGCTGGTCTGGCGATCTATGATACGATGCAGTACGTCACCTGCGATGTGGCTACCTACTGCGTCGGCGTCGCCGCAAGCATGGGAGCGATTCTTTTGACTGCCGGTACCAAAGGGAAGAGGTACGCGTTACCAAACTCCGATATCATGATCCACCAGGTCTCTGGCGGAGCTCAAGGCACGGCAAGCGACATTGAGCGCACGGTGGAGTACATGTTTAAGCTAAAAAAGCGGCTCATCAGTATTCTCGCGCATCACACCGGCAAAACGGACGAACAAATTCAAGTCGATTCCGATCGTGACTATTGGATCACGGCGCAGCAGGCCAAGGATTATGGACTTGTCGACGAAGTGGTGAAGTCGCGAAAAGACGTCGCCCCGGAACCGTTGCCGGCTGCGGCTGAAAGCACATTGCCCGCTTAAGTGTTTATCTAAATGGACGAAGTCAATATTTAGACGGATAATTAAAAAAACAGAGATATGGCTCGCGCATCTAACCTCACAATGTGCTCTTTCTGCGGCAAGAGCCATGCGGAGGTGCGTAAGCTCATTGCCGGTCCAGGCGTTTACATTTGCGATAATTGCATCAACGTTTGCAAAGGCATCCTCGACAAGGAACTGAACGAGGACGCCAGGCGCCAAACGACGAGTCTGCGTGTTCCGAAGCCGGCTGAAATCCGTCGACAGCTCGATCAATATGTCGTCGGTCAGGAGGCCGCGAAAAAGGTGCTCGCGGTGGCGGTTCACAACCATTTCAAGCGCATCCTGCAGACCAACGGAAACAAAGATCTGTCGATGGATCCATACGCCGATGTTGAGATCGAGAAAAGCAACATCCTTCTGATCGGCCCGACCGGCTCAGGAAAGACCCTTTTGGCTCGTACCCTCGCGCGGATTCTCGATGTGCCGTTTTGTATCGCGGATGCTACCACGCTGACCGAGGCCGGGTATGTCGGTGAAGATGTCGAGAATATCATTCTCCGCCTGTTACAAAATGCCGACTATGATGTAAAACGTGCCGAGATCGGTATCGTGTACATTGATGAAATTGATAAGATCGGGCGAAAGACTGATAACGTCAGCATCACCAGGGATGTTTCCGGTGAAGGTGTCCAGCAAGCGCTTCTCAAGATCCTGGAAGGTAGCAGCTGCAATGTTCCACCACAGGGGGGGCGCAAACATCCGCATCAGGAATATATCCAGGTCAACACCGAAAAAATTCTCTTTGTCTGCGGTGGCGCCTTCGTCGGACTCGAAAAAATTATCAGCCGGCGTTTGGGAAGCAAAGTTCTCGGATTCCATACAACGCCGGCTCCTGTCGACGAAGGCAAATCAGAAGAAACGCTGAAAAACACCGAACCGGAAGACCTGCTTTCTTTCGGAATGATTCCCGAATTCATAGGACGTCTTCCGATCGTCACTGCGCTTGATGCACTAACTGAAGACGAGTTGATGCTAATTTTAACCGAGACGCGCAATGCGATGGTAAAACAGTACACCAAGCTGTTGGCAATGGAGGGAGTCAATCTCGTCGTTACCCGTGATGCTTTACGCGCCTTGGCTCACCAGGCGGTCACCAAAGGCACCGGCGCCCGCGCGCTGCGTTCGATGTTCGAAAAAATTATGCTCGACGTCATGTACGAAGTTCCTAGCAGGGAAGATATTGCCGACGTCGTGATTAATCGTGCGGTCGTGGACGGCAAGCGTGCGCCCCTGATCCGAAGAAAACAGGACAAGGACGCCGCGTAGGGACAGCCGCTCGTGTTGTTGTTTGTTTGGGGGGACCTGGCACGGCCTTGCTAAAGCCAGGCAACAATCAGGGCTTGTCGAAGTACGCGAACCTTCCGCTTTGGCATGGCCTCTCACCGGCTGCGACTTTGCGCATTGGTTACTCGCACAGGACAAAACGTGTGCTAAGGTGCAATTTCGATGAAGCGCAAAGTTCTGTACGGCTTCTTGAGCCTGTTGCTCATTTTTAATCTGGTCGTTGGGGTAAAGGTTTTAACCTCAAATGCCGACGCCGATTCCGACGACGCGGGCTACGATAACTTGACGGTTTTCACCAGGGCCCTCCAGTTGATCCGCCAGGACTACGTGGACCCGAATAAGATTGGATATAGAGACCTGACCTATTCGGCTCTCCGGGGGATGCTTGGCAGTCTGGATCCTCACAGCCAGTTCATGGAGCCAACGGATTTCCGGGATATGCAGGATGAGACCCGGAGCGAGTTTGGTGGGCTCGGCATCGTCGTATCGACCAAAGATGGCCTTCTCACGGTGGTGTCGCCAATGGAAGATAGCCCCGGTTTTCGTGCCGGGATCTCGCCCGGCGATCAGATCCTGCGGATCAACGGCACCACCACGGAAAAGATGAGTCTTCAGGATGCCATCAATCTGTTGCGCGGAGACCCTGGCCAGAAGGTGACGCTCACCATCTTTCGCCCCTCAACCAAGGAGACCAGGGATTATGTTCTGCAAAGAGAAATCATCAAGGTTGCCAGCATTAAGGACGCCAAGCTTCTCGATCAATCGGTCGCCGGAACCTTTAAAATTGGTTACGTGCGAATCACCCAATTTAACGAGCCCACTGCTCAGGAACTAGATCAGAAGTTAAACGAACTGCAGGCCCAGGGAATGCAGGCGATGATCGTTGATTTGCGCTATAACCCGGGTGGATTACTCACCAGCGCGGTAGATGTCTGTGGTCTCTTCCTCCCGCCCAAGACGATGGTTGTTTACACTGAGGGGCGTGACGCCTCGCAGCGTCGAGAGTATTACACTAATAAAAATGGGAAGCAACGGCCTAACTTCCCGATGGTCCTGCTTGTCAACGGTGGGAGCGCCAGCGGATCTGAGATTATGGCAGGCGCACTTAAAGACCTGAATCGCGCGATCCTCGTCGGCGAAACGACCTTCGGGAAAGGTTCGGTGCAGAGTGTGATCCAGTTGCCGGATGGTTCAGCGCTTCGATTGACCACCGCGAAATATTACACGCCTGGCAAACAGGTTATTCACGAGAAAGGGATAACGCCTAACATCAAAGCGTCGCTTACAGCGGACCAGGAGCGCGCACTCCTTTTGCGGCATCGCGATGGAGTTCTCAGCCCGGACGAGCAGAAATTCGTGAACGACCAAAAGGATCCCCAGTTGGATCGTGCTGTCGATGCTCTGAAGGGCGCCATGATTTATAATCAGAACGACAAGCAGCCCCAGGCGACTCAGCAGTGAGCCGTTCGTTGGTACTAGCGATCGAAACGTCCTGTGACGAGACGGCTGTGGCGGTTCTCCGTGCCCCGCGCGAGATTCTGGCCTCCGAAGTTTCCAGCCAGATCGACCTGCACAAGCAATATGGCGGGGTCGTTCCGGAAGTGGCTTCTAGGAATCATCTACCCAGAATCCGTCCACTCATTGAGGCAGCTTTGGAGCGCTCCGGGTCTTCGCTGACCGCGATCGATTGCCTCGCCGCCACGCGCGGACCGGGGCTTCTCACGGCTCTCCTGGTCGGCTACAGCGCCGCAAAGGGTCTCGCGATCGGCCTGGAAAAGCCTTTTATCGGCGTCAATCATCTGGAAGGGCACCTATTGTCACCTTTCATCCCAGGGCCCGATCGACCTTCTCCCTCCGTAGGCCTGATCGTCAGCGGCGGACACACGATGCTGGTCCGCTTAGTCGGAGTCGGCTCTTATAACCTGCTCGGAAGAACCCTTGACGATGCCGCCGGTGAAGCATTCGACAAAGTTGGCAAGCTTCTGGAGTTGCCATACCCCGGGGGCCCCGAGATTGACCGGCTCGCAAAGCAGGGAAATCCCAAAAAATTCGATCTTCCGCGAAGCATGTTGAACAGCGGAGATTTCAATTTCAGCTTTAGCGGGTTGAAAACGGCCGTCCGGTATCTCTTGCGGAAGCTGGACGGTGATTATCATGCAGATCTTTGCGCCTCTTTTCAGGAAGCCGTTGTCGATGTTCTGGTGCAAAAGACGATTCGCGCCGCCAAGAGGTTTGGAGTGCATCTGATCACCGTAAGCGGAGGCGTCAGCGCGAACTCGCGGCTTCGCTCAAAAATGACGGATGCAACCACGGCTGCCGGATTGGACTTGAAGCTGGCCAGTCCATCGCTCAGCACCGATAATGCGGCGATGATCGCGTACGCCGCACTGGAACGCTACCTGCTCGGATATCGATCCGACCTCGGCGAGGATGCTGATCCGAATCTGAAGCTCATCTGAGCCGTTGCCGCCGAACCGGAAGATCGGAGTATTGGAGTGTCGAGATTGGATTCCTCTCTCTCTGCGCTTTCCAGTTCTTATCTTCTGTCCTCAATTCAAGCCGTGAACCTTCCCCCCGCGCTTTTGCCTCCTGGAACTCCTCCTTTGACTCTCTCCCGCCTCCTGACTCCTGTCCCCTCCCGGTTTCCGTGGACAGCCTTCCAGACCCTGCTTACTGGTGCTACGTGACACTCCTCCTGATCGATGGCCATTACTACGTCTATCGTTCCTATCACGCGATCCAATCACTGAGAAATTCGCGTGGCGAACCTACCAACGCGATCTTTGGCTTTGTAAAGACCGTTCGAAAAATGTTGAAGGATCTTCGGCCTGAACTGGCCGCGGTCTTCTGGGACGAAGGGCTTCCTGCAAAACGCGTAGCATTGCTGCCCGCCTACAAACAACAGCGCGAGGCGATGCCCGAAAAGATGATCCCGCAGCTGGATTTTATCCGTGAATTTTGTTTGCCGATGGGATTTGCCTCAATCGCCAAACCAAATACGGAGGCAGATGATTTGATGGCTTGCTATGCGATCGCCTCGGGAAGCAAACAGATCGAGACGATTCTGGCGACTAACGATAAGGACCTTTTTCAGTTGGTAAACAAGTCGGTCAAAATCTATTCCACAAATAAGAGCGATCTCAAAAACCCGAAAGATCCGCACGCCCTCCTTGGAGTTGCGGAAGTGACCAGCAAATGGGGGGTGGCTCCGGAGTGTATCGGCGAGGTTCTCGCTCTCACGGGCGACAGCGTCGACAATATACCCGGGATCGATGGAATCGGTCAAAAGACCGCCGCAAATTTGATCGGCGAGTTCGGAACGATTGCCCGATTGTTCGAGAACCTTGATCGCATCCCAAACTTCAAGCTTAAAGAAAAATTAGCTGCAAACCGCGAACAGATCGAACAAAACCGCCAGATGGTGCGCCTGGAACTTGATCACGAGCTCCCGGTACCTGTGACGGATTTGAAGATTCGCCCTGACTACCCGGCTTACATCGCCGGATTGAAAAAATGCGAGTTCAGGACTTTGCTGGCGGAGGTTGAAGAGGAAGCGAAACGTAAAACGTCGCCGCAGGGCGAACTGTTTTAGTAAAGTCGAATAAGATTCCATTGGTCCCGCCATCCAGGGTCATCTCAGCAAAATTGTCAGCAGCACCCACCCCAGACCCCCGCAGACCGCAGCAAGGAGGACCCAGAAAATTCCCATGCCGATCTCATGGCGAGCGTGATTATTCCGCAGCTCTTCAAGCGGCTGAATCAAATACGAGCGCAGTATAATTCGTTTCTTCCTAGCCATCTTAGCGCTTTCTTGTTTCTTCAATTTTCAGTCCTTTGTCCATTTGGTTCGGCAGAACTTCTCGGTTCCAATTCGGGTCAGTGGGACGAGTTCTCCGGTCGCGTGAGAAGCTCTAAGCAACGTTCGTGCCACGATCTCCCCCCAGTCCTTTTCCTCGGGATGACGTATCAATCGGCGAAAAAGGTGTCAACAATTGTTCCAATTCCGAGATGCCCGGTCCCAGTACCGGAACGAGTTTTCTTTTTCACGCACAAGTCACTAGATCTCCACGTAGACGTCATCCTCCTTCAGGACCACCGGGAAAGTTTCTACGGGCTCAGTTGCAGGCAGCGAAAGCACTTCCCCTGTCTTAACCGAAAAACATGCGCCATGCCATGGACAGGTAATCGTTTCATCTGTCAATTCGCCGTCCGACAACCGAGCCTGGTCATGAGTACAGACGTCTTTAATCGCAAAAAATTCGCCGTTCACGTTGAACACGGCGATCTCGGAGTCGCCGATACGAATTGCACTTCCAGTTGAGATTTCCGACTTTTTGCACACTCGACGTAAGGCCATAACAAAATGAATTCGTCAAAGGGCCCGAAAATCAATCTTGAACTTCGCAGTTGCGTGACGCTCTTGAGAGATTAGCTCCGCTGTTGATCATTTTCACCGGAGCCCGCGTCGCATCAATGGTGGTGAGCCTTCCTCGATAAAACTCCAAGACCGGCTTAGTTTCCAATCCATACCGGCAAAAGATACAAGCAGATCACTTTTCCCGTTTCCCTCCTTCTTGCTCTTTCTCGGATTGGTCCCTAGTGTCTTGCATTGAACCGTCCGGATTCTGCCGGCGAACCGCAGTCGCTTGCCGAAATTCCGGAATTGTTGGGAACAGGAAAAACATGACTCCCCAAATTGATCATAAAGGTCGGCGGTCGATGTAAACGATGACATACTTGAAAAGTTAATCACAAACCTTTAGAAAAAGTATAGGCAAAGCGGGTGGAGTTGGACGAAAGAAGAACCAGGAAACTCCTCCCAGCCCGCACCCAAGCGCTTGGGCATCGCCGGACCAAGGTCGATGCCATCAAGAACTATTCCCAAACCAAAAATGAGACCGATCGTCTACGTTCTGAATGGGCCAAATCTGAATCTGCTCGGCACCCGGCAGCCCGAAATCTATGGCCGCGAGACACTGGCGGACGTAGAGGCCGATTGCCGGCGCATCGGCGCAGACCTGGGTTTAGAGGTCGAATTCCGCCAGACCAATGCCGAGCACCAGCTTATCGACTGGATCCACGAGTCGCGCAAACGCGCAGCCGGAATCATAATCAATCCTGCTGCCTTTAGTCATACTTCAGTCGCCGTGTTAGATGCGCTGAACACGTGCGAATTCCCAATCCTCGAGGTGCATATCTCTAACATCCACAAACGCGAAGAATTCCGTCATCACTCGTTCGTTTCGCGAGTAGCGGAAGGAGTGATTTGCGGGTTCGGCACGCAGGGCTATTTCCTTGCGATAGAGCGTCTCGCCCGACTGATCGGGAACCCACGCACAGCGGCGCAGACCCAGCCCAGATTTTTGGTCGGCCTCATCGGCGCTGGTATCCAGGCCTCACTCACTCCTGCAATGCACGAGCGCGAGGGTGCAGCGCAGGGCCTGCGTTACGTGTACCGATTGATTGACCTTACGACCCTCGGGCTTGGCGCGGAGGTACTCGGCGAACTCATAACCGCAGCACAGCGGATGGGCTTTGCAGGACTCAACATTACCCATCCGTGCAAGCAGTCAGTGATACCCCTTCTCGACGATCTCTCGGACGACGCACGCGCGCTCGGAGCCGTTAACACCGTCGTGTTCAAAGATGGCAAACGGGTCGGTCAAAACACGGATTGGTTTGGCTTCGCCGAGAATTTCCGACGTGGCCTGCCT
The DNA here is from genome assembly GCA_963782115.1 of uncultured Verrucomicrobiae bacterium. Taxonomy (GTDB): domain Bacteria; phylum Verrucomicrobiota; class Verrucomicrobiia; order Chthoniobacterales; family JAFAMB01; genus JAFAMB01. The sequence continues at coordinate 105,840 of CAWAIK010000006.1, forward strand.
GATGCTCCCCGCGACCACGTGGTGCAACTCGGCGCAGGGGGCGCGGGTTCTGCCGTGGCGCATGCGGCGCTGACGTGCGGCGTCAAGAAGTTAACCATCGTCGATACGGCAATCGAACGAGCCAAGGCGGTAGCAGAAGGCCGTGCGGCGCGTTTCGGCCCGGATCGCATATCCGTTGCCGACCCTGCCGAGATCGGCGCAGCCTTGGCAACCGCCGACGGGCTGATAAACACTACACCAATCGGAATGACAAAGTATCCCGGGTTGCCGCTCTCTGCAGCCCTCCTGCGGCCAGACCTCTGGGTTGCCGAGATCATTTACTTCCCGATCGAGACTGAACTGTTGCGCACTGCACGCGCGTTGGGTTGCCGCACGCTCGATGGCGGCGGCATGGCAGTCTTTCAGGCCGTCGAGGCTTTTCGTCTCTTCACGGGTATCGAGCCGGATGCCGAAAGGATGCTGCAGCATTTCGCCGGGTTAAGTGCAAAATGATATCTGGTCATCTCGGACATCGCCCCGAAGAAGCTGATAGGTTTGACCGGTGGGCTGTTCAACTTCGCAACCAACCTCTCTGGTATAATAACTCCGCTGGTCATCGGCTACATCATCAAAGCCACCGGATCGGTTCACCTCGGCCCGGAATCCGCACCGTCTAGCCGCCGGCTCCCCGGGGTTCTGTCTTACTTTGCCTCAAAAAGTCCTCCACCCAGCGGCTGTACGCCTAACATTTTGTAGAGGCGAATTCCAAGGACCTTTTTTGCTTCTTTAAAAGTAAAATTATAACCTTGGGCGACCAGCGTATCGTATATTTCCGCAGTCTTGAGGGGCTTTTTGCTCTTTTTCAGAATTGCGACCACAGCTGGTCTTAGCGTTCCTCTTCCTTCTTCGGTAGCCTTGGGAGCCTCAGACTCGGCCTTTTTTGGCACTGAGACTCTTCGCTTCGGCGCTGCCTTTGGAGTGCTCCGCTTGACCGCTAGCGAGTCTTCTCCCCGGAGTAAAACGCCGAGTTGGTTTTCGAGTGATTCAATTTGTTCCGCTATTTTAGCGGCCTGCGCAAAAGTCTTGGATGAAAAGGTCACTGGGCTCATTAGTTACTTAAGATTTAAGTACGTGAAACTACACAGTTCTCGCCGGCACGCAAAAACTTTTATTTATTTGGGTAGGAATAGGAGCTCAGAATCGACCTGTTTGTCCGTAGAAAGACGAAGCAAAGTCCAAAGCCGAAACAGATCTCCTATGCTAATGATTGATAGTAGACGACCAACTCGGGTCGGCTATCCTTGAGGGAACCGTCATGGTCTGATCTCTTCGAAGGCCAGGAACAAGTTAGGCGGCAAAGCTATCTCTCGTTTTGCTCATTGACATGGACGACGGACAGCCTGCGCCGAACGGCGCGAAGATAAGGAGGGTCCTGGCCCGTTTTTTGTCTCGCAGGGGCTTGTGCATTTTAGCATACAGCGCTGTATTTTTCTGGCATCCAGCGCCGCCTTTCAAGACAGTCAAATGGCTGCCGATGAACAAGCAGGTGGACATGAATAGCGCTAAGTTAAGGCTATTTTGGGATGGCTCTTCGCCCGAAGAGATCACTTATCCTTGTGCCATTCCAGCATTCGCCCAACTTGCATTCACCGTGCTTGCCAGAGCATTTTCTGGCTCAAATAGAAGCAATCGAATTTTCAAGGATCCGCCTTGGAAAGGGTCGACACGATGCCGCCGTGGGATCGCAGAAAATCGGTTCTTCGCGTCGCGAAAGCGGCAAATTTTGCCTGGTTCTCTGGGCCTAAATCTGTTCGGTACCCGGGAAAAGGCCGCAAAATTAGGTGGATTGTGACACAAGATGAGAAAAGTTTAGCTGCGGTTCGTTCATTTTGAACGGCTTACAACAAGACACATAGAGTTATTCGATATGTGGCATACAAGTTGCTTTGCAGTGCTCAGGCGAACATATCCCAAACACGCTGCAATCGAGAAGATGACCTACAGCGTGGGAGTGACCGGCTGGTCGCCGTTGCGCGGAGGCGTGCTTCGGAACTTTCTGGTCATGTTGGCCTGGATTTCCAAACGGATTAAATCATGGATACAAAAGTTGACTGGAACCATTTATTGGGCGCTTTGAGGAACGAGCTGCAGGAAAAAGGTGGGCTGATCGGGTTGTTGAATAAACAGGCTGAAAAGCTGTACCGCGGCGACACCGCAGAGAACGAGCGGTTGGAAGAACAAATCCGCACCCAATTGGAGCTGGCCTTGCGTTCTACCCAAGGTCGAGACCACGCCGTCAGGGAGACGGCATCGGCGTTACATCTGAAGGACGATGTTCAGTCAAATGATCTGATCCGCGGTTTCCCCGACTTTGTTCACCCCCTGCTCGAAGCCCTGTTTTCAGAAGTTGAACGCCTAGGTAACGGAGTGAAGGAACGACTCAAACAGAACGAAGGGCTAAAAGAGAGGCTTTTCTTTGAGACGCCTTCCGCGGTGGATTGCTTATCTCAGGCATCCTAAGGAACACACACTTTTTTTACCAATTTTTGAATTATGATTAATCTCGGTCCAAATCTGGAACAACATTTTCCACCGGCGCGAACCTTCGAAAAATTCCCTACTGCTGCTTATGTAGCCGGACGGCTGCAAAAAGTAGGTTGGGATTCCGCTTATGGAAAATCTCTCCTTAGTAGCCTTAGCGACGAACTAATGCGCGAATGTGGGGGCGAGTTTTCTGAGGTGCTGAGACATTTCCGGCGTTTTCGCCGTAAGTCCTCGTAATTTTGTTAGGCACGAGCTTTCTACTTGCTGCCTATGTCTATTGGAGACGGTACTCGAGGTGCTCGTTCTCACGGTGTCGCACGCCTACCGACTGGGCGCCACCCGGGAGCCATGCCGCCCGGTTCGATTCGATCGATAGGTTTCACTTCGCTTCTCAGTAGATCTCGACCGTCATCCCCACGGTCACCTGATTAACTAACCGAGCTGCGTCCCAGTTTGCCAGGCGAATGCAGCCGTGGCTGCCCGAACGACCGATCGTGTCCGGGCTGTCGGTCCCATGTATTCCGATGCCCTTTTTGTTTAGACCAATCCAGACGATCCCAACCGGATTGCGTGGACCAGGTGGGATAGTATAAAAGTCGCCGCTGCGCCGTCCATGCTTCAACATTGCTTCATCCCAACGGAAAATAGGGAATGTCGTGACTTTCACGACTTTCCACGTCCCAATCGGCGCTGGCAGGCTTTTTGACCCAGGAGTTATCGGAAAAGAAGCGATGACTCGGTTTGCCTCTACCAGATCGAGCATGCGACCTGTCGTATCGACTTTAATGATGCGTTGAGCGAACTCCGGTCTTGGCGGCAAATCCGGCACCGGCTGAATATTTTCGATCTGGAACGGCTGTACATTCGGCACTTGGACCTTGCTGCCTTTTTTTAAATCGGCCAGATTCCGACCTGGATTCAGTTTCCGGATGAAGGCCGGATCAGCATGATAACGCTCAGCGACAAAATCCAGAGCGGAGTTATACAGGATTTTCTTCAGCTGTGCCATTCCAGCCGGCTTGGAAGGTACCTTTCCGACCCAGTGCAGATCACCCTCGCTTAACGTGTAAGTCGTGTACACCGGTGAAATCTTTTGCAATTCCTGCTGCAAGGCCGAATTGATCTGGACGGACGGTTGTTGGCCATTTGCAGCTTGGAAACGTTGTAACGCTTTGCCGATAAACTCGCCCCAGCGTCCATCGATCTTCCCTGGCCCAAATGAATGCTCATCCAAGTAGATCTGCAACCGAGTCACGGTGTCTTGATCCGGCACAGGCAGGCCGGGTGGACCGGCGTTGAGCTGGGACGGCGCGACCGTGGCCGTCGGGCTTGGTGACTCTCTCGGTGTTCCAACCGGAGTTTTTGCCGCAGCGACGCTTTGCGTTGGTACCATGTCCCGACTCGACCTGATCGGCTCCGGATTTGCCGGAGGAGCCGGCAGTTGGGCGTAACCGGAGGTTGTAATCGCTAGGGCTGGAACGGTAAAGAGGGTTCGGATAAGCATAACGACAGGAAGGTCTCAATCGCTGACTTCAAGAATCACTCTAAGATCCTGCTTGATCCGGTCATCTTTTGGAAGTGACACAGTGAATTCCCCGTTCTCCATGGAGTAGCCATCGAGGGGCGCTGAGGTTTGGAGTTCAGAAAGCCAGGGCGGGCTTTTTAGTGTCGCCTTCTTGATCTTGTTTCCATACTTCGAGGTCGCCAAGACTCGAAAGCTAACGTGCAGAAATTCGAGCTGCAGGCTTTCACCGATGGCTCTCTGTGGTCCAGGCCGTACCGCCGTAATCAACGCTTCTTCTTCCATATCAAAAACAATGTAGCACACCGCAATTGGGCTGGGGGAGCGAATCAAGAGGACAAATTCGTGGCGGACAATGGACGGCGAGTCTGCGCGCCCTGCTTTGCGCCTTAAGCAAGAGTCCCCGAACAACCCTGGGAATCGATCACCCTCGGCTGTGCGCAAGATCGAACATCTAAACAACAAAAATATATCGTGCAATCATATGATGTCTGCATAGGAGCAATATAAGTGATTGTCTTGTCCTCCAGTGGCTGGGCGTTTTACCTGACGCTCATAAAAATTGCTTGCGGAACGCGTACGGATTCCGGGGTCTCGTTGGTGATTCGTAAAGTTTAATTCAAACTGGTCGATATCAGCATGCATTATGGAGTCAATATTCATGACGTACGCGGATTCTCAGCCAACTCATCCCTGCTAAGCAAACACTCCATCAACTGACATGAGCCTAAGCATCCAAAAAAAGCTTGTGGGAGTGACGGGAGCTAGTCCAGATAACGGACATCAACTTTTGTTGACCGCACTGGCGGAGCTGTACCCGGTTGAGTTCCGCCGGATCGTCCCATCCGGCTACCACGGTTTGGATGCGCTGGTCGTCTTGGATGGCGATCTGGCCAAAGGCCTTGTCGCCGCGGCTGACGGATTGCCGTCCCTGGTCGCAGGCGAACAGCCAGGGGCGCCTCAGGTCGTCGTACCCGGCGAAGTCCGCTTTGGCGCTTCCGAAGTTCTCGACGACTATTGCGCAAGCAGGTGATGGCTGGTGGAGGATCGAAACGCCCCTCCGTACTCACTGTTCAGCCGGGCGACGAAATTGTCGCCTCCATGAGCGGGCAACCGGCCTGGCTGGCCCGACGCTGGGGAAAAGGCATCTGCCAGATCGCAGGCGCGTCGCTCCCCCTGGTGCGCGAGAAGGAACTCCTTTTTCAGCATTTCCATGAAGATAGGTTCCTCCAGTTGCTGCCGCTGATGAACTTCTTACGCCAACTGGTGAAGGACATAGAATGGCGGTCCGCTTCATTGCCCGCCTGCTTCGTAGTCGATGATCCCAGCCTGTACCGGCCTTCGTATGGCCATCTCAACTTTCGCCGTCTCGCGGAGCACGCCACGAAAGATAACTTCTTTGTTTCAGTGGCCACCATTCCGCTGGACACCTGGTGTCATGCGCAATTCTGGCAGGGAGATCTTCCGTGCCGCTGGCCCGGGAATTCTTGGCCCAATTCCCGTGGAATCGCCGTGGCGCGCAAAGTTCTCATGGAGGCTCGCGACCGGAGCGCCCCCTGGCGGTACCGTGTCACGAAATTGTGGCGCAGCCCGGCGGCAAAACTACCTGGAACAATGGCGATCCGAGAACTTCCACGCCAGGTTTCCAATCGGCTGTTGCACCTTCTGGCCAGATTCCTGCCCGGTGCGACCAGCCTGCGGCCGTCTCTTCATCGTCTGCGCGGCGTGAAGGTTGCCAACGGGGTGTTCATCGGGGACGAAGTCTATCTCGACAACGAACATCCGGAAGCCATCGAGTTACACGAGGGCGCGCTGATTGGACTCCGGTCCACGATCGTGGCACATACTCGAGGGCCGGGCCGGGTTGTCATCGGAAAGAATGCAGTCATCGGCGCGGGAACTCTGATAACCTGCTCCGGCGGGAAGACTCTGGAGATCGGGGAAGGCGCGGTCATCGCTGCAGGCTCAGTGGTGGCCAACAGCATTCCTCCGTTTACCTTGTGCGGATCTCCGCGAGCTCGAGCTCTGGCAATTGTCACTGTTCCCTTCACCCCTGGAGACAAGTTTCCAAGACTTCCTGCGAGGGCTCAGACCGCTGAGAAAACAAGGTATCCCTCCACCCCCGCTGGTCCGCCCAACCCCTGATCAGTGATTCCCGGTAACGCGGCATGAGTAAGCCTGTTTCTTAAACTAAGAAGCGGCAAGAGTCAGTCCCCCGGTGTACCTTTGTCAAATACTCCCTCTATGCGCCGCTCTATTGCCACCGTTTCACTAAGTGGAAGCCTCAAGGAGAAAATTGAGGCCATTGCTGCCGCCCATTTTGATGCGGTAGAAATCTTCGAGAACGACCTCCTCTTTTACGAGGGATCTGCCACGGAGATTCGAAGCGTTGCAGATAACCTGGGTTTGCAGATTTGTCTTTTCCAACCTTTTCGGGACTTCGAGGCCGTTTCACCGGAACAGTTCCATCGGAACCTTGATCGGGCAGAACGAAAATTTGAACTGATGCAAGGTCTCGGTACTTCACTCTTACTCGTCTGCTCCAATGTTACTGGTAACGTTATCGACGACGATGAACTGGCTTCCGCTCAACTCCATGAGCTCGCGGAACGAGCCGCCAAACATGGATTCCGCATCGGTTACGAGGCACTTGCGTGGGGAACTCACGTCAAAACGCTTGGGCACGCGTGGCGCATTGTCCAGCGTGCCGCTCATCCTCACCTGGGATTAATCCTGGACAGTTTTCACACCTTGGCGCTGGGGGATGACCTTGCGGAGATCGAAAAGGTCACTCCAGACCGGATTTTTTTTGTTCAGCTTGCTGATGCGCCTCGATTGTCGATGGGGATATTGCCGTGGAGCCGTCATTTCCGTTGCTTCCCAGGTCAAGGGGACCTTCGGGTCGCCGAGTTTTTGGCTGCCGTACTCCGAGCGGGCTACGTAGGACCGATCTCCCTCGAAATCTTCAACGACGACTTTCGAGGCGCCGCGCCGCGCTCGACGGCCATCGATGGAATGCGATCCCTTTTGTTTGTCGAGGAAGAAGCGCGCGCCCTATTGGCTCGGACGACAGGTGGAAAACCAATGAAACGGGTTGAACTCTTTGATCCCCCACCTGCGCCGGTGTTTAAAGGGGTCTCCTTTCTGGAATTTGCCGTCGAGAATACATCCGAACGTACTCTCGCGGGATGGTTGCAAAAACTGGGGTTTCGACGGGCCGCGAGACACCGAACCAAGGACGTCCTCCTTTATCGGCAAGGCGAGGTGAACATCGTTCTTAACGCCGAAAGAGACTCCTTCGCCCATGCTTTTTACTCGGTCCACGGGCCGTCTATCTGCGCCATTGCATTGGAGGTCGCCGACGAGCTTGAGACCCTCAGCCGCGCGGAGGCTTTTCTTTGTACCCGGGTCGACGGGCGCGTTGGAGCGAACGAGCGAACGATACCCGCAGTTACCGCGCTGGATGGAAGTCTGATGTATTTTGTCTCATTCAATGAGCAGTCGCAGAACCCTCTCGAAATTGATTTCCTGGCTGAGCAAACCGGTAAGGACCAGGAGATGAGTCTTGGCCTTGGGAAGATTGACCACCTGGCTTATGCGCTTCCTGCCGAACGGTTCGCAAGTTGGATTCTCTTTTATCGAGCCGTCCTGGGCCTTCTGCCGGATGATCTTTGGGAGCTTCCCGATCCACACGGTATCGTTCGCAGTCGCGTTGTCGCCGCACGAGATCGATCAATTTGTTTTCCACTCAATATTTCCGAGAGTCGAAAAACCGCCACGGCTCGTTCGGTCTCCAGGTTCGGCGGAGCCGGCGTGCATCATATAGCCTTGACGACAGATAACATTTTCGAAACGGCGGCCAAGCTTGTCGAGCGGGGTATGCCGATCCTTAGAATACCCCGGAATTACTATCTCGATCTGGAAGCACGCCTCGATCTTACACCTGACCTGCTGGACAAGCTTGCTTTCCATAACATCCTTTATGACAGGTCCGGTTCGGGGGAGTTTTTCCAAATCTACACCGACTTTTTCGAAGATCGGTTTTACTTCGAAATTGTCGAACGCCGAGGTGATTACGTCGGTTTCGGGGCCGCTAACGCACCCGTACGGCTCGCAGCGCAGGACGAGGCATATCGGCGCTCGTTGATTGAAAGTGACGAATCGTATTGAGGCACAATGGAAGAACAGATCATTGTCGACCCGCAAAGTCCCGCCACGCCGTTCCCGCATATCTGGGAACATATGTTCGGCTCCTGCCATGCCTCAGTGACCCTTTGTGAAGATTGGCGCAAGGACCTGCGGGCGTTGCGAGAAATCGTGGACGTGAAATACGTCAGATTTCATGGGATTTTTGAACATCAGGCGGGAATTTATGGCGGTCAGGACGCTGCGGGCAATCTGTCGCTGAACTTTACTCGCATTAACCTGATCTATGACGGTTTGCTGGAGATTGGAGTCTATCCCTTTGTCGAACTCGGTTTCATGCCGGAAGAGATGGCCGAAAGACCCAGCCCGCACCCGTTCTGGTATTACCCCAACGTGGCGCCCCCGCGCGATCCGCGGCAATGGTATCAGCTGATTTTCCAGTTCGCCCGTCACCTGGTGGAAAGATACGGCATCGAGCAGGTGGCAGAATGGTATTTTGAGGTTTGGAACGAACCTAACATCAATTTCTGGACAGGCCAACCCAAGGAGGAAACCTACTACGCCCTTTACGATGTTGCTGCCTCCGCGTTGAAAGACGTAAGCCCGCGGCTGCGCGTCGGGGGACCGGCCACTGCACAGGCCGCCTGGGTCGACCGCTTTGTTCGGCATTGCGTGGAAAAAGACGTGCCCGTCGACTTTGTCTCCACGCACATTTATCCGAATGACACTGCGCTGAACGTTTTCGGCCGAGAGGAGAATATTCCGCAATCAGATATGGTGGCCCTCGCAGTACGCAAGGTTTATCAGCAGGTTCAGGCTTCGGCCCGCCCCCAGTTGCCGATCATCTGGAGCGAATACAATGCCGGTTTCGACGGGGTGCAATTGGATTCGCCGTATGTGGGCGCTTGGCTGGCGAACAATATTCGCTTGTGCGCCGGTGGTTTGGCAACCGGGATGTCGTATTGGACGTTTACCGACGCTTTCTTCGAGGAGGGAGGAGTTTTTAAAAGTGTGTTCGCCAGCGGCTTCGGACTCATAGCGACAGGTCGGATTCCTAAAGCCTCTTTCAACGCATTCAAGATCTTGCATTACCTGGGCGATCAACAGCTGGCACTCGATAGCACTTCGGCGTTGCTGACCCGGCGATCCGGCGACGGCGGATTAGTTCTTGCGATTTGGAACTACATCCCCCCGCGGGAGAGCGGCCAGTCCAAAGCCGTCAACATCCGGCTGCGAGGTTCTGAAAGAAATTCGGAGTATGTCAGGGTCTTTTTGGTGGATGATGATCACGGCTCACCTTTGAAATCATGGCATGCGATGGGTAGTCCCGATTTCCCGAGCATGGAGCAACAGGCAGCCTTGCGCAAAGCGGCTGAGTTGCCTCCTCCGTTGACCGCAAAAGTCGTAGATGGACAGTTCTCGGTTTCGCTGCAATCCAACGCCCTCGCCGTAATCGAATTTGTCGGACACTGCGACTGACGACGTTCCTGATCTTACTGAAGGAAGCTTCGTGTCTCGGGGTTCACTTGCCAGAATGCTGCTGACAACACTAGATTTTTTCCTCAAACGAGAGTTTCTGCAGAGGACGTTTTGTTCTTTCTTTCCGGTTCAACGCTTCGTTCAACAATTTGTTCATGGCAAGGGTCCTCGTTGTTTCAAGCCATCAATCACAAGATCACAACCTCGTACTCATCGAGAAACTTGCTGGCTTCGGGCAGCTTGGACAATTCACCCATTAGCTGCGTACGAATCTTTGAGCCGATTTCGCGACGATCAAACAGTGCCAAACATTTCCTGGACGTGAATCTGCTTTGATACTCTATACCGTCCACTGCTGCTCCATGCTTCATTATGGCCAAGGCCCACGCCTGCGGAATCTCAAGCTCCGGTGCAATCAGTGAGGCAAGATCAACGCGAAGAGCAGCCCTTGTCTGCATATCCGAAAGATCGCAAATAGACACCTGAGGAATATGCATCTCAGAGATTCGATAGCTCATCCACCTCGACCCACGAATACGACAATCGTTTTCGAACATCTCATCACCGAACACCTCGAAGAGTATCGTTGCCAGATCCTGTCCCACATATAGAACACCAAAGGGAGAATTTTCCGGTGTGAAGCGATTATTTGCGTTTTTTCCAAAGTAGATCGCAGATTTATCGATTGGGTGCACACGAAACCAAGTGGCCCTGGAAATCTGAGAGCCAATCAACGATCGTTTCGGAAAATCTCGGCCAGGGAGATAACTTCGTCGAATCGCGGCCAACTTTCTCCCCGATCAAGGCTCCACATCAGCCCAAGCTAGACGCTTTACCAGCGTCACCTTCCCCTCCCGGAGCGCATCCAGAGGGCACTTTCCGCGAAGACTATTCCTCCGATTGAGGAAAAACATGACACGACCCCAGTCGTCGATTTGCGATGCTTGAGAAAGAATGTTGAGCACTTCGGGCAATCCTCTAAGGATCTCGCCTCCTACAAACTGCCAAATCGGAAATCGCACCGCCTTCTGTCTTGTCTCTCTCCATCCGAGCAGTTGCCCCTTCTTGAACTTCTCCAGGATACTGGTTTTGGAGATGCCTAGCATTCGGGCCGCCTGGTCTGCCGAGATGTGGCCTCCTTCTTCCTGCTTCGCCTCCTCACGCACCGCCAAGCCTCGGGCCACAGCGCGATCTAAGGCCCGGTCAGGGCGCTCTTTGGCTTCAGCGATAAGAGCCTCGCTGACCGCCGTCGCGAGCTCTATGGGATTAAACACCTTACGGTACTTCCCTACAATCGGCCGAAGCTCCTCCGACAGTCGCATTAGTTCAGTCGTCATTGGTTTAACCTTATGGCTGTTTGAACGAACTTGTCAACTTCGTCAACAAGTGAGCTACTTCCCACGATCACTGCGAGCGATCAATATGGCCTTCCAACTGCGCCTGATGATGAGATCCTTCTTGGCCTGCTCCAGCTCAGCCGCATACAAAACTTCGAGAAACCAAATTGGCAGTCGTGAAGACAGAGCTCGAAGGCCGTGTAGGTCGCCGGCTGCTCTCCAGGGTTTAAGCGGAATCGGGATTCCAAATAGAAAAACCCCGGCACGTCACATTGGCCCACGATGTTTCATTCGCGGTAAGAGTGGGGGTGTTCGATCAGGAGGCGAGCCCTAGCGTAGGGTTGGGCAAACCGCCTGCCAACTGAAATCTCGTCGGGCTTTGCGAGTTGCTGAGGCTTTGCGCTTTTTTTTCCTCTAGTCCGCTTGCTCATAACAGTGGTTCTCGAAGCCTCGAGTGGACCGGGCGCTTGGCGGCCATCCAAGGTCGCAAACTTCGAGAGCAGGGGAGGGTACGAACTGTTAAGGCATAGAATCAATGGGCTCCCAGGCATTTTTGTTTTTGGGTCAGAAACCCGTGTCCATCCCTCGTTCTTGTGTCCGATCGTGTTTTGGCTGTAGCGGGGCAGGGAGATGATGTTCGTGCGCGGCGGCGTTTTGCTGTAGGATTTTCTCGTGCTTCATGACCTCCTCTTGAATTTCTTTTTCGAGCCGTGCTTCCTCAGGTGAGGAGTACCTGTTTAGCGTCATGTCTCAATCCTCCTCGTCCTCGTCGTCGGAGCGCCAAGCGAAGCTTGGTTGTTCTCGCTAAATGAAAGGAATTAGCCATGTAAAGAGTCATCAAACATGAAGCGGACAGAGCAGATGGCTGGGAAACTGGCCGGACTGAAGCCTCTGAGCCGCGAAGGAGTGAGCCGCAACGAAAGTGAACCGGCGTATGAAAGCCTCGAAACGAGAAAAGATGAAAGTGGCCAAGATCCTCGACGGAAGGGAAGCCAGCACTTGGGAGGGGGGAGATGACACAAAACCCTCCCGGGACTTTCCGGGGTAAAGTCGGGCAGCGCGCTCTGAAAGAACAACTAGGAACTTGGGAGGCCCGCCCTAGCGATGGGTAAAGCTGCAAAGTCTGGAGTGGAAGGCAATAACACTCTGGACTGCCAGGGTTGGGAGTCGGAGGGGCCCATAGTAGTGAAGAGAGCCGGTGAAAGCCGGAAGGAGCCAAGGGGCCCTGGCGTGAGGCAAGCAGACTCAGAAGGACACTGGACTGATTGATGGAAGCATCTAAGACAGAAAAGCGGGGTGGCGAATTGACTCTCAGAGAGGCAATGGCCTGCGAAAGTCAGTGGCTGGAGAGCGAAGCTGAGCACAAAAGCCAAACAGGAGAAGCGCTTTCGCTTCTACAGTCTCTACGGGCTGATCAGTCACGCTGAGACGCTGAAGGGGGCCTGGCATCAGGTCAGAGCCAACGGCGGAGCAGCAGGGGTAGACCGGATCAGCATAGAGCAGATCGAGCGCCAAGGATCCGAGCAATGGCTCGAAGCCCTTGGCAAAGAACTGCAAGAGCAAACCTATCGGTGTGAAGCGGTGCGCCGAGTCTATATACCCAAAGCCAACGGCAAGCTGCGGCCCCTTGGGATCCCGACGGTGAGGGATCGAGTGGTGCAAGCGGCGGTGCTGTTGATCTTGGAGCCGATCTTCGAAGCGGACTTTGAAGACTGTTCCTATGGGTTCAGACCCGGACGAAACGCTCACCAAGCATTGGAAAAGATCCGGGAAAATCTACGTGCGGGGAAGTGCGAGATATATGACGCGGATCTAGAGGGATACTTCGATTCGATCCCACACGACAAGCTGATGGCTTGCGTGAGGATGCGAGTGGTGGATGGAAGCGTGCTGAAGCTCATCAGGCAATGGCTCAAGGCGCCGGTGGTCGAAGAGGATCAAGAAGGCAGAAAGAAGATTGGACGCAACCGGAGCGGGACCCCGCAAGGAGGGGTGCTCTCGCCGCTGTTGGCCAACATCTATCTGCACTGGTTTGATCGAGTCTTCCAAAGTAAGAGCGGACCAGCGCAATGGGCCAAAGCGACACTGATTCGGTATGCGGATGACTTCGTTGTCATGGCGCGGCACATGGGCCCGAGGATACGGGACTTCATAGAACAGAAATTGGAGGCATGGCTGGGGTTAAAGCTCAATCGCGAAAAGACCCGGATAGTGAATCTACGCCGGAACCAGGAGCGATTAGAATTCCTTGGCTATCAGATCGGCCTGGCCCCGGTGCGGGAGGATCGGAGCCGCCATTACTGGCGCATGGAGCCCAGCCATAAGGCGATGGAACGCGAAGTGGACACAATCTGGCAGATGACGTCGCGTCAACAAGGATGCAAACCGCTGCCAGAGCTAATCGGCGAGCTGAATCGACACCTCAAGGGATGGACGAATTATTATCGGCTTGGACAACCTCGCAAAGCCTTTCAGCGGCTCAATCGCTACGTACGGCAACGGCTCTATCAGCAGCTGCGCCGCCGTAGCCAACGGCCGTGGAAACCGGCCCCGGGGCAAACCGCCTATGGGTACTTCCAACAGTTGGGATTGCTTTACCTGTGAACGCTGCGTGCAACAAGCCCGCGCGAAAGCCGGATGCGGGAAATCCGCCCGTCCGGTTTGACGAGGGAGAGGGCTCCTTCACTGGACCCTCTCTACTCTACTCCTTCGTCCTCGGTTGGGGATCGAGGCGGTCTACTAGGATGGACGAGGGATGAACGGAGAAAGCAAGTGGCGGGAGTTTCGATCGTAGCACCCGAAAAACGGACGACGACGAAGGATGACGACGAGGAGTAGAGTACCTGAAAAACCGGCTTGAGGACTGATGTCGCGATGAGATCGCGCTGACGGGTGACGATAGAGAAGAGCAGAAGCCGAAAAATCTCAAAGGAGCACTTGCCGAGAAGGGGTGGACAAATAGTCCCGGTGCAATCAAAATTGCAAGATGAAGCTGACCGCCGCGTATAAAAAGGTTGGTGACTGGTGGGCCGCCTGGGTGGAAGAAATTCCGGGAGTTAACACTCAGGGTGCAACTTTGGAAGAAGCGCGCGAAAACTTGAAGGATGCGCTCCGCATGGTTCTGGAAGCTAATCGCGAGCTATCAGAAAAGGAACAGGAAGCAACTCGACGCGAGGACTTGGTGGTTGCTTGAGACGCGCCGATCTGGAAAAACACCTACTCTCTCACGGCTGCCAGCTTTATCGCGAAGGCGGGAAGCATTCCGTGCGGTGGAATCCGGCTAACCAAAAGACTTCCGCTGTTCCTCGCCAGCGGGAAATAAACGACTATACGGTGCGCGGCATTTGCCGGTCGCTCGAGGTTCCGCGACCCTCGTAAACTTTTCTTTGGAATTCAGTGATCATTTCGAGCGCTTCAGCTCGAACTCCAACGCTACTAGTAACCCATGATCCTGACAGCCATAGCCTGCGAAGTCTGCCAAGCGGTTAGAAACAATATTTGCGGGCGCGCCAGTAATGCCAGTCGGCAATGGCCTCGGCAGTCTGATTGCTGACTCCGATGCCTTCCAGTTGCGCCAATGGCAGCCCTAGCTCGCGCCCTTGCCATCTCGCTTGCACAAAGATTTCGGACGGTTCGTCGCAGTCTTCATCAAGCATGCTCACTATTTCCACCTTTTCTCCACTTTTGAGTGGTGAAGATTTTCGCGCCGCGACACAGCGCGCCCGAAAGGGGAATTCCAGCTTGTCTTCGAGGTAGCAGATCCAGGCGGAATAGCGTTCCGATTCGTTGTAGCAGTCCACCACGATCTCTATCTCAATGCGTTCCTCGCGGGCTTGGTCGATTTTGTGTTTAGCCATGTTAGCTGAAGGCAGATACTGTGTCGGAGACGCTTCCTTGCGTGAATGATATCGCTGGGTAACGCGTGCGGTAGAACTTGCCTTTGAACCGCCGCAGGAGCCACGCGAGATGCGGCATCTGCCGAAAACCGGGGATCAGGTAGGCGCGGCCGATCGCGGCGCAGCCATGCTCGCGCACCAGCCGCTGCACAAACGCCGGGCTGATATTTTGATTCTCGATCAGCGCGCGGACGCTCTCGCCTTCGTCATCGGTGAGGGAGGCGTCTTGCTTGCGGAATGCCGAGCAAACTCGATTAAAACCGAGCATGTATTCTTCACCTTCGTCGGGGTTGAAGAACGCGCCGATGCCATCGCGATGTTTGAGGAACGAATCAGGGAAGTGGAATCTTGGCCACGGGTTACGAAGACCGTGGCGCTTCATGGCATCCGCGACGATTTCCTGGGGTCGCTCGTCGAATAATGCGCGCATCCGCTTTTGGGTGGCTGCCGCCAAAGAGAGGCCGTCGGAATAGACCGCGAGATCGGCGTTGTGATGTGCCACAAACCGCCTGTGATGCTCTCGCACGCTGTCGCGTGCTTTTTGCGCAAGATCCGCGCAATAGCGATAGGAAATTACGCTGAGTTTCTCGACGTATTCCGTTTTCAGAGCGGCAAGCACAGCCGCGTCCGCCTTGTGCCACATGCGCTGACCGCCGGACCAATACCACTCGCCCCGCCACGGAACGAGGCTGCCGATAACGATTTGCCCGGCAGTGAAAGGACATTTCTGCATTTCGAGCCGGATGCAATAGGGCTGGTCGTTGACGACATTGATCACTTGCATGGTCTCCGCGACCGCGCCGCGTTTCACGATCTCGATAACGTGATAGGGAGCGTTGTGCCGTTCATACCATGTGCGCAACGTGGCGCGGTCCGGTTCTGACAGATCAAGCGCAGCCGCGAGCAAATCGATCACGCCCAACCCACACCAGTCGGTGCAGTGCTGACAGATAAAGTCGTCGATGGCGTTGACGTCCGTCGTTCCGGTTCTTTGCTCTTCGAGGTAGCGGGCGCACTGGTGGCGGAACAGGTAGGAATGCTGACCGGCCCAAACGAGTTTCCGTTTAATATCCCACCCACGGCGGTTGGGCGTGTGCAGAAACCGAGCGACGCCGGAGTCTTTGGGCTGCTCGCGAAACGCAGCGGCCAAAAACTCACTCACTGTTTCCGCCAGTTCCGTAAGGTCGGGGTGGTCCGGGGCGAGAATAAGATCCGGCTTCAATTGCCGCCACAGAATGTAGAGGAAATGCCGAACGCGGCGGGGATCAAACCTTCCCGAGAGCTGCTCGCCCGCCTCAAGGAAAAGTGGTAACGGCGTGCCGAAGAATTCGCTCTGGTAATTTTCCAATGCCTGCCAGAGACCGATCCCGGCATGAATGTCTTCGGCAAACTCGACGAGCGCGACGGCCAGTTCGTCGAGCGCATCGTTGTCGAGTTGGCACGCCGGGTAGATGAACGTTTCCTGCGTTTCCCCAACCACTCCGCGCAAAGCCAGAGCGAGGCCGGCAAGTCGCTGGTCCAGTCGACCGGCACTTACGGGCGGACGGTTGGGTTCGATCCTTGCTGCGAGATTGTACTTTCGGCCCATTTCTCGGATCAATAGCTGCAGTTCTTTTCTCGGGAAAGGATTCGCGGACTTGATCTCATTGCACGGCACACGCGCTTTCTATCCAGTCAAAATCTCGTGAAGCCTTGATTCGGTGGTTCGTGTAAAACCCATTTGGTCCAGTGATAACCGCGCAAGCATCCTGACTGTCTCGTCGATCGACCAGTCAATCAGGGTTTGAAACGCTTGATGCATATACCCGACGTGGGCCTCCAACAACGTAGAGCCGTCATCCCCTTTGACGATCAATGAGAAGCTTTTATCCTGCAGAAGACTTCGATAGCGATTTACCCCGTGAGATGCCCGCGGTTCGCAATGTTTGGCGTTGGGTACAGCGAGCCTTCCGTAACCTTCGGCTATTTCCGTACCTTTACGGGCTGGATCTGTCAGAAAAGCATATTTGTTCATAGAACGTGATGGAAAAGAGCAATGCGTAAGAAAACTTTAGACCACCATATGGTGTATTTTCAATATTTAAATCTCACAATATATAGTAAGAAAAGGACGTACTGCCATGTGAATGTTTCGATTCTGGGCGCCTTGCTTGTGGCTGATCCTTTTGAGAGTCACGTAAAACAAACAGTTACCAACATCGCTACTCATTAGCGCGCGCCAGTAAGCGAGTAATGTTTGAGCGGTGCAGCCCGAAAAGCCGAGCAGCATCGGCTGCTGTCTTGGAGCCGTGGCGTACTGCGCGAATTACTTCTTCCTATTGGTGACGGCTCAATTTGGCGGGTCGTCCAACTTTCACACCGCGATCCCGCGCGGCCGCCAGGCCAGCGCGGGTTCGTTCACGGACCATTCTGGATCATTTTTACCTATGGTGGCTGCATCGTGACACATCGGTGTCAATAACCGCCCGCAAAAGGGGTTATGACGGGCTAAAGTTAGGCGAGACAAATTTCAATTGTGTGATTTTGGGAATTATTTTCCGCGATTTGCTTGGCCGTGCCAAGAGTTCCAGGTGCCCGTAGCAGAATGCCCAAGCACCGGTCCAAAAATCGCAAGAACGCGCCCGACTAAAGAAGTATCGGTCATGGCTTGGATTGTAAGACGCGGAACAAAGGATGCTATTGGTGCGCCAAACTATTGGATTGAGGCTTTGGACCCTCCCGGGTGGCAAGGTGAAGCGAGGTGAATCGCTGCGAAGGCCATTAGGCGCGAACTTTAAAAGGCGAAAAGAAGACCCCGAAAATTCGAGCTTCAACTCACCAGTTCCCGCCGATCTTGTGAATTAAGACGGCCTTAACCAGGTCAATGCGTGTTTGCAGCAGGCGTGTTGCAGATCGGCAGCACCGAACGAAAAGCGGTTTCGAGCGGTTTATGAGCACAGTCCGGGATAGGCCGGCCCCGAAAGGGACCCGGGACCGGCCCTGTTCCCCCAGAACCTCGAAGTTTTGGCCAAGGCCGCCCCTTTTCGGGGAATTTTGGGGCTTACCTTTGAGGCACGCTTGCCACTTCTGCCCACGATTGGCTGATCATTCGGGCAATTAACCTTCTTTCACAACCCCCTGCCAACCTGGAGCGTTTACTCGATCGTGCTTTTTTAGCCGCCTTGCCTCTGAGACATCCCGCACGCACGGGCATACATCCCAAGGACTTCCTGGATCCGGTGTCGGATAATCGACAGCGGGTCATTGCGCAATTCCCCATTCCGGATGGCCTGGAACGCTGAGGGGGCGAATTGGCTTAACAACGAAAGCGGTGGAGGTGTTTCCGACAGGTTCTTGACCAAGACTTGAAAGCTGGCTTCGACGGTTGGGTCGGGCCAATAGTAACGCAACCGGTCGCTGAAGCTGTATTTGCGCGCCAAAGCGCGTTCGGCTTCGGTTCCGCCGTAATACGGCTCCCAATATTTCGGTTGATCCACCATGACCTCGTCCAACTTGGCCCGGATGTCCGATAGCGGCCGGTCGGTAACCCATTCCTGTTCGATGTGGCTTAATGCAAACAAGGCCTCGCGCACGGCGTAAGTCAGGCCAGGCCCGACTTTGAGGATGGCGAAATGATCCCGGACCAAATTCGTCAGCGCCGTTTCGGTCTGGTAATCGGTCGAATGCGCTTCGTACGCGAGCCGCTCAAAACGCAGGATGGCTTCGCTTAACGTCTTGGCGTTCTCGGGTTGGTAGTCAATGACCCTGGCGTGGTCAAATTCTACCCCGGGCTGAACGACGACTCCGATCACCCGATCCCACGCTCCCTGCAGCCCTCGCGCTTCGAACACTCCTCGTTGGATCTTGATGGTCTTGGCCAGCTCTTCGACGCGGGTGATGGCCAACTCCTGAAGGTCTTCGTGCGCACCGCCCGGGACCGGCACCTCGGTGCCGATGATGTAGTAAGGCGCGCTCGCGGGGTCCGCGACCGACTCGGCGGCTTGGCACAGGTCCGCCGCCCGCGCGGCCACAACCTCGTCGCTTAGCGCTTGGGGATCATCGGCGCAGGCCATGCTCGCGTCGAGGTGAACCTTGGTAAACCCGGCCCGAACGTAACCTTCGACCATCGTCTTGGCCGCTGCCATAGCTTGGGGGGCCGGCTGGGACCGCCACGGATTGGGACCCAGGTGGTCGCCTCCCAGGATCAGCCGGTCCGTGGGAAAGCTGAACTCTGCCGCAATGGCCTGCACGTAGTCCCGAAAATCGTTCGGGGTCATGCCGGTGTAACCGCCCTCTTGGTTCACCTGGTTGCAGGTGGCCTCGATAAGCAGCAGCGATTGGTCTGACTTGGCTTGCAACACCGCCGCCTCAATCACCTGCCGGTGAGCGGAGCAGACCGAGTAAATGCCTTGGGTGCCCTCGGCCCGATTGGCCTCGACGATCTTCTTCAATGCCGCACTCATGGGGTCCTCTCTGCGGAAGCGATGAAGGGTTCGAGCTCGCTCAAGGTGGTATTGCCTTCCATCGGCCCCCGCTTCGTCACGGCCAGGGCTCCCGCCGCATTGGCTAGCGTCAACGTCCGTTCTAAGTTGATGCCTTGGGCCAAACAGGAGATCAGCGTGCCACCGAAACAATCGCCGGCGCCCGTAGGATCCACCTCGGTGACCTTAAAGGAAGGGACGTGGATCGATTGGGCGCGGTCGTAATACGTGCTACCCTGAGCGGCGTTCTTGACGACGACCCTTTCCAGCGTCCATTTGCTGAACAACTGGCGCACGGCTTCGGCTTCCGGCCGGTTTCCGCAGAAGTACTGCAAGTCGGCCTCGCTGGGCAGGAGGATGTCGCATTCCTTCAGCACGAAGTCGATTGTGTCGCGGATGAAATCCGAAGACATGACCTCACGTCGGATGTTCGGGTCGAAGGACACTCTGCCGCCGCCTCCTTTAACCCGCTGAATCCCCCGCTTTACCGCCGCAATCATGCCTTCGCTGGTCAGCGACGTTCCCATGACGTGGAAAAACCGGCAGCCCTCGGTTAAGCTTGCATCCACCGAGTCCGCATCGATCAACGAAGTCGCGCTGTTGGCGAGGTTGAAGATGAACTCTCGGCTACCGTCCTTGCGATAGGTCACGAATGCCGTTCCGGTCGGCAGTCGGTCAGAGCGGTGGATACCCGATCCAACCCAACACTATGGAGCATGATGTTGACCGCAGTCGTGGGTAAGAGGAGCATGCAAATCGGAGTCACCTGGACAAAGAAGGCTGTGGGATAGATATGAAGAAGAAGCCCGAGATCACGCTCCGCCCGTTCGAGAGAAGCGATTTTAAGCGTCTCATTTCATGGGTGCCCACACCGGAAGCCCACGGGCAATGGTGCGGCTCGTTCTTCGGTTATCCGTTGGACGAAAGCCGGCTCCAGCGCTACCTTGAGAGTGCATCCCATCCGAACACGAGAGCCATATTTACCGCGTTGTTGCCCTCCGGAGAGCCAGTCGGTCATGTCGAGATCAGCCAGATTTGGCCGTACCTGTCAAGCCGTTTGTCCCGCTTGCTCGTCGTCCCTAACCGCCGCCAGTTGGGCATTGGCGCCGCTATGGTCTCTCGTGCGGTCACGTTTTCCTTCGATACACACCATGTGGATCGCATCGACCTCGGTGTCGATGCCGACAATATGGCGGCAATTTCGTGCTATCGACGGCAGGGATTCAAGCACGTCGGTACGTGGCCGCACGCGATGGAAGCGGGGCCAAAGCTCATCGACGTGTACTGGATGACCTTGTCACGAGCGGCATGGGTTTCCGCTTATTCAAATCAACGGCTACTGGTAATCGATTAACCTCCGTGAGGCGATAGTTGGACCAGTGCTCACGATCATCTGCTGCCGGAATCAGTGCGCCGGGAGATGTCACGAGGGCTTACAGCTGATCGATACATGGAACAGCGCCAACGCTTTCATCCTGTATGGGAAGAGTGGAGAGTTCGGGAGAAATTGTCCTGGACGGAGCTACTCATGTCGAACGAACTTCTCTCTGCGAATAAAAGTTATGAAAATCATTATGAATCTTTGCAATCCCCCGTCCATACTAAGTAAACTCGCGATCTTAATTATTTCGTCTGCTATCGCCGCAAATGCGGCGGATTCTTTCTCCAATGCGGATAAGGCGTTCGTCGCTAAAGTTTCGCAAGGCGGCATGTACGAGGTCGAACTCGGGAAACTCGCGGAAACCAAAGCGCTGGCGCAGGATATCAAAGATCAGGGCAATACTGAAGCTCATGATCATATGCTGGTCGGCGACAAGCTGAAGTCCATCGTCGAATCAAACGGTATGGAATTTCCAAAACAACTCAACGCAGAATTCCAAGCCCGTCTCGAGAAAATCAGCGCACTGCCGGCCAACAAGTTCGACGCCGCGTATATCGAGGACATGAAGAAGATTCACGCGGCAGATGGAGCTGCCTTCGCCAAGGAAGCGACTTCAGGCACCAATCCCGATTTGAAGGCATTCGCAGCGGAAACCTACCGCATAGTTCAGCGGCATCTTGGTGAACTTGGCGCAAAGGTCCACTGAACGACAGAGGCCGAAAATGACGGTTCCTTCGAGCTGCAAATGGCGCGGCGGGATTGGCATTTCCCCCGGAAGCTCAGATAAACGGCAGCACCCGTTGCCCTTTGCCAAGCCGATGGTTCGACCACGCGCAAATACGGAGGCGCCGGCTTGGGCCTTGCGATCTCCAAACAGTTGGTGGTCCTCATGGAGGGCCAAACGGCTTATCCGACGAATTTCGCGTAATTGCGGTCGATGCTCCGGGGCACTCTAAGCCGAATTGCCGGCCGATGGTCCTTTTCACAGCCTTGCCCCGGCACGCGGAATTTAACGAGCGTCTGATGGAAACGCTGGGCATAAAGAATCCGGCGATCATCGGCTGTTCGATGGGTGGCAACCTCGTGCTGGAACTCGGAGCTCGTCGTCCGGAGGCATACGGAGCGATCATCTCCGCGGAAGGCGCAGACTATACGCCGACCGTTGCCGACTTTTTCCTGGACATGCTGCTGATGAACGGCACGCACATCTTCGGAGCATGGTCGCGTTCAATGACGGGCTATCGGACACCGCCGGATCGCGCGCAGGAAGTGGTGTGGCAAATTTCACGCACGACACCGCAAGTCATGCGCGGTGACCTGACGGGATACGCCAATTTCGATAAACGCAGTGAAGTAGGTAAGATCAAAGCACCCGTTTTGCTTCTACGTGGCGACGCCGACTGGCTAGTATTCCAAGAGAAGGTCGAAGGAACTGCCTCGCGCATCCCCGGCAGCAAAATTGCGGTGCTTGCCGGCACAGGCCATTATCCAATGACGGAAAACCCGCTGGAATTCAACGACACCGTCCGCAATTTCTTACACGAAGCGGGATTAGGAAACGCTGGCAAGTAAATTATATCAACGAGCTCTGCCTGCAATGGAGCAATGTAGTCGCTTCATGTAAGCCGTGGCTCAAGAACGGAAAGTCATCGCTCGGAAGCTCGGCACGCTCAAGCTGGCCGAGGCAACTCGATAATGTCATCCTAGTATGGTTTTAGGATTATGAGGGTTTGGCTCGGGCAGCGAAACGGACGGGACCGCCCGGACTCTTCTTCCTTGCGCAGAAATTCAGCAGCAAGAAAGTCGGCGAGGTCTGGCGGCTGCGGCCGAGATTCTGGAAACATTTGGACGGCGTTTCACCTGAGGGCATGTCCGCAAACAACGCAGCATAGGTATAGCCGGGTCTTGGCCTAAGGATCTTGATGTATAGCAATCTTGCAGATAAGGCCAGCCAAGACGGTCGTCAAATTTCGTGTTGCCAAGGCTGCAAAGGACGCGGTTCTGGGGGGTAAAGAAGTAGGTAACAATGTGTGGCCGACACAAACGTCGTAAAAGTGGGCGAGTCGGGAGGGTGGGGTAGGGAAGTGCTCACGCCAGTGGGCGGGCTAACGATGTTGACTTTAATTTAAGGCCCAAGCCGTACCGAACGGTGACTCAGGAAACGGCGGCGTTCCGAGGTGTTGGAACAAGGGCACGGAGCTGGATGATTTACAAAGAACTCCTCCGAACCCGCACCCTCCGGCAGTCGGCGGAGCCCGTTGGGACCAAGGAAGGGATTGGACAGCTTCATTTGGATAATTGCCTGCAGGATTATTAATGGACAAGGGCACTGCATTCAAGCTGGATCGGGTGTGGTCGAATACGTGCAGCGCTACTTTGCCCAGGGAGGCCGCATCTCCAAAGTTTGGCAGACTTGAGCTGATCGCCTTCCTATTCTTTGGGGTCTTGGTGAGCGCAGCAACAGTTTATTGCGGTATCGAGTTGTTTCACATGGTAAATAGCGGCGCTCTCGAGCAGACTGTCCAGACGCTTCTGACCAGATGAGAGCTCAAGGCCGAATCCTAAGGAGGTGGATCAATCGATCAATCTCCGGGCTATTGAAGAACAATTCCCCACATCTGCGAAAGTGCTCCGTTGCCTACTCCGTCGGCGCGAGCTGCGCTAACAATTTTTCGAAGCGCGGGTCGGTGCGGAGATGATCCCAAGCAGGATCTAGCTTAAGTGCACCGTAAGTTATGCTACTTGCTGGCGTTCTTATCGAGACATCTAGCGCCGGAAAGGCTAGGTCTGGTTGTTTCGTGGTGCAGGAATGGGGGCGGTCATCCAAGAATTCCAAAACATTCGCTTAGAATGCCGAAAGATGAGGATGGTCACCCGGGCATCTCTCGGGCATGATCGAAAATAAACATCCATGAAATTCGCATCTCTGAATGACCTTTATCTCCAGCAACTCAAGGATCTGCACAGTGCCGAAAGTCAGTTAATCAAGGCGCTGCCGAAAATGGCGAAGGCGGCGAGAAATCCGGATCTGAAGAATGCCTTCATCGAACATCTTGAACAAACCAAGGGACATCTTGAACGCTTGAAGCAGGTGGCTGAAAAACTGGGCAAACGCCTTGTGGGTCACACCTGCGCGGCCATGAAGGGTCTTATCGAAGAGGGGAGTGAATGGATCGCAGAGGATGCGGCAGCTGAGGTAATGGATGCGGGGATCATCGCGGCGGCCCAGCGTGTCGAACACTATGAGATGGCTGGGTACGGCACGGTGCAGACTTTTGCAAAACTGCTGGGAGAGAAAGAAGCAGCCGAACTTTTTACTCTGACATTGAATGAAGAGAAAGCCGCCGACAAAAAGCTGAGCCTCCTTGCAAAATCGATCAATGTAAAAGCAAAGGCCGAAAAGCCTCCTGCCAGTGTCAAAACCGCCGTCAAAGAATCGGCGAAGCTTCCTGTCAAAATCCCTTCTGGAGGGAAGCGTGAGGTCCAGGGCATCGAAAGTAATATGGAAGCGAAACAGAGTCAGCCGGAATGAATCGCTAATGGTCCACCTAGACGCCGAAGAGCAGCATTCGGCGCGCGGTCGCCAAAACGGATGGGCTTACCTAGGAGGCCACGTTACAACCCCACGAAAGGCCTCGAACTTTGCTGCTCGAGTCCCCGGCTTGGGCGGTTGTGCCCGAGAATCTCAACCGTCTGATAGAGCTGCTCAATCTTCAGTGGCTTTTTTAGGATCGTGACCGGGCTGACTTGAAGAATCCGATCGAGGATCTCGCTGTCCGGGTAACCTGTGATCACGATAACGTTGAGGTCCGGATCAATCTGCTTGGCTGTTTGATACACCTGATCACCGGGAGCGTCGGGCAATTGTAAGTCCAAAAACATGAGATCGAATTTCTGCTTTCGGAGGCTTTTAATGGCCTCTTTAGCCGTTCCGACCACCACTCGACTGAAGCCGATTTTCTTTAAAAATGTTTGAAAGAGATCCTGCAGGACCGGATCGTCGTCGACCACTAACACTGTTGGTTGGCCTTGCTTGTCTTGGCGCAGAACATCGCGGTCCAGAGAGGATTTCTTGATCCGCCAGCGGCCGCCGATTTGAATGGCCGGAATCTTTCCGCGTTGTACGAGATAGTAGACAGTCGGGAGAGGAATCCGCAGGTACTCGGACGTCTCTTTTACCGTAAGCAGATTGTGAATCGGAGTTTCGCTCACAGCTTTAGGAGAAAGATCAACTGTAAATCATTCTGACCATTTTATCAATTATGAGAACTGGCACAAGGCGAGGACGATCTTTTGGAGCGAGGTGAGGCTGGCCAGCGGGGCCAGCTCGCCGCTGACCCGCTCGGAGAAGCCGAGTGTTTGGAGGGGCCAGTAGGTGGGTAAGAGAAAGTGCGGGTGAACAACCGAACCCTACGAGTGCCAGTTGACTTCGGAATTTAGGCTAATCAAGTGTCAGAGTCGGATTCGCTCCACCTCACTCAGCGTAATTTCGTCCTTTGTCCGGTCGTAGAGTTTGTTGTTCGCGGAGACTCATGCCCGGCCATCTGCTGGAGACGTTTTTCGAGCCAGGCCGACCGGTATTTCAGGGTCCAATCAAACAAGGCGTGTTCAAAACCGATGTCGTAGCCAGCTTTCTCGCTCTCGATCCATTTGTGACAAAGGATCTCTTGGCGTTCAGCTAAGAATTCTTTGTACAAGACAGTACGGGGGTCCATGAAAGATACGCTCCATTTAAAGTTTCTCGGGCGGCCATCTTACGTTGGGCGCTTTTTTGGGTCTCTTGACGCGTAAAGTATCTGCATTTATTGACGCGTAAAGTAAATTTAGATTACAGAAAGCGCTTAAAAGGGATCTGCTTCGAGGTACCCAGGCGGCGGATTGAAGGCTACCTTGAAGTTCTCGACGCCAGTGGACCCGGGTTTTCTGGAATGATTTGGGAATGCTCCCACTCCAACGAAGAAAGTGGTATCCGGAAAGCCTGCGCCTTTGGGGGAATTCAAGTTGCGTCCGGGGGCAGAGGAGGTCGTTAAGTCCTTTGTCAAAGCTAGCCTGCTGTTGAGCGACGTCGACGCGCAGGGGACTTCGGTGGTGTCGCTTGCCCATGAGGCGCTTCTGAGTAGTTGGCCGCGGTTGCAGGAGTGGCTGCAGCAGAACTATGAATTTCTCAAGGTGAGGGAACGGGTGGCGACGGCAGCCCAACGCTGGAGCGACGAACATGGAGCGGAAGCTTACCTTCTGGCCGAAGGCAAACCGTTCGTTGAAGCCAAAGAATTATTGAATCGGCATCCCGAAACGCTCTCGGGCAAGGAAATGGAGTTCATCCGAGCTTCGATTGAAAACGAACAGATGCGTCGCAAGCGGGAGGCTCTCCGGCGTCGAAAGGTGCTGATCACGATCAGCGTGGCGTTAGTAGTCGCGATCGTCTTCGGGGTGATAAGCTTTTGGCAGTATCAGAAAGCAACCGCCGCAGCGCTAAACGAAAAGAAGGCGGCAGGGCAAGAGAAGATCGCGCGTCAGAACGCTGAAGAATCGTCCAAGGCCGCCAACGAAGCGCGCGATCAGGCCGACGGGCTCATTAAATTCATGCTATATGACCTGCACGATAAATTGGAACCAATTGGTCGATTAGACGTCTTGGACGATGTCGCTAAAAAGGCGAAAGAATATTTAGATAGGCTACCAACAGAGATGGTAACCGCGTCGCGTCTAGAACAGCAAACAGGTATGCTCAACAACCTCGGCGATGTCCGGGTAGCGCAGGGCAAGCTCCAGGATGCGCTGAATGCTTACCAGCAAAGCCTGTCGATCTCCAAACGCGTGGCCGAGCAAGACAAATCCGACTCAGGCTGGCAGCGAGATCTCTCCCTGAGTTACGAAAAGGTTGGCGATGTCCTGATGGCGCAAGGCAAGCTCCAGAATGCCCTGGATGCTTACCGGCAAAGCTTGAAGATTCGCCAAAGACTAGCCGAGCAAGACAAATCCAACTCAGGCTGGCAGCGAGATCTCTCGTTGAGTTACGAAAAGGTTGGCGATGTCCTGGTGGCGCAAGGCAAGCTCCAGGATGCCCTGGATGCTTACCAGCAAAGCTTTAAAATTCGTCGAACACTAGCCGAGCAAGACAAATCCAATTCAGGCTGGCAGCGAGATCTCTCGGTGAGTTATCGGAAGGTTGGAAGCTCCAGGATGCCCTGGATGCCTACCAGCAAAACCTGAACATCTGCCGGACATTAGCCGACCAAGACAAATCCAACGCAGGCTGGCAGCGAGATCTCTCGGTGAGTTACGAAAGGGTTGGCGGCGTCCTGCTGGCGCAAGGCAAGCTCCAAGATGCCCTGGATGCCTACCAGCAAAGCCTGAACATCCGCCGGACATTAGCCGACCAAGACAAATCCAACTCAGTCTGGCAACGAGATCTCTCGGTGAGTTACGAAAGGGTTGGCGGCGTCCTGCAGGCGCAAGGCAAACTCCAGGATGCCCTGGATGCCTACCAGCAAAGCCTGAACATCTGCCGGACATTAGCCGAGCAAGACAAATCCAACTCAGTCTGGCAACGAGATCTCTCGGTGAGTTACGAAAGGGTTGGCGGCGTCCTGCAGGCGCAAGGCAAGCTCCAGGATGCCCTGGATGCCCACCAGCAAAGCCTGAACATCCGCCGGACATTAGCCGACCAAGACAAATCCAACGCAGGCTGGCAGCGAGATCTGATTGTGGCGCTGTATAATGTCGGCACGATTACGGCCAAGATTGGAGGTAATGATAACGTCACGCAGGCTCAAGGGTATCTTCGAACGGCCCTAAATTCGCGGAACTGTATCCTGGCCCAGACCGACAGACCATCATAGATACCCTGAACCTAGCATTACGTAACCTCGTTCATTCAGATTAGGAGGCGGTTTCTCGGCACTGTCAACGGTCTCGGTAGGCATTAAGGTTGTGTATATGCGGGTTTGTGCCAAATCTCGTGGCGCTTTACGTACCTTTGTTGGAACTCCCCGATATTTCTGAACTCGGAATATCAACCGGTATTCCGGTTGGCTGTGGTTAGCACGCGTGTAACTGCGTCGTGATCATGCTAGTCGTGTTCGACATGGACCTCGACCCCTTGCGAGGCGATGCCGTTTGCGATCACCTCCAGGCTGTATTCGCCATGCGGAAGATCATGCGGCACGTGAAAATGCGTGTGATGGATGGCTGCGCCGGTGGCGACCCCCATCGTCGAATGATCGAATGTCCTGCAGAACACATAGCCAACACCGGGCTTGCCATGTAAGCGCACTAATGGATAATTGGTCGCCATTTGCTGGTCGTCGCCATAGGCGCAGGCTTGCGACAGGCCGTTCAACTGACGGCCATGCAGTTGGTAAACCCCGCCCGGATGCAAATGCCGGGGCACATGGGTGATGTGCGGCCTCCAGGCAAGCAAGGGACCGCCCGAGGGTGTGTAAATCTCCAGGTCGTTCGTGGAGGTGGAAAACAGCACCTGGCCGGTCGGCAACAGTAGCAGGCGACAATTATAGGTATAGGCATTGCTGGCACTGGTGGTGCCCGGAACGGGGTTGAGCGCCGTGCCGTCGAATTCGAAAAACTGTACAGAGAAGGTTTGACCCGGTTCGGAGTCGGTCGGCAGCTGGATCGTGCCGACCGTGCAGAGAACGTTACCATTCGGCAGCAGACAGGCCGGCGCGTCGACCGCGGCCAACAAAGTGCCACTCCCACTCTTATCGGGCGGAAAGTCAGGCCCATTTGCCCAGGATCCGGGATCGCTTGGCACGGTGACCGGCGGTGTATAGAGCCCGGTGTGTCCGCTCGCGCCGATCGCGAAGACGTTCCCGGCGGGCATCAGAATTTGCGGCCCCATCTCAAATATTGTACCGCCTATTGCAACCTCGGGTTCTCCAGGCAGCGTTTGCACGGTTGTTCCCGCGCTGACCCACAGATTGTTGGCTATGACGTATTTCTGCGCGTTCGGAACATCGGTGCACTGCACAGCAAGGACGGTGCCGTCCGGCAGCAGCGTCCACCCTTCCTCTGAATTCAGATCGAGACTGTTGCCACCCGCGGACCAACTTCTCGATTCGGGGTCCCAGATCGCTGTCGCCTGTGGCAGCGAGTTACTGTTGTCGTTGCCGAGCAACACACGGCCATCTGGCAACACGCACGATGAAGCATCGCCGATATTGGTCCAGCCGGTGTGAGGCTGTGATCAGTGGACCATTGCTGAGCCTAACCGTGGCGCGGCCATAGAGGGTATAGACAAACCCTAGCGGGTTCCTGATATCATCGGCGAGGAAGTGCCGCCGCGCACGCCAGAGCGCGGTCCCGATATCGTATCCCCTGAACAGATCGTTGAGAACTTCGTTGGCGAAGGCGTGCGCAAACACCGAGGTCATTGGGCTCTCAGTGTCGATTATAGCGGCCGCATCTCGATCGAGGAACAAACGGACAAGACCTCTCGTCATCGACGGCGCTAATGCCGCCGAGTGACACATATTGAGGAACAGGATCGGCCGGCGCTGGTTGAAGTAGCGCCTGCTCCGCCGAAGCTCGCTTTCCGTGATCTGAGCATCGCCGATGAACAGCCAGGGCTCGTCGGCCATCTTCGCCGTCAAGGCGAGCAGCGTGTCCCATGGCTCGCGCTGGAGCGGGGTGAGTGTCTCGATACTTTCGCGAAGCACCTTGATGCCGTCGCGACGAGCCAGGAATATTCCGAGTTGAGCTACGGCGCGCTCCTGAATTCATCAGCTTCGGATACCGACACAAATCGACAACTCGGAATATTCCGGAACTCGGAATATTGCAGAGTCAAACGACCCCTATTCCGCCGCTGGTCTCCAAAATTCAGGTCGCAACCACAAACGCAGGAGCCAGACCGCAAGGCGCCTTGACCTCCGACTTTCTGACGCCCTCAACACAGGTCCGAGAATAAGTCAGGGAGACCTTCCTCCCGAGTAAACGGACGACGATAGACAATCTTGAACCCGGACCAGAAATCTTCGGGCAGTTTTAGAGTGATTTCGTCGCGCCACCTGCTGCTCCCATTGAGCGTGCGCTTTTTTGCCGGCCGTCCAGCCAGGTGCTCTCTGTTGAATCGCCTGCAACTGCGCCTGTTCTGAGGTTAACGCCGCCGCCAAGCTGGATTGCAACCGGTCGATTTGCTCAGCCTTTTCTCGGACGTAGACGCCCAACCGATCGCTATATTGCTGCTGAACTTGTTGATCTCGGAATTGTTCGGCCTGGTTGACAGCGCTATCGAAGTTGCGCAACCAGACTCTCTCCACTTCGCAGCGGCTGCTCGCTTTCTACGGTCCGCTCGTCTTTGATAACCCTTTGGGTTTTGCCGTCAGCCAACTTTCCGAAATTCGCTTTATTCACTTCAACCTCGGACGCCAGATTCTTCCTGTTCTTTCGCTAGGTTCTGAATCGGAGCGATATCTTCGGTTTCGTCTATTCTGGCATAGTCGACCGTCCATTCGCCTTCCTCATTCTGATCATAGATCTCGACGAAACGCCGATTCCACTCAATCTGTTCGTAATTGTAGTTCCCGAAGCTTTGCACTGGAGCAACAATAACTGTGTCGACGCCAAGGTGCTTAACACGTAGAACACGCTGCCGGTTGTATGAATAAAGTGACCCTGGGCCGCGCGCACATCCAAGCCACAGTCAACTCCCCGCCGATCTGTGTGCTTTTTACAAGCGCCTAAGACCAGCCTCTACAAAGGCTCAGGCGCGAAGTTCAAATCTCTTGTTTCTTCCCGATCTGCACTCGCTCAATCTCTTCAAGGGGTCAGCTGGTCCCCAGATCGATCATAAATCCTGGTGGTCGACGGATTTGTATGTCCGGCGATCCGCTGCGCGATCTCAATTGTACCACCCGAATTCATGTATTCGGTAACGCCCGTCGCACGGAAGCTGTGACAACAAACTCGTTTCAGAATCCCGCTCGTCCTCGCCCGTTTCTCAAGCAGCTTCAAGACACTCCGACGATCCAGGCGTCTCCAGTTCAATGTTTCACGATTCTTGATCCCAGGTAAGAGCGTTCAAGCCAAGGATCGACCGCTTCTTTCGCCTTTGAGTGCACCGGTACCGCGTGTTCTTTTCCTCGTTTTTCTTGGAACCGTAACCAGCGCGTGCCGCCACGTTCGTAGTAGTCGGCAACACTTAGGTTTGTGAGGGCAGACACCCGGCACCAGGAATAAAGGAGCACACAGAAGATCGCCTTGTCCCGAATGTCTTTTAACGAATTGGGGCTTATCGAGTCCAAGAACGCGACGATTTCGGCCTCTTCAAAGACCGGAGTATGCGAGGATTCTCGAACCAGCCTCGGCGGCCTGGCCCGGGCGGCTGGATTATATTCAACGACCCCTCGCATCATCAGCGGTCCTGTCCTGAATGTCGCTAGGATAGCTTAGTCCAGGTTTTAACCCGGGTACCCGCCACACACCACCCATGCGCCCCTGAAAGTGGCGCTAGAATGAACCGCCACTGAGTGAGTTCCGTTTGACCGGAACCGGAAAAGCTCTATGAAACAATGATGGAAATTCACGGTCTGCGGAGCCCGTATGAGATGGTTGGGGGCATCGTTTATTTTGGGCGCATGATCGACAAGATCCGGCTGCATGCCGCGGGATTGTTACCGTGCGAATATCGGCCGCTGTTGGGCAGTGCCAACCCCCTCAGCTTTGACGGACGCTGCTTTCGCTTCCTCAACATCGATTACGCTGCGCTGGCCGCCCAGGCAATCCAGGGGGAGGCAGACGAGGTGATCTTCGAATCGGCCTGCGCGCATGGCCGAAGACCATCCGATACGGAGGCCGAAATCTGGAACGCCTTCTTGCAAAAGCGTGGCTGGCGCGATGAGAGCTCCGGACGCCTTCGCGAACGAACGCGGGAGGCGGGAATAACCGATCGCGTCGTCTCGACGTTCTTTGACTTCTTCGATGCGGATGAAGGGCGTCCACCTCGTTTCCCGAACGACCCGCTACCTCCCGGTGAGCCAGTGCGTGGCACCGCGCGGATTCCCGGCCTGCGCAGCGCCCGGGATAAGGTCGGAGGGATTGTGCACTTTGGCCGGCTGCTCGACAAAATTCGCTTGTTCCATCAAGGGAAACTTCCTCCCGCTTGGGTCGAGGCGAAGGGCTCCGTGCCTGGGTTTGACGGCGTCTGTTGCCGTTTTCTTCAAGTTGATTACGGAGCGTTGGAGCAAGAGACGGTTAAGGGTGGAGATGACGATCAGATGCTCCAGTGGGCTGTTGCTCATGGACGCAAGCCGTCCGAAAAGGAAATCGAAATCTGGAACGATTATGCCGCTAAGCGCTGCTGGCGCGACCAGTACGCGCCGCGACTTCATATTCGCCTGCGGGAAGCCGGCATGCCAATAGGCTCGGTCCTCACCATGTTCGATTTCATCGATCTGGACGAAGGTCGACTGTTCAAACCCTCTTAGACGCCAGACTGTTGGCGGTGTTCTGATGTGCACCATCTCCTTTATTCCTAATTCACAAGGATTTTATCTGGGCGTAAACCGCGACGAGTCGCTGCGCCGGCCGGCGGCTCTGCCCCCCGAGACGCATCGTACCGGAAACCGGTGCTCGATTTATCCCACCGAGCTGAGCGGGGGGACCTGGATCGGTGTCAATGATCTCGGCCTTACCTTGGCGCTGATCAACTGGCACCCGGTTCCGACGCCGCAAGAGAACCGGGTTGTCAGCCGTGGCGTGGTGGTCAGAACGCTATTGACGGCGGACAACATAGATCAATCCTATTGCGCGCTTGATGCCCTTCCACTCCGTCAGATGCCTCCGTTTCGAGTGGTTGCAATTGCACTGCGCGACCGTTCAGTTGCCGAGTTCCGTTGGAATCAGGACCGGCTCGTCACCATGAAGCGCCATTGGACCGCACAACATTGGTTCTCGTCAGGCTTTGATGAATCGAGCGTGCAGGCAAAACGAGCGCAAATCTGCAAGAACGAATGGGAAAAATCTGGTGCCGGAACTCTTCAATGGTTGCGCGCGCTTCACCAATCGCATGTGCCGGTGCCCAGCCCTTTCAGTATTTGTATGCATAGCGAGAACGCAGCCACAGTGAGTTACACAGAAATCGTCCTGGAGAACGACTTGGGAGTCATGCGTTATCATCAGGGACCGTTGTGCAACCATTCCGCCGATTTGATCGAGCGACGTATTCCTCTCCGGATGAAATAACCCCGGTATCTCACAAGTCAAAGCGATCGTGGGATTTCGTGCTAAGATTGCGGATCTTCTGCATCAGTTAATCCGAATCATGAATCATCGCGTTATCGGCACAACGTTACCCGTACTCGAATTCCAACTTCAACCCGGCGAAAGTGTCGTGGCTGTTTCAGGTGAACTCTCCTGGATGAGCCGCTCGATCCAGCTCAAGACCGGCGCCCAGCATGGCGGCGGAGGGTTGATCGGGGCGTTCAAACGCGTTGCAGGTGGTGGTTCGCTTTTCATGACCGAGTATTCGGCCCAAGGCGAACCGGGTTTGCTGGCGTTTGCCACCCGGGTGCCGGGTCATATTTTACCGATCGAAGTCCGCCCCGATCAGATTTACCTGATTCATCGTCATGGCTTTTTATGTTCGACCCCGGGGGTTGACCTGAGTGTCGGCTTCCAGCAATCGCTCGGGGCAGGTATATTTGGAGGCGACGGTTTTCTGTTGCAAAAGCTGGCCGGCGCTTGCCAGGCCTGGATCGAACTCGATGGAGAAGTTGTGACCTACGATCTTCGTCAGGGTGAAACGATGCGAGTCCATCCTGGGCACGTCGGGATGTTCGAGGGCAGTGTTCAATTTCAGATCACTCGGATTCAGGGCATTCGCAACATGCTGTTCGGCGGTGATGGGATCTTCCTGGCCGCGCTTACCGGACCTGGTCGCATCTGGCTTCAGTCCCTTCCCCTGTCGAACCTGGCGCATGCGCTCAGACCCTATCTTGGCAGCCCGGCCGAAGCCGCTCAAGAGGCCGGCGCGGGGGCGATCATTGGTTCAGTGATTCGAGGACTCTCTCAGCGATAGCGGCTGACTCGGTATCTGTTTCGCGCGGTGCAGGAGTTCAACGTTCAGCGTTCAACGTTCAGCGTTCAACGTTCAACGTTTCAAAGATCGACGACGCGAACCGGAGCTCGAGTTCCAAGTTCTCCTTCTCGCACTCGTTCTGAAATCGTAACCGTCTCCCCATCGACACCGGGAGCATCTTGCTGGCATTGAGGAGCTTGTAAGAATTCGATTTTTGACGATTTTGCGCGCGAGACAGTGTCGATGTCGCACCCAAAAAAGCCCTGGCTTTCTAGGGTACTCGAACTCGTCCTAGACCTTTGAACGCTGAACGTTGAACGCTGAACGTTGAACGTTGAACGTTGAACGTTGAACGTTGAACGCTGAACGTCTCGGGGTCTGCCGTGTTCAGACCTTGACGATTTGCTGGTCGATCAACCACCGCAATGACTCGGACACCGCTTCCAAGGAGCTGTATCTCGGCCGGTAATCCAGGAGCCGGCGAGCTTTTTCAATGCTGCAGTTCGGACTATGAGCGATGTGGTCCCAAGTGGCCGCGGCTTCTTCTTTCGAGACCGTGCGTTGCCAATCATCCCATGATAAAAATCGCAATCGGGGTTTCTCCCCAAACCAGACAGAGACGGCTTCGGCATACCCGCGGAGAGTCAAAGCCGCCGGCGAAACCACGTGAAAGCTTTCTCCGATCGCCGTGCCCCGGTGAACTATCGCCTGCGCAAACGCCTGGGCGACGTCGTCGGCATGGACATGGTGCACCGTCTCGAGACCGAGATTTGGCAGGCTCAATTCTTCCCCGCGAGACAAGAGCTCAAATACCTTCGGATTGAAATGGCCGGCCGGGTTTAACGGTTCCCATCCGGGTCCGACGATATGCCCCGGATGCAATACCGTGGCGCGAAATCCCGCCAGACGAGCTTCTCGCAACAGGTATTCTTCGATAGCGGCTTTTCGAATGCCGTAGTCGCCAAAAGGCTTGCGCGGCGTTTCTTCGACGGTCGGAACCTGGGCGCTGGGGCCATGGACCCAAATTGTGCCGCAATGAAGGAATTGCTGAATCTCGCCACCAAGCGCTTCAACCAGTTGGCGTGCGCTTTCCACCGTGAAGCAGATCAAATCGATCACCACGTCCGGCCGCAAATCACGGATCTGTTTTCCGAATGTGCCGGAGCGTTCTTCTGCTGAACGGTCCAGTTCAATGTTAGTCACCAGTTTCCACCCGCCATGATTTCGATAGGGAGCGCGTTTGCTCCGACTGATATTGAAGACCTCGTAGCCTGACGCCACTAATCGTGGGATGAGATAGGTCCCGATATGTCCGGTTCCACCGATGACAACTGCGCGCATCTTTTTCCGAGTGTCCGACAGGCCAGGATCCCGGTCAAGTCTCCGAAGCGGATGAATCTTGAATCGATTCAGCTGTGCCCGCGCATTTTAATCGCAACAAAATACCTGCTGCTATTTCGGGGACAGGACACTAGAACTAGAGTCCGCCCATCGACCCGAGGCAATCGTACAGCCTATGACCGCGCCCAGGACCGCTCCTTACTCGGCCAAACTCCGCGCTTTGCTAAGGTTTTTTCGCTTGGAATCCGAGCGCTTGCAGTTGCCCCAAGGCGTGCGTGCGGCCTTGGGAATTTCGGTACCGATCGGTCTGGGCCTCGCATTTCACCAACTCGCGGCGGCGGTGATCGTGACTTTCAGTGCCTGGCTGGTGCTTCTCGCAGACACCGGCGGAGCCTATCGGCAAAAAGCCATCGCGACTCTCAGTGCGACTGTCGGCGTGGTCTGTGCAGTCCTTGGTGCGTCGATCTTGAACGTGTCACCGCTATCGATCGTCGTAGGGACCTTCCTCTGGGTGGCGGCGGCGGCGTTCCTCGGGATTTATGGCAATACCGCTTCGACAGTGAGCTTTTTGACCTCGCTGATGTTTATCATAACAGCCGCTTTGCCGCATGGGAGCGACATATGGTTTCGGTTATCTCTCTGCCTTGCGGGCGGGCTTTGGGCTGCGTGCCTCTCTTTGGCGCTTTGGCCTTTGCACGCCTTCACCCCCGTTATCGAGGCTGTTGTGCAATGTTATACGAGGCTCGCAGATCTCCTTGAAGCAGCATGCCCGGTTCAACTTTCGGGTCCCGTCGACGAGGCTTCAATAGAAGATCCGTTTCCAAATCGATATGAGGCGGTAGTGGTTTCCCTTGAGAATGCCAGAAAAATCTGGACTGCCGTTCGGGTCGGACGGGCCGGACCGAGTGCCCGGAGCAGTCAATTGCTCACGCTGATCGAAAATGCTGCGCAACTTTCGAGCGTCGCGGTTGCTCTCCACGAAGAGATGCTTTCCGTGAGAACGCATCCTAGGTTTGTCGATGTGAGCGGAGAGATCGCTCACGAGAAAATCGAACTGGTTCGCATAACCCAAACCATCGCCGCGGCCATCGCGCAGCGGGGCGGTAACATCGATGTCCGAGAGCTCGAACAGGCCTATGGTTCACTACAGGAAGCAATCGAAAGACTGCGTTCGGGGACGTTCACAGAAATTCACGATTTTTCGATTCTGGTCCATATTGGTAAACTTTCTCGCGGCTTCACGGCCGTCCTGGACCTGCTGAGAACCAACGCTGAAATCGCTTCCAACCTCAGGACTGGTCGTTTGACGGATTCCGTCCGCGCAGCGACCGGCCCCCAAAGGGAACACCAATCGACCCGGTTTCTGGCGATCCTTCGAAGCAATCTCACATTTCAATCGGTCACTTTCCGGCACGCCGTACGGCTTGGGGCTGCGGCGGCAATTGCCACTGCGATTGCGGAGGTCGCGCGTTTGCCGCGGGGCTATTGGGTAGTCGTGACCGTTCTGGTCGTATTGAAACCAAACTTCGGCGGAACCATCCAGCGGGTGATTCAACGCATCGCGGGCACGATTGTCGGTGGAGTGATCGCTATGTTGATCAGTATCTTCGTTCGGGATGAGAGGATGCTCTTTCTCTGCGTCGCGCTCTTAGCGTTCACCTCTTTCTCCATCCGCGCGTTTGGGTTCGGGTTCTTTACTTTGGTCGTGACGCCGTTGTTCATGGTCTTGATGGATCTTGCCAATCCCGGTGACTGGGCGGTGAGCTTGTTTCGGATTTTGGATACCCTGATTGGCGGAGTTCTCGCTTTGATCGGTGGTTACGCCCTGTTTCCGATCTGGGAGCGGCAACGACTCCCGTCGCAACTTGCTCGTACGCTATTAGCACTGAAGGAGTATTTCGACGATGTCACAGGTGCGTATGTGGGAAAGGATACTCCCCTCCGGGAAATTGAACGAGTGAAACGCCAGGCCGCCCTGGAGGTTGCAAACGCCACAGCTGCTTCGCAGAGGCTTTTGAGCGAGCCGTCGCACCTTCGAGGCGACATCGAGCCGACACTCAGCGCCGTCAACTATGCGCGACATTTTTTTCTGGCGGTTGGAGCCCTCGACGAACATTTTCACGAATTCCCTGGCCACGGTGAATGGAAGGAAGTTCGGGCGTTCGCTGAGGCCGTATCCAGTCAGTTGAACAATCTGGCGCTGGTCCTGCAGACCGGCGCAACATTGAATGCCTTCCCCGATCTCGATCTATACGTCGATCAACTGGGCGAGAATGTCGAAAGGTTGAGCGGGGCGCGGCTCGAGGAGTTTTCGGCGGACCTGAAAAAAGAGGTAACTTCGACTTTGCTGGCCCTTCGGGAACAAAGCATCGTCCACGTTCAGCTCAAACGTATAGCCTCACACTTGCGTATTTTGCAGAATGCCGTGGCCCGCCTGAAGGATTGCCCGGACGAGACTGCACGGGCCGAAGTAAGTAAAAGGATTGGAGCGGGTTAATGGCTGAGCGTCTACGTCGTACTGCGCAGTCGTGATTTGTACTGAAAGATAACTTCTCTTCGTAGGTCGCTCATGCCGAGCGCGTTCTGTTGAAAATCGAATTTCTGATTGGGTACGGTTCGAATAGAGTCTCCGGGGCGTGCGTCGATATTTGCAGGCCTATGAAAGCAAAACTTCTTGCATTAACAGCCATTCTCGGAATCGGAACGCTTGTTCAGGCGAATGCAAACGATATTCAGTTTGTGACGTTACCGCAGGTGGTGCGAACCACGGTCGTCCGAGAGAGCAACATTCCGGATTACTCTCGAGTCACCCGAGTTATCCGCGACGAAAATGGGGTTTATGCGGTCACGGTTCGACGCGACACAGACAACGAAGTGCTATATGTGGACCCCGCCGGCCGCCTGGTTAGGGAGCAGACTGTAGCCGTTGCCGCCCCAGTGCAGACAACCCAAACGACTCAGCCCATCGTGAGCCAGACGGTGACGGAATCAGCTACCTCTCCGGGGGTCGATACATTTGTCCGGTCGCTCGACGACGCTCGATATCAGCTGATTGAGAAGAAGGGGAACAAAGAAGTCTATCGCGACCGAAACACCGGAACAAAGTGGGTCGTCAAGGTTGAACGGGAAGACGATTAGCCCAAAAAATTCGATCATTAATTGATTGCCGCAATGAGAAAGGCAGGCTCCGGCCTGGCTTTCTTGGTTCGCGCGAGTGGAAACGGATTTGCGCTCGCGGAGAGCGGATGTGTACGTCTACGCGTCGTGCGTCTCGCAAAAAATGCCGGGGTCGTTGCTCTGGAGGACGGTACACTAGCTCCGTGTCGCTTCCTCAGCGAGGTTGCGCAATGCATTGGATGGAGGTCGTCGAGTTTTCGTTCTACTTGGTAGAAACGTTCGCATTGCCCTTCGCCATTTTGGTGTTTGTTATCGAGCGTCGCAAAGAGCGGTTCGTCGATGAAGAAGAGATCTATCAGCGTCTGTCTGATGAGTATACCAGCTTCCTCAAGCTGGTACTGGATAATGCCGATCTTCAACTTCTGCGGAAAAGCGCGCCGCTCGGCCAGTTGAGCGAAGAACAGATGGAACGCGAGCTCGCGCTATTTGGGATCCTGGTCTCGATTTTTGAACGCGCCTATATCCTCGTGTACGAGGAGCGTATGAACAAGCAGACGCGTCGGCTCTGGTCGTCCTGGGAGGATTATATGCGCGAGTGGTGCCGCCGTGCCGATTTTCGCACCGCGCTCCCGGAGCTGCTGGAGGGCGAGGATCCGGATTTTAGAGCGCACATTGAACGCATCGCGGAAGCTGCAGCGAAAGCTTCCCGCAGTTGAAATATGCGGGACAACCGGAAACAGGACACTAAAATGAACCGCCATCCATGCTACATCTTCTCAACCATTCGCTCGGCAAGCACATTGTAACCCATCTTCGAGATCGGACTACTAAACCAGCGACGTTTCGTACACTGGCTTACCAGATCAGCTTGCTGCTTGCGTTCGAATCAACGCGTGATCTTGCGACGCGTGAAATAACCGTCGAAACTCCGCTCGAGCCGCATCCGGGACGCGTCCTTTCTCAACCGATCGTCGTGGTGCCGATCTTCCGAGCCGGGATTTCCATGGTGCAACCGTTTACGGATTTGCTGCCCGACGTGAGCGTTGGTTATATTGGTCTCGAACGCGACGAGGAAACGGCCGTTGCACGAAGCTACTATTGCAAGCTTCCGCCGCTCAGTACCAGACGGGTGCTGATTCTTGACCCGATGCTCGCGACCGGGGGTTCAGCTGTCCAGGCAATCGAGGTTGTCAACGCACATGGCGCCCCCCTGAAAGATCTGAGTCTCGTTTGTATTGTTTGCGCTCCGGAAGGCGTGCGGGCGGTTGAAGCGCTCGATCCCGGAATAAAGATTTTCGCAGCTGCGTTAGACCGCGAATTGAACGCTCGAAAGTATATATTGCCCGGACTCGGAGACTTTGGCGACCGGCTCTACGGGACTTGAAAGGCGACCTATCGGCAGATCGGCGCAGGTAAGCGAAGCGGTCCTTTGCGTGTTCTTAAGAAGCGGGCCACGCCGAATCGTTCTCTTTCTGGCGGATCTGTAATCTCTGAGCAATGTCCCGGTCAGACGGCTGGCGTTAGCTGTTACGTTCGGTAATTACTACGCGCGGAGCATTGTTTATGAATTCAAGCGAAACGACTGTTCTCACCACACGCAGCGAAATTACCTGATGGACAGGTCAAAGCGGAATAGGGTGCGTGACGCGTGGCGGCTTGCGAAGCCCTATTGGATGTCCGAGGAGAAATGGTCCGCCTGGGGACTTCTCCTGGCCGTGATTGTGCTCAACCTCGGGAATGTCTACATCAGCGTGCGCCTTAACGAATGGAACAATGCATTCTACAACGCGCTCCAGAAATTGGATGGCGGCGAATTCTTTCGCCAATTGGGCATCTTCTGTGTTCTGGCTGCTCTCTTCATCGTGATGGCGGTTTATGCTCTCTATCTCAGTCAGATGCTGCAGATACGTTGGCGTCGC
This sequence comes from uncultured Verrucomicrobiae bacterium, assembly GCA_963782115.1. Lineage (GTDB taxonomy): Bacteria > Verrucomicrobiota > Verrucomicrobiia > Chthoniobacterales > JAFAMB01 > JAFAMB01. The sequence continues at coordinate 145,997 of CAWAIK010000006.1, forward strand.
TGGCTGACTCGGAGATATCTTGGTGCCTGGCTCGCTGATCGTGCTTACTATCGGTTGGAACTCACGAACGGGACGGATAACCCGGATCAGCGTATCTCGGAGGATCTCAATCAGTTCACCTCGTACGTGCTGACTCTCTCGCTTGGCCTTCTGACGTCGATCGTCTCTCTCGTTTCCTTTCTTGTCATACTCTGGGGGCTTTCAGGGCCGGCCGAGATCCCGCTCGGGACGTGGGGAACGCTGCATATTCCAGCATATCTTGTCTGGGCAGCGTTGCTCTACGCGGGTGTAGGTACCTGGCTCACTATAAAGATCGGGCGACCGCTGGTGCCGTTGAACTTCGACCAGCAACGGTTCGAGGCGAACTTTCGCTTTAGCCTGATGCGCTTGCGGCAGAATGCGGAGAGTGTCGCTCTTTATCGTGGTGAAGCGATGGAACTCGGCGTCTTCCACGATCGGTTCCACAGGGTATTCGAAAATTTTTGGCAGATCATGAAGCGGCAGAAGCGTCTTGCTTGGTTTACATCCGGCTACGGCCAGGTTGCGCTTATTTTTCCCATCGTGGTCGTCGCGCCGCGCTATTTTGCAAAGCAGATCGGGCTGGGCGGCCTGATGCAGGTGGTCAGCGCTTTCACATCGGTCCAGAGTTCGCTTTCGTTCATCATTACCTCGTACACCAACATCGCTGCCTGGCAGGCCGTAACGGAGCGATTGAGCGGTTTCGAAGAACGGCTGTCCGCGATTCGTCACTCCGCATGCGAGCCCCGAAACATCGTCATTCGTCGCGGAGATGGTGGAGTCGCGCTGGAGGGGCTTGATCTGGATCTTCCCGATGGTACGCCCCTGTTACGTGGGGTTGCGTTTGCTCCCGGGCGGGGTGCGGCGGTGCTGATTGCCGGACCCACCGGCGCTGGAAAAAGTATGTTGCTGCGGGCGATTGCCGGGATCTGGCCCTATGGTCGGGGCGAAATCACGCTGGCGGCCGGCCGTATTCTTTTTGTGCCCCAACGCCCCTATCTGCCGCTGGGCACGCTGGCCGCCGCGTTGCTTTACCCAGGCGGAGATAACCAGAGCCTTCCGACGACGAGACTTGCGGCTGCGCTGACGCAAGTGGGCCTCGGAGCGCTCGTCAACGAACTGGATACAGTCCAGGACTGGTCTCAGCGGTTATCCCCCGGGGAACAGCAGCGGTTTGCTTTTGCTCGGATTATTCTGATCGAGCCGGCGGTCCTGTTTCTCGACGAGGCGACCTCGGCGTTGGATGAACCTTCCGAGGCGAGGCTTTATGGCCTTTTGCGGACTGCCTCGTGGCGCCCGACGATCGTGAGCGTCGGCCACAGAAGTACCCTCCGCAGTTTCCATGACCAGGTCTTGGAAATAAGTGCTTTCATGGAGAGTCCCTGCGGACCGGTTCTCAGCGTACCCGCGTGTGGGCGTGACGGCGCGAGCGTTACTTGCGGCATCGCGAAAGCGATATAAACGAGGCGTCCAGGTTTGCTTCTAAGAACCGCCCAAAGCGGGACGCTACGATTTCATTCCGTATGAATTCCTGCGCCGATAACGCCAAGCTCCCGGGTTTCAATCATCTCTATGGAATCGCGGCCATCTGTGGTACCGTCCATATTCGGCTGTCTCCTGTCTCCTTTTAGGTTTATTTGCTGCAAAAATCGAGCACTCTCACTGTCACAGGACGCTGTTTAAAATGTCTAACCTGGGTGACATGAAGACATCTAACTATTTTTCTGGCATTGGAATAGGGGGAGAGCGCATCAACCCTTTTCGTGAGACTGGGGCACAGGAGATCGGCGTCGCCGATGAAGAACTAGTTTCCAAAGCTCAGGCTGGGGACAAGGATGCCCTTGAAAAATTAGTCCGCCGTCACCAGCCTTGGGTATTTAACATCGCCATCCGAATGGTTTGGTATCGTGAAGTGGCTGAGGACGCAACGCAGGAGATCCTTATAAAGTTCGTAACCAAGCTGAGCACCTTTCGAGGTCAGAGCAAATTTCGAACTTGGCTCTACCGGATCGCATTCAATCACCTGCTCAATGCGCGCAAGTCCGAATTTGAAGAGCAGAGCATAACCTTTACCGATATGGGTCGTGCCCTCGATGAAACGCCCGACCTCGATCTACCCGATCCAAGGAGCGTACCGGTGGAATTACCGTTGCTGGTCGAAGAGGCTCGCATCGGTTGCATGACCGGGATGCTCGTATGCCTTGACCGCCGTCAGCGTCTGGCGTTCATCCTGGGCGAATATTTCGGGGTTACGAGCGAAGTCGGAGGCGAGGTCATGGAGGTATCACCGGACAATTTTCGACAACTCCTTTCCCGGGCGCGACGCGATCTCTACCAATTCATGAATGAGAAGTGCGGTCTGGTCAATGCTGCGAACCCTTGTCGATGCGCGAAGAAGACGCGCGCTTTCATGCAGGCGGGCTACGTCGACCCGGATCGCCTGGAGTTCACGAAGGGTAGGTTAGCCAGTGTGAGCGATGTCGCTCCGCACCGTTTGAACGAACTGGAAACCCTCGACCGAAAGCATGCCGAGTTGTTCCGCGACCATGGATTTCTCGCGGCGCCCGATCTGGCGACCAGGCTCAGAGAACTCATCAGCCAATCCGGCGTGGACGCCGAGATTGAGTCCGCTCGTTAAAAATCTACCAGAGAACCGTCACAACGCTTGGCGGTGATTGTCTCAACCTAATGTGACCGCACAAAGGCGGCACCAAGGAAAAACGGAGCAAATGAGTATTCAAAGGTGGGTTGGAAAGATAACGGTGGCATCGAGCTTGGTCGGCCTGGCCGTCGGTTTTTTACTACTGGGTATCCTGATACTATCTAAAGAAAACAGTGAGGGGATACCGATCGCCGGTGGCGTTGTTGGTATTTTGTTAGGCACGACATTTCTGATGTTAGCGTTTTCATACTGGAGACACCAAGAGCTCAAATCGTGAGAAAAGCGAAAGCGTGTGCGATGGAAGATAACGCGTGGGCAAAGTTGGCAATGTTTCTTCACTCCGAAGGGTCGACAGGAGTCAGCCCAGGGTTGCAACCCTGATCATTATACACAACTCGGAGAAACGGCGGATACCTGAAAGCATCGCTCGGTGGTGCCAACAAATACAGGCTGGAAGCCTATGCTATGCTACATTGCTCTCCGGACTGGCGCGCGACCGTAAGGAGATTCCTGACGCTTTCTCCGCGAACCCGCCGCGACTTCGCAACGGCGTAAAGTAGCATAGGCTTCCAGCCTGTATCGAACCACCAACCGACTTCGATTTTTCATCCAGACAATCCGAAATCGTCGGCCCCGATAAGAACGCCAGCCAACCGTAGTCGACGCTCGATACAGGCTGGAAGCCTATGCTACTTTGCTCTCCGGACTGGCGCGCGAGGTATGGAAATCCTCCTGCAAGCGCTTCCGCGTACCCGCCGCGACTTGGCAACGGCGTAAAGTAGCATAGGCTTCCAGCCTGTATCGAACCACCAACCGACTTCGATTTTTCATCCAGACAAGCCGAAATCGTCGGCCCCGATAAGAACGCCAGCCAACCGTAGTCGACGCTCGATACAGGCTGGAAGCCTATGCTACTTTGCTCTCCGGACTGGCGCGCGAGGTATGGAAATCCTCCTGCAAGCGCTTCCGCCTACCCGCCGCGACTTGGCAACGGCGTAAAGTAGCATAGGCTTCCAGCCTGTATCGAACCACCAACCGACTTCGATTTTTCATCCAGACAAGCCGAAATCGTCGGCCCCGGTAAGAACGCCAGCCAACCGTAGTCGACGCTCGATACAGGCTGGAAGCCTATGCTACTTTGCTCTCCGGACTGGCGCGCGAGGTATGGAAATCCTCCTGCAAGCGCTTCCGCGTACCCGCCGCGACTTGGCAACGGCGTAAAGTAGCATAGGCTTCCAGCCTGTATCGAACCACCAACCGACTTCGATTTTTCATCCAGACAAGCCGAAATCGTGGGCCCCGGTAAGAACGCCAGCCAACCGTAGTCGACGCTCGATACAGGCTGGAAGCCTATGCTACTTTGCTCTCCGGACTGGCGCGCGAGGTATGGAAATCCTCCTGCAAGCGCTTCCGCCTACCCGCCGCGACTTGGCAACGGCGTAAAGTAGCATAGGCTTCCAGCCTGTATCGAACCACCAACCGACTTCGATTTTTCATCCAGACAAGCCGAAATCGTCGGCCCCGATAAGAACGCCAGCCAACCGTAGTCGACGCTCGATACAGGCTGGAAGCCTATGCTACTTTGCTCTCCGGACTGGCGCGCGAGGTATGGAAATCCTCCTGCAAGCGCTTCCGCGTACCCGCCGCGACTTGGCAACGGCGTAAAGTAGCATAGGCTTCCAGCCTGTATCGAACCACCAACCGACTTCGATTTTTCATCCAGACAAGCCGAAATCGTCGGCCCCGATAAGAACGCCAGCCAACCGTAGTCGACGCTCGATACAGGCTGGAAGCCTATGCTACTTTGCTCTCCGGACTGGCACGCGAGGTATGGAAATCCTCCTGCAAGCGCTTCCGCGTACGCCGCGACTGGCAACGGCGTAAAGTAATATAGGCTTCCACCATGTATCGAGTCACCGACCGGCTTCATGTTCATAATAGACGAATACACAACATGTGTATATTGTGTTACTAAGTGCAAAATTTCTTCGATCCCGAAGCCGATTTCCAGGTTTATCGTCGCAACCTTCCCCATCGCAGACAGGCAGGCGTCACCTATTTCGTGACTTTCCACCTGGCCGATTCGTTGCCCGCACAAAAGTTGGCAGCTTTAGAAGAACAACGAAAACTTTGGCTCGCCTTCAATCCGCCTCCTCACCACGAACGCCAAATCGAAGAGTATCATCGCAACTTCTCGAAGCGTATTCATGAATGGCTTGATGCCGGCCATGGTGGGTGCGTTTTAGCCCGCCCGAAGATCTATCGACTAGTCGAAAGCGTTTTGATTTTCTTTCACGGGCAACGGTATGCGCTCGGCGAATATATCGTAATGCCGAATCACGTTCACGCACTGGTTCGACCGCTCGATGACCACCGCCTCGACGGCATCCTTCATTCGTGGAAATCGTTTTCGGCAAACCAGATCAACAAAATGTGCGGTTCGCGCGGTCGCGTGTGGCATCCGGAATCCTTTGATCACATTGTCAGAAGCGCCGCTCAACTGGAACGCTTCGAGCAATACATTCGAGACAATCCGAAATCGTTGCCCCCGGATAAGAACCCGAACCAACCGTAGTCGACGCTCGATACAGGCTGGAAGCATATGCTTCCAGCCTGTATTTGTTGGCACCACCGAGCGATGCTTTCCAGACAATCGATAGTGGCGCTGGGCTTGTGACCGCTTCCCGCCGACAAATTGTGTATAATGATCAGGGTTTCAACCCTGGGAACCGATCTTTCTTGGCGACGCGCCCAGAAGCGGCGCCGGATTCAGCGTGCCAAACAAAGAAAATATAGGTAACGGAGTAACGGCAGATCTTCCCCCTTCAGCTTCAGGGCGAAACGTTTCATTGGGTGGTTCCTAGGGTTGAAATTACGCCTGAACAAGTTCGCGACGAAGCGTGTGTGCTTTCTGAGCTTCGTTCCTTAAGGCCGCGTAGGGCGGCGAGATCCCGGAACAGGCCCAAAATGCCGGCAAGAATCAGGCTTAACCGCCACTCGCCGCGGGCCGCACGCCAGTCAAATGGTGTCTTCATGGCCCCAGCCCCGGACCAGGCCTTGAGTCGCGGCAGGAGCCGGGGAACGTGGCGGCAGTAGGCCTCATACTCGTCTTGAAATTTCTGGCTGAGAAACTCCTCCTCTGCCGGAATCAATCCGGAGTAAAGCGCCAGGAAAGTAAGGGCGCAGGGTATCAAAAGGCGCCGGTCTCCAATAAGCAGTACCATGCCAAATCCCAGGATGATGCTCCCTAGATAGATGGGGTTGCGGACGTACGCGTAGGGCCCGGCTGTCGCCAGTTTCTCCCCTTCAATATTCGAAGTGCGAGTATGTCGACCTGCGAACCCTGCCGCCCACACGCGGACACCCAAGCCGGTCATGACCAGGCAAAGGCCGCCCGCCTTGAGGCCTACCTCGGATGGCTTGGTGGCCACGCTTGAGCGAACAAAAGGAGCAGCAACGGCCGTCAACCCAAGTCCGATCTCAAGACGGTGACTGAACAGCAAAGCCCTGATGCTCGCCAGACTCCGTTTGAGCCGATCGCCGGTCCTTGGTCCTGGGTGCGCCCCGTCTTTCGTTAGAGACCCGTCTGCCGTGTTCGACATCAATTTAGTGACGTTTCACTCGTGTTGCAGGCACTATGTCTACGCGGCCCCCGAACGGGCCTTCAAGAATGATTGACATGAAAGTCAAGCATAGCGCCGACCTTTAACAGGCTCCTTAAGAAGAGATGACAATCTTGTTATTTTAAATCGGCATGTTTTGGCGTCGTTTTGGCCCCTCAAGCAGAACTCGGCCAGGGCCAATGCCTGGCGGTGGGTATGTCGTTTAGTGAGAGGAAGAAGAATCTTTTTGCGGGACATTTGTTTAGCAATTTTTTATCCTCGCGGGCGTGAGTAAAACTCTGCGACTGCCTAACTGCGACCAACAAGCCTTATTAGACCAAGTCCAAGTGCGGCTTGTGGAGCGCGCCGAACTGGAGCGTTTCAAACAATTGCTCGATGAGCATCACTATCTGGGAAGCCTCAAAGCGGTGGGCGAACGCCTCCACTACGTGGCCACCGATGCCCAAGGTCAATGGCTGGCCTTGCTGGTCTTCAGCGCTCCAGCCAAGCACCTCAAGCATCGCGACCAATGGATCGGATGGAGCGCTGCTCAACGCCACCGTCGCCTGAGCCTGGTGACTAACAACAGCCGCTTCCTTATCCTGCCCGAGCGCTCCGTGCCCAACCTGGCGAGCAAGGTGCTGCGCCTGACCCTGGATCGCCTTCCCACCGATTGGCAGAGCTCTTACGGCCATCCGGTGTTGGTGGTCGAAACCTTCGTCGATGTTGCCCAGTTTTGCGGTACAGTTTATTCGGCCAGCGGCTGGAGCGAACTGGGCCAGACCGACGGCTGGGGCCGTCATCGGCGCGATTACTACGTTAAACACGACCAGCCCAAACGCCTCTTCTGCCGCCAACTGTTCAAAAACGCCCGCCGCAGTCTTCAGGCCGAACATCTCAAGCCAGCGTTGGCGGTGGTCGAACAAAAGGTGTCGCCACCCTGCACGCGTACGGTGAAGGAAATCCGCTCGATGGTCGAACACTTCAAGGCCGTGCCAGACTTTCGCGGGCGCTTCGAGTCCTATCCGCTGTGGTCGATGTTAACGATCCTTCTTTTAGCCACTCTCTGCGGTGCTCCGCGCGGGCAAAAGGATATCGCCAAGTTTGCGCGGGGCTTGAGCCAAGCGCAACGCCGGGCTCTTGGCATCCGGCGTAACCCAAAAGGCAAGTATCCTGCTCCGACACAGCCGACCTTTTGCCGTCTGCTCCAGCGGGTCGATGCCCGTAGGGTGGAGGAAGTCATTTTAGCCATCCAGGAGCAAATGCGCGGCTCGGCGCCCAAAGATCAATTGATCGTACTGGATGGCAAGGAACCCAGGCACGGCAGCGGCGCCTCGATTTTGAGCGCGGTCACCGTACCGAGCCAGCATTACTTGGGCAGTGCACTGGTCGACCAAAAGACCAACGAGATTCCCGTGGCGCGAGAGTTATTTAATCGCCTGGAGCTCGAAGGCCGGTTGGTCTCGTTGGACGCCTTACACACCCAGGACGAAACCGCGCGCGCGCTGGTCTTGGAACACGGGGCCGATTATCTGCTAACAGTCAAAGGGAATCAACCCACCGTGCGCGAACAGATCGAAACCCTCGTTGCCGCCCCTCAGGGCGATTTTCCCCCCTCATGAGCCGACGCCCACCAAGGCTCGCGTGCAGGAAATCAACAAAAGCCGCAAAGAAAGCCGCAGTATTGTCACCGCGCCAGTCACCGGTGAACAGGTCTGCTTCCCATTGGCCGAGCAGGCTGCTCTGCTGTTGCGCCAGACCGAAGGACGCAAAGACGAACTGGTGGCGCTGATCACCAGTGTCGAGGCCTCACGACTCCATGCGACAAACTGGATGCGTCTGAACCGGGATGCCTGGGGCATCGAGAGCGGTTTGCATCAGCGCTTGGATATCTCCCACAACGACGACCGCTGCCGGGTGCGCAACGACAACGCTATGTTGGTTCTCGGAATGATCCTGCGCTTGAGCAATAGCCTCTTCATGCAATGGAGTGGGTACAAGCGACGCCCAGACCATGTCACCACCACCGATTTCCAATCCGCCTTGTCCGAAGACCACCACCGTCCGGCACTCTGCCTAGCCTTGAGCAAATATCCCAACCTCAAACGACTCTCATGAATTGGCGCTGGAACTCGGCGATGCTTCCGAGTCGAACATTGACTTGCCTGACACAAGAAGGTCTAAATTATCCGTTAAAATTCTAACGCGCTGACTTTTCTGGTTCTTTGTGTAAGATCGACAAGAGCGACCTGATCACCCCATAAAACACTTCAAGGTGGCGCGGTCTTGCTTCGCGGAATAATCTTATCCCTTTAACGGCATATGAGCGCTTCCTCTGAATCAACTGCTAAGACCGGCCCCTTTGCCGCCGCCCTTGCCCTTCAGGAGGAACATGCGCGCGCCTACGCGGAGTTGGCGGAGCGGATTCGATCGGAGAGTCCGGAAGAGGCCTCGGTATTGTTGACCATGCGCCAACGCCAGGAAGCGCAGCTACGCCAACTCATGTGCATATACGGCTTCTCCGCGCGCAAAGATCCGGCCATTGCTCGCCCTTCACGTGCTTGGGTGACTGAAGGTGGGAAGGCAACCACCGAGGGGGTCTTGGGAGCGCCGAGCCGCGACCCTAAGTTGGAGCGGAAAATGTTTGTCCTACAGGTCGTGCAACCAGGACTTGCCGGTCTGATGGACGGTTCGGTGTCGACGCTCGCGCCCGTTTTTGCCGCGGCGTTTGCGACCCGCAACCCTTGGACGGCTTTCCTGGTCGGGATGGCTGCTTCGCTTGGCGCCGGGATCAGCATGGGATTCGCCGAAGCGCTTTCAGACGATGGCGTGCTCAGTGGCAGGGGTCGTCCCTGGATTCGGGGCGGGGTTTGCGGTGGCATGACTACTTTGGGCGGCATTGGGCACACTTTGCCCTTTTTGCTGCCAAACTTTTGGGTGGCGACCTGGATCGCCGTGTCGGTAGTCGCAGTAGAGCTGGCTGTCATTGCCTGGATCCGAAACCGTTACATGGATACTCCCCTTCTGGGAGCCATTTTCCAGGTCGTGCTGGGTGGTTTTCTGGTATTTTTAGTGGGCATTTTGATCGGTAGCTTTTAAGGATTCGCACCGCTGGAACGAGCGGTAAGCCGGGTGAAACACCGAAGCTTCTCGCCTTCCCTTAGAGGGCAACCTTTCGGGCCCTGCGAGCTCCCGGACTTTCCTGGCCTTGAATGGTTTGTCGAGGCCGCCTCCTTCGTTCGGAAAGGATTTTTTGCAGCTCAGGAAATTTTTCTGAGGGATTGGACAGTACCAGGAAGCAGCTGTCGCCGCGCCCGGCGCAGCCTTCGCAGCTGCGCTGTTTGATGGTTTTTGATACTCAGACCAAGCAGTTTGTCGGGTCCGGCTGTTACGTTGTTGCTAGTGCACCATCGATCGGAGAAGTTGAGAAATTCGAGACAGTCAGCGCGGAATTTGTGGGTCAGGGGACCTTATAAGTGAGTCCCGGTTGTTTCGCCCACCGGTTTGCTAGGATACCATTGGTGACCGCAAAAAAAGGATGCGGCGACTCACGCGATTTCCGTTAGATTTGATGCAGATTGCTCCCATGCGCGCGATGATTCTTGAAAACCCGGGGACCGCTCTCCGCGAAAGCGAGGTGGTAACGCCTTCTCCGAGTGCCCGCCAGGTCCTGGTGCGAGTCCTGGCCTGCGCTGTGTGCCGGACGGACCTTCATGTCGTGGATGGCGAATTGCCGAACCCAAAACTTCCTCTCATCCCGGGACACGAAATCGTCGGAGAAATTGTGGAATGCGGGTCTCAGGTCGAGCATTTTCGCGTGGGGACACGCGTCGGGATCCCTTGGCTCGGCTGGACCTGCGGCCATTGTAAGTATTGCAAAACAAACCGGGAAAACTTGTGTGACGAAGCTCGATTCACCGGTTACACGATCGATGGCGGCTACGCTGAATTTGCAGTGGCTGAAGCGGCCTTTTGTTTTCCGCTGCCTGAGTCGTACGGCGACGTGGACGCGGCTCCCCTTCTGTGCGCGGGCCTGATTGGTTACCGTTCTCTGGTGACGGCAGGTTCTGTGCAAGAGGTCACTCACCTCGGGATTTACGGCTTCGGAGGCGCGGCACACATTGTTGCGCAAGTTGCTATCCATGAGGGCCGGCAAGTCTATGCCTTCACCAGACCGGGCAAAAAAACCGATCAAGAGTTCGCTCGTTCGATTGGCGCGACCTGGGCTGGCGGATCGGATGAGCTTCCGCCTCATGCATTGGATGCCGCCATCATCTTTGCTCCTGCCGGACCATTGGTTGTCGCGGCGTTGCGCGCTGTGCGAAAAGGGTGCCGGGTCATCTGTGGCGGAATCCATATGAGTGATATCCCCTCCTTTCCCTACTCGTTACTTTGGGGTGAACGAAGCATCCATTCCGTGGCAAATCTAACCCGAGCCGATGCCCGATCCTTCTTGAACCTGGCTCCAACGGTTCCCGTACGAACTCAAACGGAGTCATTCTGGATGTCGAACGCAAACGAAGCCTTGGCGCGTTTGCGAGCAGGTCGAATTCACGGCGCAGCCGTCCTGGTTCCGAATTGGTGAGAAAGAAGTGGTCAGTAGAACAGGAAGTTCTCAGTGTCAGTTGTCAGTGTCAGTCGGTGAATTAGAGATTGAGTCGTGGATCAAGAGGAATCTTTCCCGATGAAGCATCAATCAAAATCTGGAACACAAAACTCGAGTCGTTACTCTTCCTTACCGACAACTGATAACTGACACTGAGAACTTCCTGTTCGACTGACACTGACAACTGAGACCTGACAACTAGCAACTGACACTGAGAACTTCTTGTTCCACTGACAACTTCTTCCCCATGGACCTCATCTTCCGCCGCGCTAATCTTCCGGACGGCCGCACCGGCATCGACATCGGAATAGAAGGGGACCGCATTGTGGCGGTTGAACCGCAACTGCAGGCGACAGCCGCCGAGGAAATTGATGCGGAGGGCCGGCTTTTGTCACCGCCGTTTGTCGATGCGCATTTTCACATGGACGCAACGCTTTCCCTTGGGCTGCCGCGCATGAATCGCTCAGGAACGTTGTTGGAAGGTATCGCGCTGTGGGGGGAGCTCAAACCGCGGTTGACGCATGAAGCAGTCGTTGCCCGGGCATTGGCCTACTGCGATATGGCTGTTGCACAAGGTCTGCTGGCTATTCGCAGCCACGTCGATGTTTGTGATGACCGTCTCATCGCCGTGGAATCATTGCTGGAAGTTAAAAAGCGCGTTGCGTCCTATCTGGATCTCCAGTTGGTCGCCTTTCCGCAAGACGGATTTTATCGGTCGCCAACTGCAGAACGCAATTTGTTGCGTGCTCTCGATATGGGGGTTGAAGTCGTGGGCGGAATTCCACACTTTGAGCGCACCATGGCGGATGGCGCAGCCTCGGTTCGGCACCTGTGCGAGATCGCTGCCGAACGCGGTCTCCTTGTGGATATGCACTGCGATGAATCGGACGATCCTCTTTCGCGTCATATCGAGACGCTGGCAGCGGAAACGAAGCGATGCGGCCTGGGTGGTCGTGTGGCGGGTTCGCATCTGACCTCAATGCACTCGATGGATAACTATTATGTTTCCAAACTCTTGCCTCTGATTGCGGAAGCGGGCGTGGCGGCCATCGCCAATCCACTCATCAACATCACCCTTCAAGGGCGTCATGACACCTATCCGAAGCGCCGTGGATTAACCCGCGTGCCTGAGTTGATGGCCTGCGGTGTAACGGTTGCCTTCGGGCATGATTGTGTGATGGATCCCTGGTACGCGCTCGGTTCCGGTGACATGCTGGACGTCGCACACATGGCCGTGCATGTCGGCCATCTGACAGCGCTGGACGCTATTCGTGCGTGCTACGATGCCGTCACGGTGAATGCTGCAAAGATCCTGCACCTGGATCAGTACGGTATTTCTCCCGGATGCCGAGCTGATCTTGTCCTGTTACAGGCCGCCAACCCGTTCGAGGCGATTCGGCTGAAGGCGCCTCGCCTGTTGGTCTTGCGGCGCGGAAAAACGATTGCGCGTACGCCCGAAAAGGTCACCAGCCTCTTCGTGCCTGGTCGCCCGGACAGTGTGGCATTGAATTTCGTCCCAGGATTGATCACGTAGTGCTCTCGTTCGTCGTCGTTCTCGACCTTTGTGATTTCTGTGCAAATGATTTTTCTTCGTTCCCTCGGCACTAAGACAGAAAAAAAGCAAAAGTCATTTTTGAACAGAAGATCGCAAAGATCACAAAGAGTCACTGTCTTTAGAGCCATCGAAGGCACGTGGGCCTGCGTTGTTTAAATGGCGTGAGACGAATTCACTCTTTTTAATAGGATTCAAAAATAATTGGAAGCCGAACACGCGACCCGATCCATATACTCGCGCCAATAAACTCGATTATCGCCCATCATCTTAGATGCCATTCTCGTGGTCCCAACCTTGCGTTTAAGCCAAGAGTCGGGTTAGGTATAGACGGGATTTCCCATTTGATTGAGAATCCGCCACCCCCCAAACTCCAAAATTAGGAATCATCTTCCACGAAGAGCTCATGCTGAGTTGCGCAATGCCAGTCTGGCGATGCCTGCTGCGGGCTCTGTGAAATTGGTTTCATCTCATGAATAACTATCCAAAATTGCACAACGCCATGTGGCCGGGCCTGGTCGGCAAAGGGCCCGGCTCGGAACCTTTCATTGATCTCGATACGATGCTCGAACTCACTGCATCGGCCGAAATCGATGGCACCCGATTTGATGGGGTCGACTTGTTCCTGGCAGATCCGCATACCAGTATCGATTCAACGGACGACCAATTGAAGGAACTCGCCGACAAAATCGCTTCCAGAAATCTGACCGTTGGTTCAGTGGTCGCTCCTGTGTGGCCCCCTACGGGAGGCGGATCCGCCATGGGCACCCCCGAGGAACGGCACCGTTTTATTGAACAGGTCAAGAAGAGCGCCCGGATCACCAAAAAGTTGCGCGAACTCGGGATCAGACCGTATGGAATAATCCGCATAGATTCCGCGACTGATCCAGAGACTTGGGCTCATGACCCGGAAGGCTCGAAGAAAATTGCCTCGACTTTCCTGCGAGTGTTGCAAAATTGCTGAAGATCATGGCGAACGTCTGGCTGCCGAAGGCGAGATCTGCTGGGGCGGAATGCACAGTTGGAAGAGAATGATAGAGCTTTTGGAACTGGTCGATCGGCCCCAGACCCTCGGTTTCCAAGCCGACATGGCTCACACCTTACTTTATACAATGGGGTATAACGCTCCCGAAGACGCAATATTACCTCCGGAATTTGACTGGAAAGACCAGGAGAAATTGCGCGAGGCTTTGAAAACGATGACGCACGTGCTGCGCCCTTGGACGGTCGATTTCCATGTTGCCCAGAGCGATGCCACCGTGAAAGGCAGCGGCTCACATGACAAAACCGGCCGGCATTGTCTGCCCGATGACCCAAATGGGAAATTAAACATTGCCCGGGATGCCGGCTATTGGCTTCGGGACGAGAAAGGACGATTGACGAAGGCTTTCGAACACATCTGCTGGGACGGTTGCATGTTCCCAAATGAGGTGATGCTGAAACAGAAGACCTGGAATTCCATTCTGAGCGCCATGATTTCCGTTCGCGAAGCGCACGGATGGAAGAATGCAAAAAGAGATATGAAGAAGCTCAATATTGGCCTGGTCGGCTATGGCTTTATGGCACGTGCGCATTCGAATGCCTACCTGTCGGTAGGGCAGTTTTTCGATATCAAATACCAGCCGTTGCTCAAGGCCGTTGCCGCACGGGATCCTGAAAAGGTAAAACAATTTGCCCACAAATGGGGCTATGAATCGCATTATGCCGACTGGAGACGCCTTGTCGACGATCCAGCAATTGACGTCATCGACATTGCTAGTCCCAACGATACTCACGCCGAAATAGCGGTCGCGGCAGCTCAGGCGGGCAAAATGGTTTTGTGCGAAAAGCCGCTCGCCCGAAATTTGCAGGAAGCGCAAGAGATGACCGATGCCGCCAGGAAAGCGGGTGTCCGGACGATGGTCTGGTATAACTACCGCAGAATTCCGGCCGTCACACTGGCGAAAAAGATCATTTCTTCAGGAAAACTGGGCCGTATCTTTCACTATCGGGCAAAGTTCCTGCAGGATTGGACCATCTCGGCTGATGTGTCGCAAGGCGGCGCGGCGTTGTGGCGGTTGGATGTAAAGGTGGCCGGTAGCGGAGTGACTGGCGATCTGCTCGCTCACTGCATTGACACGGCGATCTGGCTGAATGGCGAAATTGATTCCGTTTCAGGGGTCACCGAAACATTCATCAAGGAGCGCAAGCACAATTTAACCGGCAAAATGGAACCCGTGGGGATCGATGATGCCAGCGCGTTCCTTGGCCGGTTTAGGAATGGTTCATTGGCGACCTTTGAGGCAACCCGGTACGCACGGGGCCATAAGGCGCTCTACACATTTGAAATCAACGGGGAACATGGCTCGATCGCATGGGATCTCCACGATCTGCACCGTTTGCAATGGTTTGACCATGAGGATGAGGGGACGTCCCGCTCCCGCGGCTGGCGATCTATCCATGTCACGGATGGAGATCATCCCTATATGGCCAACTGGTGGGTGCCGGGTTTGTCGATCGGATACGAACATTCGTTTATCCATCAAGTGGCAGACTTTCTGAACTCTCTCGATGGAGAGAAACCTGCCGAACCGACTTTTGAGGACGCGATGAAGACAGAGAGAGTCGTGGACGCAGTGCTCCGTTCGGCGGGATCAGGGAAATGGGAAAAGGCTTGCTAGTCCAAAACTGACCTGATGCCTTGACAGCGCCTTGCGACCCGCTGCGGCACCAGTGATCGACCGATGAGCGAGATCCTTCAACTCAGAAATATATCCAAGACCTTTCCGGGCGTGCTGGCGTTGCAGAACATCTCTTTCGACTTGAACGAAGGAGAGGTGCATTGCCTGTGCGGGGAAAACGGGGCCGGCAAGTCCACGTTGATCAAGATTCTTTCGGGGGCGTATCAACCGGATGAAGGCGGAGAGATCTTCTTCGACGGGAAAAAGGTTACCCTGAACCCGCATCTTGCCATCCGGATGGGGATCCAGACGATCTACCAGGAGCACACCGTCTTCGAGAATCTGAACATCGTGGAGAACATTTTTACCGGATCAGAAATCGCGAGAAGGGGGGTGCTGCAGAAAACTGAAATGAGGAGACAGACCGTCAAGGTCCTGAAATACCTCAAGAGTGCCCTGAGCCCCGACAGGAAGATGGGCGAGCTCAGCAGTGGCGAGCAAAAGACCGTCGAGATTGCCAAAGGCCTGGTTTTTAAAAGGAGGGTAATCATCCTCGATGAACCAACGGCGTCATTCTCCTCCGTGGAAATAGAAAATCTGCTCGATATCATTCAGACGATCAAGAGTAGCGGGCTGGGTATCATTTACATTTCCCATCACCTGGAGGAGGTCTTCAAGATTGCAGACCGTGTCACGGTATTGCGGGATGGACGCAAGGTCAGCATGTACGACTTGAATGGCTTGACCAAAACCACATTGATCAGGGACATGGTCGGTCGTGATCCTTCCACCTTCTATCAGAGGGAAAGAATGCCAATCGGCGGGGTCGTCTTTGAGGCGAGAAACGTCAGTGGCAACGGCGCAAAAAACATTTCGTTCGTCCTCAGGAAGGGCGAGATACTCGGAATCGCGGGTATGGCAGGTTCCTGCCGCTCGGAGCTCATGAATGTTCTGTTCGGTAGCGCGCGTCTTGAATCCGGCGAAATCCTGATTCACGGGAAAATCGTCAAGCATTCAAGTCCAAGAGCATCGATCAAAAACAAGATGTGCTTCATCACCGAGGACCGGCAGAACACCGGACTTTTCCTGCCTCAGACCATTGCGCAGAACGTGACCATTGCGAATCTTGTGAACACCAGGGAGTTCGTGGTCCGGCAGACCGATGACTCCCGGACCGGTGACAGGTTCGTAAAGCTGCTCAACATCAAGACAAATGATTCCCGGACGCGCGTCATCAATCTCTCCGGCGGCAATCAACAGAAGGTGGTACTTGCCAAATGGTTCAATACCAACGGCGAGATTTTCATTTTTGACGAGCCGACACTCGGCATCGATGTGGGCTCAAAACAGGAGATCTACAAAGTCATGGTTGATCTGCTCAAGCAGGGCAAGTCCATCATCATGGTTTCCTCCGACATGCCGGAAGTCATCTCCATGAGTGACAGGGTCATTATCATGAAGAACGGGCAAGAAATGGCCGAGCTCACCACCGACCAGATTTCGGAAGAGAATATCCTGACCTATTCGATAGGGGACAAGGCAATATGATCAGGGAGGAGATTGCGGAGCGGAAACAAGTCGTGCGGGAATCTCTCTTCAAGCGACACGAGAATTTGACGGTGTTGTCGATCTTTGTCGGGTTCGTGGTGATTATCGTTCTTCTGCAACTGATAATGACAGGCGGGCACCGTTTTCCCACGTTCATCAGCCCCGTAAACCTGCTGAACATCCTGCAGCAAGTCGGCGTACCGGGAATCGTCGCTGTCGGCATGACGATTGTCATGATTTCCGGCGGGATCGATCTCTCGGTCGGAATGCTCGCTTCTCTCGTCTCCATCGTCACGGCGACTGGGAATCTCGAAGTGGCACTTCGGGATTGTTCCTTCCATTCTGGTCGGAATCATGTCGGCTGTCGTGCTCGAGTCCCTCATGGGGTACATCATTTCCCGTACAAAGGTGGAGCCCTTTATTATCACGCTCGGCGGTATGATCGCTTTTCAGGGAATAGCCCTCCTTCTCTGCAATTCACGCGAGGTGATCATGAAGGGGGAACTGGACTTCTTTAAATTCAACCTCATCCAGGGCGCCAAGGACCCGGTCAGCGGCCTCAATCTGATCATTCCGCCTTATGTCCTGATTTTCTTCTTGATCGCGCTGCTTGCCGGGCTGCTTCTAAACTATACGAAGTTCGGCCGAAGGATCTATGCCGTTGGTACCAATCCGTACGCCGCCTACCTGGCAGGGATCAACGTCAAGAACATGAAGCTCTCGGTTTACGTCATCATGGGCTTCCTGGTCGGTATTGGCGCTGTCATGCTTCTCTCTCGCGTCAACACCGGCATCATCACCCTCGGGCAGGGCCTGGAGATCGACAGCATTGCCATGGTTGTCATCGGTGGAACGGCATTGAAGGGTGGCAAGGGTAACATCGTGGGCACGTTAATTGGAGTCTTCTTTCTCGGGTCGATCGGCAACGCCATGAATATGCTCCGTCTGCCGTCAGAAGTGCAGTTCGTCGCCAAGGGCCTGGTCGTAATCATCGCGGTATCGGCAGGCGACGTCTCCGCCAGAGTTTCCGAATTCATGTCACGGAGGAAGGAGCTGCGCTGGCGCGCAGGACAGCGGGTAGTGAAAGGAGGATGAGGGTGGAATTTCACAAAATAGTCATAAACAAGATATAAAAAGTGTACAAAAACGATCAAAGGAGAAGCAGATGAAACGTCTGAGATTATTGTTAGTATGTTTTGCTTTTCTGGGGGCCATGAGCTTCCCAGGCGGCAATACGCAGGCAGCGGGCGGAGGCAAGGCGAAGGTCATTGGTTATTACATGGACGCCTCGGATGACTACTACAAGGCGGGCTTCCAGGTATTCAAGGCTCTGGCAAACAACTCGGGGTGGCAGGTATTGGATGTCGTGGGACAGGGAACCGCTCCCGAGCAGATTTCTGCGGTCGAAGATTTCATTACCCAGAAGGTAGATGCCCTGGTGGTGGTTCAGAATTCGCCGGAGACCACTTCAGAGTGTCTGAAAAAAGCGCATGCCGCGGGGATTCCTGAGTTTCACCTCACACATAATCCTCCGAACGAACCCGGGCTTGCGGGCTTCGCCGGCTTCGACTGGGTATACGATGGAGAGCTCGCTGCGCAGTCGGCGGTGAAGCACAACGTCAAAAAACTAATCATGATCGAAGGAAAACTCGGCCAAGGCACCGCGGCCGGTCAAACTCAGGGCTTCCTTCAAGGTTACAAGAAGGCGGGCAAGGACATCGGCAACCTTCTTGATAGCGTCGGCGTAAAGGGTGCGGGCGGC
This sequence comes from uncultured Verrucomicrobiae bacterium, assembly GCA_963782115.1. Taxonomy (GTDB): domain Bacteria; phylum Verrucomicrobiota; class Verrucomicrobiia; order Chthoniobacterales; family JAFAMB01; genus JAFAMB01. Next base: position 164,407 of record CAWAIK010000006.1, read on the forward strand.
AAAGACCTTCAGGTGGTGTTCTGGGGCTCTGGCGGCTGGTTTGCGGATCCCGCCAAGAAGGTCATGCAGGACGCCATCACCTCTCTGGGACAAGATGGATTTGACGGTGCTTATGTCCAGAACGATGAAATGATGACCGGTGCACTCCAGGCCATGCAGGAAGCGGGACTCGATCCTAGCAAATACTGGCTCGGCTCGAGCAACGGCAAAGAGAAGTCCTGGGACTGGGTTGAAAAGGGATTGGTGACCATGGACGTCAATCAATGCCCAACACTCGAAGCGGATATCGCCTTTCAGCAGATCACGGCTTACTTCGATGGAAAGCCTTATAAGAAAGCCGTATTTGTAAACTTTATGCCCTACGAGAAGGACACGCTTGACAAGTCCAAGATGATTCCGTGGATCCTCGATGACTACATGAAGAAGAGGGCAGCGCACGCCTTCAAGTACGACATCAACGATCCCGTCTTCAGGGCCAATCCGGCGTACCAATAATGCGCGGAGACGCCATCTGACGGAATCCGTTCCCTGATGGCAAATTGGCGAAAAAAGGAAGGCTGCGCAAACAGCCTTCTTTTTTTTTGGCTTGGAGTTCGGGACAGAGCCAAAAGCTATATAGCTTAAGGAGGCCCGGACTAAGGCCTGCGAAGGCTTTATTGGAGGATTGCACCTGCCCCGGCCCAAAGAGCCAGGAAAGCAAAGCCCAGGCTTTATATGGGCGTGGGGTATCCGAAAAGAACTCGAGGACGATTACGATTTCAGAACGAGTGCGAGGAAGGAAAACTTGGAACTCGAACTCCGGTTCGCTGCGCTGATCTATCTAGATGTGGCTCCAGGCGTAGGCCGTTTCTATCGAAGGGACTGTCTTTGTGACCTTCTGTGCAAATGATTTTTCTTCGTTCCCCCCGGCACTAAGACAGAAAAAAAGCAAAAGTCATTTTTGAACAGAAGATCGCAAAGATCACAAAGAGTCACTGTCTTTAAGAGCCAGGTGGTTGAAAGAAGGCTTGGATGATTAATTAACTACTCGGCGCTAGCCGCATGAAAAACTCGCATCAACTTGCGAGTTGATCTGGCACGCATCGCGCCCGTTCTTCTAGAGGTGGCTAGAGATTCCTTTAAAACCTTTGAGGAGTTCCGCTCGATAGGCTTATTACGATTCCAATTGTAATCCGGAAAAGCCTGATTGAACCACGCTGCGCCTATAAAGCCGCTTGCAACGCTTCCGTCAGTTCCTCTTGGGTTAGAACAATCGGATTCGCCTTCATGCTGCTGGCTTTCGCGGCTTTTTCAACCAGCACCGCGATGTCGGCCTCGGTGACGCCGTAGGCCCGCAGACCCGGGATCTGAAGTGCCCTGCATAGTTCGCTGACCCAGCGGATCCCATCGATTGAAGCTGCCTTCTCGGACCCTGTCAGGATTGCCGCGACCAAATCGTAACGCCGCAAAGCCTCGCTATCCTTGAGGCGTTCGCGCATCGCGCGCAGGTTGACATCCATCATGTGCGGCAGCAATGCGGCACAGACCGCGCCGTGGGGCGCCGGAAACATCCCACCAATCGGTCCTGCGAATCCGTGAACCGCCCCAAGGCCGGCATTCGCCAGGGAGAGTCCGCCGAAAAGACTCGCCAAAGCCATATCTTCACGGGCCTTGAGATCCTGGCCCTCTTCGTACGCGCGTCGCAGCGAACGAGCAACGCGCCTCATCCCATCAATGCAGAATCCATCGGTGACTGGATTGGACCGAATGGAAACATACGGCTCGATCAGTTGGGTGAGCGCATCAAGACCGGTCGACGCGGTCACGGAACGGGGTAAGTCGCACGTGAGCTCCGGATCGACGATTGCCAAATGAGGCAAAAGAAACGAACTGCGCAAACTGACTTTGACCCGATGTTCCGGAGATGCGAGCACGGAGTTCCGCGTGACTTCGGCTCCGGTCCCTGCTGTCGTGGGGATCGCGACGCAAGGCAGAGCTGGAACCGAGAGTTGTTTTCCTTTTCCGATGATTTCCAAATAATCAAGGATTGCACCCGGATTCGTGACCAGGCCCGCGATCGCTTTCGCCGAATCAATCACGCTTCCTCCGCCAAAACCTATGACCACGTCGGATTCCGCCTGGCGCGCCTGGCCTATCCCATTGGTAATTTGTTCGACCGTTGGTTCACCACGAACTTCAAAGCAGGAGTACTCCATCTTTGCGGCTTCGAGAATAGCCAGCAAAGGCTTGGCTCTGGCAGGATTGCCCCCGCGAACAACCAGCACCCTCTTACCTAGTTCCCTGGCGACCGGGCCGCACTCCCCGTGTGTCCCCGGTCCAAAAATAATCCTTCCCGCAGTCGCGAACTCGAATCGCATAAATCTCACCAGTCTTGATCTTCCGGAAACAGGTTAGAGAACTTTACGCTAGTGCGCGGTCCATTCATCATAAGAGCGACGGTATCACGCCATTTTGCATAATGGGCGGTCTCTTTGTGTGCTTTCGATGCCGCTTCGTCGCGATAGACTTCCACCAGAACGAACCGGGTCGGATCATCTGTTTGCTGCACCACATCAAATCTGGCTACACCGGGCTCTCTAATGCTGTTCCGCGCATTTTCGATCGTAGCTTCGATAAACCCTCCCACGGATTCGGAATTCACCCGAACGTTGACATGTACGATTAGCATAGGAAGCGTGTCAGTAGTGTCAGTCTAGTTCAGTGTCAGTGAGTGTCAGTGTCAGTGGGGAAGGGCTCGATGTTATTGTTTCAGATTTAGCCGATTAGCGAGATGTCTTCCTCTCAAAATGCACGCTTCCCCCCGAAGCTTCCAATCCCCCTGACACTGAGAACCGACACTGACAACTTCCCCGACAACCGGCACTGAGAACTTCCGCGACAACCGACACTGAGAACTTCGCTGGCAGCTCATTCTCCATACGGCACCCAGATGTTTTTGATCTGAACCGCGTGGCGCAGGTACTCCCAGCCTTGAGCCTGGTGATCGTCGAACCAGTTACGGCACATCCCATGATTCACCCAGGTCGACTTGAGATTGCCCGCAGAGTCGCGTTCGAGTGACCCGCTGACCTTTGCCGAACCGACATACCAGAGAGCGGCCACATCGTCATGTTGCGCGAGAACCTTTGCCAGTTCGTCCGGGTGACCTGTCACTATGTTGATCACGCCGGCCGGCACGTCGCTGGTATCCATGACCTGATAAAAATCCGTGGCCAAGAGCGGAAATCTCCACGAAGGGACGGTCACCGCGCGGTTGCCCATGGCGATCACAGGTGCCACTAAAGAAACCAACGCCAGCAGAGGTTGTTCGGCCGGGCAGACGATTCCGACGACGCCCCATGGTTCTGGCATTGCGAGTGTCACGTTCCGGAACGGGGTCTGATGGACATGGCCGTCATATTTGTCTGTCCAGGCGGCGTAGTAAAAAAGCCGTTCAATCGTTCTTTGCACTTCTCGCTGTGCTTCGCCTTTACCGGTTCCTGTAAGTGAAATGAGCCGATCAGAAAATTCGGTTGCTCGAACCGAGAGATTTTCTCCCAGATAATACAGAATTTGCCCACGCAGATGGGCAGTTGTCCGAGACCAACTTCCGGCCTTGCTGGCCGCCTCCACGGCGTTTCGGATATCTTTGCGATTGCCTAATCCGGTCTCCGAGATGTAATGGCCGTTTGAGTCCTCCACACTAAAACTGTACCCGCTATCAGATCGCGTCTGCTTGCCACCGATGTAAAGTTTAGGCGATCGGTCGATCAAAGGTTCGATGCCCTTATTTTTCACGGAATTGACCAATGGGTAAGGACGAATCTCCACTGCGCCTTTCTCGTAAGCCGGCAGAAAACGTTCCCAGGTTGGGACCAGGTATTCGTACATTCCTTCGTTGCCCCCTTCGCGCCCGAACCCGCTCTCCCGGTAGCCGCCAAAGCCAGAGGCGGCATCGAACAGGTTGGTGGAATTGACCCAGACGACGCCGGCCTTCAGTTTTGGGGCGATGTCGAGGGCGAGATTGAGATTCTCCGTCCAGAGTGAGGCCGCCAGGCCGTATGTCGTGTTATTTGCCAACTCCACCGATTCGCCCGGCGTGCGAAAAGTCATCGTAACTAAGACTGGTCCGAATATCTCGGTCTGCGCGAGCGTGGAAGCGGGTTCAACGCCGGTAAAGAGGGTGGGTGGATAAAAAAATCCTTCTTCCGGCACAGCCCAGCTCGGTTGCCAGCAGGTCGCACCTTCAGCTTTGCCCTGCTCGACAAGTTGCTGAATCCGCTGCAGTTGCACCGGAGCGACGATCGCACCGATATCGATCCCTTTGTCAAGCGGGTCGCCAACGCGCAGATTTTCCATGCGGTGCCGGAGTTTTTCGATCATTATTCCGGCAATGCTCTCTTGCAAAAGCAGACGGCTTCCTGCGCAACAGACCTGCCCCTGATTGAACCAGATCGCATCGACAACGCCTTCAACAGCGCCGTCCAGGTCTGCGTCCTCGAAAACGATAAATGGAGATTTGCCGCCGAGCTCCAGCGACAATTTTTTTCCAGACCCGGCTGTCTCGCGCCGGATGATTCGTCCTACTTCGGTCGATCCGGTGAACGCGATCTTTTGGACATCTTTATGCCGAACGATCAACGCGCCCGTTTCGCCGTCGCCTGTGACAATGTTGACTACCCCCGGCGGCAAAGAAATCTGTTGTAGCACCTCGGCAAAAAGCAGAGCCGTAAGGGAAGTGAACTCGGCCGGCTTTAGCACAACCGTGTTGCCGGCGGCGAGCGCCGGAGCAACCTTCCAGGCGAGCATGAGCAACGGGAAATTCCATGGGATGATCTGGCCGCAAACGCCAATCGGCTCGTAGCCGATGAATGTCTCGTTCCGCAACTGTGCCCAGCCAGCGTGATGATAGAAGTGACGGGCGACCAGAGGAATATCGATGTCGCGCGATTCACGAATCGGTTTTCCGTTGTCCAGGCTCTCGAGGACGGCAAACAATCGCGAATGTTTTTGGATTTGTCGCGCTATTGCATAGAGATACCGGGCGCGCTCGTGCCCGGTTAGCGCGGACCAGGTGGGAAATGCCGCCTTTGCCGCCGCCACGGCTGCGTTCACTTCCGTCTCGCCGCACTGGACGAGGCGCGCCAGGGGTTTGCCGTCGCGCGGGTTGATCGATTCGAAATACGTTTCGTCGATGAATCGGGCAAACTCCCCGTTGATGAACGGATGCAGCGCATGAGGATGATCCTCCAGCCAGATCAATGCGATATCCGCCTGTTCGGGTGCGGGACCATATTCCATTGTTTCAAATATTTCTCGAACAGAGGGCGTTGAAGAAACGTGTCGGCGTGTTGGCGTGTCGGCGTGTCGGCGTTCATCGCTCATCGTTCGTCGTCCTTTGTTTAACGTTCACTGTTTCGGTGGATGGTCGTATCGCCGACACGTTCTCATGGGAGCGGGTGGCGGTATTGGGCGGAGTAACGGCCGGTTACGTGGTGTTCCAGTTGGCGCTCGATGTCGGTCAATAAGCCGGTAGCCCCAAACCGGAACAACTCCGGTTCCATCCATTCGCGGCCAAGTTCTTCTTTCATCAGGATCAACCATGAGATCGCGTCTTTGGCGGTGCGAATTCCCCCAGCCGGTTTGAACCCGATTTTGTGTCCGGTTCGCTCGCGATATTCACGAATCGCTCGAACCATGGTGAGACTGACCGGCAAAGTGGCATTTTCCACCTCTTTTCCGGTCGATGTCTTGATGAAATCTGCGCCGGCCATCATCGCGACGAGGCTGGCCTTTTGAACGTTTCGGAGCGTAGCGAGTTCGCCTGTTGCCAGAATCGTTTTGAGATGAGTGTCTCCGCAGGCGTTGCGAAAAGCGGCAACTTCATCGTACAACGCCTGCCAGTTTCCGGTAAGGACGTGCTGCCGCGTGATGACAATATCGATCTCTGAGGCACCTTCTCGGATCGCATAATGAATCTCTTCGAGCCGCGATTTCATCGGGCTGAGTCCGGACGGAAATGCCGCAGCCACAGAGGCAACCGGGATGCCGGACCCTTCGAGTGCCTGGACCGCGTATGGTACCATACTTGGGTAGACGCATACCGCGCCGACAGTGATGCCTAGATCCGCGACGCCCATTGCTTCCAGCAGATCGGTTCGGGCAGGATGACGCGCCTTTGCACACAACCGGCGGATCTTTCCCGGCGTATCGTCTCCGGCGAGCGTAGTGAGATCAATGCAGCTCACCGCTTTCAGCAGCCACGCGGCTTGCCATTGTTTCTTGACGGTGCGACGCGCGGTCAGCGTTGTGGTACGCCGTTCCGCTGCGCTCTTGTTAACCTGGACCTGTTTCAACCACCCCAATTCAAGCGGGATGCCGCTGTTTCTTCTGGGCACTTCCGGTGAATGGATGGTTTTCGGCTTGTCGACCGATGTCGTGTGCATAGGGGTTCCTCGAAGTTGGAAGGGTCATCGAGATTGTCTCAAAAATTATCTGTTTTGCAGAAGATAGCTCGCAGTTTTTTCGTCGGTTATCAGAACATTGAAATAACCAAACAAATGTAGGAAACTTCAACAGTTGCGCAGAGCCAACCTATTTCGTATAGATGGGTGCTTTGTTCAACGCGGGTGTGCCCGGCCGATTTTTGTGACTTCGTTGAACAGGGGTTAGCAGAACGGAATGGTAGACCCGAACGAGTTTCCACGCCCCCCTCGTATGAACAAGCTCTTTAAAAATCTTGCTGCTCTTCTCGGAGCCGGTGTGCTGACGTTCAGCAGTGCGTTCGGCGAGTTGCCGAAGTTCAACAACGTTACGGTGACTGTGGTCGGCGACGCCGGCCAGAATATGGAGTCGCTCAACAAATATGCCGACGATTTCACCAAGGCCGGAATCACCATCAAACAAGTCGGCGCAACATTTACCGGGCTCTATGACAAGCTCAAAACGGACTTCGTTGCCGGTTCGGGTGACTATGACATGGTGATCTTTTACCCCTCCTACATCGGGGATTTCGCGGGTAACGGCTATCTGGCGCCGTTGGACGATCTGATGAAGAAGACGCCTGCCTCGATCTGGGATCCAAAACTCGATGAGGTGGAGCCGCCCTACCGCGAGATTTACTGTAAGTGGGGAGGAAAGGTGTACGCTCTGCCTTACGACGGCGATGTGCTCGAACTTTATTATCGTAAGGACTTCTTCGAGGATCCTGCGGAGAAAGCAGCATTCAAACAAAAGTACAACCGCGATTTGCTCCCGCCGGCCAACTGGAAAGAATGGCTGCAGGTGGCTGAGTTCTTTACCCGGAAGCAGGGTGACACGCTGGCCGGCAAGAAGCTGGAACGTCCCTACTATGGCGCCGCCGAATACGGGGCTCGCGGATTTAGTTATGGCTGGTTCCTTTGTCGGTTTGCCAGCGCCGGAGGAAATTATTTCGATGAGAACATGAATCCCACGATCAACACGCCGGCTGCTGTAGAAGGGCTCCAGAACATGGTCGATAGCCTCAAATTTTGCCCGCCCGACGTGTTAAGTTACGGATACGAAGAACTCAAAAATGCATTCCTGAACGGTGACGTCGCGATGGTGGTCCAATGGTCGGACGTCGGGAAGAAGACCGCCGATCCGCAGCTCAGCAAGATTGTTGGGAAAGTAGGTTTCGCGCTGGTGCCCGGGACTGAGGTAAACGGAACAGTCCAGCATCGGACGCCGATGCCGGTCGGCCGCGTTCTGGCTGTGCCTGCCACCTCAAAAAACAAGGAGGCGGCCTATTGGGTCGCGAAGTATCTTTCGCTCGATAAAAGTCCGATTACGGTGGCCGCAAACTGGAGCGGACAGGATCCCTATCGGGTAAGCCATTTCACGGATGCTTCACACTATAAATTTTCCGACGAAACCTCGAGGAAAGATTATCTGGCAGCCACCGAAGCAAATCTGAAGGTCGGCTTTCCGGACCTGAATATTCCTGGGGCGGCCCAGTATATCGATGCGCTTGACCTGGCGGTAAACAAGGCGTTATCGGGGGAAGCGGATCCGAAAACCGCGCTCGACGGCGCAGCGGAAGATTGGAAAGGCATTACCGAAAGGTTAGGCAGGGACAACCAGAAGAAATTCTGGACGGAAGCATTGTCCAGCTATCGTTCCGCAGGATTGCTGCAGTGAGAAAGCCTCCCCGAGGGGCAATGCACGAAATCCGAAATGCTGTTTGGGAAGTTTTTCTGCCCCGAAGGGGCTACACGGCCTTACCATTAATGGTAGGGCGAGGCTCCGTCCGAGCCGGGCACCGGCGTCGCTCGCAGTCCACGGCAGTAATCTCCAACAACTGGTATCGATCGAAGAGCCGGTAGAAAAACCAATGAGATCTGCCTTGCAAAGGGATGTTTTTGAAGATATCGCGCGGAAACCAAGCACCTCGAACCCGCCGTGGACTGCGATCGACGCCGGTGACCCGGCTCGGACGGAGCCTCGCCCTACCGGGGCCCTTCGGGCCGGACGGACAGCGCTAAACACGTACAGGGTTTCAACCCTGGGAATCATCCCGTGAAATGATTCGCCCTGACGGGGCGCAAGCTCACCTGCATCAATTGCCAACCTATAGCCACTCAATAGGAATACCTTATTTGACGCGCATCCTGAATATCTCGGGTCAAGCGACTCCGCTCCAGACATGTTAGGCGAACACAGAAAAGAATATTGCCCGGCTCATGGTGACGCCTGCGGTCGGGCTGCTTTTTCTAGTCACCATCGCGCCATTGCTCTTTTCGCTCGGCGTCTCATTTACCAACTTGCAGTTTGGTTCGCCTCAACCCATGAGATGGACCGGGCTGGATAACTACGTTCTTCTCCTCTCCAGGGATGAACGGTTTTTGAGCGCCCTCTGGCGAACCCTGATGCTGGTGGTGGCCGGAGTTGTCACGCAGACCGTGCTGGGTTACGTGATCGCGTCGCTACTGTTCAGGATTCGTCGTGGTCGAACGATTTTGTTGAGCGCGATCTTGATTCCGTCTGTTATCTCGCAGGTTGTTGCCGGCTGGCAAGGCCGCATGATTTTCAATGCCTCCTATGGTCCGCTCAACGATATTCTGGCGCGAATTGGCGTGAAGGGTCCCGCTTGGCTGGCTTCGCAGCAGACGGCGTTAGCCACCATCTTCTTGACCGACACCTGGCAATGGACACCTTTCCTGGCCCTGATCATTCTCGCTGCGTTACAAAGCATGCCTCAGGATATCGTGGAAGCGGCTCGCCTGGACGGGGCTTACGGTTGGTCCATGTTTCGGTGCGTCACTGTGCCGTTGATACTTCCGGTCACCGGAATCGGGATTCTGTTGCGTGGCGTCGACCTCTTCAAGACGTTTGACCTGGTCTATATCCTGACCCAGGGCGGTCCGGGCAACAGCAGTGAAACCCTGACCTTTTTTACTTATGTGCAGGGATTCAAATTTTTTAACCCGAGCTACGCATCGGCCATGTCCTTTATTCAACTTATCCTGGTGACGATCGCGGCCAAAATCTTTTTATCGTTCATCCGCCGGCAACGGAGCTTCTAAGGTGTCAAAACGCGTTATTCTGAATTTCTTGAAGTGGGGGGTCCTGATCGCCTTTGTGGTGCTGTTTCTTTTTCCGTTCTTCTGGATCGTCTCCAGCAGTTTGAAAGGGCGCGGCGAATTCTTTACGCGTCCGCCTACCTGGTTCCCGGCGCATCTGGATTGGTCGAACTATCCGGATTCGCTCCGGCGCGGAGCGCTGAAGGGTTTGACGGACAGTTTTATCATTGCTTTCTCGTCGATGGTGGTCTCGCTGGTGCTCGGCGCGCCCGCGGCTTACGCGATAGCCCGGTTTCAGGTGGGGCGTGAGAATCTGCCGTTCTGGATCCTGTCAATCCGCATGTTCCCGCCGATTGCCACGATCCTTCCGTTGTTTGTTATCTTCCGTTATGTCGGGTTGGTGGATTCGTATGTCGGCCTGGTTCTTTCCTACACGGTCTTCAATTTGCCATTCGCCATCTGGATCTTGAAAGGCTTTATCGAAGATCTTCCCCGTGAAGTCGAGGAGGCGGCCAAGGTAGATGGTGCCAGGCCTTTCCAGATTTTTCGGTTGATTGTCATCCCATTGGCCGCACCGGGTCTCGTCGTGGTCGCTCTTTTCACCTTTGTCTTCGCCTGGAACGATTTTGCCTACGCCGTGATATTCAGTGGTTCCAAAGTCACTCCTTTGCCGGTGGTGATCGCCCAGTTTGCCGGTGGGCACGAGATCCTGTGGGGCCAGATTTCAGCGGCCGCCATTATCGCCATCGCGCCGGCGCTCTTAATCGCTATTTTCCTCCAGAAATACTTAACCCGGGGCCTTACCATGGGCGCCGTCAAATGAACCGAATACCATGCTCAAAAACCTCAGCCCTCTCCATACACCAGAGTTACTCCACACCTTAGCTTCCATGGGACACGGAGACGATCTCGCGATTGTCGACGCGCACTTTCCCGCTGTTTCGATGGCGAAACGACTTGTCCGATTGGACGGGGTCGACGGTCCGGCCGCATTGACAGCCTGTTTGCGTTTGATCCCTCTCGACACCTTTGTAGATGATCCTGCCTTGCGAATGGAAGTCGTGGATGATCCGGATCAGATTCCCGAAGTCCAACAACAGTTCCAGAAAGTCATCGACCAGGAGGAGGGCAAACATTGGCCTCTCGCGAAGATCGAGCGTCACGCTTTTTACGAGCGAGCGAAAAAGGCTTACGCGATCGTCGCGACCGGAGAGTTGCGGCCGTACGGCTGTGTTTTGATCAAAAAGGGCGTCGTTTTAAACGGCTAACCGAAGGACACTCCTGTGGCGAAGCCGAAAGTTTGTGTTTTGGGAGCATTTGTGGCCGATCTGACTTGTCGCACCGAGAGGATGCCCAAATGGGGGGAAACCATTCTGGGAATCGCTTTCAAACTTGGTCCGGGAGGCAAAGGATCGAATCAGGCTGTGGCTGCGGCCCGGCTGAATAGCGAGGTGCGTCTGATTACCAAGCTGGGACGCGATGCCTTTGGCGAGATGGCCAGAAACTTTTATCGGCAACAGGGGATGAGCCTCGACCGCGTTTACGAAGATCCGGAAGAGAGCAGCGGAACGGCGACGATCGTGGTCGATGACCAGACGCGCGAGAACGCCATCGTTGTGGTGCAGGGCGCGTGCGGACGTCTAACCATTTCCGAGGTGGAGGCTGCCAGTGCGGAGATTGCTACTTCTGATATTTTTCTCACCCAGCTGGAGCTGCCGATTCCGCCGACCATACGCGGGATCGAAATCGCACATGAAGCGGGCGTCCCCGTGATCCTTAATCCTGCGCCTGCGCTTCCGATCCCAAAGGAGATTTTCCGAAAAGTGGATTATCTGACCCCCAACGAATCGGAGGCGCTCGGCCTGATCGGTGAAAAATCAATGAGCGAATTTGAAGACATCGAGAAGCTGGCCGATCGGTTGATCGCCCTCGGCGTCCCGAACGTGGTACTGACTCTCGGTGAAAAGGGCGCTTTTGTGAAAGGTCCGTCCGTTTGCCTTCATATTCCTGCTTTTCAATGCGGCAGCGTGGTGGAAACAACCGGCGCGGGTGACGCCTTTGCCGGCGGGCTTGCCGTCGCGCTTGCAGAAAAGAAATCCCTGGAAGCTGCGACAGTGTACGGATGCGCTGTTGCCGGGATCTCTGTCACACGGCCCGGCACCGCGCCTTCGATGCCGATGCGTGAGGAGGTGGATAAGCTGGTAGCCGCCGCGAGGGAGTAATGGAGTAATGGAGTATTGGAGTATTGGTGGAGGAGGGGAGTACCTTCGCCAATGGCCCCGCTTAGCGGCTGCTTCATCGGTCGGAAAATGGCCTCTGGCTTTGAGCACCTTGCGCAATTTCGTTGACCTAACATCCTTATTTTACAGCATTTACCCATACTGGTTACTGGTTTTCTCCCTATCCCTTTCTTTATCCCTTCTAACCCTATTAGAAGGGAAATTTTTTGGCCGCGCCGCCCCCCTTATAGTCGCTCGCTACGCTCGCATAAAGCCGCTTTACGCTCGGTTCCGCTCCGCTCCACCTCACTGCGGCTCTCAAGCTGCTTCGCAGCCCTGGAGTTTGGACATTCCGGGAACTATTTAGGTTTAGGCCGCGGGGTAAGGCGTACTGCTGCGGGCAAACCGGGACGCTTACTTACGAGCGCGGGCCTATCCGCACTAAGTAAGGCGTCCCGCCTTACCTGGGCCGAAGGCCCCAGCTGCTTCGCAGTCGACGCTCGCTACGCTCGCATAAACAACTAATTCCAGTCGTTCCTCGCGCTGAGACTCACCTCAACTCGGATTGCTCTCTTCAAGACTCTGTCTGAGCACATCACAAAAAACGAACACTGGGCGCACCGGTCGACATACGCAATAAGCGTCGTGAAAATAGCACGCTGTGACCACCGCTAATAATGAGAATAAAGGTTAGCCTGTCTGCTGGACTATGATTGGTTTTCGACTGAAAAATTGTCTTGCCGGGAAGCGGGATTTTGTTGTATTCGCACAAGGTAGTCCTTAGTAAGAACCTTTGTCGTTCGAATTCCTCCCCGCGCAGCGTCCTCATTTGTCGACGTCCGTTCGGCCCAGGGTTCGTTCGGTTTTGAGTGCAAGCACATGTGCCCGCATAGGAGACTTATCCCATCTCGCGCAAGCTAACCGTAACTAAGCTAAGTGATTGAAAATCGCTAGGTTAGTAGTCTGTCAGAATCCCAAAAGAATCGAGCTACCCAAAACAAACCGGGCAATAGTCAGTTGGGCTTTCTTGTGAGGAGAATAAAGGACCGTTCCTCAATCAAGTGCAAGACGGACGGCTACTAGAGCTCTGTTCAACGATCTGCGTCAATGAACATAAAGCAATCCCCTAGAAAGTTTTCATTTTTGGTCGTTCTGACTGCGGTGCTATGCGCGGGAGCCGTGCACAGCAGCCGTGCAGACAAGTCCCAGAACGCTGGTGCCGGCCAAAGCCCGGATTATCGGAGCAGGACCATCTACTTGGCCTTCCCGGACCGCTTTCATGCGCACGACCCGTATAACCCATACATAGATCCACAGTATCCGACTGCCAACAACTCGGTGAACTGTTTCACTGGCAACTGTGATACGGAGGTGGAATACCGCAGCTATTGGGGAGGCGACATCCCGGGATTTATCCAGAAATTGGATTATTTGCAGGACTTGGGCATCGGCGCCGTCTGGTTTACGCCTATGTACGAGGGCGTAAGGGACTACGAGGCGGGAATCGGCTACGGGACCGACTATCACGGCTACTGGGTGACCAATTATGACCGGGTTAACCCCCACTTCGGCGATTGGGACCAAGTCCAGCAACTGAGTGAGGCGCTGCATCAGCACGGGATGCGATACATTCAGGACATCACCCTCAACGATTCCAACCCGAATGATGTGCACGTCTTCGGGCGCTTGTACTACGGAATAGAGACCGAGAAGGTGCTGGTAGATAGTTATGCCGACGATTTTGACTTCATCACGGGGATGCGTTTCTACAAACATTTCGACAGCGATCCGCGGTGCGTCCAGGACCGGGTCACTCCGGACGGCGATCAGACCTACTGGCAGCTTCACCACTGCTCGCTCGGGGACTTGAGTGGGTACAATCAGCACGACGAGATTATCGCAAATTACCTGATCGGAGGCGGCGGACTGTGGCTAGCCAATGGCGTGGATGATTTCCGTCTCGATGCGGTCAAGTATCCTTTTCCCGATTTCATCGCCCACTTCACCCACGACATGATCGAAGAGTCGAGACTGCTCGGGCGGGGCACTCCGTACATCGTCGGGGAATGGTCGGACGGTGGAGCGGAGGGTGACCCGAAATCCCTCGCCTTCGCAAATCATTTTGACGTTTTTCACACAAACATTCTCGATTTCCAACTCGCACTTCGTCTCAACCAGTACGTGGGCGGTGCGGTGGAGGATCCTACCCAACAATTTAGCGCGCAGGACTTGGCCGCGTATTTGACCGAACGGGTCTCTGCATTTGACGGACGCGATGACTGGCAAGGTACCTTCATCGATAATCATGACCAAATGCGTACGGTGGTACGACTCCACAAACTGGGCCTCAGCGAGCAAGACAGCGACCGGAGACTCGATCTCGCAACGGTCCTACTAATGACCGTTCGAGGCATCCCGATCATCATGTGGGGCGATGAGCAGTATATCGCCCACTTCGATGACAATGCCAATCCGACCCCGGCGCAGATCAACAATTGGGATGACGACCCCTGGAACCGAGTTGGGATGATGAGTTTTAGCGAAGACACGCCGGCATTCAAAATAATCAAGACCCTCGCGAAGCTGCGCCACGACAGTCCAGCCGTTCAGCGGGGTGAGTACACTCCCTTGTATGCCGATCAGGATGTTCTCGTCTTCAAGCGTCAGCTTGGATCGGAAACCGTGGTGGTGGGCGTCAATCGGACTCTGGCAAAGCAGATAACCGTGTCCGGGGCGACAGGTCTCCCTCCTGGTTCTTACGGGAGCCTTTTGGACCCGAGTCAGAATAGCGCACTGGTAGTCACACCTGACGGATTCCAAATCCAGATTCCACAGACCGGCGCCGTGGTGGTCTGGTTGAAATAAGGGTTTACTGCGGAGTTCTCCTCCGTGGCCGAGATAGGGGGATTCCGCTTTATGTAGATAGCCTTTATGCGTTCTTTACTCCTTATTTTGGTGGCATTGAGCACAAACGCGATAGCTCAATTGACGTGGGAAAACCCGGAGCAGAAGGTTACAGCTGGAGCGACCGACCAATTCGTGGAGGCAAAATACCGGTTCTCCAATACCGGCAACTACCCGGTGACAATTATCGAGGTGCAACCTTCCTGCGGATGCACGACGGTTCAACTGGCGAAGAAGGAATATGCGCCAGGGGAATCTGGTGAACTCGCGGCACGGTTTGATTTCGCCGGGCGCACCGGCCGTCAGGAGAAATCAATCGTGGTATTAACAAAGGACACGATTAATCAGCCGATCACGTTGAGGCTTCTGGTTACCATTCCTGAAGCGGTGAGGATCGAGCCCGAGGTGCTGTTTTGGCAACTCGGCGACGAGCCGAAGCCAAAGGTCATTCGAGTGACCATTGCGGAAGGTTTCCCGACTAAGATCGTTTCGATCAAGTCTAATAGTTCGGAGATGAGAGTTGATTTAAAGGAGGTCAAGCCGGGAAAAGAATTCGAGGTGACGGTGACGCCGCAAAATCCCGGTCAACCGGCTGCGGCAACGCTCACCATTCAAACGGACTACCCCGTGGAAAACCGAGCGACCCACTACGCATGGGCGCGGGTGCGATGACTGCGCGACCGGCAAGACAGGGACAGAGGGGGCTTAGTCGGATGCCTCCTTTTTTTGGTCACGGCTTGGCAATTCGGCAATTAAGACGACGCGAGCTCGAACTCAGCAATCATTTCAGCTTCTTGAGGTTCACCAGGGTTTTTATCCGCCGGTAATGTGGTCTCGCTGTTGGAGAACTACTCGGTAATGGCGATCATGGCGTCGGGGCTATTAGTGGTGCTCATCTCCGGCGGGATCGACATTTCCTTTGCCGCCATCGTCGCGGTCAGCCAGTACCTGGTGGCGACCCTCCTCGTGCACTATGGCGGAAACTGGCTCGTGGCCTTCGGGTTAGTCGTCCTTGTTTGGCGCCCTGCTCGGGGTCGTGAACATGAGCACGGCGAAATAAATAAAAGGTCATCGTGGAAATGGTGACGATCACTGAGAGCGCTTTAATTTAACGCAAGGCAGGCGCGGCTGGGTGCGCCTGCATGAGAAGGGCGGCAAGGAGCACGAGGTTCCCTGCCACCACATGCTGGAGAAATACCTCGATGAGTATCTCGCCGCTGCCGAGATCGCTGCTGACACTGAAGGTCCGCTATTCCGCACGACCGGCCGCAAGACCGGCCAGGCGCATGCGATGTGGCAACAGGACGCCTACCGGATGATCCAGCGCCGGGCTACGCACGGGGGTATCAAGACCAGAATCGGCAACCACACCTTCCGCGCGACCGGCATCACCGCCTACCTCAAGAATAAGGGTCTGTTAGAACACGCGCAGACGCTTGCCAATCACTCCTCGCCGCGCACGACGAAGCTCTATGACCGACGGACGGACGATATTTCACTCGACGAGGTGGAGAAGATTGCAATCTGACGTTTTACCTTCTATGCCAAGTGCGAACACCGGCGGCTGACACGTTTCAAACTATTCAAAAGATTAACTTCATCATGTTATACTGACCGGACTTGTCGGAAGGACATAGAGATAACGGGAGAGCCACATGAGTATCGAAATTTCGCGAGAGATCGAAACACGTCTTGCCGATGAAGCCCGGAGGCAAGGCATTTCCGTAGACGCACTGCTGGAACGGTTCATAAACGAACGTGCAGCACTGACTCCTCCCGCTCCATCCAATCCTGAATTGCCAATTTGACATCTTGGAGGCGTAGGCGCTCTTCACCTGCGGGATATCTACGACGATGCCCGTTGTGGGTCACAACATGAGATTAAAGATGGAACCCTCCATGACTCCAACATCACTCCAGCCCTCCACTCTTCTGTTTCTCACCCCATTCCGTACTGCTCTCGCACGAATGGCAGCAGGCCGGCTTTTTCGAGAGCGGTGAGTGGTGCCCGGAAGGTGATTTGTACGACGCCGGGGTGTCGCCCAATTTCAATTCCGCCGGTGATGGTCGCGCGATTCATTACCTCGGGCACGGTCATGGAGAGGAGTTGAGCGGCTCGTCGGAGTCCAACTTCTGTGGCGCTGTTCAGATTCGGACCTGATCCGACGACCGAGATGGGCGCTGACTCCTCCACCTTGTCGACTCCCCATGTCGCAGCCAGGTAGCGTGCCCTCGTCATCTCGGTCTCGTTCAATGGCCGGGCGAGCGGCGGGAGGTCCTCGATCAAAGGAAACAGTACCGGTCCTTCCAGGGTTCGTCCTTTCAAGAGGTCGACCCGCAGAGTCACGGTTCCCGAGACATCCATAGTGTGGCCGGCGATTTCGCCGTCTCCCTGCATTGCGTGCATGTCGCCAAAATAAATTCCTGCCCCAGGTACTTTGACAGGCGCTATCACGATCGCCCCGGGTCGAACCGCGTCGATGTCCATGTGGCCGTCCGTTCGAAGTTCAAGTTGCTCAGCCGTGATGGCGTATTCGTGCGGCGCACCGACCAGAGCGGAGCCGAAATCGCCCGCGTTGTGAGAATCGGGCATCCGCACGGCCGGCATTGTCCCCAATTGACCCAGAAACGGGCGAAGCCGCACCGCCAGTCCGACGAGATCGTGCGGCGCAAAGGTGAGGATTGAATGTTGGACAGAGCTTTCCGGCAGTGCGGCAAATCTCGCCGCCGACTCGGCGATTTTTTCGGCCGCTTCCTTGGAAACAGTCACGCCAACCTGGCGAGTATTGTCGAACACCGTCGTGTAGCCATTGACGATCTGGAAGGGAGTGACGGGAGTGTTGCATTTAACGCAGCGAACAGCCTGTTGACCGATACCGGCAACGTAGGTGTCCGGATAAAGTGTTCCACAATTCGGACAGCGGGGAGCGGCATAAGGATCGCCCACGTAATGCCCTTCCACCCAGCGATCATGGCCCGAAGCTGTGGCGAACGAGGTCACGTTAACGTCGCGAATTCGAATCACCACCGAATCGCCGGGTTCTGCCTGGGCAATAAACACCGGTCGAGTGACTTCGTGTCCACCGCGAATGCGAGGAGTGATCATCGGACCCCAGCACCCCGGTGCGGTGTTTCCAACGATCGTTCCGCCGTCGATTAAAGGCCCCAGCATCGGTTTTTCGGGATCCAAAATACCGTCGGTCAACTCTGAAACGAGCACCGTACGCCTGGCTCTCTGTGCGTCATCCGCGACATTCATAATTCTGCTCCTTCGTTTGTGTTCGGTGGGGGGGTGAATAGGCCAGCCAACTTAGCAAAACCCGTTTGAATTCTCAAATCAACCCGTTATTTCGTGATGAGGGACGCATTATCGCTATCACCTTTGCGCCCGGAGGACGCTTCGGGAGTTTCCAACCGTGGGTCGCCATGGGTGCGGCGAAGTCAGCGATGGAATGCCTCTGCCGTTACTTCGCTGTCGCTTTGGCGCGGCGCAAGATCACTGTCAAAGCCATCAGCCCAGGTGGACTAGAGACAGCGTGCTGAACGCTTTGCCGGAAGCGGTCCAAGATGTCGTGAGAAGGCGACACGAAAGCGGTTGGACGCCCATGGGAAGGCTTGGGACACCGGCTGATGTTCGGAATGCCGTAGCTCTACTCTGCTCGGAAGAGGCAGGCTGGATAACCGGCCAACTGATCGCCGTAGATGACGGGGCCTCCTTGATGGATTCATCCCTTCCTCTGATATTCAACAGTCGGTGCTACAGTAGATAACAATTAAAGGTGATTATACATGGGCTTGAGTCATACGGGTCGAGCGAGCAACGCGGAAAAACAGCCAACCGGCCGCGGCCCGGAGGGTTGCGTTGAAAATGGGCCGGCGGCTGTGTTGCTCGTCGGTTACGTCCCGCACCAGTTTTTGATAACCGCCGCGGAAACCGGAGTGGCACAATCGCAAAACTGCTGCGCACGCGCCCTCCTACCGCCAGTCCGGCTCGGACCGCCTTGCCGACGGCCCATTTTGAATGCAACGCCATCACCATTGTATGCGAGACGGTGCACTAGCATTCTTTATTGCTCGAGTGGCACAAATATATTCCATCACTCCTGTCCAAGAAGGGTTCTAAAAAAGAACTGACAAAAAGGCCTCCGTTTCTGACTTAAATCGTTGGTATGCAAATCAAGCGAGAAAAACCGTCAACGGAGGCTAGAGCGATGATAGGACGCTCGAGCCTTTTTAGCCAACTGCTTTTGCTGGTAAGCCGGCACCAATTCGCGCGTCGAGTCAAAGAATGCCGCGCGGAGAAAGCGGCCAAGGGCTTCAGCTGCTGGAGTCAATTCGTGGCCATGATGTTCTGCCAACTGGCCCAAGCCAAGTCGCTACGCGAAATCATCGACGGACTAGCCTGTTGTGAAGGCAAACTGAATCATCTGGGCCTCCAAGAGGGGCCGAAACGCTCGACACTGTCCTATGCCAACGGCAAGCGCCCCTGGCAACTGTTCAAGCAAGTGTTCTACGATCAGCTTGGCCTAGCACAAAGCTTGGCGCCAAAAAAGAAACTGCGCTTCAAGAATAAGCTCCTGAGTCTGGATGCCAGCGTGATTGATCTGTGTCTGAGCATGTACAATTGGGCGACTTTCCGCCAAACCAAGGGAGCGGTGAAATTGCATTTGCTTCTGGATCACGACGGTTAGGCGTTTTGACCGTGCATTTGGCGTCACTTTGCGAGGTGGCTTACCATGAACCAGACAGCGGCCAGGGTGATTCCGAAGTAGGTGATTTGAATTCCGAGCATCCAACGCATCGAAACAATCTCGCGCTCCAGAATGAACTGCTTGAGGTCGCGCTCCATCTCGTGCAGGACAGAAACTAGATCACTTCTCGTAAGAGGTCTTTCAGTGTCGTCGCTCATTCTTACCCGACTATCGTTCCTTTCGAGGTAAAGTGCACGGTTAAAGTGCACAGGTTGACAGCGTGCACTCTGGCATGACAGGTCGTTGCGGAATCGGCGATGCCGGTTGTGAACTCGGCGACCGAAAGCAATATTTCCTACGTCGCGGTGCGGGCGAGTGCAGTAACGAGCGTTGACCTGGCCGGCGTGTTCACCGCGCGCACCGACGTGAAAATACTGCCCGTCAGACGAGAGGTTGTCCCCGCGCCCCAATGGCCGGAAAAGGGCAAGCTATGCTAGTTATTGATTATCAGCAGTGAACGTTGCTAGGATCAGGCAAGATCAGGACAAATTTCGGTTAGCTAAAATCAGAGGCGCTGGGCCTGCAGAGGGAAACTCCCGCGTATTCACAAATCCTGCCTCCTCAAGCCAGCCAGCTACCTGTTCGAACGGATATGTATCCCCCGAGTCTGTGTTCACTAGTGTAGTGCTGCACAAATAACTAGACATACCGGGCTGGCGCGATATTGTGATCTTCAATGAAGACGTCGCGTCAGTGCGTCAATCTGGAAGAACCGCAACGGCAATTACTGGAACAATGGGTGCGCGCTCACAGCACGCCTCAGCAAGTAGCCAAGCGCTGCCGAATCATTCTGCAAAGCGCCGGCGGAAAACCAGATCGAGCGATTGCCATGGAGTTGGACATCAACCGGCACACCTGTCGGCTTTGGAGAGAGCGTTTTGTTGAGTGCGGAGTTGACTGCCTGTGGGATGTAGAAGCCGGTCGGGGGCGCAAAGTGCAGGCTGGTTTAGCTCAGAGAATCGTCGAAGCAACCCTTCATTCCAAGCCTGCAGGGCAAACACATTGGACCACGCGAAAGCTGGCCAAGGAGCAGGGAGTTCATGCCAGCACTGTGGCGCGAATCTGGCAGGAGCACGAACTCAAACCACATCGGCAAAAGACCTTCAAACTCTCGCGTGACACAAAGTTCGTCGAAAAGCTCCTCGACGTCGTCGGGGTCTATCTCAATCCTCCCCAACACGCCATCGTGCTCTGTGTCGATGAAAAGTGTCGGATTCAAGCCCTGGATCGCACTCAGCCCGGCTTGCCGCTGAAAAAGGGTCGCTGCGGCACCTGGACGCACGACTACGTCCGACACGGAACAACGACCTTGTTTGCTGCGCTCAATGCGGCCAGCGGTAAGGTAAGCGGCGAATGTTATCCGCGTCATCGCCATCAGGAGTTCATCAAATTCTTGCGCCAGCTGGATAACGAATTTGAGCCCGATCTGGAATTACACTTGATCATGGACAACTACGGCACACACAAACATGAGAAGGTGCGCCGCTTTCTGGATCGCCATCGGCGCTTCAAAGTTCATTACATCCCAACCAGTTCGAGTTGGCTCAACTTGGTGGAACGCTGGTTTGCCGAACTCAGCGGCAAGGCCGTACGGCGAGGCAGCTTTGCCAGTGTGCCTGACTTAATTGAAGCTATCTTCGACTTCATTGCACAATGGAATGAAGGGCCGAGGCCATTCGTCTGGACAGCCAAAGCGGAGGACATCTTGGCAAAGATTGAAAGGTGTCGTCAGCGGTTGGAGGAAATCTCTCCAGGATGCACAAAACCGAAAAGAGGGCTAAAGAAAGCCGCATGAATCTTATGTATAGTTATTTATGCGACAGAACACTAGCATGTTGATGGCGAAGAAGGCTCTGTGGCGGACCGGTTCGGTCTGAATTTGGTGTAAATTCCGCAATTGCGATCGTGCCGCCGGGCTTCAATGCGTCGTTTACCTTCTTCAAGAGCGCCCGACTACGTGTTTCCCCTTCGCTGTGCAAAATGTGGCCCAATGTCGCCACGTCACATCTCTCAGGAAACTCGACCTCGAGAAGGTCAGCCGCCAAGAACTCGAACTGGCTGGTCAACCCAAACCGCGCCGTCATTTGCCGCGTTACTTCAAGAACAATCGGCCAATCCACTGCCGAAACCTGCACGTGCTCCGATTGCTGTGCCAACGCGATCCCCCACACCCCTGAGCCAGTCGCGATATCAAGCACCCGCACCTCTGACGGAGCTTCTTTTAGATTTAGATATTGGCCCAGCGAGTTAGCCGCCGGATAGGATAGGGGAAAAGATCATTAACGAATTCCGTGAAAAATTCTTCTCCTGTCGCCTGATCATTTACCCGCCCTTCTGGCTTTCCAGTCCGCACGATCTGCTCCAAATTCAGCCATGACGGGATCAACTGCTTGGAAATATGTCTGAAGAACCCGCCCATGTAGCTTGGCTTCGTCGTAACCAAATACATTGAACTCTCCGGCGTCGTCCGGTACCGCAAATTCTCTTTAGCCAAAAGGTCGAGGCCCACCAAACAATTTAACACCGCTCGCCAGCCCCGTGTTGAGCCTTTGGCATACTCCGCAACCTCCTGCACGGTTGAGGCGTGGTATCCAAGAAGTCAAAAACCCGATTGCGAATCGCGACCTCGATGGTGAGCGGTGGAGCAAACGCCCACGCAAACTGCATAATCCTTTCCGGTGAATTCGAGTCCGGTGCCATCAGCCGCTTAAATAAACAGTCCAACAACAGAATGTCAAAACCCCTTTAAGCCTCGATACTCGTCGTTCGGGCGGCTCGTCCGCCGCTGCCGTTATGTTCCAACGATAAACTGCTCGCCGAGCCGCTCGGCTGTCAGCGTCACGTCTAGTGCACCGTCTCGCATATAATGGTGATGGCGTTGCGTTCAAAATGGGCCGGCGGCTGCGTTGCTCGTCAGTCACGTCCCGCACCAGTTTTTGATAACCGCCGCGGAAAACCGGAGCGGCACCATCGCAAAACTGGTGCGGGATGCTCCCTCCTACCGCCAGTCCGGCTCGGACCGCCTTGCCGGCGGCCCATTTTGATCGCAATAAACTACCTGCTATTTCGGGGACAGGACACTAGGGTTTCGCGAAAAGCGAAAAAGAGCTAAAGCTAAGCGGAAATCCAAAGCCATGATCTCATTTCTCGTATGCGACAAAGGAGCCGGTGCCCGTCCCCAGCGGAACCCGGCTTACCAGGCCGTTTTAGCGGACCTCAAGAGGAACCAGGGTGCCTACTCCCTTGCATCAGCAGCGAAACGTGGCCGCTCCGAATCGGCTAAAGGGCTTGAACCATGAGCGTCTGCTCTAAGCTTTCATTGGCGCTGGTCATCAGTATTGCCTTGCTAGCGGGGTCATTACGGGCCGAGTTCGTCTACGTGGTAAACACGGGTGCCAACAATGTCTCGGCCTACCGCATCGCTGAAAACGGGGCCCTGACGCCCGTCACCGGGTCTCCTTTCCCCACGGGGATCGATCCCTTTTCGGTGGCGGCGGGCCGTTTCGTCTACGTGGCAAACGCGGGCTCCAACAACGTCTCGGCCTACCGCATCACTGAAAACGGGGCCCTGACGCCCGTCGCCGGGTCGCCCTTCCCCACGGGGAACGATCCCTCTTTCGTTGCGGTGGACCTCTCTAGCCGGTTCGTCTACGTGACAAACGAGGTCAGCAACGACGTCTCGGCCTACCGCATCGCTGAAAACGGGGCTCTGAGGCCCGTCGCCGGGTCGCCTTTCCCCACGGGGATGACTCCCGGGATGGCTCCCGTTTCCGTCGTGGTGGACCCCGTCGGTCGGTTCGTCTACGTGGCAAACGAGGGCAGCAGCAACGTTTCGGCCTACCGCATCGCTAAAAACGGAGCACTGACGCCGGTCGCCGGGTCGCCTTTCCCCACAGGGATCGATTCCTCTTCCGTAGCAGTGGACCGCTTCGGCCGGTTCGTCTATGTGGCAAGCCACTTCAGCAGCAACCTGTCGGCCTACCGCACCGCTGAAAACGGGGCCCTGACGCCCGTCGCCGGGTCGCCCTTCCCCACCGGGCTCCTGCCCCATTGCGTCGCGGTGAGCGGTCGGTTCGTCTACGTGGCAAACGCCGGCGCGGGTGCCAACAACATCTCGGCCTACCGCATCGCTGAAGACGGGGCTCTGACGCCCGTCGCCGGATCACCTTTTCCCACCGAGATCGAGCCCGTCTCCGTGGCGATCGACCTCTCTGGCCGGTTCGTCTACGTAGCAAACGTGGGCAGCAACAACATCTCGGCCTACCGCATTGTTAAAGACGGGGCCCTGACGCCCGTCGCCGGGTCGCCTTTTCCCGCCGGGAAGGCTCCCTTTTCCGTGGCGGTCGGTCCAAAGTTTTGAGCGGCACCCGGGCACGCACCACAAAGCCATAAATTGAGCGCAAAAGATTCGCCGCCATGTGCGGTCAAAGCAGCTTGAGCTTAGCCCGCACTCTTCACCCAGAACCGCAGCTCGCCTGGAGAAGACGATCAGACGATCGTCCACTGCGCGAATTTAAGGTCTGCAAAAAAGAGCGCAGCTCTCTATTTCTATTATCGTTCTCGTTCTCGTGGTCGTTCTCGTTATCGATCTTTGACCCGTCGATGGGCAAAAGCGGCCTGACATGAGAGATGACACGTGAACGAAGGCACACGACGGAGCGCCTATATTCGCCGGCCCAAACCCCAATCACGCGAAGCTCTGGCCTTCCCCACTGACACTGGCAGCCTCTATTATCGTTCTCGTTCTCGTGGTCGTTCTCGTTCTCGATCTTTGACCGTCGATGAGTAAAAGCGGCCTGACATTGGAGATGACCCCTGAACGAAGGCACACAACGGAGCGCCTATATTCGCCGGCCCAAACCCCAATCACGCGAAGCTCTGGCCTTCCCCGCTGACACTGACAACTGACACTGACACTGACACTTCTACTGCTCACGCCGGCTGGCCGACCTTTTGTTCCTGCTGCGTCGCTTTGCCGCTATTCGTCTTTGTCTTTATCACGAGCGATCTCACGTCGATGTTCGGCTTTTTCCGCTGGCGCGCTTGTTCCCGGAACAATGCCTGGGCATCCACCCGCTCCCCTTCGATGGCCCTGCGAACGTACGTTCGCCCGGCCGTTTGCTCGCGGGCCTTTACATTGTCCTTCCAATAAATGTCGAGAGCTTGATCGACTCGCTCACGCCGTTCCGCGTCCTCAACTGGAAAACAGACCTCGACGCGCCGGAGGAAATTTCTTGCCGTCCAGTCCGCGCTCGCCAGATAGATTTCCGGGTTGCCGGCGTTTTCGAAACGATAAATCCGGCTGTGCTCCAAAAACCTCCCGACGATGCTGCGCACAATCACGTTGTCGCTCACCCCCTGCACGCCTGGACGCAGGCAGCAGACGCCCCTGACCAATAACCTGATCTTTACACCGGCTTGGGAAGCCAGATAGAGGGCTTTGATCACTTCTTCGTCGACGAGCGCGTTCACCTTGCCGAAAATGGCAGCGGGTCTGCCGCTTCTCGCGTGGTGCGCTTCACGTTCAATCATTTCCAGGACAAATTCGTGAAGCGATTTCGGGGCCGCCTTAATTTTTTTCAATTCAGGAAAAATCGAGACACCTGTTAACCAGTTAAACAGTTCTGCACTGTCGTTTGTCATTTCCGGGTCGCACGTCAGTAACCCGAAATCTTCGTAAAGCTTCGCGGTGGATGGATGATAGTTCCCGGTCGCCAGATGCAGGTATCGGCGAATACCCTCCTCTTCCCTGCGAACGACTAACGCCAGCTTTGCCCGCGTAATCAAACCGGCGATCCCGTAGACGACATGGGCACCCGCTTCCTGGAGCAATCTGGCCCATTTTATGTTTG
Organism: uncultured Verrucomicrobiae bacterium; assembly: GCA_963782115.1. Classification (GTDB taxonomy): domain Bacteria; phylum Verrucomicrobiota; class Verrucomicrobiia; order Chthoniobacterales; family JAFAMB01; genus JAFAMB01. The sequence continues at coordinate 189,654 of CAWAIK010000006.1, forward strand.
CCGCTTCGTCGAATCGCGCCTTGAGCTCGATCACGACCGTCACCTGCTTCCCGCTCTGAGCCGCCTCGGCCAACGAAGCCACGATGGGGGAATCGCCGCTCGTCCGATAAAGCGTCTGTTTGATTGCCAAAACATTTGGATCTTCTGATGCCTGCTCGATGAAATCGATCACCGTCTGGAAGCTTTCATAAGGATGATGCAACAGGATCGGTTTACGCCGGATTTGCGAAAAAATGTCTTCTTCGTCATCGGGTGCAGTCACGATCGCGGGCACAAACGGACGGAACTTGAGGTCCGGCCGATCCACTTCGGAGATTACCGGCATCAGGCGCAGAAAATTGATCGGGCCATCGACCTGGTAAATGTCGTCCCCGGTCAGGCCAAACGTTTGCAGCAACTGGTCAGCAACGTGGCGCGGACAATCCCGTTGCACCTCCAGGCGGACTGCGGCCCCGCGATTACGTTTGCGTAACTCAAGTTCGATCGACTTCAGCAGATTGTCCGTCTCTTCCTCGTCGAGATACAGTTCGCTGTTTCGAGTGACCCGAAACTGGTAAGCGCCTTTCACTTTGACGCCGTGGAAGAGAGAGGCAACGTGTGACTGGATCAGGTTCCCGATGAAAATGTGACGGTACACGCCCTTCTCCCCCGCCTTGTACAAGAGCAGGCGAGGTAGAATGCGTGGAACCTGAACCAAGGCCAGATTCGTGCTGATCGCGGTGCCCTCGAGCTCCACTGCAACGTTTAGGCTTTTGTTCAGTAATTGCGGGAAGGGATGGACCGGGTCCACCGCCAGCGGCGTTAGCACGGGGTACACCGATTTCTCGAAGTACTTTGTGTAGTATCGTTTCTCTTCGCTCGTGAGCTCGTCGTGGCGGAGGAAAAAAATGTTGTTTTCCTCCAAAGCAGGGACCAATTGCTCGTTCCAGGTACGATACTTATCATCCACCATCTTGCGAACCCTCGACGAAATGGCCGCGAGCTGTTCTCCAGGGCTCATGCCATCCGGGCCGGGCGCACTGACATTGCTTTGGCGTTGCTGCTTCAGACCGGCAACTCTTACCTCAAAGAATTCATCGAGATTTGAGGCGACAATACAAAGGAATCTCAAGCGCTCAAGAATCGGGTTGCTCGGATCCTGAGCCTCTTCCAAAATCCGCTGGTTGAACTCCAACAAGCTTAGTTCACGGTTGTTGTAGAGCGAGGGATCAGATAAAACGGAGGAGGTTTCTTCTTCCATAGACTGGTACCTGTTTTCGACGTAGTTGCGTATGGATCCTGAATCCACTAGGGCTCTTCTGGTTATCGGCAATTTGTGGAAACTCTTGTACGATACACGGTTTATTACCCTTGTCTGCAATCAGGAGAATGGCAAGAAACCGCACTGTTGCGCAAGGAGGTCGGCCGCACGATGTCAGAGAACGGCAGAAAAATGCCTCTTGCTCACACGCAGATGGCCTGGGCCCAGCCGGACGACCCTCAAAAAGTTGCCGAGCGGCGAGGGCTAACCGGATCGAGTTCTCCGGTCACTTTGGCGAAGGCGGCTGAGGCGCAACTGCCTTTCTCCGCCGATGACGTGAAGGAGAAAGACTCGCCTGCCGTCGTGGCGGTAGAACACGCGGCAGCGGAACTTGACGACCTGGCGATAGCGCGAGCCGCGAAGCTCCCGCGGCACAGACCCGCCTTTGGGTTGATCGCTGAGCCGTTCTACCTGCGCGTAGACCCTCTGAACAAGGCGACGTGCTGCTTCAGGCTTGTACAGAGCGATATAGTCGGCGATGGCATCAAGATCGCTCAGGGCCGGTTCGTCCAAACTAACTAGACTCTCTAAGACCGAGGTGAACGGAGCCCACAGTAAGTTCTTTGTCGTTGCTCGATCGCTTGGTGGCGGTCGAAATGAAGCGCTAAATCTGCTTTAGGAGAATAGTCACTATTAACAAGACCAGGCCGGTAAGGGCCCGAGAGTCAAAAACGACATGATTGATATCTAACATAGATTTATGATAGAGAGTGATTTAGGGTAAACTACTCAGAGCCCGTTAGGGTTAAGCGGGCAAAGGTTTTGGAGGAGATACCCTCTGGCAATCCGCTCTCTAAAGCACGTATGGTACAAATGTGTCCTCCCCGAGTGTTAGTAACCCTGCCGCCCGCATCGAAGAATCGAGAATTTTTTGGGAAGTGGTTCGTGCGGATGAGACGCAATTGCCACACCGCGACTCCGAAAAACCGCCAGACAAAAAATGATGAGTCGTTCAACAATAGAGTCACGGCTGGAGGTTGTGCAGATGCACCCAGCTTGGTACTGCGTGCGATCGCAGAACAAACACGAACACATCGCGGCAGCCCATCTTCGGATGCTGGATGGAGTAACTGTCTTCTGTCCCCGGATCCGATTTAAGAGGACCACTCGGCGCGGCGTTGTCTGGGTCACCGAGGGAATGTTTCCCGGCTATCTGTTCGCCCGCTTCAGGCTATCGGAACTGCATTGGCAAGTGCGTACGCTCACGGTGTGATAGGTATTGTTCGTTTCGGCGATCGGTATTCCACCATCGAAGAAGGGGCTTTGGCCCCCTATGGGAGAACACAGATTTTGCGGACGTTAAGGAGTTGAACTACGAACTCTCGCAAAAACTGGGCCAATTCCGCTTCGTATTCGGGTGTTTGGGTTTCTGGGAAAGTCGTCGTTTGCCACGCCTCGCGCGGCCGGCTTCTTTGTTGCGCCGTTAATCGCAGGGAAAACCGCTTTCGGCAAAAGTCTTTGCACGTCTTTCAGAGTCGGGTGTTTTCGATTGGTCGACATGAAAGGGGCCCTGCTGCTAAGGGTTAAGCTGAAGGAAATTCCCGAACCGCGTCCCAGAAGTATTCCGGTAAGAGATTCCGGTAGGCATGCGACCACCAACGCCATTTCGCATCCAAGATGTACGTGGGCGCAATGTCCCGAATGTTTCGGACGCTGCGCCCGCATCCCTGTGGCGAGATTAATTGCGGCTGCATATCTCGCGCTGCCTGATGCAGCAAGCCGCTATCTGCCATCACCTCGATCAAGCAGGATTAGTTTTAGGGGCACCGTTGCTACACTCCACCATTTTGCAGACGCTATCCGTGCTGCCGGTGCCAAGGCCAGACGATAAGCCACGAAATGCTGCGCCTCATAGCCATGGACCAACTGCCCCTCAGGTGATCGCAGATTCTGTTGAGACAGTGGCCGGGTGCGAAGGGTTCGATGGGATGGTCGCCATCGGAGGTCGCGACAAAAACATGCCGGGTTGCCTGATAGCCTTGACACGGTTGAACCGGCCAAGGTGTTTGTCTATGGAGGAACGATCCTCCCAGCTGCATCGACAATCGGAACTCGATCTCGTCTCGATCTTTGAAGCCGTTGGCGCCCATTCCAACGGAAAGATTTCAGATGTCGAACTGGAGCAAGTCGAATCTTGTGCGATTCCGGGTCCGGTTCTCGAGAAAATGAAACCAAGTTTGGGATTTTTGCAACTCCCATAATCTGCCCCGTATACCCAGAGGACGACTCGGGTCCCGATAAATTTGTCGTTGTTATAACTATAGCCTCCACATGACTATCGGCGTAAAAGACGCCGGCACATTCAGCTTCCTGCGCCATCCATTGCTTTGCCAGAGCGTTGCTCCAGCGTTCAGCCAGACCCTGCTCAGAGCAAAGCTCCGTGATCTTTTGCCGCAGGGTGCGCACCTCGGGAATGCGATCCAGCCCCATCAGCTTGCCCCATTCTCCGGGCGCCACATAGCGCAACGCTTCGAGCGAAGGAATTCGACAGAGCTAAGCGAATCACCCCGAAAACGAAAATCACTGGAGCAGAGATGCTGCAGAACAAGTCAGCGCAGACTCGGTCGCAATCGCCCACGCGGCGCCTTTCCAGGCGCACCATGTTTTCGAATATGTCGGGTTAGCCGGGGATGAAGGCGAAATCTTGCGCATACGGAAAACGGTCGCAGATATCACAGACAGCACAGGCGAGCCATGGAATCGCTTCCAAGCTGCTTTCGCGCGCCAAAAATGTCGACATGCATTGCAGTAGGTATACAAAGGGTACTGCTTTGATATTATGCATAATAGTCGTGTTTTCGAGGTTTTTTCGGTTTTTAGTTTCAAATTCTGCAACAGACGCGCTCTTGGGTATTGCATTACATTCGCTGAGATCAATATAACAGGTGGCCCGGGGGAGGAAAGAGCCGACAATCTCGCGCGTGAAGTCGTAAAAATAAATATCGAAGCGCTGCAGGACACCCTTACTCTTTTAGATGAAGGAACACTACTCCACGCAGTGGACACTATTTTGTCTGCTAAACATGTCTTCTTGATCGGGTTCGGCACTTCAGCGCCGGTGATCCAAGATGCTTATCAACGCTTTTTAAGGCTCCAGGTTCCTGCATCTATTTGTTCCGACGCTCACGTTTTGGCAAGCATTATAGTAAACATGCGACTAGACGATTTACTCTTCTGCATCTCCTACAGTGGAACTAGCCGCGACATTATCGAAGCATTGGAAGCCGCTCAACGACGGAAGATTTCCACGATCACCCTGACCAGCGTACCCAAATCGGCCGCCGCAGAGCTCTCAGACACTGTCCTGATATCTGCACTGCGAAGGACACCGCAAACCACCGAGAGCGTCGCCGCGCGCGTCGCCCAATTTGTTGTCATTGATATAATCTGCGCAATCATTGCCCTCCGGAAAGAGAGCGAGCTCCGCGAATAGACTGAAAGATTTACGGCCGAACTTAGAGGGTCAGCATGAATAGCATTGTTCGGTTTCAAAAACCTTCTTCTGCGGGCGTGGAGGACACATGCCTGGGGTGTTCCCCGGAAAAACTATTTTTTCGCAAGTTGTCGAGCTGATCCATCTGCAGCAGTTCTGCCGGTGTGTGGCGCGTTATCGCGGCGATTACAAGGTCAAAGCGTTTTCGTGCTGGGATCAGTTTTTGTGCATGGCGTTCGCCCAACTGACCTTTCGCGAAAACCTACGCGACATCGAAGACTGTCTGAGCGCGCGCTGCGATCAACTCTATCACATGGGCTTCCACAGCCGTGTGTGACGAAGCACGGTGGCCGATGCCAACGAAGGGCGCGACTGGCGCTTCTCCCGCCTTTACACGCTCCATCAAGCTGGCGCCTACTTTGTCATCCGTGCTCGGAAGGATCTGGTCTGTCGTACGCTATGTTTCCCAACCGACCGATCCAGACACCGGACTCTGCAGCGACCACCTCGGCGACTTCGAGGGTTCTACTCGCGCAAGGCTTTCCCAGACAAACTACGCTTGGTGCGCTTCTACGACATTAGCTCTAACCTGGCTGAGTACTTGTCGAAGCTAAATCAGCGGGTAATAGGACTGGATAACTTCGCCACTGGCAAACTAATAAATCTTGAACAAGTCAGGGACGCTGTGCACCAAAAACAGTGGGCTCGGTTCACCTTTGTTGAAGGAGACATCCGTGACCTTGAGACGTGCCGACACGCTTGTAATGGCGTCGATTACGTGCTTCACCAAGCTGCTCTCGGTTCCGTGCCGCACTCGATCGTCGATCCGATCCGAACCAATGAAAGCAATATTACCGGTTTTCTTAACATGCTCGTCGCTGGACGTGACAGGCGCGTAAAACGCTTCGTTTATGCTACGAGCCGTGCTACCTATGGGGATCATCCCGGAGTGTCGCAAGTCGAAGAGAGAATCGGCAGCCCTCTATCTCCCTACGCTGTCACGAAGTATGTCAATGAGCTGTATGCGGGGGTTTTCGGCCGTTGTTACGCACTCGAAAACGATTGGGCTTCGCTATTTCAATGTCTTTGGCCCACGACAGGACCCGGAAGGCGCTTACACCGCGGTCATCCCGAAGTGGATCGCGGCTCTACAATGACCTTTGTCGCGAGCGCAAATCCGATTGTGTACGAAGGCGGCACGCCGGTCTTTATCGATTCGGAACCAGGGAGCTGGAACAGGAGCTGGAACCTGGACCCAGCGCTGTTGCGCGAAGAACTCGATACGTGCGCCGCTCGGGGCTGTCTGCCTCGCGCGGTGATCGTCGTGGACCTCTACGGCCAGAGCGCCGACTACGACCCGATCCTGGATGTTTGCGCACGCTACGATGTGCCGGTTATCCAGGATTCGGCGGAGGCGCTCGGGGCGACTTACAAGGATCGGGAGGTCGGTACGCAGGGACGTTGCGGCATTTTCTCATTCAACGGCAACAAGATCATTACCACTTCCGGCGGTGGGATGCTCGTTTCTGACGATCGTGTGCTGATCGAGCGCGCGCGGTTCCTCGCCACGCAAGCGCTAGACCCGGCGCCGCACTACCAACACTCGACGATCGGCTTTAATTACCGGATGAGTAACGTACTGGCTGGCATTGGCCGCGGCTAACTTCAGGTGCTGGCCGAGCACATGGCGGCCCGGCAGCGCAATTTCAAACGCTACAAGGCCGTGCTCGGCCCTGTGCCCGGCATCGAGTTCATGCCGCTCGCTTCGTATGGCCAGGCCAATTACTGGCTGACTTGCATCACGATCGATCCGGAAGAATTCCGCGCGACGCGCGATGACGTGCGAGCCGCTCTGGCAAGCCGCAACATCGACGCGCGTCCGGTTTGGAAGCCGCTCCACTTGCAGCCGGTGTTCGCGCATTGCGGCGTACGCGGCGGTGCTGTAGCCGAAGCCGCTTTCGAACGCGGGCTTTGCCTGCCCAGCGGATCCAATCTCACGGATGCCGATCTCGATCGCGTTTGCTCGGTCGTGCTAGGCGCACAAAAGCAACCATAGACGGAGATATATGGCGAGATCAATTGTTCGATGGATCCTGGAATTCACTGAGCAGCATCGCGCCATCCGCACGGTTGTGCTCACGCTGATTTACACCAGCACGCTGGCGTTCTGCTTTTGGACTGCCTACCAGGTCCGATTTGACTTCGACGTGCCGCCCAATTTTCGAACGTTTTTTCTTTTCGCCGCTCTTCTTACCATTAGCGCGAAGCTCATCGTTCTCTTTGCGTTCCATCAGTTCGATGGGCGGCTGACTTACTTCGGAAAGCCTGACCTGCAGCGCCTGGTCGTAGCGTGCATGGTTAAGCATCAGCACTTTGCGGCCGGTCAAGATTGAGGATTTGTTGGGCCGCGTCGCAGTCCGGATAAAAATAGAGGTCGTCCGCGATATACTCGCCGCCCGTACGGTGATGGTGACGGGCGCAGGCGGGAGCATCGGCAGCGAGCTCTGCCGGCAGATTCTTTCGTTCAAGCCCGCCCTGCGGGTCCTCGTCGAACGTTCCGAACCGGTTCTTTTTGCGATCGAGCAGGAACTCCTCGCATCACGCAACGGCACTTCCATCGTGCCGCTTGTTGGAGACGTCACTAATTCCGCGCACATGCCAGCCATCTTCAGTCGGTTCCGGCCGCATGCGGTCTTCCACGCGGCCGCACACAAGCATGTGCCGATGCTGGAGCACCAGCCGGCGGAGGCAGTCCGGAACAATGTGCTTGGAACTGCGCTCGTGGCTGAAATGGCGATCGCGCATGGCGCCGAACGCTTCGTATTCATCTCCACCGACAAAGCCGTCAATCCGAGCAGCGTAATGGGTGCGACGAAACGATGCGCAGAGATTTACCTGCAGTCGCTGGCGGCTCGCTCGCACGCCACGAAGTTCATGGCCGTGCGTTTTGGCAACGTGCTCGGCTCTTCCGGCAGCGTCGTGCCGACTTTCGCAAAGCAAATCGCCGCTGGTGGTCCGGTGACGGTAACACACCCCGAAGTCTCACGATTTTTCATGACCATTCCCGAAGCGGCGACGCTGGTCTTGGAGGCTTCCGCGCTCGGGAAAGGAGGTGACATCTTCATGCTCGATATGGGCAAGCCGATAAAAATCGTTGACCACGCGGCGCAGATGATTCTGCTCAGCGGATTCAAGCCCGAGGATATTGACATCGTTTTCACCGGTCTTCGACCAGGTGAGAAACTCGAGGAGGTTCTAAGTTACAGTCGTGAACATGTCACGCCGACGGAGCATCCGCAGATCACGCGGCTGGTTTCGCCGGTGCAGGATTATAGCTGTGTGCGGCCTCTCATTGGTGCACTAGACCTTTGCGAGACATTCTGCGTAAGCTTAAAGCCGCTCAGGAGTTGTCTGGACTGAACCCAGAAGAAATACAGGTGGCGCGCCAACGCGGCGCTTGCGTGGCAAGGTTGATGGTTCCACGTCCTAGTGATTTGCTGTTACTTACAAAAAGATTGATACTTTATAATCGATGGAAAATCAACTCCGGACCCCGAAATTTGTTCTTCGCAAAGCAAATGGATCCTGCCGCGGCGCCTAAGCTGGTGTTAGTACTCCGAAATTAGGAAAAGAAGAGGCGATCCGCTGCTGGCCGACTTGCGCGCAGTCCGATTCCTTATCCATGAGAGCGCCAAAAATCGAGAGATGGAGGCCCTGGCTCTTTTTTTGTTACTTGACTGCGCCTCTCTTCCACTGAATCAATTGGGCGTGAAGCAGCTACTGGTGACGGGTTCGAGCGGTCTCATTGGAAGCGAAGTCGTGACGTTTTTCTGCAGAGAAGGTTGGGAGGTCTATGGTCTCGATAACAACATGCGAAAGGATTTTTTCGGGCCTCAGGGAGACACTTTGTGGAATCGCGATCGGTTGCAGGACACCTTTAAAACCTTTCGCTACCGCGAAGTAGATGTCCGAGATCGCCCACGCGTGTTAGACATCGTTGCAGAAATCAGGCCTGCCGCGATCATTCACACCGCCGCCCAACCTAGTCATGACCTCGCTGCGGCCCGACCGTTTGACGATTTTGACGTCAACGCCGTCGGCACCTTAAATCTTCTCGAGGCGGCCCGGCGCGCTTGTCCGGAGGCGCCATTTGTTCACATGTCGACCAACAAGGTGTACGGAGATGCACCGAACCGGCTGTCCCTGGTTGAGCAAGCAACGCGCTGGGATTATGCCGACGCGGATTACGCCGACGGGATTAAGGAAACCTTTTCCATCGACAACTCGATGCATTCAGTTTTCGGTGCTTCGAAAGTGGCGGCCGATGTGATGGTTCAGGAATACGGACGCTATTTTCAGATGCCAACCTGCTGCCTGCGGGGCGGTTGTCTAACCGGTCCGAACCACTCAGGAGTCGAGCTACATGGTTTTTTGAGTTATCTCATAAAATGCAACCTGGAAGGCCGAACCTATAAAGTTTTTGGCTACAAGGGCAAACAGGTGCGCGACAACATTCATTCGTACGACGTCGCGCAGTTCATGAACCAATTTATCCAGGCGCCGCGGACTGGTGAAGTTTATAATCTTGGAGGCGGGCGCGGTAATTCTATCTCGATTCTTGAAGCCTTTTCGCTGATCTCGCAAATTTCCGGAAAGAAGATGTCGTACGAATACATCGACCAGAATCGAAAAGGGGACCACATTTGCTACATCTCAGATTTGGCCAAAATGAAGGCCCACTATCCGAAGTGGGATATCACGAGAGATTTATTCGCAACGTTTACTGAAATTTACCAATCTTGGACCCAGAGGCAGAGGTGCGCGGCGAGCGCCTGAATGAGGAGCAGAACTGTGAATCGCCGAAGGAGGTGAGTGTTGATCAGAACGCTCAACATGCAAGCCGCTTTATTTAGCTCGATGAATCCCATGCCGCCCATATCGGCGGCAAGATTGTAAACCATCGCTGCGCCCTTGTTGCAATGCGGCAACATGAGTTGAGAGATTAGGCTAATAAGATATCCTCCATCAAGTCAAAGCTAATATAACTAGATTCACACGAGTGGGGAATACGCTAAACTGTGTTCGTTAGGGCGAACATTCTCGGTGGTTCTCCAGAGATTTGTTGCAACTTTGTGGTCAGATTGAAAGAATTGCGAAAGCGCTGGATCCAAAAGAAAAATCCGAAACCGGCCACTATTTCGATCCCGATACTCCAGTTTGCCGAGGGCTTTAGTTCGGAGATCTCTCTATCCGTCTTGTTCGTGTGTTGTCGTATCAACCACAGACATGGTGCCACGGCCTGAAGCGGTGTGTACCGCCGAAGTAAGCGGGAACGGATTTGAATCGGCCGGCAAAAGGGGTGGGGATTAGTGCGCTTGCGAACGAAAAAAGCCCATAGACCCGGTTAAAAAATTCGACTTCGTGTCGGGCAAGGTTGCGGTCAAGGTCGTTGCGAAACGGTTGCCTTGGCCAAAGTGTCTTTAACCTTGGCGAGAGTCTTATCTTTTTCGGTTCCCCAGACCACCAGATGCCCGAAATTTCCGACGGAACTTAGGTACCACTGCTCGCCGTTTGCGACTGCCCGACTATGAAGGGCCCGGATTTCGTCATCCGGCGTCAGCCGTTCTATAACCTCCCGGAACGCTGCGACAAAGGTCCACCCTCTTTTTAAGAGGGGTGCAATCTCAAGCATTTGTGCGTCGGTCAATTTTGCAAATTGTGCAATTTCCTCAGGTTTTTGAATCATGTTCCTGGCCTTGACCTCTGCGTAGAACCAGCTCCCGAGAATGGCCTTTATCCGAGCAAGAGCCTTCACGATGGCTGCCGGACTCGGAGGAGGTTTAACGGCTGGCGCCGCCTCTTTGCTCGCTGGGTTGTGAGCGCCTCGCGCCGCTCCCCCTTCTTCTCGAGGGACGTACCCCCGCATCTCCTGGTATGAGTCAAAATCGGGCTCCTGAGAATTCGACGCACCATTTTTTGAGGCAGACTGATTAATTCGACTCTCCCGCGGCGGACCAATCTCCGCAAATGCACTATTCAGGCTGCGCCGACCCGCTTTCACTTCCTGGTACAGGTTCGGGTTCGCGTCTCTGATCTGACGCGCCTCGAAAACTCTTTGCTCGTTGATGCCGATGTATTTTGCCGCTTCAGACAGAGCCCCTTTTGGTCTGCCTAACGCTTTGGTTTTCTCCGGCCCCGGACTTAATTCAATTTGCTCGGCCCAATCCAGCGCGATGGCCGCTTTTTGACCCACACTGAGGTGTCGTCTTCTAAGATTGCGACTTAATACGAATTCCTCCGGGCTTCCTTTGGCGTCTTTAGCGTCAAACTCCTCAATCCGAGGTTTTACGCCGGCTATCTGGCACGCCCGGTAGCGATTCCGGCCGTCTAAAATAAGGCCTTTGTAGAGAACAATCGGTTCGAGTTGTCCTCGTTCCTTGATATCCCGCGCGAGATGGGTTAATTCCTCAGGGGGAAGCCCTGGGAATAGTGCTGCGAATGGATGCGATTCTAGGGGCTTGGGCATTGGAGTTCTCGCGCAGAGGCAATCCAAATCATGTCATGTCTTGCGCATCGGTGAGGCAGACTTGGACGGTCTGCATGAATAGTATTGTTCGGTTTTAACAACCCTCTCCTTCTGCAGGGGCGGAGGAAACATGCCTGCAAGATTCATGAGTTGCGGCCTGCTTCATGGATCAATTTCAAGATGCGGAAATAAGCAGGAACTGTATTCCATTGTCAAAGGCAAAACCCGAAACTTAGTTCCCAAAAAATTTGGTTATCTATTAAACAATATCAAAGCTATACATTTTGTGATAAATCAAAGTTTGTCCACCAATTTCGAAGCACAAGAGCAAAAAATCACTGCGCCAAGCGTGGTTGCTGCCAAGCGGCCCGGTGATCCGGCCGCCTGGCGGCGGTAAGTCAAAGCGAACAATCCGAGGCCGGTTCGGAGGAGAATCGGCCGATTCCCTTGGCCAAAACTTGCCACATCGAACACTTACAACGCGTTTTCGTGTCGATGCTTGACTGAAAACGGAGTTTGTGGAAACTAGCCGAAGGAGGTGGAAAACCTTGGCGTGGAACGGAAAGATCAGCGCTTTAGTGCTGACGTACAACCGAAAAGAGCTGCTTTCACAGTGTTTGAAAGCCATCCTGGCTCAGGTTGAGCCGCCGGACGAAATCATTGTCCTGGACAATGGCTGTACCGACGGCACGTGTGAATACCTGCAGGAATCAGGGTTCCTGGAGCATGATGGGATGGTCCTGTACCGGCGCCCGGAAAATACCGGTCCAGCTGCTGGCGCGGACACGCTCTTCCGCCTCGCCAAGGAACGCGGAAGCGACTGGGTATGGTACATGGATGACGACGTCATAGCGGATGCCTACGCCCTGAAGGAGCTCAAGAGTGCATACTCTGAGAACTTTGCACATCCGGAAGAAGTTGGCTTTCTGAAGAGCGTAGTCGTGTCCGCCGATGGCAGCCCCAACGGAGTGCCGCAGCTCGATCTAAGGGCCGCGCCGGGGCAAGCCGCAAGTTGGGCGGCTCGGCTCGGCTCGGGCCTCGTCAAGGTGCGCGGCGCAACGTTCGTTTCGATATTTGTACCACGAAGCACATTGATGCGTATCGGTAACATCTATCCCGGTTTTCGCTTTTATGGAGAAGACACCGAGTTCACTCTCCGGACAACCGAAGTGCTCCCAGCTTATCTCGTCGGCAGGAGCAAGGTAACTCATCTAAGTCCGGAGGTAGGCCGTTTCAGGTCTCTTGTAAAAAAAGATCCAAAAAGCATAGACATGGAAAGATACTATTACAGAAACAACCTGTACTTTCGATGGTACTATTATTCGTTTGGGCGCACCGTGCTTTACGTTTGTAGATGTTTGTACGAAGCTTTGCTGGCACTGGGTGCGGAATCATACCCGGTACGCCGTATGGCGGCGATTATGCGAGGCCTCTTGAGCGGGCTGATCTTAGTTATGCGCGGTAAGGCAGGTCCATTGCATCTCTCCTCTGACCAGCAGACCCTCCCTCTTCAGCTTCAGCGCAAGCCCGTCTCAGATTGACTGCTTGCGACGGGTAAACTGGCAACAGATTGCCTGGCGTTAGTGCGTTCTTACTTGGCAGTGGGACATGCGAGCAGAACACCCTTTCAGGCACCGCACGCAGACACCGCCACTTTCGCAGGAAGTACGGCTGAACCATCCAAAGGACCAATTGCTAGCGGGCCTCCCAAAACGGGTCCTGCTGCCGCAACCATCGCACCGTTCGCTCCACGCCTTCCGATAGGCTGATTCGGGGATGGCCTAACGCTTCAAATGTCGGAGCCATCGGAGCGAGATAATCTACGGTCATTGTTTGGAAGCGACTTGAGGTGATCGGAATCTTCACGCCAAATCGATTGGCCAGATCCCCGGCGACAGCTATTCCTCGAAACAGAGCGCGAGGGACGATCCGCACCTCGCGCCCCCTCAGGGCACGTGAGAACGCATTCGCCCAGTCCAGCACGTTCAGGGGCTGGTCACCCACGTAGAAAACACGCCGATCAACGATCTCAGGTGGCGCGGAAATAATCTTGACTATTTGATCGACAATATTTTCGACGTAACCGTAGCACCGTATGACGGGGCTGCGGCCCGGATGGACGTAGAGGCCTCGCTTCAAGACGCGCCAGAATTCGCGAGGATAACGCGGGTGCCAGGGACCCCAGAGGTTAGTCGGCCGAATGATCGTCCATGTGCAGGCGAGTTCCGCCTTTCGCACCAATTGTTCGCCGATTACCTTACTTTCACCGTAGACCGTATGGGGGCGGAAGTCGAGATCGTGCGCCGGGAGCGGGCCGGGACCGACAACGAATTGTGTTGACGTTGCCACAAAGCGCCGTATCGTCGGCAACTTCTTCAATGCGGCAAGAACGTTAGCCACACCGTCGGTATTCATAGTATAGTCTGCGAGTTGTTTGCCGTCGGTATCGTGACGCGCTGCGAGATGGATCACGATCGTCGCCTGTGCCGCCGCGATCGCCGTGTCGAGGCTGCCCGCATCCAGGATATCCACCGGCGTCCAGTACGCGCAATGCTCGCCCTTCGCCGGTGATGCCTTGTCAAAATTTGTGACCTGGTAGCCTTCAGCAATCAGCCGATCGACTAGGTTTATACCGATGAAGCCGCTGCCACCTGTTACGAGAACCGAACGATTATCCATTATTCGTGACACTGATTATTGATTACTCGTCTACTGTAAAGACAAGAAAGCATCGCCAAGTTTCCGCTCGAACTGTTTCATTGTGAATAGCTTAAGATACCTACGCCGACCGGCCTCGCCCAATTTGATACGGCGGTCGGGATCACGGATCAGGGCAGATAAGGCTGCACTTATGGCCACAGGATCTTGGATCGGGACTCTTATTCCAACTTCGTCGGTAACGACGTCGGCCAATCCCCGCCAGGCAGTAGCGACGACGGGCAGACTGAAACTCATCGCTTCCACGGCCACAATGCCGAAGGTTTCCGAGGGAAAAAACGATGGAAAGCAGAAAATGTCGGCATCCTGATAAGCTTGCCACTTAGCCGGGCCAGTAAGAACGCCCGCGAACCGAACATGGCCTGCGAGCCCATGCTCATTAATCCTGGCAACCAAACGCGCCTGCATCTGTTCGGAATACGGAGCACCCATCAATTGACATTCGAAGTCAACACTCTGATTTAGCAGAATGGCGCAGGCGTCGATCAAATCGGTGACGCCCTTGTCCTCGCGCAGGACACCAGCGAACAATATCGTGCATCGTCGGGGTTGTGAGCGTGCGCGCGGATGGAACTCAGCCGCAGCGTCCTCGACTCCGCACCACACGATTATAGTGCGTTTCGCGCGAATTGCTGCGCCGTCTCGTGGGGCGCCATGTGCCGTCTCGATCGCGAGATCGGGGCTACTGTATGCCAACCGCGCCAGAGAGCGCAGGATCGCCGACGCCCGCCCAAGAAACTCGCCGAGACCACCCGCATGAAAATGAAAGACGACCCGCTTGAACATCCATCTGGTCGATATCAGAATGACGAGGTCGCGCAGAACCGGAACTAGGTCAGGTCCGGCCGGAGGATAGTACAAGACTTGAGCGCCCGTCCGAATGCGCGTTGCGATGATCGACGTGATGATTTTTAGCAATTCAATCAGCTTCCAGGGGCCGAACCGACCCACCTCGCTCATTTGACGTGAGAAACGCATCGGCACATGATGCATTTCCACTCCGGGAATCTCCAAATCGAGCATCCGCCGTATCATGATCGTTTGGCCACCAAACGGAGGTGGTGTCTGGCCAACTACAATCATACTCAAATATGTTATCCCGCATCCTGCGCCGGTGTCGACCGAGGTTGCCGATAACAAAGGGTCATTATTCATCTGCCTAAAGTACATGCTAACCTGAAAAACTCACTAAAAACTAACAAAGCGGGACGCCTCCGGCGACCGCTCCGGCGGAAGCCAGGAAGTGCCTATTTTAACGGCTATTATCGTGACTACTGCTATTGCGGGAACGTTCCGGTGTTTGCCAAGTTGCCCGAATGCAAACGCGACACACGCGAGGGTACCGTCGAGGCACTCCAACAGATCGTGCCCTGCTATTCGTCAACTTTTTGGCAGCAAGGCTTCGTTAGTTCGTAACGCGTTTCTGCCGCTGGGTTGCATAAGTAATGAATATTATTACAAATCAGTGCCGTTCAAAATGAATGTTGGTTGGACAGAGTAGTCTCTGGATCGGAGGCCCCCGAAGCAACCGACGCTGCGCGGATTTGGAAATCGGTTCCAGTCAAAGACCTCCCGATCCAGTTGTGTCAGATCCAGTCGAGTTGGAGCCGCTCGCCAGGTTGATGGTTCTGAGAGAAAAAGTTCCCGCTCCGCTGACGGCTTTCATTAGATTGCCGAGTCGACCAAGCTGCATGCAACTGATGGTTAGATAAGTCGAATTCGTGGATTAGTTAGCTGCTCAGCGAACCAACTGCTGCGTCTGGGCCTGAGTTTAGAATCCGGTAAGCGGCCTCTTAATCTTTTAATCCTGATCCGGACTAAAGGTCGCAATTGCCGATTCTATCCAGAAGAGTACGACGACCAACTTTGGGCTGGACGGCGCAGCGGCCGCAGATGAAAAGCACTCTTAATTGTGAACGGCAACTCAGTCGGTTAAGAAGGCGCTAGACGTTAACCGCAGTAAAGAGGCCCGTTTTTATCCTTTTCTTCCTCTTCATTTCGGTAAAAGGCAGACTTGATGCGTGCCGGATGGCTCTAGAGAAGGCCCGCGAAGCGAGCGCGCCTGTGGCCGATCCGCTATGGCGGGGCGGTGGGTGCGGCAATGGGCGTTTCGTCGGCCGCCATCCGCTCATAAATAGCGAGGAGTCGCTCCGCGTATTGCCGGCGGTTGAGTCCGCAGCCAGCGCCGGGCGCGAAGGGCGGAAGCCCGCTGTCGAGAAAGCGGGCGATCTGGGCGCCCATTCGCTCCGGCTCGTAGTCCAGCAGCAATCCGTTTACTCCATTCCGAATGGTCATCTCGGAGCCGCCGAAAGGAGTGATCAACAGCGGCAGGCCGATGGCGGCGGCTTCCAGCGCCACCAAAGCGTAGCTTTCATAATAGGATGGAAGGATGAAGGCGTCGGCTGCGGCGTAATACTTCTCGACCTCGTCCTGAATGCCTGCGAGGAGCACCCACTGTCTCCAGTCGGCGACTTCGACGTCGAGACGCGCGCGCAGGGAGTCGAGCCTCGCGGGCGTGCCGCCGACGACGATCAACCGAAGGCCATGCCTGCCTGCTTTTCGAAGCCGGGAAAGCGCATCGAGAGCGAGCCAGAAACCTTTCCGCTCATAATGCCCCTGGCTGACGAAGATGAATGCCGTCTCCGCCGGGCTGAGCCCCAACGCGGCGCGCGTTACATCGCGATACCGAGACCGAACGCCGGGATGGAAGCGCGTTTCATCGTAGCTGTTCGGAAGGACTTCGATTTCCCGTCCAGTCGGCGCCCGTTTCCGGACGTCGGCGGCGGTGGATTCAGACACCGCGAGGATTTTTCGAACAGTGGGGCTCGACCAGGAGAGCCGTTCGAGGAGAAGGTCGGGAAGCTCGATGACAAACTTGACAAATTGTTTGGCGGAACGAAGCCGCAGTTTTATCTGCATCGCGCTCCAGACCGCGTTGACGAAGTGGACAGAGATGAGATTCGCGCTGAAGTAGGTTCCGCAAGTGGCGTGGATAACCGCCGGGGTCCGCACGCCCGCATGGAGCCGCCGCCAAGCCCCGTAAAGGTTCGCGATGACGACAAACCAGAGACCCTCGAGAGACCCCAGCCATTTCGCGGAGGGAAAGAAGACGTGCCGCACCTGGTCGCGCGGCGCATCCGAGCGCAGACACCATGCCTCGATCTCCCAGCCGGCATCGCGCAAATGCGGCAGCGCATGCAGCAAATGCACCGTGGTCGGGCTGCGGTACTCGAGGTAAGCGTCGATCCAGCAGACAGACCGGACGGGGTTCCGGGCAGAATGTCTGCGAGGGCGAAGATCATCGCTCGACGAAAGGCCGGAAGAGTCATTGTCCATCAAAAAGGTGCGAGCTGTATCACGTTAAAAAGGTATGTTTCAAGCGAGCCTCCGCTTCTCCGTCCGAGGCAGGCAGACCCGCGTCAGCCCAAACTTCCCCACGCTGAATGTGAACTTTGAATTTCCAAACCGAGTCCAGAGCCCCGGAATATGCAACATGTTGGTATCCATAGAGGTGCCAGGCGCAGATTTCAATTCGAAATCGCCGGCTTATGACTCCATTAATAGCCGAATACACCCGCGGGATCAGGTAGTCCCAGCGCGTTTGCTTCTCGAGCAAGTTCAGTCGGTTCGGCGCATCCCCGTACACCTAATTTGTCGACATATGACTTCGCTGCCGATCAAACCACTCGAGCCAGTGACGAGAATTCTTTTCACGGTTGACTCATTCCGCTAAGGCGCACGCAACGTCAAACAGAAGCTCTGTTTAAATTTCATATTTAGTATAAAAGGCAATCGTCAGTCAAACAAATACAAATTCGTCTCTGGATTTCGTCTGATTTTGATTGCGTTCGAGATTCCATGGCGATTACTTACCAACGAGCGTTCCTTTTATTGTAATTTTAATTCCGACGGATTCTGATACCAATTCTCGGGCCGTCAGATCTTGCTAGGCGTAAAGTATCTCCTAAACGGAAAATGGTATGAGAGATGCATTTTAACGCTCGCTTTCAAAAGTCTGAAGGAAAAGGCTAGCATGAGTAATAGCGAATCTAGCAGACAACAAAGACTTCTCCCTAGGCCTCTGAAGTGTCTTAAGTTTTGACCATGCGCGAACAATTAACTGCATGACGGCGAAGTGTCTGGAATGAATGAGAGCTCTTAGAAAGCTTTCCGCGTTAACTTCCTAAGCAGGGTGCTGAAAAAGGGTTTTTAGCGTGCCAAGCTAATCTTATACAGAGAAGCTCCAATGCCTCAGCCATTTAGCGTGCGTGCTACCGACTCGAAAGTGAGAAGTTCAGCGTTTATAGCGAAATGTCGTTCCATGAAAATACTGATTACCGGAATCTGCGGCTTTGTCGGATCAAACCTCGCCCGCTGGTTTCGGGAAAACGTTTCAGGGTCAGAAATTTTTGGGCTTGATAACCTGGCTCGGACCGGCGTAGCCCGGAACTTGGCCCCTCTGCAGGCCCGCAACTGCCGTGTGTTCCATGGCGATGTCCGGCAACGCAGTGACCTTGCCATTCTCCCCCCGGTAGATTGGATCATCGATGCTGCGGCAAATCCGAGCGTTCTCGGGGGTGTTGACGGGCGTGCCTCGTCCAGGCAAGTGGTTGAGCATAATCTTATCGGCACGGTCAACCTGCTCGAGAACTGTCGTGAGATAAATGCGGGGTTTATCCTCCTTAGCACCAGCCGGGTTTATTCTATCCCGGACCTAGCCGCCTTGCCGCTCAGGACTGCTTCGAACCGGTTTGACCTCGATCTCAAGGGAGCGCAAGTTCGCGGCCTTTCAGAGCGGGGCATTGGGGAGAATTTCCCGACGAATCCACCCGTCTCATTGTACGGTGCCACCAAGCTTAGTTCAGAGATCTTGGCTCTGGAATACGGCCATGCGTTTGGTCTTCCGGTCTGGATCAATCGCTGTGGGGTTTTGGCCGGCGCCGGCCAATTCGGAACGGCGGAACAAGGAATTTTTTCCTATTGGTTGCACGCGTGGAAGGCCGGGAGGCGCCTCCGATACCTCGGATTTGGCGGGCGCGGGTTGCAGGTCCGGGACGCCTTCCATCCGTGCGATCTCGCGCAGCTTATCTCGCGGCAACTCGCAGACGGAAACCCATCCGGCCCCGAACGTTTGTGGAACATTGGCGGAGGCTTAGAAAACTCTATGTCATTAGCAGAGTTGTCGGCTTGGGCGCAGGTCCGTTTCGGCCAACAATCGATCGAGGCTGATCCCAGCGAGAGGCCATTCGACGTCCCTTGGGTGGTCATGGATTCGCAAAAGGCCCGGGAACGCTGGCGGTGGTCGCCGTCTTGGTCATTGGAAGAAATCTTCGACGAAATCGCTGGTCATGTTGAAACAAATCCTGATTGGCTTCAAATCTGTGCTGCGTGATATGCCCGACCTGCCAGAAACCGCTCGCCAACCAATTGCAGCGCCCCTAGCTCTGCTCAGCGTGGTTATCCCCGCGCGCAATGAAGCCGGCTGCATCGCTTCAACCGTCGAACACCTACACTTGGAGTTGCGGCTTCACGGCGTGCCTCACCAAATTATCGTCGTTGACGACGGGAGTAACGACCGCACGTGGTCAATTCTCGAGGAATTGCGTGACCGCATCTCCGAGCTGAACCCCGTGCACAACTCGGGCGAGCAAGGCTTTGGCCGCGCCATCATCTGCGGGCTCGAACGCATGACCGGCGACGCCGTAGTGATCATGATGGCCGATGAGTCGGATGATTGTCGCGACGTGGTTCGCTACTGGCACAAGCTGAACGAAGGCTTTGACTGCGTTTTTGGCAGTCGTTTTCTCAAAGGGGGCGGGGTAATCGACTATCCCTGGGTCAAGCTCCAGGTCAATCGGCTTGCGAACAATTTTCTACGGCTGCTGTTTAATATCCCTCTGAATGACACGACAAACGCTTTCAAGGCTTACCGGCGTACCGTCATCGAAGGATGCCAGCCGTTAATCGCGCCACATTTTAATCTCACGGTGGAAATCCCGCTCAAGGCCATTGTCCGCGGGTACAGCTGGACCGTTATTCCAATTACCTGGCGCAATCGCCGGAGTGGAGAAGCGAAGCTTAAAATCAAAGAAATGGGCAGCCGTTACCTGTTTATCTGCCTTTACGTTTGGCTGGAAAAGTATTTTAGCCGAGGTGACTACCTGAGACGAGTGCGTTTGGAACAACGGGACGGCGACACTTCATTGTTAGTGACCGACGAGGATGTCCATTGCACTGGCGCCACGACGGAAAATGGGAACAAGAAGAGCCAGCCTTTCGCAGGTGCGAACAAATCTTCCTAGTCTGCGAAGCCGGTGCCAAGAGCGGTTCGGTGCCGCGCGATCGTAGTCGGGCCGCAATGGCTTTGGCGCTGATCTTCGAGAGGGTGAGGATATTATGCGCGCCGCCGCGGTTTTTACTGAAGCTGCTCGAAAACGAAACTTCAACGCTTCAAGGTCACGCGGCCAGCACGGCCCACTTCTTTTGCGCGTCGCCAAGGCCGTGCTGGTGAGCGCGCACGGGAAATATGAGCCGTTTCATCGAGCGTGTTTTTACGCCGGTTCTAACGCGTCAGGCGGCGTTATCGGAACGTGACCATTGGCCACTGGTCGATGAAACCGACTAATAAGGGAACGTTGTCACCGTTCGGCCTGCAAACCACTGAGGGAATAGAGAACCACGTTCTGGGATTCGAACAACCTCTGCAAATTGCGGTCGCAAAACTGGCGAACTGGGGATGAAGGGTCGGCAAAATGTGTCATTGCCCATGCATGGAGGCCGTGCCGACTCTCAACGTCCAGAATCATGAAGTAGGTGAAATTCTCCGACCTCAAGGTTCGTAATTCATGGTCCATGTTTTTTGTATCTCCGAAAAGAGATGTCAATTCACCCAAATCGAGACCGTCCCAAGGGCAGACTACGTTATGGTTCAACCAGACCGCGGCAGCTGCGCCGTAATATCGATAGACCATCACGACACGCGCGCCGCTTGGGATCAAGTGTGCGGCGCTTTCAATTCCGGCGAAATTAGAAACGCGCGCGGCTTTTAAGTCAGACGCGAACATCCAAACAACCAGCACGTGCGCGCAGATTGCGGCGCCAAACGCCGTTCTCCAAACGAGACTGGAGCGCCGCCTTTCGAGGAGCCGGGCCAACCCGAGCGAAGCCGCGACCGCAAGCCAGAATACGAGCGGCAAAAAATATTGTGGTTCAAGTATCTTACGGATTACAAAGACGAAGTAAACGAGGCAGGCGACAAAAATCGACCGCCTGATCCAGCAATTCATCCGTTGGGCCTTGTTGAGGGCTGTGGACGCGATGCCCAACATACCAAGGACGCCCACACCAAACGGAAACAGGCAGGCCGCTGTAAAAATGTAAAGCCTGGGCTCCAGCAATCCGGTATCATTTCTCTCAGCAGCGATCTGCAGGATTGTCCACGGCGTGGGGGGACTAAAGCGGTCTAGTGATATCCAGGCAGCCAGGCCCAATAGCGGCACAAGACCCCAAGCAATTGACAGAGTTAAAATGCGCTTGGCAGAACGAGACTCTTTAGCCACCAGCAATGCCACAAGGATTGGCAGCCCAAAGGGAAGGACGCTTTCCTTTGCGAGTATGGAAAAGAGGAAGCAACCACTCGATGCCGGTAGATTACCCTTCAATGCAAAATAAAATGATGCGATGATTCCTGTCGTGCAAAGGATGTCCGGCATTGGTACTTGACCAAGTTGAAGGACTAGCGGGGCCATTGCCCAGAGTGCGGTTCCTGCTAGCGCAGCCGCCGGCTCCACCCAATGGCGAAGAGTGCGAAACAACAAGTAAATGGAAAGCAAGGCAAAGGCCACCGAAACGAGACGCACGGCCGCACGTTCGTGCCCTAAGGCAGCCGCCAGAGGCCAACCGAACAGCCCGTGGAATGGAACTTCGTAACGGCAGATTGTGAACGGCTGTGAAGTGTAACCGGGCAGCGAAAAAGAAGCCTTGGGTGCAATCACGGCACTGAAACCTTCATGGAAAACGTGATCTGCAATGTCAAATGTCTGGTTCTGGCGATCGAAGAAGACAGAGAGAAATGGAGCGTCCAAGCCGAAAAGTGCAATCACTAGGAAGAGTGCCTGTAGAAGATAAACCAGCTTCAAGGCCGTGCTTTCGCGCAATCGCGTCACAGAGCCGAAGTTGTTAACCGCGACTTCTTTATTCATAAATGAGCCTATCATGTTCACTGGCCGCGGAAGTCAATTCAATTTTACTTCCCGACTTTCACGAAGCGTAAGCGAGCATTTAGCGAACTCGGATATGCTACCTGAAATTGGATAAAGTCGAGCTCGGGCTATGCTATAAATGCAAGAAGGTTTTGCAATGAAATTGTAGATTTATCGTGAGGCTTTCTGGGGCAGGCTATTACGAATTGCACTGGGCCTTTTTTGTCGGTGCTGCGCAGTGGCGGTCAGCTGCCTTCCGCGCTTTGCGCACCCTTATCGAGTCATGTGCACCGCACCCATCGAAGCGTTTTTCGAAGGCAGAACCGCTCGGAGTGACGTGCCGGGTTTAGGGCGCTACCGGCGAGCTTACCAGCAGTGGTTTGGGACACTGTGCATGGGATGCGGGACGTTCTTTGGTCGGTCCCCACCGAAGGAAAAACCGCTGGGTTTCTGACCATGGGGACTGTGGCTTCCCAGCCGCCTCTACTCGCAAACTGGTAAGTCAGTTGAGAATAGCGATTTTTGGCGTTACCGTCGCCACCAGCGTCGGATTTTCCAGCCTTAGAAGCGGGAATCTTCGACTAATTTGAGCAAGCTCAGACCGCCAGATCCCCTTGAATTAGGATGAGCCGGAGATTTCGTAAACGAGGCGCAGATCGGTGCCTGGAAAAACAGTTTCTGTAGCTGTTATTTCTGCGCAGATGTGGCGGAGGATTTCGTCATGTGCTTGGGTGCTCATTGGGTGCAAACGCACGGTCAGAGTTTTATTTTGCTGGTCGGGAACGAGGTCGACTTCGGTGCGGAAGAGTTGTCGAATCAGTGAGCGGGCATCATCGAGGCGTTTGAGCTTCTCGCGGGCAAGCTGGGCGAGGGCTGTTTCAGCCCGATAAGCGATGAGCTTGATCGTGTCGATGAAGTGTTTTTTCTCTGAACGCAGCCGACGGAAGCGATCCTGCTCAGGGAGATCTTTGATCTCGATGTGTTTGGGAAGCGCTTTGCGTTGAGCTTTAAGTTGCTCGATTTGGGGGCGGCGTTCTTCAATGGCCTGCTGCAGTTGACCCTTCTTTTGCTGATAGGCTTCGACTTGTTGGGACTCCATTTCTTGGGGCAACTGGATTTCTGCGAATTGGAGTAGTTCACGGTTAAGTAATCCGTTTTGGCGGCGGATCTGGCTGTCGAGTTGGCGCCAGGCCGGGTTGATGACCCGGGTTGTATCAGGAATGGATTCAGTTTGGTACTCGATTAATCGATCCAGATTGTAGTGTTGACGCATATATTTGAAAAAGATTTCCTGGCACCATCTAGCAAACATGGCCACGGCTACCCGGGTCAAATCAGAGCGGTAATCGGTGCTTAAAATCGAGCTCTGGTGTCCTTTTTCCGAGAGGTGCCGGACCTCGCGCACCCATAGATCATTGGAGAGTCGTACACCGCGTTCGGCCAGTTCCAGACTGACTTGCTCCCCATTGACGAGGCTGACCTTGTGGGTCCGAAATTCCTGCTCCGGCCAAAGCTCTCCAGGGAACTTGTGATAGGTCAGGATCGCGATGCGCTCCTCTTTCATCTGGGCGAAGAAGCGTGGCGAGTAGCCTTCGCGGTCGAAGACGATCGTAAAGCGGCTTAAGAGTGGGTCGGCTTCCAGTTGCTCTAGAGTGGGCTGGTTTGGCACATCGGCTTTGAGCCGTGGTACAATCTGATCGCGTAACACACTGAGTAAACCGGGATCGACGGCGCAGCTGACCACAAAGAAAGGTCGGCCGTCCATGGCATTAACCCAGTAGTCGGTCGTGCCGCGCAAACAGAGCCGTTCTCGGGCAATATAACGCCGAGGCAGATCGGTGAGTTTTCCATGATAAACCCGCACATGACCATCGGCGTAAAAAACCCCGGCGCACTCCGGTTCCTGCGCCATCCATTGCTTGGCCAGAGCGTTGCTCCAGCGCTCAGCCAGACCCTGCTCAGAGCAGAGTTGGGTGATCTTTTGCCGCAGGGTGCGCACTTCGGGAATGCGATCCAGCCCCATGAGCTTGCCCCATTCTCCCGGCGCCACATAGCGCAACGCTTCCAGCGAAGGAATACGCGCTAGGGCTATGAGCGCCAGAAGTAGAAAGATGCTCTCCAGCGGATAGAAGCCCTCCAACATCGAAAACATCTCCCGGCTCTTGCTCAAGAGTCCAAGTAACAACAGCGCCGGCAGAGCAAACAGCACGCCTCCATCGGGAACATCTTTAACCAGTTCAAACTCAATGGGAGCCCCATGGAGCATGCCGACGCTGGCCGCCACCCGTTCCAGGCTGCGCGTTGTTGCTCGACCCAACGGGGCTTGAATGTCTGCTAGACTGCGCTCGCTCTTGGTGCTCGCTATCGCATCGTTGGATAAATCTTTTTTTTTCCGGCCCGCAGACGACCCGCACGGATCGCCTTGTGCAAGGTATTGGACAAAATCCCCACCTCCCGACCCACTTCAGGCACCGTCAGTCCCTGGTCCAATAACCCTTGAACCTGTTGGCAAACTTCCGCAGTCAATTTGCTGCCCGAGCGCTTCTTGGCAGGGGCAAAAAAGGCCGCTGCCCCATGCTCCCGGTAGAGCTTCACATAGCGTTTGACGGTGACCAGCGGCACCCCGAACGCACGAGATATCTCCGCTTGAGTCGCATTGCCATTGATGACTAATTGGGTACTAAAAAGCCGGAAAGTCGCCAGAGCACTCTTCTCATGGACAAACACCGGCAGATGGCCATTAAAGTAGTACACCTTTCCATCCCGCTCCTCATAGGCGATCTCCGAATTGATGTGCGTGACTCCTGCCGGAAAGATCGGCAATTGTACCTGTGGCATGCCGAAATTGTTGCCACATTCGGGCAAAAAAGGCACCTTTCTTCAGCCTCTTCTACAAGAGCAAAACCGTCTCATCTCAGTTCCTTTCCTGCTATATGCCGGCAGGGAGGGGATCTGGAGTTTTGAAGCTGGGTCAAAATCAGATTCCGATTCGCTTTTATCGCAGTCGTATGCCATAAAGTCTCTCAGCATTGGGCCGCTGTTGGGTTCGTAAATCGCTTGTCACATTTTATGAATGCTGTTCGCTCCGGAGAAACTCTCGATAGAGTAGCGCCAAAACGGTTCGTTCTTCCGGCTGCCGGGTGTGTTGCTGCGATGATTGCTGGTTGGTTCATCGTTAGTTACGATAACCCTCTTACCGCGACCCTTATCATCGTTGCGATCGCGGTTTTTTTCGTCGCCATCATTAACCCGAAAGCCGGCGTCTACCTACTGATTCTTGGCACGGCATACGTTGATTTGGTCAAGAGACTTGGAATCCTCACTGGCAACTTAACGTACGGTGACGTGGTGGTTACGATGGCAGTTCCTCCCATTCTGTGTGCCTGCATCTGCGTGGGTGTCGTGCTCCAGTGTGTATTCCAGCCTCGACGCCTTGAGCGTTGGCAATATGTATTGCTCATAGTTGTGTTGTTGCTGATGATCTCTGTGCTCCTGAAAGACATCTCCGGCGGCACCGGCTTGCTCGGAGGTTTGCAGGATTTCGCTAACTCGGGCGCGTACTTTCCCTTCATCCTGATCGCCGGCATTCTATTTCCAAGGCCTGAAGACGTGAAGCAATTCTTCAAGTTTTGCCTGATCATCTACATCCCGGTTGCTCTCTATGCGATCTGGCAACAGATTTTCGGCCTCAACGATTTCGAGATCAACTATTTGAAGACCGGGTACACCATGACCGTCGGTTTGCTTGACGACGTCCGGGCGCGCCCATTCTCGACGCTGAATTCACCTCATGCGTTGACCGTCATGATGGCCGTCCTGGCATTGCTCGCGTTTTTTATTCATTTGAAAGGATCTAAGCGGGCAGCCTGGCAAATCGTGGTGGGAATTCTTTTTATGGGAGGCTGCTGGGCTAGTCTGTCTCGTGGTGGTTGGGTACTTTTAGCTCTCGGAGTGAGTGGCTGGATTTGTTTTCGTCGTGCGTTTACAACAATTGGATTCTACGGACTGGTGACCGCTATCCTGGTCATACTCATCGTGAACGCAGATCCTTTGCTCGACTCGCTAGAGACCTTTCAGGAAGAACTTCCCGGCGGTTCTGCATTAAACGAGCAAACTTTCAGGATCGAAACTTTTAGCGATCGCCTTTACAGTTTTCACAACATGGTGACAAACCCGCTCTTTCACACGTGGTTCGGCAACCCCGATTTGTATCGAGATCATGGGGAGACCGTTGCTCAGGACGAGATTATTCATGACCAACTCACGCAAATCCTCGTCCAATATGGTTTTGTAGGCTTGGGCGGGTTCCTTTCTTTAGTGGTCGGAGCGCTTTGGCTGACGCATCGCCGCGTCCTGACCAAGGCGGATCTTGAGACGCGTACAACTGCCATTGCCCTCTTGAGCGTTCTGACGGCGGTCCTCTATAGCGGAATGTTGTTCGGGAGTCATTTGGGCGTATTTCCCGTTAACGTTTTCTTCGCATTTCTGGTTGGCGCCTTGCTCAGGTGTTGTCTTCAGTCCAGAGAAAATGCGGCCTCTGGACTGGATCTCCGATGATTCAAACGTTGGTGGTCGTCTGTTGGGGAGCGATCAAGCTCAGCGCCGTCTACTTTAAACGTCCGGCTCGACGAAGAGCGCACTTGTGTGCTGGCGGTCGGCATTCCGTTACGAAAAGGGTCCTTGTGAGAGACCAAATCTCCTTGCTCGGTAGTTTTGCTTGGATTAGAATTTGACTCTTGAATCATTCCCTAACGAGGTCCCGCGACCTTTTTATTGTCGCGGGACTTTTGATTTTAATCTTGGGTCTGCGGATTTTCATCGGCATCCGCTTTGTCGCCGAAATTCCCCAAGGCGACGACACCTTTACATTGTCGTGGCTGCAGACCTGGTCTCAGGGCACTCACGATTGGGGGTTCATCTTTCACCGGCTTAACGGCCATCCGATGGAGCTCTATTACCTGGCCAATCTGGGGCAATTCCTGATGAACGGTTATTGGGACGGGCGCCTCGATTTCCTGGTCTACGCATTCGTCCACACAGCTTATGCCGCCGTGGTGATCGCAACCTTCGGGAATATTTTGACTCCGCGGGATCGCACGTGGCTCCTGCTTTTCATTTTCGTGCTCTTTGCCGTTCCTTTTGGGGGATACCGCATCGGGTGGGGGCTGCTCTGGCCGGAGACCGCGATGATGCTCTTTGGTGTTTGGGCGCTCTATGTATCAGTTTATCGCGGACAAAGCTGGATTGGGGTTGCCTCCACCGTCCTTTTGGCCGCACTGGCCTCTGTTAACATCGCTGCGGGATGTCTCTGTGCCTTCATGGTAACTGCGTTGACGCTCTTCCGCGCCGCACTGGAATTGCGTGTCACTAGCCGGGACCTGACGATGGCGATCGGTTGCCTGACGATCTTTCTCGTTCAATATTTGACACTGCCCGTCAGCAGCAAGGTCGGATTTTTGGAGGGCATCAATGCCTTGCTCAAGGCGCTGGCCTGGCCCGTGGTTTTTATCCCCGGAATTGGTTTATTGACGCTGGTTCCGCTGGTTGGCTTGGTTCTCGCTCAGCTTTTTCTCACCTCGTTCCGTCAAAAAAATACGGCGTTTGTGACCGGGGTGGGCGGGTTGATATTTCTCGTCGCGTTGGCAACAGGAGCGTTCCGCGGAGACAACAATAACATGGGTATGCCCTCGGGACGTTATACCGATATTTTTATCATCGTGCCTCTCTTCTGCGCTGTGGGCTTATGCTTGCTCTATCGCGGCTGCACAGGGCGCTATAAACTGGCTTTGGGCATTTTTACCTGGGTATGGATGGGTCTTCAGGTCTTGGGCTTTTCGATTCATCTCTTATATCGGACGCTGCCATTTATGGCCCTGGAGAACGGGGAGTGGAGCGAGGCCGACAAACAAGTCTTGCTTCGCGATGTGATCCGGGGCTCCGCGACCACCCAGCCCTTGAATGAATCGCCAGATGGATCTTTAGGGTTGGACAATGCGATAATTGACGTGGTCAAGGGAAAGGTGCCGATGCCAGCCATGACGATCCCCATGTTGACCGGCTTTCCCCTGCAGCCGGGTAGCCAGGGAAACTATGCCATCGGCGGCTATCATACTTCCTATCGGCCCCGGCCCGCACGGCTTTATTGGGGAAGCTTTGACCCGAAAAATCCCGAAGCGGTGGATAAGTGGTTTCTCTCCGGTCCTTTTAAGCCGCAAGCCCCCTATATTACCATCGATCTGCTGGTCGACAAGAAGTCGCGGTTCAACAACTATCATCTCGATGGTTCGCAATTGATCCTGGTGGATGAAACCACCGGCCAGCGGGAACAATTATTGCCGCTGCTTAGCCATACTTTTCCGTACATTTTTCGGGACTGGGAGCTGATCTATGCACGGGTGACCCCGGGAGATGACTACCGGATTGAATCGTACGACAAGAGTCCGATTCAATGGTTCGCTTTCGGTGAACCCTTTGAGTCGGGCAAATTAACGCCGCTGATCGTCGGGCTTTGCCAAAGCGGCAAACTGCTTTGCCTGTGCGGTCTCGGATTGCTCGTTCTAGTGCTAGGTTGCGACTGGGTAGGGATCTGGCAAGATCAAACCAAAGCCAAAGAGCCAGCTCCTCGGCAAGTGTAACAAACACGATCTGGACGGAGCCGTTGCCGCCTTCACTCAAGCCATCACCCTCAATACCTTTCCGCTCGTAACGTCAATCGGCCGAACTCTCGCCTCCGGTTGGCATCCATTCAAGGTCATACCGCGAAGATTTAAATTTAAAATCTTCGCGGCTATCTCAGGGATAGGACTTCCCCGCTCGATATCGGCATTACGACAGACTGATCACTTGATCAACAATACCCAATCTGGATCACCGGATGAATTGTTTCCAGGCGTAGAAAAATTACGGGTGCCGACATTCGCAAATGGCGAACCTGAGACGGTCGTATATGTATTGCCGCTCGGATCAAACCATTGCGCCGATACGCTGCCAGAGAACTTAGCCATATTCACCGTGACGGTCGCGCTCACGGGACAGTAAATTACCGCTAACGATCCATCTGCTGAGGCGGATGTTGTAACGTAGTTGTCCGAGCACGGACTACCCCCCAATCCAGAATTAGATCCATATCCCGCTGTGACAATCTGATGGGAGGTGTCCGGTTTGAGATTGGACCAAGGAAGAGATCTGAAGAAGCTGCCAAAATATCCCAGCTGTATGGCTCCAGGGGTGTCTAGATTGTTTTGCCATCCGCTGGAGAAAGACCAAGTAAAATGGTTTCCAAAGGTATAAGCGTAGGATCCCGAAGTAACGTTCCAGTATGCTTGCCTGCGTAGAACAACCGGCGATCCATTACAACTTCCAAGAACATTCTCTCCCTCGTACTCTGTTTCTTCCAGCCAAGACGGTTTTGCAGGACTGACTGCATATGCTATAGCGGCATTATCATACGAACCGTGATATTGGTATACTCCGTTAAGGGTGATGAATGGTGCCAGAAGACTGTTGTCCTGAGACATGTTCTCTGAAGTAGGAGAGCCAGCCGCTTGGTTCTCCTCCGTGGTTATCATGTGAGAAGTGTCTACGCTCGTAATACCTTGGAAGATCTTTTGTGCGGCAGTGTTCGCGGCTGGATCAGTAAGCATGTTTCCGTCATTGCCAAGCATCCATATAATGTTGGGAGTGGACGCGTAATGAGTGGCCATGGCGGAACCAAATGCTTGGTTGGCGGAATTCGAGGCAGTGCGCGATTGACTGTTATCGTTGGCCTCATCGTTCAGGTCAAGAATTACAACCATGTTGTGCGCTGCCGCCATAACAACCAGATCGTCTATTCTTTGCAACCAGTTAGCATTAATAGATCCACTTACATCAGCACTTCCAAATGGGGTATATCCTTCCGGAGTAATGTTTAAAGAACTGGACA
This sequence comes from uncultured Verrucomicrobiae bacterium, assembly GCA_963782115.1. GTDB lineage: Bacteria > Verrucomicrobiota > Verrucomicrobiia > Chthoniobacterales > JAFAMB01 > JAFAMB01. The sequence goes on from CAWAIK010000006.1 coordinate 219,756, forward strand.
TTAATTGTACCCATAAACAATTAACGCCATGTTTCTGGCGACTGACTATATATGTAAGCATATCCGCTTCACTAAGGGTCTGCATATGGAGAGCGGAATCTCCCACCAGCAAAACAGGATTGTTGTTGGAATCTACGATGTAATTACCATTAGCAGATGGTTTCCACAACAACGTCGTTCCTGGGGTTGGGCTAGGTGTCGGCGTCGGGGTGGGATTCGGGTTGGATAAGCCTGCCGCCGCTTTGAAGCTGGCTACCTGCGCCACCCAGTCACCAGCGGAGCCAGTGAAAGATGTGGAATACGGTCCAGCAGCCGCATTTAACAGGTACCCGTCGGCGTTTCCTCCGGCATCGATCACACCGAGAGTCCAAGGAAAGCCTACTCCATTAAGACCGCCTCCAACAGTAGCAGCAGCGAAGACCAGATCGCTCGGACTCGATGTTGTGACCGTCGCAACGGGACTTCCCGTTGTCCCTGTGGCACTTTGCGCTGCGACATCGACGGGGCTCGTATTCGCTATGCCAGAGAATTCCGATAAATGAACCATGACTCCAGAGCCCGAAGCTACCGTAACAGTCAATGTGTCTGCTCCGGCGGCACACCCTAGGCTGTTCGGTAGATAATAAATAGCTTGCCGAACTCCAACCCCCGACGTATCAGGAGCAGCCATAACATAGGGTCGCCCTACGTTCACGCTATCCGACACCGATAATATTACGCCTGCGCGTGGACCCCAGTTAATAACTGCGATCAAAAGATCTCCCGCCGCTATTGCATGTGCCGCATTGGTGACTGTTTCGCTAGTTCCAGTTGAGAAAGCCGTTGCGGCGTTGTCCTGAACGAACGCAATAGGTGCGGGGGTTGGCGTGGGCGTCGGGGTCCGCACGGGCGTTGGGGTCGGGGTCGCAACCGGGGTAGGTGTTGGTGTAGGTGTGGAAAATGGCAAGAACAGCACTATGTTCTCTACCCAATCTGAGGAGGAAGCAAGTGGCGTAGGCATCGTAATGCCTGACAGATTTACGTCGGGTGCTTCATCTTGGGCGTTGCTACCGTAAGGAGTTGCGTTAAGCCGCTGAACAAACCCTGGAGCAGTGCCGTTAACAAGGTCGCTGCAAACCGTAGCGCCCACTATAACATCGTTTAAGTGTGTAGGAGTTACAGGAGGTACTGTTGCGGTCGCGCTTACACCTGTTCCTTCGCTGTGAATGTCTATAGATCCTAAAGCATGGTATTCCGATATTCGAACACTCGGATATTGGACCGTCGCACTGAAAAGTGCTGTTACCGTATTGGGTGCCGCTTTGACATTATTGGCGTACCAGATAGCCTGTGAGTTTTGTGTACCAACCTTCAGGGGGCTTGCCACCTGATACGTATTGCCCTGAGAATCGGTAACCTTCGTAATCGTCGCCGAAGTATTGAAGTATGCAATCGCGACAATATTGGTGTCGCCAGCGACTTGCGATTTAGTAAAAGCTACCGCTTGAGTTCCAACCGGAGTGCCGCCGCCAGTTACGGCAAGATTTCCCTGAACATAACCAATAGCGGGTGTTGGGTTCGGCGTGGGCGTTGGGGTAGGGGTCGGCACCGGCGTGGGTGTTGGGGTGGGTTTGGGCGTTGGGGTAGGGGTCGGAACCGGCGTGGGTGTTGGGGTGGGTTTGGGCGTTGGGGTGGGGGTCGGAACCGGCGTGGGTGTTGGGGTGAGTTTGGGCGTTGGGGTGGGGGTCGGAACCGGCGTGGATGTTGGGGTCGGAACAGCGTTGCCCTGAGTCGTGACAAACCCCTGCATTAATCCTGATCCTGATCCATAGCCATGGCCGTTGTAGCCTACTTGTGGCCCACCCGAACCGCCGACAGAATCAATTCCAAATAATGCAACAGTTGAATGAGCATCAACGCTAAACAAATTGTTTGGAGGCGGGTTACCGCCTTGAAGCATGCCGCTCAGATTAATGCCGCTTGCCGATGAGATCGGCATTGCCGGCTGTGATTGCAGATATTCTACTTCCCAGGATTTCATCTCAAGATTGCTAGCGCTTGCAATCACGACAGTAGGACCGCTAAAGTGTTCTGGGTTGACACCCACGACATAAGAAGGACCCTGTGCATTGTATTGCATCCAGGTATTTGTAGTGTTGTTCGGGTTGTAGCCTGGAGGCCATGACTCGTCCATGAAAAAGCCGCCAGTCTGGACCATAAAGCTTGGATTACCGCCAGAGCCATTCGATGAAATATCCGTGTCAAATATGTTGCTAGATGGGTCTCCGTTCCAACGCACCGTGTTTCCTCCCCCGGTTTGAAGAATCCCCATCCGAACAATATTGACGCCCTTGCCTGTCCCGGCTCCGGTAACGTTCAGCACTGGATTTGCATTAGATTGCAAAGTAGTGCCGAATCCTCCGCCTCCAGTGCAATCGCCCCAGATCGATTTTCCAGGTCCCAAATTGATTGTTGACGAAAGCTTATATGTTCCAGGTGGAAAAAATACCTGCGAACTTGCCGCAAGCGCAGCGTTAACCGCAGAAGTGTCATCATTGGAGCCATTCCCCTGTGCTCCAAAGGCTTTGACGTTAACACAAGCCGAGGACGGCTCTGGCAACGCGGGATTCGGGAAGGTGGTGGGTATGAGAGCGTTTAGGTTTGAGCTGTTACCAGCTTCGCTATTGCCGTTTAGATAAACATTGCCAGAGCTAAACTGTGTCGAGCCTTGCGTGTTCTCAAAATGATAGTTGGTAGAGCATGAAAATCCCGTGCTGGCCGTGAAGGTGCAGTTTGTAAAATCCACGTAGTCACCGCCGCCGCCCGAGAATCCAGATCCGCCTGGATTGTTAAACGTACAGTCAATGAAGCTCGCCACCCAATATCCATTCCATTGTACCGGGCCGTTGAATGTGCATCCTCGGTAAATAATCTGAGAAGTCTGGTCGATAACCAGAGCGTTCTGGCCTCCTGTGCAGGTAATATTCGAGATCGAGCCTCCGCCGCCTCCGCCGTCGTTGCGGCCAGATTGATGGAAACAGTTTCCTGCGCCATCCTGTCTGGTAATTGTAAGATTTCGCGCACTGCTTGATTGCGCGACGTCCCAAAGAAAGGCGTCCGAGCACCCGCTGTTACCACTCTGTATGATGATCTTTAGATCATGAACAAAGAAGAAAAAGCTGTTGTTCGTGCTGTTGCCGGGATTTGTGAAGTAGAAGAATGGACCTTTCAATCCTGAATTCGCTTTCAGAATTAATGTCGGAGGATTTGAAGGCTCCCCGAAGAAATGTCCTCGAGCAAAAGTAAATCCTGCGCTCAATAGATAAGTTCCCGAAGGAACATAAACGGCTGTCTGGTTTGAGTCGCCGCTAGGCGAGCCAATAGCCGCCTGAAACGCCGCGGTATCATCTGTGACCCCATCGCCAACTGCGCTGGGACCCCCGTATGGGGCGCCGTTCTTTACGTTACGGGCGCCTGCAGCAAGTATCGTTGTTTGTGCGTCGGCTGCTGACTGAAAAACAAGTAGAAACAAAACGGTCCATATTCGCATATCATGATCTCATATTTACTATAAAAACAAGGTTTACTCATATTTACCATAATACCAAAAAATTTATGCGAAATTATTTGCGGGCCGATTTATCAGAAATGAGATAAGATATAGCAAATGATTATTTTTAGGTGCTCCTGAGAGCGGTTTCGGTCTCGTTGGGCCTGTTCAGGAGGGTGATGCGCCAACCCTGCACATCGGACCTACGCCAGCGGGCCGTAGCGGCCCTGCAATTCGCTACGCCCCGGCCGACGTTGTGCGGTGCTCTTTTGGCGAATCGTTACCGACGTCGAAACGCGTATTGGTGAGCCAACGGCCCACCGAGCCGATGAACAGCAAGCCGCACCAGTGGCGCTCGGGCAGGCCGGCTTCGCCCTCCACGCCAGCAGACGGGCGCCTTCATGGCTTTACCCAAGCAGATTGCCCGGCTGCTGGTCAAAGCGCCGGAAACGCTCTAGTGTCCTGTCCCCGAGGTAGCATATATTTTACCGCAGGTGAATTGGCGTGTTGGAAAACTTTTGAATTCAAGAACCAAGAAGTAGGGAGTTCAAGCGTCCTTGAATTCTCGAATTTTTGGCTTCTTGTCTGCCGTCGATCCTGTATAGACCGCTCTCTGAAGTCGCTTCCGTCGGCGGCACACCACCGATCTTCAGCTCGATCGAGTCAACCGGGCGCAGACGGCTGGCGTCTGCCAGAGCAACGTCGAAGGCGATAAAGCAAGTGAGCAACACGCGGCCCGCAATAGCTGATTTCCATGGTCGGTAAAAGTGCTCGCAGCCTTCAGTTCTTGCGCCCCGTATAGTAATGAATGTAATTCGTGGACTATTGGTAATCCTGATCATGAGAAACGTTGACTTTGTTCAGGACGATCCCAGGACCGGAATCTCAAGGAACTTCGCGACGTTCGTGCCCTAAGGCAGCCGCCAGGGGCCAACCGAACAGCCCGTGGAATGGAACTTCATAACGGCGGATAGTGAATGGCTGTGAAGTGTAACCGGGCAGCGAAAAAGAAGCCTTGGGTGCAAGCACGGCGCTCCAACCTTTATCGAAGACGTGATCTGCAATGTCAAATGTCTGATTCTGTCGATCGAAGAAGACGGAGAGAAATGGAGCGTCCAAACCGAAAAGTGCAATCAGTAGGAAGAGTGCCTGTAGAAGATAAACCAGCTTCAAGGCCGTGCTTTCTGGCAATCGCGTCACAGAGCCGGCGTTGTTAACCGCGACTTCTTGATTCATTAATGAGCCTATCATCTTCATTAGCGGCGGAAGTCAATTCAATTTTTGCTTCTCGACTTTATCCAATTTTCGGTAGCGTAAAGCGAGCATTTCAGCGAGCTACTTGGTTATGCTACCTGAAAGGACCAATTGCTAGCGCGCCTCCCAAAACGGGTCCTGCTGCCGCAACCATCGCACCGTTCGCTCCACGCCTTCCGACAGGGTGATTCGGGGATGGCCTAACGCTTCAAATGTCGGAGCCATCGGAGTGAGATAATCTTCGGTCATTGATTGGAAGCGACTTGAGGTGATCGGAATCCTCACGCCAAATCGATTGGCCAGATCCCCGGCGACAACTATTCCCCGAAACAGAGGCCGCGGGACGATCCGCACCTCGCGCCCCGTCAGGGCATGTGAGAATGCATTCACCCAGTCCAGCACGTTCAGGGGCGGGTCACCCACGTAGAAAACACGCCGATCAACGATCGCAGGTGGCGCGGTAATGATCTTGACTATTTGATCAACAACATTTTCGACGTAACCGTAGGACCGCATGACGGGGATGTCGCCCGGATGGATGTAGAGGCCCCGCTTCAAGACGCGCCAGAATTCGCGAGGATAGCGCGGGTGCCAGGGACCCCAGATGTTAGTCGGCCGAATGATCGTCCATGTGCAGGCGAGTTCCGCCTTTCGCACCAATTGTTCGCCGATTACCTTACTTTTACCATAGACCGTATGGGGGCGGAAGTCGAGATCGTGCGCCGGGAGCGGACCGGGACCGACAACGAATTGTGTCGACGTTGCCACAAAGCGCTGTATCGTCGGCAGCTTCTTCAATACGGCAAGAACGTTAGCCACACCGTCGGTATTCTCAGTGTAGCCTGCAAGCTGTTTGCCGTCGGTATCGGTACGCGCTGCGAGATGGATCACGATCGTCGCCTGTGCCGCCGCGATCGCCGCGTCGAGGTTGCCCGCGTCCAGGATATCCACCGGCGTCCAGTACGCGCGATGCTCGCCCTTCGCCGGTGGTGCCTTGTCCAGATTGGTGACCTGGTAGCCTTCAGCAATCAGCCGATCGACTAGGTTTATACCAATGAAGCCGCTGCCACCCGTCACGAGAACCGAACGATTATTCATTATTCGTGATACTGATTATCGATTCTTCGTGCACTCTGGAATCAGACGTTTATTCTATCTACGCTCGACTAGTTCAAATACTTAACGTGAGATCCATTAAGCTGGGCAGCCTGGATAATGCATTCTGGACTAAGGTGTGCAGTCCATGATTGAAATAGCTATTGCAAGCGGTGTACAGAAGTATATGACCCCGGAGTCTCACAAGGCAAAAAATGTCCCAAAGGCATTGTCCTATGCCAAAAACATTCGAGGCTTCCAGCGTTTATGACTGTAGAAAATGCCCCCGTTCTACGAGGCTTGCAAAGGGAGATTCATGTCGTGGATAATTGGTGAATCGATTTGTCACAGAACCACATTTTATGAATAAAGTGGTTCATGACCAACTCACACAAATCCTCGTCCAATTTGGCTTTCTGGGCCTAAGCGGATTCCTTTCTTTGGTGGTCGGAGCGCTTTGGCTGACGCACCGACGGGTCCTAGCCCAGCGAGATCTTGAAACGCGTACCACCGCGATTGCCCTCTTGACGGTGCTGGCAGCTGTCCTCTGTAGCGGGATGTTGTTCGGGAGTCATTTGGGCGTATTTCCCGTAGACGTTTTCTTCGCATTTCTGGTTGGCGCCTTGCTCGTGTGTTGTGTTCAGCCGGGAGAAACTGCGGCCTCTGGACTGGAACTTCGATGATTGAAACATGGGTGCAATACGTTGGAGATCGTATCAAGTATGGAGCAAAAGTCCGCAGCACGCTTTACTACGGTGGTAGCTCGATCGTTTGTCAAGGTTTGCGGTTCCTTGGAATACTCATCTCTACCGCGTCGATGGCACCTGATCAGTTTGGCAAATTCGCGACGGCTGTCATGTTGATCGGGTTGTGCGGACTAGCGGAAGCGTTCGGACAGAATTCCGCCTTTCTGAGCTGTACACGATCCGACCCTGCGTACGCGCGATTTCACTTTCTGATATCGTTGACGCTTAGTTTCCTTGTGGTTTTACTGGTGGTTATGTCGATCCTGGTACTCCCAGGCTTGTCTGACCTCCGTCCCGCGATTCCGCTTTTGGCCTTAATCGTCTTGATCGAAGGCGCCTACGTGACGCCGATGATAATCGCCCAAAAAAGATTCGAATTTCGTAAAATGGCGATCATCGAGATTGCCGCTAGCACGACTTGGCTTTTATGCGTCGGACTGGGATCCAGGTTGTATCCGGTCACCATGACTCTGATCTTTGCGCGCATGATGGAGAGTCTTGTCCGTGGCAGTTGCCTGTTGGGTTGGCTTTATCGCGATCTCATCCAGGGGGAAATCACTCGGGAGGTGAGACGCTACTATGGACGGTTTGCACGTTTACTAACGCCGCAAGCGTGGGTCGAAGCTCTATTTGGGAATTTAGACGTTCTCCTCTTGAAATGTTTTACCACGCAAACCGATCTCGGTATATACGAGCGTACTCAACAGGTTGTCCGAATCCCGGTCTCAACGAGCGTGAATCTGGTTGATCGGGTAGCGAGTGCCGCTTACAGCCGAGATCAAGACTCGCCCCCCCTGTTGCAACGGTCGCTTGTGCAGTTCATGTCGGTGATTGCGTTAGGAACTGTTGCGGGGCTAGGCATAGTCCAGCTATTCCTGTGGTTTTTCGCCGGACCTCTCTTAGGTACCGGCTGGAAAAATGCAGTGTCCTCCCTCTGGCCCTGGGCAATTCCGTTTTGCGTCTTCCGGCCAATAGTTTGGAATTTCAACCAGTTTTTCCAAGCAACGTCGCGCCCTAGGCAGCTCCTTTATTCGCTGGTTGGAATGCTCGTGGTGCTCTCGATCGTCGGTTTGATCGTGACCCCGAAATTAGGGAGCCGCGGCATCTTCGTCGCTTTAGGTTGCAGTTATATCATCACTTTCGTAGCGCAAACACTCTGGTGCATCAGATTGCTTCGTCGGGCGCAAGCTTAACGATTCTCGTCAGCGTCTCGGTCCTGGAACCGCAGCATTCGGATTTTCGCTACGAAGGCGTCTTGCCCTTGGAGGGCGTTGTTGGGGGCGGGCAGCGGGTTCACGAGCGGAAAATCGGTCGACTGGGTTCCCCCGTGACGTAGGCGTTGCCTCGGGCATCCGCCGCGATGCCATAGCCTGCGTCAAAGCTGCTGCCGCCCAGGTAAGTGGAGTAGGTCAGGGTGAGCGTGGCGGTTCGGTCGTCAAAGCTCAACTTGCTGACGAAGGCGTCATCGAACCCTTGCAGGACGCTGGTGGTGGGCAGGGGGTGCGCGAGCGGAAAATCGGTCGAATTGGTGGTCCCTGTGACGTAGGCGTTGCCCCATTCATCCACCGCGATGCCATTGCCCTCGTCAATGAAGCCGCTGCCACCCAGGTAAGTAGAGTAGGCCAGGGTCAGCCTGCGGGTCCGGTCGTCAAAACTCAGCTTGCTGACGAAGGCGTTTTGGAACCCTCGAGGGCGTTGTTGGGGGCGGGCAACGGGCGCACGGTGGGAAAATTGGGCGAAGTGGTGAACCCCGTCACGTAGGCGTTGCCTCGGGCATCCACCGCGATGCCCAAGCTCCGGTCAAGGCCACTGCCGCCCAGGTAAGTGGAGTAGGCTAGGGTGAGGGTGGGGGATCGGGCGTCAAAGCTCAGCTTGCTGACGAAGGCGTTAGCGCTCCCTCGGAGGACGCTGTTACTCGGCAGCGAGTGCGCGAGCGGAAAATCGGCCGACTGGGTTTCCCCCGTCACGTAGGCGTTGCCCCATGCATCGACCGCGATGCCACGGCCTATGTCGAAGCCGCTGCCGCCCAGGTAAGTGGAGTAGCCTAAGACGGGGTCGATGATCAGGACCTCGGCGGCATCATAGCGGCCGAGCGCAAGGCCGACCCGATCGCCGCCCGCTGAGGCGTAGCGCGCTTCGACCGCCACTCGCTGGCCCGCCACCACTTGGTAGGCCACCGGCTTGTGCAAGCGAACCTCACCGCCGGCCCCCGCCAGTTCCAAGTCGCCGCTGGCTTCATCCAGCCGCAGGGACCCGGCTGTAGCCAACCGCAACTGGATGCGACGGGGGTCGGCCTCTGGGGCTACGATCCAGTCGTACTCCAGTTGGCCACCGTTGCCGTAGTAGACCAGGTCAATGCCGGGCGAGAGCGCCGCATAGCGCACCCGCTCCATAATGGGTCTGGAGCGCGGTGACGATCACCCATGGGATCGTTGCCGATGAAGTACCGTAGCTCTTGGCGGCACCGTTCGCTCCCGAAACGCAGCGATTACCGGCCGGGGTTGGCGTCCGCCAGTCTCCAGGCCACCACCTGCGACTGGCATTTCCCTGAGACCAGAAAACACTCTTGCACTCGCCCCCGCCTCTGCTACGATGCCAGAGCTTGAGTGGCCGCCCGAGCTGATGTTCATAAGTCACCCAAGGACACAGCAATCGACGTTCACTAAGTTACTTGGCTGCGCTTTGGGCATCCTCCGTCCGGGCAAGGACTTAAATCCATCAAGAAATTGGCCGAAAGCGCATGAACTCTTAAGCTCGCGGGACCTATGGTGTTGCGTGCGCTCAGCTTCCGGGACGGGATGAATGGCAAGATCTGCAAGGCGGCTCGCCGGTGGAGTGGCGCGACGGTCGGACATGGTTGGCGCGTAAGCGCCGCGGCAGCATAAGACTGGGCCATCTCCCTGGCAATCTGCCTCAGGCCGCTTCGGCTCGGTTAGGCATAAGTTTGAGGGCCACAAGTCGATTTTTTTTCCGCGCCGGCATTTGGAAAGCGATACTTTTCGGGCAGCTGAGCTGTTAGAAGGCGATTTGGTTGGGCGAACGGGAGGGTCTAGTCTAAGAGGTGAGTGGTTGATGGTAGGGAGCTCAGGTTGGTGCGGTCCGTTGAGGTTGGCGCGGCTGACTGACGCATTCGCCAAAGAGATGGATTGGCAGACGACCCGCGGGCACATAGGGGAACGGGGTTCCGGGCCGCCGGTTTCCAATTAAGGATCAATGGAGAAGTGTTGACGATCAGCCAAAATGTTCTGGGAGGGATTTTTTCTGGCACCACCGGGCGAGCATCGCAATGGCAACGCGAGTCAGATCGGCCTGGAAGTTGGTACAGAGGAGCGCTCCGATGGCCGCTTTTTCTCACGACCCTGGCCCACTTCGCACACCCATAGGCCGTTGGAGAGTCGCACCCCGCGGCTCGGTGCAACAGGACTTTCTGGCCGTGGACTAAGGTGGCTTCCCGCGGGTAAATCGGAGACCTGTAAGTGAAGGTTCCGCTTGGCTACGTTGAAGAAGGCAAAGCGAGACGCTTCGCTTACTGTGGCGAGACGTTCCCCTCACTGACTCACGGCTGGACGACCCAGCTCGGGTCGGCAACGGCAAACGGCGCTCCAGGGACAAATGTTGATCCGGTCGACGTCCAGATCGCCTGCTGGCCGGTAATCAGGTTTGACCAGAGAATGCCGTTTACACCGTTCCCATTGACATCCGGCGTCGCTCGAATCTGCCAGTCGAGCGAGATGGCGCCCGGAAACCATTGAGCCACAATTGTGAATCCGTTCATGATCCAGGCATCGACAGAGCCATCGATGGTGTTGCGCCAGAGAATGTCTTGACTGCCGGCGCCGGTGAAATCACCGAATCCAACGATTTGCCAGTCGAGAGGGGCAAAACCGAGACTCACATTTGCGATAATCACACCTCCCCTTAGCCGCCACGCCCGCACCTCACCGGTGTTTTGATTTCGCCAGATCAATTCCGGAAAGCCGTCTCCAAAAAGATCAGCCGTCCCGACAAGGTTCCAATCCAGGCTCGCGATGCCGATGAACTCGCTGGAGAAATTGTATGGGCTGACGCTCAACCACACTCGAACCTCGCCAGTCACCACATTTCTCCAAATGATATCGGCGAGTCCGTTTTTATCGATATCTGCCACCCCGTTGATCGACCATTGATAGCCCGGCGAGGGATATTGGCGCGAAACGGCGCTGTCCCCCCGCATCGTCCAGATCGCAAAACTGCCGTCATTCGCGTTCTCCCAGAGGATGTCGCTGAACCCGCTTCCGTCAAAATCTCCGATCCCAAAAATGTTCCACTCCAGCGCGACTGTCCCGACACCGTCATTGGATAAAATGGTCGAACCATTCATATACCAGATGCGAACCTCGCCGGTCTGAGTATCGCGCCAAAGGATATCCTGTCTTCCGTCTGCATTAAAATCGCCCGAGGAACTGATGAAGTTCGTGAGGATTGGCATCGCGCTGGACGTCAGTGTGGGCGGCGGTGTGGGCGGCGGTGTGGGCGGCAATAACCCGAAGACGCCAACCGAATTCATGGTGCCGACGAACACTTTACCGTTGCAAACCGTCGGTGGGGCAAATTTTGTCGGCGCCCCAAAATTAACTGCTGCACTGGAATAAAGCTCGTTTGCCAGATTGGTTGCGTCATAGGCATGTAGAACCACTTGATTGTTGCGGATCTCCTGGATCCAAACAATGCCGTTGGTGGTTCCGTTAGAGGAAATACTTGGGGTACCTCCCGGGTAAGGAAAGGTAATGGCAGTAGCAGAGAAGGGTACCGGATTGAGGGTCGCATCGCTGGCAAATTGGAATTGCAGCAGCGATCCCCCCTCGGGATCGTAGTAGACTGATCCGTTAAAATAGGCGGGCGAACCCCAAACTCCCGCCCCGAGCGCGCCAGGAAGTTCCTGGTAGATGTTGTTACCTCCAGAGTTAAATTCTCCCAGGCTGTTCCGATTGAGGACGTAAAGATTACCATCTTTTCCAGCCGCGATGGCCAAATTGTGAATTTGGTTATTGCTGTCAGCGATATCCAAAATCAAAGGTCCGCCGGAACCAAAGTCTGTATCATTGGCAGCAGCGTTTGCCTGGTCAAAGGGCGTGAAGTAGTCGGCAACCTGAAGGCCCGGTGTAAGCTTCAGAAGACTGTCTCCATAATCGCTGCTGACCGGAAACCCGTTGCTATCAAGGTCGGTATCAAACGGGCCATTCCCAGAGACTGCGTACAGGTTGCCTGCTGCGTCTACTCTTGGCGGCGATCCGGCCATCCAGATGCCCGATCCAGAACCGTCCGGGAGATCGGTAGAAGCCGGAGTGCCATTCGGATCGGTATTAAAAACAGCGCCCTGGGCGAGTGTCTGCTCGTTGTAAGCAATGATCCATCCGCTATAAGGAGGGTCATCACAAAAAGATGCATACGCCGTGTAAATAGTGCCGTTGGTAAGCAACAATCCTGCGCGTCCTCTTTCTTGCGTGGGAGCAAAGACATTCGCCGGCCCGCTTCCCGGGTACGATGCTTGTATCGTGACCGGAGCTCGAACATCCTGGCCGGTCGCGAGATCGAGAGCGTGCAAGCGGTAACCGAAATTAACGTTATCCGGCGTCTGGCTCATTGCGAGAACGTAAATTGTACCGTGCGGTCCCATAGCACGATCGATCACCGGGGTAGAAGTAATGCCTATTACAGCAGGACCATCCGGGCACCCCTCGGCGAACGGGACTTCCCCAGCCCCGAGCAGGGACACCTGCCAATAAAGCGCTCCGGAGTCGGCATCGAACGCATAGACGCTGTCATTTTCTGTAGCGACAATCACCAGATTGTGAAAACCTTGAGACTGGCCGGCTGAAATCACCTGGGTATTGGAAACATAGAGCGGTTGCGCAAATACCGCTCCGTCCACCGGGAGATTTCGTATCAGACCAAAGGAGTTCGCATTGACATTCTGGGGCGTTAGCGTGGTTTCTGCAGAGTTCAAACCTGTCCCCGCGTTGTCATTGTGATGGGTGAGCACATCCGCAGCAAAACCATGACCGCTGATGGCATAACACGCAAAAACGAATGGGCAAATGTCCTCTAAATATTTTCATAAGCGTTGCTAATAATCCAAATTGTTCAACCTTAGAAAGAACTTCGGGGAACCTGGAGGAAGTTAGAAGACGACTTCTTCCGGGTATCTTTAATCGGGCTTTGGTGTGTTCCATATTCGGACGAATTTGTTGAGGAGGTTAGGAAGTTCGTCTTGTCAGCACAATCCGATCGATGATTTCTAAATATTGAAGTTTATGGAAAACATGACCGATGTTCCTGGTCCAGTCACTGTAACGGGACAAGCGAAGCATCCCGCTTTGCCGCCGTAAGCGAACCGTCTCGGTTTGCTCTGTGTGGACGACACTTGATTCGAGGGCAGGCTTTCAGGCCCCGCGGTGTTGTAGGCGGTGACAACGAAGTAGTAAGTTTGTCCGGGTGCAGATTAGGGACTGTGGCGAGTGTTGTCGGCGGGCGCATCGCGGAATCTGAGCAGATTCCGAATTTCCTCCAACGCCATGTCCAGCGAGCGGCAGTGCCTGATGAATTGAGGCCGTTCGAGGTGAGTGTCTGTATAGAGCCTGTAGTTTCTTCCGAAATGTCTAAATAGGCACGCCGATGCACAGAAACTGCGTGAGCACACACGGATTTGATGCAATCACGAGTTCCTATGCGAGAGGTCATTTAGCCCCGTACCCGAGCAGGACAACCGGAACGGTTCCAATCAGGATCCGCAGATCAAGCCAGATCGACCAGTTATCGATGTAATCCAAATCGAGCTTGACCCATGTTTCAAAATCCCGGACTTCATTGCGACCGCTCATTTGCCAGAGACAGGTAATCCCGGGCTTCACGCTCAATCGGCGTCTCTGGGCTGGGTCGGAAAAGTTCTCAACCTCGTAGATCGGCAAAGGTCTTGGACCGACGAGGCTCATTTGCCCAATGAGAACGTTGATCAGTTGCGGTAGCTCATCGATACTGTGTTTGCGGAGCCATCGCCCGAGCGGCGTCATCCGCGGATCGTTACTGATCTTGAAGACCGGACCACTCATTTGGTTGTAAGCTTCGAGCTCTTGCCGGCGTTGCTCGGCATCAGAGTACATCGAGCGAAACTTAAACATCTTGAATGGCTTCCCGTGTTTTCCGCCGCGCATTTGGGAAAATAATACTGGACCGGGCGAAGTGATCTTGACCGCAATCGCGACAATAATCATGAGGGGAGCCAAAACGATGAGACCGAAGAGTGCTGCGAAGAAGTCGATCGCGCGTTTGATCAAAAGCGACCAGAAGCGGTCCGGCGTCGAGCGAAAGACTAGCATTGGCTGGGCGCCAAAGATGTCGAAGACGGGGCGCGCGATCGAGGTTCGGATGAAATCAGCGACTAACCACGTTTCCACTCCCTCGATTTCGCACGCTCCGATCGCCTGCTCGATAGCGCTCAATTGCGTGCGGGATGTAGCAAAAATGACTCGCCCGACCGAGTGCTGGTGAAGGGCGCGCACCAGTTCCGAGGTCGGCTGCGTCGAGATGTCGATCGTCTCGATGACTTCAATCTGCGCGAGTTGTTCCTCCGTGACACGCGCCAAAAATTGGCGGATCTCCTCGGCCGAACCCGTCAGGATGACTTTCTCCCGATATTCCCCGCTCGCTGCGTGACTACGAAGGTAGGCAATGATAATCCGCTCTTTGATGAGCAGCAATACCGTGCCGATCAGGCCAAAGAAAATCAAAACGGCTCGGCTGCCAATGTCGAATCTGAAAAGGATCGCGCAGCCGGCGATCAAGCATGCGAGCCAGACCAGAGCTTGCGCGATCTGAGCAAGAGATTTCAGGATACTTTTCTGAAGCGGAAATTTGTAAAAGCCATTGAGGTCAAGCAGGAGCGGTCCGAACGGCATGGTCAGAGTCAACCATAGGAACATGTTGAATGAATCGATTTCGGGAATGAAAGGGAATCGCTCGCCGAGGTACTGACGGAGGAGATGGCCAAGCCAGAGCGAGAGAACCAGCAGAGCAGCGTCGATCAATTGGCTGAGTTGCAGATTGAATTGCTGGCGCCGACCCAACGTGGGCGGCGGCGGCTGCTGGGTAAACTTCACAAAGGATAAGGCCTCGGGGCTGCCGCTCGCCCTACGCTTTCGCGGCTCATTCTCTACGGTTTTCATGTTGAAGATATTGTATGGTCGGCACCAAAAAAGTGTTTCGGCAAACCGAGTCGGCCGACCTAAAGTTAACCAAGTACTTTCCCGTAGCCGGTGACAGATCTGTTACACCTTACGATCAGACCGAAAAATTGCGAAAGCGCCAGACCCAAAGAAAAAGCGCGAGGCCGCCGACTATTTCCACCCCAATGCTCGAGGTTGGATTGGGCTTCAGTTCAGAAATCCGTCTATTCATCTTTTCAGAGTCCATCGCAGGGAGTGTCACTGCGGCGGTTGTGTTCGCTAACGTCTGTGTTCCCGACCGCAATTGATCATTTTCCGGTGTTTTTGCAGCAACCGGAGACGTGGCGCCACTGCCTGAAACGACGTAGGTTACCGCAGCGCTCAAGTTCGTTGGAACTAATTCCGCCGCCACGAAAAACGCAAGCCCGACACACACAATGCCGACAAAGCAAAAAAAAGGAAGTCGAACCAAACGTACAGTTTGAAAAATGGCCCATCTACCGTGCCTGCCCGACCTAACCAGTAGCCCCTTATTAAACCAAACTCGAAGCCCCTCCATCATGGCGATCTCCAATCTTCGTTTACGTTTGCTGAATCAGAGTGAGGTGTAGATCGCCTCATGGATGCTCTGATTACCACCAGAAGGATCTCTCTCGATCTATCGATCTGGCAAGGACTCTTTGTCGAATCGTCAATTCCATTATAATTACCGCAGTTACACGACTGGATGTAAATTTAAACGGATCGATTCGCGGCGTGTGATGCCGCTTCCGACAGAGCTAAGTTTCAGTTTTCTCCGGTTCCGGACTTATTCCAAATTCACGAAACGTTTCTCGCCCACGCGGCTAAGCAACGGGCTCAATGTGCAGTTCGAGAACCCACCTATCTCTCGATCCAGAATTCGGTAAATATATACGTAGACGGGATTTTTGCAGGGAATTAAAACTTTTGATCGAAAACACTCAGTCGAAACACAAAACCCCAAAAGCTGCCTGTTCAGATTGGCGACAAATTCACCTTCTTGTAAGCGGCCGTTTGTTAAGCTCGCAATAAGCCTTGGAGCCTCCGGACTTGGAGTATAGGTCCCTGTATGGCTCTCTTTACAAGGCCCCGGGTTCTATCGTTTCTAAGAAGTGGGTCTGCAAAAGTCACAGTGAAAACGTGGAGAGCTCGAAGCAATAAGCCGGGAAAGATTCCAGAACGAAGCCAGATCGGCAGGTCTTCGGCAGGAACCCTGAGGGCCACGTCAGCACCGAGGATTAGACGACGCAATAAACGGACGTAGGCGTGATTCCGAACCTGAAACCAAGATCGAACCAGCCACGGTTTGCGCGTGCCGTCGGCGTGTAGCAGTCGCGTGGACACTCCATTGTATGTGCATGATAAGGTGCGCAGATCGCGCACCTTAACTCTCGATCCTTTAAAGGTTGGCCTTTGTTCATCAGGTAGCAGAGCCAGTGCCTCCTCAGAAATTTCGCTCATGAGCACCGCGTTCAAGGCATCTTGATCACCCTGAGCAAAAGGGTCTGTTCGAAGTGCCCCTCCCGAGAACGTTCGATGGGACGGAATCTGTTCGCACGCACGCCACCACCGTCCGAGCAGATCGGGCCAATGTACGGTGGAGAATACCACGTAGCTAGTAGTGACATACGTTTGGTGACGAGGGTCACCGGCCAGGTTGAAAAGCTGTCGCCACTCCCTGAAACATCGGTCGTGTTCGGGATCGGCGAAAGCGCAAATTTTCCCCTCACTCGCAAGTTTCAACGTCGCCTCATGGGATTCGGTCACGATCATGTCGCTGTCGATGATCACTACAGCGCCGGTGGGTTTTAGCAAGTATGGAAACGCCTTGAGCAGTACCGGGTCGGTAGCGATATTTGCCGGAACTTCAAAAAGCGTGCAGTGAGTTCGCAATTGGTTTCGCTGGGCCGGGGTAAGACCGCAATCGCCGATGACCAGCTCCTCGGAATGGCCTGTCAATCGTAGAGAGTTCAGTAGCGCAACAGCACCTGGGTAATAGTCCGCATTGCAGACTGCATAAAAGGTCGCGTCGTATTCGCTCATAATAAAATGTTCTGCATGGGAGTTCCCCCACCGGGATTCATCTAAGCTGCATTCAGGGCAGGCTTCCCTTGGACAATCTGATCATAGATCCACTGGTAGGTGAGTTCCATTCCAACCCTCAATCTCGTTGAAGGCTCCCAATGGAAAACATTCTGAATCAACGTGTTGTCACTGTTGCGGCCGTTCACGCCCTTCGGCGCTAACAGGTCGTACTTTCTCTTCAGCCGAGTCCCGGCGATCTCTTCAACGATGTCGACCAATTGGTTGATCGAAACCAGCTCACTGCTTCCAAGGTTAATCGGCTCCGCAAACTCGCTATCCATGATCATCCGAGTTCCTTTCACGCAATCGTCGATGTACATGAAACTGCGCGTTTGATTGCCGTCACCCCAGATCTCGATCACGTGGTTGCCCGAAAGCTTTGCTTCGATCACTTTGCGGCAAATGGCTGCCGGAGCTTTCTCGCGGCCGCCGTCGTACGTTCCGTGCGGCCCATACACGTTGTGATAGCGCGCGATTCGGGTGGCCAGACCAAAGTCTTCGCGGAAATGGCGACACATCCGCTCGCTGAACAATTTTTCCCAACCATAGCCATCCTCAGGCAACGCCGGATAAGCATCTTCCTCTTTGAGCGCAGTTACGTTCGGATTGATTTGCTTTTCTCCGTTGTAGACGCACGCTGAAGAAGCGAAGAAAAATCGGCTCACGCCCACATGTTGCGCAGCGAGAAGGAGGTGGGTATTGATCAGAACGCTGAGCATGCAAGCCGCTTTATTTAGCTCGATGAATCCCATGCCGCCCATATCGGCGGCGAGATTATAGACCAACGCCGCACCTTTCGTCGCGGTGCGGCAACCATCCATTCCCTTGAGGTCCAACGCGTGATTTTCCACATCGTCGAAAACCTGATACCACTCAGAGATTGGCTTTTGGTCCACTGCGCGGATTTTTTCAAAGCCTTCTTCACGCAGTTTTTTAACGAGATGCCCACCAATGAAACCACCGGCTCCAGCAACAACAAACAGGTCATGTTTACTCATGTTTTGAAGATCGGATCCCCGCGTCCCTACAACATCCAAGCTTGGCGTTACTCCGATTGAATTAGGATTCAGGCTGATAAGAGACCAACTATCAAGTCCCAAACCGATAGAACAGATCAAACTTTTTACGGTAAATACAAAAAATGCCGGATTTCACAATATTATCCAGGCGTCCTTCAAGTAGTCACACAACTGCTAGATCAAATCGTTCTGGCTACCGATAATAAATGCACCCATCGGGCCCCTAAAGTCATGAATACTTGGCAACGAATTCCGAGAGTTCCTTACATGCTCGAGCACCCGCAAAATGAATGATAAAGTCTCCCGGTTGCCAGGCGGTGTTTGGATCTTTAGCAAGCTCCGGGGCAAGACTGTTAAAACTTCTGGACCTCGGCTCAATGTATGCTTCGTTGCGTATTTCAGCATGCTGCCGCATGAGATCCATCAAGGCACCCTGCTCCCACCAATAATCTGATATATAAAGCCGATTGCACCAGATCAAATTAAGAAGAATCCTCGACTTCCATCCGCCTCTAAGGAAAACAACGCCCATATTTATTCCATGGTGATCCGCCGAAATGAGCATGCTTTTATTCGTCTGCTCCAAAGTTTGCTGAAACTGTCCAGTTTAGCCTCGATATTTGTAATTAGCGCATCAGCATCGAGCCACATAATAGTTTCATATTCATGCTCTAGCGCATAGAAAAGAAGGCAGACTTTCGTCCATGAATACGGTCGGTGAAGGTCTGGGGGCCTTCAGTTAACAACACATAATTATACTGGTGGCGAGCGCAATACTCTTGAGTCGCTCTTAAACAGGGTGCTATCGCAGCTTTGTATTCGCTCCCTAGTGCAACCGTACAGATGGTGGGAGCGTGGGGGTCTGCGAGATAAAGTTCCGGCTTTAGACTTCTTACTATGCGGCTTAACTCTTCATCAACGGTCCAGGGACGCATCTCTTCGGAAGCATCTAAATTGCCTAATTGATTGGAACAATTGCGATTTAGTTTTTCGATAAAACTCATCAGTCTTTTAAAGCTCTCAGTGTATTGTATTTTGGGAAGTATTGTTTGTAAGATTCTACGACGAATCGCACAGTGAAGGCCGTGCAAGCCTTCTGTCTGATACTTTTCCTCGAGCTTTTTTAGCATTGCGTCTAACCTGGGCAAAAGCGCGGCCTTTTTGCCCATTTTATTGGCAAAATCTAATCAATCCGCCCAGCACATCAACCAGTTTATGGTCTGGGGGCCTCAAAGCTTGGGCGAAAAAGTTATGATTATTCGCCCGCTCCGATTGACGCGCAGGCAGAGGTGATCGCGGACATACCGCTTGAGGAAGCCCTTTCCGTAGTGACTACGGATCACTGGGTTAGGAAGCTCCAAATCCTCGATGACGGTCTGAAGCTTTCCCTTGTACTGCTTGGTGACCTTGCGACCAAAGATCATGGTGATCTTGTTGGGCTGGCCGATAGTACGATTAACGTCGAGCAGTCTCTGGTCGAGTGGTCCAGTGCGGCTCGCCGATGAAAGATCAGGTTGTCACAATATTCTACTTGGGAGAAGAAGAGCCGGTGCTGACAGCCCGCTTCTTTGCGCTCGCTTTCTTTAAAGAATGGAGTCAGACAGGCTAACCATTTTTGCCCACAGCTTAGCAGGTCGTGGGCCGTCAAGGAATCTGCCAGCTGTTGCGGAAACTTTCCGGTATCGTCTTCTCTCTGATCCGCTCCCGCAGAGAGCTTGTCGCAGGATTCCCAATCGAGCTGGAAGCGAATCTCAATTGTTTTCTCTTTATGAACAAAACTCAGTCTGCGGCGCTCTTTAGGTCGAATCAGCGAAGAAAGTTAACCTACGGGCTCGCGAATAGCTTTTTCATTTTGGCGCTCGTCAGTGCGGCACTAGCCGAAAACAACGGCATTTCACTGGCACCGGCGCTCGGTTGGAGCAGCAGGAGCTTTATCCGCAATCAACCCAAGGAAAGTAAAATCGAAGCTCAGGCGTTGGCGATGCATCAAAATCTGCAATCCCACGGTTTTCGGTACATTAACCTCGATGACTTCTGGTACCTCAATCCCGGCGTGGCGGTAGATAAATATGGCCGTTGGGTGGTCGATTCGACCAAATTCCCACACGGTATCGCGGCGGTGGCCGACTACGTTCACAGCCTCGGCTTGCAGTTCGGAATCTACGTTACCCCAGGTATCCCGGTCGCCGCCTACAACCAGAACACACGAATCGAACAAACCAGATACCACGCCCAAGACATTGCGGATACGACGCGATTTGAAACGAATTACAATTACGGCGATAGCGTCATGTACTACATCGATTACAGCAAGCCTGGCGCCCAGGAATTCATCGACTCATGGGCGCGCCTGTTCGCCTCTTGGGGCGTCGACTACCTGAAAATCGACGGCGTCGGCGGCTTTGATATCTCAGATGTTCAGTCTTGGCCTACGCATTGATTAAGTCTGGACGGCCTATCCATCTTGAGCTCTCCAATTCTCTTGCCTTGCAGTATGGCGCCACTTGGCGAGCCTACTCCAACAGCTGGAGAATGGTGCTCCGAGCCGTCCGGCATCGATCAGTGCCGGTCACCGTTAATTTTCCGGCCACCAGTAGTGATCCAAGAGATTTTAATAAGGTGGGAGGGGTCACTATCGAGTTGCCGCTCAGCGCCGGTAACAACACTATTACCGTTGCGAATAAAAATGGCCCAGCCCCGGACTTCGACTCAATGCTCGTGGCAGATTAGCGTTATTGAGGCCGTTGGTCAACTGCCGTGAGTAAAGAAACGGCGGCCGAAGACATGGATGAGACTCGCCAAGGTCCGTCCATATTCCGGCCGGTAGATCAAGCGTATCCGTCTAGGGAATAGTTATGATTTTTTCTAAGTTATTTGGTGCGCGTGTCGTTGAGATTCGGACCGAGACATGCCGCGCGCTCTGTCGTGCTATTGTGCTGTCTGCGGTCGCCCTCTGCGTTTTCGGCACCTTGCAAGTTGCAGAAGCGCGTGGTTTACGACCCCTGATTTATAAGCCGGATGATGCGGCGCGGACTGCAACTGCTGCGAGATTACGGGATGCGGAGCAGAAGCACCAGGCGCTTAAGTTCGACGCCCCGGATTTCATGAACATCGAGGCCAAGGTACTTGGTGCAGGCCATAAGAGCACCGCGGCGGCGCAGAAAACAGGCACCGTCGCTGCGCGCAATCCAGTCGACGTCATTGCAGCGATGGTAGCCGCCATCGTCGCGCCGAAAGCAGTCGCCCAAGAAGCGCCAGGTGGCCCCCAAGTGACAGGTGCATGGCAGACGCTGCCCTATCTGATGCCGATTAATCCGATCCATATGTGCATGCTGCACAACGGCAACATCCTGATAGTTGCAGGATCGGAGAACGAGCCGGCAGAGGAAGGGGTGAGCTCCAAAGCTGCTATCTGGTGGCTCGGAAGCGGCACCTTTACCGAATGGGACAACATGCCATGGGACCTATTCTGCAACGGTGAGGCAGCTCTGCCAGATGGACGCATCTTTATTCGGAGGGACAACACAATATGACCCATTCTATGGCGACGCGCGGGCAACTATCTTTGACCCGGCGGCCCCACTCTATTTCCCCTTCGCGGTTTAACTATGTCCCGCGCATAATGATCATGGGTGGGGATGCAAATGGCGATGTACAGGGTGAGGCGACCACTGAATTGATCAACCTAGGGACGCCGAGCCCGGCTTGGCTGCCTAACGGTAACATGCCGTCGGGAGGCCGTATACAGATGAATGCAGTGCTGTTCCCGAATGGGAAGGTTCTGGCGCTGGGCGGCTCTGTCGTCAATGAAGACCCGACTACTGCGACCCTGGGGGCTGACATATTCGATTCAAACACTGGAACGTGGACGGCAGGCGCTCCCGAGGTGTACCCGCGCCTGTATCACAATAGCGCCCTGCTTCTTCCGGATGGGGCCGTTATCGTGGCCGGCTCGAATCCGGTACGTGGAACTTACGAACAGCACATTGAGATTTACACCCCACCCTGGTTATTCGATGCGAACGGTAACCGGATACAACCGTCAGCGCGACCGCAAATTACTAGCGCGCCGGCGAAGATCGGTTACGGCCCAGCCACTTTCCAAGTTAGTTCTCCAAACGGTGCCGGCATGAATGTTCCAAATGTCTGCGGCGTGACTCTGGTCAAGCTCGGCTCGGATACGCACGCCTTTGATTTTGAGCAGCGAGTGGATAGGTCAACTGACAAAATCTGACAAGGCATGCTCCCTGATGGAGTGGAATGACGATCGGACATATTCTTCCGGGATATTCGAGAAGTTCTTCTCGATGCTGATGTTTGAATCGAGACTCTATCTATATTGAATCACCGGTAGGTGAGTTCCAATCCAACCCTCAATCGAGTGGAAGGCTCCCAATGGAAGACTTTCTAAATTAAGCTGTTGTCACTGTTGCGGCCGTTCACGCCCTTCGGCGCTAATAGATTGTACTTTCTCTTCAGCTTAGTGCCGGCGATCTCTTCAACGATGTCGACCAATTGGTTGATTGAAACCAGTTCACTGCTGCCGAGGTTAATCAGCTCCGTAAAGTCGCTATCCATGATCATTCGGGTTCCTTTCACGCAATCGTCGATGTACATGAAACTGCGCGTTTGATTGCCGTCACCCCAGATCTCGATCACGTGGTTGCCCGAAAGCTTTGCTTCAATCACTTTGCGGCAAATGGCTGCCGGAGCTTTCTCGCGGCCGCCGTCGTACGTTCCGTGCGGACCATACACATTGTGATAGCGTGCCATTCGGGTGGCCAGGCCAAAGTCTTCGCGGAAATGGCGACACATCCGCTCGCTGAACAATTTTTCCCAACCGTAGCCGTCCTCAGGCAACGCCGGATAAGCATCTTCCTCTTTGAGCGCGGTGACGTTCGGGTTGATTTGCTTTTCTCCGTTGTAGACGCACGCTGAAGAAGCGAAGAAAAAGCGGCTCACGCCTGCACGTTCCGCAGCGACAAGGAGATGGGTGTTGATCAGAACGCTGAGCATGCAAGCCGCTTTGTTGAGTTCAATGAATCCCATGCCGCCCATATCGGCAGCGAGATTATAAACCGACGCTGCACCTTTCGTCGCGGTGCGGCAACCATCCAGTCCCCTTGAGGTCCAACGCGTGATTTTCCACATCGTCGAAAACCTGGTACCACTCAGAGATCGGCTTTTGGTCCACTGCGCGAATTTCTTCAAAGCCTTCTTCACGCAGTTTTTTAACGAGATGCCCACCAATGAAACCACCGGCTCCAGCAACAACAAACAGGTCATGTTTACTCATGTTTTGATGATCAGATCCCCGCGTCCCTACGACATCCAAGTTTGACAGTACTCCGATACTCCGATTAGTTAAGAGGATTCAGGCTGATGAGAGACCAACTATCAAGGCAAAACCGATAGAACAGCTCGAACTTTTTTATGGTAAATATATAAAACACCCGATTTTCACGATCTCATTCAGTATCCTGCGGTGTGCCCTTGTCTTGGTGCTCATCAGGTTTGCGCGTCCATGCTCCGATCAGGACTGGCCTCTCGCAGACTGTTTGCGCCGCAGTCATTTCCACTCGGAGCCGGTCGGTCAGGCTACCAATCATCACTTCTTCTGCCGAGGCAACTCCATAGTGTTCCATCATCGGGAGTAAGCTGCGCACAGTTTCTGCAATGTGTTCGTACATGGGCGAGTCGGATTTTGCTTCGACAGGGGTGCCCAAGAACATCTGTGGACTAGGCAAACCGGCGCGTTGGAAGGTAGCAGAAAGCTTCCAACCCATGTCGACGTCTGCGCCTGCCCGCGCGAAAATATCGTGAATCCATTCGCCGCATTTCTCCACGAGGGGAGAGGATGGCCGGGACCGGAGCATACTAAGGACGATTTCCTGAAAGACAATCAGCCCGCCTGGCCGAACCTGGCGAGCGAAATGGCTGAGAATAACTGCGGGTTCTTGCAGGTACATCAAAATGAGTTTTCCGACGACTGCATCGACGGGCTCTCGGACCCTGAAACTGGCCAGATCAGCAACCTCAAACCAAACGTTGCGCAATCCCGCCTCTGCTGCCCGTTCCCGCGCCCGGTCAACGCACCTGGCGGATTGATCGATCCCCAGAACCCTCCCGGAAGGCCCGACCAGTCTAGCAACGTCAAACGAGAGGTCCCCGACTCCGCACGCGCAATCGAGTATGGTCATACCAGGATTGATGCCCGCTTGCTGCATAACTTGTTCCGTGACATTGCCGATTAGCCTCGATTGGTTAAACAAGCGACGCAGTTCGTATTCTGCATCTCCTAAGACATATCGACGGGTGGGGGTCGTTAGTTCTTTTTCTACGACAGGCGGGAAGCGACCAGAGAGAGAATCTAGCTCTTCCATAGCGTTTCAAACCTGGTTAGCAAGAGGAGAGCTCCTTGCGAGAAGGCACGGGGTCATCATTAGACCAGGGATCCATATCCTCCACATATTGTCTCGTTCTAGTTGTTCTGATAAGTTTAGTCTGCAAAAACGCGAAACTACTCCAGGCAGGACATCTTCCTGCTGTTCGAAAGGAGATCTCCTACCAGTTTTAATCGAGCGACCCCTGGACTGAACTACGCCAAAAGCGAACCGAGGGAGGGAAAGGTGATCGAGCGAAAAAGTCTGTAAACGTGCGCCACCATACGCACAGAAAACGCGCTCTTCAATTAGAAAAACTGGTCCCTTCGTCGATATGATTAGTTTTCTCCGGTTTCGGACTTAATCAATTGCTCGGGCCATTCCAGTGCAACGGCACAATTTGCTTCTTTCAACCGTTCGCACTTAATTCCGCGGCTCGACAGCGCGATCGAGAAGGAGAGGGGAAACCGGTTGGCAAAGAAGCTTTTCATCCATGGGTCGGCCCGTAAGGGTTCTCAGGAACTCGACCAAGTCCTCAACATCTTCTTCACTCAGATTCAGGGGGAACAAGATTTGTTCCTGATCGTGGTCCGGGGGCAGAGCTTCATCGAGAGTAGAGTAGTAGTGCAGGACGTCCTGGAGGGTCGCGAACTGGCCTTCGTGCATGTAAGGTGGCCTTTCGGCTACGTTGCGAAGTCCTGGAGTCTTAAATTCCCCCCAGTTGTGATCGCTCTTCCTAAGCGCTTGGAGCCGCTGTGAGGAGACGCCAAGTTTGCCGTTGCTGTACGTCCCAGCCGAGTTGAACTCATCCTTCATCAGTGCGTCGATACCGCTGAAGCGTCCTGCATCTCGCGACAGGGCGGCGTTAAGAGAGGGCAGCCTGATGTCATGAAATTCTCCGTCGGAGAAGCTTGGCCCCGAGTGACACAGCCGGCAGTTCGCGGGTCCCACAAATAACTTCAGACCACGTTCGCCGATTCGGAGATGCTATCCAATTCCGCCGCGTTGTGCGAACTAAGACCTTCCGCAAACCTATCGAACGGTGCGTCGTGACTTACAATACGGCGCTCGTAGGCCGCCAACGCTTTTCCAACGTTCGAGAAAATACGGTTGATATTCTCCTGGTCGCTCCTGGATATCTCCGTCCACGCTACCTGGTCAGGATCTGTTGGATCCTGTCGTCTGGGCCGGCGGACCGTCGAATTTTATCCGAGTTAACTTTAATTTAACTGTCGGTTTGAGGTTCATCCCGTGGTGATGCGCCGGCATGCCAGCGTCCACTTGAACGGTAGTCCCAGGGCCCAATGTCTTACCGTTCTGTTCTCGCAACGAAAACTGGAGATCAAACGGCTGGTTCAAGGGAATAGGAGTTGGCACCGCAAGATATTTAACCTGGTATGTTCCTGCATTGCTCAGAAACGACATTCCCGCAGCCGGCGGGCTGCCAATGCGGGCGGTGCTTACGGATTGGTCGTTGCGCGCCTGCATTAACTGAGCCTGCCAACCGTGAGTGTGAGCCGTCGTGTGCGGAGCTTCGCTCACGGCGAACATCCTGATGAATTCACCATCAGGAGAAAACATCTGGACGCGATCGTTACCGAGATCAACGATCAGGATCCGGCCCTTCACGTCTTGAACAATTCCGCTCGGCATATAAAACTGCCCGTCCGCGGTCCCACACGCACCCCACTGCCTGATTAGCCTTCCATGTGGGTCAAACTTATCTAAGCGATTCGCCGCCGCATCAGATAGCCTTGATAAATGAGCTCGTTTTAGGAGTAAACGACCCCCTACCTGGATCCCTTTGCAGCGCGAATTGCTGAAGCCGGTAATTGCCGCTGTCGGAAACATAAATATCACTGGAATCCGGGTCGATCGCAATTCCGGATGGCGATATGAATTGACCGGGATCTTTTCCGTGACCTCCCAGCTTCGTGACGAGCTTCGGTGAGTCCGCCGACTCATCGAAGACCAGGACGGAATGCGTGTCAGGTTCCGAGATAGTCACCAGTGGTCCTTTGGATTGTATGCTGGCGTGGCCAGTAATCCGTTATGGGATCCGGAACTGCCCCAGGAACGAAGGGGGCGCCCAAGCCGGTCGAACATTTGGATACGATCATTATACGAATCAACCCACGTAAACGTTTCCATCGCTGTCGACCGTCACATCCGCCGGCTGGTTAAACTCGCCTGCCCGGTCGCCATAATGAGCGAGTTCCAATAGCGGCGCCATCTAGATCAAAAGCCTGCAGGCGATCGTTCCCTTGATCGACAACGTAAACCCTGTTGACGTCTACGGCTATCCCGGATGGGTTCTTTAAACTCGCCTGCCTTGTCTCCGAACGAACCCCACTGCCGTAGCAGCGTGCCGACTGTATCGAAGACCTGGATACGGTCGTTACCTGTATCTGCAACGAAGACTTCGTCTTTCAAACTTACTGCGATAGCACGAGGTGCTACAAATTGCCCAGGTGAGCTGCCCGCTTTGCCCCATGTGCGAAGTAGTTGCCCTGATGTGCTAAAGACCTGTATCCTGTGGTTAAAGGTGTCTGCGATGTAAATCTCTCCTGCAGCACTCACGCAGATACCGGCAGGCTCGTTGAGCTCGCCGGGCTGGGTACCGAAAATTCCAAACTGCAGTTGAGGAGGAACAATATGCGGATTTTGTATTTCGTCCGGGTAAGGAGGAGGATCTCCAAACAACTTAGTGCTTACCATAGCGAAAGCGAGTCCGATGCTAAGAACCACCGCATACCGGTGGGCAAAAGCAGTCTTTACCACGAAACGTGGGACAGACATTCGATTAAGAAAGGCTATCATCTGGTGATTTCCTTATCTCCGTTTTCGCTTCTGGTCAGAGCGAGCTGCCGATTATCTCGCGTAGTTTCTTGGTGGACTCCGTTTCGATAGTCCCCCCAGTGGGCCGTTGGTCTGAGGTAGGGCTTTGCTAGGGGTTGAAGGACTGAACCGGCTGAATCGATGGTTGAGTTGAAGTCCCTCCCTCGGCGTTCTGGGGCGCATCGAGCGGCAAAGCGCGTCCTGATCTAAGTTGCTTTGCGGAGTCCTCATTCTTCTTTGCGGCCGCCGTGCCAGGCTGCGTTGTTGCCGGATCTACTCGTTGCTGGGCTAGTTGCAGGTTCTCCTCTGCATTTTTGAGCTGGGCCTCCAAGGCAGTGCCTTGCCTTGAAGTCTGATCCGCGTTCTGCTGAGCCTGCTGGAGCTTATCCTGAGCTTGCTTGAGCTGCGTTTCCAGGGCGACGCGTTGGTTAGAAGCCAGGTCTGCATTCTGCTGAGCCTGTTGGAGCTTGTCCTGGGCTTGCTTGAGCTGCGTTTCCAGGGCGGAGCGCTGGTTTGAGGCCAGATCCGCGTTCTGCTGAGCCTGCTGGAGCTTATTCTGGGTTTGCTTGAGCTGCGTTTCCAGGGCGGCGCGTTGGTTAGAAGCCAGGTCTGCATTCTGCTGAGCCTGTTGGAGCTTGTCCCCGGCTTGCTTGAGCTGCGTTTCCAGGGCCGCCCGCCGGTCTGGGGTCAGGTCTGGCGTTCTGCGGAGCCTGCTGGGCTAGTTGCAGGTTCTCCTCTGCCTTTTTGAGGCGAGCCTCCAAGGCCGCGCGTTGGCTTGAGGCCAGATCCGCGTTCTGCTGAACCTGCTGGAGCTTATCCTGGGCCTGCTTGAGTTGAGATTCCAAGGTCGCGCGTTGATTAGAAGCCAGATCCGCATTCTGCTGAGCCTGCTGGAGCTTTATCCTGGGCCTGCTTGAGCTGCGTTTCCAAGGCCGCGCGTTGGCTTGAGGCCAGATCCGCGTTCTGCTGAGCCTGCTGGAGCTTGATCCTGGGCCTGCTTGAGCTGAGCTTCCAAGGCCGCGCGTTGGTTAGAAGCCAGATCCGCATTCTGCTGCGCCTGCTGGAGCTGATTCTGGGTCTGCTTGAGTTGAGCTTCCAAGGCCGCGCGTTGGTTTGAAGCCAGATCCGCATTCTGTTGCGCCTGCTGGAGCTGATTCTGGGCCTGCTTGAGTTGCGTTTCCAAGGCCGCGCGTTGCTTTGAGGCACGATCTGCATTCTGCTGAGCTTGCTGGAGCTGATCCTGGGCTTGCTTGAGTTGAGTTTGCAAGACAACGCCTTGGTTAGAGGTTGGAACAGCGTTCTGCTGAGCCTGCTGGAGCTTGTCCTGGGTTTGCTTGAGCTGCGTTTCCACGGCAGGGCGATGGTTAGAAGCCAGATCAACGTTCTGTTGAGCCTGGTGGAGCTGGCCATGGGAATTTCTCGAATTCTCGAAAATGGATGGCGCTTCGATTTTGTCCCCTGGCTGCACCGGCACGTCGAGCGATGGATCCGCGCGAATTTTATTCACGTCGATGACCATAACCTGGTTATTACGAAGCAATCGGACTTTTCGTTCGTTCGCGAATGGTGAAAATCCTCCAACGGCGTTGATCGAACTCATAAGCGTTAGATCCGGAGTATACGGGACACGTTGGGGCGTTTTTACTTGTCCACCGACGTTTACGTAACGCGATTGCGGCTGCATCGTGATCACCACGTTGGGATTTGTGTAGATGCCCCGGGCTTTGAATACGTTTTCTATGGTGGATTGCGCCGCTCCAGGAGCGAGTCCCGCTATATTTACCCGGCCGATGTGCGGAAGGTTGACGCTCCCTTCGCCATCAATGGTGTAGATACCGCTAAGGGCCGAAGTCTCCGTCGATGGTACACCACCGAGCTTCATCTCAATCTGGTCGCCCGGACGTAAGGGGGCATCCGCTAACGCGACACCGGTGGCAACCACAAAATTCAGCAAGCAGACAGCTTGCAAGATCCAAACCTTAGTACTCATCACCAGGAAAATGCTCGTAGTTATTGCGGCGGCCTTTCGCCTGACCGCCGAAAATGCAGGCAGCTTTCGCTTCAGGTCCTGTGCTCCGTATCATAATGAAGGTAGTTCGTGGAGTATTGGTAATTCTGATCGTGGGTAACGTCGACCTTGTTAAGGACGACACCCAGGAGGCGGCCGCCGATATTCTCGATCGTGTTTTTCACCCGCGGCAACATCGATCGCGGAAAGTGCCTTTGTTCAATCACCAGGATCGAGTAATCCGTCAAGCTGGAGAGAATCAACGCATCGCTTACCCCAAGGATAGGCGGAGAGTCGATGATAACGATATCGAAACTCGCTCGGGCTGTGTCGATCAGCTGCTTCATTGATTCTGGGTGCATGGATCCGCGTTTCCCACTTCTGGAGGGCAAGCCTGCCGGCACCAGGTAGAGATCATCAACCGTGGTGGGCAGAATCACCTCGTCCAAGATAGCGGTGCCCGCAAGGCACTGGCGTAAGCCCAACCTGTTTTCGACTCCCAAGAGGCGATGTTGTGATGCCCGATGCATGTCACCGTCGATGACCAGGACCCGTCGACCGCACGCGGCCCAAGCTTTAGCTAAATTGAACACCGTAGTGGATTTACCTTCGGACATACCACCGCTGGTCACCACGAAACAGGTGGCCCCGCTCCTCCTGCTATATAGATCAACGTTGGTCTTCAGGATCCGGTAGGCCTCAGCGTCCGGCAAATCTTTCCTGTTGCTGGCGAGACGCTTGACTCCTTCCGGAATAATCCCCAGGACGGGAACCTCAAGGAATTTCGAGACGTCGTCCATCGTTTTCACGCTGGTGTCGATGTACTCAAGGAAGAAAGCCAGCGAAATACCAAGAATGATGCCCGCGGCAACTCCGAGAAGCATGTTGATCTTGACTTTCGGCTTGCTCGGAAACAGGGGTGGTTCAGCCCAGTCCCGGACAAATGCCGCACTCTGAGGCATCCGTCGCTCCATCGACTCGGTATTCAGCCGAGCCTTCGCCATTTCCAAAAGTTTGCGTTCTTCGATGTATTTGTATTTTGCATTCAGATATTCGGCGCTGCTGGTTTTCGTTACCTGCTGCTCCTTCTGACTGGCGTTGAGGTTTGCCTCCATGGCCTTTAGCGTATGTTCGGCAATGGCAAGCTGCGTCCGGAGTCCTTTACGAAGGCTATCCATCTGTTGCCGCAACTGTGCCCCGATAGTGTCGATTTGGGCCTGCAAAGCCTTTACTTGAGGATGGTTGGGGCCGAGACCAGAATTGAGCAGTTTTTCCTTCTCCACCAAGGCAGTTTGATACGCCGGTAGGTTTGCTTGAATAATCGGATCGTTCAGGTTGAGCTGCCCGGAGGTTCGCATCAGATCCTCCCCTTGTACCCGGTCAAGTTGCTCG
Organism: uncultured Verrucomicrobiae bacterium; assembly: GCA_963782115.1. Classification (GTDB taxonomy): domain Bacteria; phylum Verrucomicrobiota; class Verrucomicrobiia; order Chthoniobacterales; family JAFAMB01; genus JAFAMB01. The sequence goes on from CAWAIK010000006.1 coordinate 250,327, forward strand.
GTCTTGCTGCGAAGCATCGCAACCTGGGACTTCGCTTCGTTGACCTTTTCCTGATTCGTGATCACGTTGGTGTCTTCCACCCCATACCTGCCATTGGTGTCTAAGCTGTCTGGATTGGGATCGATAACGTTTGCTTCGGTGCGCAGCCTTGATGCTTCGGCGTAGGCTTGGTTGACAGCCTCTTCGTTGTGCTTCACTTCATCTCGCAATTGCTCGAGACTTTTCGAGATAATCGTCGTCTGCTCGGCAATCCGCTGCTCCATGTACACCTGGGCAATCGTGTTTGCCAGCAGGGCCGCTTCCTGAGGATCAGGGCTGAAGACATTGATCTGGATAAGATTCGTATTCCTGACCCCTTCAAGGCTTAGCATCGACCGCAGCTTGTCGTAGGCGACTCCGTCGGTCAGCGTTTTCCCGTTCTTAGCCCATTTGGATGTCAGGTTCAGCCGTTCGATTACTGGATAAAGGACCCCTTTCCGTAAAATAATCTCAATTTGCGTCTGGCTGAATTTCGTGTCCTCAGGCGCCCGCGGTTCAGTCTGATTCTCGAGCATGTGGACCGGCGTCATGTCCGCCTGCACCTCGATGGTTGCGAAGGAGTGGTATTGGCGAGGCTCGAAATAAGTGGCGACACCTACCGAACCCACCACCAACAGGAAAATGAGAACAATCAACCAAATCCGGATCTTAATAATTTGCCAGTAGTCAAGGAGATGAGCGTTCATTGGTAATATGGTCAGTTTCCTGTGATCCCTTAAAGAATATGGCGAACTCAAGCGCTTAGACGCCGGTTACAGCCGTTAAACACCCGAAGCCATAGCTACCCCTTGCTATGCTCATAGAAGCCCCCAGGCGGTAGGTGCTTTACCATTGATTTGGATGCAACTCCAGCGAAAAGTCCCTTTTCCACCCCGGGGCCTCTTAAAGCCGGCAAACGTACTTTTGAAGGTAGATTTATTTTGAAGGTAGATTTATTTCAAATTAAGCTTGCTCCTCATCGCAGCGTCCAAGTTCGTTTGGTCAGAGTGAGATGTAGATTTCTCTCAGATCTCTCTCATTGGGCTCTGACTCCCGTCGAGGATCTCTCTTCGATCTTCGATCCGGCAAGGATTCTTTTTTGAACCGTCACTTCTATTGCAACAACTATAGTCTTTCGCCTGAATCGTAATTTAAACTGATCGTTATGAATTTCGAGGTCTCTTTCCGAGGCACATTCATCTGCCCTGCGGATCGAGTTTTCTCCGGTTTCGGATAGAATTTTTATCTTGCGAAAGTTACTTGCTTGTCCAGCGACCGATCGGCGGAGCCGGTGCCCGCGGTTCCGAGGCGCCGTCCGCTCAAATTAAGCTCGCGGGAATCTTGCAGCTGGCAGAATCAGAAGTCCGACTTTCTGCCATGGCTGCTGGGAAAGGGCGTTGACAGCAGCGGGTTGAATTTAAATAGTCAGACTTCATCACCAGGGCCGATCACCAGGGCCGGTCGGCCAAGATGCATGTTTCAAATCTATGACTCGAGTGAATGTCCTTGGTGTCGGTGTGAGTGCGATCAATCTCTCCCGTGCCACTGCGCTGATTCTGGAGGCTGTGCGGCAAAATCGTAGAGGCTACGTCGCAGTCACCGGTATCCATGGCGTGAGCGAAGCACAATCGGACCCGGAATTTCGGCGGATCCTGAACGCCGCCTTTCTCAACACGCCCGACGGCATGCCTATGTCCTGGGTCGGTCGGTTACAGGGATTTCAAGACATTGATCGAGTGTACGGGCCGGATTTGATGCTCGAGGTTTGCGCGGCAACTCAGGATGGTTCCGTTCGGCACTTTTTTTATGGTGGCGGGCCCGGGGTGGCTGATGAACTGAGAACTGCGCTCTCGGCGCGATTTCCAGGCATCTCCGTCTGCGGAACGTATACGCCTCCTTTTCGTCCGCTGAATCTCGATGAGGAGGCCGAGCTTCTCCGTCGGTTGCAGGAAGCCCGGCCTCACATATGCTGGGTAGGACTCAGTACCCCGAAGCAAGAGCGATTTATGGCGGCCTATCTTGATAAATTTCCGACCACCGTGATGATCGGGGTAGGAGCGGCATTCGACATGCATTCCGGTAAAATTCGGCAAGCACCCCTCTGGATGCAGCGTAACGGTCTGGAGTGGTTTTTCCGTCTGACACAGGAGCCGAAACGCCTTTGGAAGCGTTACCTTGTCAATAATCCGTTGTTTGTCTTCCGTATTCTGGTCCAGTTCTCGGGACTGAAGCGGTATTCGCTGAAGGATTAACGGCGCGTTTCAGGAAGTTCGTGGAACCGTCAGATCAAAGTGGAAAGAAGCGCGGACTCCCGGGAACTTTTAGTTACTTGACGGCGCCCCTGTTCCACTGAATCAATTCGGCCTGAATCAGCTACTCGTGACGGGTTCGAGCGGTCTCATCGGAAGCGAAGTCATGACGTTTTTCTGCAGCGAAGGTTGGGAGGTCTCCGCGAAGTAGATGTCCGAGATCGGCAACATGTACTGGACATCGTTGCAGAAATTAAACCTGCCGCGATCATTCACACCGCCGCGCAACCTAGTCATGACCTGGCTGCGACCCGCCCCTTTGACGATTTTGATGTCAACGCGGTCGGTACCTTAAATCTTCTCGAGTCTGCCCGGCGCGCTTGCCCGGAGGCGCCATTTGTTCACATGTCGACCAACAAGGTGTACCGAGATGCACCGAACCGTCTCAACCTGGTTGAGAAGGGAACGCGCTGGGACTATGCCGATCAGTCGAGAGTGTTCTTTCGCTTGAACTTCATGGCCCGCACACGCATGCGGATCCAGGAGTCAAGCTTATGGAACTGCTCCCGATTAGTAGCAAAGGACGCACAGAAGTACTGAGCGACGCCGCGAATCAAGGCATTGAGGTGATCGACCATCTCAAGGTCGAGATTGTGTTTTCTGACGGTAATGGCTCGGACTTTATCCTTGAACATCTCCAGGGATTTGGGTCGGATGCGCCTGGAACGGTTGGACAGGATAAACCCCAGGAAGGTATAACCCTTTCCATAGGAAGTGATCGCTGTCTTTTGCGGACTCAAAGAGAGTCCCAGCTGCGCCAGGAGAGTCTCGACTTGGGACCGAGCCTCTTCGGCTTGGGAGCGGTTTTGACAAAGCACGACGAAGTCATCGGCGTAGCGCACGAAGCGCAGACCGAGTTGATCGAGGTGGGATGCTCGTCGCTAACTTTCTGCAAAGCTGGTTGCAAGCCAACCTAGCACAACAATCTCAGCCTCAGCCGATCGCTCATGATATCCAAGATCCAATCCCACCATCACCAGAAGATGGCTTATGTGTATCTGCGTCAATCGACCATGGGCCAGGTGCGCCATCACCAGGAGAGCACCGCCAGGCAATACGCCCTCAAGGACAGAGCCCTGAACCTGGGCTGGCAGAGCGCCGGATTCGGGTGCTGGATCAAGACTTAGGCTTGTCCGGCACCCAGAGCAACAACCGCGAAGATTTCAAGACGTTGGTGGCCGATGTCTCTCTGGGAAAAGTCGGCGCCGTCTTCGCATTGGAAGCCTCTCGCCTGTCGCGCTCCTGCAGCGACTGGCACCGGATGCTCGAGATTTGCGCTCTTACCGGCACTTTACTCCTGGACGAGGATGGTTGCTACGATCCGGCCGATTTCAACGATCAGCTTCTGCTCGGACTCAAAGGAACCATGTCCCAAGCCGAGCTGCATTTCATTCGCGCGCGCCTCCAGGGCGGCAAACGCAATAAAGCCCGGCGCGGAGAGTTGCGTTTTCCTTTACCAGTCGGCTACGTCTATGGAGAGGAGCCGGGGAGCGTGTTGATCGATCCCGACCAGGAGGTTCACAGTGCGGTCGAACTCATTTTCGAACTCTTCCGCCAAACCGGCAGCGCCTACGGCGTGGTTCGGCATTTCGCTCAACACCAACTCCGCTTCCCCAAGCGTTCCTATGGTGGAGTTTGGAATGGCAAACTGCTTTGGGGCAACTTAAAGCACGGCCGCGTGCTGGGAGTGCTCAATAATCCTTCCTACGCAGGGGCCTATGTTTTTGGCCGATTCAGGTCGAGCAAATCTCTTTCCAGCGAGGGCCAAATCCAATCCCGGGTGCTCGAGCAGCCGATCGATTCCTGGAGCGTGCTGATCCAGGACCATCATCAGCCTTACATCAGTTGGCAGGAGTATTTGGAGAACCAACAGATTTTGTTGCACAACCAAACCAACAAACCCGATCAGCTCTTGGCTAATATCGCACGCGAAGGTCGGGCCCTGCTCCAGGGCTTGCTGCTATGCGGTGGTTGTGGCCGCCGGCTTTCACCTCGTTACAAGGGCAACGGAGGAATTTATCCCGTCTACGAATGCACTGCTGGTTCTCAGGACACGATTCACCAGGAGGACTGCATTCACATTCAGGCTAATCTGGTCGATCAAGCCGTGAGCCAACGCGTTCTGGAGGTGCTCCAGCCCGAACAATTCCAGATCGCTTTGCGAGCAGTCAACGAACTGCAAGAGCGCCGCGAGGCGATTGACGGACAATGGCGAATGCGCATTGAACGCCTCGATTATCAAGGGCAGTTAGCCCGGCGACGTTATGAACAGGTCGATCCCTCTCATCGTCTGGTGGCCGCCACATTAGAGCAACGTTGGAACCAAGCCCTCGAAGAAACGCAGCGGCTCAAGGACGATTACCAGAAGTATCGCCAGCAACAGGGACTGGAACTGAGCGCCAAGCAGCAAGCCGAGTTACTGGCCATGGCCGAGGATCTCCCGGGATTGTGGCAAGCTCAGACGACTTCAGCCAAAGATCGCAAGCGAATGCTGCGCTTATTAATCAAGGATTTGACCGTCCAAAAACTCCGGGCTGAACGAAAAGCAATCCTCCACATTCGGTGGCAGGGTGGCGCGATTGAGGATCTCATGATCGATCTTCCTGTGCCCATGCCGGTACGGATTCGCTATCCCGAATCGATCGTTACCCAAGTCCGAACCTTGGCCCTGACGATGACCGACTTGCAGATCGCCGCGACACTCAATCAAGCGCAATTACGTAGCGCCAAAGGCAAGCCATTCACCGATAGCATGATCCATTGGATTCGTTATCGCTACGAAATCCCAGCGCCTGTTTTGAAGCGACCCGAAGAATTTACCGTCAAAGAACTGGCTCGGCACTTTCAGGTCGGCAGCGGGGTCGTCCACAACTGGATCCAAAGGGGACATATCCCAACCCGCAGGCTGACAAAGACTGCCCCATACTGGCTTACCATGAGTCCGCAAAAAGAATCAGAGTTAAAGGCTAGGATTACCACCTCCAGCCGAATTGAAATGGAGCCGATCCAAAAAGGCCGTTGAATGAGGTGCAATATGAAACCACCGTCGGAATGCCGAGGGGTCGGAACTCAGTTTTGTCTCTATTCTTAGGAATATAGACCCTGCGCAGAGGCAGGGGCTGGTAAGAGCCATCTTTGAGTTGCCGCATCAGAGCATGGAGGTTATCCATGAGGTTGGCACTAAACATCTGGATGCTAACCTTATCGACCCCTGCGGCGCCTCGATTGCGCTTGACGGCCTTAAAGGCGTCACGCATGAGACCAATATCGATTCTGCCAATCAAGGAGTGAGCCTTCACGGCTGAACCTTTCTAACCTGTCGATTCACTAACCGTCCCGCTGGCCGGTGCCCGGGGTTAAAGGGGTGTTGCTTAGCTTGCCTTGGATTAAGGCGTGAAGAGGCACGCCCTGGGCCGACTGCGGCTTGAGCCAAGGAGCTAACTACCCCGAAACCGGGCTGACCAGCGGAACTTCCAACGGAACGACCTTTCATTCCCTTGGCCCGAGGGTCAAGGCAACTACTTTGATCGAGCTGAGTTCCCCAAACAGCGGGCCGAAGGTGGCTCGTTCCGCTGAGCCTCGCGTGGCGACCACTTTTCGGCACTGCCTTATAGCGGTCGGTTACGACAGCCGGAGGCTGTCGACGAGGAGGGAGTTCAATGGTAGATGAGAGAGGCCATTTTCTCCAGGTGGCAACGCGTAGCACCCGAAAAGCCTGGCGGGTTAACCGCATCAAGCCGCCAGGAACTGCAGGAAGGAACCCGCAATTGCGCTTCGCCGTCAGGGCGGGGACTCGCGCGTCGATCAGGCCGAAGCGCCACCCCCCGGAGTAACGTTGGCCGGCCCCGTCGTTACGCCGCATTGCTGCTGCGCACTGGCTACGTCCGCTCTGGCACAGGCCCAGAACTTCTGCCAACGTTTTCCACACGGGCGCGGACCCGCATGGGTAGGATTTGACACCTTCTTCCCTTGTCTCACCGTTTCTTACTGCTGACTTAGTCTTTCTCATCTTGCATTTCACGCGCCCTGAAAGGGCGATGACTCCTTCGGGGTGAAGAACCATCCCAAATCGCCCTTATCTTCGTGCCGTTCGAGCCGGACTGGCGGTAAAGCGCCCAGATCTGAGTTACTGTGCTGACCGATGCGATGCTGAGAGCTCATCAAACTCCGGTTGCGCACAAGACGATTTCCTTCAAGCCGTATTGGCGCTGCAATTCCAGGATCTTCATGCGTAGGTGGCGGCGACCTGAATGGGCGGATGAGCTGGAGCTCCCGCGAACTTTACCCCTCTTCCCGGTCATCGTTCCATGGGCCAGTGTGAGTTTTTTTGGAATGTCGCCGGATCTTGCTTTTCTTGCTCTCGCCGTCAGGGCTGTTCAGCCCATACCAAGCGGTTGCGAAGCCTCTGCCGTGCCGGTGCTCGCGAATTGCCAAAACCGCGAACATTACCAAATCTTAATGTTAGCTTAATTGATTGTCTCTGCTCATGGGTTACAGAGAGAGCATCCATATACTACTTCCATTAACATCTAAGATTACTTTGCGGCTCACTACACTCGAATATATGCGTCACGAGATCGCTCCTCTCTACCATCGAGACACCCTAATGCCATATGAATAAGCTTACTGGTTTCCTCTCGCTATCGATCATCACGGCATCCCTTCTCTGGGCGAGCGGTTGCTCAACTACCCAGGGGGCCACTAAACAATCCTCGGCCGGCGCCTATGCTCAGATCCCACCCAGAACATACAATACCGCGACCCGAAGCTTCGATAGACCGTGGCCCTTTGGGCCGGAATCAAATGTTCAGTAAAATGTTCAGTAGCCGGCGAAATTAGCAGGCTACACAAAGAACACTGCTGAGCGTCCCTCCAGCGGCTTCTGAAATGCGGATCAAGAATCTAGTCAGTTAGTTCGATGTACGTTCTATGAGTCCTATGGTGCAGGGTGAGCCGATCCAAAAGGCCTGGCGCTGCGGATTCGAGACAACCGAGAATAGGAGGGAATGGTGCGAGGGTCGTCTTTAGTTGTAAGGATTACCGGGTGGTATGACTGGCTCCTGGTGGTGCTGGTGCTCGCCTTTGGGGCCTACACGTACGAATGTCTTGATTACTGCCTCTCGATCGGAGTGAAAAAGGAATTGTCAATCCGAGCGAAGGAGATAGCCGGGGTGTTTGCCAAGACTGGCCAAATAGCCGTGCACCAGACATATTATGAATCTGAAGTAAGCGATCGCTTCGTTTCTGTGCACCGGAGTGGCGGTGCGGTGCGGGATTTGTCGGCGAAACCAGACACCCAGGCGACCGCACCGATCAATGTTCTCCGGGAATTGAACTCACATACTAGTAGTGTCCGAAGCATGGCGAACGGCGCCTTCCCGGTTGTTGCTACTGTACCTTTGACAATCGGAAGAAAGAAGTATGTCGTCGAAGTGGGCACGCCTAAGCGATCGGTTAGGGCCGTCTTGCGCGGGAGTGCGAGGAGGCTATTGGTGGGACTTATTGTTGGCCTGGCATTAGCAACCTTGGGAAGCTGCATATTTGTTAAGCGCGCCCTAGTTCCCGTTCGCAAGATCTTTCTGGCAGTGCAGGCTTTGCCGGTAGTTCCTCCCAATGAGCGCAGCAAAAGTGTCGCTCTCCTCGGTGAAATCGAGAGGCTAAGTGTCATCGTGAACAAGATGGTCGGTCGATTGGAGGAGTCATTCCATGTTGGGGCAGGCCTCCCCCCTGAGGCCTTTCTGGAGCCGAGTACTCGACTGGAAACGGTCCGCGCAGAGCTCGCTAATTTGTTCAAAAATAAGCGCTTATCGGTGGGAGTTGCCCAAAACCTGTTAGACCTTTTGAAGGAAACCGAGCGCCTGAGTGACATGGCCGGGAATCTATCGAGGCTTTCCGACGAAGATGGGAGGCAAATAAGGACGAAACGCCTCAGGTTCTATCTCGGGGGATTCGCGGCGGCTGGGTTGGAGCACGTCCGCGTATTAACTCAAAAGTTGGGAGCAGATTTGGCTTCTGAGGCGCGGAACCCGTCAGGCGACAACTTTTTGGTTCATTGGTAAACCGGAATCATGCAAAAAGCCATGGAAGTTTATGAGGGAAATTTAACGTTGCACTCATTGCACCGTCCAGAAGACGCGTATAAAGAAACGGCAGGAAGATGCGACTTTTAATTGTTGAAGACGAAGAAAAAGTTGTGCGGTTCGTGACCCTGGGCCTGAAGGCGGAACGGTTCGCGGTCGACGACACCAGGGATGGCCGAACGGGCCTCGAAATGGCCCTGCAAACTCCGTATGATCTTCTGATCGTGGATCTGATGCTCCCTGAACTGAGCGGGACCGAACTCATTTCGAGGCTGCGGCGCCATAATACCACGGTACCGATCATCGTGCTAACGGCGCGTGATGCGGTGGACGATAAAGTGAAAAACTTTGAAGCAGGAGCGGACGATTATCTCACCAAACCGTTCGCCTTCGCGGAGTTGCTGGTCCGGATCAAAGCCTTGCTGAGACGAGGGCAGACGAATCACTCGAATGCCATTCGGATCGCGGGTCTGGAGATCGATCGGATGAGTCATCAGGTCAAAAGAAACGGCATAACTATCAGGCTAACCGCTAAAGAGTATTCTTTACTGGAGTATCTGGCCGTAAATTCCGGGCGGGTGCTCTCGCGAACGATGATTACGGAGCACGTGTGGGACCAAAGCTTTGAGGGCCTTACTAACATTGTAGATGTCTACATCAGGCAGCTACGTGCAAAGATCGACGAGCCTTTTCATCAAAAACTAATTCATACATTTCGGAATGCCGGGTACAAACTCAGCGAAGAGATGGAGAACTGAGGATTAGGGACGATCCGACCTTGGAGAAGGCAGGTGAATGGCAATAAAAATAAAGGGTATATTCCTCTTACGGACAATCGCGGGAACTCTGGTGTTGCTATCCGCTGGATGCACGACGACCGGACCCGGGAGTACTAACGTCAGGTTGCTCGTACCTGGCAATCCGAAAAGCGGTCGCCCAGGGAAAGACAATGAGAACTTTTACGAACCTCCGAGAAGTCCGCAGTTTAACACGGCCCGCGACGAATGAGCGAGCTTGGTGCGGACAAGCCGAAGGAGATTTAAGCTCATGGCAGCAAATGTTCCGGCAAGCTATCTGACAATCAGTTGCCAAAAGACCTGGCGGCATACTAAGGCATGAATACGCGTTCGATCGGTTTCAGGTTGACTGTTGGTATGGCGGTTTATTAGTCGTATTAGGGCTTGCTTTTGGAACTTATTGCTACTGGCGTCTGGACCATTTCCTTTCACTTTATTTGACGGAATCATTTTCCCATCGGGCGGAGCGGATCGCCAATACCCTGCTAGCGAACATCGACCGCAACGGTGAAACCTATATTCGTAGCGAGATCGAGACAAGATACGCACCAGAATCCAACGACCGGTTCATCCGGGTCAGCAGCAGCGATGGTACGGTCGTTTACCTTTCTGGTCAGCCGAACGATCAAAGCTTTGATCCAAAGGCCGTTCCCCAGCCGGCTAAGACTCTCTCCGGCGCATTCACTCGCATTGAACACGTGGGAAACAATGACCTGTTGATTTCCGCGGTGCCGTTTGTGACGGCGCACCAGAATTATGTGATCGAGGTGGGTGGTTCTGCTTTGCCGATAAAAGATGTCCTGCGCAGGTTTTTATTTTCGATGCTCATCGGTTTATTCGTGGTCCTGGCGGCGGCAATCTGGGGCGGGTTTTTGGTGATTAAGTGGGCTCTAACTCCGGTTAAGAAGATCACCTCGACTGCTGAGGAAATCAGCTTGCATGACCTCCACAAACGCCTTCCGGTCGTGGACACGGGTGATGAAATTGCAAGTCTATCGAAGACGCTGAACCAAATGATATGCCGGCTGGACGAGTCTTTCCAGAGCATCAATCGATTTACCGCCGATGCCTCGCATGAGTTGCGTACCCCACTCACCATAATCCGTGGAGAGCTGGAAACATCGTTATTGGACAATAGCCTGTCGAAGAATGTGCGAGAGACAATTTACAGCCTGATCGAAGAAACGGAGAATCTATCAAAAATTGTTCAATGCCTGCTATCGCTCTCCCGAATGGACTCCGGAACCGCGCAGATGGAGCGGGTCAGGCTAGACTTGGCTGAACTTGTCGCTAGCGCCAAAGACCAAATGGCTCCGTTGGCTGACGAAAAGCACGTCACGCTGACTGCACAAGCGCAGGGGCGCGTGGAAGTCGAAGGGGATCGGATTCGCCTCAAGCAAGTGGTGGTTAATCTCTTGGATAACGCGATCAAGTATACACCGGCCGGCGGAAGAGTAACGATCGGGGTGAACGTATCTGACCGGCGGGCTCAGTTGGAAGTCTCTGACACCGGGCCGGGAATTCCGGATAGCGATTTGCCGCATGTTTTTGATCGATTCTTCCGGGCCGACGGGGTTCGATTCGGGGCGATCGAAGGGGCGGGCATTGGTCTGTCGATCGTTCAATCCATCTGCACCGCGCATGGTGGTTTAGTGAAGGCAGAAAATCAGGCCAACGGGGGCTGCCGATTTATCGTGGAACTGCCACTGGCAACCTGAACTCGTTCACATTTTACCTGTATGATCGAATCGATTCTACCTGCAGTTTCTAAAGAACCTGTCAAATCGCGCCAGAGGGGATTCGGTTTCAAAGCAGCACTCAGTATCGGCGGCGTGCTCACCATCGTCACCATCCTAGTCCTAGTTTGGTGGGCGGTGTTTTCAAAAGGAAGGAAAGTCGATAACAAATCAGCGGAAGCCAGTTCTCAGACCGTTCCGGTCGCGAAGGCAAGCCGGGCGGATTTAACCAGAGATACTGCGCTTTATGCCGAGTTTCGACCTTATCAGGAAGTCTTGGTACACGCCAAAGTTTCCGGATACGTGCAGTCGATCCGAGTTGATATCGGAGACCATGTCCAGGCGGGTGAACCTTTGGCGAAGTTGGAGGTTCCAGAGTTAAATGACGACTTGAACAGGGCATCGGCGATTCTGGCTAAGAGCCAGGAACAGGTCAAACGCGCAGAAGCCGATTATCGAGACGCTCACTTGGCTTACCAACGCCTTTTGGAAGTTGCCAAGTCTCACCCGGCCATGGTGGCGGAGCAGGAACTGGACGCGGCAAAGGATAAAGATGCGGAGATGGAGGGAGCGTTGGGTTCCGCGCGTGAAAACGTCCACGAATCGCAGGCGGAACTGGGACGAATACAAACGCTGGTGGCTTATGCCACTATCTCTGCACCCTTCAGCGGCGTCATTACAAAACGCTTTGCCGATACCGGCGCGTTAATTCAGGCAGGAACTGCTTCCGACACCCAAGCGATGCCGTTAGTAGAATTGGCCGAAGATAGTCTGCTGAGACTTGATTTTCCAGTTCCTGAGTCAGCCGTCCCAAAAATACATACGGGCGTTCCTGTAGAAGTAACGGTTGATGCACTGCACGAAACGTTTCCGGCTAAGATCTCTCGCTATTCCGGGCGGGTAGACGTTTCGACGCGAAAGATGGAAACCGAAGTCGAAGTACCTAACCCTGACGGGCGGTTGACCCCGGGAATGTATGCAAGTGTCCGGTTAGTGCTGGAACAAAGCAAGAACGCTCTGACCGTTCCGCTCCAAGCAGTCAGTTTAGGCCAGAAGCCGACAGTGGTGGTTCTCAATGGAGATCATCGCCTCGAACAGCGAGCGGTTACACTTGGGCTGCAGACTCCTGATAAGGTGGAAATTCGCTCGGGACTGGCAGAGAACGAATTGGTGTTAGTTGGTAGACAGCCGGGAATTCAGTTAGGTCAGAAAGCGACAGGTAAGCTCATCGACGTACCCACTTTCGATTAAAGAAATCACCCCGATGCATGTTCAAGTCTCGGCGGAAACACTCAATGACCTTCTTTGGCCGGAAACCTTTTCGGTAACACTTGGAAAGGGCGTGCGCGGCTAAACGCCGGAACCGTTTCTGGTTGAAATTTTTGGTTTATGTCACGATTTGCGATTCGTTACCCGTACCTGATCATCGTCATCTGTCTGATCCTCTCCGTGGTCGGTGTCACCAGCATGGTCAGGATGCCAGTGGATCTTTTTCCATCGATTAAAATTCCCGTGGTGGTGGTGGCGACATTCTTTTCTGGCATGCCGCCCGAACAGATCGAATTCGATATTACTGGACGCTTTGAACGTTTCTTTACCCTGGGAAGCGGAATCGAACACATTGAGTCGCGGTCGCTCCCCGGAGTGAGCCTGATCAAAATTTATTTTCAACCGGGTACCGACGCCGATGCTGATGTGACGACGATTTCAAATCTGGCGATGGCAAACCTGCGGCGTCTGCCGCCCGGGACGTTACCACCAGTGGTGCTGAAATTCGACGCCTCGAGTTTGCCGGTCTGTTTAATCACACTGAAGGGCGAGGGACTCAATGAGACGCAGCTTCGCGACCTAGGTCAATTTACTGTGCGCAACCAGGTTGCCAACGTTCCGGGGGCTTCCGTACCGGTGCCATTCGGAGGAAAATACCGCCAAATCTTGGTTTACGTCGATCCGCTGAAGCTGGAAGCCCACCAACTCAGCGTGATGGATGTAGTGCGTTCAGTCAACGATTCCAACCTGATCTTACCCGCAGGGGACGTTAAAATTGGTCCATTCGACTATAGTCTTTACACCAACAGCCAACTGAACACGGTCGATGAGATAAATCAGTTACCGCTGAAAATGGTCGCTGGATCGCCGGTACTGGTTGGCGATGTAGGACATGCTGCGGACGGCGCGCAAATCCAGACCAGCATGGTTCGGATCGACGGTCAACGTTCTGTCTATATACCGATCCTCAAGCAAGGTGGAGACGCCAATACCATAGCGGTCGTGGATGGGATTAAAAAGGCCATCGCAAATCTGGTGGACGTTCCAAAATCGCTAGCGGCAAAAGTGGTATTTGATCAATCTGTATTTGTTAAGACGGCAATTGAAAATCTGATTCATGAAGGGGTGATCGGTATGGTGCTGACCGGGCTGATGATCCTGATCTTCCTGGGCAATTTCCGAGCTACCGCGGCCGTGTTTCTTTCGATTCCGCTCTCTGTATTGGCGGCTTTCATCGCTCTGTCGTTCGGAGACAATACTATCAACTCGATGGTTCTGGGCGGTCTGGCGCTGGCGTTTTCGCGCCTAATCGACAACTCTGTCGTGGTCCTGGAGAATATTTTTCGCCACTTGGAGTTGGGAGAATCCCCTGAGGTGGCAGCAGAAAAAGGAGGCAAGGAAGTGTCTCTGCCCGTGTTAGCGGCGACCCTCACCACGGCAGTCGTATTTTTCCCGGTCACGTTCCTCTACGGGGTCAGCCAGTTTCTCTTTACCGCGTTGGCGCTCTCAGTGGTGCTTTCGCTGTTTGCTTCCTACTTTGTCGCGATGACAGTCGTGCCTTTGTTTTGCGCGAAGCTAATTAAAGCTCACCAGAACGATGCGCCTCAAGCCGAGCCCGGCAAGAAAATGCGCGGAGGATGGTGGAGGCGCTTCAATGCCGGCTTTAATCGACATTTTTCCTCCTTTCTGAATGGATTCGACCGCGTCCAGGTGATGGCCTTAGCGCGGCCGATCGGCACGGTGATGGCAATCCTGGGAATGGTCCTTCTCAGCTTTGGCCTTATTCCCAAACTCGGATTCGCCTATTTCCCGAGGACGGACCCCGGCCAGTTCGCTATCAATCTCAAGGCGCCGACCGGAACACGGATTGAAATCACAGAGCAGGAGGTTAAGAAGGTAGAAGATCTGGTTCGACGTCTGGTGGACCCGCACGATCTACGATTGATCGTGTCGAACATCGGTTCCACACCCGGCTTCTCATCGATTTACACGAGTAATTCGGCCTCCCATACAGCCTACGTCCAGGTAGGTCTGGTGGACGATCACCGGGTCGGTAGCTATGCGTACATGCAAAAAGTGAGAGCGGCGATGAAAAAGGAGACGCCGGAACTCACGACCTATTTTCAGTCTGGCGGCCTGGTGGACGCTGTACTAAACATGGGGCTACCCGCCCCCATTGACATCCAGGTTACTGGTTCTGATTTAAAGCAAGCCTACGCGACGGCCGAAGCAATTCGCGAGCAGGTCAAGGCGATCCCGGCGGTTAGTGATGCCTTCATTCCGCAAGATATTGATGCGCCGGCACTTCACCTTTCAATCGATAGGTATCACGCGGACGAACTGGGGCTCAGTCAGAAGGAGGTGGTCAGTAATGTCATCACCGCATTGACCTCTAACGGGGTGATCGCTCCAAGCTACTGGGTCGATCCACGTACCGGAAATGATTATCTACTGACGGTTCAATACCCCGACGCTACCGTCAAGTCGCTCACCGATTTGAAGAGCATTCCAATTCGCGCTTCCTACGAAAAGAACCCGGCTCGATTAGATGCAGTCACTAGTTTGACCCGAGTGGAAGCGCCTACGGAGGTCGACCATTACCAACTTCAGCGCGTGATCGACGTTTATGTGGCGCCCATTGGCGAGGAGTTAGGTAAGATAGCGAATGCAGTGGACCGAACTATTGCCCACGTTCATAAACCGGAGGGCGTTCGCGTGTATGTGCGCGGCAGTGCCGCGGCGATGAACAGCTCGCTACAGTCCTTTGGATTTGGCCTGATTTTATCGCTTCTGCTCGTCTATCTGATCCTGGTAGCTCAGTTTCGGTCGTTTATCGATCCTTTCATCATCCTGTTGGCGGTTCCGCCAGGTATCAGCGGAGTATTGCTGATCCTTACCTTGACGGGCACCACCTTGAACGTGATGTCTTTGATGGGGGTCGTCATGATGGTCGGCATCGTGGTGTCAAACAGCATTCTCATTGTCGAGTTCACGCATCGCTTGGTCGAGGATGGGATGACGCTCCGAGAAGCGGTACAGTATGCCGTTCGGGTTCGTCTTCGGCCGATTTTAATGACTTCGCTGGCAACGATTTTCGGACTTTTACCAATGGCCCTGAAACTCGGCACCGGCACTGAAGCGTACGCGCCATTGGCTCGCTCGATCATTGGGGGCTGCTTGTCTCGGTGGCGCTGACCGTCTTGATCGTGCCGTCAGCAGTTTTGGTCATTCAGCGGCGAAAACAGACTAGGCGTGATAGTACACCTGTCGATCCAGAGCCGGTCTAATCCCCTAAACTGAGCTGACATGATAGGAAGATTATTCGTTGTCCTGTCGCTTGTTTGCTGCTGCGGATTCGCGGAGGAGCTCAACCGGCATTCGAAGGATGTAAGCAGGTATTCGAGACCCGTTAAAACGCCGCAGAAGCTGACTCTGGAAAAAGCGGAGTCAATTGCTTTTCGGCAGGCTCCAGCACTAGGGAGAGCCTATTTTGATACCCAGGCCGCTCAGCAGGTTGTTCGCGAAGCTCGCTCCGAACTTTTCCCACAGGTGGTTGGGGATGTGGCCGCAGTCGGTACCAGTGGGACGAATATACGCATCGGAGCTTCTGGAGGTCTCAACAACCCGACCATTCTGAATCGGCAGTCAAATGGGCTCAACATCAGTCAATTAATTTTCGATTTTGGCCGGACATTGAATCTTACGGCCGCCGCGAAGTTTCAGGCCTTGTCGGAAGCGCAGAGGGAACAGTTAGCAAGAGCGCAGGTGGTACTCCAGGTCGATAGGACCTATTTTAACGTTTTGAAGGCTCAGGCGCTTCTACGCGTGGCAAACGAGACAGTATCCTCTCGCCAAGTCGTCTACGACGAGATCGGAGCTCTCGCCCAAAGCAAACTGAAATCGGATCTTGATCTGACCTATGCACGAGCGAATCTGGAACAAGCCAACCAGCTGGTTCTCCAGGCGAAAAACGCGGTTGAGGTCGCCTATGCCGAACTCTCCGAGGCTATGGGGTTTAAAGCAGTGCAAAGGTTTTCGCTGAACGACCAGCCACCGCTTAAATTTCCGGACGAGAACGTTGGCATGCTGGTTTCGCAAGCCTTACAGCTGCGGCCTGAAGCGGTTGCGTTACGCGATCAAGTGCAGGGAGCCCAAAAGGAGGCGGCAGCCGCGATGGACGCAAGATTCCCGAAGATTCAAGCGCTAGGCAGTATTGGAAGGACGACCGTAGGCGATCCGGGCGTATATGGGGACTATGGTGCACTTGGTATCGACCTCGAAGTTCCTCTCTTTACCGGAGGCCTGCTTTGGGCTCGTCAGAAGGAAGCTACCTTAAGGGCAAGCGCCGAACAAAAGTCTCTTCAGGAGGAAGAAAATCAAATTGTCAAAGAGGTAAATTCCTCTTGGTATGATGCCTTTACCGCCCTCAAAAACATTAACGTGGCGGACCAACTGGCGGCGACTGCGCAGCAAGCCTTGGAGCTGGCCGAGGCGCAGTACCGCGCCGGCGAGACGTCGATTATCGAACTAAGTCAGGCGCAATTAATCGCTCTGCAAGCCCAAATCGCCGCGGCTTCTGCCAAGTGCGAATACCAGATCGATCGTGTGCAATTAGATTACCAGAGCGGTACTTTGCCCTACCGAGCTCCTAGACAGATTTTCCGCGGACTGGTGCCAATAGGCCGCCCATAAATGAGATGTTTTCACTCCCAAAACCAAGGTTAAGTTTTTCAGTGGAGCGTGCCGTGGCGAAAGCCCGCGTTCAGCCCAGAATAGGTCGCTCCACTTTTTGCAATCACGATGCCCTATTACCACATGAATAAGCGTATTCACGGGCATGGCCGGCTTCTGGTGCAGGCGGCTGGCTCCAGCGCAATTTTTGGCGGCACGCAGGCCGCACGAACCGACTCTTGAATTAAATGTTGGAGGACTTCACCTCAGCGGGTGCAGCTGTTTTGGGCCGCGACCGTTTGACTAATGCGAGAGTGATATAGTAGGTAGCTACCGCAACGGGAGCCGCAAAAACCAATGAACCGAGCAGTATTGGCCGGCCCACCGTGAGGAACGTTGACCAATGGAACCAGGCCGAAGGGTGTTGATGCGATAAGCGCAGGCTGGGCGGCAGTTCATGAGGATGGCTAAAAAGCCAGTAGCCTATATCGTATTCCCAGCGGAGCAGGAGCGGCATCAAAGGGAGGGCAATATCGTGCAGCGTCGCGGCAATGGCCGTCGCCAGGAGATTTCCGCGCAGCAGTCGGGAGACCGCCAATGCGAGCAGCGTTTTGAATCCCCAAAGGGGCATGAACCCGAAGAACATTCCGATCGCCGTGCCCAAAGCAATCGCGTGTGTAGTATCCTTAAGTTGAAGGAGTTGCCGACTCTTATCGCGAAACCATTGGATCGGGTTCATAGGGCTGAAGTTACCGAACTTCGTTCCGCGAGGGAACAGCGGATTTTGCGCGACCGCCGGATGCGCCAACTGGCCGTCCAGTTGACACTTTTCTGCGGCTGTTCCGCGTTATACGCTTTGCGCAGGGCGCTTGGCGTCTCGGAGCAACTCTCGTACTTCTTCGTCGGTCGTTTGACCGAAAATTTCGTAGGAGTGGCCAACCGAGTAGAATGGATCTGGTCGGACGATCACGACCACTTCATCTACGACTTGTTCCAGTTCATCGCAGGATTCGGCGGGCGCCGTCGGTACGGCAACGACAATTCGCGCGGGTTGTTGGGGCTTCAACGCGGCAACCGCGGCGAGCATTGTTGAACCGGTAGCGATGCCGTCATCAACCAAAATGACCGTCTTTCCTCTGATTGCTGGGGCAGAGCGGTGTCCTCTGTAGGCAACCTCGCGCCGTTCCAGTTCATCTTTCTCTTTTTCGGTTACGGCGTCGATGACTTCCTGCGAAATACGCATCGAGCGGATGACCGCGTGGTTGAGGACGCGAATACCGCCCGACGCGATGGCGCCCATCGCCAACTCTTCGTGACCCGGTACACCAAGCTTGCGCACAACGAAGACATCCAACGGAACTCGCAGTGACTTCGCGACCTCGAACGCCACAGGCACGCCGCCCCGCGGCATTCCCATCACCACAACGTCTTGGCAATCGGCATAGTGACTTAGCTTTTTTGCCAGCAACCTCCCCGCGTCGGTTCGGTCCTGAAAGGGCGTTGTCATATCGCTTGCCTTTTTGGTGAGTTCGTCACGGGTCGCATCGCGTCGCCTGCGCTTCAACAAAAAAAAGAGCTTGAGGGCTACTGCTTAAATGCGTGCTTTCGTGCAATGTATGACTTAGCGTCCTTCTCTAAACCTGTTATGCCGCAAGACGATCTCTCGAAGCCATCCTCAAGCGACAATGCTGCGAGCGATGAAGGCCCTCAAATCGCGACGGAAGAAAATGAGCTCATTTATGACAGAATTCTCGTTCCGATTGATTTTTCCGAGCATTCCAAAAACACCGTCTCGTACGCGACGAGATTTGGGACCAGATACAACTCGACTATTTACCTTCTGCACGTCTTCCAGATACCGGACTATGTGGTGACTCCTTATGCTCGCCGAAGGCAGAACTCCGCGGCTGTCCACTCGCAGGTCGACGCCGCCGAGCAAGACGCCAGAGAGAACCTTGAATCGTTCGCAAAAGAGCTTTCAACTAAGAGGATCAAAGTCGAGGCCTTTCTGCGCGTCGGATATCCATTTGATGAGATCGTCCTCATGGCGAATCATTTTCATGTCGATCTGATTGTCATTGGATCGCACGGCCACGGCAGGATCTCGCGGTTGCTGGTTGGCAGCACGGCCCAACGCGTCGTAGAACATGCGCGGTGTCCGGTTCTCGTCGTGAAGGAGTCCAGGACCTGAGGCGAGGGTGGAATAAACCCGCCTTCTGTGGCCTCCGTTCGTTTGGGTTATCGGTATTATGAAGATCACTTCCGCGCTATTGATTGTTGCTTGCTTCACCACATCGGACAAAGTTGCCTTTGCACAAATGAACGATACAAAATCCTCGTCGAAACTGGAGTCGGCTGTTTTCGGCGGCGGCTGTTTTTGGTGTCTTGACGCCCAGTTCAAGATGGTCAATGGGGTTAAGTCCGTGCTTTCGGGGTACGCCGGAGGAACGACCAAGAATCCGACTTACGAGCAGGTGTGTAGCGAAACAACCGGCCACGCTGAAGTAATCCAGGTTGAATTCGATCCCGCTGTCGTCAGTTACGAGGATTTGCTTCGGAAATTCTTTCGCGCTCATGACCCTACGACCTTGGATCGACAGGGCGCGGACGTGGGGAGTTCCTACCGGTCGATCATTCTGTATAAGGACGAGAATCAGAAGGCGATCGCTGAAAAGGTGAAGGGTGAAGCGCAAAAAGAGTGGTCCGACCCCATCGTGACCGAGATCGCGCCGCTCAGTACTTTCTACAGAGCGGAAGAGTATCATCAGGATTATTTTGCGAAGAATCCGGAACAGGGATATTGCCGAGTGGTGGTTGCGCCGAAGGTCAAAAAATTCGAGAAAATGTTGCAGGAGCAGAAGCAGTAGTCTGGGAAGAGGCCTGATCGAGACAAGAAGGTTACTTCAGCGTTCGGCGTACCTCTTATCATGAACAGCCTCGCGACGGGTCAGGCTTATTTGTTCAGGGATGGAAAATTGGTCTGGATGGATTCACATGCATCGACCGACAAGCAGTGCGCGCGACGTGCTGGGGGTATTGGCGCAACAACCTTAGTGCGTTGTCCCGCCCCAAAATAATAAATACAAACTATTTCGGGGACGGGACACTAATCGGATACGCCACAAAAGCCGGAAGTGCCGAAAGCGGCTTAAAATACAGAGTAACTGGCACCGTCGCGAGTACCAGACGCGGCCTCGATATTCGTTCCCGGCATTATGTTAACGGTTTCGCGGCTTTCAAAATCTTTCGGCGGCCAAACTCTTTTTGAGGATGCTTCGCTGCAAGTGAATCGTGGCGACCGAATCGCCTTGATCGGACCGAATGGCGCTGGGAAAACGACTTTGTTCTCAATTCTGGTGGGATTGGACGAAGCCGACATCGGGGAGGTGGCGTTGCAGCGCGGGGTAAAAGTGGGGTTCCTCCCGCAGGAGAGCGCACCGGTCGGTGACGATACCGTCTTGCAGATGGCTACGGCGATGTCTCCCGGCCCGGCATCGAAAGATCAGCAACTGTTACACGAGGAGGTTTCATTCTCCGCTGATTTCCAGCAGATCGAAGCGAAGGCCAAACGAATTCTCAAAGGTTTGGCCTTTCGAGAGACAGATTATGCGCGTCTGGCCAAGACCATGAGCGGTGGATGGATTATGCGAGCGCACCTCGCACGTCTGCTGGTTACGGAGCCGGATTTGCTTCTTCTCGACGAGCCAACAAACCACCTCGATTTGGAATCGCTCGTTTGGCTGCAGAGCTATCTTAGTGCTTATTCCGGAGCGATTCTCCTGATCTCGCACGACCGCTCATTCCTCAACGCACTCGCTGAACGAATCGTCGAGATCGATCAACGCAAACTGATACCGTACCGCGGCAATTATGAGGAGTATTTAAACCAGAAAGCTGCACGGCAGGTACAGGCCCTGGCAGCCTATAAGAACCAGCAAAGAGAAATCAAACGGTTGCAGACTTTCATCGATCGGTTTGGGGCAAAAAACACCAAAGCGTCCCAGGCTCAGAGCAAGCGGAAACAAATCGAGCGCATGGACAAAATCGAAGCACCGGACTCCGGTGAACGGCATGTGGCTTTCCGTTTTCCGCAGCCGGAACGCAGCGGCCGAAAGGTGCTCGAGCTAAAGAGGGTTCATCACGCCTACGGTCCAACCGTGGTATACCGAGATCTCGATTATACCGTGGAACGAAATCAACGCACCGTTCTTGTCGGTCCGAATGGTGCCGGCAAATCGACGTTATTAAAGCTTCTGGCTGGTGTTTTGCCTGTCCAAAGCGGGTTACGCGAACTTGGGCACAATCTTCATGTTGGTTACTGTTCTCAGCACCGCGTTGATACACTGAATCCGGACCACTCGGTTCTGGAGGAAGCATCCGATTGCGGTAAACAGGTTCCGGAGCAGATCGTGCGGACGCTGCTCGGAGCATTCTTGTTTCGTGGTGACGAGGTCTTTAAACCCGTGAATGTGCTGAGCGGAGGAGAGAAAAGCAGACTGGTACTGGCAAAGCTGTTGCTCAACCCGCCGAATTTTCTGCTGATGGATGAACCGACAACCCATCTCGATATGGCAAGCATTGAAGCTTTGGTTCAAGCGCTTCAGCAGTACGAGGGAACCTTGGTATTCATCAGTCATGACGTCTATTTCATCAAAGCGATTGCCTCTTCAGTTTTGCACGTCCGAGAAGGAGTTTTGACGTTCTATCCTGGGAACTATGATTATTACCTCGAAAAGACTGGGACCAAATCTGAGGTCGCAGGGCTCGTCGCTGATGGGAAATCGGTTGTTACCGAAACTGGTTCCGGATCCGGTCCAAAGGCCAGGGAACAAAAGCGCTTGGAAGCTGACGCACGCCAAAGACGTTCCGATGCCAGACAAGAGCTTGAACGGGACTTGTCGACAATCGAGGAGAGAATCCTGGAGCTGGAACTCCGTCAAAAAGAGCTGACTGGCTTTCTGGAGCAACCTGGCCGTTACGAGAACTCTGTGCGCCCCGCTCAAGCCGGCAGAGAGTTAACCTCGGTAACTCAGGAACTCGAGGCGCTTTCTCTTCAGTGGGAACGTCTGGTTGACATGGCGCAAGATATCTGATGGGAGATTTCCAGGCTACTGTGTCAACACCACGATCGATCTCGGTTCGACCAAATATTTGGAACCGATGACTGTCACTTCGCTTCCGGGCGCAAGGATATCTTCCGGGGACGCGAAGCTGGTGTCCACGACACGGCACCAGGGTTTGTGCAGACCATCAAAGATCGTGAAGCTGAGCGGCTCAGTGTAGGCATTGACCATGACGTAAAGGTCGACGTCTTGCTGTGATTTGCCGCTGAGATAGTAAGCTAAACTCTTAGAGTGATAAGAAAGATCGGTCGTTGGGCCCACACCGCGCCAGCGGACCTCTTCCCGCCAGAATCTGCTGCGGCAGATGGTCGGGTGCGCTTTGCGAAAGGAGATCATGAGCTTGAAGAAACGGAAAATATCGGCATGCTGTCGAAGCCGAGCCCAGTTGAGCCAGGTTGTTTCGTTGTCTTGATTGTATGGATTGTTATTCCCTCCCTGGGTGTGCAGAAATTCGTCGCCGGCAGCGAACATCGGTATTCCGTTGGAGAGCATCAGCAGGCAAAAGAAATTCTTCGCCTGGCGTTTTCGTAGAGCAACGACATCCGGCATAACATAATCATCTCCTTCCGATCCGCAGTTCCAGCTATAGTCGTCCGCCGGTCCGTCGGTATTTTGATGGCCGTTTGCCTCGTTTCTCCGTTCATTGTAAGAGACCAGGTCGTAAAGCGTAAGTCCATCGTGTGCAATGATGTAGTTGATGCTGTAAAATGGGCGACGCGCTTCCTCGATCCGATCCGGGAAAAGATCGTCACTACCGTAAAGTCGTCGCATAACGTGCGGCACAAAACCGAGATCTCCCCGGACAAAACGGCGGATATCATCTCGGAACTTGCCGTTCCACTGGTGCCAGAACATGCCCGGGAAGCTGGTGCCAAGTTGGTAGGCGCCGCCGGCATCCCACGGCTCCGCTATCAGACGAGCCTTGCTCAGAACAGGGTCGGTGCGTATCGCAGAGAGCAGCGGTGGGTCATTCCAATCGATCGAACCGTCTTCGGATCGAGTGAGAATAGATGCCAGATCGAAACGAAAGCCGTCCACGTGCATTTCCGTTACCCAGTACCGGAGACTGTCCAGAATCAGATTGCGAATGAATGGGTCGGCACAGTTCAGCGTATTACCTGTGCCGGAAAAGTTGGCGTACGGTCGCTCGGCGTCGTGAGTGAGGAGATAGAAACTTGAATTGTCAATCCCTTTGAAAGAATAGGTGGGCCCCGAATGGTCCGCTTCCGCGGTGTGATTGTAGACCACGTCAAGAATGACTTCGATGCCAGCCGCGTGGAGCGCTTTCACCATTTTCTTGAACTCGGTAATTGCGTCCACCGGCCTCGACGCATAGGTGAGGTGCGGCGAGAAAAAATTCAAAGTCATGTATCCCCAATAGTTGCCTTCCTGAGGATCAAATTGATGAACGGGCATCAACTCGACGATGGTGACGCCTAACTCTTTGAGGTAGGGGATTTTCCCGATCAAACCGGCGTAGGTCCCGCGGAGCGATTCTGCGATGTCGCTCGAGCGGCTGGCGGTGAATCCTCTGACGTGAAGTTCGTAGATAATGGCGTCCGAAAAATGCAGCGGAGATTTGTCCCCATTCCAATCAAAATTCGTTGCGTAAAAACGAAAAATCCCGAGAGGTGCCTGACCCGCATTTGCTCCAAGACGTTTTGCCGCCTCGCGGTTAAAAGACGGAGGGAAATAAACTCCTTTTGCATAAGGGTCGAGCAATAATTTATCTGGATCGAAAGCGTTCCGGGGAGTCGCACCATCGTCCATGGGACCATCTACGCGATAGGCATAGTGACTGGCGCCATGGAGATCGTTCTCTTTCAACCTGCAATGCCAAACACGCTTAGTCTTATGGCTCAACGGCTCGAGCCAGACTTCGACCACTGGTGTTACATGGTTTTCCGCGTTGAAAAGCAGGAGCGTTACGTCCGTCGCGTTCTTGGAGTAAAGCGCAAAATTATAGGCTCGTTCCTCGGGTATGTAAGTTACTCCCAATGGCATAGGAGAACCCTCTAGCGAAGGCCAGTTAAAGATTCTTGGTTCCCAGTTACCTTTGTTCATTCATAGCTTTTTGCGAGCTTTTACGTTTAACGCGAGATGAGCCCATGGTCAATTGCACAATGATTGCGCCGTTGCCCAAAAAAGAACTCCTCCCTGGCGCTTTAATCGATGATCATTTCACGATGATCCCTACCAGAAATGAAGCGTGGCAGTTAGTTTGCGAATACACTGGGAGCGAATCGCTCCGGAGGCACATGTTGTCTGTTGAATCTGCAATGCGCGCCTATGCGTTTCGATGTGACGGCAATGCGGATCTCTGGGGTGTTGTTGGGTTACTGCATGACTTTGACTATGAGCGTTATCCGGAGGTATCCGCGAACGGGCATCCGAACCGAGGCGCAGAGATTCTCAGGGAGAAAGGAGTTGACGAGATTGTCGTCCGAGCAATCCTCACGCACGCCGCAAAAGTCACCGGAGCTGAGCCTGAAAGCTTGATGGAGAAGGCGCTTGTGGCGGTGGATGAATTGACGGGGTTTCTGATCGCTGTCGCTCTCGTTCGCCCGTCGAGGAGCATTCTCGATGTGGAAGTCAAATCTGTGAAAAAGAAATGGAAGGACAAAGCGTTCGCTGCGCCCGTGAACCGCGAAGAAATTGAACATGCGGCAACTCGCCTGGGTTTTACCCTGGAGCAACACATTCAAATAGTCTTAGATGCGATGAAAGGATGCGCAGATCAGCTCGGGCTCGCCCCGAAGTAGTCGAAACCCTCCTTGCTTTGTTTCCGGGGCCAAGCGCGGATTGGTTTGTTTCTTAAGACAACCTTAGCCTGGGCGGTTCGATGATATCGCATCGTACGATATACTGATGAAACGCTGCAGCTACAGGTTCGCCCGGCAATCCGATACCCAGATTCTCCGTTTGGAGCTGCGTGAGGAAGCTTGGAGCCGTCTCTCCAGGTTACTGGAGTTCTCCTGTACGAAGCCGGAGTGGATCTTCCTCGGTTTTGAAGCCGAAGCATTGGCGAGCGTCTTGGCCCTGGCAGCTCCCAGCGAGTTCAACCTTCCACTCGAGATCATCCGGCTGCACGGCGGACCCGATGGAAGAATCGATTCACTTCGACTTTTCCAGCTGGCCATCGAGAAAGCTAGAGTTCTGGGGGCCCGCGAACTTTATTGCGCCATTGCGGAGGATTCCGCCGAGGCGTTTGTCCTCTCTGAGGCGCGATTTCGCCGTTGGCGAAAGGTCGTGCGGTTCGAATCCGCGGGTCCCCCAGACTTGGGAGTGCGGGCTTATCGATCCGCCGAAGTGGGTAATTTTAAGCGGGCCGAAATAATTGCCCTCATCGAAAAGACGTCAGAGCGTTGTGGCGATTCACAGATTCAATTCTATCGGCGACGCCTGGGCGGGATTGCGGATGCAGAAATGACGCTGCAGATGATGGAGTCTGCCGGATACGACCCGCGCTGGTGGCGGGTGGCTCTGGCTCCGGACGGACACAACCTTGGAATCATCTTCCCGGTAGTAGCGTTTGGAGAACCAACCGTTGGTTTTATTGGAGTCATTCCAGAGTATCGCGGGCAGAACATTGCCTCGTTCCTTTTATTTGAGGCCTGGTCGGTGATGAAGCATCAAGGTCATTCAACTCTGTGCGCGGAAACAGATGAACGAAATGTCCCCATGCATCGCGCGTTGACCAAGAATCAGTTCAGCCGTCGATGGCAGAAGCAGGAATGGAGGCTGGAGTTAAAGCGAGACGCCTTACTTACAACGGAGAGTAGGTGAGCCGTCCCGGCTTACTTTCCGGGCTTCGCGTGGCTGAAGAACACAATGCCACAGCTCAACGCCTACCTGGATGAATCGCTCCGGCGCGGACCAGATTGCGAACTCCCCTTAGGTCTGTCGACGCGCAAGGTGTCTACCGCAAAAGCGTATTCCATGGCGACCTCTTTGAGCTGGTCGAATCGACCGCTGTCGCCGCCGTGGCCCGCGCCCATATAGGTTTTCAATAGCAGAATTCGATTTTGATGTTTCAGCGTTCGTTGCTTAGCTACCCATTTTGCAGGTTCCCAATAACTAACGCGGGGATCGTTCAATCCAGCGGTTACTAGCAAGTTTGGGTATTGCTTGTCACCGACATTGTCGTAGGGCGAGTAGGACGCCATGTAATCGAAGTATTTCGGATCTTCCGGGTTGCCCCATTCTTCGTATTCGGTCACCGTGAGAGGCAGGGAAGGATCCGACATGGTGTTAAGCAGATCGACGAATGGAACAACGGCGATGACTGTGGTGAACAGGTCTGGACGCATGTTCATGACCGCACCCATCAATAGACCACCAGCGCTCCCGCCGACAATCGCCACCCTCTTCGGTGCCGCGTAGCGTTGATCAACCAAATATTGAGCGCAGCAAATAAAATCCGAAAATGTATTCCTCTTCTTTAACAGCTTCCCGTCTTCGTACCACGTTCGACCTAGTTCTCCCCCGCCACGAATATGCGCAATGGCGAAAACAAATCCTCGATCAAGCAGACTGATCGTATTTGAGTTGAAATCTGCGTCTGAGCATATCCCATAGGCCCCGTACCCACTGAGCAACAGGGGTGCAGTGCCATCTTTTTTTAAGCCCTTTTTGTAGACCAGTGAAATCGGGATTTCAACGCCATCGTCCGCCTTTGCAAAGAGGCGTTCCGAACCATAGTCGCCCTTGTTGTACCCGCCGAGGACAATTTTCTCTTTCCGAAGTTCCTTTTGGCGGGAAGCCATATCGTAGTCAATGACCGAATCCGGGGTGATAAACGAACTGTAGTTGATCCTGACAATGTTGGTTTCGAATACCGGGTTGCGATCCAGCGAGACCTCGTAAGCAGGCTCGTCGAAGTTGATTTCATGCGATTCTCCGGTTTTGAGATCATAGATCCGAATCGCCGGAAGTCCTTTCAGTCGCTCCGAGATGGCCAGATAATTCTCAAAAGCGTCCACACTATCAATTTTGACCTCCGGATCATAAGGAATGAAGTCTTTCCAATGTTCCTTGCCCGGCGAAGCAACCGGAGTTTCGACTATTTTAAAATTCTTGGCATTTTCGTTGGTGACGATAAAGAAGCGGTCACCGTGATTTTCGACCTGGTAGAGCAGTTCATTTTCGCGCGGACGGATAAGCGTCAACTCCCCAGCAGGCCGATCCGCATCCAGGAACCGAACCTCGCTGGAGAGTTCACTCTCGACCGAAAGGAAAATGAGTTTCTCATCGCGCGACTTGGATAGATCGAGAAAGAAACGGTCGTCTTTCTCCTCATACACCGTCGGATCTTGATCGACGCTGGTTCCCAAAACATGTTTGAGGGCTTTGTACGGCCGATGAGCGGCATCGAGCTGGTCGTAGAAAAAGGTCTTGTTGTCGTTGGCCCACGCGAAAGAGCCGCTGCAGTTTTTGATTTCATCCGGCAGCAACGCTCCTGTTTCGAGAGATTTGATCCGGAGGACGTAGGTTTCGCTGCCGTCCGTGTCCGTCGAGAACGCGAGAAGGTTATGATCCCGACTGACGCTTAACGTTCCGATCCGAAAATATTTCTGGCCGTTGGCCAATTCGTTCTGATCGAGGAGCACCTCTTCTTTAGCGTCAAGGCTCCCCTTTTTGCGACAGTAGATCGCGTACTGTCTCCCCGTCTCCGTTCTGGAATAATAGTAGTAGTCGTCAATCTTTTCGGGAACCGAAATGTCGCTCTCCTGAATTCGTTGGCGCATTTCATGGTAAATCGTTTCCTCCAATTTCCCGATATGCGCCAGCGCGCCCTCAGTGTAGCGATTTTCTGCTTCCAGATATTTCAAGACTTCAGGATTATCCCTTTGCCGGAGCCAGAAAAAGGGATCATTCCTGGTATGACCGGCCTCAGTAATTTCATGGTTTTTTTTAGGTGCCAGCGGAGGATCTGCGCCGGCACAAACAAGGGTCGACAGCAAAATTGAGCTGGCGACGACTGAGCGGCTGAGAAACATAGGATTGCAGTCCTCGAATGGCTTGACCAAAAAAGCAAGCGCGACACGAGATATCGCGAGATTCTCACCAGCGCTTTGGCGGGTGAGATTTCGGGCGATCCATGGCTTTGGCGGAGTGGCAGTTGGCCCGGCCGAAGAAGGGGGAGGTGTTGATCCACTGGCGCTCGGGTTCAGTTGCACAAGTATGTCCGTTTGAGTATCGGACCTAAGTGCCTTCTCGAGGCGTCGTCTTTTTGCCGTCAAAGGTTTCGTTTGACGCCCAACGTCTCGTGGATATAGCCTTCCCACCGCAAATCCAGGTGAGGTGGCTGAGCGGTCGAAAGCGGCGCTTTGCTAAAGCGTTGTACCTCAAAAGGGTACCGAGGGTTCGAATCCCTCCCTCACCGTAGTATTCTTAGACGTAAGGAGAGAGGCGAGCGGTTTGACACGACTGCAAAATTGGGAGAGCAGTCCGGGGGTTCGATCCCCTCACCGTGCATTGTGCTGATAGTAAAGGACCTTCAGGCAACTTCTCAACGAAACCCGCCATGAATTGGTCCGACAGGAAGGTAACTGGCAGGGATGTAGTCCGCCGTTGTGCTTGCGAACCGTTTTGATTCCCTGATTTACGTTCTATGGGTACTTGGCTTCGGCTTCCTTAAGAGTACCAGAGCTCCAGCGCCGCTCGGCGCATTTTTCGCTTCGCTCAAGTTTTCGTATCGTAAACCCACCGCTTGCGTCGGCTCGGCAAGTGGGCTGCAGAGGATCGTTGGTTGACCAGCTGGGGGGAAATAGCGTTTTGCTTTGGCAGTGTTCAACTCAGTGGCGGTCGCAAGCGCACGCGCGCCGGCTCCAGGATCGCGAGGCGGCCCGACAGTGCTTCGACCAGTTCTTTTTGCGAAACAAACGACCCAATCACTCGGAGCACGAATGTCGCCATTGCGTCGTCCGGCAGTTCCAGCACCAGAAGCCCGGGATATTGCGCCGGCGGATAATTGCGAATGTTGGCGAAATCAAAGTCGCGTGTCACGAGCACTAGTGTATTCTGTTGCGCGTAAGCTGCGATGTCGCTGTCGGCGGCGCCGCCCATTTCAATGTCACGAACATCCACGGCTTCATGATTGTAACGCTTAAGCAGCTCGGCGGTGAGCCGAGGCATGTTGGCATCGATTAGAAACCGCATCGATCATCTCAGCCCGGCAACGGATGATACTGCTCCTGCTCGATCAATTCCCCGGCAAATTTTAACGCCGCCCGGATGTCGTCGATGCTCAGATCATATTCGCGCTGAACTTCCTCAAAGCTCATACCCCCTGCGAGGCTTCCCACAACTAGCGCCACCGGCATCCGCGTTCCGCGAATCACCGGCTTGCCGTGGCAGATCTTCGGATCAATCACGATTCGTTCATTCATAGGTTAAGCTGTGCGCGAATTGTTTGGATGTTTCCAATCTACCAGTGAAGTGGCGACGAGAAAAAAGAATTCCTCAGATGAGAAGCAGCTTCCCGTCGCAGGTTACAGGCACGAGACCAATGATCGATCGCGTAGTTTCTGGCCGCAGGTTCCAGTACTTACGGGCATCTGCGGGGCGGACCAGCTCGCGGTAGTAGCGCGACGCGCTGCGAATCGGTGATGGCGAGCGACGCTGTACCCTGATTCAACAGCTCGACCCGTTTTTCTTCCAGATAGGTTTTGGCCTCGCCCCCGGATCGGAAATATCGGCGATTGTGCCCGCCGCCGTGCTTCGAAAGGGTGACCATCCAGTATTGGACGCCTTTGACGATGACGGATCGAATCGGGTCTTTCGGCTTGGGCGCCGACTTATTTTTCTTTTTTTGGGCGCGCTCTGACCAGAGCTTGACTAGAATATTTCATTCCTGGGCAAGAGCGTAAGACAGAGCGGGGATGTTGTCCAAAAGCTGACTAGAAGATTATAACATCGCCGACGCAGCTCGCACTACCACATCGCCGTATAATGCGGGCTCCATTTCGACCTTGCAGATTAGGCGTTCCTCTTCGGGGAAGAGAAGCGCCTTACGGTCTGCAAGGTAGTAGAATATCTCCATTCCATCGGGACATTGGAACAGATCGGCTATTTCCACGAGCATCTTCCGCTGCTCAATCGGGTCGAGCAGGGTGAAATTCCAAGCCAACGTCGTGAGTTTGAGGATCATTTCCTTCAATTCGTAATCCGGTCCGGACTCCAGCAGCGGTTCGGCTACCAGCCAGATCATGTCGGAAACCTTTCGGCGACCCGGCGGATTGATCTGAACCTTCATGCCGGGCTGACTGGCGCGGAGCCCGGCGGCCATCCGGTCGAGCCCTGTTCGACCGACAGGATCGGTCACGGCGCTTTCGCCGTTTTCCTCTTCGGCGTCGAGGGGCTCAAAGTCATCAGCGGCAACGATGTAATGGTAGCCGCCTTCGCCGCACCGGGCTTCGAGCGCGCGCAGAATTCTCCCGACGCGCGCCTGCGAGTCCGACGGCCCCTGGATGTAGAGTGGTTTGTCGTTTTTGCCGAACGTAAATTGCTCATCGCAGTCCGCCGTGGTGATGCCGCCGAAAACGCGGCTCGCCTTCTTGTAGTTGGATTTCGCTCGGCCACGTGGGTCATTGCATTGAGAAATCTTAGGTGCGAGCCCCTTCGAATTTCCATTTTTCGATATCTCTCTCATCGAAATGCGCCCCGCCAGTGACACCGGCAATCCCACTGACAACTGACACTGGCAACTTCCTCCGGCCATCAACCAGGGGCTATCGCTGCGTGGAGATTGATCTGCGCGATCCGATCGCCTAAGACGAAGCGAACATTCAGTTGAATGGGGATGCTGACGCTTGGTGAAAAACTGATGAATTCAGCCAAAGCCTGGAAGAAAGAAGACAAAGTTTAGCGCGGCGGCCGCAGGTCCGGCGCGGGCCGTCCGCGTCTTGGAAAGAGACAGGTCAAATTGATGCTCTCCCCGCAGATATACGCGCAACTCGCTCGAGCTGCCAAGGTTGCCGGCGTTTCGAAGTGCGAGTTCGCCGAGGCGGCGATTCAAGAGAAAGTAAAACGGATCGGCTAGAGATAGGGCAGGTTCAGGGATCTGGGTTGGTTGACTGGCCCAGTTCAAACCCAGCCAAGGTCTCCAAGGCGCGCACCAATCCCGAGTGATCCCAGGTCCGGCCTCCGTGGGAGACGCAGACGTTGAACAACTCCTGGCAGCCGGCCGTATTGGGCAGGCTCACTCCGAGCAGCCGGGCGGTGGTGAGCGCCAGGTTCAGATCCTTCTGATGCAATTCGACCCGGAAACCGGGATTGAACGTGCGCTTGATCATTCGCTCGCCGTGCACCTCCAGCACGCGAGAGGAGGCAAAGCCGCCCATCAGGGCCTGCCGCACCTTTGCCGGATTCGCGCCAGCCTTGGCCGCAAGTACTAGTGCCTCGCCGACGGCTTCGATAGTCAACGCGACGATGATCTGGTTGGCCACCTTGCAGGTCTGCCCGTCGCCGTTTCCGCCCACTAGCGTGATGTTCTTGCCCATTCGCTCAAAGAGCGGTTTGACGCGTTCGAAGACCTCCGCATCTCCGCCGACCATGATGGTGAGCGAGCCCGCCTTCGCGCCGACCTCGCCGCCGGATACCGGGGCGTCGAGGTAAGCGCAGCCGTGTTCGTCCCGGATGCGGCGTGCGAATTCCTTTGTCGCCAGCGGCGAAATGGAGCTCATGTCCACCACGATCTTGCCCGGAGTCAGGGCGGTGGCTACTCCGTCCGTGCCGAAGAGCACGCGCTCCACATCTTGCGTATCGGGGACCATGAGAATGATGATATCCGCCGCCGCTGCAACGGCCTCGGGGGACGCGCATTCGGTGCCGCCGCCCTCCAGCAACGCCCGGTCCTTCACGCCGCTCCGGCTATGCAGGAACAAGGTGTGGTCTGCCTGCTGGAGGTTGCGCGCCATGGGCGCGCCCATGATTCCTAGACCGATAAAGCCAATATTGCTCATAGGAGTCGAGAGTTAAAAGGTGATAAGAAGGACTCGGCAATTGTTAGGTTAGCGAGCGTTCAAAAGTCGAGTCGCGAATCTGATAGCGATCTGCCGGAGGGAGTTCGCGCGGCGACAAATTGCCCCAACTACGCCTATAGCTCATGGTCTTTTGAAGCGATTGCGACACGGTGTTCTTGCATATGCGAAAGTTATTCACAACCCAGCACGAGGCGTTCCAGAAAGCTTGCTGCCAACTGGAATGTTTCGCGTTGTCCTCGCTGCAAGCGCAGACATGTCATAGTCCTCCAGTTCGGTCGTCCTGTAACACAGCGGATCGGCGAGCTTATTCACACGCTATTCACAAGCTCGAAAATATCGGGTTTACCCTTGGCTCTAACCGGGTGCGCTTGTCTTCGGGCTGTCTAGCAAGGGTTAAGGCTCAAGAGGGCGCGTGGGCGCCGGGCACTCGATGACCATGAGGTGCTCAAGCAGAGAGTGTCTGTCCATAGGCAGAATGCTCCGTCGCTCGGGCAAGCAGATCGCAGTTTGCGATTTACCTCGACTTAGTGGGCGATAGGGGCGAGTGTCCCAGACTCTCTACTGCCCTGGTGCTTCTCCGTTCTCGAAGCTTTGAGGACGGGCCTCATCTCGGCGAAGTCTGAACTAGAAAGTGACGTTTATGACTCCCATCCCCGCAAAAGTCCTTACTGTTAACAAACAGAGCAGCCAATACCGAGTACTGGTTCAGATCGAGCTGAAGAAATATTTAGGTTCCTTCAACACCTTAAGATTCGGAGAAAGCAAACCGTTCACCGGTTCCTGTCACAACGGTCAGCTTGATCTCTTTTACTACCGGGACCCCGGCCTTAAAGCAGGGAGATCGTTCCCGCTCTGGACAATCATGTGACTTTGGTCACGTTTCCGCTTCCCCCCTTGTCGATCCGGACCATTGGCAGCCAGCGGCGCTCGGCTGGCAGCGCGTCTCCCGCACCGGTGGCTGCTTCTTCCTTGACGAGCAGTTTTTTGCAAGCGGATTGCCACTCGGGGGCGACGCGATTTTTGGAAGCGCCTTTGTATACTATGTTTTCATGACCTGAGTTACGGGGAGGGTTCTTGGCTACCAATCAAGCACCGCTCCATCTGCGGCCCGAATCCTTGTAGTATGCATCACCTCTTGTTGAAACGGGTGTTTTCTGGCTTGTTCCTCATCGACTTCGATTCCCAGTCCCGGCGCTTGCGATCGAAGCCAATAGCCGTTCTCGGTTTTGAGTGAGCTTTGCACCACGTCCCAGCGCCATGGGACATCGGTCAGCATGTCTTCCTGGATCAAAAAGTTAGGTGACCTCCGCCGAGATGTGTATACATCCGCACTTTGTCGCGAACTTGTCCTCCCAACAGTTCGTAAACCGGCACGCCGAAAAGCTTGCCCTTGATGTCCCAGAGCGCCTGTTCGATTGCCGAAATACCGCTCATCCCGATTACGCCGAGCCGCCAGAACGACTGACGAGAACGCTCAGCGGCGTTAAAGGGGCTGACCAGCGCCCCGCCGCAGCAGAGTCGGCCGTGGACTCTGCTGCATTTCAAGCTTCTCGGTCTCTAGCGATCCATGCCCGACGTCCGTCCTTTGCAATCACCGGCTCTGCCTTGGCGATAATGGCGTCGCTGTCGCCTTCGAAGAAAGTAGTTACCGGTGCCGCAGATAGCTCGGTCCCTTTGGGCAAGATTTCCAATAGACCAGTGCGTAACGCCGTCATTTGAGCACGCCCTTCAGGTGTACCGAGCGCCTGGCTTTCCCAGAAATGTTCGTCTTTGTCAGTGAGCTCGACATAAACTCTGAAGCGCGGTTCCGTTTGTCCCTCCTTGGAGGAGCCGATGAGTTCGAAAAATTTTGGTATCTTCACGTTTATAGACCAGTTCGCATGACGCCTGTTCATTGGATTGAGGTTTCGCTGGGCTTAGGCGAAAGTTTCGACGCTCGTTCCCACGGTAACATGGGTAGCTATTCGTGTGGCGTCCCAGGTCGCTAGGCGGACGCAGCCGGGGCTGGCTTACCACCGATCGTGTTGGTCGATCGTCTCGACTATCCCCTTCTGCCTTTTTCCCTTCCCCAAGTACGACCGCCCTCGACCAATCTCGCGAATTTTAATGTGGCCACAATTTCAGTCGCTCGCACCGCTGACCTTCAACCCGGCAAAATGCGCCTGGTTGAGGTCTCGCACATGAAAATCCTGCTGCTCCGGACTTTTGATGATCAGTGGCATGCTTTCAGCCCGAGTTGTCCGCATGCCGGGGCACCTCTCGACAAAGGCGCTTTATGCGGCACTCGCCTGATTTGCCCTTGGCACAAAAGCTGTTTTTCGGCGTCGGATGGCACGCTCCTGGAACCGCCTGCTCTTGATTCGCTGCGATCGTATTTTCTGGAGATCGTAGGGGAAGAGATCCATGTCGATCCTGAATCTTCGCCCCGGGAAAAATACGCGTCTCACCACAAAAAAACCAGTTCCAGGCCGAATCAGACCTTTGCTATTTTGGGTGGCGGTGCGGCCGCCGCGGCCGCGGTGCGAGAGTTGCGCGACTTGGGTTTTGCGGGTCGGCTGGTGATGATAAGCCAGGAACAACGAACGCCGTATGACCGCACTTTGCTCAGTAAAATGTATCTTTCCGGTCAGGCCGACTCGAAACAGCTGCCGTTGCGCCCGGAAACTTTGCTAACTGATTGCCAGGTAGAATTTCTAGTAGGAGAGATTGATGGTGTACATCCGGAAAAGCACGCCATTAGCTTTAAAGACGCTATTCCCTCTTTGCGTTATGACGAGGTGTTGGTGGCGACCGGAGGAAGACCCAAGCAGCTTTTGATTCCCGGCTCGGAATTGCAGCCGCTTGTTCTTCGCGACGTGGAGGATGCCAACCGCCTGATCGCGGCGGCTAAGCAGGCGGAGAAAGCAGTGTTGATCGGCGCGAGCTTCATTTCGATGGAAGTTGCATCAGCCTTACGAGAGAGAGGTTTGCGTGTCACCGTGGTCAGCCGGGACAATATTCCTCTGCTCAAGCAGCTCGGATCGCTGATGGGTCAACTGTTGCTGGAAAAGCACTTGCAAAAAGGCGTTGATTTCTTACCGGAGACCAAGGTTCTGGCGATTACCCGGCGTGGCGTGGGCTCGACAGTTAAGCTGAGCAGCGGCCAAGAACTTACCGCGGATCTTGTTGTCAGCGGCATTGGGATTGAACCGGCAACGGCTTTTTTGAAGAATGTTCCGCGTAACGAGGACCAAAGTCTTTCTGTCGATGCCTTCATGAGAGTATTGGGTGTCAACCACATGTTTGCCGCCGGCGATCTCGCTAATTTTCCGCTACCTAATGGTGGCCGCCGGACTCGGGTCGAGCATTGGCGCGTTGGCGCAAGAACAAGCGAAGACTGCGGCTGCTAGTATGATGGGTCTGGAGCGACCGTACCAAGGCGTTCCCTATTTTTGGACTTATCATTATGGTGTCCGCTATGATGGTGCGAGACGGTGCACTAACCGACGCTGGAAAGCCGGAGTCTCACACGCTGAACACGGTGACAACGGAGTTGTACCTTCAGCGCATGACACCGAGTCTTGGAGGCCTCAATGCGCCCTGCGCCGTCTCCCCCCCGATAAGGACGTCGCGTGTCGGCGGAGGAGGAGTCCTTTCCCGTCTGCCGATTTACCTTGAATCGACGTCCGGGGGAGGGAGGGGCCACATGATTCGGAGCTGAGCAGAGACAATCTGCTCGCCACGCCAGACAAGATTAAGCACGAAGCTTGTCTCAGCGGAAGCTTCCTCGACAGTACTTCCGACGCGGATTTTGCCGAAAGCGAAAAGACAGTCTCCCTTCATGACGCAGCCCGTCATCTCACCTGCCCCAATTTTCAGGCGCTCGTGGCAAAATTCTACAAGTTGGCGCAAACCGGGAAGTCCTAGAAAATGCCTTTCGGAGTTGATGGGGTCCGTTCCGGAGACTGCAGACCAGGTGGTCTCTATGGATACGAACTCTTCAAGTAGCGCTGGAACGTTCCCCGAAGACATCGCCACGCAAAAAATGTCAGCGATCTCACTCCGATTCACAATTCTGCGCTCTTTTTCTTTGTCAGGCAATTCGAGTTAATCAGGCTACTGGCACGCGTCTGACAGATGAATTTTTATTTTGCGAAATGAGGCCGTCCACTGTTCGTTTCCCGGGGCCGCACCGGTTTGGATCTCAATAGCCGGACGACTCCGCAAGGGATTCTCTGCAGAGCAAGATCTAACCGATTGGACTCATCTAGGCCGGCGCAAACCGGTATCCTTGGCCTTCCTCCTATTTGCGTTCGTACCGTCGATATCTTCTTTGGTCCAAATCCTCCAACGCCCTAATGCAGCATCTTACCTTTGACTAGTATAGCAGTCGAGAGCATATCCTCCGCCACCAAACTGTATGCGCAGGGAAAATAGTTCTAGGAATCATCGAAATGTCGGTGAAAATCGATGTTGGTGAGCTTATTTTGAACACCTGCAATTATGCGGGACCGTGCATTAGACTCGTGGCCTTTTTGGAAGTTTCCCGATTGCGGTCCTCTGGAAGTCGCGCGGGCTGCAGGTCGGAGTGAGTCTGTCGACCTCGAAGAGTGCCAGCGCGCAATCTGGCTTTGGCAAAGACGCCCATCGGATGTCAACATCCTGGTGCACCTTTTGATATTCGGTGTCGGTGCACTTATCCATATTCCACTGATTCTTGCCGATGACTTCGTGATTTTCGCATTCTACCACGCATTTTACGTCTGCGTCGTGATCGTGTGCGTTGGACGATTTGTCTGGGTGGAATCGCGATACCGTCGGTGGAAGCAGGATTACCTTCGTTCCTTGGCCAGGCTGGCAAGCGAAAGTGATCTTAGCGACTGAGCACCAGTCTGATCCAACTCACCACGACACCTATGGACAATGCTGACATTCTCTCCATCCAACTATACACGCTGCGCTCGCTGGGCGAACTCGACTTCATGCTGGACGCCGTCAAAGAAGCCGGCTACAGCCACGTCGAGGCAATCGGTTCCCAGCTGGAGGACGCTGAGAACGTGTGCACCAAGCTCGAGGCGCGCGGCCTGAAGGTATCCTCCAGCCACGTCAGCCTGGAGACCGTGCGGGAGCGGCCGGACATGGTAGTGCGGGCCTGCCGCACCTTGGGCTTCGACCAGCTCTTCATGCCCGCCGTGCCGCCAGAGCAGCGGCAGAGCGACGCACGGTTCTGGCGCGCGTTGGGGCGCGAGCTCGGCGAGATCGCCGAGCGCATGCGCGATCAGGGGATCACCTTCGGCTATCACAACCATCACTGGGAACTCGCACCGAAGGATGGCGCGAAGACCGCGCTGGAGCTGATCTTCGAGGAGGCGGCCGACAGCCCTCTCGCTTGGCAGGTGGACATCGCCTGGATGGTACGGGGCGGAGTCGATCCCAAAGAGTGGATGCAGCGCTATCGGGACCGTGTCATCTCCGCGCACGTGAAGGATATCGCGCCGGAGGGGCGAAACGAAGACCAGGACGGCTGGGCGGATGTCGGCGCCGGCGTGCTCGACTGGCGGGACCTGTGGCTGGCCGCACGCGCGGCGGGCGCAAGGTGGATGGTGGTGGAGCATGACAAACCCGCTGATCCTGCGGAGACCGCGCGTGCTAGCTACGCCTTCCTTAGCCGGATGGAAATCTAACCGCATGGCGCGGCTCAATCTGGCATCATCGGCTGCGCATGATCAGCCGTTCCTATTTGAGCGACTCCTCAACGGGCCAAAGCGTGCAGGTGGTGATGCAGGGTGCGAAGCTGCCCATAGAGGTCGCGGTAAATTTCTTGATAGCGCGCTTCTAACCGCTTGGAGCGCTCAAAATCAGGTTCGACGCCGATCTCTTCTCGACGGGCAACCTGCACTGCCGCCGAGGGATCTGGAAAAAGGCCGCAGCCGAGCCCTGCCAAAAGCGCCGCTCCTAAACTGACCGCTTCGCGAACTGGATTGACTCTAACAGGGAAGGCGTACACATCTGCCTTGATCTGTGCGAGAAGAGAGTTTTGGAGTGAACCTCCAATTGTGAGGATCTTTGTAAATGGGAGTACCCCGGCGACGGTGCCCATAGCGTCCGCGATCGCTCGGGCCTCGAAAGCGAGCCCTTCTAACACCGCTCTGAACATGGCCCCGCGGGTCGTCGTCGACTTGATGCCGATGAACGCCCCCGAAGCTTGCGTGTCGGGATGGGGCGTCAAGCTGCGCACCAAGTGAGGCAGAAACACGGGCACAGCCTCCTCGGCCACTGCGGCTTCATCCACAAGGTCCGCAATGCTTGACTTTCCCCCAAGTTCTCGCCGAAACCACTCGACTGCTGCGCCGGCAGTCTGGAGTCCACCGGTTAGATAGCAGGTTGGTTCGTCGACCCACACTGCTCCTTGCGCAAGGCCCTGCGCGGCAACGCGCTGATCAAAAACCGGTTTTGGAAGAACCGAGTTTAACGATTCGGAAGTGCCGATGCTGTCGAATAGCACCCCGGCGCTGAGTCCTCCGGCGGCAAACGCTCCGCTGAGGTGGTCATGGATTCCAACGCTTACGACCGTTGTTCGTGGAAGGTTCGTCGCGGCCGCGCTGGATTGGGTGATGAAGCCCAGTGAGGTTCCGCTCCGACAGACAGGAGGAAAGGAAGAGGTCGGCACGCCAACGGCCTCCAAGATTTCGCTTGACCAGTTCCCTCGGCCCAAATCGTAGGCCAGGGAACGACAGGCCAGACTGGGATCTGTGGCAGGAATTCCGCAAAGACGAAATGCCACATAATCCGCAAAATGGAGCCAATGGTGCGCCTTCTTAAAGGTGAGGGGATCGTGATTTTTGACCCAGAGAATTTTGCAGAGTCCGAACATAGGGTCCGGGTTGAGGCCCGAAATCTTGAACAAGGTTTCGTAACCAATCGTGTCTCGAAGCCACTCGTATTCCGCGACGGTCCGAAGGTCAAACCACGCGATGGCCGGCGCCAGCGGTTGACCCCGCGAATCCATCGGCACGACTGATTCCGCGAGGCTCGAGACAGCAATGCCTCGAATGGCGGTGGGGTTCTCGATTTGAGAGATAACGGCACGAATGGCTCGACAGGACGCCTCCCAAATGGGTTCAGGTTCGAAGTCCGTCCAGTCCGGGCGGGGATGCGATCGTGGGGTCGGTTCGGATCCTTGAGCGACAATGGTCCCGGCTTCATCGAGGGCCAGGCACTTGAGGTTGGTGGTTCCTACGTCGAGTCCAAGAACCAGGTCGTGTTGCGGCATAGAGACGTTTAAGTTTAGGTAGACTTACATTGCCTGTACCGACCCGCGTACGAGCCCTAGTTCCAACGCACGAATGGGTCAGGCGTCAGAACGGCTGGCAGTATCTGGAGTTTGCCAGCGACCATGACGCCATGGTCATTCGTCCGGAGGCGTTGACAGAAGTACTGGTAGGCTGTTCAAGGATGGCCTGAGAGTGTTAAATAAAAAGTTATTCACAGTCCAGCGCAGGCCATTCCAGAAATTATCACCCGATTTGATAATATAACAGAATTCGAAAATTATCAATTTTGCCGTATCACCAACGCGCGCATAGCAACTGCAGCCAATGCAATAAAATGGATTTGCGAAGTTATTCACACGCTATCCACAATCGTAGAACTGTCGGGAGGGCCGAACTTCATTGTGCGCTGCCCTGTTTTTCCATATTCTTCAAGCAATCATTGCAAATGTACGCGTCCAGCTCCTCAATCAGCTCCTCAATATAAGAATGACAAGAATACAGCAACTCCTGGTAATCCGCGGGATCCTGCTGTGAGAGGAAATAGTCCATCAGCCGATCGAAGCCAACATCTCGTGCCCGACTTCGATAGAGTTCGGTAGAATCCTCCTTTTGATTTAAAAGGTGCGATTCGTTTTTGATATTCATAAGTACCTATGTATGTGCCGCTTAAATTTTTATTCCATTATGTAATTGACAGAAATGAGAAAGTGTGCGACCCGTGCCGGAGCTTTTTGCTGTAGGCCTATAGAGAGGCTGCGACTATTAAATACAAGCGGTGAGGGGCATCAAGAAAAATCGGCTCCGATGGCACGATTTTTGCCTTTTGTTTGTTGAAGTCATCGCCCAAGAGCGGGGTCGCTGCTCGCCAGACGATTAACGGAAATGCAGGCCAACTTTTTCAGTCTCGCGGCCGAGAAGTTTGGGATTGCGCAATTGCTAATTACGCGCAAAGCTTTGGATCATCAGGACCCCCCAAAGAGGATCGCAAATTGGCTAAAACAAATTATCAGTTCGAAAAACGGAAGAGAGAATCGGTAAAGAAGGCCAAGAAGGAGGAAAAGAGGCTCCGCAAGCTTGCGCCGCAGGATCCAGGTCAACCTCCAACTGAGACTAAGCAATAGATTGTGGGACGATCAGAAGGCTGGGTAGCTCTTCTCACGCCGACGCCGCAACAGCTTGTTTACTTCTGTCCCGTCTCTCGGGGTAGATGGCCGAGTCCATTTCTTGCGTCTCTCGTCGGGCTATTTTGCCGGGCTAGTGGCGAGGCGGTAAAAATTTGGACTTCCGTCACCAAGCTCGAAGTGCGAGCTTGGCGGAATCTTGCTAGTGTCCTGTATATTTCGGGGACAGGACACGAGTGCGCCAAGTGTTCGCTGGCAAAGCGACGGCGAATCCTGATCCAGGTCGAAACCTCTTTTGACAAGTTGTCTAGCCGTTCGGATATTTCAGGCAGTGAGCAATCTGGATCTAAATGACTTACTCGAAGGCTGGCCGCACGAACCGGGGCAGGTAAAAGCCCGAAAGATCGTTGGACGCGACGGCTGCGAAAAAATCCAGCTCAGGATCGATCTTGGTTTGATCCAGATGGAGCTGAATGGACGTCCGGATGGAATTCGTCCGCATGGCTTTGAATCTTTATTACATTATCACCAAGCCAAATCCGCGATGGTCAAGTCTGGCGACCAGGCATACGCGCTTTCGGAAGCAGACGTTGGGGCCTTACAACAGGAGGGAGCTCAATATTACCACCGTTACTTGAGCCTGTTTCAACTTCGGGATTTTCAGAATGTCGTTCGCGATACCGAACGGAATCTGGAGATGTTGGATTTTGTCAGGGAACATGCGAGCGATGAAGACTCCAAATGGACGTTGGAGCAGTTTCGGCCCTACGTCATCATGATGAATACGAGAGCCAGAGCGTCGCTCGAGTTGAAGGACGCCAATACCGGAGAAGCGGTAAGGTTGATTGAGGCAGGTAAAGCAAAAATCGAGAATTTCTATCGAGCGATCGGCCAACCGGAATGGATCGAGTCGAGCAACGAGCTGGCATTTTTAAGCGACTGGCTGAAGGAAGTTCGCGATGCTGTCCCGCTGACGCCTTTGGAATTGATGGAGCGGGACTTGAAGCGCGCCATTGCGGATGAAGCGTACGAGCGCGCGGCGGAACTGCGTGATGCCATCCGGTCGCTGCGGATTTCCAAGAGATTACCGGGTGAATCGATCGATCATTAAAAACTGCAGGAAGGCGAACCGTCAGGATGGATACGATCCATGAAAAAGCTGATCCTCTTTCTCGCTCTGCTATCGTGCGGCGGGCTTGTCTGGTTGGGCGTCCTGCGTGCTGCCGCGACGAAGGGCGGATACAGCCTTACTCTCCAAGAGGCGAATGAACACAAGATTCTCCTGATCAGCGTCGGAAGCGAGCCGCGCACCCTGGATCCTCAAGAGGCACAGGGGGTCACAGAGCATCATATCATCATGTCGATGGTCGAAGGATTAGTAGCGCCGAGTATCGACGATCAAACCAAGGTTGTTCCCGGGATGGCAGATCGCTGGGAACATAACGAGGACTCTTCTGTTTGGACATTTCACATCGGGGAGGACCGAAAGTGGTCTGACGGCGAACCGGTCAAAGCCGGCGATTTTGTCTTCTCGTACAAGCGGATGCTGACTCCTTCATTCGGGGCGCAGTATGCCGAAAACCTGTTCATTTTGAAAGGTGCGGAGGACTATTACAGCGGGAAAATTGCCGATTTCGCTCAGGTCGGAGTGAAGGCTCTCGATGATCGGACTTTACGAATAGAGCTGGTGGGACCCACTCCATATCTCCTTTCTCTGTTGCAGCATGATTCCTGGCTGCCGGTTTGTCCGACCGCCATTTTAAGATTTGGAAGCATCGAAACACGAGACAGCAAGTGGACGCGGGCAGAAAACTATGTGGGAAACGGCCCGTTCAAGATGAAGAGCTGGTATCCGAACGATGTGATCGAGGTTGTCCGGAATCCGCTCTACTGGGATGCGGCCAACGTTAAACTGAATGGCATCAATTTTTATTCGATTGAGAATTCGAATACACAGGAGCGCGCGTTTCGGGCGGGCCAATTGCACAAGACCGCTGATGTCCCGCTCGATAAAGTCCCCTATTACCGCCGCATGCATCCGGAACTCATGCGGATCGATGCGTATGAAGGCGTCTATTTTTATCGCATTAACATCGTCCGGAAACCGCTAGACAATCCTAAGGTCCGATTGGCGCTGAATCTCGCGGTGGACCGCGACACGATCGTAAAAAATATCCTGCGAGAAGACCAAAAACCTGCCACCGGGTACACCCCGCCTGGCATGGGAGTCTACCAGCCGCTGAACAGGATAGGGTATGATCCGGCGCGTGCCCGTCAACTGCTTGCTGAAGCGGGGTATCCGAACGGAAAAGGATTTCCCAAATTCACCAT
The DNA here is from genome assembly GCA_963782115.1 of uncultured Verrucomicrobiae bacterium. Lineage (GTDB taxonomy): Bacteria > Verrucomicrobiota > Verrucomicrobiia > Chthoniobacterales > JAFAMB01 > JAFAMB01. The sequence continues at coordinate 293,021 of CAWAIK010000006.1, forward strand.
TCATTTCAACACCCTGGAAGCACACCGTGCGATTGCCGAAGCGATCCAACAGATGTGGAAGGAAGAGCTGAATATTGAGGTCACGCTTGAGAATCAGGAATGGAAGGTCTACCTGGACACCCAAAACAATAAGAACTATGACCTCTCACGTTCCGCGTGGATCGGAGATTTCATGGACCCCGTCACTTTCCTGAGCATGTGGACGACCGGCAATGGCAACAATAACACGAACTGGGGGAGTCCGAAGTTCGATGCGCTCGTCGAGCAGGCGGCGAGGACAGGTGATCCCGCGACGCGCTTCCGAATTCTCCATGACGCGGAAGACCTTTTTCTCACCGAACTACCAATCGTGCTGCTGTACTGGTACACCGACACGTATCTGTTAGAGCCGTCCGTCCAGAATTGGAATCCGTTGGTGCTGGATAATCACAACTACAAGTATATTGACCTGAAGTCCGAGCGCGATTCAGCCAAATGATCAAGATTATCGTCGGGCGTTTACTTCAGCTGATTCCGGTGCTCTGGATTATCCTGACCCTGACTTTCTTCATGTCGAAGGAGGTGCCGGGTGGTCCCTTCAGCGCGGAACGCCAGGCAACACCGGAAGTCATTGCCAGACTGAATGCCTATTACGGACTTGATAAGCCGCTCTGGGAGCAATATCTCGGCTATCTGGGAAAGTTTATCCGTTTCGATTTGGGTCCCTCCTATACGTATCAAAGCGAGTCGGTAAACGAAGTGATTGCCCGTTCTTTTCCGATCTCGTTGCAGATCGGGACCTTGGCCTTTTGTATAGCTTCCGTGGTTGGCATAACCTCCGGAGTGATAGCAGCCGCGAACAAGAACAAGCTGTGGGACTATTTCCCGATGTCGTTATCGATGCTTGGGATCTGTCTTCCGACGTTTGTGATGGGGCCTATATTAGCGTTGGTCTTCGGCCTGATTCTGAGGCTCGCGCCGGTCAGTGGTTGGCATGGGCTGAAGTACGTGCCTTTCCATCCGATGATCATGCCGGCCGTAACGCTGGGGATGTTTTATTCTGCCTACATTGCGCGTTTAACTCGAGGCGGGATGCTTGATATCTTAAGTCAGGATTTTATCCGGACTGCTCGCGCAAAGGGAGTTCGTGACTATGAGATCATTCTAAAGCATTCACTCCGCGGCGGATTACTCCCGGTTGTCGCATTTCTCGGTCCGGCGTTTGCCGGACTCCTCAGCGGTTCCTTCGTTGTGGAAAAGGTTTTCAACGTCCCGGGCATTGGCCAGGAATTTATCAAATCTGTATTCAATCGAGATTATCCGCTTGTTTTGGGCACGGTCGCTTTTTTCGGGGTGTTGATCGTGGTCTTTAATCTGGTCTCGGACATTCTCCAGGCGTTGATGGATCCCAAATCGCGGAAATAGGAAAATGGACTCTGCTACGCCCGCCGCGACAGCATCGGTTGAACCCGCTCCGATCCGGGTAGACAAATTGGAGCGAGGGACCTCGCTTTGGAAGGATGCGTGGTACCGGCTGAGAAAGAATCACGTCGCCCTGTTTGGGCTCTACGCGTTTTGCCTGATCGCATTTCTCTGTCTGATTGGTCCGTTTTTCACCGGGTACACCTACGAACAGACAGAGATCAGTCTGAAAGCAAGTGCGCCGATGGAACCGATCTTTTTGCGTTCTGAGGCTCTCAAAACCGGGGAACCGAAAAAAGAGCTTCATTGCGCTCTCAAATCTGGAAGATGAATTCCTGGATAGACCGAAATCTGACCGCAGTGAAATCGTTAAAAAAATTGTCAAAGGCGACACTTATCGCGAGGGCAAGATCACTTACGGGAGGTCCACCCGACGACACATATTCGGCACCGATTCGCTCGGTCGTGATTTGCTGACGCGCGTTTTGATCGGGGGCCGGATCTCTCTGGCGGTTGGTTTTGCGGCGACGCTGGTCTCGGTTGGCATCGGCGTTTTGTGGGGCGCCGCGGCGGGTTTTGTGGGCGGCAATACCGATACAGTGATGATGCGTTTCGCGGATATTCTTTACGCACTACCATTTACAGTGATCGTTATACTCCTGATGGTGATGTTCGGCAGGAATTTCATCCTGCTCTTTGTCGCGATCGGCGCAGTGGAATGGCTCACGATGGCTCGCATCGTTCGCGGTCAGATCATTTCATTGAAAAACCAGGAATTTATCGAAGCGGCAATTTCGCTTGGGCTTCCCGGCCATCGGATCTTATTTCGCCATCTGATTCCAAACGTGTTGGGACCAATCATCATCTACGCTACGCTCACTTTTCCGGAGGTTATGCTTCTGGAGGCGGTCTTGAGCTTCCTGGGTTTGGGAGTACAGCCACCGCTCAGTTCCTGGGGCGTGCTGATCGATGAGGGATCCCGTACGATGGAGACCTCGATCTGGTTGTTGGTTTGCCCCGCATTTTTCTTCTCCTTGACACTCTTCTCTTTGAATTTTCTCGGAGATGGTCTTCGAGATGCACTCGATCCCAAATCATCGAAAGACTAAACTCCTGAGTAATGCCACTGCTCGAAGTCGAAAATCTCCGGACCTACTTTTATACACGTAGTGGCGTGATTCGGGCGGTCAACGACGTCTCCTTTTCACTGAGTCGGGGTGAGACGCTCGGGATCGTCGGAGAATCGGGTTCCGGCAAATCGGTGACATGTTATTCTCTTCTCGGCCTGATCCCCAAGCCTCCCGGAAAGATAGTTTCCGGCCATGCTAACTTCGGCGGCGTGGACCTGCTCAATTGCCCGGAAAAAAAGTTACGGCGGATTCGCGGCAAAAGAATCTCGATGATCTTCCAGGATCCGATGACCTCGTTAAATCCCTACATGCGTGTTTCGGATCAGGTTGTCGAACCGTTATTGGTGCATGAAAAAGTGAGCCGATCACAAGCGCTCGCCAAGGCGATCGCGAGCCTGGAAGAAGTCGGCATTCAGGATGCGGGGAGCCGGATCAATCTTTATCCGCACCAGTTCTCCGGGGGGATGCGTCAGCGGGTGATGATCGCGATGGCATTGATCAGCCGCCCGGAAATTCTAATTGCCGATGAGCCGACAACCGCTCTGGATGTCACGGTGCAGGCGCAAATTCTTGAGCTGATAAAGCAGCGCCAGAAAGATCTGGGAACTTCGGTGATTTTTATTACACACGACCTCGGCGTCGTTGCCTCATTCTGCAAAGACGTCAATGTGATGTATGCTGGGCGTATCGTCGAGTCGGCATCGACGGACGAAATATTTGCGCGACCGATGCATCCCTATAACGCGGCGCTTCAGCAATCGATTCCGGCCCTGCATAAGAAGGGAGATCTATTGTTCACAATTCCCGGACTGCCGCCCGACCTTACAATAGACCTTCCGGGATGTTCGTTTGCCCCCCGCTGTGCTCACGCAACCGATGCTTGCAAAGAGCAATCTCCTTCGCTCGAGGAGATCATGCCGAGCCATCGAACCGCTTGCACCCGGTTCCAGAGAGGTGAGATCTCCGATGTGCGCATTAAGGACGTTGTTCCGGCGGTATGAGTGCCTTCCTTGAGGTCGATAACCTTAAAAAGCATTTCCCCATTTACAGGGGTTTAATTTTTCGCCGGCAGATTGGATCGGTCAAGGCGGTCGACGGTGTCAATCTTCAGCTTAAGACAGGGGAAATCCTTGGTCTTGTGGGCGAGTCGGGCTGTGGGAAGTCGACCTTGGCCCGCACGATCATGCAGCTGGTGCCAATGACCGATGGAGCGGTCGTTTTGGAAGGACGAAATCTTTCGAAAATCAGCAAACGGACCATTCGGGCGGAGCGGGTGAATTTCCAGATGATCTTCCAGGATCCATACGCTTCGCTTAATCCGCGAATGACGGTTTACGATATGCTTGCGGAAGCGATCCGGACGAGGCAAAAGTTCAGCGGCAAGTTGCTGGTGTCAAAGGTAGCTCAGCTCATGACAACGGTTGGGTTGCCGCCAAATCAAATGCGGCGATATCCTCACGAGTTTTCGGGAGGGCAACGCCAGCGTATCGCCGTCGCTCGAGCCTTAGCACCTGAACCAAAGCTGATTATCGCCGATGAACCGGTGTCGGCCCTGGATGTCTCGATCCAGTCTCAGATCCTTAATCTGATCTTGAGGTTGTGCCGGGAGCGGGAGCTGACAATGATTTTCATCTCGCACGATATTTCGGTGGTAAGATATATTTCCGATCGGATCGCGGTGATGTACCTCGGTCGCCTGGTTGAGGTGGGGCCGGCCACGGATATTGTCGATAGGCCGCTGCATCCGTACACGAGAGCGCTGGTATCGGCGGTCCCGGTACCTGATCCGCGGGTGGAGCGGACGCGTCGGCGTATCATTCTGGAAGGCGATCCGCCGTCGCCCACGAATCCCCCGGCGGGATGTGCGTTTCATCCTCGTTGTGCCTATGCAATCGAGGCGTGTAAAGCACGACGGCCTGAACTCGAAGAAAAGGAACCCAACCGGGTTGCAGCTTGTATCCGGGTTGGAGAGATCTAGTGCACCGTCTCGCATATAATGGTGACCATTATATGGGAGACGGTGCACTGGAAGCCGCCCTTTAGGCGAAATTGTTTGATCTCGCCGAATTTTTCAGATAAACGAAGAAACCCCTTATGGAGAAACCCGGCTCCGGTGTTATCACTACCACTCAGGATGTTGATTGCTTGGCATTTGACTGGGGCGAAATTCAATTCCTGAGCGAACCTGCCGTTACTGGAGCAAACCGCTTCAGTTTTGGTGTCGTTGAACTAGCCCCCGGGAAAGGTCACGCAAGACATAATCACCCCGGCTCTGAAGAGGTTATATACGTTGTGTCGGGAAAAGGCGAACAAATGGTGGACGATCAACCTCCGGTGAAGGTTAGCGCTGGTTCGAGCATTTATATTCCGGCGGACGTTTACCATTCTACGGTAAATAACGGAACGGAAACGTTGAAGCTAATCGTCGTTTATTCGCCTGCCGGACCGGAACGATTGCTGCGTGAAATTCCCGGCTGCAAAGTCGTATCGGCCGCAATCTAAGTGCTTGAATCATAGAGAGCTACTCTTCGCTTGGATTCAGTGACCTAGAATCGGATGCGGTTTATAGGGAGCCGCGAGGTAGGCGAGTTCGTCTTGCGCCAGTTTGAGTTCAGCGGCCTTCGTCGCGTCCTCGATATGATGCGTTTTTGTTGCACCGATGATCGGAGATGTAACACCTGGTTGATGAAGAAGCCAAGCCAGCGCAACCTGGGCATTTGGGACACCTCGTTTCTTTGCGATCTCGGTCACATGTTCGACGACCTGGAAATCGGCTTCTTTATAGTAAAGACCGTGAGCATATTGATCGGACTTTGCGCGGACCGTTTCGCCTTTGTCCTCGGATCGCCGATTCCCGGCCAGGAACCCACGAGCTAAGGGGCTCCATGGAATCAATCCGATTCCTTCAGCTCGACAAAGCGGATTTATCTCTCGCTCTTCTTCCCTGTAGACCAGGTTGTAGTGATTTTGCATCGAGACAAACCGGGCGTAACCGTGTCGATCGGCGAGGTACAAAAATCTAGCGAACTCCCACGCGTACATGCTTGAGGCGCCGATATAGAGGGCTTTCCCCTGGTTGATAACGTCCGTCAAAGCTTCGAGAGTTTCCTCCATTGGAGTGGTCGAGTCGTATCGATGAATCTGGTAAAGGTCGACGTAGTCGACTCCTAAGCGTTTTAAGCTGGCATCGATTGCGTGCCGGATGTGCTTTTTCGAGGTGCCTCGCTCGTTTGGTGTTTCTCCCATCGGATTATAAACTTTCGTAGCGACAACCACCTGCTCGCGTAGGACACCGAGTTTTTTCAAAGCGCGACCGGTGACTTCCTCACTGGCACCCGCGGAGTACATATCCGCGGTATCAAAAAAGTTGATTCCCGCGTCAAGTGCCTGCCGAAAAAACGGGAGCGCTTCCGGTTCCTCCAAAACCCAATCTCGCCATTGTGACGATCCGTAACTCATGCAGCCAAGACAAATGCGTGATACCTTCAGTCCAGTAGTTCCAAGGGATACGTATTCCATAATGTTTCTTCTAAGATGAACTCTTCGATGCTGAAACCTTGGAGTCAAGCGCTGTTCATTCGGGATCTTCAATCAGCCAAAAAGCAGCCACCAGTTGAGTCCATCTGGACCTCGATTCGACCATTTTTCGCGCTTAGGAAATTTCCATTGCCAGCTCATTGCCATTTAGAAAAACTAGAGCATTTTGGTGCCCAAAGAATGAGAACACCAATCCTGATAGTCAAACCGTCCAAATCCAAAACTAGTCCGTGGATGATTGACGGGCTTCGGATCAATGGTGAGCGCAAGCGTCCGTTCTTTAAGACCAAGACTGCCGCCGATCTGGAGTTGATTCGGATTAAAACCAAGATGGCCCGAGAAGGGCAAGACGCTCTGAACTTGAGCGACTCTCTCCGGTTGATGGCACTTCAAGGCGAGCGAACGCTCAAACCATACGAGAAGACGATTGCCGACGCTGTCAGTTTTTACGTCAAGCACCTCGAAGCCACTAAGAAAAGCATCACGGTCCGGGCGTTGGCAGATAAGTACCTTGGATTCCAGAAAAGCCACAACCGGTCGCAAGTTCATCAAAGAGATTTGCGCAGCCGGTACGACCGGTTTTGTTTGACCTTCGGTGACCGGCTTGTTCACGAAGTCACTTCAACCGAAATCGAGAAATGGCTCTTTGCTCTCAATGTGGCACCCAAGACCTTTAACAATTACCGGGACCGGATCGGCTTTCTGTTCGGATACGCCATCAAACACGGCTATCTGGAAAAGGATACAAATCCGGTAGATGAGCGGATCGACAAAATGCCGGAAGATGACGGGCCGGTGGAAATTTTCACCGTCGATGAGGTGAGTAGCATGCTTGGACACGCTACTGCCGAACTTTTACCGATTTTCGCAATTGGTGCGTTCGCCGGTGTGCGGACATCCGAACTCTTGCGACTCGAATGGAACGATGTGCATTTTCATACCGGGCATCTGGACATCAGAGCCGAGGTCGCCAAGAGCGGTCGCAGCCGGTTTTTCCAGCTGGAACCAAATTTAGTTGAATGGCTCACGCCGTACGCCAAAGAGACCGGACGCATTTGGAAGGGGACCGAGGATATGTTTAGAAATGCCCGGAAAGCCGTGTGCGGAAAAGCTGGGATCACTTGGGTGCAGAATGGACTCCGGCATTCATTCGCCTCGTACCATATCGCCAAGAATCAGAATCAGAATCAACTGGCGGACCTTCTAGGCCATAGCGACTCAAGGCTGATTTTCTCCAATTATCGCGCTGTGGTTAAAATTCCGGGCGAGGCAGATCGGTATTTTGCGCTTTTGCCTCCGACTCCGGCTGAGAATATCATTTCAATGGGGCAACCTTCCTAGACGCCGATTTTTCCTCGCCCCGCTAAAGCTTTGCTGCCACCGGCTTCCTTCCCATCGTAAAGTTTCGAGGCTTTGGACCTGACATCGTGACTGGCTTCACCCTGCCATCCCAGAACTGACGAAATGTAAGTGTATGGACACGTTAGATCTGACCGATGGATTCGATCTCAGCAGAATTGCCCAAAGTTGGAAAAATTTGTCGGCTGAACATTCAATAGGCTTCGGATCGACCCTCGTGTTCGGAAATCGTTTTGGCATCAAAATGCCGTTTTCGAACGAGCGCCGTCTGAAATTATTTATTGTGGATTGTTATCCTCTTATTCGGTTCCCCATGAAATCGGTTCCAACCGATCCGGAAGAAGTGTATCAGGCGTTGCTCAGGCAGACGTTTACCCCTTGTCGGGCGTGAGTTTTTTCACCCATGCGCTAATAAGATTCCGGATCAATGTTTGAGCTTGCGCCAAGGTCATATTTTGCTTTGGCGGTTTCCAATTTAAAAATCCGTGTCTAGCATCTTTCCCGAGTTTCGCGAAACAGTCGGCGTGATGCTTGAAGTTCTTGATGTCGCTTTTATAGGCAGGAAATTGCTTGTACAAATATTCCAGCTTCTTTCCATAAGGCTCTCTGATCGCGTCAAGTACCTTATACAATCCTCCCCACGTGTCCGATTCTTGGCCGAAGACCCTCAAAGCATGGTTTAGATGTTTGTCCTCGTCGGCCAGTGCCATGACAATCTCGCTGAACGTCCGTGATTGATTCGTCCCGATTGTGCCATCAGGAAGTTTTGTCTGAAGTGTGCCATGACTGCGGCTTCTGGCTTCAACTTTGACCTTCATGGAAAGAAATGTCGCAAGCTTGCCCGTAGAGGGATCTATTTTTAAAATGCCTTTGATCTCTGGTGGACGGAAATTTCCAAGGTCTAGCAAAGCAATGCCGCTCAGTCGCGACACCACATCGATGCGAATATCACGGCGGCATCGTCCACCCAGAACCCTTCCCTGCCGTACTGATGTCGTCGCATACCCCGGTCACGGTTTGACCGGCGCTTTCCTCCACCTCGACCCCCCGACTCCTGTTGATTCAATCGGCGGAAAGGCCCCCGGTCGGCTCTTTCGGCCTTGGGCCATTCGGCCCAGAACTGACGAAATGTAAAAGTGTGACACCAGACGAAAACAGAGATGCTGATAAAGAGCTGGTCGCTGCCGGTTACGAGGCGGAGACAACTGGGGAGTTCAGCCCGATCGCTCAGTTTTTGGATACGGCCACGAAGGCGATATCGCGCTGGTGCAATCGACAACCTTGGTAATGATAGACCGATGATCCAAGTTGGCTTGATCTCCTAGTGCAGCAGTGATATCCGGCCTTCCCCGGAGGGGACAATGACACTAATCATCAAAAAAGCCGGAGAAGGCTGGCTGATGTATAAAGTACGCAAGAGCACACGCACGCGGCTCCGTATTGCTCCCTTGAAGACGCTCGAAGAGGCCAGAGCGATAGCAGTATTTGGGCTTCTGGCATGTGATGAGGTTACACGGATCAGGTATGAAGATTGATCGGTTAGGTCACGAAATGTATAATTATTGAAACTCTTACTTATCGCGCTCTTAGTCGGTCTTAGTTCTTATAATGCTAATGCTCGGCTCGCCGACGCGGCGGCTGGAGTCAATTCGACCACTGAGATTCCCTCCGATCCTCGGGATTGGAACGTTCCAAAAATGACTGAAGTTGAACGTGATCGCGTTGACGCTGTAATTGACCCGCCAACTTCAGAACATTTGAAGACATATCTGGATGGCGTCGCAGCAACCAACGGTAAAACCTAGCAAAAAGAACCGACTCATACACAAGATGAAACGACTCCAGTAGCTTCGACGCCTACGGCTACGGCGGAGCCGATATCCGGTCCGTCCACATTGGATGTTTTCTATTGGGTATTTCTGATTGTTTATGGGATTGTCTGGGTCTGGTTTATTCTACCTGAGTTGGGCAAAAAATTGAGTAGGCCGGAGACGGATGAAGTTCTCGACACGCCTCTCCTCAAAATATTCACTCTGGTTTGCGTCATTGTGGGAGCGATTTTGCGATTCTTTACCGGGTACACTATTCCGCTTCAGCCGGGTGAAGATCCTTCACACCATGTCATGGGGGGAATTCTTTATGCGGCTGGCGGAGCCATTATCGGCGTATTTAGCACGATCGCCCCTTTTCTGGTTGCTGCCGCACTCGCTTTCTTCGTAATTGTCGGCACAGCCGGTCTAGTACTTACTTGCAATGGAAAGCGTAATAAGTATAGAAGTAGGTCATATGAGTCGACCTGCTCCTGAAATCCGGCTTTCCACTGAGGAGAAAGAAATCCTTTTGCGTTGGATGCGAGGTTCCAAAACCGAACAGCGTATGGTCGAACGGGCCAGAGTGATTCTTTTAGCTTCCAGTGGACTAAGCGGCAAAGAGATCGCCTTAAAAATGAAGACCCGAGCGGCGCGGATAAGCAAGTGGCTACGGAGATTTGCTCAAGAGAGAATGGCTGGCCTTAGTGATAGCGTTCGCTCGGGGGAAAAGCGCCGCAAGTACACTTCGCTAACCGAAGAGCGGATCTTGAAAGCGCTCGATGAGCCGGCGCCTCCAGGCTACAGCCGCTGGAATGGGCCGCTCCTGGCCAAGCATCTGGGCAACGTGAGCAAGGACCAAGTCTGGCGGGTGATGCGAAAGCACGACTTGCATCTTGAGCGCCGGCAGAGCTGGTGCGTGAGCACCGATCCGGAGTTCAGTCGCAAGGCTGCCGATGTGGTCGGCCTCTACATGAATCCGCCACAGAACGCGCTGGTGCTCTGCGTAGACGAAAAACCATGCATTCAAGCTTTGGAGCGGGCGCAAGGCTGGATCCGCTTACCAAACGCTCGCGCACTGACCGGCTTCGCTCACGAATACAAGCGCCACGGCACCACCACGCTCTTTGCCGCTCTGGAGGTGGCGACCGGGCTGGTCCATTCCGGACATTATCGTCGGCGCCGCAGGCGTGAGTTTCTGGATTTCATGAATGAGTTGGTTTCCATCTATCCTGGCAAAGAGCTGCACGTGGTGCTGGACAATCTGAACACCCATAAGCGAAGGGAAGACCGCTGGCTAAAGACTCACCCTCACGTGCATTTTCATTTCATCCCGACTCATAGCTCCTGGCTCAATCAGATTGAATGCTGGTTTAGCATTTTGAGCCGCGGAGCCCTACAGAGAGGCAGTTTCACCAGCGTCCGAATGCTCGTTCAGGCGATCGAAGCCTTTATCGCGAGCTGGAACCAGAACGCGGCCCCTTTCGAGTGGACCAAAAAGGAGGTCCACCAGCAACAAATGAAGCGTTCTTACGCTGATTTATGCAATTAGGTACTAGGATGGATTTGGATCAAGGGACTCTTTAGTGCCTTATTTAGCCGGAGATAAATCTAAACTCTGGTCGCAGGTAGCGAAGCGAACTAACGAACCAACCCTTGAGAGGAGAGTCGTCATGACGGAAAAACAGGACTCTTGAGGCGACTGGAAGCTTTTGAAAGCTCATGGTGGCGGCAAACGCCGAAGCGACGGTGGCGGTCGCGTATCTGACCGAAAAAGAAAAGTTCCGATGAATTTGGGGAGGCGTGGAAGCCTTAGCCGAGGAGAGCGAGCAGCTCCGGCGAAAGGTGGCCTGTCTTTTAGATGCGGCTGGAAATGAAAATTTGGACTTATGAGTTTATGAAGAACGCCCTCAAATTCTTGGAGAACAACGACAAACTGGGCACCGTGCGCCGTTGACACCAACTCGGCTTCGTGCTGAAGGGAATGAACGCCCCCCTTTGAAACCGCAGAAGAAAATTTAAATATGGTAAAAATATGGCGACCCCTAACCCAACAGGAACTGCCGGACCTTTCCAGTGGTGATACAGTGGTCCTCCGGCAAAATTATTTGTACAACCCCGAGCGGCTTCCGGTCGCTTACGTGAAAGCCGTCTGCGTGGAGAAACTAAAGCGGGAGGGTATGTTCGTGTTGGAAGGTTCCGAGACCGTGTTCTCTGCCAGTCTGACCGGAAGTTGGTCGCTACGTGGAGACTGGCTGGCAGATGACCGGGGAAGAACTGTCATAAGGATTCTGGTGAACGTCGTCCGGCTCGTTATATGGGCGGAGAAAGCCCTTATAGCGCCAAAGTTATTTACGAAGGGGAGACACCTTTGCCATAGTGACACCCGACACTTTCTCCAGCGCCTTCTTGACTGTGAGCGGACAAACTGCACAGGTACATATTGTACTGACCAAAGCGACATCCGACGCGGGGCATCCTTCCACTGTTCACTACTAAAATTTTTTATGAACGATCTTGTCCTAGAGTGTGTGCTGGTGTGCCCTGTCTGTGGCTTCGCCAAGCGCGAAACGATGCCGAGCGACGCCTGTCAGTTTTTTTACGAATGCGCTGGCTGCAAGACCCTGCTGCGGCCAAAGGCGGGGGACTGTTGCGTTTTTTGTTCCTACGGGTCGGTAAAGTGTCCCCAGATGCAAAACCGGGGGTGACCGAGTCTAGCCTCAATAAATCACAAAGTACAACACGCAACATGGAAAAAGCATGTTATTAACTATTAGAACACTACTTGGCTCTTCCGAATGCTGGCTTTTCCAGCTTTAGGCAGATTTTTCTATTAACGGGGGTTATAAGGGGGATTTTGGCGAGCCTCCAAAGCGCAGCTCTACCGATCGAGCTACCGGAGGCGCTCTATGCCGGTTAATTGCACTGTGTTTGGATTCTTTAAGCTGCTATGGGCAAGGCACACAGACGCCGGTGAACTAATGCAAAGAGCGCCTGAAGCGGATAGGCCGAACACAGTTCGATGTGGATGCGCCTTACGCTGACTGTCAATCGGGCCGCAATCTTAAAGAGACGCAAACGGATCTGGCCAATCGAGGCCACTGCCAGTTCAGTACCTTTTAAAACGGTGGCCTGCAGAGTGCTCATGATCAGATGCGCAAAGGCCGAGAACCAGAGCCGCAATTGGTTGGAAGCCATCCAGTGGGTGCTAGTGCGATCGGCAAACAAATCCATCTGCTGCTCTTTAATGCGGTTTTCCATGTCGCCGCGGGCACAATAAAACTTTTCGTACAAGGCGGCCGCTTCGAATCGAGCGGCTTGGATAGATCATTCCATCCATCCTCGGGCAGGTTGGTCACGATAAAGCGCGGGTTATCGCCTTTGGGTAATATCTCGGCTTTGCCAATCACCCGTCGTGCTTTGGTCCAGCTGTTGAGCGTCGAGTATTCAAACTCCGTGAAACTCCGACAGGGCATCTCTACTTTTGTTTCTTTTATGTCGGCTTTAAGGCTCTCAAAGTTCCCCTTGAGTCGTTCCCCCGAGCCGTTCGTTACGTGCCAGACCCAAACAGTAGAATACCCCGTTTTCTTCGCACCAGGTCATGATCGCATCACGGGCAAAACCGCTATCGGCACGCACGATGATTCGAACCTTCCTGCCAAAACGTTGGCGAATGACAGGCACAATCTTCTGAAGTGCCTCAACCGTACCATCGCTGGCGTCGTGCTTGCAATCTCGCAACTTGGCAAGCAGCGGAATGTTACCGCAAAAACAGTAGAGTGGCAGGTAGCAGTAGTCACCATAATAGCCGTGAAAATAGGCGCCTTCCTGGCTGCCGTGGAGCGGATCGTCGGTGGCATCAAAATCCAACACGATCTCGGCACTCCTGCGTGGAATCTCTTTAACTCCACGCTTGATTAACAACTCCTGGATCTCGTCGGGCTGCGGCTGGATCTTCTGGTAACGTGCATCGATGGCTTGGGCGCCCAATTCCAAGCGATTAAGCGTGGAATGTGCGGCTAGAGCTTTACCTTTGTCGCGCTCCAAGATCCGATCCTGTCCGAGCGGATCGCTCTTTCCGCAAATCAATCCATGGACCGGATCTCGCCTCAGGTGATCATGATCATTGAGATCTTCGTATCCGAGCACTAGCCCATGAATGCGCTGACTGACCAGTTCTTGCACGCTATGTTCGACGTAGCGCTGGTCACGGTAGTCAATGAAACAGTCGGAAAAATCTCGTAGAAGACCGCTGTGGCGCTCAAGTTCGCGTAATATTAAGCCTCCGCCGTCACTGGAGAGGTAGCCACCTCCGAAATCTACCTCTACTTTTCGGTAACCTAACTCTTGAAATAACCATTTTTGCTCGTTACACTCTGTCATCGAAGCGGCGTCCTTTTTGTAAAGTTTAACTTGTTTGATACCAATAACTTACAAAAATAAGACGCCGCTTTGCTTAGCTTTTTTGTGAACTTTTCAGGCTAGAGGCCGCAGCCGGGGCCATTTGCATCATAGACCGCGCCGGGGGTGCTCCGCCTCGGCCACGCCAAGGCGAAACTTCAGTTCACGAGCAAACGGTCGAACTGAAGAGCGTACCTCAAGCGAGTAGTGCTCCTCTAAAAAGTCATCAGAATGAAAAACTTGTTATCCACCTTAATCTTGGTTGCTGGAATCGTGGCTGCTTATTCCGGATGTGACTCAGGTTCTCGGATTGTGGATACAGTGTCCACACCTACACCTGCCGAGCACGTTGAAGTCTCGCCACCAATTGCGACTCCAGCGCCAACCCCATTTGCTATTCCAAAACGTGTCCCAAAGCCTAAACCTAAAGCCACACCGGACCTGAAATCGTTAAAGAGCCAACTCGTAAACCACCAGCCGGTTCAATTCAGTCCTTCGGATAAAGAGCATCTCGCATCGGTCAAAACGGCCTAAAGACTATTTAATGGAGTCGAAATTCTGATCCGAAGGCTGCTGTGGATGAAGACTATGAATCGATCGTAAAGTATTGCGCCAGCGGCGGAGCACCCCGGCCACGCATTGGCGTGCGATCCAGCTCTAAAGGCCCCTTTAGTAGAATTAAGTGAAATAGTGCCCACCCAAAATGTACCACAAGAGGCATATCAAAAGAATTGGTCCGATTCCCCCAAGGCCGCTGGGTCCGCCCCAGCTATTAAAACCGAAGAACCCGAACACGATCAGTGGCGTCCGCCAAATCATTCACGCTGAAAGATTTGCTTTTCTTCCAGCGATTTACCTAAAGCCACCGGTGAAAGGGTCGAACAACTGAGTGTCATTGGTTAGAACTGGCGATGCAGTATCCCAAATTCGAATGAAGAGAGGAGAAATAAATGAGCAGAATAGAATGTTATGGATTTATGACGTGTGCCGTAGCGTTGGCCTTAAGCGCGGCGGTCTTATTTTTCTTTGTTGCTTCAGAACAAGGGCCTATCCGGACCACGCGGACCTCTCAGACAACTAACTAGCCGTCTAAATTTCTCCGCTCTCCACTCCAAACGAACCACCCGCCCCTCGGCGGGTTTTTTTGTTTTCGCGGATCCCCCGCGCCCCCGCGATCAAGTGCATGACCAGTTCACAGCCAGCCTCGCCGTCGAGCGCACGCTCGATGGCCTCGGCCTGACCCCGGACGCGACGGACCCGTGCAAGGAGCTTTTTCTTTCCACGAATAGTATGCGACATGACTGACTTATAGCATAGCCCCCCGACCTATCCTAGAGGCTTGCTAAATTGTCAGACACAAGTAGGTCAGCCACCGCACTGCGCTCCTATCGCCCTTGGGCTGGGAGCACATCAATCTCACCGGCGACTATGTCTGGCACGCCAACAAACGAGTCGCGAAAGGTGGCTTTCGGCCCCTACCGAAGACCCAAGACGCGCTTTCACATCGGTTTACGGCGCAGTCTGAGGCTTAACGTACTCTATTGTCCGTTTCGTGCGCTGACCCCTATGACTACAGCCTCCCCGCGACTCGTGGCTCGACGACTCTTCCATCGGGCAATACGACAGCGAAAAACCTTTCTCGGATCGGTCCTTGCTCACTGCATTTAACGAGGGAAAAGTGACCATCGAGTGGACGACTGATAACGTCCTTAGCTTTAATACCACCATATCGCACGCAGAGACCATGAAAACCGAAGAATTGAACGCCAAACAGCAGAACATCGTCACTATCGCCGCCTTCACGGCCAGCGGCAATCTGCCGAAACTCAGCGAAGCCTTGAATGAAGGACTCGATGCCGGGTTGACCGTCAATAAAATCAAAGAAATCCTCGTGCAGATGTATGCTTACGCGGGTTTTCCAAGGAGCCTCAACGGTATCGGGACGTTTATGGGCGTCCTCGAAGCACGGGAGAAGAAGGGCATCAAAGATCCGTCCGGCAAAGAATCTAGTCCGCTGCCCACGAACAAGAGTAGCGTCGAACTCGGAACCGAAAATCAGACTAGGCTCATCGGTTCACCGGCCACTGGGGCCTATATCGCCTTCGCGCCTGCCATCGATCAGTTCCTAAAAAGTCACCTCTTCGGAGACATTTTCGGACGCGATAGTCTGGACTTCCAAACCCGCGAAATCGCGACCATTGCGGCTTTGGCCAACATGGAGGGAGTCGATCCCCAGTTGCAGGCGCATTTCCGCATCGGCTTCAAGACCGGCATCACCGAAGCGCAGATGAGAAGCTTGATCGGCGTGCTCGCAGCGAAAGTCGGCCAATCCCAAGCGGACAATGCCGCTCAAGTGTTGGGCAAAGTCCTGAACAAAGAGGCGTCACCTCCGGCCCAGAAGATGGTGCGACTGGCCAAGCTCCAGATTCACCCGGCTCACTTCAGTATGCAGGGGTGGAGCGATGATAGTAGCCCCAGTGCGCTTGAGCGTTCTGGTTGAGCGGCAATAAAACTGCCGCAACTGCGAGTAAACCCGACAGAAACCGTTTCATAAATTAGATTTTATTACTGGGATTGAGTGCAAATGAGGACCGAGCCGAGAAGTAAATGCAAATCACCCAATTCCGTCTTGACGCCCATTTTCGGGATTTTCAAATAAATGTTCAAAATGCCGAAAAGGGCCGTCCGATGGAGGGGGGAGCAATAGATTCTGGGGGATCAGTTAGAAACAGATCGATGAATAAACCGTGAAGCTCATGCGAATAGATGTCGGATTTTCAAAAACTCGACGAACAACGGGGATCGCGCTCCTCAATCACGATCGGCTTCGTCTTGAGCGCGCCGGAACCGCATGGAAAAGCCGAGGGGCACAGATCCCGATCGTCTTTCAATCCTCCGTCATCGCCATTGACGGACCATTGGTTGCTCGAAATTGCACGGGTTCGAAGCGGAGTTAATCCTCATCCCGATCAATCAACTTTTGCGCTTGCTCCGCCGCCGCTCGCGCCGAGCTAAACAGATAATTGCCCCGAAGGACGCCGTCGATCTTGATTTGCCAGTAGTTGCCGATGAGATGGGCAGCGTCAGGCGGCACGATCTCGACTTGGTGACCGTTGTAAATAAATTTGGCAGGCAGGGTCATTCCGCCATCGGGATCGATGTTGAAATTTGGCGTGTCCTCTGGCATCCCGACCTTTCTATTGATTGAGAACGAACCCAGAACCAAAAAAAGTTACTGATGATGGCGGCTACCGTTTCCATCCGGCATCCGTAGCGGCCACCGAAAACGAACGGAACTTGGTGCTGGAGTTTACGCCGACACTGAACCGGTCATCTGGGCATCCTGCACATCGCTTGGTGACCGGTTGCTGCTTTGGACACGTTAGAACAAAATTGTCTTACCAGCCGGTCATTTAAGCGCCCGAAAACGGTACTGGCGTCGTCCGAAACTCCTCCGTCTCCATCGCACCGACCCGGATACCATAGAACGTTGTCATAAAGTCTGCTGCAATTTTAGCCGCTTTCTCTTGGCTTGCGGTCTTTGGCAGTGCCGGTTCGTCGTTTCGAAAAACGTACTCCAGTGTCCCACCGTCCTTGGCCGCGCCTCGATAGCGAAACAACTCAACCGAAAGCGCGAAAACGGACAGCAAGAGCGTGATCAAAATCGTCGCAATTGCCACATGAGGTTGAAGTGAAGTTTCAGCGGCCCCATCACTCCGCCAACTTAGAACTTAACCCTATGATCTGATACATCGACATGACCTTAATCTCCGGCTTCCCCTCGTGAAGTTCGATTGTGCCGATGATGCCGATGATTTTCCCTTGCAGTGTGGCGATCCGCTGGTCAGTCGCCATTTTTGAATCGGCTGCAATGAACCCAGCGAACGTCTGGTTGGGGTATTCTCGTCCGAAATTGATAAAGGCAGTACCGAGTGGGCTGGTCGTGACGGAGACGACCAAACCGCGCACCTCGACATATCTGCCTACGTATCGAATGGCTTCGGAGTCTTTGATCACCGCTTGCTCGTCCGCCCGTATTGGAATCAAGCAGAGCAGCAAATTTAAAAACACAAACAATGGATGCATTTAAGAGAACAATATCGCCTCGAATTCGGACTGGTCTTCAATACACAAAAACATTTTGCTCTGCCGCCTAGATCACCTGAATTTTTCAGCGTTTTCATCAGCCGCGATAAATTTGTTTTACTCTCAGAGAAACTTTGCGGCTGTGATTCTTCCTATTCCGGCTTAAAAAAAGCGGTACGTGAAAGCCAACGGATGGATTGGTACGGCAAACCGTACATCAAGAAGCGACCAACAGCCCAGTTGGGCGGAGTCATATGAGAGGCGAATGCGCAGGTTCAATTTGATGGTTGTCTCAGTCGCTTTCGTCACCATCACTTGCGTATCCATAGTGTGGTGGATTTTTTTCAAATAACGGTGGTTCCGCTGCGGTACGATTATGCGTCGGCTGGCGACACGGACCCAACGAGCGGGCGGTCGAACCGAACCGCCGATCATTTGTTTTCATCCGACCAGGAAGATCGGTCCGATCCCCGCCATCAAGCGATCACGTTCCGGGTAAGTCGATCACATCGCCAAAACGCGCCAGAATCGAATCCTGATGCGTCAGAGGTTCATTTAGTGTCATTGGCATGTCGGTTCTCAGGGGTTAGTCCCGAAAGTGCGGGCTGCGGTTCCGCTCTCGTTACGTCTGCGTATTTTCCAACTATTCCTCTCGCGGAACTAAAACCATTGAATAGTTGCCACTGTCGTTCCATGTACCGCCCATGGCATTTTGAAAAGAGTGACTCCATGTTCCGGTCGCACGTACCTGATTGCCGTCCGCAGTTATCCGACTGACGGTGGCTGGTCGAACAAGCTCCAGACTTCGGCCTCGTCTGTATTGCCGGTGATTTGCTTGACATGTTCAACCCCGAGACCCGGCTGGAGCAAGCTCGTGATGTTACGAGGCTCATACGCGACCTGGCGGACGTCGTTCCCGTCGTACTTTGTTCCGGAAATCACGACAATGCTGGCCGACTCGTCTCGTATGATCGTGCGTCAGTGTACGAATGGTTCATCGATCTTGGAATACACCCGAACATCATCACCGATGGCTCAACGTCTCCGGCCATGATCATGCATATCCTTACGCATCCGGTCAAAGCTGGACCAAAGAACGAACGCAGTGTGCTTGCTCGTGCCACCCGTTCCTGCCTTTCGGGGCCTGCGGGCACCCTAGCGACCTTTCCGCTTTGCGTAGGCGGCAAGCGCCGCGCCAATCGCAACGCCAATCAAAATCCCCAACGCGAAGTTGTGGATAGCGACGCCGAATACCAAGCCCAACGCAATGCCGATTCCTATCGCCTTTCTGCTCACCGGGTTTACCTTCATGCTGTGGGTCAAGCACAGCACAGGGGACCGGGCGATACGGACCGAATGTCGAAACGGGGCGATCTATGACAGATCCAAAAGCGAATGGTATCCCCATGAGAGAGGCGACAGCAATTTTTCTAGGGATCTGCTCCCTATTGCTTTGCTCTTGCGCTGGCTTTCGACTGCCACCCGATGAGCCGGGTTCTAATCGGCCTAGAATTCCGGGAGAAGGAGATATAGGCGACGGCAGTTAAACTCCACTGGAGCCGCTCAGGATAGCGCCCATGAACGCGGACATATTGTCAGCACGTCAAAATCGGACAATCGTTGCGCTATCGATGCGTGGGTCCAGCGTAAGCAAGAATTGGCAATTGAAATTTCAACTTCGTACCACTCTGGGTTCGAACGTCTCTCTGAGCCAGTTACGATAATTTGCAACCAAAGTTACGTTCCTCAATGGATTCGGATTCCGGTGAAGATTCCCATGAAGCAAAATTTGGGAGAGTGAACAGAGATGTCCCCCGAACCCTGACGGAATTCATTTTGCGATCGATTTCTTTTACGGTATTGATGACGTTATTCTGGCGTCGATCGGATCTCTTCGTGAAATGGGTAAAATCGTGGAATGTCGTGTTAAAGGAGTCTCTACTTGGGAGGGGAACCCCGAGCAGGATTGTATTTTTGAGACTGAACACGGTTGGTTTAGCTGTAAAACCAATGAAATCCCGTGGAAAGTTCAGCGTGCTGTTGATACTTTCGGTACGGTAAAAGCGGAAGTTGACCCGGAGCCGGACGCTGACGGGCGTATCCAACTCATAAAATTCGAAAACAACTAAACGGATACATCTTTACGATGGCTAGTTAACGCCTCCCGCGCCCGAGGAAGACGGGATCGGCACACAAAACGTCATGCTCGCCAATACTTACCGGCCTGACCGGTAAAAACTACGGATTTCGCATCGTTCTTGCTTGCCCGATGGTCGCTGATCGGTGAAGAATCGGCGTCATGGCAAAGATGCAAAAAAAGACTTTGTCGGACCCAGAAGAAAAGCGTTTGTTCGACAAGGGCCAATTGGAGCTTGTTACATTAGGCGGAGTTACGTTTGGACGTGCCACCTTGCAGCCGGGATGGAAATGGTCCACGTGCGTAAAACCGATCGCTAAAACTGAAAGCTGCGAGGCTGGTCACCTGCAATATCATGTCTCGGGTCGTATCAGGGTGCGCATGGACGACGGGAGTGAGGATGAGTTTGGTCCCGGCGAAGTATCGCTATTGCCTCCGGGACATGACGCATGGGTCGTGGGCGACGAACCGGTCGTGGTAATCGATATTTCAGGGATGGCGGAATACGCAAAACCCGCCTAAATAACAAATCCAAGGTGACCGACAGATGGCGCGACGTGTGCTTAAGAATCGCTCGCCGAACAGTTTCTTATTTGCCTGTCTCCCTTTCCGGCAGTTAAGCGGGCCAATTTGATCCGTTTCCGGTTGAAATTGTTAAAACCGGTCGCACCAGAAATGGCCGCACACGCGTTTTAATTGGTCTATTTAGCCGGTGCTGGAGTTTTGTTCCTGTCAGAATTTTCCAATCATTGCCCTTGGATAAACAATCTTCCCGTCAAGTAGCACCACGACCAAGAATTGCCTCGTCGGACCGGCAATCCTCGAATGTTCAGCGCCTTCTCTGGCAATCCCAGACCGGATCAAACTTCCAAACGAGATACGGCGTCGCATCATTGAGATTGCGACGACGATCGCGGCAAGGGTTATGAATAACAGGGCTAAAACCATATTGTATAATCTTATACGGGTTACCGCATCCACCGGATGCATGATCAACGACTCTAAACTTGATCATGACGGCGATCCCCCAACTGTTGCTCAAAGGATGCAAGGATCATCATCCTGCATCGCGTTATTTTGTTTCGGGACACTGTCATGCATTTCCTTGCATCTTTTGCCGTGCAATCTGAAGCTCCGCAGCTTCCGAAGCGATGGCCGGTGGTACAGCCGTCGGATCTCTCTTCGCCATTCTTTGTTAGGGATATTTCCTTTACCGTGATAAAGACCCTTTCGAAGTTCCGACCGGTACCCTGTCGCATAGAACCCGCCGATGTGCTCAAATTCCACTCGGTCAGCAGCGACAAACACCCCCAAACCAACGCAGAGGACATTCTCCTCACTGTAGGCGTGCTGCGCGTCTGAGGTTTTGAGCGCCTCGGGAGGTAGCTTGGAAGTCACCTCGGCGACAAACGCCATTTTGTCGGCAATGCTCATCTGCCCTATGACCTGTTTTAGTAGGGTTAATTTTGCGAATGATTCTGGTGTCATTTTTTTACCTACTTGTGTTTTTTGGTTTAATGTCTCCAGTTAACTCGCTCCAGGGTTTGCCGCCCATTTTTGTGCAGCTTTGAGAGACAACTCAGCACGCTGCTGATGCAGGTTGAGTTTCTCTTCCAGCATCAATTGCTCCTCCTCGTTTCGAGGTTCGAGAACCATGTCGTTTCGATCTTTCACGGGAACGAGTCCCGTATCATTTTGTTTTTCTATAGTGCGTAAGAACTTGCAACGAGTCTCCGAGTTGTTGGGGACGCCTTGCGCTTTGCAGTATTGATTTAGCTCGTCCACGTCCACCGGAATCTGAACATACGGGATGCCTCTTGATTTAAAGTCGGCGATTATTTGCACGCCTTGAGCGTTCCACTCTTCCCAAGTGTCATGCAGTTCCGCATCAGTTGCGCGTAAGGTTTCCCATTGGTCTTTTTGGTACATCGGAAGATGCATTATTGGCTTTTTGCTCATATGATTTAAGGTGCCGGTTTGATTTCTGGCTCAAACCAGCAAAAGCCTTCGATAGATTAGAAGCTGACCGTTTCCATTCGGATGATGGACGGAGTTTTAAGCTCATCGAGCATAGCAGATAAGCTCCCGACGACCGCCGGAGGACCGTTTTAAAGACGACGCATGTTCCTTCGTTTAGAGAGTTCAACCAACTCACTGCCGAACTTTTCGACGTCATATCCTTTTTCATCCAAGTAAAGGTAGACGATGATCGTAAAAATCGTATCATCCGTTTCCTTGTAATTGCTTAGATCGCTTAGAACCCGATGCTCCTCGACGAGATTATCAAGGATTTCAAAGACTTCTTGTCCATTTGTTATCATAACTTCTTGTTTTTCTGGCACCCCTTTTGGTGATTAATTATTTTGGTTGGCGTTCAGTCTATCGAACAAGGGTGTCGGCTCGATATTGCATTCACAGGTACTAGAACGGAACAGATCGGATATGATTAATCTACACAAAAAAAGAGCCGGAGATTTCTCCCCGGCCCCTTGTCACCAGATTCGGATATTAATCTTCCTCTTCCAAACTCTGCAAGCCTAATGCGTCTCGGACTACATCATAGTCAATTTCGGCATCCTCGACTGGATAATCGGAGTCCCTTACAGCCATGATGAATTCATCATCTTCCCACTCGTAGTCGGGTTGGTAGGTGGCAGTGTACTCAAATCCATTACCAGATTCCTTCCAGGCTTTTTTGGCTTGTTCTGCCGACTCCGCCTCCACGCTGATGTTGTAGAAACGGGTGTGACCGATCTGAAGGTCGAAGGCTTTCGTTGGTGGTTTTTGCACGGCTTCTTGTGCGCTGTTAGTTGTGTTAGACTGCTTTTCCATAAAAAAGAGTCCGGTTTCTTTTTAATGCAAATGGTGCAAACCGGAAAACCACCCATCGAATACGCGGATCAGAAACGCACCGTCGATGTCGGATGATGAAAGGGCAGTTATCTTCACTCCACCCAGAGCAAAGCCCGCTGCCGACGGGAGATTTGTCAGACAGTTGATAAGAGTTTTGCGGCTTCGATGGCGGAGTGCATGGCGACGGCCGGTTTACCTTTAGTCGTCAAAAAGCCGACATTTTTGAGAGATAGATGCGTGCGCCGGTACACATGCGAGGGCTTCCAGCATAACTCATGTACTGAAAATTATCCCAAGTGATTCCGCATTTAGAAAAGACCGTCGGACAGAATTCGTTGTCTTCAGAGTTTTCTGGTCGGTCCGGATATCCCCAGTAACCGTCCCAGTCGTGACTATCGATGAACACGGCATTCTGTCGGAGCCTTTCGATGTTTGTCATTTCTATTTTTTAGATAGCACGGCAGATCGGGAATTTTTTAAGATCGAAGTCGGCCTTTTTGAGAGCAGCGTTGAGTCGGAGTAGGGTTTTTGGGGCATCGAAACCTTCCTCTTGGAGCCAGCGGACATAGCGGAAGGCTAGTCGCTCCCATTCCAGTAGTTCCAAGGGATACGTATTCCATAATGTTTCTTCTGAGATGAACTCTTCGATGCGGCGGAGTTTCAATGCAACCACGGGCATTTTCAGAAACCCCTAACCGATAAAGTCCCGTCCTCAATTGCTTTGTCAGGTGGGATTGGCGAAAAAATGCAGATCCCGATGCCAAAAAGAATTCGTCTTGCGTGGTATTACCTCGCCGTACGGGGAGAAAGGCGATAAGAAATTATTCATGAAAACGATCATTTCCCTCCGAACGATCAGTTCTCTCCTCTGTCTGAGCACCGCATTCGCGGCCACGCACGCCCTGGCGTGGGAATGGGTTCTGCTCGATGCGGACAAAGCCCCACATAACTGGCAGATTACCAGCCAGGAACTCGGTCTGAAAATCGACAAACGTTTCTCTGTCAGCCTGCGCACCCTGCATGGCGGACGTCAGGAAGGCGTATGCGTCGTCGATATTGACAATGGCGCAATGAAGATCTCGGTCGTCCCCACGCGTGGCATGAATGTCCTTGAAGCCGTAGCCGGAAAGGTGCGTCTGGGTTGGGATTCGCCGGTGAGCGAAGTGGTGAATCCGGCCTTCATCGAGCTGAACGGACGTAAGGGTCTGGGCTGGCTGGAAGGCTTCAATGAGATGGTCGTACGCTGCGGTTACGAATGGGTCGGCCATCCCGGCATGGACCACGGTGTACTCCTGACCTTGCATGGCCTGGCGGCCAACATACCGGCTTCAAAAGTCGTGCTTAGCATCGACGAGGAGCCACCCTATACCATTCGGCTCAAAGGCGAGCTGAAGGAGCAGGCGTTCAAACTCGTCAACTTTCTCATTGAGACCGAACTGAGCACCGAAGCCGGCGCTCAAAACTTTAGTCTCCACGACACCCTGACGAACGAGGGCGACTATCCCAAGGAATATGAGGCGCTCTATCACAGTAACTTCGGTCCGCCGCTCTTGGACCCAGGCGCCTTGTTCAGCGCGCCCGTACAGCAGGTCTCACCGTTCAATGACAAAGCCGCTGGAGACTTTGCGGATTGGCAGACCTATCGAGAGCCTACCCGTGATTACGACGAAACCGTCTACAACATCGTGCCCTACGGTGACGAACGTGGCGATACCCTCGCCGTGCTCCATAACTCAGGCGGTGACCTCGGGGTCAGCCTTGCCTTCAATATTCAGCAATTACCGGTATTCTCCTTGTGGAAAAACACCGATACCCGAGGCCAGGGGTATGTCACCGGCTTGGAGCCCGGCACCAGCTTTGCCTACAACCGCAGCTATCAGCGAGCGTTGAATCGCGTGCCGACCATTGGCGCCAAGGAGGAACGCCACTTCGATATCACCTACACCTTCTTGGCCGACAAACCCGCCGTCGATAAGGCCCTGCAACGGGTCCAGAGCATCTTGAACGATCGTCCGACCGAAGTGCGTAAAGCCCCTTTGGTCGACCTGCCGAAAGAATAACCGGCGCCAGGCGCCGGAGATTCGTTCTCCGGCGCCCAGGAACTCAGGGCATTTATGTGTGAGACGGTGCACTGGCGACGCAACGATCACTCGCCAGCGATTACCAAGCCGGGAGGCAACGATTCGCCGAAGAGATTGGCGCGGTCGGTCAGGGCTACGGGAACGTACGAGCGGAGCCTTGCGACCTTGGAGGGAGCGACGCCGGCTTTTTGTAGTTTCGACGCGATTTTCTCGCGCAAAGATTTTGGCAAATCGGTTCTCGGGTTGTTCACGATGCGTCCAGCTCGGAGGAAGAGAGTCTGAAGTTCGACAAGATGAGGGTCAGTCCAATCCAGATCGGATAACGCGTCATATGCCTTTTCAACGTGAACTGGCGGAACGACGAACTCGGGTCCTGCGTAAAGTGGGCTTCGATTGAGCAGAAGTCCGAGAGCGGCAAGATACGGCGTGGAATGTAGTTTCTTCACGGCGAGATCGCGTGCCGTCCGGAGAAACTGATCGAGTAACTCGGTTTTGCCGGCGAGGCTGATTCTCTCGAGCGATCCGGCGAGCCGGACAAGCTCTGCGGAGAGGTTCGTTTGCGTGCGCAGTCTGGACAATTCCGGTGCCAGGATCGCCTCCTGCCGTTCGCTGCTCAGGCCGCCTGCGACTCGTCGCCAGAGTATATAGAGTTGAAGCTGGTTGCGTTTACCCGGGTACTGGAGTTCATCCGTATGAATCCGCCAGAGTTCGTGGATCCGGGCATCGTCGCCCTCTGCGCCAAACCCGGGCCGGAGAAAATAGCCGGCGAGAATCAGCCAGGTTTCCTCGTGTTCGACCGACTCGTTCCGACGGGAGAAGCATTCGTTGAGCGAGCGCCAGAGCGAGCGAATAAGCAGGTAGTTCCAATCGGCTTTTGCCTTGCCGAGGATTCGTTCAAGGCTCTTGAGAAGGTTAGCGGCCGAAATTTTGTCGCGCCTGTCGAGAGGCCGCGAAAAAAGTGTGGTGATGCGCATTTGTGCACTATCAAGCCGCTTCGGGTCCACTCCCGGGTCACTGTTGACAGCTGCATAATCATGCCGACCGGTCTGCTTTGTGCCGCCCGATTCGTGCGGACGAAGATCAAATTCGAGCGGCCAGATCCCTTGCGCGTCCGGATCTGTGCTGACACAGACAACGTGGAGCAAACCGAGCTCGTTGATATGGGAAGTGAGAGTCACTGGTATGCAGTGGCCCTCTCCATCCGCCCCGGCAAGGCTGGCGGTCGTCTGGAGCGGCGGAAGACGGTGGAAGTCGCGATCGTTCCAGGACACCACGGATCCTGCTTTGTCCTTTGCACGGCGGGTCGAATAGTAGGGCTGGAATCGGACCTGACGATTGAGGCGGAGTTCGAGACCGTCTTGAGAAACCCGGAATTTTTCTTCTGAGGGGGCGCCGCCGGGCAGGATACAAATCAGTGCAGGTCCCGAAGCGGTCTCCTGGCCGGCACCTCCCTTGTGGATTTCCAGATAAATTGCTCGCGCGGCGCCCGCTTCGATCCGCTGCGCGCGGCGATGAACAATGCTTCCGAAATGAGCGGCTCCTCGTGCGACCGCGAGGCTCGGCTCCGGATTGTCAAGAAGCCGCGGCTTGGCGCCACGTTGCCATTGAGTGATCTGCTTTTGCAGACGCTGGCGCACCGCCTCAGGGTAAAGCGACCCGCCATTAAACAGGATGGCATCGACTATTGGCCGGTCGCGCAGAAATTCTGCCAGATAACGAGTGACAGCACTATCAACAGCGTAAGGAAGCGCCCATTCTCGCAACCCGGCCTGAGTGCCCGCCGGTCGGTCATCCGAATGGCATTGGGGAAAAAACCCGTCCAAGACGATTGACTCGATCTCGGCTCGCTCGATCTGAGCGCCCAGGGTGCTCCCGAGCAGGCTTGATCCGCGTCCGGGGACCGATACCGTGAACACGTCACTGGAAGAATCCGACAAGCAGCGCTCTTTCACATCGCGGCAGCGCGCCACAAGGAAGTTCCATTGAACCTCGGAAAGTGGTTGGTGCGCCGGCAGCCGCGAATCGATCCGATGAGCAATGGCAAGATCGATATTGTCGCCTCCCAGAAGGAGGTGATCGCTCACCGCGATTCGCTTGATGTGCGAAAGGGTCTCGGATGGGGGAGCAATCTCAAAAAGAGTGAAGTCGGTGGTGCCGCCGCCAATGTCGATGACCAGGACGTGGGAAGGGCCGGTGTCGGGGAGTTGTTTCGATACGGCGCTCTCGCCGGTGCCGCGTTCCAGCCACCAGTAAAATGCCGCCTGCGGCTCCTCCAGCAAGCGGACCCCTTCGGGAAAACCGGCCTCCAGCGCTGCGTCCAGAGTGAGCCTTTGCGCCGCGGCGTCAAAAGAGGCCGGAACGGTAATCGTGATTTCCTGGTCGTCGAATCGCAGCCCCTCGCCAGCAAATCTGCCGTCCCAGGCTGTGCGCAGGTATTCAAGCAGCAGAGCAGAAGCGCGAATAGGCGAAATTCGTTTTTCGACCGGGATTTCATCCGATCTCCAGGGCAAGAACGACGCGCTGCGATCTACTCCATGATGGCATACCCATGACTTTGCGGAGTGGACGACCCGACCCGGCGATTCCGCCGCACGCGCTCGCGCGAAGCGGCCGGGAACCCACTCTGCACGCAGCGTGCTGTGGCCCGACATCTGCGCGGCTTCGTCCTCCGACAAGAGATAAAGAAAGGAAGGCAAGGTCGACGCCTCAGAAAATCGTGTGGCAGTTTCCCACTGCGAGATGAGGAATACCTCGCGCTCGGTCTTGTCAGTGCCGAGCCCTTCGAATGCCATCGCACAATTCGTGGTGCCAAGATCGATGCCAATGCTGAATTGCGGACGAGCCATCGAATGGGACCGGGGCCTTACTCCATGCGGACCTTATATTCGACCTTCCAACGGCGGTCTGATCCGGTGTGCTTCATCCAGAGCTCGAGGTTTCCCAATTCAGTGACGATCGGATTGATGATCACGGGGATCGCCTGACCTTCCGGAAACCCTTCGATTGCGGGCAACGCTACTTCAATTCTGCCAGTTTCTTCGAGTTCGCGTTCCGGGTTTGCGATGATCGCACCGGGCGCATCTCCGCTCCGTACCTCGGATGCGAAGAAACGGAAATCAGCCGGTTGCCCGGTTATCAGGCCAAATTCCCGTTCATCGATCAGTAATTCGCTGCCTTCCTCCATGCCCTGCGGCACAACGCAAAGGGCCTTGATTGGCGGTTTGAATCCCGGGATGGCGGGCGCTGAGGATTCAAGCCCGATGTAATACGAACGTGCAGTGCCTGCTTTGATGCGAATACCTTGTCCGGTGGCGCGATTTCGGCCGTATAACGCTGCCCCTTTTGCGACGGCCAAATCAGGTTGAAATCCCGCAAGTTCGCGAACGGGCGCGCCTTTGCCCCATGAAATGAGGAGATCGAGCACACGCTTCCGGATTGGAGCCGCGTTGAAGACGCCGCCGTTGAAAAGGACGGCCGTTGGTTTGAGGTATTCGCCTTCCAGTGCTTCCGATCGTGATTTAACGAGTGAGGTCAGCGCCTCGCTCGCCTTAACGTTTATCAAGCTGCGGGTCAGAAAACGGGCCAGATGCTTGCTGACGACCGGGTCCGACGCATAAGGGAGACCGAACTCCTGAAGGCCCGCACTTCTGGATTCCTGTGGCAGATCGGTCACCTTGGTCAGAGGGAAAAATCCGTCCAGGACCACCTTTTCGAGAGTCGCGCGGTTCAACTTTGTGGAAAGGGTCTTGGCGAGCAAACCTGATCCACGGGAGGGAACCGCGACCGGGATTTGCTCGAGCGCCAAGTCCGTGAAGAGATTGACCTTCGCGATGCCGGCGCCATGCATCAGTGCCAGAAACTGCCAGGAGTCGGCCGACTTTCCGGCTGCTTCCAGTTGCGCTTTCAGGGTGTAAGCGAGCGCCAAGTCCATGTTGTCGCCTCCCAGAAGGATGTGCTCGCCGACGCTGATACGTTCCACTTCGAGATTGCCATCCTTGTCGGTCACGGCGATCAGGCTGAAATCGGCCGTGCCTCCTCCCACGTCGCAGACGAGGACGATATCGCCGCGACTGACCTGGCTTCGCCAACTTTTGCCGGCCTGCGCTGTCCATGCATAAAAAGCCGCCTGCGGCTCTTCGAGTAGCACCACCTTGCCGAAACCTGCGGCTTCGGCGGCTGCCGCAGTCAGATTCCGGGCAATTTCGTCGAAGGACGCCGGAACGGTGAGTACGATCTGACCTTCCGCGAGGTTCCAGGCGTGGCCTCGCGCGGATTCAGCGTGCAGGAACCCTTCCCTCATGTGTTCGAGATAGCGCCGCGAACATTCGAATGCAGAAAGTTTCTGCTCCTTAATATCCGATTTCCACGGCAGAACCGGCTTGTTCGGGTCAACGTGAAAATTGGAGAGCCACGACTTGGCTGAAGTGATCAACCGATCTGGAACCAGTGCGCCATGATCCCGAGCGAAATGGCCTATGATTGGGTCGCCGGCGCCTTTCGACCACGGCAACAGCATCCCGTCCTGCCGAAACTCATCTGGATGCGGAATATAAAGGGCCGACGGGAGAGTTGGTTTTTCGCCGATTTGGTTGGGGCCAAGGATTTGCGTGATCTCGACGATTTCGTTACGGCCGCTGGCGAAATCTTCAAGTGCCATCGCACTGTTGCTGGTGCCAAGATCAATCCCGAGGCTGAAACGCGTGCTCATTTGATTCGCTATGAATTGTCGTAAGGATCGGCGAATGCTGACCAGGTCACTTAAGTTCGACCTCTGCGGGCGCGATCGACGGCAATCGCTCTGTACTCAAGATTCGTGGGAGCTTTACGAATTCGGTCTTCCAACCCTTATGGAGCAGTGTTCCTGTGAAGGGCGGCTCGCCGCTGAGTTTTCCGATTAGTCTGTACTGATCTGCGGAGTAACCGGCTGGGACGGTGACTTGTGCGCCTTCCTGAGCCTCGGAAATGGCGGAGATATTAAAGTATTCCTGCAGGACTTGCCGGCATCCCTGATGAATGACCCGCGCGGCGGCGCCCACTTCTGAATCTTCGTAGGGGGTGATATCCTCCATGAGAAAATCCACAAACCGGCCCTTCTCCTGGAGGAGGCCGAAGAAAGCCACGATCTCTGCTTCGGCCTGGTTCGCGGGGATCGGCGCAGGCGGCCGGATCGGGACCGGCGCCGGCGCCTCTGTTGCATTCTGGACGGGTCCCGTTGGCGCGCCGCTCTTCCTGTCGACGAGGGAAGAGACCAGGACAAGGAGCGCAAGCACAAGGGCCAGCGCTGCAATCGGAACGGTATGGCCGGCTGTCGCCGGGATCAAGAGCAGGCCGTTGAGGATCACGAGTAAACTCAAGCCGACAGTGAGATAAAGTTTCATTGGAGTGTCTGTGCCTGCAACACGTTCTGCAAAGTCACCAGCAAATGGGCTACATCGAAAGGCTTCTTGATATACGCTTGCACGCCCATTTCCCTGGCGCTGGGCGCTCCGAGCGCAGAACCGGCTCCGGTCACGACAATGATTTTAACGTTGGGGTTTATTTGCCGGAGCACGGCGATGGCTTCCACTCCATCCATGTCTGGCATATGCAAATCTGTCAATACCACGCTAATTTCGTATCCTTTCTCTACGTAACACGCAACAGCTTCGGTTCCCTGGGTGGCGATCAGCGTACGATACCCGTTTGATTCAAGGATCCGCTTCGTCACTGATCGTACCGCCTCTTCATCATCGACGATGAGTATCAGTTCGCCCTTTCCCTTGGGGAGCACTTCGCATGGTCCCTGCTTGACGAGTGCCAATCGAGGCAATGCCGGTTCTGCCGGGAGGTAAACCCGGAATTCGGTTCCGTGCCCCACTTTGCTTTCGAACTCGACGTGTCCTTTATGGCTTTTCACGATACCCATGACAGTCGACAGCCCTAATCCCGATCCTTTGTCCGGTCCCTTGGTGGTAAAAAAAGGGTCAAATATCTTATCGGCAATTTCCGTCGGAATACCTGTCCCGGTGTCCGAGATCCTGAACAACACATGGGGTCCTGGCTCAAGGCCAGGTCTCAAGGAAGCACCGGCTTGATCCAGCAATCGGTTTTCGGCTGCGAGGGTGAGGGTTCCTCCGTGAGGCATCGCGTCGCGAGCGTTCACGGCCAGATTGAGCAGGATTTGATGCATCTGTGTGGCGTCGCCTAAAATCGTCCAGAGATTTTGTTGTTGCTCGGTCTTAAGAGTGATGGATCTGGGAAACGTTTCACGAATGATCCCGCATATCTCCGCGATCACGTAGCGGGCTTGCAACAGGACGCGCTGCCCGTCTACGCCCCTGGCGAAGGCAACGACTTGCTTCACGATTTCGGCTCCGCGCTGTGCATTCGCTTCGATTGTGCCGAGGATGAAGGGGCTGTCCGGTTCATTCGCGTTATGGCGCAGCATCTGGGCGCCCAGCAAAATAGGGGCGAGAATGTTATTGAGATCGTGCGCGATCCCGCCGGCCAGTTGGCCGATGCTTTCAAGGCGCTGGTTGCGCAGAAAGAGCGCCTCCATCTGTTTTTTCTCGGTAATATCCGTGTCGATCGCCAAAATCGATCGCGGATTGTGCATATCATCCAGCAGCAGAGTCCACCGGCTTGCGACGATCACGGTCGATCCCGCTTTGGTGGTTTTGCAGATTTCTCCGGACCACTCTCCCTTTTCCAGCAGAATCCCCTTTGCCGCCTCGAACGGAGCGGGATCTTCGGCGGCGATTTTCGTAAAATCTGCCCCAATGGCCTCTTCCGCGGTCCACCCATAAAGCCGCTCTGCGCTCTTGTTCCAATACTGAATTTTCTCATCCAGCCCGCAAACAACGATCGCATCGCTGGCAAGACCAAGGAGGTTAGCTTGCTCTTGTATCTTGTGCTCCGTCGTTTTGCGTTCCGTGATGTCGATATTCACGCCTAGAACGCGAATCACTTCCTGCTTTTCATTGAGAACAACACAATCCGCGTCCTGTATATAGCGCAGCGCGCCGTTCCGCCTCACGATCCGGAATTCAATCGCGCAGTGGCTTTTGTTGGTGACAATCCACTTGCGGGATTCCATGACCCGGGCCAGGTCCTCCCGATAAACGGTCTGCAGCCATCTTTCGTATGGCATCGGGTCCAGCCTGGGCAATCCGTAGATCTCGAACATTTTATCATCCCAATAAACTTGGTTTGTCCGCAAATCCCAGTCCCATACGCCGATCGAAGCAGCCCTGGTGGCCAGGCTCAGGCGCTCGCTAAAGAGCCTTAGTTGCTCAGCCACTCGTTTCCTTTCCGTAACATCGTAAAGGGTCGTTCGGGTCACGAACGCACCGCTGTTTTTGTCCTTTACCACTGTGGAGCTCAGCAGTACCTGGAGGATCGTCCCGTCCTTGCGAACCATTTCAAGTTCCAGATCCTTGGGGCGCCCTTCCCTCTTAAACCGCGGAAAGCTTTGCTCAAAGATCCTCTTGCTTTCATCTGTGAGAAGATCCTGGAACTTCTTTTTACCGACGAGTTCGGTGTGGGTATAGCCCAGCCAGGAGAGTTCCGTCTCGTTGATGCGGACGAATTCACCGTTCTCATCGATCGAATCATACCCGCAGGGAGCGTGATCGTAGAGGTCCTGGATCTCTTCAGCGTCCCGCTTGCGTTCGGTGATATCTTGAGCGGTGCCGCGTAACTTGGTGATTTGACCATTTGTCTCACGCACCGCTTCGCCTCGCGCGGCGATCCATCGGGTCGTGCCATCCGGGCGGATAATCTCAAGGTCAAGTTCGTAGGGCATTCCGGTTTGCAACGCTCGTTCCATCGCAGTCTCGAGGTGCAACGAACTTTGCGGAGTCAGCATCTGCCCCAGTTTGTTATTATTGGGCAGAGCCTCTTTGGGATCGCGGTCGGCGATATGATAAAGCTCTTCGGACCAGGTAACCATGTCTGTTTCGATCATCCATTCCCAACTGCCGACGCTGGCCACGCGTTGCGCCTCTCGAAGTTCGGCCTCTCGCCTGCGCAACGTCTCCGCAGCCGTCCTTTTCTCGGCGAGGTCGCGCCGCAGCATCACGATCGCCAGCAGCACCACAAGCGTTGAAAAGCCACCTCCGAGCACGACGATGGAAATTGTTCTGGCCCCGCTTTGGCGGGCGGTGGCTGATCTGGTCCGCAGCAAATCATCTGCGCTTCTATTCATCCGGTCCAGCAAGGCAGTCAGTTCAGCGACGCAACTCCGCAATTCGATCTCACGGGCCAGGGGCGGAATCTGTCCGCCGGCTTGTTGCGCGGCCCGGGCAGCATTCGCGGTCGTAGACCAGATTGAAAGACTTTGCTCGGTCAGGGCATTGAGCTGAGCAACCCTCATCTTCTGGTCCGGGTCTTCCGCGGTGAGTTCAATTATTTTCCTGGTGGCGGGCGGAATCCGGTCGAGATCGGCCAGAAACTCGGCGAGGTAACGAGCATCCCCGTTAAGAAGAAAGTCGCGTCGCCGGTATTCGGCATCCAGTACGGCTCCTAGAAGGTCGGCGATGGATTGACGCACCTGATGGGTGTGAGCTACCCAGCTGTCATTCACAATCAGATCCCGCGTGCTCCGGTAAGTCAAGAATCCGAGAATCACAACCCCCGCGAAGGCGGCACAGAAAAACGCGTAAACTTTTGTCTCAGTACTGAGCTTCATCGCTACCCTCGCTTCCAGCAGACGCGTCGGGTTCGTTCCGCCGTCGAGCTTCGAAAAAATGAAGGGTAATTTCAAAATAATAAGAGCGATAAAAGTATCATATTTGAGCGAGCTATGCTTGCCGGATCACTTCCTGCAACCACCAGGCTACCGCTGCTTGGCAACGACGACGGCGATCCCCTTCTTATTTTCCAGCAGCGGTCCTACGTTCCAAAGAATGAATCCTCCGGACGACCTCGGTTTAGTCGACAGCTCAATGGTAAGCTGCAACGCGATCTCACTTGAAGGCCAGCCGTACGATCCGCCCAATCGATCAATCGCGATGCTCGGATAAATCGGCAGTTCGCGGGGGTTGACCTCCGGGCTCCGCCACCATTCCAAAAGCGCGGAAAAACTTTGCGCGCTTTTGTCCCGCCAGTAGAGCTGCGGAGAAAGATAATCGACCCAACCGTTTTTCAGCCAGGCAACCGGATCCGCATAGAGATCCCGGTACTGATCGAGTTCAACGGTCACATTGGCGGGGAAGCCTTTTCTGTAAATACCGAACGGACTTACGCCAAAGAGAATGTCCGGACGCGCTTCTTTGACGGTGTCATGTAATTCTCTAATGAGTTTGTTAATATTCTGGCGGCGCCAATCCCCGATATCGGTGTTGCCGCCGTATTTTAGGTAAAAGGCGTGATCGGGGAAAGAGCCATTTGTATAGCCGCGCCTCGGGTATGGATAGAAGTAGTCATCCAGGATGACGCCGGCAATCGGGTAACGTTCGACAATATCGCGGACGACTTTGACCACATGTTCCCTGACTGCCGGATCCCCCGGATCTAGCCAGAGTGCGTTTCCTATCCGATGTACAGCACCGGCAAGTTGATGAGACACATGATTGCCGGCCTTTGCCTCCGACGCATTGACAGCGGCTCGATACGGATTAATCCAGGCATGAATGGCAACGCCTTGCTCGCGTCCGACCCGGATAAAGTAGTCGAGCGGATCGTAACCTGGTGCCGCTCCTTGTATGCCGGTCAGGTAACGACTCCAAGGTTCGATGCGTGAGGGATAGAGTGCGTCACTTTCCGGTCGAACTTGAACCATCAATGCGTTCAGGCCGCTGCGGGCCCCCGCTTCGACGATCTGGCGGATCTGTGCCTTTTGGGAGTCTGCGGAAAGGCCGACATGCGTCGGAAAATTGAGGTTATAGACGGAGGCGACCCACGCACCCTTCAGGGCATCGGCCTTTGCGGAGGAAAGGCCGGAGAAAGCCGCCGCAAGCAGCCAGCAGACAACCGCTCGGAAATTCATGACCTGAAGGTTATCCCGAATTTCTTAATAAACCAAACCTTCACTGCGCGGTGGAGCCGTTCACGAATTTGATTTGGCCGGTTTCTCGTTGCACGAATTCTTCCGCCAAAGCCCGGTAAGCTGTCGCTCCAGCTCCGTTGGGTTCATACTCGATGATCGGCTTACCGAAGCTTGGTGCTTCGCCGAGACGGACCGAACGCGGGATGATCGTTTGGTAAACCAAGCTGGGGAAGTGTTTTCGCACCTCATTCACGACTTGTTGGCTTAGATTGGTCCGCGCATCGTACATCGTCATGATGATGCCTCCAATCGAAAGTACTTCATTGACGACACGAAGCTGACTCACCAGGTGCACGATCTTTGACAGGCCTTCCAGGGCAAAGTATTCGCACTGGAGCGGGATTAAAAGCTGGTGAGCCGCTGCGAGCGCGTTCGTCATGAGGATTCCGAGCGATGGTGGGCAATCCAGGAACAGATAGTCGAAACCGGCTTCCCGGTTCAGGCCGGCGAGGACCTCACGCAGCCTGGTGAGATGATCATCCAGACGTGCTACCTCAATTTCAGCACCGGCCAAGTCGAGGTCTGCAGGAATCATTGAAAGACCTTGGAATCGCGTTGAGACAATTTTCTCTTTGATATCCGCGTGCCCAATGAGGGCCTCGTAAAGGCTCTGTCCAGCGGTGTCTTCGAGACCGAGAGCACTGGTGGCGTTTCCCTGCGGATCAAGGTCAATCAGAAGCACCCGTTTCCCTTTCGCCGCAAGACAGGTCGACAGGTTCACCGCAGTGGTTGTCTTGCCGACGCCGCCTTTCTGGTTTGCGATCGCGAGCAGCTTCATTGCCTCAACACTGTGGGTCTCATAGATTCACAAGCAAAGGAGAAAGTAGTCCAGCAGTTGGAGGGTTTCAGGAGGGTTCGCCGAGTGCTTCAATACTCAAAAAGCGACAAGAGCTCATGCGCCGCACATTTGCAGGTCGGGCCGAAAAGGGATACAGAGATGCCTCTGAATTCTTCTCATGTCCTCCATTCAAATCACAGAACGCTTCCTGATGGACACCGGCGGTTGGCAGGCGTTGAAGCATGCCAAGGCTCTGGTCCAGATGGGCCGAGTGGTGAGTTTCAATTATTCGCCGCCGATTTTGCGCGGTCTGGTGCGCGAAGGCGAAACCGAATATCGTGCCGGTCTGAAGATTCGGAGTTATACGGATGTCGAGAATCTTTGTTCATGTCGTGATTCGCGGGAGTGGGGGACAATCTGTGCCCATTCCTTGGCGCTCGGCCTGGCGTCGATTCGACCGGAAACGGCACCGAAGAATCCGGCCGAAGGGTTCGTTCCGCCTCGCCTTCCGGTGCTGGTCGCCTTGGATGACGGAGATTCCGGTCCGGGCAATGGCGTGGGAGAGGAAACCTCGGGCCGGATCCGGATTGAACTCCATATTGTGTTGCCGCCCAATCTTGAGACGAGCTGGGAAAAACATCAAGTCGTGGTCGGATTTGAAGTCGTCCGAAGAGGTAATCGCACGCTGGCAAGCGCGCTCGATACGAACCAAACCTACTGCTGTTCGAAAATCGATAGGGAAGTGCTCGAACTCGCGCGTGAATTCGCCGGCGGCAAACTTCCCGGGATGACCATTCTTAACCGGGATCACTTTCTTCAATTGGTTGGTGTACTGGTCGAGCACCCCCGGGTCACGTTCGCGCGGAAGAGCTCGGTGGCAATTTCGCGTGAACGACTCTTGCCCCGCCTGACGACTGAAATGCTCGAAGATGGTCGTTGGAAAATCAGCACCGACAAGTCGGCCCTTCCGGGTGCCTGGTTCGTGGGATCCTCCTCGGCGTGGCTTTGGTCCGGGTTGCGATTGCGGCCGGTTTCACCCGGGTTGCCAGCCGTCTATCTGGCCGTGCTGTGCGAGTCGATCACGCTTTCCGCTGAGCAAGGTCTGAACTTTGTCCAACGCGAATTGGCCGGGTTAAGCAGCTTTTTTCAGTTTGATGCACAGGCAAAGACCGGCCCGCTCATTGAGCCTGCACTACCGGAAGTGACCGCGACATTCGAAGGGTCCCTGAATCAGCTCGGTGCGAAAGTCCAGTGCCGGTACGGTCAGCGGATGGTGACGCTTGGGGTGACCTCGCCGCTGGAAGCGTTTGTGTACAAGGAAGGTGATGCGATGCGCTCCCGGAATCTCGCGTTTGAGCGAGATTGTTTGAGCCGCATTCAGGATGCCGGATTTACGGGACCATCCACGGCCGGCGAGTATTTGCTGCGAGGCCAAAACGCGATCCTGAGCTTTTTCGCTCGTGATCTTCCGCAATTGCAAAACGAATGGAAGGTTTCCATCGGTAGCCGGTTCCAGCATGTCACGCGCAGCGTCGAACGGATAACGCCCAAGCTGGAGATCATCAGCTCCGGCGAAGATTGGTTTGATTTTTCTTTCTCGGTTGAGTCCGCCGGCGGTCAACAGTTTTCCACTACGGAAGTTCAGCGCTTGCTGCAGGTTGGGCAAAGCGTCACGCGGCTGAAAGACGGGCGACTGGCCGTTCTCGACACGGACGGCCTGGAAGAATTTCAGGCGATCCTCAGAGATTGTGATCCCGCGCAATCACGCCCCGGGACTTACAGGATTCAGCGAAGCCAGGCGGCATATGTGGATGCAGCTTTTGGGCAATTGCCAGGAGCTTCCATCCAGGGAACAGGGGAATGGGAGAACTGGACTCGTGCGCAAAGGCAACTCGTCCCGCTCGATCCGGAGCCGCTTGGTTCGCTGGAAGGAATACTCCGCCCATATCAAAAGGACGGTGTGTACTGGTTGCGTTTTCTGAGCCGAAATGGTCTCGGCGGAATTCTCGCAGATGAAATGGGGTTGGGGAAGACCCTGCAGACGCTCGCCTTTTTGCGTACGCTCGATGGACCCTCCCTGGTGGTCTGTCCTTCCTCACTCCTGTTTAACTGGGTGCGAGAAGCTCAAAGATTTGTGCCCGAATTAAAGGTCTTGTGCATTGAGGGCGCCGACCGTGCCAAACTCTTTCCCCGAATTCTCGAAAGCAATCTCGTCCTCACGAGCTATCCGCTCCTTCGCCGGGATATCGATCGGTTTCGCGGTTTCAAATTTTCATCGATCATTCTCGACGAGGCAACGCATATCAAAAATCCGGATACGCAAAACGCGCAGGCAGCCATGGCGCTGGTGGGCCGGCACCGGTTTGTTTTGACCGGAACGCCGGTGGAGAATTCTGTCCGGGATCTCTGGTCGATCCTTCACTTCGCTCTTCCGGGGTACCTCGGGCGGCGGGAAGATTTCCGGGAACGCTACGAATTGCCGATCAGCCGTGGCTCGGAGCCTGAAAGGGCGCGTCTCGCGAAGCGACTCCGGCCCGTCATGCTGCGACGGCTGAAGCGACAGGTCGCCAAAGAATTGCCGGAGAAGATCGAGCAGATCACCTATTGCGATCTTTCCCCGGAACAGGAAGAGCTTTACCAGAAGCTGCGCCAGGAAAGCCGACGCAAGTTGGAGGAACTCTCGGGTACGAAAGACCAAGGTCGCGCTCGAATGGCGATGCTGACAGCATTGTTGCGCTTGCGCCAGGTTTGCTGTGACCTGCGCCTCCTGGGACAGGAAGCAGAGCGGCCTTCCGGCAAACTCGAGCTCTTGGAAGAACTGTTGGAAGAGGCAATGGATGGCGGACATCGCGTCCTGCTGTTTTCCCAGTTTGTCTCAATGCTGCGGTTGATCCGTGCTCGCATGGACGAGGCTGGAATTCGATACGGTTATCTCGACGGCGAGACAAAAGACCGAGCGAAGGCCGTCGATGAGTTTCAAGGATCTGACAATCTGCCTCTTTTTCTGATCAGCCTGAAGGCCGGCGGCGTTGGTCTGAATCTTTCAGCGGCAGATACCGTGATCCACTTTGATCCATGGTGGAAT
Organism: uncultured Verrucomicrobiae bacterium; assembly: GCA_963782115.1. Classification (GTDB taxonomy): domain Bacteria; phylum Verrucomicrobiota; class Verrucomicrobiia; order Chthoniobacterales; family JAFAMB01; genus JAFAMB01. The sequence continues at coordinate 331,704 of CAWAIK010000006.1, forward strand.
CCGGCGGTCGAAGCGCAAGCGACGGATCGAGCTCATCGCCTCGGGCAGACGCGCGTGGTGACTTCCTACAAACTTATCGCCCGCGCTACCGTGGAGGAGAAGATCCTGCGTCTCCAACAAAAAAAACGGGACATGATACAATCGACAATCGAGAGCGAAGAACCGGTGATGAACGGGTTGTCGATGGCAGAAATTACCGAATTGCTGCTCGAGTAGCCGCGACCGCGCTTGCGAAACAATTCTCTTCGATCAAAAATTCGACGATTGATTGGCAACTCAGACAAAAAATCTATGAAATTCACTTTTCTTGGCCATTCGGCCGGATACCTCGAAACTGGGTCGGACAAATTTCTGTTCGATCCGTTCCTGACTGGCAATCCGAAAGCTTCGGTGTCGGCCGATCAGGTGAGTCCCACCTATATTCTGTTAACGCACGGCCACAGCGACCATGTAGGAGACGCGGTCACGATCTCAAAAAGAACGGGTGCACCGATCATCACGACGTTCGAACTGGCGAATTGGCTAGGTGCGCAGGGAGCCGACACCGTCGCGTTGAACCATGGCGGCTGGTGCAAGTTCTCCTTTGGCCGGGTCCGATTCACAATTGCTTTCCATAGTTCGTCGGTGATCGAAGAGGGAGGTCGTCCTTTGTACCTGGGCGAACCCGCCGGAGTGGTCCTTCAGACGGAAGGAAAAACAATTTATCACGCCGGCGACACGGCTCTTTTTTCGGATATGCGTCTAATTGGAGAAGATGCCTCGGTGGACCTGGCACTGCTGCCCATTGGGGAGCAATTCACCATGGGGCCAAAAGACGCAGCCAAGGCGGTGGAGTTTTTGGCACCAAGGCGCGTCGTTCCAATTCATTACGGCACGTTTCCGCCACTTGTCGGTGATCCTCGGGAGTTCGCCAGACTGGCAAAAGGGACGGGCGCGGAAATTCACGTATTGAGCCCCGGAGAATCGCTGGACTTTTAGCGGAGTGTCAGTGGCCGTTCGTAGTGTTGCAATAGAGTGTTTCGATTTCGCTGCATTGAGCCTGCGACTCTTCGAGCTAATTCCCACGGTTGTGAGGTGAGTGATCACCGTTGCCTAAAACGGCGTTCAAGAGCGGGATTAAGACCGCCATTCCGCACTCGATCAGCAGGAACGTCTTGATCCCAAGGCTCCCGCTCTGGGCGACTACACCGACGAGGAGCGCTACCGAAAGAGGAAAAACCACCAGCAGCCAGACGTAATTGAGGATTCGGATAAACTTTTGGTGAGGCATATTCGACGGGAACATCTTTCCCTGGATAGGTTAGACCACTGTCTCCGCCTCAAGTTTAAAAACAGATATCCCACTGACCGCCCCAGACAGCTGAAGGAAGATATGACCTCCAGCACAGTGAACTGCGGTGGTGACTCGCTTCCAGCCTTCGACCTGCTCGGTGGTATAAACGCCGGGGTCGAGATATATCCTTGCGCCTCCGGCGAAATCTGGGTTGCTTCCGAAATAATCAAGCCGGGGGCGAATCAGAGCCTGGCAAGCTGAGCCATCGGTCTACCTGCCCCGAGATTAGATTCAATTCCCATTAGTTAAGCTTGAAAAATAGGCACGTTCACAAGAATTCGAAGTACTCCTGCCGTTCCCAATCGTGGACGGAATTATGAAACTCGGGCGTATTGTAATTTGCGATCGCGGTGGCTGCTTTGTTTGTCTCATGCCGTTTGACCGCCAGAAATAATTTGACAAACTCAGAGCCGAGCGCCTCGCGCATCACCGTATCCTGTTCCAAGGCATTGAGAGAATCCTCCAGTCGAATCGGCAGATTCACAACGCCATCCCTTCCGTAGGCCACACCAGTCACAGGCGGAGGTGGTGTCACTCGATTTTTGAGTCCATCAATGCCGGCGGCCAAACAGGCGGCCATTAGGAGATAAGGATTCGAGGCTGCGCCACCAAAGCGATTTTCAACGTGTGTAGATTCATTCCGGGTGGCCTTTACGCGAAGCCCGGTAGTGCGATTCTCAATGCCCCATGTGGCATTCGTTGGAGCAAAGGAGTAGAGCTTGAAGCGTTTGGCACAATTGACAGTTGGCGCGGCCAAAGCACAGATGGCTTCCGCATGCGCTAACTGACCTGCCAAAAAGTATCGGCAAATATCCGATAAGCCGTCTTCGCTAGAATTATCCAGGAAGGCATTTTTGTCTTCGTGCCACAGGGATTGATGGTAATGGCACCCATTAGCACTCTGGTCGATATGGGGTTTGGTCATAAACGACGCAATCATCCCGTGCTGTAGCGCAATTTCTTTGACTCCATTCTTAAAGGTAAAAGCTTGGTCAGCTGCGGCTACTCCCCAAGCCGGTCCAAAGTTAATCTCCATCTGCCCAGGGCCATATTCTGCATTGGCAGTAATAGTGTCCAGGCCAACTGCCGCCATGGAGCGCAGAATGTCGTAAACTAATGCTTGATTAAAGTTGTTACGCAGGGTGGCAAAAATCTGGATCCCTGGAAATGGGGGCTGGCGCGTCGCGGCGTCGACGAGATAAAACTCGTACTCAAAGCCGCTGAGGAGACGGTAGCCCACTGCCTGTAATTCAGAGAGCAATTTTTTCACCACTAAGCGCGGTGCAGCCATGGCTGGCCGGCCATCGAGATAGTATGGCTCGCACAAGATGCGCGCTGTCTTGTCAGCCCATGGCAAAACTTGGAATGTGTCGAAATCAGGCTTGATAAGGCTGTCGGGAAAACCGAGCTCTTCCAGATAGCCGGTACCGGGTGCAACAACTGCTTGGGCGTCAAACCCAAGCTGGCCAAGCAAGAAATTCACCCCATTATTGGCAAAATATTCGAAATGTCGTGCCGGGATCGTTTTAGAGCGTGAGATGCCGTGTGTGTCCGTCTGTTCAAAACGAATAAATTCGATGTCTTTATCGTGCAGCAATTTTTGGATTTCAGTAAGGCTCATCGTGGACTCCGTTTCAACTGTTCCGTTGCTTCCTGTTAATTCTTCATCAGTCATTCTTCCGTTATTTACGCCTACTCTTCATCGAGAAGATCTTACCACTTCAGAGAGCTTAGTCCGCTGATGCGTTCGAAGTGTTGATCGCGACTGGCCAATGGTATCTGATGTTCCAATCATGAGAAGTGCTCAGTGAGCTTGGCACGCCGATGCATGCGACAGGCCGTAGGGCCGTACGACCTTCCACTGCTCCATCGCCGTAAAAACTCTGAGCACGGCACTGTCTGCGCTTGTGGCCGCTTGTACACGAAGTTTGCGGCAAGGCTATCGGCTTCTTACCGGGGGTAAGGAATCGGCACGGAGCCTTCCTCAAAAACAGTGCGCGCTACGGCCAGCCTGTAGGTCATCCCACAACCGATGACGAAAGAACTCCGGAAGCATTGGACGCGGATTGCGCGGGTCGCAGATGTGCACAACGGCATTCTACGATTGGGTGCATGTTGCAACGATGCGGCACAGTGAGTAGTCAGCCAGCCAAAAACATGGCCAAACGATAAGGTATGTCGAATGAACGACTTGGGCATACCTGCATTAGAAGGAGCGCCGCCGTGCGAGCTTGCTGACCCAGACATATGTTTCCCATTCGCCTGGTTCCTCGTCAGCAGCTTCCGTAGCGCCAGGACCAAATGTTTCCATTCCAAGCTTTCGAACATCCTTTGGAGGATTGCTTATTGTGAAATCGACAAGACGGATTCCGTTTAGCCCGCGCTGGGGCGAGAGGTTCTGATGAAACAGGGCGCCTTTGTTTCGTGATTCTGGCTTTTCGTTGCTGTGAGCATTCAATTCTTGAACCCACACTGTTTGCGCAAAACCAACATAAGTATGCGGTGCATCTGAACTGACGGCAGTAAAGCATGAGACAAATCTCACATTTCCGCCGATCCCGACTAACTTATACAGGTTATTTCCGAGCTTAGCCTCAAATGAATACTCAACCACATCATTGTGTCGGCCTTTGGGATTTGCTGGGTCATAGAAATATGGCAAGGCAACGCCTGGTGTATCGTTCAGCACAACTGTACGTGAGTCACCTGTTATAGGGCTAACACTAACGTGAGAACCAATCATAAAAGGAAAAGTATTTACATCGACTTCGGCATCCACATAAGGAGAAGTCGGCTTGGGTACCGGCTCATAAAGTAGACCTTCCCGTTCGCCACACTTATATATGCCATGAAAGGTCTGATTGGACGCGCTCTCCCAACTTTGTTGATGGACATTCTGAATTATTCCAATGGTAATGCCATTGTAATCCCAGGCGTACTTCGCCCCCTGTAGTTTTACCCCCCATTTACAGCCAAACGTGCAGCTAACGTCAATCCCGTCTGGTGCTTCACGGTTGTGCTTAATTTGGTTCTGTCCTACTATGATTTCAGTGGGAATATGCTCTACACGCACGTCAATAAATAGAATGTATGCTATTTCCTCCCTACTCTGCAGCCGTTGAGTGGTTGATAGATTGACAGTCTTCTGTGCGCCCGACGTGGTTGATTGATTGAGAGGCTTTCGTCCAATGGTAACTTGGCCCCGGCGTGGGGCGCTCTCCAAGTCCGCCCCCGAAAATTGAGAAGATTGAGGGGATGTCGTCATTGGCGATTGCGAGACAATCTGGGGTGTGTTTGGTGTGTAGGTAAACTTAACCAAACCAACCATATTTGTCGTAATTTGCCATGATGTGCCAACGGCGGCCGGTATAAGGGGAGCAATTAGTTTGGCTCCTTCCAAGAGTTCGTATCGCCAGGTACCTTGAATTTCAGTAGAGGGGCAGTCAGCCTGGAGTTCTACTTTCGCGCAACCACGTAACAAAACAACCGGCTTAGTCTTCAAGGCGCCTTTTCCACTTGATGGTGTGATTTGAATCATCGTCCGTCCACTACGCTGACCGCTTGGATCTACCGCAGTCTTATCACGAAGGGAACGAGTTTTGTTAATATAAACTCTCATGTTCTTTACCGTCAGCGAGGTTGCGGGAAAAGGAATCCACTTTAATTGTGACCGACACGATTGTAGGATTGCGATTCGCGACGACCCAGTATCCAGTACGACGCCGATGCCGATTTGGGTAGAGATGCCGCCGTGACAGCAATTCGCTCAAAGCAACCACAGTGTAGGCAGGCAGGTCACGCGCGGCAAGCAATTCCTTCCCTTGACTCGTCGCTACTTTCCATGCCGTCGTCGGGGTGCTTCGGCTACTGGCCCCGCTCGGAGGTCGAGAGGCGGCAACTTGCCTGGCTAGGGTCGATTCCCGCTCAGGGCGCCTTGGACAGCTTCGAACCGTGCTCGGTCCTCGGGATGAACGAGCTTCAGCCTTCAACAAATTGAGGAACTCTAGCGGTCACCGCGATCGATGTGCAGTTCTTTGGGCCCCTTGAGCGACCGGTAACCAATTGCCTAGACGGAGCGGAGGCTCGGATCCACTCGGGGCTCCGGGGCGACCTCCGATTAAAGCCGCACTAAGACTTCTGAAAAACAATTTACATGGGAGCGGTATCAATCAGGTTGATTCCGTGATCAATCGCTGCGCGAATCGCAGCTTGCGGGTTGTTCTTCTTGGTGCCGCCCCACATCCACCCAACAATCGCCCAAGCTCCAAAACCCACCACCGAAGCTTTAATTCCCGATTTTCCTAAGGGTCGACATTTCATAAGTATGCAGGCAAAACTAGGACGCTTGAGTCGCAAGCGACCGTTCCCGATGAGGCGTCTGGCTACGGCCGTTCTCCCCACCGTCATACGAACGGCTGAGCGCTTGCAAATCGAATGGCTGAAACTCGGCCGATTCAGGAACGAACCGTCGCTTTGCGTCTTCCGATCAGGGTAAATATTACTGCTTCCATAACTTTTTTTCTTATTCGTAATTCCTTCTCGATCGGTATCGTCGCGCGTCCGACTTCCGCGAGTTAATCGTCATTTTTTATGTCCTGTCACGAAATCTGATGGAGAACGCCTGGCCGAAGGATAAGTTTGAGGCGCGAAAAATGTCCGCGGAAACGCATGAAAGGAATCGGCTAGCTTTGTGGATCTGAACCGTTTAGGTCCCGGATTGTTACATGCTTTCCTGGTTGTTTCCGAGGCCGGCAAGATCTCGGAGGCAGCTCGACGACTTCATCTCTCTCAACCGGCTGTCACCGCGCAGATTCGGCGACTGGAGGCTGACCTGGACACGCCGTTATTCATTCGGTCCGTCCACGGAGTGACCTTGACGCCTCGCGGCGCTCATTTGCGGGAACGGCTTCAGCGCGTTTTCGCCGATCTGGAGGAGGCATTAAGTGAACTTGATTCGTCGGGAGAGCTGACGGGGATCTTGAAGTTTGCCGCCAGCACAACCAGTGCGGCCCATTTTGTACCCAACATCTTCGCTCGATTTCGTCGTTATCACCCTGCGGTTGGTCTTCATCTGATTGTTGGGAACGCAAGGGATGTCCTTGAACATGTCCGAGAACAACATGTCGGGATGGGTCTACTGGCCGGTCATGAGCGAAGCCCGGGAGTTCGACTCGAGGAGTTCATTCCCGATGAAATTGTTGCGGTTTGTGCGCCGCGAATTCGTGATCCAAAGTTCAGACGGGCAATTGAGAATCTGAAGTCCGCACGAGACCTCGAGCATCTCCCGTTGATCTGGCGCGAGCGGGGCGCCGGCACGCGGGCCATGGTCGAACAGGTGCTCAAAGAGCGCGGACTGAACGTAAGGAAGTTAGATCAGCGGGTTGAAATCGAGAGCACCGAAGCGATCAAATCTCTGGTCATGGCCGAGATAGGCATCGCATTCTTCTCCTGTTGGGAGATCCAAAACGAACTTGCAGCGCGAACGTTGCGGGAAATTACCATTCCTGGACTGCGAATTCACAGAGTGTTTTCCTGGGCGCTCCCCAGCGGGGATCTGGGCGGTCTTCCCGGCGAGTTTTATCGATTCGCCAATTCTATCCGAAACGAGATCTCTGCCGTTAGCGTCCGAAGATGGAAGGGGTTCGGCTAGACCCAAAAGCACAGGGAAACTAAACCACAGATTGCACAGATTTCACCGATGACTGAAGCCGCGGCAGTCGAGCGCCGACAAGGCCCTTTTGTTTTACTGAGACGATCAGCTTGTTGGTGAAGAGGAAGCGGATTGGAATGAACTGAGCTGGCTTGCCTCGGCCTTCGGCGGGCACGCGTTCGACGCATGGAGTTCGGATTCTAGGGCACAAAAATTCATCTGCGCGTGCATCGCCTCACTGGAAGCCAACCGCTACTTGGCACCTTTGACATTCTCCATGTTTAGAGAGAGCGCGACCTCGTCTTTCGGAGACTCGGCGAGCAACCGTTCCGTGCCGGTCGTGCGGTAAGAGTCATTTTGCGCCTTCACCCACTCTGGGTAGAAAGGATTGTCTTTGTGACCTTTGTGACCTTTGTGTTCTTTTGTGCAAATGATTTTTCTTCGTTCCCCCGGCACTAAGACAGAAAAAAAGCAAAAGTCATTTTTGAACAGAAGATCGCAAAGATCACAAAGAGTCACTGTCTTTAAGAGCCATCGGAGGCACGTGGGCCTGCATTGTCTAAATCTCGATCGGCAACGAATGAAACGCCCCTTAATCCCCACTCGTCCTCTTGTTCTGAAATCGTAATCGTCGTCGTTCTCGACTTCTATGGACAACCAGAATCCGAACTGAATCGCCGACAATGCGAAACAGAAAATGGTAAGGAAACCGCCGCAGCTTCACTCGACGGATGTCGCGCTCGCGAATCGCAAAGGCTTCGGGTCTCTCGGCCGCCCCCTGGATGAAATGCCGTAACTCTCGATAAAACTTATCCGCAAGTTCTGAAGTAGCTACCTGCTCGTAAAACTCCATGATCTTCGAGATGTCGGGAAACCTTTGGATGAAGGACGAGCCGCATCAACTTCGGCGGCGCTCGATCTGCTGGTCGAGCTGCTCCAATGACATCCCCAACTCCGGATTTCTGTCTAGGTCTTCATCGCGCAGGAACGCCTCCGCGACACTGGACAGCCTGCTGAATCTGGGTGTCGGTTTGGCTATGGAAGCGCTTTCTATTATTAGCGAATGCGATAAGCATTTATGTTGCTTACTCTTCTGCTACGTGATAGCGCTCACCATTATGACCGCCACCGCGCACCGCAACTGCCACATCATGAGTCATGAGCACCACCTGCTGCAGCAGGACCGATCAACAACTACCGGAGGAAGGTTCCCAGGCTTTAAGTGTTAGGCAACCTATACTTAGGTGTGATTGACTTCGCGACGAGTCCCGTGTCATATCACAAAAGCGATTTCTAGGACAGGTTCACTCGTCTTCTCTCCGCGACCCTGAACAGGGACGTATCCCTCTTCCGTCACAGAGTCTGGGACGACTACATTCAGTCTGAAGGTCAGTACCGGAGGCGGCGGCTCAGCGGCTCGGCCCAGCGGCACTTCCTTCCAAGTTCATCGGGAGTCTAAAATAACACGCGAAACGGAGGGAATTCTACTGGACCTTCGACCAGCGGAATCAAGACCTTTGGCCTGGAAGTTGCCGGCGCCCGGCAATGCGAATCAGATCAGCCAGGGAGTCTCCGCCAGCATTATCTGCATGATGGAGCGCGATGAAACTTGACACTGACACTTCTTACCCGTCCCTTCTTCCCGTTCCCCATCAAAATGCAAACTTCCACCGACTCTTCCAGCCCGCTGACTCTGGCACGCTGACCGCATTGCGGGCAGGCCAGCAACAAACCGCGGTCATCGGGTTCAATGTTGGTCATGGTTTGGAAAATTTGGGCTCACCGAACCGGTGCCATCGTCGGTGTGTCTTACATCGTTGACAACTACTTTGGCCGGCCGAAAGACTTCATTGCCACTGCGATAACCACGCTGAAATGTCTCAAGTATCACATGGTCTGGTTGAGATGGGTCTTAGCGCACGCTGACGGCTTCGTGATACCGCGGGTCGAATGGCCGGCCGACGCTCTCTTCGGGTTCGACGCCATTGGAGTCGCAACAGTTGGTTGAGTTGTTGGAGGGTCATCTGGACGCCTTGCCGGAGTTGTTCGGGTGATGTCGAGACGTCGCTGCCAAGCGCGCGTTCGAGGTTGTCAATGACCGGCAGCAGGTCGCGAATGAAAGCTTCCTTTTGCGCGGCTGCACTTCGCTCGGCTTCCCGCGCGGTTCGCTTGCGGAAGTTGTCAAAATCGGCCGCCAGACGCAGGTAGCGGTCCCTTTCGCCGGCCAACTCCGCTTGCAGCGTTCGCTGGTTGGCCGCTGACACGGGATTTGACCCGTCGCTGGCTTTCGCTTCGGACGAATCCGGATCCGCACTCATATCACAAAAGAGTCGGCATTCTCCAGCTGTTCGAGTCGCGGAGCGTGGTTCAGAGTAAAGTCGAGCTTATAGGCTTTCACCAGACCGAGATCGGCGACGATAAGCAATTTGCTCTTCATCGATTGGAATGATGTTAAAGCCATTGCTCACCGACCACAACGGAAACCGTCCAAAACGCTCATCCACGCGACTTGTTTGCTGTGCCGGTTCCGTCGTTCGCGCGAACCGTTTGCGGCGATAGAGACCCATCGCCACGACCGGTCCGTTTGGTCTCAGTCGACTTTGACTTCGATGCTTTTTGTTTTCCTCTCTCTCTAACTTGCGTTCGCCAACGATAGTTTAGCAGGCGGTTTTCGACCGCGACCTTTACGTCCTCCTTCTTCGGGCAACTCGGTTTTGATGATGTATTCCTTGTCGTCCTCGGTGATGTCCACCAACGGTGCCCATTCCGCGACGGTAATGGATTCCTCCTTGGCATCGCCAAGCCGCGCCGGTCTGCGGCCAAAAAAGTTAGAGAGCCGGTTTTGCAAGTCTTCCATTTCTTTGACCGGATCCCAGCGTGTGATTACGTCCACAGTTAGTTATATCCTTTCGATCCAACCAAATCATAATCAAAGGGCATCAAAGCTGCTCGGCTGATTTTGGCCAAGTATCTTCTCATTTTGTTCTCGAATACTTTCAGTCGAAAATCATCGCCCGGATACAGGCTGGAAGCCTATGCTACACTCCAACGAACGCTCGAATCCGAATGCCCGTGATGGAGCGCTATTGCTCACGCTTCTAACTGGCGAAGGCTCCGGAGACGGAACGCCAGGGCGATGAGAATGACTCCGAACAGCTGGTCTGTGAGCCTTACTCCGACCTCGAGCCGCGGTTCGCGGTGTATCAGGCATTGTATAAGCTTTTTCTTGGTTAATGCGATTGCCGGTCCCCGGAGCCTGGGCGATAACGAAACGGGAGGTACTCGACCTAGGGTTGCCTGCGCACGGGCTGTGGATAGAGCTTCATCAAACGCAGCATATTTTCGGATATCTTATTGTCCACGCGTAATCCAAGCGCGAGTGCCTGCTCGTAGGATATTGGATAATCGAGTGTCCATGTGCCCTTGGTTAGTAACTTGGCCAACTCCCGGGCTTTTTCGGCAGTATGCTTGTCAGCCAACAACTCGCTCACCTCTTGTTCCATCTTGGCCACGGCTTTCCCGGCCTGATCGGCCAGAATCAATGTCTGGTCGTCGACCTCCGCGGTTTCTGACGTAGCACCTTCAAAATCGAAGCAGCCGGTTGCTCAGCAAGCTGCGGGTCCACCGGTCCTAAAACCGCGTGCTCGGACATCACGATCTCCTTGGCCGCCAGTGCGATTAATGTACCCCCCGACATCGCATAGTGGGGCACAAACACGGTGACTTTCCCTTTGCGCTTGAGGACCGCACGCGCAATTTGAGTCGCCGTCACCGCCGCCACGAAACCGCAGGTCAGATAAACGTTGTCGCCGAAAATCCAGAGCGTCCACATGTTGCCGATGATATGCAACCAGCCGCTGTGCAGAAATTGGTGCGTCAAAAACGGCCAGTAATCATTTACGGAAATGCAACCTCACCGTGCCGCCCTTCACCTCGACGCTGATACGGCGGGCGTCGAGCTCGGCGCTTCGCCGAAGTGCACTCTCGATCTTGCCCTTTAACTCCTCCGGGGTGACTTTGGGCTTAACTTCGATGTTGTTGGTGATGCCGTCACTCCCTTCAGCTTTTTGACCGCTGAATGGGCAAGTTTCTTCTGAAATTCCCAGTCAACAGTCCCTTCGAGCGTTACCCAGCCATTCTTTACGGTGACCTTAATTTTGTCGCCTGGAATGCTGACGTGGCGATCAAGCTCCTGAACTGCATCCCTTGCAATCTCCGTATCTGTTCGCTGCCAGAGTGGTTTCACTGAAATGTCGTTGGCCACCGCCTTCACCCCGTAGACGCGCTGCCGCCTTTTCGGCTGCATCCTTATCCCAAAAGGTGGGAACGAAACCGGAAAGCGTCACAATGTCGCTGTCACTGCAACAGCGACATCGCTGTCCGAGCTTATCTTCGGATCCCATTCGAGCTCGATATTATATGTGAGACGGTGCATTAGTGCTGCCTGAAGAAAATAAGAATGATAAGCTTGCCCAACGATTGCCCAAGCAAAAGGTCCGAGAATTCTTTTGAGTCACAATTGTACTCGTAAGCCATTGAAAAGCAGAAAGATACAAAAACGCGCCCTGCAGGACTCGAACCTGCGACCCACGGATTAGAAATCCGTTGCTCTATCCGGCTGAGCTAAGGGCGCTTATCTACGGCCTTGTTCACGGTGGCTTTCCGTAGAAAATGCTGATACGTACCCAACATTCTCTATCTTCAGCGATTCTGGCCGGTACTATGTCCGCGGTTTCAGGCAAGGCAAGGAGATTTGGAAAGCGCTTAAAACCACGTTCGCCGGCGTCGCTCGAGCGCAACTCCAAAGGTTCTTCAGGAGATTAGCAAGGTCCGTGTGCTGTCCGAGTCTCTTCTCGCCGGTCGGGCCGAGCGTGGCCGAGGATACGGAGGGGAAGATTCGTTCTGGGTCACCGAACGTCAAAAAGCCGTCAACCGGCCGTGTGAACGGCTTGGCATCCAGAGATTCACGCATCACCATTTGCGGCATCTGTCCGCTACCCGATGCGTCGAGAGCGGCGTGAACCGGTGTGCGAGTACGGTTTGGAATGCTCGCCGAGGAATAATTAAAGCCGTTGGGCGCGTGGAAGAGCGAGTTCAGCAAAACGCGTGTTTTGCGGCCGGCATCCCGGAAGAGGTGAGCGCAACCAATGACCTGGCGAGCATGCCGAGGCGGGATGCCAAGCTCCGTAACCCTTGGGGAACATGAACAAAGCTTGTTCCAATATCTGATCGGGGAAGCGTCACCCGAAAGCTATTTATATAGTCGACATAAAATATGGGCTTGCTCAATACCTATGAAATCTCTATTCGCTGACCTAGCGATTTGGAGAGCGTGGCCCTCCTTTTTTCGGAGTCCGATTTTTCTACCGTCGAGCAGGTTGACCCTGCAAAAACTGGTAAAGCTCCGCAAAGATAATTCGTGGAATAGCAGTGAGACGCTGAGTTGTGCTATGTGAGGGACATCCGCACAAGGTCTCGGTTTCAAATTAGTCCCAGAGAGCAGGCGAGGCCAGGAGACTTGCAGAGAGATCAACGACGAGGATCGGCAATTTGCCGGTCCGATCGATCAAGAAACTAACAACCGGCCAGAAAACGCCAGAGAAAGCGCCCGGCTACTGTTAATACTGTTAATTATGGGATTTCCAAATCAAGCGAAGTAAAAGCGCTCGCCGGACTAAATCGCCGCGCAACGATTCTACGCGACATCGGCTCCCTGGGGCGATCGAGATTCGCAGGGAACCGATTTTATTCAGTCTCTTACGACAAAGCGAGGCGGCCAGTCTAGCCGACGACCATCTCTGTGCGCCTGCAGTAACGCGTCCGTGCAAAGCTGAAAGAAATGGCTTCGGTCCTTGAACCCAAAATCGCGAACGATTCGCTCTAATGTATCTAAATGTTCGAGGCGAACGCTCGTCGTGCGCTTGCCGTGCAAATCCTGGGTTAACTCTGGTTCAGTATTCATATTTGAGATTCAGCAACGCAGCTTTAACGATTGAACATGCATCAAACGCAGTACAACCGGCGGTCACTTGGACCCATTGCAGAGCGTGTAGCACCGATTTCCCGCGTTAGACGCGAGGACCAATAATTCTTTTCGAAAGAAGTCGATCTTGGCGCTGCCCGCCCGTATTTGTGCGAATGATGCAGCTGTTACGTTAGCGTCACTTTTGTCGATTTTGTCAATGCCGAATATTCTTGCTTGATTTTGTGCTAGGTTATTAGTTTCTTGTGGAACAGATGTTCGTTCCGTTTGCCATTACCGATTCTAACTACGCACCTACTAAGCGTTGGTGTGTAAGCTTCGCCATGCTTCATGGCGAGGTACCGGTCAGCGGGCAAGGGTACGAGCACTTAATCGACTAAAATTCAAAGACTTTAGAGAAAACCCACCGCTGATCATCGGCGGTGGGCTTTTTTTTGCCTGCAGCCAATTGTCTCAGCGAACTCAGTTGCGAGATAAAATCATGACAATAGCAAGCGAGAAAGAAACTCTGACCAAAGAGGAAAAGTCTGTTGCCCTGGCTCACGTCTATTTGGAGTTGCACCTGTCGTTACAAGGCGCAAGGGAAGCAGCTGCGGCGGATCTGGCGCAGCTTGACGGTTCCGAACTGGTCGCGGAAGCTGCTTGATGAGCCTGGCGGTCCTTCAAGACTCAAAGCCGTACCATGTTGCGGCGTCTATCGTGCAAAGGCTCCAAGCGCATGGGTACGTCGCCTATTTTGCCGGCGGTTGCATCCGAGATGCGCTCCAGGAAATTCCACCGAAAGACATCGACATCGCCACCAGCGCGAACCCGGACCAGGTGCAAGGACTTTTTCACAGGACAATTCCTGTGGGAGTTCAATTTGGCGTCGTCCGGGTCCTGGCAGCCGATATGGAATTTGAAGTGGCGACCTTTCGTTCCGACGGAGTCTATCTGGACGGAAGGCGCCCCTCAGACATTCGATTTTCGACGCCTGAACAAGACGCATTCCGGAGGGATTTCACTATCAATGGAATGTTCTACGATCCCTTAAACGACAGAGTCATTGATTACGTGAACGGCCGGGAGGACCTGTTCCGCAAACTGATCCGGGCGATCGGCCAGCCCTCCAAACGCTTCGCTGAGGATCGTTTGAGGATGCTCCGCGCGATTCGGTTTGCTTCGACTCTGGCGTTCGAGATTGAGTTCGATACCTGGTCGGGGATCAGGGCAGACGCTAGAGAGATAGCGATTGTAAGTCCGGAACGAATCCGGGATGAGCTGCTGAAGATCCTGGTGAGCCCGCATCGTTTGCGGGGCTTCGATCTCCTTGATAAGAGTGGTCTTCTGGCAGCGATCCTTCCCGAGATCGAGGCACTTAAAGGGTGTGATCAGCCCGAACAATTCCATCCCGAAGGGGACGTGTTTGTCCATACCCGATTGATGCTCGGTTTGCTGGCGCCGAACACGAGCGGGCAACAGGTGCTTGCTGTGCTTCTGCATGATATCGGCAAGCCGTCCACGCGATCATTTGACCCCGTCGACCAACGGATTCGCTTCAACGGGCATGACAAGGTGGGTGCAGAGATGGCCGAAGCGGTGATGACTCGCCTTCGTTTCCCGCGACACGAAATCGATCTGGTGGTCGACGCGGTGCGTCATCATATGATTTTCAAAGATGTGCAACAGATGCGTCCCGCCAGGCTGCGGCGTTTCATGGCGCGTCCTCATTTTGAGATCGAGCTCGAACTCCACCGGGTAGATTGCGCCGGGAGCCATGGTGATCTGGAAAATTACCAGTTTCTCCTCAATAAAGCGGCGGAGTTTGCGAGGGAACCGTTGATACCGCCCCCTTTGGTGCGAGGCGACGACCTCCTTGCGATGGGTTTGAAGCCGGGGCCACGAATCGGCGAGCTGTTGGAGGCAGTTCAAACTGCTCAGTTGGAGGGGGAAATCAAAACGCGAGCCCAGGCCCTGGAATTGTTGAAGGCGTTGGTAGCAAGGAATTAGCGTCGGTCAGTGGTCAGTGGTCAGTGGTCAGTGGCAGTGGCAGTGGTCAGTGGCAGAGCCGGTCATCGAAGCGATCTAGTTTAAAAATAACTTGTTTTGGAAGACAGAAGTTTGCTCACTCTCTCCCATCTGCGCCGCTCCCCGCCACTGACCACTGACCACTGACCACTGACCACTGACAAATTCCTTCCTCCCATGCGCTTTGGTTTATTTATTCTGCTGCTAATTCTGGTTCCTTCGGTTAGTCGCGGAGGTAATAGTTTTTTTCAACCGAGTGCACGATCGCCGCGCCTGGGCGAGATCATCTACTTTCTTCTGCCTGATCGGTTCAATGATGGCGATCCTGCCAATAACACTGGACGGTCGGCGTCTGCCGATCCCAAGGAGAGTGGATTCGATCCGGCTAACCCGGACTTTTACCATGGCGGCGATCTGCAGGGAGTCACTGCCAAGCTCGATTACCTTCGCGACCTTGGAGCGACATCGATTTGGATGACTCCGATCTTCCGCAATCGGGCGGTGCAGAACTACGGGGAGGGCGTTTCGAAGGCAGGTTACCATGGTTACTGGATTTTGGACTTTACGGATGTCGATCCTCATTTCGGATCAAGGGAGGATTTTCATCGGCTGATCGCGGAGGCAAAAAATCGTGGGATAGGGACTATGCTCGACGTAGTGGTCAATCACACTGCGGACGTTATTCAGCCTAAGAACGGAATCCACGCTTACCAATACAAGTTTTCCAAGCCTTACCTCGACGCGAATGGCAAGCCATTTGACGATCGCGACTACATCAACAGGGCGGATTTTCCTTCACTTGACGCCAACACCAGCTTTCCGGTGCCGCCGACTTTCGTGAGCGAAAAGGAGCGGAAGATCAAGGTGCCGGATTGGTTAAACGATCCGACGGTTTATCACAACCGCGGCGAAGCCTCGACTGGTGGCGAAAGCGCACAGTATGGAGATATCTCCGGTCTCGACGATCTGTTTACAGAACAACTACGCGTTGTCCATGGCATGATCGATATTTACGTGAATTGGATCAAGGACTTCGACATCACCGGATTCCGCTTGGACACGGTGAAGCACGTAAACAACGAGTTCTGGCAAAGCTTTATTCCAGCAATCCAGGAAGCTGCTCAAAAAACCGGACGCAAGGATTTCTTTGTTTTTGGGGAAGTGTACGATCCCGACCCGGCGTTCCTTTCCGAATTCGTTCATCGCGCGAGCATGCCGTCTGTGCTGGATTTCGGATTCCAACGAGCTGTGCAGGGATTCGCGTCGGGCACGGATGCGCCCACGAAGCTCGCTGAATTCTTTGCCAAAGATGGCTTTTACACGACGCCGACGGTCAATGCCTACAGCCTTGTCACTTTTCTTGGGAATCATGATTTGGGGCGCATTGGCTACTTTTTATCCAATAGTGTTGGCTCCGTCCCGGACGACGAGCTTCTGGGCCGCGATATCCTGGCTCACGCGGTACTGCTCTTCACCCGAGGGATCCCGGTGATCTACTATGGCGACGAACAGGGTTTCACCGGCAAGGGAGGAGACGTCGCGGCGCGAGAGGATATGTTTGGATCAAAGGCGACCGAGTATGCGCAAGAAAAGCGAATCGGCGGAGGAGACGGATCGGCGCCCGCGTTCAACGAAGATCATCCACTTTTTCGTGCTATCCGCGAAATGGTCGCGGTCCGAAGGCGGAATCCGACGTTGCAACGCGGTATTCAAATTGTGCGATATGCGGATGGAAGGCCCGGGATCCTCGCAGTTTCCCGAATTGATCGGGAGCGCCGGGAGGAAATGCTGATCGTTTTCAACAATTCGGGCGAAACGAACAAAGCGAACGTCAAAGTCTACTCATCTGCGGGCAACTGGGAACGGGTCTTCGCTTCCGCAGCGAAAGGAATAAACTTTGGTCCTGGCCCCAACAACCAGCTCGCCGTTGAACTGGCGCCTTGGTCGAGTCTGGTGTTGCGTAATCCGCAGCCGATCGAGCCTGGAACTGAGCCACTCGGCGAGCTGCATTTGGAAGCGAATCGCAACGGCGAGATCGACGAGCGTTGGGAAATCAAGGCTGAGTCGACATCGGACAAGGTAATGTCCGTGGCATTCGGTGTGCGGGTCAAAGGAGAGACAAATTACAAATTTCTTGGCACAGCGGATTCACCTCCATATCGAGTTCTGCCGACCTGGGACGAAGTACCCAATGCCCGGGATCTAGAATTCCAAGCTATCGCCCGCGACCTATTCGGTGCGGAAACGACTGCGGACTTCGAATGGCTTCCGCGTAAGGGAGGTCGCAGAGGGAGGGAATGAATCATCCTCTGCGTGCCCTTATCCCGTCGCTCTGCGTCCTTCCAAAAGAGCCGAGGATCAGAAGACCTGCAGCAATGCAAATACACGAGTCTGCGACGTTGAACGACGGCCAGGCATATTCGTTGACGTAGAAATGCAGAAAATCGGTCACCGCACCGCGCAAAATTCGATCAGCCAAATTGCCAAGGATGCCGCTGGCGAGTAATCCGAACGATATTTTTGTGAGGTGACTCAACCGTTGCTCTGGCTTTCGCGCGCGGGAATCCCTTGCCAAAAGGAAGACAATCACGGTCAGTGCAGCCAGTGCCAACCCGATAAAAAAGAAATTGTTTCCGGTGAACATGCTGAATGCGGCGCCGGTATTCGAAGCGTGCACAAGGCTGAAGAACCCGGGGATGATCGGAATTTCTCCACCGTAAGGGATATTCTGCCGCACGAGCCACTTCGTTAGTTGATCCAGCGCGAAGAGCGGCAGTCCAAGAATAATCAGATATTTCATTCGTCGATAGCCAGCTCGCCGACAACTTCCGCGCATCGATCGCAGAGGGTGGGATGGTCCGGTTGTGTTCCAACAGTTGATCGATGGCGCCAGCACCGTTCGCAACGCGAATATGGTGTTTTGCTGACCATGGCGTTTGATTCGCCCTCGGTCGCGACCAGATCGAGGTGACTGAGGATCAAGAACTCCTCGATATCGTTGACAGGCAATTGGTGGACTCGATGCTCGCGCGGCAAGGCGAGAACAACGTGAGCTTCCAGCGAGTTTCCGATCAGTTTTTGCTGGCGCGCCACTTCAATCGATTGAGCAACAATCGAACGCGCGGCAAGCAGAGCCTCCGCATCAGCAATGGCTCCATTGTCGATTTGGGAAGGATCGGATTCCGGGAATCTTTCCAGATGGACGGAGACTGATTTGCCAAAAAATCTCCAGGCCTCCTCAGCCGTAAAAACGAGAATCGGGGCGATCAACCGTACGAGGGTATCAAAGGTCTTGAGCATGACAGTCTGCGTCGTGCGCCGCCGGTGGGAGGAGGGAGCGTCGCAATACATCCTGTCCTTTGTGATGTCGATGTAGAGGCTGCTCAGATCCACGGCACAAAATTGGTTAACCCCATGGTAAACCTTGTGAAACTCATATTGCGCGTATCCATCCCGGCATTGTTGGATGAGCTGCTGAAGCCGAGAGGCGGCCCATCGATCGACCAGGGTGAGATCTGTTACCTGGTCCTTCGCCGGAGTAAAATCGTAAAGATTTCCGAGAAGGATCCGGAGCGTATTTCGAATTCGGCGATAGGTGTCGGTCAATTGGCCGAACATCGTCTCGCCGAACGGTACCTCGTCGGTGTGATTGACGCTTGATACCCACAATCGGACGATATCTGCGCCGTACTTATTGATGTAATGGTCCGCTTCCGTAGGTTTGGCATATCCGCCCTGGTCAGACTTGGAGATCTTTCGGCGGCTCTCCACGTCCACGACGAAAGCGTGTGTGAGGACCTCTCGATAGGGGGCCTCTCCGTTGATAGCGATGCTGGTCATCAATGAGGAACCGAACCATCCGCGATGCTGATCGGTTGCTTCGATGTAAACGTCAGCCGGCCAATGCAACGCCGGGTGCCGACGCAAAACAGCTTCATGGCTTACGCCGGAATCAATCCAGACATCCAAGGTGTCATTGCGCCGCGAGAGCGTTTTTGGCAAACCGAGCTCCTCTGCAAGTTCAGCGTCTCCCAGCTCATACCAGGCGTTTGTGCCCCGGTGTTCGACCAGATCGGCCATTTTGCGGATCCATCCAGGATTCAAGATCGGGTGACCCCCATCGTAAAAGACCGGCAGCGGCACACCCCAGCTGCGCTGTCTCGAAATGCACCAGTCCGGGCGAGATTCGACGGTCGCGTACATTCGGTTCCTGCCCCAGTTTGGGATCCAGTTAACCCGGTCGATTGATTCAAGGGCGGCAGGCCTCAGGACATCAATCCGGATAAAGAACTGTTCGACGGCACGAAAAATCACGGGTGTCTTGGAACGCCAGCAATTCGGATAAGTGTGACGGTAATCACTCGCCGCAAGCAAACATCCGAACTCGGCGAGTCGATGAATCACGTCCTTGTTGGCGTCAAAGACGTATTTTCCAACCCATTCCGGGACTCCGACTTCCTCGGTATAGCGCCCGTTTTCGTCCACCGGAGAAAGGAGAGGAAGTCCGTATTTCAGTCCGATCTGGTAATCCTCTTCGCCGTGACCTGGGGCCGTGTGCACGCAACCTGTCCCAGCGTCGAGCGCAACGTGCTCGCTCAGTAGAACGATCGAGTCACGATCCAGGAACGGATGGCGGCAAAGCCATTTTTCCATGTCGGCCCCGGGAAAAATTCCGAGAGGTTCGCCGACCTGCTTCCAGCCGGTTTCCTTTTCAAAATGACTCACGAGGTCTCTAGCGATTAGCAGAACCCTCGGCTTCGGCTGTTCAGGATGACGGAATTCCTGAACCAGGTACTTGTAAGAAGGATGGACCGAGATCGCCAGGTTAGCTGGAATAGTCCAGGGGGTGGTGGTCCAGATTGCTATCGAAGCTTTTCCCGCGAACGGCCCGGTTCGAATCGGAAATCCGACATAGATCGAAGGATCTGTTCGCTCCTTGTATTCGACTTCAGCTTCTGCCAGCGCGGTGTGGGCGCCGGTGCTCCAAAAGACCGGTTTTTTGCTCTGGTAAACCAGGTCCCTTTCCACCAATTCGGCAAAAACGCGAAGAATGACTGCTTCGTAGGACGGATCAAGCGTCAGGTAAGGATGTTCCCAATCTCCGAATACCCCGAGCCGCCGAAACTGACTCCTTTGAATATCGATGTACTTTCGGGCATAGACTTCTGATCGCTTGCGCACTTCCAGTGGAGAAAGTCCCATGGATTCTTTGACGACTTTGAACTCGATCGGCAGGCCATGACAATCCCAGCCCGGGACGTAGGGCGCTCTGAAACCGGCCATCGCCCGACTCTTTACGATCAAGTCTTTCAATATTTTATTGAGCGCCGTGCCCATGTGAACATCGCCATTGGCGAAGGGCGGACCGTCGTGCAGAACGAAAAGCGGATCGTTTTTTCGCGCTTCTTGAATCTGTTCGTAGATTTTCTCCGCATTCCATCGGCCCAGAATTTCTGGCTCCCGACCGGACAGGTTGGCCTTCATTGGGAACTCCGTCTTCGGCAGATTCAATGTCTCTTTGTAGTTCATTCGAAGGACACGGAAGCTAACATTAAATGGATAGATGGCAAAGCAGCAGAGGCGTGGGAAATTCGCAGTGGAAGTGTCAGTGTAAGGGACGAGTGACGAGATCGATTACCAAAAAAATGGGCAAATAACTCTGGCGCTAGGTGTCTCTGGCATGGCATATGCCAGTTGCCGCACCAGGGGATGCGTTATAAGTCGAGCCATGAGATGGTCTTTTAAAGTTGCGCGGATAGGCGGGATCGAGGTCCGGATCCACGTCACGTTCTTCTTCCTGCTACTCGCGGTTTTCGCTTCCTTTTATGGCGCACAAGGCGGGGTGTCCGGGGCGTTGGAGGCTCTTACCTTTTTTCTTCTGGTATTCCTTTGCGTGTTGTTGCACGAGTTTGGCCATGCGTTCGCTGCGAAGGCTTACGGGATACGAACGGTGGACATTACTTTGCTGCCAATCGGCGGCGTGGCGCGAATGGAACGAATGCCGGAAAAACCGGCCCAGGAATTGGTTGTCGCGATTGCTGGTCCGCTGGTCAACGTGGTCATTGCGGGCGCCTTGTTGTTTGTCTTGGCGGTGACCGGTAGCCTGGATTTCGACGAATTGCTCGATCCGACGAGGTTCAACGCGTTATCGGCATTGCTTTATACCAACGTCATGATGGTCGCCTTTAACCTGATTCCAGCTTTTCCTTTGGATGGGGGTCGGGTCCTTCGTGCACTGCTTGCTACGAGGTTGAGTTATGCGCGCGCGACCCAGGTTGCCGCAACCGTGGGACAGGCGCTGGCTCTGCTGATGGGTGTTTGGGCGTTCAGCAGGGGCCCGGCTTTGTTGGTGCTCATCGCGATCTTTATTTATATGGGCGCAGAGAGTGAATCGTCCTTTGTGCAAATGCGCTACGCGACTTCGGGCATTCCGGTGTCGAGCGCGATGGTAACACGATTCGACACCCTAAATCACCGGGCCACCCTGGATCAGGCAATCGATGCGCTGCTCGGCAGTTCTCAACACGAGTTTCCCGTTCTCGACGATAATGGAGGTTTCGCCGGTTTGTTGACGAAGCACGATCTGCTGGTGGCTTTGCGGAAAGCAGGTCCTGAGACGCCGGTTCGCGATGTAATGATTACCGGATTGCCGACCCTGGTTCCGCAGATGAGTCTCGAGCATGCGTTTTCGATGATCAGGCAAGCGAACGTCTCCGCCTTGCCGGTGGTAGACAATGCGGGCCAATTGATTGGCTTGTTCACGACAGAAAACGTCAGTGAATTGATCATGGTCCAAAGCGCGCTCGGCAAAAAATCGCGTCGGTTCAAAATTTAGGCGGTTTTCTCGCAAGCCTTGGGGAACGGCGCCAACCGTTACCTTTTTTGCGCGACGGAGATGCCACTCACATTTTCAAACAGCTTCACCACGGCGGCATCATCTTGATTCCCCAGGCCCGAACCGGCCGCCGCCAGAAAGAGCTGATGCGCGAGGGCCGCCATGGGGAGCGGGAATCTTAGTTCGTGAGCAACTTCCAGGACGATCCCGAGGTCTTTTACAAATATATTCACCGCGCTCAGCGGCGTGAAGTCCCCCTTCAGCATGTGCGGAACACGATTGTTAAACATCCACGAAGATCCGGCGCTGTGCGAAATCACCTCAAAAAGTACCTCCGGATCGACGCCGGCGCGGGTACCGAAGGCCATTGCTTCGGCTGCAAGTGCGATATGAGAGCCCGCCAGTAATTGGTTCACTGTTTTGACGACCGAACCGAGGCCGGGTTCCGTGCCAATTCGATAGATTTTTGCGGACATCGCCCGCAGAACCGGTTCCGCTGTTTCGAACGCTTCATCGCTACCAGAAGCCATAATCGACAGACCGCCCGATTCGGCGCCGACCACCCCTCCGCTCACCGGGGCGTCGATGAAAGGGTAGCCTGATTCGGCAAGACGCTTCCCAAGATTACGACTGAACCCGGGAGAAACAGTACTCGTCGCAATGACGACGCTCTTTTGGGGGAGATTCTTTAGCGCACCTGTCTCGCCGAACAAAACAGATTCGATCTGTTCCGCATTGACGACCATTGCCACAAAGACGTCAGCGTCGATCGCGGCGGCTGCCGGCGATTCGCACCATTCACCGCCTGCGGCCGTCCACCGTTCTTTGACCTCCGGTCGAGCATCAACTGCTGCAACCCGAAACCCGTTTTTTAGCAACTGAGTCGCCATTCCCATTCCCATGGCCCCGAGTCCAACGAATCCAACTTTATTTGCTTTTGGCATAAGACGTTTTGGGAAGCCATCCCAGACCTTCTCCGGTTTCGCCTTTCGGTCGGTATTCGCATCCGATCCATCCGTCGTATTGAAGTGAGTCGACCAGATGGAACAGATACGGAAAATTCACTTCGCCCTGGTCCGGTTCGCCTCGATCCGGAACTCCGGCCAGCTGGAAGTGCCCGATTTTCGGAAAGTATTTCTCCGTGCGACGCGCTAGATCACCACCCATGATCTGGGCGTGATACCAGTCAAATTGAATTTTAAGTGCTGGATGGGAAAGCTCCTGGAGGATGCCATCCGCCTGTTCAACCGTGGTAAGATGGTATCCCGGGAAATCTCGGGTATTGATCGGTTCGATCAGGATAGAAAGCCCGGAGTTCTCGACCTTCCCCAACGCGTATTCGAGGTTGGCCAAAAACGTGCGGTGCGCCTCTGTTTGATCCAATCCTCTGGTGATCCCCGACATGACGTGGATTCGCTGGCAATCCAGAGTTGTCGCGTAATCCAGAGCCTGGCCAAACGCCTCTCGAAACTCTCCTTCTCGGCCTGGGAGCGCCGCCAACCCGCGCTCGCCCGCAGCAAAGTTACCCGGCGGCGCGTTAATCAATACCATCTCCTGGCCATTCGATTGAAGAGCCGAGCGGATCTCCGATGCTGGTTGATCGTACGGGAACAGGATTTCTATCCCTTTGAAGCCGGCGTTCGCGGCTGCTGCGAAACGATCTGAGAACGGTCTTTCCTGAAAGAGCCAGGAGAGGTTGGCATTGAATCTAGGCATGGAAGTTTTTAGCAGTTGCCGGTTCTCAGTGTCGGTTGCCACTCACGATTCCCATTGTGCTCCAAATGTTTCGCATAGCTCTTGTATTTGTGACTTATCCAGGGTCCGGACTTTCTGGCCGTGCAGGAGGAGCATCAGTTTCGACGTTTCTTCGAGCTCTTCCATCGCGTACATCGCGGAATCCAGGTCATTGCCCGAAATCACCGGTCCATGGTTGGCGAGAAGGACAGCAGCATGTTTGTCCGCGTGCTTTGCGATCTCGATGGCCAGCGCTTTGTCGCCAGGGCGAAAATAGGGAATGAGCGGCAGTTTTCCGACTCGCATTACGAAATAAGGTGTGATTGGCGGTATGCAGCTTGCCGGGTTGAGTCCATCCAAGCAGGAAATCGCCGCGGCGCAACTGCTGTGGAGATGGACGATCGCACCGCTCTGGAGGCGTTTTTGATACATCGCGAGGTGCAGGAAATATTCCTTGCTGGGCTTGGCGCCGGAAACAAGGTCTCCATTCCAATCCAACTTGGAGAGATCGGCTGGATCGAGCTCTCCAAGACAAGAGTTCGTGGGAGTCAGCAACCAACCATCTTCCAGGCGGGCGCTGATGTTGCCGCTGCTTCCGGGACTCAATCCCCGCGTGTAAAGACTGCGCCCGATCTCGACGATGCGTTCTCGAAGTTTTAGTTCGGCGCTCATTGGGGCAGTTCGAGAAGTCGCCATGCGTTCACAAAAAATTCCTCCGATCCAAAGTTCCC
The DNA here is from genome assembly GCA_963782115.1 of uncultured Verrucomicrobiae bacterium. Lineage (GTDB taxonomy): Bacteria > Verrucomicrobiota > Verrucomicrobiia > Chthoniobacterales > JAFAMB01 > JAFAMB01. The sequence goes on from CAWAIK010000006.1 coordinate 355,977, forward strand.
GGATTTGAGTGCGAGAGCAATTTCTCTGCTCCCGTCAGAAGCCAGAGTCCAGGGCACCCCAGGATCGATTTCCGGACCGATGCGCAAGAAGTTCAGACCAAGCTTCGTGACGACCGCTCCGGAGGTTTCGCCGCCGGCTACGATCAGTTGCAAAATTTCGTCCTCGACAAAATTGCCGGCGACCGTTGCGAGGAACCTCTCGCACAGGTCTCCCGCGCGATCGGCACCCAGGATTTTCTGGTTCGATTCTATTTCATCAGGGGATCCGCTTGTGTAGACGAGCAAAGGATCCGGATCTGAGCGATGCTGTTTTGCCCAATTCAGCACTTTTTCAAGCGTGATCTCGAACTGGGCGGCAAGCTCCTCTGGTGAGACCCTGAAGTGCGGGTAAAGTTTCTTTGCCACTTCAATCTGCTTCAGAGTCATTCGTGAACAACTCCCGGCCAAGATCGCTTTCCGGCCAGACGGTGAGATCGATTGGGCGGCCCGTCCTGCTTGCAATCCGAAGTTTTTGCCCAGTCCGAGGGCTAAGCCGGAACCGCCGGTAATCAATTCTAAATTTTTCGCTGCTCCAGCCAGAACGACGAGATCTTCGTTTGATGTCGCGTCAGTGACGGCCACCGCCTCAGGCTGGCCCTGGCGTTTTTCAAAAGCCTGCGAGACCGCTTTTTCGCCCTGCCTAACCAGATCGAGGCGGATTAAGTCGACAGGTAAAGTCGTTTGGGCCGCCAAAACCCGAACGATGTTCGGATCTGTCATCGGGGTGAGCGGATGATGCTGCATTCCGCTCTCATTCAAGAGTTGATCGTGAACGAATAAATGGCCGCGGTAGACCGTCCGTCCGTTGTCCGGAAAAGCCGGACAGGCGATTGTAAAAGAAGCGCCGAGTTCCCGCAGCAGGAACTCGGTTACCGGGCCAATATTTCCCCGAGGCGTCGAGTCGAACGTGGAGCAGTACTTGAAATAGAACTGTTGGCAGCCGATGGATTCCAACCAATGGAGCGCGTCCTTGGATTCCCGCACGGCTTGCTCGACGGGACAGGTACGCGTCTTGAGTGCGACAACCACGGCATCGATGTTTTTCAGCTGTGCAACGGATTTGGGGATACCGATCGTTTGCACTGTTCGAAAGCCGCTCTTGACCAGATTATTGGCTAAATCGGTTCCGCCGGTGAAATCATCTGCGATGCAGCCAAGAAGAGGCATGGGGGTCGATAAGTGGTGACAACGTTTAGCTTAACCATTAGCGACCTTTTTTGGAAAGGCTATCGTACAATTTCTTTGCACAGTCTCTCAGCGAGCAGGCGCCGTGGGTCGGCTGGGGCGTTGGACCGCGACCTGACTTCTGACTCGTGGCTCCTCGAATGATTTCAGCGCATGCAAAGCTGGGGGCTTTGCTTACTGTTGACTGGATGCTCATACAGGAAACGATCCGCACCGAGCGACTAATCTTGAGACCGTTTGCACTGACCGACGTACCGCAGGTCAAGGCGCTTGCGGGCGATCAGAGGATTTACGAGACAACACTGTGTATTCCCCATCCGTACGAGGATGGGATGGCGGAATCCTGGATTGCGACGCATCAAAGATGTTTCTACGAAGGGCTCGGAGTCGTCTTCGCGATTTGTTTAGCGAGCGGACACCTGATAGGGGCTGCGTCGTTGAGCAGAGATGGATCGTTCAATCGGGCGGAGCTCGGTTATTGGATTGGGGCCACGCATTGGAATCGCGGTTATTGTACCGAGGCGGCTAAAGCCATCGTAGAATACGGCTTTAAAGTTCTTACCTACCACAAAATAGCCGCGAGGCATTTTGTTGGGAATCACTCGTCCGGGCGAGTGTTGGAAAAAGTCGGCATGACCCGCGAAGGAGTGCTCCAGGACGACGTAGTGAAAGATGGAAGATACATCACAGTTGAACTCTACGGAATTGTCAGTCCGAACGAAGCCGTCATCGCTTTTGTGTCCTGTTCCTGTGCAAGAAACTACCGGGCGGTGGCCAACTCCATGATGGCGATGGCCCGTGCCGCGTTCATGGGATTAGCTTGATGCCACCGCACTGTTCCAACGGCGCACGAGCCGGTTTCACCTTTATTTCAGGAGTCCGCCGGCGTTTCAGGCGCGAAACCGTGGCGAAGAGTGTTTTCCGTAACCACGCGTGAAAACATGAAATGGCGCAGGTAGTCTGTTCCACCTGCTTTCGTTCCTCCTCCGGACATTTTAAATCCGCCAAACGGGTGTCGCCCGACAATCGCACCTGTGATAGAGCGATTGACGTAGAGATTGCCGACCAGAAATTCCGAGCGCACCCGCTCGATGTTTTGCGGGCTGCGCGAATAAAAACCCCCAGTAAGAGCGAACGGTGTGTTATTGGCAATTTGGATGGCCGCCGACAGATCTTTCGCGTTCATCACCGCGAGAACCGGCCCAAAGATCTCTTCCTGCGCCAGACGTGCGGCCGGCTCGACGGCGCCAAAGATCGCCGGAGCGATATAATAACCTCCCAGTCCGGAAGGCAATTGAGCCTGAAACGCGAGATGGTGTTCGCGTTTGCCGAGTTCAATGTACCCCTGAACCTTCTCAAATGAGTGGTGGTCGATCACGGGACCGATGTCAGTATTCGGATGGTCCGGCAGCCCGATTTTGAGTGCTGCGACTGCCTCCGTTAGACGCGGCATCAAACGTTTGTGGACATCGCCCACCGTGATCAGCCGCGACAAGGCAGAACATTTTTGCCCCTGGAAACTGAAGGCCGATTGGATAATGCCGAGAACGGCTTCGTCGAGATCGGCGTCGTGGTCGATGATCATCGCGTTTTTCCCGCCCATTTCGCAAATCACCTTTTTCAGGTTCCGTTGATTCCGGTGCGTGACTGCGGCTGTCCCCCAGATGAGGGTCCCGACTTCGCGCGACCCCGTGAAGGCGATCAAGTCGATGTCCGGATGAGCGACCAGGAGTGAGCCAACAACTTCCCCAGTTCCGCAAACCAGATTGGCGACCCCATTTGGTAATCCAGCTTCCTGCAGGAGACCCATAAAAATTGCTCCGAGCACCGAAGACTGTTCCGCGGGTTTGATAACGACTGTATTTCCCGTGACGAGTGCGGCGACCGTCATTCCGCAGAGAATGGCGAGCGGGAAATTCCAAGGAGCGATGATGGCGGCGACCCCTCGAGGCACATAGCTTTCGATACTGACTTCCCCGGGCACATCCTGCGTCAGCCGGCCATTGGCAAGGCGGCGCATCTCTTGAGAATAAAAAGTGCAGAAGTCAATCGCTTCCACTACGTCCGCGTCGGCCTCCGACCACGTTTTGCCAACCTCAAAAACCTCCCATGCCGCAAGTTCGTAACGCGCCGCACGCATCTTGTCGGCCAGGCGTTCGAGGAACTTCCTTCGGAATTCGGCAGAGGATTTGCCCCAGTTAGAAACGGCCTTCCTGGCGGCCGCCACAGCATGCACAACATCTTCGGTCGCACCGAGGGCAACGTGCCCTACCGCTTGTTTCGGTTGAGCCGGATTGGTCGACACTAATTGCTTCACCCCAAAGAATTCCTTCCCGTCGATCACCAGCGGGTACGCCTGTCCTAACTTTCCGCGAACAACATCAAGAGCTTTGCCCATGTGGTTTCGTGCGGAGGCTAGAGCAAAATCAGCAGGCGGCTCGTTTTGGAAATGAGATTCCTTATGAAACGGCGGGTATCGGACTGTCGCAGGGGGGGCATCGTGCGCGGAATCGAGGCCTTTCGGTGCCGATGGACGACCTGGAATCTGCAGAACAGGGTCGGCCAACAACTCGGTGATTGATCTGTTCGCGCTGAACTTCGCCCTGAGAAAACTTTCATTGGAGGTATTCTCGAGAAGTCGTCGGACCAGATAAGCCATACCCGGAACGAGTTCTCCAATCGGGCAATACTCGCGGACCCGATACCCGAGCTTGACGAGAGCGCGCCTGATCGGCGTCGCCATTCCGTACAGCATCTGGAACTCAAAGTCGCGGGGAAAAATTCCAAGTTTGCGCGCGCAGGTCGCTGCGTGGGCGATACTGCGCACATTGTGCGACGCGAAGGCCGGGTAGACAATGGCACGATTCTCCAGAAGCAGCCGGGTAATCCGCTCGTAGTTCGCGTCGGTCTCCGGTTTTGACAGGTAGACCGGGACTTCCCAGGCCTTTTGTGTGGCGATCACCTTCTCAAAATCCCAATAGGCCCCTTTTACCAGCCGTATCGTGAATTGGCGGCCATCGCGGCGTGCCCAATTCAGCATCTTCTCCGTGTCGGCGTAGGAGTCTCGCAAATAGGCTTGAATGACGAAACCGTGGCGAGGCAAATTTGCCAAACCCGGTTCATTTAAAAGCTTCTTAAAAAGATCCAAGGTGAGTTCTTTCAGCCCGTAATGCTCCATGTCGAGGTTGATCGACGCGCCCAGTTGGCCGGCGCGGGCTGCGATGCGGTTAAGGCGCCTCATGATGGTCACAATACTGGCCTGCGGATCGGACGCTTGAACCCGCGCGCATAGCGCGGAGATTTTGACGGAAACATTGACAAAAGGTGGTTCACCCGCCGCCAGCGGACCTTCCACTTTCCATGAGCGGGTGCCTTCGGCCAGGAAATCAAGCAGTTGGCTATATTTCGCTGCAAATTCATCCGCTTCCCGGTCGCCGACGACTGCTTCACCGAGGATATCCACGGTGAAGCGAGCCCCTTCTTCCCAGATCCGGCGCAGGTTCGGAAAGGCAGTTTTTCCGTCCCTGCCGCAGATGAAAATATTCGCCATCGCCAGCACATTTTGACGAATCAGACGCGCGGGCACCGCTGGAAGCAACCGTCCGAAGGCGAGGGCGCCACGGAGAACGGCGGAAGCCGGGGTCTTAACATTGCTCAGATATTCCGCCATGTGCTTCACTACGTCTGCGGATGAAGTCAAGGTTGGCAGGACATCGACGAATCTGAACATCTGGGTCTTGAACACCGGGTCTCGCATCGCCCATTCCATCAGACGCCCATAGAAATCTTTGTCTCCAAGGAGCCTGCGAGTGCCGCGATCGCGTTCGATCAGATCGAAAATCTGTCGGCCAAGCTGCTCAATTTCCAATTGGATCGACCCGTTGTTGCTCATCACGTGGGGCTGTAGCGGCTCTGGTACATGCTCATTAGCGAGGCAATGTAGCATAAGCATCGGGAGACAGGAGACAGGAGACAGGTCGCGTCAAGCAAACCCAGAATGTGAGGAAGAGCATGCGGGAGCAACTCCCGAAGCCCGAGGCGAGCGAAAAAAAACGAGTGCTACAGATAGCTACGCAGCGAAATCCTAGCCTGAAGAACCGTATGCCTTAATCGGGCTCGTACGGGACTGTGGGGGAGCCAGCCGGTAACGGCTGGCTCTACCCGGAAATCCCGCCTCCTGAACTTCTGACTCCTGGCTCCTGGTTAAATTTTCGCCTTTGATCGACCTATCCAGGCCCGGAAGATTTCCAACGCCGGCGGAATCATGGAGACAACGACGATCGCAAGAATGACCAGAGAGAAATTTTTTTGCACGTAGGGAATATTCCCGAAAAAGTGTCCGAGCAAAACGACACCGAAGACCCAAACGAAGGCTCCGACGACGTTGTATGCGAAAAATTTCTGGTAACTCATCGAGCCCATGCCGGCCACAAATGGAGCGAAAGTGCGAATCAACGGTACAAACCTGGAAAGCATAATCGTTTTGGCCCCGTGTCGTTCGTAGAAGGCGTGCGTTTGCTCCAGATGCTTTCGATTGAAGATGCGACTTTGCGGATTGCTGAAAAGCCTCTGACCGATTTTATTCCCGATCCAATAATTTGCCGTATGCCCGAGAATTCCTGCGACCGTGAGCAGCACAAGAATGATAGCCAGGTCCAAAGGACCGCCTTGGGCGGTTAAAGTCCCGACCGTAAACAAAAGTGCATCTCCAGGGAGAAATGGAGTTACTACCAGCCCGGTCTCGGAAAAGATGATCAGGAAGAGCAGCGCGTAGATCCAGGACCCGTAAGTCTGGGCCATTTGGCCGAGATACAGATTCAGGTGCAAGATGATGTTCAGGAGTTTTGCAAGCCAGTCCATAGGGCGAAAACGGCAAATGAATCGGTCATAGAAAGAATCTCTGCAACTGAAATCAAAAATACGGTTCCAAGAATTAATTTAAACGTTCCGAGCTGCAACCGCGTCTATACCTTCGAACGAACAAGTAGTTAGGGAAAGGCCCGGGGCGGCGACGTAAGCCCTGACCGATGGCAAGAAGGGAACACTTGAAAGATTTCATTTATGAAGAGACGCAAATTGACATATCGGCCATTGTGCCTGGGAGATCTAATTTTAGCAGTCAGCTCCTATTCGGATTCACAGGAGGAAACCGTTGCCACGGTGGCCGATCTTCTTGCTTCGGGGCAGGTCAGACTGATGAACAACGGCCGGCAAGTCAGAGCGCGGGTTCGGTGATTTGATGCTGGAAATTGGTTTAGAAAAGGCTTTTCAATCGATCTCTGCACTCTAACGTCAGTGGGTGATTTCACGTTATTCCCGGCCTCGGATCCGGGAGATTTGGGAGGATTCCTGCAAGTTCTCGATTTGGCTGGAAATTGAGATTTTGGCCTGCGAAGCGATGGCTCAGCTCGGGCTGATTCCGGTTGCGGACGCCAGGGCTATCCGCGCTCGCGGCAAATTCTCTATTCCGGAGATTCTCGAAATCGAGAAACGAACCAATCACGATGTGATTGCGTTTCTGGAAAATGTTGCCTCGTACATCGGCCCTGAGGCCAGATGGATGCATCAGGGCCTCACCTCATCGGACGTTCTCGATACGGCGCTCGCGGTCCAGCTCGTCCGATCGTCCGATATTCTCCTGGAAGATACTGCCCAACTGAGGGAGGTGATAGCCCAGAAAGCTCGCCAATACAAGGAAACGCCGATGATTGGCCGCAGCCATGGCATTCATGCGGAACCGATCACATTCGGATTAAAGATGGCGCTGATGTTCGACGAATTCGGGAGGGCCGAGCGACGGCTTCGTTCCGCTCGCGAAGAGATCGCCGTCGGCAAGCTAAGTGGCGCAGTAGGTACCCACGCGCACTTTGATCCGAAGCTGGAAGCGATCGTTTGCGAGAAACTCGGATTGAAGGCGGATCCACTGTCGACCCAGGTTGTTCAGCGCGACCGGCACGCCCAGTTCAGCGCAAATCTTGCCGTGATCGCGTCAAGCATTGATCGATGGGCGACGGAGTTCAGGCATCTCCAGCGAACCGAGGTGCTGGAAGTGGAGGAGTTTTTCAGCCCGGGGCAGAAGGGCAGTTCAGCCATGCCGCACAAGAGAAATCCAATCACCGGCGAACGGCTGAGCGGTCTGGCGCGAATTATTCGTGGAAATGCCGTCGCGGCACTGGAAAGCGTCGCGTTGTGGCATGAGCGCGACATCAGCCACAGCAGCGTCGAACGGATCATTTTTCCGGACTCCTGCATCCTGATGGATTACATGCTCGCGACGCTGACCGAGCTTGTTTCCGGGCTTCAGGCATATCCGCAAAACATGCTGGAAAATTTGGGAATGACAAAAGGTCTTTATTTCAGCCAATCTATTCTATTGGAGCTGACGCGAAGAGGACTCGAACGCAAGACTGCATACGAAGCCGTTCAGCGAGCTGCAATGGCATCCTGGCAAAGCCAGAATGATTTTTTAACCGAAGTCAGGAAGATTTCGGAGATCACATCGGTGATCCCGCCGGCCGAGCTCGAGAAACTTTGCTCGCTGGAACCACACTTTCGTTACATCGATCAGACATTTCGAAATGTAGGACTTTGAAGAAGTTATCAGTAGTCAGTTGTCAGTTGCCAGTGGAAGAGTGATTTTCAACGACCTATCTGTTTTCAATGATTAGGGAACAATAGGCGGTGGCTTTAGCTGATTACTGAAAACCGACCACTGACAACTTCTTTAAGACACTGGCAACTGTTTAGAGAACGTGATAGTCTGCGCGCTTAGTGACCGGTATGTTTCGTCGTATTCTCCCTCTGCTGATTGTTCTGCCGCTGTTAGTGGCAGGTTGTAAAAAAAGTTCGACTCTCGCAAAACTGGAGGACAAATCGTCTGATTCGGCTCCAGCTGCTTCGGCGCCACCAGCGCAGCCGACAGCAACACCCACCCCGCCGCCCGCGATCAATCGCTCGGCCAAGGTGATCGTGTTTTGTTATCATAGGTTCGAAGACAATCCGCGCGACACGTTGGCCATCGCGCCCGCGGAATTTCGCACCCAGATGAAACAGTTGAAGGATGACGGTATCGCAGTCATTCCAATGAAAGATTTCCTTGCTTGGCGACGCGGAGAAAAATCGATTCCTACGAAGAGCGCCGTGATCACCATCGACGATGGTTATGTGTCCGGATATGCGGTCGCGTGGCCAATCTTGAAGGAGTTCGGGTACCCGTTCACCCTGTTTATCTACACAAATTATGTGAATGTCGGTGGCAAATCGGTTACCTGGGCGCAGCTCGAACAGATGCGTGATGCAGGGGTGGACATTGAGAGCCACACGGTCTCGCATCATGACCTGCGTCATGCACCCCGGGGCCAGGACTATACGGGTTGGCTGCACAATGAGATTTTCGGCTCGAAAGATATCCTCGAGCAAAAGCTCGGGATAAATATCGTGGCGTTTGCATTCCCGTACGGAACTCACAATGAAGTGGTTCGCAAAATGGCAATGGAGGCCGGGTACCAGGCGCTGTTCACAGTGTACGGGCAGCATATGGGAATCGACGCTCCTGCCGACCAGCTTGGCCGCTACGCCGTCGAGTCAATGCACCCTGACGTCTTCAAGATGGCAGTCAACTTTGGCAACAACGACGGAGTCGAACCCGGTGTAGAAGCCGCCCAGTTAGCCTCCGCGGCGATGGTGACCCAGCCGATGAACGAGGAGAAGATCCCTAATACCCGACCGGTCATTAAAGCAAACCTCGCTTCGATGGGCGAGGTAGAGCCGAATTCCGTGGAAATGCGCGTGAGCGGATTTGGTCTTGTACCGGCCAGATACGACCCGAAAACGAAATTGGTTTCTTACGAATTTACCCAAAACCTGGTTCCGAAAACGTATACCGTGATTCTATCGGCGAAGGTAAAGGGCAAGAAATTGGAGACACGGTGGAACTTCACAGTGGATCCTTCGGCACCGGCTGCCGGCAAGCAGGCTGCCGCTCAAGGGACATAAACGTGTTTTCCCAACTTTCCGACAAACTTCAAGAGATCTTCAAGGACCTCCGGGGCCATGGCACCATCTCGGAGGCAAACATTAATGACGCTCTGCGGCAGGTTCGGCTGGCCCTGCTGGAAGCCGACGTTCATTTTCAAGTCGCGAAAGACTTCATCGCCAAAGTAAAGAGCAAGGCGCTGGGTCAGGAAGTTTTGCGGTCGATTACGCCAGGCCAGCAGATTGTAAAAATCTTTTATGACGAGCTAACGCAGCTCCTGGGCGGCGATAACGAGCCGCTGAATCTGAACAAGCCGGCTCGGATCATGATGGTCGGTCTGCATGGCGCAGGCAAGACCACTTCTGCGGCAAAACTTGCCCTTCATTTAAAGAAGCAGGGCAAATCGCCTTTGCTTATTGCATGCGATCTTCAGCGCCCCGCTGCGATTGACCAATTGGCGCAACTTGCCGACCAGATTGGTGTCCCGGTCTTTTGCCCAAAGCCCGGCCAACACGACGTGGTGAAGGTGGGTCAAGAGTCACTCGACTGGGCTGAGGCGCAGGGCGGCAACGTGCAGATTTTCGATACTGCCGGTCGGCTGGAGATCGATGAAATTTTGGTTAACGAATTGGAAAGGCTCCGGGATGCTTTGCATCCTCAGGAGATTCTTCTGGTGTGTGACGCGGCCACTGGGCAACAGGCGGTCAACGTCGCGACACATTTCCACGAGGCTCTCGGACTGACGGGACTAGTTCTCACCAAGCTGGATGGCGATGCGCGCGGCGGAGCGGCGCTTTCCATGCGAGAAGTTACGCATCGGCCCATCAAATTTGCGGGCGTTGGCGAGAAGATCGACCAATTCGAGCCCTTTTATCCCGAACGTCTTGCCGGCCGTATTCTGGGGATGGGGGACGTCGTCAGCCTGGTCGAGCGAGCAGCCGAATCGATTGATGAGGAAGAGGCGGTCAGGCTCGAGAAAAAGATGCGGACGGCGAGCTTCGATTTCAACGATTTCCTTTCGCAATTTAAGATGCTGCGTCGGATGGGTCCTCTGGAAAATATCCTTGGCATGTTGCCAGGAATGGGTAATATGAAAGGCTTTTCGGTTGACGAAAAACAGCTGAGTCGAATCGAGGCGATCGTGCTCTCCATGACTCCGGGCGAAAGGAAAAGCCCGGATATCCTGAACGCCAGGAGGAGACAACGTATTGCTCGCGGCAGCGGAACTTCCGTCACCGAAGTGAACACGCTCCTTCAACGGTTTAATCAAATGCGAAAACTGATGAAGAATGCAGGACAATTGAAGAAAATGCTCGCCCGGGTCCCTCGGGCTGGCGCAAGTGGAATGTAAGGGACACGTGAGGGACACGTGAGGGACATGGTTCTCAACATTGAATATGGCTGTTTCGATTAGATTAAGGAGAGAAGGAACCAAAAACCGATCTTTCTATCGGGTGGTGGTGGCGGACAAGCGCAGTCCGCGAGACGGAAAGTTTATTGAAATGATTGGGAATTATGATCCACGTGAGCCCGGTGAAAATTTTCATTTGGACCTCGGGCGCGTTGATTATTGGGTGACGCATGGTGCTCAACCCAGCTCAACCGTCGCGAGCATGATCCTGAAAGCTCGCAAGAAAGCCGCCGCGCCGCCGGCGCTCTAATTTCCCTGTGGAGACCTTTCTCGAGTTTGTCATCAGGCAACTTGTTGAAGCACCTGAAGAGGTTGTCGTGACAAAGGTAGAGCAGGGCCGCAAGTTGATCTTCAAAGTCGAGATGCGCAAATCTGATGTCGGCAAGGTGATCGGGCGCAACGGACATACGATCACTGCCGTACGGAATCTGCTGAGTGCAGCGGCCTCAAGGTCTGGCCAGCAGGTCTTATTGCAGATTGTTGAATAAGTTTGCTGATAGGGTCGCTCTCCGCACAGGGTCACCTCTAAATTTTCGATTCTGCTGAAAAACCCTCTTGGCCAAAAATCTTAAATTTTAGGGGGATCAAATCACCGTGCCCATATCGCAAATGTGACCTGCTGTGGAACTAACGCGCAAGATTAACAAGCTTCGAACCGGGGAGGCCTGGGACAGCCTGCTCGATGCGTACTACCGCTGGCGCAGGCCGTTGAGTACCCCCGGGATGGTACGCGAACTCGAAAAAAAGGGGTTCGAGCGGATTCGTTCCAAGTACGCGAATCCGGATGACAAAAAAGGGTGGCCAAAATATGTCGATGCGGGGCATCGGCTCGACCTGGCGATCAGGCAGGTGCGGTCCGTGCAGCTCGACCGACGAAAACCGCTTCGCATTCTTGATATTGGAAGCGGTGCCGGTTACTTCCTCTTTGTTTGCAAGCAGCTGGGTCATAGCGTTTTGGGCCTGGATCTGGACTGGCCGCCCATGTACGCGGAGATGTTCGACATGATGGAGATGCCGCGCCGTGTCTGGCGCATCGAATCTTTTCAACCGCTACCCGATCTTGGCGGCCGATTCGATTTTTTGACCGGATTTGCCGTCTGCTTCAACTCGCACGGCTCTGATCATGTTTGGGCGATGAAAGAATGGGAATTTTTCCTCAATGACGTTGAAAAGAACGTGCTCTCCGAGTCGGGCGAAGTTTATTTCGAGTTGAATCCAGAACCGTGGGGCTATTATACGCCGGAGTTGGGTGAATTCTTCCGTCGACGCGGTGCGCGGGTTGAAGGGAAGAAGGTCTCGTTTAAAACGAGGCATTAGTGTACCCTACCCTGCAATTTCGAGAGGAAAAGCGCTCGCAAAATTTGCGGGTTGCTTACTCTGAACTGGCCAGACAAGCCGCGATGAATCCCCGAAACAACGGATGCGGCGCATTCGGCTTTGATAAGAACTCCGGATGATATTGGCACGCGACAAACCAGGGGTGATCCCGCAGCTCGATCAATTCGACCAACCTGGCGTCGGGTGACGTTCCGGAAATCACGAAACCCTTCTCTTCCATGGTCTCTTTGTATTTCAAATTGAATTCGTATCGATGTCGGTGACGTTCGATGATCTGTTGCTTGCCATACATCTTTTCCGCAAGAGTTCCCGGAAGGATATCCGTTGGCCAGCTGCCCAAACGCATTGAGGCGCCCTTCATTCTGACCTCCTTCTGGTCCTCCAGCAAACAGATGATGGGGTGCGGAGTGTGTTCTTCGAACTCGGTGGAGTTGGCTCCCTTGAATCCGCAGACATTGCGGGCGAACTCGATCGTGGCAACCTGCATTCCGAGACAGAGACCAAGATAAGGCAGCCGTTTCTCCCTGGCGTATTTGCACGCCGCAATTTTTCCTTCGACGCCGCGATCACCGAATCCGCCCGGGACGATGATGCCGGCCACCATGGCGAGAGTTTTTGCGGGTTCGCTTCCCTCCAGGTCCTCAGCATCGATCCTGACAATTTCGATTCCGCAATCATTGGCCGCGCCGGCATGGGTCAGCGACTCGTAGATGCTCTTATACGCGTCTTGCAAATCGATGTACTTTCCGACAACCGCTACTTTGAGATTCTTCCTCGGAGCAACGACCCTTTTGACGAACCGGCGCCACTCGGTCATTTGCGCGGAAGGGGTATCAAGCCGGAGCAGGCGGCAGATCGTATCGTCCAGCTTTTCATCCTGGAGCGTGAGAGGAAGCTCGTAGATTGTGTGGTCGACATCGCGTACTTCGACCACGGCGTGGAGGGGGACATTACAAAAAAGCGCCAGCTTCTCGCGAACTTCCAGAACGAGGGGCTTTTCTGTTCGGCAGAGCAACACGTGCGGCTGGAGGCCGATCTCTCGAAGTTTCGCGACGCTTTGCTGCGAGGGCTTGGTTTTCAACTCGCCGGCGGCCTTGATGAAAGGAACCAGCGTCACATGCATAATCACAACATTCTCAGGTCCCACCTCTTGTTGAAACTGCCGAATTGCCTCGAGAAACGGTAATCCCTCGATGTCGCCTGTAGTTCCGCCGATTTCAGTGATAATCACATCGCCGCTCTGTTCCTTGGCCAACCGTTGGATGCGCCCCTTGATTTCATCCGTGACATGGGGAATGACCTGAACGGTTTTTCCCAAATAGTCGCCGCGGCGTTCTTTCGCCAAAACGGTTTCATACACCTGGCCGCTGGTCACGTTGTTGGCACGGGAGAGCACGCAATTTGTGAATCGCTCGTAGTGACCAAGATCCAAATCTGTCTCTGCCCCATCGTTCAATACGTAGACTTCTCCGTGCTGAAAAGGGCTCATGGTTCCGGGATCGACGTTCAAGTAGGGATCAAACTTTTGCATGATCACCTGTAGACCACGATGCTCTAGCAATGTCCCGAGCGCCGCAGCAGCGAGCCCTTTACCGAGGGAACTGACTACCCCGCCCGTTACAAAGATGTATTTCATCCGCTTCTCCTGCTCAAAATTAGCCGTTCGACCTCTGTCGCATCCTCGGGGGTGTCTACCCCAATGGAATTGGCTTCGGAAACAACGACGCGAATCTTCAGGCCATTTTCCAATGCGCGCAACTGCTCGAGCTGTTCGGCTTGCTCCAGAGCGCCCGGAGACATTCTCACAAAGTCCAAGAGTGCCTTTCGGCGGTAACCGTAAATGCCGAGGTGTTTATACGTTTTGACGTTGCCGGTTCCCCTGTGAAACGGAATGCAGCTGCGCGAGAAATAAAGCGCGTCCCCTCGACGATCCAAGACCACTTTGACATTGTGTTCGCTGAGTGATTCGTCGAGCGAAATGATTGTCGCCGCGGTGACAATCGGGATGCTGGGATAATCTCGCAACTTTCGAGTGAGCCGCTGCAACAGAACCGGATCCACCAGTGGTTCATCACCCTGGACATTGAGAACAATGGAGGCTTTTTTTAGCTTTCTGGCAACTTCCGCAATCCGGTCTGTCCCGCTCGGGTGATCCGCGGCAGTGACGGCGACTTCTGCGCCGAAGTTGAATCCCGCTTCCGCGATGCGCATGTCATCGGTGGCAATAACGATCCGGTCGAAGCAACCTGCCTCGACACAACGCTCCCAGACGTGTTGGACCAACGGTTTGCCGGCGATCCCGTGGAGTGCTTTTCCGGGGAACCGGGTTGATCCCCACCGGGCCGGGATGATAGCGACAACTTTGCTCATTGGCGTGACGCGTCTAATCCCAAAATTTCGCCCTTGAATCAATCTCCCAGGATGAACTTCACCACTTCACTAAAGTCTTTGGCAACCAGAGTAGCGCCCGATTCGATCGGACCGGTCGCGGCATTGGTGCCAAACAAAATCGTTGCCCTCACTCCGGCCCGGATACCCGCCTCGGCATCAGACGCTTTATCGCCGACCATAAAGCTCTGCCGGAGGTCAATGCCCAATTCTCTGGCTGCCTCCAGGAGCATCCCCGGATTTGGTTTCCTCCGTCCTGATTGGCGTTGGGGAGTATCCGCGCAAAAATAAGTGGCATCGATGACGGCCGGACCGAGCTGTTTCTCGAGTTCGTTTTGCACCGACCAGAAATCTTCTTCCGTAAAGTACCCCCGTCCGATACCACTCTGGTTTGTGACGATGACAAGCTTAAAGCCGGCCTCTTTCAGCTTCGGAAGCAGTCTGCCCACTCCCTCCATAAGCTCGACATCGTCAGGGTCTGAGCAATATCCGACGTCCTTCATCAGGGTTCCATCCCGATCAAGAAAAATCGCTTTCTGTCCTCCTGGCTCCCTCCTATCCATTTGTCTGGTGAAAACTCTCCAGCAGCTCCTCCGGTGTGAGTGTTGCTGTGCCAAGCTTGCCGACGACCACGCTGCTTGCGTGATTCGATATCTCCGCCGCCTCAATCGCTGAGGCTCCCGAAGCCAGGGCGAGTGTGAAAAGCCCTATCGCTGTGTCGCCGGCTCCGGATAGATCGTAGACTTCGCGAGCACGCGACGGTACATGGAACGGGGGATTCCCCTGGTCAAAGAGAATCATCCCTTGTTCTCCGAGCGTCACTAACAGAAAGTCCGGCTTCCAGGTTCGCAGCAATTCGGCTCCGACGAGCAGCAGCGGACTATCGCGAAGGGGATCCGGTTCCGGCTCGTGCCAGGGTTGATTTGCGGCAGCGAAAGCCTCGCTGCGATTTGGTTTCACCGCTGTGATTCCGCGCCAGATCAGTCGATTGTGCGGATTGGGGTCGGCAGTTACTAATTTTCCGGCTCCTCTCGTCAGGGCCGTGACGTTATCCACAAAAGTTTGCTGCAGGAAACCTTTTCCGTAATCCTCGAAAATGACGGCATCAAGGTGCGGGAGCAGCTCACGGACCTTCTCAACGCAGCGCGCCTGCGCTTCGTCGTTGAGCGGTTGAGGTCGTTCGCGATCGACGCGTACCACCTGTTGGTGCCGTGCGATGATCCGGGTTTTCACGATCGTCTGAAAGGACTGATCATTCAGCAATCCCTCCAGACCAATCCCGTTTTCACCGAGAAGAGTTCTTAATTTCTGGGCATGAATGTCTCCTCCGACCAAACCCATGACGAATACCGAGGCCGTAAATTCTCTGACATTTCGGGCGACGTTTGCGGCACCTCCCGGATAATAGGATTCCCTGATCACTTCCACCACCGGGACCGGCGCCTCCGGTGAAATCCTGGTAACCCGGCCCCAAACGAACTCGTCGAGCATGAGATCACCAATGACAAGCACGCGCTTAGTCGAAAATTCGCGCAGGAGTTTTTCGACGCGCTCGAGCTTCATTGCTCTCAAGCCATATTCGCAAACTGCGATTGCTCAAAGGAAAATTTCCTTTTAGGGTTGGCTGCTTATGATCAGAAAGTTGGTCGTGTGAATAACTTGTCGGTTGATTGCGGAGAGCTGCACCGGACATGGAGAGCATATGAATGATTAAAAATCTGGTAAGCGTCGTTTTTGCCGCGCCGCTTTTTCTTTTGGCAATATCGGGTCTCGGCGAGGCGCCTCCAAATCATATCGATCTTTCCAAGTTCCCCGCGACGCAGCTCGACGATATCGTCGTTCCTCTCCCGAGTGAGGTGTTCAACGTGCTGGACAAGTTGGGCAGTCCCAATTGGCAGGAGCAGCTGCGAGATCCGATAATCAAGAATCGCGGAGAACGCGAACAGATTGCCCTGTTGCTGGGTTCTGTTGTCGCGGAAGGTTTTGTGGCTGTTGAGGCGGCTGACAAAGCGCGAGTCAAGCAGATTGGTCGCGACGTGCTCGAACTTGCCAGGGCGATAGGAGTGGAGTCGACGGTCTTGACCCGAACAAATTTGATCGTAACCAAAGCCGATTCCGGAGATTGGATTGCCGTTCGACGCGAGTTGGATGGCGCTCTGACAGATGTCAAGAACGCCATGATCCAGCTCAAAGACGCCCAGTTGGCGCATCTGGTCAGCCTTGGCGGATGGCTGCGCGGCACGGAGGTTCTGACCGCGGTCGTACAAAAGAGCTACTCCCCGGACGGAGCGGATTTGTTAAATCAACCCGACCTTCTCAGGTATTTTCAGGAGCGCATCGCCGGGATGCCTCCTCGAATGCGAAACAATCCCCTGGTCAATAGGATCCAAAAGGCGCTCGATGAGATTTCCCCGCTCATCAACCAGAAGCCCACCCCCGGTTCAGTCAGAAGAATTAACGAAATTACCGGTCAAATGGTGAAGGCGATCGCCTCTCGCGCTTAACGGACGATCTTGTGAGACGACTTCTAATTCTATTGAGTCTTTGCACGATCCTCACACCTGCGGAGGCAACCCTTGACGACGCAATCACCAGTGCGCTTCAGGCGATGGATCCGTACGTCAAGCAGGGGTATATCATCCGCGATGACCAGTGGGGCGGTGATCTCGGCCTAAGAGAACAAAAAGCGATCCCGCATACCCTTTTTAAGGGCAACGATTACTGGTTTTGTATGGGGTCGGACGTGGAGAATGCCAGGGTCGAGATCCATCTATATGACAGCAGGGGAAAACTCGCCGAAAATGACTCCTGGCAAAAGGGCCGATTCGCAGCTGCTCGAATTCTCCCTCCGGCCACTGGCACGTACTACATCATTGTCGAAGTCGCCGGTTCGCCTAAAGAACGGACCACTTGGGCAATGGTTTACGGGTATAAATGAAGGGTGGTTTGTCGCATAATGCATGATCTCCGCCGTCGCCTTCGAAAACCTTCTTTGCTTATCCTTAACTTTGAGATAATGCGTAAGGCCTGCAACTACCGGCTTGATGGTTGAATCCGAGACGCTTCAGTTCGATACCGCACGGACGCTACAGAATCTGTACGCAAACGATTTCAAGCTATTACAAGCATTGGAGGAAAAACTGGCGGTGAAAGTGACCACGCGAGACGGATGGTTACGTGTGGAAGGCGAGCGACCAAATATCGAAAAGGCGCGTAGAGTGTTTGATCAGCTCGCAGAAGCGCGTCAGCATGGGGTCCAGATTCGGCGCCACGAATTTCAGTACGCGTTGGATTCGGTAACGGAAGGAAGCCGTCAACCTTTGGGGCAATTGGCAGGCTACAAGGTTCTCACACCGACTCGTCGTGCTCCGATTATTCCAAAGAGTGAGCAACAGCTGAACTATGTTCAGGCGATTCAAAATTTTGATATCGTCTTCGGCGTAGGTCCGGCGGGAACGGGAAAAACGTATCTTGCCATGGCGATGGGTGTCGACGCGCTAAGAAAGGAACAGGTCAAGAGAATCATCCTGACGCGGCCGGCGGTGGAGGCCGGAGAAGCGTTGGGATTTCTACCCGGCGACCTCCAGGAAAAGATCTTCCCGTATTTGCGTCCGCTCTATGATGCGCTGTATGATATGCTCGAGTCTGAGGAAATTCAGAGATACATGGATAGGGGGGTTATTGAGATAGCGCCACTGGCATATATGCGGGGAAGAACTTTGAATCATGCTTTCGTTATTCTGGACGAAGCACAAAACACCACCGCTGAACAAATGTTCATGTTTCTAACGCGGTTGGGAGCAGACTCAAAATGTGTGGTTACGGGTGATCAAACCCAAATTGATCTTCCGCCGAAGAAGACTTCCGGTCTTGTAGAGGCCATGCATGCGCTGGCGAATGTGCCTGGGATTCACTTTACCAGGTTTTCTGAACGGGACGTGGTGCGGCACCGGCTCGTCCAGTCAATCATCCATGCGTACCAGGTTTACCGGGAAGAGCCGACAGCTACCGATAAGGGCTAGCCAAGGGAATCTAAAGGCATGTTTGGAGCTTCCAATCGTAAGAAGTTAATCAAGAAGGGCTTGGCGTGCACGAAGACCCGTCGGAAATCCACTCAGAAAGAGTGGATGCGCAAGCTGGAGTCGGAGCCTTGGGTGAAAACTGCCATCTTTGGCATGTTTGTACTGGTGCTTGCCTTCCTGATTTTTTCGGGAGAGCATCCCGACCCCGCGAAATACTTTCTGATCGGGCTGCTGGTGTTCCTGACCGCGGTTGCCCAGCTCTGGATCAATCATCCGGACACATTTCAAAAAAATTCGCGCGTAGGGTTGGTGTTTGGGGTGATCCTTTTTCACTTGTGCGTGGCGAAGCTGGTCATGGTGCTCTCGACCCAGAGTCAGGGCGGGTTGCCGAAGGAGTTTGGTGTTCTCTTGATTCCGTTTGCCTTTGCGCCGCTCGTTCTGTCGGTTTTGTTAGGGAAAAATCTCGGTATCTACGGTGCGATCTTTGTCAGTCTCTGGAGTTCCATTCTCTTCCGCGGCGTGGACGCGTTCCTTCTCGTGATGAGCTTGATTAGCGGATTTATCTCGGTCTTCGTTACCATCCAGGTGCGTCGCCGCAGCAGACTGTTACGGGCGGGGATTTATGTCGGGTTGGCGACCTGGATATTAGCTGTCTCATTTGGAATTATTACGATCCCCTGGCTGCGGTTAAACGATATGGACCTGACTATGTTCTTGAAGCAATCGGCAGCGGCGATTCTGACGGGGGTTGTCACGGCAATGGTTGTCAGCGGAGCGTTACCGATGCTTGAAGCGGCGTTTCGGATCACCACGGACATGTCGTGGCTTGAGATGGCGGATCGTAATCATCCTTTGTTGCTTCGGCTCAGTCTCGAAGCCCCAGGTACATGGCATCACAGCGACGTGGTGGCCGACCTGGCTGAAGTGGCCGCAAACAAGATAGGAGCCAACGGCACGATGTGCCGGGCCTGCGCCTACTTTCATGATATCGGCAAGCTGGTAAAACCCAATTACTTCTCTGAGAACATCGTCGGCGATGATAATCCACACGACGACCTTGCTCCGACCATGAGCGCGCTGATCATCATTTCCCACGTCAAAGAGGGTGTGGATCTTGCGCTCAAGTACGGACTTAATCAACGGGTCATTGATGTGATCCAGCAACATCACGGGACTTCGTTGGTCGCTTACTTTTACAAACGAGCCATCCAACAACAGCAGGACGCCCGCGAAGGCGGGAAAATCATGAACATTCGGGAGGAGGATATTCCCGATGTGCGCGAGGAAAGCTTCCGGTACAGCGGACCGAAGCCGCAGTTCAAAGAAAGTGGAATCATTAGCCTCGCCGACGCTGTAGAGAGCGCCTCTCGGAGTCTCGAGAAACCGACTCCGCAAAAAATTGAGCAGCTGGTTAGTGACATCATCAGCCGTCGAATCGCTGAAGGGCAGTTAGACGAGTGTGACCTCACTTTGAAGGAGTTGAAGATAATCGCCGAAACCTTCCGATTCACCCTTCAGAATATGCTGCACACCCGCATCAAGTATCCAAAAGACGAAGAACGAGCCGAGCAGGAAGGCCGGCGTCTTCGCAATCTTCCCCCTGCCTCTGCGGCCTGATGCCATCTCTCGAGCTGTTCAATCGGCAGCGCAAAAAACGGCTCGATCTGGTTAGATTCCGCTCATTCGCAGAACTGGCGATGATGAAGGTCACGGACTTGATAAGGCCAATGACTCTTCCCGAAGGAATCAACGTCGTATTTGTGTCCGATGTCCGAATTGCCGGAATCCATCTCGGCTTTATGTCAATGGACGGCCCGACCGACGTCATTACCTTTCAACACGGCGAGATCATTATTAGCGTCGAAACCGCGGAGCGGCAGGCAGAAAGATTTTCTACCAACTTCGACCGCGAGCTACGACTCTATTTCGTTCACGGCTTGTTGCACCTGGGGGGCTTGGATGACCTGACTGAGGACGGCTTCAAAAGTATGGCGGATGCCCAGGAGCAAATTGTTGCGGAAGCCGAAAGAAGTAGTCAGTAGTCAGTAGGAGACTGCTCGAAACTTTCGTTTTTGAGAAATACGAGCCTCATTCCTATTTCGCTGACCTGATTATCGAGATGCATACAAACCACCGACGTTTCCAACCTTACTGACACTGACCACTGACACTGACCACTGACCACTGACCACTGACCACTGACCACTGACTACTGACCACTTCCTCCGACCACTTTTTTCAGCGCTAGCACGCGTGCCAAGACGGGCGGATGTGTAAAATGAAGGCCGACTAGCAACGGGTGAGGTGTGAGATTAGATAGACTGTCTTTGCTAAGCCGTTTGAGCGCCTGGATCAACGGATTTGGATCACCTAGCGCTTCCGCAGCGAAACGGTCCGCTTCAAACTCATCTCTTCGGCTCCAGTAGTTCATTACGATGCCGAACAATACTGCCAGAGGCCGGATCAAAACCAGGTAGAGTGCACAACCGACATAGTAAGAGCGCGTTGATAAGCCAAAGGCTTCAAAAAGTTCCGGACGCGTGATGCAAAACGACGCTCCCAAGAAAAGCAATAGCAGGCTGAATTGCCCGATTATAAGATGACGAACGATGTGATGCTTCTTGTAGTGGCCTATTTCGTGGGCAAGCACTGCCAACAATTCCGGGACAGTGTGGCTGTTGATCAATGTGTCATACAACGCGATTCGTTTGTTCGAACCAAATCCGGTAAAGAAAGCGTTTGCTTTGGAGGATCGGCGTGAGCCGTCGATGACCAGGAGTTCTCGAATTGGGAAACGTTGATGAAGAGAGAATTCTGTCACCTGATCCCTCAAATGCCCGTCGGGAACGGGGCTCAATTTGAAAAAAAGCGGCAGGATTACGGTCGGCGCGATGTAAATCAAAATGACCGATATCGCGGCGGTGCAAATCCAGCCAATAATCCAGGCGCGCGGGCCGAAGGTTTCGAACAAATTCAGAATAATAAAAGCAAACCCGGCCATCACGAGGCCGGATATGAACCATTCTTTCAGTCGATCTACGATAAACGTGGCAACGGTTGTGCGGTTGAATCCGTACCGCTGTTCGACCACAAACGTATGATGGATCGCGAATGGTAGCATAAGAGCTTCTCGGGCGGCGCAAAGGATTCCCAGATAAAGCAAGCCATTCAATACGGCTGACAGATGGAATCCGCGGATGAATTGATCCAAAAATTCGAATCCGCCCAGAAACCAGAAAATCAGCAGAGCCGCGAGATCGATTGTTGATACAACCAGGTCGAACCAAGTGTTCAATTTGGTGTACTCCTGCGATCGACGATACCGATGGACATCATAGACATCCAGGAATTCAGCAGGAACCTGCGTCTGCAAACTCCTCAGATTGAGAAACTTGGCCACCGAATCAAGAAGATAATACCCGACTAATGTGCAGACAACAAAGCTACCGATCATAGGCAATTCCCGTGTGAGCGAATCATCGCTTATCCAGCGCAAGTTTTCAGCCAGAATTCGGTCCGTTTCGCTTGCCGGTCGCTGAAGACCATCCGTCGACGCTCGACGGTATCTGTTTAGCGCGGTGTAGGACCTCTCCCAATCGTCCTTATAGTTCTCGATCTTTGAACGTTGAACGCTGAACGCTGAACGTTGAACGTTGAACGTTGAACGTTGAACGTTGAACGTTGAACGCTGAACGCTGAACGCTGAACGCTGAACGCTGAACGCTGAACGTTGAACGTTGAACGTTGAACGCTGAACGCTGAACGCTGAACGCTGAACGCTGAACGTTGAACGCTGAACGTTGAACGTTGAACACTGAACGTTGAACACTGAACGTTGAACACTGAACGTTGTCGGCAATCGGCGCGTTTGCCCCGTCCATAGAAGTCGAGAACGACGACGATTACGATTTCAGAACAAGAGGACGAGTGGGGATAAAGGGGCGTTTCATTCGTTGCTGATCGAGATTCAGACAATACAGGCCCACGTGGCCTCCGATGGCTCTTAAAGACAGTGACTCTTTGTGATCTTTGCGATCTTCTGTTCAAAAATGACTTTTGCTTTTTTTCTGTCTTAGTGCCGGGGGAACGAAGCAAAATCATTTGCACAGAAGATCACAAAGGTCACAAAGACAATCCTTTCGATAGAAACGGCCTACGCCCGGAGCCACATCTAAGCCCCCGATCAGTGCCAAAGGCCCAGTAAATCCCGAAACAGGAAACTATGCGGATGAGCATGGAAGAGTTCGGCGATCTGTTTTTCGTAGCGCGCGATGTAAGGCAAAAGGCTTTTGAGCTGCTGAGACATCGCGCTAAACACATACGCTCGACGGATATTTGGTGGATATGCTGTTGGTTAATAACAGATGGTCATCGTTTCTTAGCACTCACAACTCTGAAAAGCAACCTGCGCTCAATCAAGTCAGAAGCACAAAGAGCAGCAGTGAACGTGCGGTCACACTGTACTTTTCCCCAGGATCAAACATTCCTTTCGCGGATGAGCCGGCGATATTCGTATCGAAAAGGAGCGACCATTGCATGCCGCCGTAACATTCTGGCAGCGTGAATTCTACCAGGTCACTGTGACCATTGATCACCAATAATAGGGTCGCGTCATTGCTGCTTTTTCGTATCCCGGTCGCTTGAGCTCGGCCGTCGAGCAGCATGCCGAAACAGGCCATTCTGCTATCCAGCCATTGTTCCGAAGTCATCTCGCTACCGTTGGCGTTAATCCAGGTCACGTCTTTGACGCCGATCTCTTCGACGTACTGACCGGTCAGGAATCGGTTTCGACGGAGAATCGGGTATTTGTGTCTCAGGCTACATAGTTCCTTGACGAACTGGAGGAGTGACTTTCCTTTTTCGTCAATATTCCAGTCTAGCCAGCTGATCTCTGTATCTTGACAGTAAGCGTTGTTATTCCCCTTTTGGGTCCGCCCAAACTCGTCTCCGGCCAGCAACATTGGTGTCCCCTGGGACAGCAGCAACGTAGCAAGGAAATTTCGGAGCTGGCGTTCTCTAAGCCGATTGACCTCTAAGTCGTCAGTCGGGCCTTCGACACCGCAATTCCAGGATCTGTTATCCGT
Source organism: uncultured Verrucomicrobiae bacterium (assembly GCA_963782115.1). Taxonomy (GTDB): domain Bacteria; phylum Verrucomicrobiota; class Verrucomicrobiia; order Chthoniobacterales; family JAFAMB01; genus JAFAMB01. The sequence continues at coordinate 379,419 of CAWAIK010000006.1, forward strand.
GCTGCCATCCCGGTTCTCTTCTCCGTTTGCCTCATTATGCTTGTCATTGTAAGTCACCATGTCATTCAGGGTGAAACCGTCATGGGCCGTGATGAAGTTAACACAGGCAGAAGGCTTTCTTCCCAGGCGATCGAATAGACCGGGAGAAGCAACCAAGCGGGTCGACAAAGCAGACGCTCCGACATCGCCTTTCCAAAATGCCCGTACATCATCACGGAACCTGTCATTCCATTCTGCCCATCCCGGAGGGAACTCGCCTACCTGGTACCCACCGGGTCCGCAGTCCCAAGGTTCCGCGATTAACTTCACTGTATTCAAGACGGGATCTTGAGTGCAGGCCTTCAGGAATCCGCTCTGGTTATCGAACCCGTTGGGTTCGCGGGCCAAAATTGTCCCGAGGTCAAACCTGAACCCGTCTACTTTTGTTTGCTGTACCCAGTACCGTAAACTATCTAGAACCATCTGAATGACACGACCATGACTTAAATTCAGCGTGTTTCCGGTTCCCGTATCGTTAATGTAATAACGTGGATTATCGAGCAACAAACGGTAGTAACAACGGTTATCGATTCCTTTGAAGGAAAGGGTCGGACCACGCTCGTTGCCTTCCGCAGTATGGTTATAAACGACATCCAGAATAACCTCCAGACCGCCCTCGTGTAAGCGCGCAACCATCTCTTTGAATTCTCTCAGCGTCTGTTCGCGTTCGAAAGCATAGCGAGGATCGGGGGCAAGAAAGGCGATGCTGTTATAGCCCCAGTAGTTTGTTAGCCCCTTTTCCAAAAGGTGGCTGTCATTTACAAAGGCATGAATGGGTAGTAATTCGACCGAGGTCACTCCAAGCGATCGAATATAATCGACGACTTCCTTCTGCCCCAGGCCGGCAAAGGTGCCGCGCAACTTCTCCTTTATCTTTGGGAATTGCTTAGTGAACCCACGAACGTGCAGTTCGTAGATGATGGTGTTATCCCATGGAATCCGCTTTTGGCTGCGTGCCACGGACCACTCGAAGCTCGGATCGACAACCACAGACTTGGGCATAAAGGGCGCACTATCCCTTTCGTCGAAAGTAAGATCGTCCATGCTTTCCATCTGGTAGCCGAAGAGGGCAGGGTTCCAAGTCAATTCACCTGTGTGACCACAGGCGTGAGGATCGAGCAAAAGCTTATGGGGATTGAATCGGTGGCCTGCCTCCGGCTCATAAGGACCGTGGACGCGGTATCCATAAACAGTGGCAGGTCCAACATCCGGCAAATAACCGTGCCAAATCTGGTTGGTATATTCCGGCAGCGCGATCCGCTCGAGCTCACGTTCGCCTCGCTCGTCGAACAGGCACAGCTCGACTTTGGTGGCGTTTGCCGAGAAGAGGGCGAAATTTGTGCCCTTGCCGTCCCACGTTGCGCCACAAGGATGCGGCAGACCCTCTTGAACCACACTTTTTCTCGTTTGCTTCATGAATTTATTTTCTCTCTTGGAGTCTCACCTGACAATGTCAAGGCTTTTCATTACCTGGGGCGGAAGCATTGGTTGAAAGATTTGAAAAGCGCTGTGGGGACGGGCTGGTCAGGAGATGCTTCAAATTCTGAGTTGCGGTTGACCGATCGGTCCAGTACCTTTTGAGAGCGAATGCGCTTCTGTGATTCCAAGCTGCGGCTCTTGCAGACTGCTCATGAACTCATTTGGCGGCAAAGCTATGGGTCGGTGGGTGTGGACCAGATTTGTGAGCAATCTCGCGTAAAAAAGGGAAGTTTTTATCATTTCTTCCGGTCTAAATCCGAACTTACCGTGGCGGCCTACGAATTCTACTGGGAGCAGATTCGTTTTGCTTTGGATCGCATTTTTTCGGCGCACGTTCCACCGTTAGAGAGGCTGAAAGCTTACTTTGCAAACATTCGTCGAAATCAGACCGAACACTTCGAAAAGAACGGTCGTGTGTTGGGCTGCCCGTTTGCCTCGTTAGGAAGCGAGTTGAGCACGCAAGACGAAGCGATCCGGCTTATGGCCCAGCAAATCAGCGAAAGGAAGTGCGGTTACCTCGAGTCCACTTTGCGCGACGCCATCGATGGCGGAGATATCCCGCCACAGGATCCTAAATTGTTAGCGCAGGAACTCCATTTCTACATCGTCGGTCTCGTGCAGGAAGCGAAGATCTCAAACAATCTCGCTGTTTTGGATCGCATGGAATCGGGAGCTTATCGAATGATCGGTGCGACTCGTGCAGTGGTGGCGTGAACTTCGGAAGTATCGAGAAAGTCCAGCCAACTGACCTGCGGCGACATCACCATTATATGCGAGACGGTGCACTAGACGCTATTCGGAGCTGACGCGAAACAATATCCAGGAAAAAGTCCGTCGTATAAACCAAATCTCAATTGTCTATGGATTTGTTACTTAAAGGAAAACTCGTGCTTGTCACCGGCTCGACTGCCGGCATTGGTTTGGCAATCGCTGAAGGATTAGCGCGCGAGAATGCAACGGTCATTGTAAACGGCCGGTCCGAAGCTCGCGCAGCAAAGGCAGTGGAGAAAATCCTGCAGAAAATTCCCGGGGCAAAGGTCAAGGTTTTTGCCGATGATCTTTCCACCCAGGAGGCATACGAGGCCTTGAAGTCCCGGTATCCCGACCTCGATATCCTCGTAAACAACCTGGGCATATTTAATCCTCAGCCTTTCGAGGAAATCAGCGACGATGAATGGCGAAGGTTCTTCGAGGTAAATGTCCTGAGCGGTGTTCGCCTTGCGCGGTATTATCTGCCGCGGATGAAGGAAAAAGGCTGGGGTCGCATCGTGTTTATCTCCAGTGAATCCGCAATACAGATCCCGGTCGAAATGATTCATTACGGTTTTACCAAGACTGCGCAGTTGGCAATTTCGCGCGGCCTCGCGGAGAGCACCGTCGGCACCGGGGTAACCGTGAATGCGGTTCTTCCGGGACCGACTGCGTCCGAAGGTGTCACTGATTTTGTCGCCAAGCTGGCCTCGCAAACGAACCAGACGGCATCCGAATTTGAAAAATTCTTTTTTGAAAAGGTGCGTCCGAGCAGCTTGTTGAAGCGGTTTGAGACGCCCGACGAGGTTGCGAACATGGTTGTCTACGTCTGCAGCCCACTTGCGTCGGCAACCAACGGTGCTGCGCTCAGGGTGGATGGCGGCGTGGTTCGCACGATTGTATAGACTAGAATCCCGGGTTTTAAACCCGGATCTTTATACACAATTCGGAGAACGGAAGATACCTGGAAAGAATCGATTGATGGTGCGATCAATACAGGCTGGAAGCCTATGCTACTTTACGCCGTCGCGTGCTTGCCGTGGGTTCGCGGAGATAGCGCCAGGATGTTTCGAGAGATCGCTCGACACTCCGGAAAGCAATGTAGCATAGGCTTCCAGCCTGTATTTTGTTCGCACCGGCGAGCGATGCTTTTTCAGACAATCGATAGTGGCGCTGGGCGACTGCTTCCCGGCCGAAAAATTGTGTATAATGATCGGGTTTTAAACCGCAGATTTCGCAGATTAAAGGAGAAGGGCAAACGGTCAGCGCTGGTCCTTCTTCGCGTGTTCAAGCAATGACGATACTCGAACTGATTGAAGGTGCCGGAATTTCAATTGATCAGAATTTTGCGCCCGGAGATCTCGGCCAGCTCATTTATATCCACGGGGTGCAGAATTTTGCCGACTATGGATTCAATCACGTCCACGAAGCATACTGCGCACAGATCGCCGTTGAATTCATTCTTTGTCCCGAGAAGGGGCGTTCCCGCGCTTGGCTGGCCAAGAAAGAAGGAAAGGTCGTCGGTTCAATTTTTATCATCGAACGGCCGAATAATCAGGCCCAGCTCCGGTTGCTGTTTGTTGATCGCTCGGTGCGCGGACTTGGTCTGGGCCGATGGCTGGTGGAGGAATCGATCCGCTACTGCAAGGGCATAGGATTCGATGTCGTTTACCTCTGGACTGTGAAAGGTTTGGTTCGCGCAATCTGGCTCTACGAATCAGTCGGGTTTACCCGGGTCGCAGAGAAACCTGTCGGCGAATGGGGGAAAACCAGTCTCGAGATCCGCTTTGATCTGCATCTGGCGTCTGAGATTCAGGGCAAATTCGGAATCTGAAACCGCGGAGTACGCGATTTACGGGTTTTAGGTTTAGCTTTCCAGCTCGTCGACGATCCGTTGCAGGGCTGTCTTCGGGTCTTTTGACGCGGTGATCGGCCGGCCGATCACCAGATAGTCTGCTCCGGCTTCGACTGCCTGCCGCGGAGTCAGGATCCGTTTCTGGTCGCCCGACTCCGACCAGGTGGGGCGGATTCCCGGAATGATTGTCGTGAACAGAGAACCAAAGCGCTCGCGCAGAATGCTGAGTTCCTGCGGGCTGGCCACCAAACCGGTGATCCCGACATTTTTGGCGAGCTCGGCCAGCAGCAGTACTTCATCCTCTACAGACCCACGAAAGCCAACTTCGGACAACGCGACATCGTTCAGACTGGTCAGGACAGTGACGCCGAGAATCAGCACGTTTGACATCCCACGCCCAACAACGGCGGCTTCGCACATTGCGCGTCCGCCGGACAAATGAATCGTCAGCATGTCGACACCCAATGCAGATGCAGATTCCACAGCGTGACGAACGGTATTCGGTATATCGTGGTACTTCAGGTCCAGAAATACCTTTGAGCCCGAGGCACGCACTTCTTTAACGATGCTCGGCCCCGCCGATGTGAAAAGTTGATTGCCGACCTTGAAAAAGCCCACGGCTCCCCCGATTGCTTCGATGAGTTCGCGGGCAGCTTGCGCCGTAGGAACATCCAATGGAACGATTATTTTGTCCTTTGCCGCGGCCGAAGTTTGCACAGCATGACGATGCATGAAGATCTTTAGTGCAGCCAAGATCAATCTCACTCTGGAAATTCTCGGAAAGCGGCCCGATGGCTTTCACGAGTTGGCTACATGGATGCTGCCGGTCGGTTTGTACGACTCGATGGAAATTGAATGGGCGAGCCGGCCATCTTTCATCTCGAACGTGGCGGAGCTCAAAGGGGATTCGTCGAACCTGGTTATTCGGGCTGCCGAGATCTTCAATCGGGCGGCCTCAATCGATACGCCGTACGCGATTCGCTTGGAAAAGAGGATTCCGATTGGGGCCGGCCTTGGAGGAGGCAGCTCGAACGCAGCGGCAACTTTGCGATTGCTGAATAAGCTTCACAATTCCCGGTTTGCCAGTCAGCAGTTGGAGGAGATGGCCACAAATCTTGGTTCTGATGTCGCATTTTTCATACGCGGCCGCTCTGCCTGGTGTACCGGACGAGGCGAGCGGATCGAGCCCCGCGTCTTTCCCGATGATCTCTGGATATGTCTGTTCAAGCCCGGGTTCGCAATTTCCACAACCGGCGCGTACCGCGCGTATTCCCAATTGGAGACCAATCGTCAGCATGGCCAGGAAACCGAGACACCGTGGGGAAAATTCCGGAATGATCTGGAACCAGCGGTGCTACCTAAGTATCTGTTCCTGAGGTTGCTGAAGGATTGGCTCAAGAAACAGTCGGAGACCTTGTTTGCGCTGATGTCCGGTTCGGGATCGACAATATTCGCGATCGTGCGAAATCAGGCAGACGGCGAAACAGTCCAGGCTCGATTCCGAGCGGAATTCGGCGAGCGGACGTGGTCGGCGGTGTGTCCGCTGAATCCGAGTAATGGAGGATAGCTTTCATGTTACCAAGGACGATGCGTTATATCACCCACGGTGATGGCGGTGGACCGGAGGTACTGCGCCTTGCGGAGGGCGCCCTCCCTGCGATCGGCCCGCACGAGGTGTTGATTCAGGTCCATTTTGCCGGGGTCAATCGCCCGGATCTTTTACAACGAGCGGGGAAGTATCCGCCGCCTGCTGGGGCTTCGCCGATTCTTGGTTTGGAAGTGGCCGGCCGCGTGGCCGCTCTTGGCCCGGAAGTGACCGCTTGGAAAGTTGGAGACCAAGTTTGCGCCTTGACCCCTGGCGGAGGCTACGCAGATTTCTGCCGGACGGACGCGAGTCACTGCCTGACTCTGCCCCGCGGCTTCGATCTGGCAACCGCCGCTGCTATTCCAGAGACATTTTTCACCGTTTGGACAAACTTGGTTGATCGCGGGCGGCTCCGGCGCGGTGAAAACGTCCTGATCCACGGCGGTTCGAGCGGAATCGGCTACACCGCCATCCAGATCGCAAAGCAGTTCGGCGCCAACGTCTTCACGACCGTGGGGAATGAACAAAAAGCAAAGTTCTGTCAGGGCCTGGGTGCCGATCATGTCATCAACTATCGAACTCACGATTTCGTAGCGGAAATGAAAAGGATTACCGGCGCACGCGGCGTCGACATCGTCCTCGACATGGTGGGCGGACCGTACATCGAGAAGAATATCAGCCTGCTGACGTTCGAAGGGCGGCTGGTCCAGATCGCTTTTCTTCAGGGAAGCACAGTTCCCGCTTTCGACTTCATGCCAATTATGCTGCGACGGCTAACCGTCACCGGATCGACGTTGCGCCCCCGGAGCGTTGAAGAGAAGGGGAATATTGCCCACGCGCTACGCGAACGTGTCTGGCCGCTGCTGGAATCCGGTCAAATCAAAATTGTCATTTATAAAATTTTTCCACTCTCAGAGGTCGCCGAAGCGCACCGGATGATGGAGCGCGGCGAGCATACTGGGAAGATAGTCTTGAGTTTTGGTTGAAAACTCGTTGAGGCGGGGTGCGAACCGGTTGCTGAACCTCTTATTCAAAACTAGATCTTGCCCATGGAAAATCAGTCCGCGCTTGGAATCATCGCCGGAAATGGTGCTTATCCCTTTCTGGTCGCGAGGGCTGCGCGGCGGAGCGGCGTTACCGCGATTCATATTGCCGCTTTTGAAAATGAAACGCGGGCGGAATTGGCCGATCATGCTGATTCGATGGAGTGGCTGCGGGTTGGCCAGCTTGGGCGGCTCCTCAAGTATTTTGAGAAGACGGGTGTTCGCCGGGCGATCATGGCGGGCCAGATTGCTCCCAAAAATTTGTTTGATCTGCGTCCCGATTTCAAGGTGCTGCTGCTGCTGAGCACCTTAAAAAAGCGGAATGCCGAGACCTTGTTTGGTGCGCTGGGCGATGAATTGGCGAAAATCGGCGTTCAGTTATTGCCTGCCACGACCTTTCTGGAAGATTCGTTGGCCGTCGAAGGATTGATGGGTGGTCCAAAGCCCAAGAAGCGCTATCTCGAAGATGTAGCCTACGGGTTCGAGATCGCAAAGGAGGTCAGCAAACTGGATATCGGTCAGACGGTGATCGTTCGAAATGGGACGGTGCTCGCCGTGGAGGCGTTCGAAGGGACGAACGAAGCAATCCGCCGGGGCGCGGCTCTGGGAAAGAGGGGAGCGGTTGTGGTAAAAGTCTCCAAGCCGAACCAGGATAACCGGTTTGATGTTCCGGTGATCGGATGCGAAACCGTCGAAGTTGCCTCCTCTGCCGGCGTCACGGTCATTGCCATCGAAGCCGGGAAAACGCTTTTGTTGGACAAAGACGCGGTAATAACCTTAGCCGAAGAAAAGCAGGTTACGGTATACGGTTACAAACTATGAGCAGTCAAATTCGAGCAGGCGTCGTCGGCGTTGGCAGCATCGGCAAAAACCACGCGCGGATTTATTCCGGCCTCCCGGGAGTCGCGTTCTCGGCGATTCTCGACACGAATCCTGAAATAGCGAATCTAATCTCCCAGCAGCATGGCGTAAAAGCGGTCACGGAGCTCTCGGAATTCGCCGAGCGGATCGATGTGGCGACGGTGGCAACCCCGACGCCTGATCACTACGAAGTGGGAAAATTCTTATTAAGCCAAGGCAAACATCTGCTGATCGAAAAGCCGATCACGGAAACGCCGGGCCAGGCCAAAGAACTCGTCAAGCTTGCCAAGGAGCGCTCTCTGATTTTACAGGTTGGCCATGTGGAACGGTTTAACCCAGTATTGAGCGCGCTCGAACATCGCTTGAGCAAGCCGCGTTTTATTGAGTCGCATAGATTGTCGCCCTACCCGTTTCGAAGCGTCGAAATTGGAGTTGTCCTGGATCTGATGATTCATGATTTGGAAATTATTCTTCACCTTGTTCGATCGCCGGTGAAGAGCATCGACGCAGTGGGCGTTCCAGTTTTAAGCAAAGGTGAGGATATAGCGAACGCGCGGATTCGTTTTCAAAACGGTTGCGTTGCAAATATCACCGCGAGCAGGATCAGCCCTGAGAAGATGCGGAAAATCAGGGTATTTCAAGAGGACGCGTATCTTTCGCTCGATTACCAAAATCAAAGCGCAGAAATGTTTCGATTAGTGAACGGAACGATCACTCGGGAAGCGGTGGAGATTGAGAAGGATGAACCCTTGAAGCGCGAGCTTCAATCTTTCGTCGAATGCAGCCGCAGAGGCCTTCAGCCGGTCGTATCAGGTTCTGAAGCCGCAGCCGCTCTCGAATTAGCGATCGAAATTACCGAGATCACGCGGTCGGCAACCGGCGAACTGATCAAGGAACTGCGAGGAGGGTAACAGCGGCGCTTTGATAAGGCCATATGTAAAGGGCTCGGAGGTAAGGAGGCTTCGGGTAAATCAACACGAGGCTCGACCCCATGGAACATTTGGTGGCGGAGGACTGCCGACGGCTCGAAGGGCCAGGAAAGCATAGCCCAGGCTTTGTCTGGGTTGATTGCCCCAATAAAATCCAAACCATGCAGGCTAAGCGGATCTACATCATTGCCGGCGAATCCAGCGGCGATGCTCATGGGGCGGTTTTGATGCGTGAAATCGCGAGATTGGTTCCCGATACACAATTCTTTGGAGCGGGAGGTCCCCGGATGCAAAAGATCGCTGGGGGGCAGTTCATGGATTGGACGCAGGAAGCTGTCGTCGGTCTTTGGGACGTGATTGTGAAGTACCCCTATTTTCGGGGAAAATTCTACCAGCTGTACCGAGAAATCCGGGCCCTGGATCCGGTTGCAGTGATCTTTGTCGATTACCCTGGGTTCAATTTACGACTGGCCCGTTATCTGCGTCGAAATCAATTCACGGGGAAACTAATCTATTATATCAGTCCCCAGGTTTGGGCGTGGAACCGAGGCCGAATACCACGCATGGCGGCGTTCCTGGATTTAATGCTTTGCATCTTTCCATTCGAGAAAACATTGTACGAAGCCAGTGGCCTCAGAACTGAATTCGTTGGCCATCCAATGCTAGAAGAGTTGGACGGGCACCGAATCGACCAACCGCGGGAGCCCAATCTGGTCGCTCTTTTGCCAGGGAGCCGTATTCGAGAGATCAAACGCATTTTCCCAGTGATGCTGGAAGCGGCGAAGCTGCTGCATAGAAAGAACCAAGCGATTCGTTTCGAGGCATCCGCTGCTTCTGAATCCGCCCGCGAGTTCATGCAGAAACTGGCTACCGAAGAGGGTCTGGGCGACATCCCCATCGGATTAAGGAATTCTTGCGAACTGATGCAGCGAGCGTGCGTCGGGATGGTTGCTTCGGGAACGGCGACGTTGGAATCCAGTTTTTATCTTTTGCCGTTTGTTTTGATCTACAAGGTCTCCTGGCTTACTTATCTTCCCGGACGTTTGCTAATCCGCGTGGACCATTTGGGGATGCCGAACATTCTTGCCGGCAAAGAGATTATCCCGGAGTTCATTCAACACGAGGCGTTACCCGTTCGGATCGCGGATTCGGTCTGGAACCTCTACAGTGATCCCAGCCGGAGAGCGACGATGGTCAGCGAAATGGGCCAGGTAATCAATTTTCTAGGCGAGAAGGGAGCCGGCCAGCGGGCGGCTGAAGCCGTCATACGGGAACTGGATTTTACCGCAAATACCTCCGATAGCCTGTGATTCCGGGGAACGATTCTGGAAATTCTCAAAAGATCCTTAGACCTTTCGGCGAAGCTCAGGTTAAACATAGGTTGTGAATGAGTTAGGAGGTTGGCTGGAAAGTCTATGGGCTCCTTGGCGGATCGAATATCTCGAAATGGAGCGTAAGACAGATTTTCTACGTGAAGCGGCGGAGGCGGCAAATGATGCCGAACACTTGGTGGTCTACCGCAGAAAGAATGCTTTTTTGATGATGAACCTTTATCCGTATGCCCCGGGACATCTGATGGTTGTGCCCTACCGTACGATCTCGCGGCTGGCGGAATTGACCGACGGCGAGAAAATAGAACTCATGGATCTGGCGAGCTATGCTCAACGACTTCTTGAGGAGGTGGTGAAAGCTCAGGGATTTAATGTAGGATGGAATGTGGGCGCCGCTGCCGGAGCCGGTGTCACCGATCACCTTCACCTGCATATCGTCCCCCGGTGGAGCGGTGATCACAACTTTATGACTGTTCTTGGCGGCGTGCGAATTATCCCCATGGCCCTGGCTCCGCTCTACGAAAAGTTGCGTGCGGCCACCGAGCGCATTTCGTTTTCCGCGTGATTGCGGGAGGGCGGGGCGGAGCTGCTAACTCCTGCAACTCCTCTCCTCACCGCGCCTTGACTTCCCTTGCCGATCAAGATAGAACGTAGCCGTCTGCAAAAATTGGCGGCAGCAAGGGAAGCTGGGGTTTGACTGCGTCTTGCGATCAATCATCTGAAATGTTGACGGCTTTGGTGGTTAGCTTTCACTGTTTCCCCTTATACGGCGCATGTCCAAGAAACCCCGACACCATCTGTCCCGACAAGCCCTCCGGGCGGTCGGAGTCGGCGCAGGCCGTTTTTGGCGTGGCCCCGCCGGAGTCGGTGACGATTGAGATTGATCGTCGAGCCGTCAAGATTTCTCGGCCGGAAGACGCGATTGAACTTGGAATTGCCTATGCGTCGGAAGACGCCAGCGCCAAGACCTGGTAATAGCTATGACCGTTGGCGAGAACACTGCCAAGAATTTCGAAGCTCGCCGTCCTCAATTTCTTCATCTAAAATGAAAGTTCTCCTACTGCTCTAGTCGATCTCAGTAGCAGATGGCTCATGGAAAAATGAGCGGGCAAATCTTTATCAGTTACCGTCGCGACGACAGTGCGGCGTCCGCCGGACGAGTGTACGATCGTCTAAGTGCACGCTTTCCTTCGAATCGAATTTTTCTCGACGTCGATAACATAGCCCCAGGCGTCGATTTTGTTAAAGTGATTGAAAAAAGCGTGGCGTCCTGTGACGTTTTGATCTCGGTTGTCGGCAAGCGTTGGCTAACCGCTATCGATGAGGATGGAAAGCGCCGACTCGACAATCCTGATGATTTTGTACGTCTAGAAATCGCGACCGCACTAAAGCGTGGTATTCGAGTGGTCCCTGTACTAGTGGATGGCGCTTCAATGCCTCGAGCTGGCGATCTTCCTGATGAATTAAAATCGTTGGTACGCCTCCAAGCGCTTAAAGTCAGCCAGGATCGTTTTCGGCGTGATTCTGAGCCTCTCATAACCGCGGTGGACCAAGCTCTGAAAGAAGCCAGAGCTGAACGGCGAAAGCGCGGCTTGACATATCCTGGTAAGATAACGTGGCTCAGCGTTGCCGGAGTGGTGACATTGCTGGCACTCGTCGTCGCCGCCGCCATCCTCTACTTCGGCTCTCAGCGTCCGGAAACGAAGCCTAAGACATCCGAGCAGATGGCGCGTCAATCGGTCAGCGCGAGCACGCCGGTCGCCGTCATTATTCCGAGCCCATCACCGAAGCCTACGACGCCAGATGTGGCGGTGCAGCCGTCCGCGCAACCAACCGCGCCGATCGCAATGGCGATTCCCAGTCCGTCGATCAGCGCCACGCCGACCAAGGAAGCACTGGCGCGCAGGGCCTTTGACAACGCCACTAAGGACCATGAATACAATGGTGGACAGCCCAAAAACCCGAAGGATCTAAAGGGTAAGAAGGTCGTGCTCGCTGATGTACCGAAGCTCATCGGCATCGGTTACTTTAATGCCACGGCAAAAGGAATCGCAGAAGGATGCGCGGATCTGACCAAAGCCGGTCTTCCGACTCAGGTGACCACCGACGGTCCAACAGTTGGGGATATCCAGAAACAAATCGAGTTCATCGATAATGCCATTTCGCGTGGCGTCGATGGTATTTTTTTCGCAGCGAACGATCCCGTCGCAATCTCGCCCGTACTCCGCAAAGCACTGAAAGCCGGCATTCACGTCATCGGTTATGACGCAGAGTCACAACCGGATGCCCGCGAATGGTTTGTCCAAATGTGCACACCCGAAGGGGTCGCCAAAGCCGATATTGATTCTCTGGTAGCGGAAATTGGCCCGTCAGCCGATTTTGCGATAGTCACCAGCTCCTTGACTGCCGCCGGCCAGAACGCCTGGATAGCGGAAATCAAGAAATACATCGCGTCGGCCTACCCGAAGTTAAATCTGGTCACGATTCTTCCTGCCGAGGAAGATCAGCAAAAGGCTTTCCAGGTCACCGGCCAGATTCTCAAGGCTTATCCCAACGTAAAGGGGATTATCGGCCTATCCAGTGTGGCTTTCCCTGGCGCCGCCGATGCAATCACCCAAGCCCATCTGATCGGCAAAATTGCGGTCGTGGGTCAGTCCACTCCCAATCAGATGAAGCCGTTCATCAAAAGCGGTGCTGTTAAGAGCGACGTCCTGTGGAACCCTGTCGATTTGGGCTACGCTGCCGCTTACGCGATGCGTGCGGTTATCGACGGGAAGCTGAAACCTGGCGATACCGAGCTCGACGCCGGCAAACTTGGCAAGCTCAAGATTATTAATGGCAGCCAGATTCTCCTCGGCCCGCCGATGGTGTTCACGAAGGATAACATCGACAAATACGATTTCTGAGAAGAAGAAGACAGAAGACAGAAGACAGAAGTTGCAGAATGGGCGGCCGAGAGCCGCCCATTTGTTTTAGAAGGAAGGAGTTCAGGAAGTCAGAAGTTCCTGAGAAGAGTCGCGGTGATCGTCTATAGTTTCAAAATGAAGCGGGAATTTCGGAACGGTCTGAATCGATCAGCGAGCTGTTTCACCGTCATTCTGCAACTCCTGATTTCTGACTCCTTCTTCACCAACACGTATATCCGCCGTCGACGACCAGATTGCTTCCGGTGAAATAGCTGCTCGCATCTGACGCCAGATACACTACGGCGGTCGCCACCTCGCGCGGTTCGCCGACACGGCCCATCGGTGTGAATTTCAACCAGTCTGCCTGCCATTCCGGGTTAGACATTCCCAGCTTAGTCATCTCCGTGCCAATGTAACCGGGAGAAATGCTGTTGACGCGGACACCACGCTTTGCCCATTCGCCGGCAAGCGACTTTGTAAGCATAATCACCCCGGCCTTGGAGACGTTGTAGGCCGATTGTGGTTGCGGTGTGTTTGAGATAATACCGGACATCGATGCGGTATTGATAATACTGCCTTTTCCCTGTTCCAGCATCACTTTGCCGAATTCCCGGCAACAGTAGAAAACGGCGTGCAGATTAACATTTATAACCTTGTGCCAGTCTTCATCGCTACATTCCTCCGATGGCGCATTGACCGCGATTCCGGCATTATTAAATGCGATATCGATCCGGCCATGCTTCGATCGGACTTCCGTTGCCAGTCTGCTGACCTCGTCGGACCGCGTCAGATCTGTGCGCACGAAATCGGCCTCCAATTTTTTGGCTGCCTTCTCGCCGGCTTCCACGTTGATGTCTACTAGAACGATCTTTGCACCGTTCTCTTTAAAGGCTTTGGCGGTCTCGAGCCCGATTCCGCGTGCGCCTCCGGTAACGATTGCAACTCGACCATCCAAAGGGGTTAGGGGGGAATAGCTCATAGATTAACAGGGAATAAAAATCATTGGGCCGAAGGAAGCCAAAAGTTTGATATCGGGATCCCACGGACACTCCCTACTGCCCTACATCAACGTCGCGCCTGCCTCCGCGAGCGGGCTTCGCTCTCCCTTTGTCAGGCAGACGTGCGCGGTGATAGGCTGACCTTTCAATCGGTTCCGAGTGTAAACCAAGCCATTTGAGCGACTGTCCGTGTATGGATTGTCAATCTGAGCGGGGTCGCCCACCATCACCAATTTGGAACCTTTCGACATCCGGGTGACGACGGTCTTCGCCTCCAGCGGGGTCAGTTGTTGCGCTTCGTCCAGGACAAAATAGCGATTCGGAATTGATCGGCCGCGAATATAACAAAGTGCCTCAATCTCCACGATCCCCTGTTCGATCAATTGCGCGTAAGGTTTCAACGGGATTCCTGCGCCGTTTGTCGAAGAAGTTTCAGCAGTGCCAGCTTTCTTCTGCCGTTTCCCCATTTCGCCCGGTGAGGTGGCGGGCAGAAGCAGTTCGAATGCATCGTAGATCGATTGCAGCCAAGGTTTCATTTTTTCATTTAACGTGCCGGGCAGAAAGCCGAGCGTTTCTCCCATCGCGACGACTGGCCGGCTCACTGTCAGGCCGCTGAAAATATGGGACCAGAAAAGGTGCAGTCCAGCCGCCACCGCAAGAAGGGTCTTACCGGTCCCGGCTTGACCGTAGCAAGTGACCAATGCGATCTCTCGATCGAGCAATGCATCAAGGAGACACTGCTGGCCGAGGTTCAGCGGTCTTAAGCGTAGCCCGAGGGGATTGGTCAGAACATGCGGCAGATTGAGGCGTCGGAGGAGTCCATCTCCCCTGTGACGCGCCGCCATGAACTTGTTATCGCCAGCCGATAAGAAAACATACTCGTTGAGGTGTAATCCGTCTGTTTCCTTTGTTTTGAGCGTCAACTCGCGAGAGCTTGCGAAACGCTGGAGCCGGTGCTGATCGATCTCGATGGTGCGCTGCCCGTAGCCCTCGACATCGGCGATCTCGACCTTGTCGTTTTCGTAATCTTGCGCCTCCAGCCCGATGGCCAAAGCTTTCAGCTGCATATTCAGGTCCTTGGTGACCAGAATCGTGCGTTCCGTGCGTGTGCTCTTGACGTAGAGGCAGAGGGCCAGAATCCGGTTGTCGGGGTTGCCCAGATCTTGAAAAACCTGCTGAAACCGGCGGAGTTCCTTGCTCATCTTGTCCGCGGTCAGAAATTCGTTGATCGCTATGCGAATCGTTCCGCCCTCAGGAGTCTTCGCACCATGCATGACCACCTTGCTGTTCTGATGAAAGCAGCGTGACAAGAACCGGTGAACAATGCGGGCGTTTGCTCCTCGTTCGTTCTGTTCGTTCTTGAATCTATCCAGCTCGCTCAGCACATCGATTGGGATCCAGACGTGGTTATCCGCGAACCGGTAAACAGAATGGGGATCATGCAGCAGAACGTTGGTATCAAGCACATAGTTCTTGATGCGTGCCCGGTTACCGTTGAGCGAGTCCGGTGTACGCGTTCCGCGGGACTGCTTGGCCGGTTCCTGAAACAGTCCGGGCTGATCTTCCGAGATGTGCATCCGCTTCAACAGCAACCGCACCGGCCCGTTCCGCACGTGGACTTCGGGGACTTCACAGAGGAGCGAGCCCCTGTCATGATCCCCAGTCCTCCGGCAATCACCCTGCGGACTTTCTGACCCGTATCTGGATCATAAGTCAGCGGAGCCTCCTTCATGCTTTGTTTGATCTCAAACCGCCGAACCGGGGCATCCGGAGAATCCGGCACCGTCTCATAGATATAGGTGGCCATGACTAGTGGCGACACTATCGGTTGTGGGTCAACCTTAGCAAGTTAAAGCGTTGGAAAGATCACTCGCTTTCTGCAGAATCAAAGGGACCGTTTGTTCCTGGATGCGTCTTCGAACAGTACACCGACCGCGCGTGCGAACGCGGTCTCCGGTGGACCGGGCGGGCTGACCATTCTGGCCGCAGAGATTGCTGCTGGATTCCCATGACTCATGGCGACCCCCATTCCGGCCCATGCGAGCATCTGCAAATCGTTTTCAGCGTCCCCGAACGCCAACACCTCCTCGCGTGGTACGCCAAACTCGTGTGCGACTTTTTCCAGTGCCGACGCCTTGTTGATGCCCCGAGGCATGAACTCCAAGTTCTCCGCTTCGGTCGAGAGCACGTCAATTTTTCCGTAAAGCCGCGCGGCTATTTCCGGACGGATCTTTCTGAGCACGGTTGGGTCCCCATACCAGACGATCTTTAAGGCGCGACGACCATCGAGTTGACTCAGGTCGGGAAGAGTTTCCGCCCGTTCACCCACTCGCGACTCGTACAGATCAATCCAGCTGTTATTCCGCTCCGGCACGTAGAGGTGGTCCAAATGATAGTAGATCACTTGGATGCCATACCTCTCTCCTTCGCTGACGATTTCGCGCGCGCCGCTTTGAGGCAGAAAATGCGCCTCGATCACGTTGCCGCTTTCGCCGTCTCTGATCAGGCCTCCCTGGCAGGCAATGATTGGTCCGGTCAATTGAAGCTGGCGTTGGAAGCGGATGCTGTTCTGATGGCGTCGTCCGGACGCGATGATCACCTGTGCGCCATTTTCATTGAGCCTGCGTACCGCTGCGGCGTTCTGTTCGCTGATTGCTTTATCAGGCCCCAGAAGTGTGCCATCCAAGTCGATCGCAGCCAATCGATACGAAAACTTGATTGCAGATTGATCATCGTTTTGCATTTTCACAGAGCCTGTTGATGTTCAGCATCGATCGATCGGCCGTCACACGGCCATCCGGAAGTTTAGCACTTCTTTGCTTCCCTCTTCAATCGTACTCGCCGTCGTTTGGAGATCTTTGAGCGTTGCTTGGTTAAAAGTGGTTTGCGCCGCGAAAAACGATAAACGAAGGGGTCAAGCTTGAATGGCGCGAAGTTAAGCAGGGTTTGGGATGGTTTTTTGCCTCGAAGAGGCGATAGATTTCAGCCTAGGGTTTCAACCCCTGATCATTATACACAATTTTGTCGGCGGGAAGCGGTCGCCCAGCGCCACTATCGCTGGAAAAGCATCGCTCGCCGGTGTGAACGAAATACAGGCTGGAAGCCTATGCTACTTTACGCCGTCGCGTGGTTGCCGTGGATTCGCGGAGATTGCGCCAGGATGTCCTCTAGAGATCGCTCGACACTCCGGAAAGCAATGTAGTATAGGCTTCCAGCCTGTATTGTTCGCACCATCAAGCGATGCTTTCCAGGTATCCTCCGTTTCTCCGATTTGTGTACAAAGATCCAGGTTGAAACCCCGGGCTGAGTCCTCTCGACCCCATCGGGGTGAAAAACCATCCCAAATCGCCCTTATCTTCGCGCCATTCGGGTCAACCGCTACATTTGCCCTACACGTAAAGACTTCGAGGACGATAACGAAGAACAGTTAGAGAAAGATATCTCAGCAAAAAACTAGTTCATTTCTTGTGAGCCAAAGTTCCTTCCTCTAAGATATGCAAACGGGGCGTGCCGTTCACAAGGCCAGCCCCGCAATCTAATCCAATCATTCATACAATGTCTTCCCCCGGAAAACTTAGTTTCAGTTTTTCAAAATTCCCTGAGGGCGGTCTTATTTTGGTGATCATCGCCCTCGGGTTGCTTCTGGCCATTTTCGGAGGTTCAGTTCAACTGCCGAAATTCGAGACGACTCCTGAAGGCAAACGAGTGAGAGTTTTCGAAACGAATGCCTCCGGGCAGAAGGTTCCAGCCTTCGAGACGGTGAACAAGTTCTTTAATGCCAGGACGATTGTTCAGATTGCCAAAGACACCAGTTTCTTCGCGATCATGGCGGTTGGAATGACGTTCGTCATTATCACAGGTGGCATTGATCTTTCGGTGGGTGCCATTTATGCGCTGGCCTCTGTGTATGGAGCCTTGGTGTTGTCCCCGTACGGTCCCTCCGGCGGCACCAGCTCTACCATTCTCGGAGTCGTTGTGACGATCGGTGTGGGAACGTTGCTGGGCTTCCTCAATGGCGCAATGATTACAGCCTTCAAGGTCCATCCGTTTATCATCACGCTGGGGACGATGGCCATCTTCCGCGGAATAGCTTTTGTGCAGACCAGCGGCCAGTCCATCGGCGGTTTTCCAGACGGTTTCCGCCAATTTGTGAGATGGGAGATTCTGCCTGATTTGAGCCTTGTTCCGCTCATCGTCATGATAATGGTCACGGTTGTTGGCGGGATCTTTCTTTCTCAACTTTCGATTGGCAGAAAAATCTATGCCATCGGTGGGAACGAGATCGCAAGCCGCTACAGCGGGATTCGCGTCGGAAGGGTCAAACTGCTGGCTTACACCATTTCGGGATTAGCGGCCGGAATCGCTTCTGTGTTGTCTCTCGGTTACTATGGAGCAGGTTCCTCGGGCGACGGCCAAGGCTATGAGCTGAACGTCATCGCGGCCGCGGTTGTCGGAGGCGCAAGCCTGGTTGGAGGAAAAGGAACTGCGCTTGGCGCGTTCCTGGGAGCAGTGATTCTCCAGATGATTTCCAACGGATTAGTGATCCTCAATATTCCGCAGAATTACAGCCAGATCGTCATCGGAGCGGTGGTGATCGCTGCCGTCGTGCTTGACCAGTTCAACGCCTTGTTGGCGAAGCGCCGCCTATTGGCAAAAGCAAGTTCAATTAAAAAAGAAGTCGTTCGGTCGAGCGACTCACCTGTTTCTCTAAGGCCGAAAACCACCTAAACACTATGGCTTTCCTGACGGTAGAACACATTTCAAAATCCTTCCCGGGGGTGCGCGCCCTCGACGATGTTTCTGTAGAATTCGAAAAATCCTCCGTGCACGCTGTGATGGGCGAAAACGGCGCCGGCAAAAGCACTCTCGGTAAAATCATTGCAGGCGTCTACACACCCGACCAAGGCACTATTAAAATCGAAGGCCACGAGGTAAAGCCGACTGACCCTCGGATCGCTCAGGGCTTAGGGATCGCTCTTGTCCACCAGGAATTGGCTTTCTGTCCGAATATGACGGTTGCAGAGAACCTGCTGCTCGGAGGATTCCCGACCAATGCCGGATTCATGGACTGGGGGAAGCTCCGGGAAAAAGCGCGGGCCCTGTTGAAAGAGATAGGAGCCGAAATCGATGTTGATACGCCTCTTGCTCAGCTTACCACGGGGCAGGAGCAGATGGTGCAAATCGCTGGGGCGGTCGGGGTGAACGCCCGCATCATCATCTTTGACGAACCAACAAGCTCGCTGTCGACCAACGAAAGCGAACACCTGTTTGAGTTGATGGCCCGCTTAAAGGAGCGTGGCGTATCGATGATTTATGTCTCGCATCGTATGGACGAGATTTTCCGGGTGTGCGATACCATCACCGTTCTTCGTGACGGCAAACATGTCGCAACGGAGCCGATCGCGAAGACCAATCGCGATCGATTGATTCGCCAGATGGTGGGTCGCGAAGTCTTGATGAAGCGTCCAAAACATCTCGATCTGGAACCTGGTGAGGAAATCCTGCGAGTTGAGAACCTTTCTTCGACTGGAAAGTTCGAGAATGTGTCGTTCAATGTGCGCCGTGGTGAGATTGTCGGCATGGGCGGGCTGGTGGGAGCAGGACGGACTGAGGTTGCGACTGCGATTTTCGGCCTGGATCCCCGCGCAACCGGTACTGTCTATGTTAAGGGCCAAAAAATGACGCTCGGGAAAGTCAATGAGGCAATGCGGCGCCGGATCGCTTTGTTGCCGGAGGACCGCAAGCGGGCAGGACTTGTCCTTGGAATGAGCATCTTGGACAACGTGTCGCTTGCGCATATAGACCATTTCAGCAACGTGGGATTTGTTGATAAGAACCGCGAGCTCACCGAAGTCGAGAAGCTGACAAAACGACTTCGTGTGAAGGCGCCAACGCTCGAGACGATCACGGCCGGGCTCAGCGGCGGCAATCAACAGAAAGTTGCGTTGGCGAAATGGATGGTGCGTGACTGCGACCTCTTGATAGTCGATGAGCCGACTCGTGGCGTTGATGTGGGCGCGAAGGCGGAAATCTATGAATTATTGGATGAGGTGGCTTGCCAAGGTCTGGCCATCCTGATGATCTCATCGGAACTGCCGGAACTACTCAATCTTGCTCGCAGAGTCGTGGTGCTGCGAGAAGGATTCGTCACAGGCGAGCTTCCGCACGAGAAATTTTCACAGGAAGCCGTGTTGGAACTGATGGCATAGACCTCCGAAGGGTTCGACGACGGTGCAGGAGCCTCTACTAAAATGGACTTCAGAATATCTAATTGTTTCCCCCTCGTGGCGCTCGCGGCTTTCTTCTACGGTCTGGAACCGACTTATTCGGCTCCGACTGCCGGTGAAAACAAACTGGAAATCTTTTCATGGTGGACCTCCGGAGGAGAAGCTGCTGGGCTTGATGCGCTGTTCAATGTTTACAAAAAACAGAACCCCGGCGTTGAAATAGTTAACGCAACGGTAGCCGGAGGCGGGGGCTCTGCGGCGCGTCCGGTCTTGCAGACTCGTCTTGCCGGCGGTAACCCACCCGACACGTGGCAAAGCCATCCCGGGCACGAATTACTGGATCAATACGTCGACCCTGGGTATTGCGAGGAAGTAACCGAGCTCTACAAAACCGCCGGCTGGGATACAGCTTTTCCGAAGGAATTAGTCGTGAATTTGATGACCAAGGATCGGAAGATTTATGCGGTACTCGCGGGAATCCATCGAGGGAACGTTCTGTGGTACAACGTGAAGTTGCTCGAAAAGAATGGGATCACGGTGGGCGGTCAGATGACATTTGACCAGTTCTTCGCTGCTTGTGACAAGCTGAAGGCAGCCGGAATTCCAGCGCTTGGCGTTGGCGATTCAGGCATATGGGCCTCAGCGCAGCTCTTTGAGAACACGCTCCTTGGAGTTATCGGGCCGAAAGGTTGGATGGATCTTTTCGGCGGTGTGAACCAGAAGGACGATCGCTCGATGCAGTGGGATGATCCGAAGGTCAAAGAGGCGATGAAAATATTCGCTAGAATGCAGGATTACGTGAACCCCGATCATGCGGCGTTGAGTTGGGATCAGGCCATCAAAGAACTCATGGAGGGCAAGGTCGCCTTTAGTTCGATGGGCGACTGGGCCGCCGGCGAGTTCCTGAAATCCAACTTGAAGGAGAAGGAAGATTTTGGGTGGGTCAGTCATCCCGGTACCGACGGCTCGTTTATTATCGTGGCAGATGGTTTCACGCTAGCCAAAGGCGCTCCACACAAGGAGGCGGCAATTGCCTGGCTGAAGTGCATAGGCAGCAAAGAAGCTCAGGAAGCATTTAATCCTCTCAAGGGATCGATACCGGCGCGGACGGATGTCGATCGCTCGAAATTTGACGGCTACCATCAATGGTCGATGGATTCATTTTCAAAAGACAAGCTGCTTCCGAGTTGCGTCCATGGAGAAGCTGCTCCCGCCGCGTTCCAACAAGCACTGAACGATGCGGTGACCGCTTTTGTTGTCGATAAGAATGTCGATAATTTTGCCAACACGCTCGTCCAGGCGGCGAAAGAATCCCAATCCGCGAAATAGAGGGACAGCGGCATTTATACGGGCCTTGTGCCGCCGTTGGTCTCCGGGTCGGCCGTTGCGCTTCCGATTGCGGCGAGATGCATCACTCTTTCCTCTGTCGCCTCCGCTCGCGCAAGTTCGCCGGTCAATCTGCCGTGGCGCATAATAAGTATCCGATCGGCCAAAGCAAGGACTTCAGGGAGATCACTTGAAATAACCAGAATCGCGATCCCTTCTCGAACCAACTCGTCGAACAAGGAGTAGATCTCGGCCTTCGTCCCAATGTCGACGCCGCGCGTTGGCTCGTCCACGATGAGCACCGCTGGTTGCACCGCCAGCCATTTGGCTAACAGCACTTTTTGCTGGTTGCCGCCACTCAGGAGGCCGGTTCGCTGTTGAAAACTTGGCGTTCGGACGCGTAGCCTTGAAACATATTTCCCGATCAGCCGGTTTTCGGCCGGGTAATCGACAAACGGGCCCCGTGCCACGCTTCGCAGAGCCGCGCTCGAGATATTCGTACCGACGCTTCCGCCAAGCACTAACCCCATCATTTTCCGATCTTCCGGCACGTAGGCAATTCCGGCCATCACCGCATCCTTTGGTTCCCGAAAATGCACTTTGCTTCCTCTCAGGAAGACTTCACCGCCGTCCGGAGGCGGCGACCCAAATATACCCAGCGCCGTCTCACTTCGGCCCGCGCCGATGAGCCCGGCCATCGCCACGATTTCGCCGGATCGCACCTCGAAGCTCACATTTTCGTATTGGCCCTTTTTGGAGAGGTTGTTGACGCGCAGGACGATGTCGCCTTTTGGTTCGACTGGATGCCGTTGGAAGGCAAGGAGCTCTCGCCCGACCATGAATCGCACCGCTTCAGCTTCGGTCGTTGCCGTGGTCGGGACCGTGCGAACATGCCGGCCGTCGCGCAGCACCGTGATCGTGTCACAAAGTGAAAAGACTTCAGGGAGCCGATGCGAAATATAGAGGATGCTTACTCCGTGTGCCTTGAGATCGGCTATGACACGGAAAAGAATCGCAGACTCGGTTTCCGAAAGACTGGAGGTCGGTTCATCCAGAATGAGTAAACGCGGATTTCGAACGAGACTTTTGCAAATTTCGATGAGCTGTTGTTGCGCCACCGTCAATGTCTGCACAATCGCCTCGGGATTATGGTCAAGCCCCAATCGCTCCAGAATAGTGAGCGTCGTGGCTCTCAGTTTCTGCCGATCCAAGAAGACGCGTGAGCGCCTCGGTTCTAGGCCAAGGAAAATATTTTCAGCGATCGAAAGATTGGGTGCCAGATTCAGTTCTTGATAAACAATCGCGATGCCCTTCGCCTGCGCTTCCGCTGGATTAGTGAATCTGACGGTTTCTCCGTAGAACTCGACTTTTCCGGCATCAGGCAGATGAACCCCTGCGATGATTTGCATTAAAGTGCTTTTTCCGGCGCCGTTCTCACCCATTACGGCGTGGATGCTACTCTCCTGAACTTCGAATGTGACGTCTTGGAGCGCTTGGACGCCCGGAAAACGCTTTGAAATTCCGTTTATCTTGAGGATCGTTGGCATAGGCCATAAGTGCGTCGAGAGCCTTGACCTTTGCGTTCCGGGATCCAACGCAAAGGTCTGTGCCTTCGTCCACCTTAAACGATTACTTTAAAAATTTGTCGACATTCTCCGGGGTCACTACATCGACTCCTGTGTCGACTACTGCCGGGACGGTTTTGCCTTCAGTGAGGTCGTTTAACACGTCAACGCTCTTGGTGCCCATGGCGTATGGGCGTTGACCGATCAGAGCGTTGCAGTCCCCTTGCTTCAGAATCTTCAGCTCCTCTGGCAGGGTATCGAACGCCACCACGACAAATTTTTTTGCCTTGATGTCGGCGATGTGCTTGCTGATCGCGCGAAGGTAAGCTTCCGGAGCACCGAAAAGCGGCCATCCGCCGGAGAAGAAGAATCCGTTCAAGTCAGGATACCGCGTTAGCGTGTCCTGGATGATTTGGATCGACTTCGCCGCGTCATCGTTGCACGGGAAAGGGGACCCCGAAATTTCTGTGTATGCGCCTCCGGATTCCTTCAGCGCCTTTCTGAATCCCTCGCCGCGTTGATTATGATTCACCGAAGCCAGACCGCCGGTGATGACGGCAAACTTTCCTTGCGGCATCAACGATGCGAACGCCTTACCGGCTTCAACTCCCCCTTGCTCATTGTTTGTGCCGACGAAACAGACTCGCTGCGACTTTGGAGAGTCGGCATCAAAGGTTATGACTTTGACCCCTTTTTTAATCGCAGACTCGATCACGCCGATCACGGAATCGCCGTCCATGGGGGCGACAGCGAATCCGTCGACCCCGCGACTCACGAGATCCTGTAACACCTGGACTTGTTTCGCTGCGTCGGCTGTATCGGGACCGGTATAGATCACGTTGACACCAAGTTTTTTACCTTCTTCTTTGCAGCCGCGTTCCACGTCATTGTAGAAGGAGATGCTGATCGATTTCGGAACGATGGCGAACGTCTTTTGCTTGCCGGCGGCCTGAGCGCCGGTTGTCAGAGCGACTGAGCAAGTCGCTACGCCTGCCAGAAAAAACAATGGACTAATTTTCATATGTATAATTTGGGGAACAATTTGTTGCTGGTGGGATGCCGCCACCTCCGCCGATTAGGCGGGACTACCCGGTCCGGAGATCTCTCAGTCATGACGAAAGAGTTTCCGAAAATAATCGATGGATACCGCGAGAATAATCACCGCGCCGACAAAGACGCCCTGCCAATAGGGATCTATACCGAATAACAGCAGACCGTTCCGCAATACCTCCAGAATAATGGCGCCGATCACCGTGCCGAGAATCGTCCCTTCGCCACCGGCCAGATTCGCTCCGCCAATGACCGTCGCGGCGATGACTGCTAACTCTTCGCCTGTCCCTAAATCCGCGGTTACACTTGACAGATAGCTGTACTGAACAAGCCCTGCGATCCCTGCGACCAGGGCAGACAAGATATAGACGATGATTTTCAGCCGATCAACGCGCAGTCCTGTCAGGCGCGCCGTTTTCTCATTTCCCCCGACCGCGTACACGTAGCGCCCCCAGACCGTGCGCGACAAAAGAATCCAGAAAAAACAGGCAATTATGCAAAAAATGATGAACGGGTTTGGGATTCCGAAAATGTCGCCGCCACCCAGCCAGAGAAACGACTGATACTCGTCGCCAAAAATTGAAATTGGTCGCCCGTGGGTGACGATCAGCGCGAAGCTTCTCGCGATTGACAGAGTCGCCAGCGTCGGCACGAAGGGCGACATCTTTAGGCGGGTGATGCAAAGCCCGTTCAAGAGTCCGATTCCGGCCGAGGCCATCAGACTGACCAGAATCGCCAGGGGAACGGGCCAACCATGCGTCAGCAAAAAAGCAACGATCACGGCTGTCATTCCCCAGACAGATCCAACGGACAAATCGATGCCGCCCGTCAGGATGACCAGTGTCATACCCATCGCGACGATCCCGACAAAGGAGAAATTACGAGTAATGTTGGTGATGTTCTGGAGATCCCGGAACTGTGGGATAAAGACGGCCAGAACGAGCAGCATCAGGGCTAGCGCACCGAGGATCCCGATCTCGCGAGGCAGACGGAAAGTTCGTTGGGGTACTGCTTTTTCGGGTTGGGGCGGAGCAACCGCTTCGGGACTCATTTTGGAGTGACGGAAGGTTATCGAGGATTTCTCCAGAGATTCAATCAAATTAGCCGGAAAATCTCACAAGCTAAAGCGCCCGTGAGATTGTCGCCCGATAGCCACTTGGAAATCGGTCCGGGAGGAAGATTGTGCTGAGTCAGGAAGAAAACGGGTGCAGCGCATCCCACGCGGCAAAGAAATGCAAGCGCGCATCGTAGCAATGCTAACCCACCTGATCGCCCGCTTCTACAGGGATGAACCGCCCATCCGCAAGGACTAACTTTCCCGATCGTCCTCGTGCTCGTTACCGTTCTCGATCCCCTACCGCCACCAGCCCCGAAACGCGGACCTGTCCAATCCGCGTCCCCTGCCATCACGCCCACCACCCACTCAAGCGCAGAGCAAGATTGTCGTGCCCCCCCTTCAATCGTGCTCGTGCTCATCTCTTGAGTTCACTGGATGTCAGAAAAAGCCGGCGCTGCCTTCGCTCGCCTCTGTTCTCCCACAGCGACCCGCTTTTCACCTCCGCCTCCATCGTTCTCGTGCTCGTCGTCGTTCTCGTTCTCGATCCTCTACCGCCACCAGCCCAGAAACGCGGACCTGTCCACTCCGCGTCCCCTGCCATCACGCCCGCCATCCACTCAAAGGCAGAGCAAGATTATCGTGCCCCCATTCAATCGTGCTCGTGGTCATTATCGTTCTCGAGTTCACTGGATGTCAGCAAAAGCACGCGTCGCTGCCTTCGTTCACGTCTGTTTTCCCACAGCGACCCGCTTTTCGCACAGCAACGGTCAAAGCTCGATAACGAGCACGACGACGAGAACGATTCGGGGACTGTAGCAATGGATGAGATCGATCGAATTACAATCGTTATTTACATACATATAAAAAATATGTTACTATAACTTAATGGAACCCCTCTTTGATCACGAAAAACTCGACGTTTATTGTGTCGAGCTCCATTTTACCGCTTGGATCGGCGACTTTTTGTCGGATGTCTCCGGATCGAAGGGGCAACATCGACGCGAGTTGTTTGAACAACTTGACCGTGCAAGCCTTTCCATGCTTCTCAACACGGCCGAGGGAAACGGTAAACGTCACGGCCGCCACCGCGCCAAATTTTTTGACGACGCCCGTGGCTCGGCTTTTGAGTGCGCCGCCTGCCTTGACGCGTCGGTCGCCAGATCTTTGGTCTCAGCTGACCGCACTCGCCCCGGCAAAGAAATGCTCGCTCGGATCGTAGCGATGCACACCCGCCTGATCGACCGCTTCGACAGGGATGAACCGGCCATCCGCAAGGACTAACTTTCCCAATCGTCCTAGTCGTCGTTCTCGTTCTCGATGTCTTTCGAGCCCCCCTCGCCTCCATCGTTCTCGTATTCGTCGTCGTTCTCGTTCTCGATCCCCTACCGCCACCAGCCGAGAAGACCTGTCCGATTCGCGTCCCCTGCCATCACGCCGCCATCCACTCAAGCGCAGAGCAAGATTATCGTGCCCCCTTCAATCGTGCTCGAGTTCACTGGATATCAGCAAAAGCAAAAGCACGCCGTCGCTGCCTTCGTTCACGTCTGTTCTCCTGGTCGCAGAGGTGCATAGCCTTTCGCCGGTTGCAAAGCCCACTGAGATGTGCTTCAGAAGAGCTCGCCATTGCGACGAAAAGGAATGACATCTTCAAGAGTTCAAATGGGAAGCACCGGGGTGCCTGAGATTCATACTCCGGTTCTATCCGACGAGCGGCATTCGATTCCCAGGCTTACACGGGTTGAGGTGGGACTAGGGGTCGCCTGTTTCCTCGTGTTGCTCTGCCTCAGATGGTTTTATGTCACCACTCAGATCTGGGATTCGGATGAACCCCAGCATCTCCACGTCGTCTGGGCTTGGGCAAATGGGATGCTTCCTTACAAAGACGTCTTTGACAATCATGCGCCCCTTTTCCAAGCGATGAGCGCGCCGCTTTTTTCATTGCTCGGTGAGCGAGCGGATATTGTCGCTGCGATGCGCTGGGCAATGTTACCCATTGCCGTGGTTATCCTGCTAATGACTTTTCGGATCGGGACGCGACTTTTTTCGCCTCGAGTCGGTTTTTGGGGCACATTGCTGGCCGCCTCATTTCCAGATCTTTACGCCAAGCTTGGCGAGTACAGACCCGATCTCTTCTGGGCGGCGCTCTGGTTAATCGGTCTAGCCATCTTGACCAGCGGAAAGGCTGACCCCCGCCGGTTGTTTGCTGCAGGGGTCGTATTTGGGATCGCTTTTGCCGTGTCGATGAAAACCACTTTCCTGCTGTTGACCGTTGTGGTGGCAGGTCTCGCAGTGTGGATTCTCCGTTTTGCCAGCGCCGGGACTAACTCATCGCCGGCGAAACCGTTGCCTTATGCGATCGCCTGTTTTCTGGCGCCGGTCGCCGGCGCTTTGCTCGCACCGATCCTCGTCGTCGCCTTTTTTGCCTTCGAAGGGGCGCTACCCCAAATGTATTATTGCGTGATCGCGCACAATATCACCTCCGATGGAAATCCGTGGCAGCTCCTGTTCCATAAGATTTGGGACCTTCGGTTCTGGCTCTTTGTTCCGACGATAGCCGGAGGATTATGGTTGGCCAAACGTGACACGCAACCTGAACGTGGATCACAAAGATTGTTCTTCCTCGCTGTCACCGGTTTCTTCTGTCCGCTTCTTTTCACATTTTGGCCTTTAGTTTCGAAGCAGGATTTCCTGCCTTTTTATCCGATGCTGATGCTGACGGTCACATGGCCCCTGGTCGGGCTGGGGGAGTGGATTGGATCAAAAACCGGATTGCCGATCTTTTTGTTACCATTTCTGGTTGTTTGCTGGCAGTCGGCATCCATCATCAGAGCGCATCCACCACTGAAACAAACCAATCAAAAGAATGTGCAGATAATCGCGGATACCTTGAATCTCACTCATCGAGGGGAGACCGTGCTCGACGCGAAGGGCCAAACAATCTACCGCGCTCGACCCTACTACTATGTATTCGAGCAGATCACTCGGGAACGAGTCGAGCGGGGCGAGCTCCTCGATGACGCTCCAAATCGCCTCATCGCGGCTCGGACTCCAGTGGTCATTGAGTCGCATTGGCTTACTCCCGCGACCGGCCAGTTCGTAAATCAGAACTATGTTTCGGTTGGGTCTGTTTTGGTCCTGGGTAAAAGAGTTGCGCCCGCACCGGTCGGACATGTTCAATTCGAGATAGTGATTCCCGAAAAATACACAGTCATCGACAGGAACGGCCAAGTCTCCGGGACATTGGATGGAACGGAGATTACCGGTCCCCGCGACCTGTCCGCAGGCCTGCATGATCTCGCTCTGAATTCTCCGGAAGACCCGGTGGCGGTTGTCTGGTCGCGTGCGGTAGAGAAAGGGTATTCTCCCTTTGGGCAGGCCCAAAAATAGAATCGAGTGCTAATGCTTTCATTTTCGAAGTCAGACAAAGTCTTGGTCCTTGCGCCTCATCCGGACGATGAGTCCTTGGGAACCGGGGGCCTGCTCCAGCGAGTATTTGCGCAAAAGATACCTGTCCGAATCGTGTTCGCGACAAACGGCGAAAATAATCCGTGGGCTCAGCGTTATTGGGAGAGAAGATGGCAGGTCGGTCCCGATGACCGGCTTCGATGGGGTCAGCGCCGCCGGGAAGAAGCGCTTAACGCGATTTGCACTCTCGGTGGGAAGCGCGATTGCGCCAGGTTCCTGAACCTTCCCGACCTGGGAACAACCCGTCTTCTGATGCAGGGTGATCCGGAGTTATCGGTCATGATTACTGAGGAGATCCAGGAATGGGAGCCAACCCTGGCCTTGATTCCAACGATGCTTGATGCGCATCCAGACCATAGCGCTTTGGCGGTAGCGTTTTCAATGGCCCTTGACGCGATTGGCGGTTCGTCGATCCGGACCTGGGAATATCTGGTGCACAAACCCCAGGTTTCGATACCCGAAGCTGCGGTGAGACTCCTCTTAAGCGCCGAAGAGATCGAGCGCAAAAGGAGAGCTATTTTGTGCCATGAAACGCAAGTGGCCCTGAGTCGAGGGCGCTTTACCAGCTTCGCCAAAATTGACGAAGCTTACTACCCGCAAAACTTGATCGAGGCTAAACCGTACGAGGCGCCGCTGGCGGCGGCGCGCCTGCACGAAGGCTTTTTCAGCCTCCAATTCAAGGTTTCCCGGCGCGAAAGATTCCACTCGGAAATCTTGTTCGCCTTCAGATCTGGTACCGCAAACGAATACCGGTGGAAGCTGTCCGTTCCGTTCAGGTCCGGCACGGCACAGCTTTGGGATACGATCACCAACCGGCGACTGCATGACGCGATCGTTCAATGGAGCGGTCCAACTTTGTCTGTTGACATCCCAGTCCCCGGTACACCTGATTTCGATGCGATCTACGCGAAACTCGAGGGTTGGACCCTCTTTTTCGATCGATCGGGTTGGAGCCAGCGTACAGTACCCGCCGGCCGCGCGGAGAGCTTTGTCCGTCGGACAAAAGTACCCGGGCTAGTGACGCTTTTGTAGTGTGCAGACCTGCTGGATCAGTGCCGCTGTTCAGAGTCGCCTGTACAGGTCGTTCAACGGTATCACCGCGGAGGCGGTTCTCGATGAAAGCCTCTAAGAACTCGGTTCTGGCGATCATTCCAGCCTACTGCGAAGAACGATTCATCGGACAGGTGGTGCGCCAGGTATTACAACATGTCCAAGCCGTCTTGGTCGTCGACGATGGGTCGCCCGACGGCACCACGGGCGAAGCAGAAGTCGCGGGCGCCAAAGTGATCCGGCATTCGACAAATCTCGGAAAGGGAGCCGCTTTGAAGACGGGCCTGGAGTACGCGGTCTCGACCGAGGCTGCTTTCTTCCTCTTCCTCGACGGGGACGGCCAGCACGATCCCTCGGAGATACCCGCATTTATTGATGCGATCAATTGCTCTAACGCGGACTTGGTGGTCGGCAACCGAATGCGCAATCTCGAATCGATGCCACTCATTCGGCGATGGACCAATCAATTCATGTCTTGGCAGATTGGGCGAATCTGCAAAATCTCGATCCCAGATAGTCAATGCGGATTCAGGCTTGCGCGTAAAGAATTGCTTCCTGTTTTAATGGCGCCCAGCAACCGGTTCGAGTTCGAAAGCGAGAGCATAATTCTGGCTGCGCGCCAAGGGTTTCGGCTCGGTTTTGTGCCGATTCGGACAATTTATACGAATCAGCACAGCAAAATCCGCCCGCTTCGGGATACGATGAGATATCTTCGGCTGATCTGCAAATACCGCAATGCCAGTGGGTTATCGAAATAAGATCAGCCTGCTTCGTCGTCGCCGCATCGGCGACGACGGAGCCACTGTTTCTAGTCGCGACGCGGGTTAGGTTGTCGCCTTTTTTGTCTTTTCTGCCTTGGACTTGTGAGAAGGTTTCATTTCTTTCATCGGGGCTGCCGTCGACTCGGTCGGCCGAACAATCCGACCATCCTCCAGCACCGCGGCATAGAGAGGCTGAGTTGAGTCTCCGATCTTGCCCGTCAGGTGCACGAGGTAGTAAGGGATCGGCTCTGTCATATAGTCGACCGAGGTGGCGGCTGTGCCCGAGGAACCGTAGAAGGCGGGGGCCCACCCAAGAGCAGCCAGGATAGCGGCTTGCTGGGATATTTTCTTCTCAGAACCGGCTGGCGCGGGGCTTGGTGCGGGGCTTGGTGCTGCCGGGATCTCGAGCGAGTAATTTTTCATCGAACCATCAGCATTTTTGACGCTGAAGTTTGTCGGAGTGGGTTCTTTCATTGCGGTCGCATGGTGCTTCGAAGCCTTTTGTGCGGCCATCAACGGAGGGGTAATTGCTAGTGCAACTAGTAAGAGGAAGGTAGGTTTCATTGCGCGATTGTAGCATTATGATCGAACATGAAAAGACTTCGATAACACTCTCTTTCGCCAAGCCGCTGAATCTGAGTTGTTTCCAAGCTCGTCACCCCCTTTCCAGGTCTGCCGCACTCTTCGTGATCTAGATCAAAAATCATCAGGCGCTCGCTTTTTTAAGGTCGTGCGCTAACGTCTGAACCATGACGGGAGTTTCAAAAGCTCAATTCCCTGACGAGCAATCTGAGGAGGGGCGGTTTGTACGGCAACAGGACGAATTTCGAGAATGGGTCACGGCGGACGGCCGGTCCGGGTTTCCGGCGCAGCCTCAACGATATCATCTGTATGTTTCTTGGGCCTGTCCTTGGGCGTGCCGGACCATTATCGTTCGCCACCTGAAGCGGCTTGAGGAGGTGATCGGAATGACCGTGGTCGATCCGATTCGCGATGCACGCGGGTGGGCCTTCCGGGACGGACCCGGCCATTCGAAAGATCCGATTAATGGATTTAATTTCCTGGCTGAAGCCTATATAGCAACCGATCCATCCTACCAGGGCCGAGTCACGGTTCCGGTGCTCTGGGACAAGCAAACGGGAAAGATCGTCAACAATTCCGACGATGATCTCCTGCGAATCTTGAACAGTGAGTTTAACTCATTCACAAAGAGTGACTTGGACCTTTATCCAGCGGAGCATCGAGTGGCGATCGATCGGTTGAACGAATTGATCTACGAGAACGTCAACAACGGGGTCTATCGGGCAGGCTTTGCGACTGCCCAGAGTGCCTACGAACAAGCTGCTTATTCGCTCTTTGAAACGCTCGATCAACTCGAACGGATGTTGTCTGATCGGCGATACCTCTTTGGAGATTTGCCGCTCGAAACAGACTGGAGGCTTTTCGTTACACTGATCCGGTTTGACGCTGTTTATCATGGTCATTTCAAATGCAACATCCGACGGATCGCTGACTACCCTAACTTGTACGGGTATCTACGCGACCTCTATCAGATCGAAGGCATTTCCGATACCGTGAATTTTGATCACATCAAACGTCATTATTATTTCACGCACGACGACATCAATCCGACCCGTATTGTTCCGGTTGGTCCGGCGCAGAGTCTCCGGGTGCCGCATGGAAGAGAAGCACTCCGATAACGTATTCGGATTTATTCTGAAACATTTGGCAACATGACAGAGAATCTTTTGCCGATCTTCCAGACGGGATCGGCAGGCAGTGTGGCAACGAAAACTCCGTTCTCAACCGGATAAACACTTTTCGACCAGTCCTGCTGCCAAAGCTTTCCCGAATCCTGGGAAACGCCCCAAACCTTATCGAGTTCCTCGAGGCAGGCCTGCGTTGCCAGGTCACTCTGATCGTCATGCTCATCGAGCCGGAATCTCACTTCCACAAGATAGACGCTGATGCCACCCAAGTCCCTCTGGGTCGGGGGCGCTATATTCTCGATTGTTGCAGTACTTTTTTTCACGAGTTTCGAAGCGGCCATGGCTGCATAGTCGGCGGAATTGACCGCGGTCATCAAGCGTTTTGGTCTTGATTCCGGTTCGCACAGGGAGTTTTCGTCGGAAAAATTGACCAAGCGGGGGCGAATCAGATCGTTTTAGCGTGCAGCCGGAAGAGCACTGAGATAGATTATGACCAATCTTTCTGGGAATTCTGTATGTCTCGTTTTTTGGACCAGATTTTCTCTTGTCGTAGAGGCGAATACACCGGTTTTCCGCCGCGCGCACTGCTGGAAAAGTGTTCCATTCCAGCGAATGCGTTCGACTCGGCTGAGTTGGAGCGTTCGGTCTGGCTCTGGGAACGACGTCCCAAAGATCTGTTCTTTGATGGAAGCAAAATCATGTGGGGTCGGCTAAGCCTGTTTTTCGTGGTTATCTTTTTCCTGGCGAGTTTTGATATACCTGGGTTGCTCGTAGCCGCGGCGTTGAGTTTTGTTGTCGCTTCATTTATGCTCTTTAACTTCTATCGACGAGAATATTGGAAACGAGATTACGAAGCCTCCCTTTTCCGCCTCGTTCGCCCTTATCTTCGCTAACGCCGTAGGGCAACTTGAAGAAAATGAGACGGCCAAGAGCGGCCAATTATCGCGCTGCGATCGATCCGCATAAGAGGAGAAAGCCCACTAGCTGTAGTGAAGCACGCAGCCCTTGCGCTATCGCGTGACGGGTCCAGAGTGATTTCCAGTTTGCCGGCAACCGTTCCGGGTCCCAACCCATGATTTCCTCGTCGATTGACCGGTTTAACCAGATCGAGGATGCAGCCGCTGCAGAGAAGAAAAACAGGGCACACCAAACCGCGCCGTTAGCGGCGTTGTTTTCCTTGAAACGAAGCGCGTAGATCAGAATAAGCAGAACGGAGAGAGCGGTCAGGATAGGTACCACGCGGTTGAAGGTGCGAAGAAATCGTTGTTCTACCACGACGCGATCGCGTTCCGGGAGGTCTCGGGTGCTCGGGCGCAAGAATAGGAAGCATCCGAATTCTGCGCACGCGACAAATCCTGGAACGACCAGATCGAGAAACTCCAAGCAGTCCATAGAGGCTGAGGATAACTGGAAGAAATCAAGTCGGAATCCGGCCAAGAAAGTCCAGGAGGATTTCGTTGAAACGGTGAGCCTGTTCGACGTTGCCGAGGTGAGCGGCGTCCTTCAGCAAAATTAAATCTGAGTTTGCAATCTGATGTTGGATCGCTCGTGAAACTTTTTCGGGAAAACCGAGGTCATGTTCACCAGAGATGATCAAAGTTTGGACCCGGACTTCAGAGAGTGCGTCAGTCAGGTCAAGATCTTGAATCGCCCGGCCGCACCCGACATATCCGTCAACTGAAGTGGCGAGGATCAGATCCGATACCCAAGCCATGGTGGCAGGCGCTTCTTCAACAAATCTTGGACTAAACCAGCGTGTGAGCGTTGAGCGGACCTGGCTTTCGAGTCCTTCCGCACGGACCCTGTTGATCCGGTCGTCAATCGTTGCTTTTGCTTGCTGTTCTGTTCGGCTGCCGGTGCTGCACAGGACGAGGCCGCAGAGTTTGTCAGGGTAATGCAAAGCAAAGGCTTGGCCGATCATTCCGCCGATCGAAAGACCAACAAACGTTGCTCGCGAGATCTGCAAATGATCGAGGAGCGCCGCCACGTCGGACGCAAGTTCCTGAAGCGTGTAGGAACTGCCCGGTGCTGCGCTTCTGCCGTGACCACGCAGATCGTAAAGCAAAACGCGAAATCGGCGGGCCAGAAGGGGCAGCTGGTAAGCCCAGATTTCCATGCTGGTTGCCAGTGCATGACTCAGTACTACCGCCGGCCGGTGCTGGGCACCAAGAAGCGAGTAGGCGAGTTGGTATCCGTTAATCGTTGCGGACGCTTTGGTCATTGTATCCTGGACGATACCTGCTATTTCGAGGACAGTGCCCTAAAGCTTCTTTTTGCTCTTTCGAGTCAAGAGCGGATTGTCTGTGCGTTTTTGTTCCTCCGGCGTAAGAAAACGGCGCAGATCCGCTTCAATTTCTGTCACGCTTCCGGTTGTCGTTTCGATGCCGTGTATTTTGTCGAGTTCCTGCACCAGACGTTGATATCCGTGGCAAATCACCGCAAGCTGCGCCAGGAGGTAGACCGGCACGACTGCCTCTCCCTCCTTGACACTGCACATCAACCGGGCCAGCGCACCAAGGTTTTTGGCTGTCAATACCAGATTCTCGACTTCCATGCCACCCGTCTTTGGATCCGTGATCTGCACGGCAATTTCCTGGAGAGCGTAATCGACCTCGAGACTAAATCTGAAATGGTTTTTCCCCTCAAAGGAAAAGTATTGGACCCCGTCCCCCTCATTGGTCGCGTAAAGGTCCGCTCCCCGGCGCTTCACGTCTGTGAGCCAGTTGTCCACCATCAATCGAAACGATTCTATGGAATCGCTCATTTTGTTTGATCCTTATCTGCAGGTAACATAGAAACCAGTTTGCTCGAGACAAGTGAATCTTGAGCCGGTTCTCGCCCGCTTTACTATAGCACCGGGGTTCGATTAGATTGCGCGATCGCTTTATAACGGAAGCCGAGCGATCGGACGCGATCGCCAAAACAAGGCTCGCACTCACAAAGACATGATTGCTAAAGTCGCTGTTCCGCGAATCCTGAGAATTGGTGGCGGAGCTTTTGCTGAGACTCGGGAGGTGCTGCAAATTCTGGGATTCCAAAATCCATTGATCGTTACAGATCCGTACCTGGGGAAACGCGGCTTGGCGCGAATGCTCTCTGAATCATTAACCGCGTTGGGCCATCCGCGAATTTTCTCTGAGACGGTTCTCGATCCGACAGTCGCTGCGGTGGAAGCCGGAGTCGAATTTCTGAAAAATGGGGAGCATGACTGTGTCATTGGCCTCGGAGGAGGTAGTTCGATCGATACTGCAAGCCGACATGCCGACATGTTCTTTCGGCCCGATGCTATTTCTTCGAGAAATCCGGCATTCAGGTTACAATTCCATCAATCACTCGCATTATGACGACGAGCATCAATTCGTTTGCACGTGTGGCGCCCGCCGATGGCTCCGCAAATATTCAGCATTATATCAATGGCCGGCTCACCTCAGGGAACTCGCAACGTCTTGCAGACGTCTATAATCCAGCGACTGGGCGGGTTTCCGGCCGGCTCGCCTGCGCGACGAAAAAGGAGGTTGATCTGGCTGTTTCGGCGGCCGCCAAAGCGTTTCCTGCCTGGTCGTCTCTCCCTGCTGTTCGGCGCGCGCGAATTTTATTCCGTTTCAGGGAATCGATCGAAAGAGAAAAAAATCGGCTGGCTTCGCTGATCAGCGCCGAGCACGGGAAAGTTCTGGAGGACGCAAAAGGCGAGTTGGTGCGAGGTCTTGAAGTCGTCGAGTTTGCCTGCGGAATTCCTCAGTTGTTGAAGGGTGAATTCTCCGAACAAGTCAGCACCGACGTCGACAGTTTTTCATTCCGTCAACCGCTTGGAGTTGTCGCAGGAATCACTCCTTTCAATTTTCCGGCAATGGTTCCAATGTGGATGTTCCCGATTGCGCTCGCGTGTGGCAATACGTTCATTCTGAAGCCAAGCGAAAAAGATCCGAGTCTGAGTGTCGAGTTGGCGCAATTGCTGAGCGAGGCAGGGTTGCCTGACGGAGCTTTCAACGTGGTTCATGGAGACAAAGAGTCCGTCGACGCCCTTCTGGAGCACCCGGGGATTGAAGCGGTAAGTTTTGTCGGATCGACCGCCGTTGCGGAGTACGTCTATCGCACCGGCACCGCAGCCGGAAAGCGGATGCAAGCCCTTGGGGGTGCGAAAAATCATATGGTCGTTTTGCCAGATGCAGATGTCGCACAAGCGGCGGACGCGTTGATGGGCGCCGCGTATGGCTCCGCGGGCGAGCGTTGCATGGCGGTCTCGGTGGCGATCGCTGTGGGCGACCGGCTAGGCGATCGCCTGGTCCAAGAGTTAATTCCGCGAGTCCAATCGCTCAAAATTGGGTCCGGCGATTTGCAAGGAATGGAAATGGGTCCACTCATCACAAAGGCGCATCTCGATCGGGTCTCTTCTTATATCGACCTTGGAGTCCAAGAGGGGGCCACCCTGGTCGTCGACGGTCGTGACCTGACGCTGCCAGGCGCTGAGGAGGGTTTTTTTCTCGGGGGCTGCCTGTTTGATAACGTGCGGCCGCCAATGCGGATTTATCGGGAGGAGATTTTTGGTCCGGTGCTCTGTGTAGTCCGCGTTAACGATGCAGGAGCAGCTCTAAAACTGGTCAATGAACATCAGTACGGAAATGGCGCCGCGATTTATACACGTGACGGCGCAGCGGCCAGGGCGTTCGCCGAACAGGTCAAAGTCGGGATGGTTGGGATCAATGTACCGATTCCGGTTCCAATGGCCTTTCACTCGTTTGGCGGATGGAAACGATCGATCTTTGGAGATCATTACGTGCATGGAGCCGAAGGGGTCCGGTTCTACACAAAGTTAAAGACTGTCACCAGCCGGTGGCCGGGCACATTTAGTTCTGGCGCAGAGTTTGTCATGCCGACGGCAACGTAATTTCCAGTTCCCGGATGGTGCAGACTCGCCTGCCGGTGAAATTGCACTAGCTCTGCTGTGGCATCGCCGCTAGAGTTCGCAACTGCCTATGCAAGGAACGCGTTCGTGGAGACGCAGATCGGTCATTATCTCGTCTCTGATTTTGGTGGCGGTATGTATTGGGCTGTGGATTCTCCTGGAACCCAGGTGCCTCGAAGCAGTTGCTGCCCAACCTTCCAATCTTGTTCCGCTCCCTTTCCTGATATTTGTCGCGTATGAGATCCTGGTAATTTTACATCATCTCGCTCGAATTTTAGTCGCCGAACTGGTCGGGCTGAAACTGCTGGCATTTGCCTGTGGGCCGTTCGCTATTCGGCGAATTCGGGATCGAACGCGATTCACGTGGAATAATCGAGAGACGATGATCACTGGCACGACGGTTTTTGCGCCAAAGACCCTTGATGGTCTCCGGTGGCGATGTGCCTGGTTGATCGCGAGTGGTCCGTTTTCAATGATCCTTGTCGGGCTCATTTTTCTGATGATCGTGCAGGCCATCGACCCGACGCGGGCATCGATTGATACGCTGTTCCTTGCGGCAATTGCCTTTATGGGAATCGCCGGTGGAGTGCGTCTCCTGTTGCCTTTGGGGCTTCGCCGGTCGGCGAGTTACGGCGTGCTCTTGTGGGATGCGGTTCGCGGTCGTCCGACCAGCGAGGTCCTCTTTCTCGTAACCGCGCTAATACACGATGGACAACAGGGAATCAGGCCGCGAGACTGGTCTTCCAAGATGCTGGATCTTGCCTTGCAACTGACCGAAGGCACCGATCTGGCCGAGCGCGTGACAGTCTGTTTACTCGCGTTCTACAGCGCGGCTGATCAGCACGAGATGCGTGGAGCGGCACGCTATCTGGACGAGGCGGTCGCAAAGGCAGATCCGAAATCCGGAGCACTTTATACTTGGGTAATGTTAGAGAAGGCGTTTTACGAGGCCTGGTTCAGACGAGACGAATCAAGCGCCCGCGCAGCTTTCGAACGAGTACAGGATTGGTCCAGAGTTCCACACCATGCATGGCTCCGCGTCTCGGCCGCCATGGCATTGTTGGAAGGCAAACCGGAGGAATGCCAGCGTCAGGCGCGTGAGGCATTGAACATTGTCCAATCGTTGCCGGTCGTGCACCAATTGGCGGTGGAGTGGTTGGAAGAGCTGTTGGCCAGCTCAGAGGTGAAATGCTGACGGGGTTTGGCTATTGCACCATCAGCTTGTACTGCTCTTCGATCTGCTCCCCAGTGGCATTGATTTTCTCTTTCAGGTTCTGAAAGGTTGCGGCGAGCGTACGGTCAGCGAATGTCACGGTGCCAGGCGTGGAACCGGGTTTCCAGGAGCCCCAATTCTTGTCGTAAAACGTCAGAAGATCGCCATGTTCCCCCATGTATTCCTGCATGAGTTCGCTTTTCTTTTTGATGATGCTCCAAGGAAAGGACTTTAACAGTTCGTTCTTTACCTGATCGGCGACCGCCTGGTTAATTTGCTGCTGGACCAGTGCATTTCCCAAGTCCTGGTCAGCGTCCGCATACAGCTTGTCCAAACCGTTCTCTCTTTCTCGGAGTTGCTGAAGCGAGTCGCGCCAAATGGTGATGTCATTTTTTGATCCGTAGGTATTCGGATCGAGCCGTTCCGGCTTCCGTAAATAAGAGAATTTTAGACGAACCCCGGTTTCCTCTTTCTCAATCCTGCCCAACACCGCGTCTGCGGCCTTTCGGATCCGATCCTGGAGTTTAGAGATCATCTCCTGCATCTGTTCCTCGCTATATCTCGGGCCTCCGCTCCCGGGTCCAGATTTTGGCACGGGCGTTTGCGATGGGGCAACCGCTTGGTTTTGCGCAT
This sequence comes from uncultured Verrucomicrobiae bacterium, assembly GCA_963782115.1. Classification (GTDB taxonomy): domain Bacteria; phylum Verrucomicrobiota; class Verrucomicrobiia; order Chthoniobacterales; family JAFAMB01; genus JAFAMB01. The sequence goes on from CAWAIK010000006.1 coordinate 418,154, forward strand.
GAAGTGCTGTCGGTACAAACGCAAACAGGACGCAGAAAATCAACCGGGCGGATTGGGGAGAAAATACATTCATTGCAGGATCTGGATGGCTTGTGGAGGCGGGGGACTTGAGGAGATACGTGATATACAAGAGGTCGGGATTTTAAGGAAATACGGAATGCGCCAGCTTTCTATTCACTCATCTCTTTGTATTCTTTTTCAATCTCGCCGCTCGTATTTAATATTTGATCGCGGAGCCTTTTGTAGATGTTTGCCGCGGAAGCGGAAGTAAATTCCGGTTTGTTGGAATCGCTCGTGCTGGTCCAGCAGCCCCAGTTCTTTTCGTAAAACGACAGCAGCTTCGCCTGTTCGCTGATAAAGTCGGCGATCAAATTTTTCTTTTTCTCAATGGTGGCCCACGGGAAACCGTCGATGATGAATTTCCTGAATCGAGCCGCGATCTCCTCACTTCCGCCGGCGTTTCGGAGTTCCGCATCCAGGTTCTTTCCGACATCCGCATAAAGCTGGGTGACAAGATCGTGCTTCTCCTTAAGTTGCTGCAATATGCCTTGCCATTCCGCAACCTCCTCCTTCGATGCGTAGCTATTCGGGTCAAGGCGGTCGGGTTTTTCGAAATAACTGACCCGCAGATAAAGATCGTTCTCTTCCCTTTGGATCCGATTCAATACTTTGTCTGCGGCCTTGGTCAGACGTTCGATTTCCTGCGGATTTACTTGCGGTTTCTCCGCGGCCGTCGTGCCAGACGGTTTTGCAGAAGATCGCAATGCCGGATTATCCAGATTAATCTGGGGTTTCGGCGCGGGAGCAGTCTCTTGCGCCTGGGCAAAGAGCGCTCCAGAGCCTGTGAGAGCAATGATCAGCGCAAAGACACGGTTCACCGGCCTTTTTTTAAATTCCAACTTCGATCTCATCGGCTTCCACATCTAGTGAATGCCACGCCGCGACGCAAGGCGAGAGCGGTGAACTAGGAGTCAGGAGTATGTGCAGAGGAATCCACTGCTCGAAACCGAACCGAGCCCTCCTCGCTTCCGACTACTGACTGCTGACTACTAACTACTTCTCTTCCACTGCCTCACCGGCAGCTACGTAATCTCCTTCGATTTGCACGAACTCGATAAGGTTATTGAAAGGATCGCGCGCAAAAAAACGCGGGCGCAACGGCAACGCGCGTGCCTCGATAATCTTGGCGCCCGAATCGACTAAGTCTCTGCGTTGCCGCTCAAGATTGTCGACCTCCAGGCAGAAATGATGCCTCGTATCGGCGGGTACAAGTTCCTCGTCCGGCACACAATGGAGTTCAACTCCCGGTACACCGGTTTCAAACCAGATCCAACCCAAAGATTTGACCACTTTGGGAATTGGCTTCTCGCGGAATCCGAGAGCCCCAACATAAAAACTCCGCACCCGTGCTTCCTCTCCGCGAGCAAAAGTAATTGTAACGTGCTGAAATCTTGGCGCCGCCACTTCATTCGCGTTCATGCGATCCAACATTCCAATGAATTTCTCCGAACGCAATTTCCGTAGCGCAAGCGCGCAGAGTGCACTAGACTGCGCCTCCTGGCCGCCCTGACTTCTGGCTCCTGAATCTGTCTTCCGAGCTTGTCACACCTGCCCGTACCTAAAACAGGTTACTTCATGGTCATTCACCATGCCGACGGCTTGCATGAAAGAGTAGGCAACCGTCGGACCGATAAATCGAAAACCATGTTCTTTGCAAACTTTGGCCAATAATTCCGATTCAACGATTCTTGCGGGAGCTTCGTGATAGTCTTTCCAGCGATGCACCAATGTTTTGCCGTCCACGAGGCGCCACAGAAAAGTATCCAAACTCCCATATTTTTCCTGAACACGCAGAGTCGCGCGAGCATTGGCAACCGCAGCTTCCAGTTTGGCCCGATTGCGGATGATGCCCGCGTTAGCGAGTAGTTTCTCGATTTCTTTGGAACCGAAGGTCGCGACTCTGCCAGGATCAAATTGATGAAATGCGACCCGGAATGCTTTGCGCTTTCGCAAGATCGTGATCCAGCTGAGCCCGCTCTGCATGGATTCGAGCACGAGCATTTCGAACAGGCGATTGTCTTCGTGAAGCGGTACACCCCACTCCTCGTCATGGTACGCGACATAGAGCGGATCCTGACCGGGCCACGCGCAGCGTTTGAGTTCCATAGACTCTTTACCTCAGTGCTGCCGCTGCCTTCCGCAGGTCGTGGTTCTCGCGACGATTGCCTAAGGATCCGAGCCCCAGCGCTCTAGAACACGCGATTAATAAGTTCAATGTGTTGCTCATAGCGATGAAGGTTCTCGACGAAATGGCTGACGATCCGATCCGATTCATTGCAGTGCCCGCCACCGGTGTGTGGCGTAATATAACAGTTCGGTGTTGCCCAGAGTGGGTTGTCAGGCGGCAGCGGCTCCGGATCGGTAACATCCAGATACGCGGCAAAAAGGTGGCCGGATTTCAGGTTTTCCGTCAGGGCGTGCTGGTCCGTAGTGGTGCCGCGTCCGATGCTGTAATAGCGAGCACCAGCCTTGATTTGCCGAAGCCGCTGGGCATTGAAGAAACCTCGCGTCTGGGCGCTGTCCGGCAAAATGTTAATGACGTGATCCGCGTCGGCCAGGGTACTCGCAAGGTCAGCCGGTCCGATTACGCGAATTTCTGAGCCCGGCTGCGGCTTCCGTCGATAGCCGATTACCCGAACCGCATACGGCGCGAGAAGCTCGGTTAACCGTCGTCCGATCGCGCCGTAGCCGACGATGAAAACAGTCTCGTCCGCCAGCAATCGGACATTATGACGCAAATCGTTCTGCGGCCAGCCGTGTGGTCCCAGTTGATTCTGATAGGATGGGTACAATTGCCGGGCGTCCGCTAACAGCCATGCCATGAGATGTTCTGCGCATGGTTCATCGAACACATTCGAGCTGTTCGTCATGATCGCCGCCCGTTCTTTTAGCGCGCTGCGAATTTCGTTGGTGTCATATCGCGCATAGCCGGCACTGGAGAGATGCAGCCAACGCAGCTTTTCGGATCGGATGATCGCTTCCGGATCGGGTTGGCCAAAAACGATCTCGGCTTGCAGAAGGCGCGGGTCCAACGTTCCGACGTCCAGAACGTGCTCAGGCTTTTCAGCCAGAATAAGCCTGTGTGAGGCGGTCGAACGGACCAGCAGTTCTTCGGCGGAAGCCGTCAGAAAAGGGTTGGCCCAGATCGTGAGTGCGGTCATGGTTTTTCGATGGGCTGAGCCCCCGGGCATTCGAAGGTTATGTCGCAGCTCCTGCGAGTGCCGGCTTCGGTTATAGGAAGGGAGGCCGTCGCACGGGCATCGGCTTCGATTCGCAAGTTTATCCGGGCGCGACGGTCATGTGGTGCGGAGTTAACGGTTGCCATAAAGAGAGAGATACCTCGATATTCTCGATTGAGTGCCGATTGAATCAATTTGTTTCCTGGCCCAAATCGCGCTTTATCCTGCACCCTTAGAACTGCTGAATTATTCCTGTAGCGCCTTGTTCTCCAGCAAGGTGCAGGATGATGTCGGTCTTCGAGATGCTGCCTACCAGCCGTTTGGAGTTCAGATTGTCGACCACCGGTAAGCGCTCCGAGTTAACTTCAGAAAACTTGCGCAGCGCTTCGCTCATCCCCTGTGTCGAAGAGAATATCGTCCCAGAACCAATTCTGATGAAAGAGTGAACGAAGCAACCCCTGACCGTTTCCGCAAACTTCGGGGTTCAATATCGCAAGTGCGCCGACGATCGCGCCGCCGAGCGCCAGTTTAAACGGGACCGGGATGTCAATCTTCGAGAACAAGCGTTCGGCCAGGCGGAGGAAGCGTAGATAGACCGGCGCCAGGAAGCCGAGAACAATGCCAATACCACAGAGAGGTAATATTTCCCATCGTGTGTGCAGATTGAACCCGGGCGACTTTGCACGCCAAGTCGGCTGAGGACAGAATTCTTGCGACCGCCTCGATTTGCATACTCGGATTTCGCCATTTAGAATGTGAGCCCGATGGGATCATCATCGATGAAACGAGGCACCAAAAGCGGCGATACAAAAGTCCTCGCGAGTGCGGAGCTGGTCTTGGGGGGGCGCAGTCGACGGCGAGACTTGAAACAAATCCTGCCGTTTCTGGGGCCGGCGTTCATAGCCAGCATTGCCTACATTGATCCCGGCAATTTCGCTACGAACATCCAGGGTGGCGCGGAGTTTGGCTACACACTGTTGTGGGTAGTAGTCGGCAGCAATCTCATGGCGATGCTGTTGCAGACGTTGTCGGCGAAATTGGGTATAGCCAGCGGAACAAATCTCGCGGAGCATTGTCGCAATCAGTTCCCTCCCGCGGTGGTTTGGTTGATGTGGGTGGTCATGGAGGTGGTGTCTATGGCGACGGACCTAGCCGAGTTTCTCGGGGCGGCGCTCGGCTTTTATCTGTTGTTTGGCGTTCCGTTGTGGGTAGCAGCCGTGCTGACCGCGATCATCACGCTTCTCATCCTTGGACTGGAGGCGTACGGCTTTCGGCCGCTGGAGGCGGCAATCACGGCGATGGTGGGCGTAATTGCCGTCTGTTATCTAATAGAAACATGGTTGGTCCGCCCGGATTGGGCTCAGGTGGCATGGCACGCAGTGGTGCCGCAATTTTCAGGAAGGGAAAGCGTATTTCTTGCTACCGGTATATTGGGTGCAACGGTCATGCCACATGTGATTTTCCTGCATTCGTCGTTGACTCAGGCGCGGATCGTCACTCTGGACGCGGATCGGAGGCGACGATGATACCGGTTTGAAATTTTGGACGTGGCGATCGCAATGGGAGTGGCGGGATTGATTAACGCCGCGATGTTGATCATGGCCGCGGCTTCTTTTTACCGCGCCGGACTGACTCATATCGCCTCCATTGAGGAGGCATACCGCACGCTCGAGCCGCTGCTAGGATCCGCCGCGCGCACGGTGTTTGCCGTGTCCCTGCTGGCATCAGGTTTGGCGTCGGCGTCTGTGGGCACGATGGCAGGGCAGGTGATAATGCAGGGGTTTTTGCATCGGCAAATTCCTATCTGGGTACGACGCTTGGTGACGATGCTGCCGTCGCTCGTTGTCATCGGAATGGGGCTGGATCCGACCCGAACACTGGTAGTCAGTCAAGTTGTTCTTAGTTTTGGATTACCGTTCGCGATTGTGCCCCTGGTCCTGTTTACGCGGCGGCGCGATTTGATGGGCGAGTTAGTGAATTCTGCTTTCACCACAGTTTTGGCTGTTGTCGTGACCGTGCTCATCGTGCTCTTGAACGGGTATTTGCTGTATGAAACCCTCAGAGGTGGTTGAATTTAAGATTAAGCATCTGATCGTCCCCCTTGATGGTTCGCGCTTGGCAGAGGCTGCGCTTCCGATAACGAGACAGCTCGCTCAGAAGCTTGGTGCACCGGTGACTTTGGTCCATCTGATCGAACGCCATCCCCCGCAGCAGATCCACGGCGAACATCACCTTTCCAGTCCAAAAGAGGCAGAGCGCTATCTGAGCGAATTGGGTCGCCGCATATTCCCGTCCGGTCCGCGAGTCGCGCAACATGTGCATGCTACGGAGATTACCGACGTGCCCGGGGCCATCGCCGAACACGCGACCAAATGGGGTTCTGACCTTGTTGTCATGTGCGCCCATGGCCAGAGTGGGTTGCGTACATTGTTGTTCGGCAGTATTGCGCAACAAGTTGCGGCCTCAAGCGCTGTCCCGGTGTTACTTATCCACCCGGGTGAAGCCGGCGCCGCGCCGATTTTCAGCGAGCGTCCATTCCTGGTATCGCTGGACGGTACGGGTGTTGACTGCCAGAGTTTGCCCTTGGCCGCTGCGCTGGCGAAGGCTTGCGGTGTGAGTTTGCATCTGGTCGTAGTGGTGCCTACCTTGAGGACCTTATCGGGTCTGGGCGCGGCTTCGGGTTTGTTGTTGCCGGCAACGACCACAAAAATACTGCAATTGGCTCACGCCGATGCCTGCGAATACCTTTCCCGGCAAATCGCTCTGCTGCAAGCCGACGGCTTGCCTGTGGTCGGTGAGGTACTGCGAGGCGAGCCGAGCGATATAATCGTGAAAACTGCACGCCGCGTTGCCCCCGATCTCATCGTCCTGGGCATCCACAGCGAAGAGGGGCTCGCCGCCTTCCTATCGAAAAGCGCCGTGTCCAAGCTCGCTAGCAGCACGCCCCTGCCGCTGCTACTGGTCCGAGAATCGAAAGGTCACGCGTGAAGGCGAACTTGTCCCTGGAGGGCCTTGGTTCGCGGTGCCGCGCACGCTCCCGGTCAGTTGAAGCCCGGACCGGTAATTAGCAGGAAGATAATTTGCGCTTTATCTCAGGAGGAGAGGGAGTGAGGATAAAACTGATTGCTATGCTTTCCGGTGCAGAAAGGTCAATGCTAATCCTGGTTATGTCTGGGGTCTGTGCCACGAGTGTATCCGCACAGACGATATCTGGAAAGCCTGTCCCAGCGAAACGCATCGAAGCCGGATTGGAGGATGCTGTTAAGTGGGAATGGCATGTTGCGCCATCGGATGACAAAAATTGGGGGCTCCAGGTGCCCAGCCCGACGCCAACACCGTCGCCGCCCGTTACCGTCCTTCCCCAACCGGAGAATCGGCCCTCTCTCTACGAGGTCAAGCGCGGCGATGCGCTTATTCTCATCGGAAAAAGATTTGGCATGACGGTTCCCCAGATTAAAGCGCTTAACGGGTTGAAAACCGACAAGATCCGCATCGGACAGATCTTGAAGATCCCGACTCTCGCTGAGCTGAGTGCGATGACTCCTCCCGCTAAGAAGCGCGAGCCGGTGAGAAATCCCGGACCGAGGCTCAGCCCGGTGGCCGGAATCGAGCCGGACAAGTTGAGGCTCGAGATCTTCCTGGACCGTGAGCTGTTCTCGGCCGGGCCGATCGTCGGTGAGCCGGGTTCAACTTTTGCAAGGATATCACTTACTTATCAAAGCACCCATGAAGATGCGAAGGATGATGCCACCCTTGCGGCAAAAGCCCAAGCCGGTCTCGCCAATCTGTTCGCTCAATACAAGCTGAAAGCGGAAGACTTCCGATTCATAACGCCACCGCCGGCAGGGACGGCTGAGGCGAAGTCAACTCCCGGGCCCGCCCACGCGCGACAGGCAAAAATCAGTTTGCCGTCTCCCGCCATCACAGGAGCGCCTCTAACCTATAATCAACTGACTACGATGTCGATGCTGGCCTATCGTACTCCCTGGGAGTTCGTGGCGGAACGCTTTCATTGCCAGGAAGCCTTTTTGCGCACCCTGAACGACAAACTTCCGGCCATTCCCGGGATCGGTACAGAGTTCCGAGTTCCCAATGTGGTTCCTTTTGAAATCGAGAAGGCATTTGATGAGCCATTGCAACCGCAGGCCGATCCCAAAAACCCGGTGACAGCCGCCGTGATCGGTCTGTCGCAATTGAATATCTACCGAGGCGGCGCACTCGTTGCGGTTCTGCCCATGTCTCCTGCGCGTCCCGGTCTGCACGGCCGTAAGTCCTGGACGATTCTTGACGTGATCCCGCGTCCCCGGCTTGCCACGTTCCAAAAGGCGCGGAAAGAGCAGACGCAAAAGACCGGTTCTACGGACGGAAGCCCGAGTCCGGAGCCGACAATCTCTTCATCCGACACCGTGTTGCCGTCGGAACAATACCTTGCCGCGGGTCCCAGGAATCCTGTGGGAATTTTGTGGATTAATCTGGCAAAATCAAACAGTACGGAACCGCTGCCTTATGGTCTGCATGGCACAAGCATTCCCGACCAAATGAACTTCGAGGAGAGCATCGGCGGGTTGCGTTTGACAAATTGGGACATCGCCCGTGCGGTACGTCGGCTGCCATTCGGCACGCCGCTCGAGTGGAAATAACTATGAACCTCTCCAAAGAAATTGCCGCCCGGCTGTCGCAAAGATTTTCGGGAAAGAAAATAATGAGCAGTGTGAAGGGGATTAGTGGTGCTCAAGCGCCATGCTGCACTCCTAGCGAGTGAATGACCTCGTCGACAACTGCAGCGAGCGGTTTTCGCGCATCGATTATGATCGCGTCCTTCGGTTTTTCAAGGGCCGCGAACTGGCTTTCCATCAATTCTTTCGGGAAAAAATGGGCTGTGCGATGTTGTAACCTGTCGCGGATTGTCTGCAAATCGACATCCAGATACACAAATGTCGGAGGCGATACTTCATCGCGTAACACCTTGCGATAAGATTCCTTGAGTGCTGAACAGGCCAATATGACCGAGTGCCCTTCGGCCATTTGATGTTGCAGTTCATCGTGCAATCGCTGGAGCCAGGGTGCGCGATCCTTGTCATTCAGGGGGATCCCATGCTTCATCTTTTCGATGTTTGCCGGTGGATGGAAATTGTCCGCGTCGAGAAAGATCCAGTTCGACTTTTGAGCGACTTGCATTCCGACAGCGGTCTTCCCGGAACCGGCTACACCCATAAGAATTACTGCCTGAGGATGATTCTTTTGCATACGTTTCAGCCGATGTGCGGCCTCTCACCACATACTGACGGTAGCGAAGGTCTTCCAACAGGATTAAATGTCCTGAACATACCGTTTATCACGGTTTTTACAGTGCTCGAAAAGTCGCACCAAAGGGTCACCTGGTGAAAATTCGATTCAACGTGAAGGTTCCGAGGGTTGTTAGGACTGCCCCAAGGCGTCGGTGACACAGATTTTCCTGAGCACCAAAAATTTAAATATACTGTTTTATCTCGGCCATCGGGGCTCGGCTCACAAACATCAACAGCATTCCCGCTCTTCGCTGGCATTTGACGTGCCATCCATCGAGCTCTTTGAATTTGTCACCCACATTGATTGAGCGAAATGCCTTCTCATCAATCACGAACACGTGGAGTAGTTCACCGCTTGGGAGTCGAAAACAAGTGAGAGAGAACTCCTGGCCTTTCCAATAAAGAGTCTTGCATCCTGCAGTCGGAAGTTCCAGCAACGAACCGGGCAGGAACGGAATGCATGGAGCCTGCATTTCCGCGAGATATTCCTGGGTGCGCGAGAAATCAGCCGTGATCAGATCCAATTTCGGAGCTGGAGCTGAGTCGAGCATCGTCAGATTTGCTCTTTGATATTGCTCGATCAACTGGGACTTGGAAACACTCTCCGTGTACCACGGGAGTAGGATCGCTCCGCTCAAGATGAGGACCGCCGCCATGGCGAGGAGAGGCCTGATGGTGAAGCGGCGTATCGGTGAGCGATTTGCGATCCCGGCCAGGATCGCTGAGTATAAGCTCGGCGGGGGCTGGAACTCGGCCAATTTAGCGGCAATCAGCGAGTCGAAAGATCGCTGCTCCTTGAACCAAGCCGCTAGTTCAGGGTCCCGTGCGGCCTGCTCGAGGGCCGCGCGAAAGATCGGGTCCTGCGCGTCAGCGCCGTTTGCGCGATAAGCGTTCAACACGAACTTCGCTGATTCGTTGGTGATCTCAGTGCGCGGCTTCTTCATCTTTTTTCAATGGGATAATTTTGTCGCTGTTTTCTGAAATCGCCTCAGCCAAAACTGCCTTCAGCTGTTCCTTGCCTCGTGATAAGCGGGACATGACGGTTCCTATCGGGATGTCGAGGGTTTGAGCGATCTCTTTGTACGACAGTTCGCTCAAATAGAACAATTCTACCGCCGTGCGATAAGTGGACTCAATTTCGTCCAGCGCATCGATCACCGCCTTCGCGTCCAACGCCCGCAATGCGTCGGTGGAAATGGAGGGAGCGTCATGGACTTCAGGCCGGAATTCCACGTGCGGGTGGCTCGATTGAATTCGAAGCGCACGAAGAAACTCTCGGCGGAGCGTAGTGAACAGCCAGCATTTGACCTTCGAAACGTCGCGAATCTGATGCGATCGTTGAGCAAGTATAAAAAACGTCTGTTGAGTCAGATCGCCGGCTTCTGCCTCGTTCTTGGTCAGTGATAACGCGAACCGGTAGAGGGATACATAAAACCGGCCGACAACCGCTTCGAGGTCTAATTCGTTAGTCACAAGTATTCCAAGCTTAAAACTTACTACTCTTTGAGACCGAAACGCAGGGATTATTCCGCCGCCTGCCATTTGGGGTGTCTAGTGTCCTGTCCCCGAATTAGCAGGTAGTTTGTTGCGATCAAAATGGGCCGCCGGCAAGGCGTTCGAGCCGGACTGGCGGTAGAGGGAGCATCCAGCACCAGTTTGACGTTCGTAGGTAGCGAGTTGGTTTGCGCGGCGAGCCGTCAAACTGGTGCTGGACGTGACCGACGAGCAACGCAGCCGCCGGCCCATTTTCATCGCCACCCTTTGGGCCGTGGCCGGTTGGCTGTTTTTCCGCGTTGCTCGCTCGACCCGTATGACTCAGATAGGGGCGCTTTACCCAGGTTCGAAAGGCTAAGCGAATTGCTGACCAGTAAGCCACCTTTTTATGCCGGGGATATCGGTGTCCAGGTGAGCGGGAAAATTCCCCCTTCAATGGCTGAGTGGAGAATATCCTACATTTGGTGGATGAACTGCCGTGCGTATTGGACCGTATCAATTTCTTGAACCTTTTTGTCACGCCGGATCGACTTGATTCGTGGAAAACGCAGAGCGAGCCCGCTCGCATGGCGATCGCTCGGCTGAATGGCATTAAAAGCGACCTCCAGAACTATTTCAGGAGTAACCACGCGAAAATGGCCTTCCTTTCGGATCGTGGTTCGAATGAAGTGCTCCGTTAGCTCTTCGATTTCCTCGTCTCGAAGTCCGGAATAAGCCTTTCCAATTGTTTGCAACGCACCGGTTTCTTCATCTCGAACGGAAAATGTGTAGTCACTGAGCAGATGACTTCGTTTGCCGTGGCCCTGTTCGGCGCCGACTACTACGACATCGAGGGTTGCCAGCTCTTTTTTGAATTTGATCCAACTCCCGCCGCGTCTCCCGGGAGTATAAAGGCTGTCTCCGTCTTTGATCATCAAGCCCTCCTGAGACTCACCCCTGGCTTTCTGATACGCATCATCGATGTCCTTGACAGAAGCAATTTTTCGTATTGCAGAGATTTTGACTCGATCCGGGAGCATCAACTGATTCAGCCGTCGCCGGCGCTCGTTCAATGGTGTTTTCAACAAAGTCTCACCATTCGACCGGAGTAAATCAAACACCATAAATAGGACCGGAATGTCTTCGGTTTCGAAAAAGTCTAGGGTGCGTTTCCTCCCCAGCCGTCGTTGCAGATCGAAGAATGAGAGTTTCCTGTCCGGGCCGAAGGCGACAACTTCGCCATCAAGAATCAGGTCTTCGTCGAATCGAAGTCCAGCCAGTTCCGGAAATTCCTCAGAAATGTTGCGCAAATCACGGCTAAAGAGTTCCGTCCGGTAAGGGGTGCCGTGAAGCTGAGCACGAATTCCATCGTACTTCGCTTCGGCGAGTGCAGTTTGTGCCGCGAACTCCGACCGCACACGTTCCCAAATCGACTCGGCTGAAATCTCGGGAATCGCTAACATCGATTTAACGGGCCGAAACAGCCTCAAGTTCGCGGCAGAAAGTCGATTGGTTTTCGCTAGAAGTGCCGTCTCACCGATATCTCCTGTTAACATATTTACTTCTTTGACTTGTTCAGCGCGTGCTTCAAATGCGGCGGCAATCGCTTCTTCCAAAAGGCCTTCCTTTAAGCCGATGCGGAGATCTCCTGTCATGATGCGAACAATGTAGCTACCGCACTCGGGACCAACAGTCCGGAGCCAATCAGTAAGGAGCGCCGCTTTTGCCACCGGACCAATGGCAGCCTGGATCGCGGAGAATCGCTCGGAAACTTCCTGGATGGCTATATCGGTGCCGTTTGTTCGGCCCAACAATACTTCGTAAGCGACACGGCCGGCGTCTCCGTATCCTGCGGAAATGCTGCGAAACTGTGTTTCGCTCAGACCGCTTGCCTGGATCAATGCTTTGCGGATGACCGCCCAGCCGACTTGCAACGATTGCCCGATGGTCCGGGAAAAAGCGTGTCCTGTAAGAAATGTGGCAACGACAGGTAATTCTTCCGATGTCAAAGAGATCAGATAGTTGGATAGAAGTTCGATCTTCCTGAGTTTACCTTTCAGGTTCGCAATCTGGTTGCAGATCTTGGTGAACTTAAGAAATCCGGACTCGCTTAAATCGTTGATATCGTGAATTGGGCTCGATCGAGTCGCGGGCGCATTTAGGGGGAGTGCAAATTCGAGCTGATTATCGTCGCCAAGACTCCATGACTCGATACCCCTGCGCCGGAGGTCTTCGGCAAACTCACGGGCGAACCCATGGACAGTGAAGACCCGCTTCGGTCGTATCAATTCTACATATCTTATCAAGTCTGGATAATCTGCGTGATCGGACAACGGGTAAGCGGCGTCACATTGGTAGCGATGAATTGTCGCTGGGTTGAGCGCCCAGCCGGTCAGGATCGCCGTTCGCCGGTTCTTAATTCGTTGAACCAGCCTTGTCCGATTTGCCGTCGGGGGACAAATGACTACGCTACCAGCCGTTCGACTTTCATCGTACGGTAAGTATTCAGGGAGCGGTTGGTGGAGCTCCTCGTAAAGTTTAGTTATTCTGTAGACGCTCGGATGAAGCAGAATGCGAAGCCCGCTTCCGCTAAGCGCCGCCAAAATTTCCTGTGCCTTTCCTAACGAGTAACCGAACAGGATTGGCACGAGGTTTTCTTCAAGAGTCTCTACGCAAAACTTCGTCAGTTCGGCAATCACCTGCTCAGCTGGTGGAAATATATATTTAGGTAGCCCGTAGGTGGTCTCCATGATCAATGTATCTGCCTGAAGCCAGGCAATAGTTTCAGCGGACTTCCCTTGCCTTAATTTAAAATCTCCTGTGTAGAGCAGAGTTTCGCCCCTCAATTTGATGTAGATCTGGGCCGAGCCGAAGATATGCCCGGCAGGCAGTAACGTGATCGAGGCGCCGCGAAAATGCACCGGAGAGTGGAATGGGAGTGAGTGTTCCACTCTTCTGCCCGGCAATCGAGCCCCCATCAGCTTGGCAGTGGTTTCCGACAGAATTACTTCCCGATGATTTCCGATGTGGTCGGAGTGCGCGTGGGAAACGAAAGCAGTATCGCGCTCATCCTGCGGATCTAACCAAAGATCTAACTCCGGAATTAAAATCCCGCGTTCGAAGCTGACCTGCATCATGCCGATTTATTCATTTTTAAAATAACCGAAGCATGGCGTCTTCTCGACGAAGATGCAGCCTGCCCGGCAAACCAAAAAGCGCCGTCGCCTGCTGGTTCCGCTTGGTTCCGGGAGTAAGGGCGTGACAGAAAATGCTGGCGTTCAGGCATACGGGACAAGGTTGTACCGGACGCCCATTTCAGCCCTTAATACCCTAACTGCCGGCGGGGCCTCACGTGCGGCCTTGTCGATCAGGGCAGGATCGGCGGTGTTGAACGCGAACATGCCAAAATGATGTGCCATCATTACCGGAACGCGAGCGCAACGGCAAAGCTCGATGGCCTCCGCCAGTGAGAAGTTGCCGGCGATGTTCCGTTCCCTCAGCTCGCGGCGGCTTCCGTTTACGGGCAGCAACGCCAGGTCGGGGCGAAGCGCTGCAATACGGCCGCTCAAACCGTCGTAAGGAACCGAGTCTCCCGAATGATAAAGCTTGAGTGTGCCGCAGTGAAACAAGTAGCCGAGGAACCGGTGACGTCCTCGGTCGTCGAAGCCGAACTCTTCATGGGCGGCCGGCACTGGCGTTACAACGAAGTCCGGGGCAAGCGTTATCGTCCGGTCGGCTTCCGCCCAAAGAACCCGTTCAGCCGGTAATGCAAGTCGACTCATTTCCGCCGCGATCCCTGCGGGCACGACGAACCGTGTATGAGGACGATTGGCAGCGATCCACTCCAGGGTGGGGCCGTCCAGGTGATCGCCATGATGGTGAGTGCAGAAGACGAAATCCAGCTCGGGCAGCTCCGCCGCACTCAGGGGTGCGGGCATCATGCGTTCGTGCGAGAATTCATGGTTTCGGTATTTCTCGGCGAGCCGATCGGACAAGTAGGGATCAACGACCCAGGTTAACCCCGGTGAACGGATTAAAAAGCCGGCCTGCCCTAGCCAATAAAGTTCCGGCTCCGTGCAAGGGGCTTGCAAGGCGCTGCTCAAGTAGCCCGCAAGACGAGTCGATGCAACGTTCCTCATTTTCCGCGGTCAGGGGTTCTCTTTGAGAGACTTAGTTGATATTAGTTCAAATACCGCAATAAGATCATGAAAACTCCCCAAAACATCAAGGCGGCCTGGTGGAAAGAAAGCGTCGTTTACCAGATCTATCCCCGCAGCTTTAACGATAGCAACGGTGACGGCATCGGCGATCTGCGCGGAATCATTCAGAGACTCGACTATCTTAAGGAACTTGGCGTCAGCGTCGTCTGGCTCTCTCCCGTCTATAAGTCCCCCAACGATGACAATGGGTACGATATCAGCGACTACCAGGATATCATGCCGGAGTTCGGCACGCTGGCCGACTGGGAGGAACTCCTCGCCGAAATGCACAAACGCGGCCTCAAACTGGTCATGGATCTCGTGGTCAACCACACCTCGGACGAACACCCCTGGTTCGTCGAGTCCCGCAAGTCCAAGGACAGTCCTTATCGCGATTACTACATCTGGCGTCCCGGCGAGGAGGGCAGGGAGCCCAACAATTGGGAATCCTACTTCAGCGGCTCGGCCTGGCAGTACGATACAACGACAGACGAATACTACCTGCACCTCTTTTCGAAGAAGCAGCCGGATCTCAACTGGGAAAATCCAAAGGTCCGCGAGGAGGTGTTTGCTATGATGGAGTGGTGGCTCAAGAAGGGCATCGATGGCTTCCGCATGGATGTCATCAACATGATCTCGAAGGTCCCGGGTCTGCCGGATGCACCGCTGCTTACCAACTCGCGTTACCAATTTGGCGGCCAGTATTTCTTGCATGGTCCGCACCTCCTGAAGTTCCTCCTCGAGATGAAGCAAAAGGTGCTGTCCAAGTACGATATTCTTACGGTCGGCGAGGCGCCTGGAGTGACCACCGAGCACGCGGTCCAGATCACTCAGGAGACTGGGCCGCTGAACATGATGTTCCAATTTGAGCATGTATGGCTCGACAAGGATCCCAAGGGGTCCAAATGGAACCTCAAAGCCCTGGATCTCCTGGACCTTAAGCGAGTGATGACCCGCTGGCAGAAGGATCTTGAAGACCAGGGCTGGAACAGCCTCTACCTCTCCAACCACGATCAGCCGCGCGCCCTTTCGCGCTTCGGTGATGACCATCAGTATCGCGTCGAATCGGCGAAGATGCTCGCCACCTTCCTGCATATGCTACAAGGCACGCCCTACATCTATCAGGGAGAAGAGATCGGGATGACCAACGTCAATTTCGAGCTCATCTCGGACTATCGGGACATTGAGACCCTCAACATGTACAGAGAATACGGCGAGGACAAAGGGATTGATCCCCAGGCCGTCCTGGCAATGATTCACGCCAGAAGCCGCGATAACGCCAGGACTCCCATGCAATGGGATGAGCTCGAACACGCCGGTTTCACGTCCGGTACGCCGTGGATAAAGGTCAACCCCAATTACCAGGACATTAATGTGAAGCAGGCATTGGCCGATCCAAATTCTATCTTTTACTACTATCAAAAGCTTATCCGGCTGCGCAGAGAGAACCCGATTATCGTGTATGGGATTTACGATTTGATCCTTGATGACCATCAAGAGATCTACGCGTTCACGCGCACGTTGGAAGACGACCGACTGCTGGTCATCCTGAACTTCACCAGGAACAATCCTGTTTTCGCACTTCCTGATTCGGTTTCTTTTTCCGACAAGGAGTTGGTTATCAGCAATTACGCCGTCGATCCGGTCGAGGACGTACGGCTGTTAACCCTACGACCCTATGAAGCGCGCATTTACAGGCTTCGGGGCTGATGTCAGAGGTACCATAATTTCTGAAAGAAAAGGGTGCAATCGTCCCATCGGATACATTGAGCGCATGAGCGATTTGGCACGCCCTATCTCTCGGAGTTCCTCTCTGTCAAAAATTCGGCGAACATCGCGCGTTCACGACTCCACAGGGATCGCCCGTGGGGCTAATGCAGAAGCGACTATTCGCAGGCTCTTCAGGCGTTATGGAAACTCTAGATCGGGCGGAGGATCTGATTGTGCGATAGCGGATCGGCGCTGGCGAGGTCCCTTGTAGTTTTTCCGCGCTGCGACCGATCACCAACGACCAGGATGGCCATTGGAGCAGTGACGTTTGCGCCGGAATGCGATTTGACCGCCGGATAGGTTCTGCTGCGGACTGCCAAGAATCGTGCGTCCGGTCCGCTTCGGCCAGATCGCGCCAGCGGCAATTTTATTTGCTGCGGCCTTTATTGGGTCTGGTCGCTGACATTTTGTCATCTACTGGCTGCAGTTCCGGCGATATCTGCCGATGAACTCCAGATCCCATGTACCTAAAAAGCACCCTCCTGACGGCCGCGTTCGGCCTGTTGCACTCAACTATATTCAGCATCTTAATGGCTCTGGTCCTCCTCGGCTGTCTTGAAGCTAACGCCCAGACACCGCCGACATTCGCGACGTTGGATGCCAAAGTTGACGCCTTGCAGAGTCTCGTGGAAAATCTTCAGAAGCAACTCGCTCGGTCCCAGGAGACCAACGCCGCTCAAGCTGCGGCGATCGCTGCATTGCAGAAACAGGTCAATCTGATTGCAGTAAACCCAGTGCTGGCTATCGGTCCGTTCGTTACAGTGAACCCGAATCCCCACGGAGTAGTCGCTCCGAGCATCATTTTTCACGGCGCGATCATTCACATTGAACAGCCGAAGACCCCGGAACCCTAGCCTCTTCATCAGCTCATCAGGACTCGTCACTCCGTTTGCTCTATTGGCAACCTTCACAACTCTCGCACAGATTCATCGTCCTAGTTTCTCTTTCGCATCTTTGCGTGGAAGGGGACCGGCATCAGTTCATTATGCTTCGTAGAGAACTTTCCACATCGCTTGCACTCTGACTGTGCAGCACGCCAGACGACTCACGACGGTCTGCATGAGGGATGCCCTTAGTCACCGCTGCAATATCACAGGTAAGACCTTCGCAGATCGTGCAAAGAACACCGAAGGTTACATTACGATTTCCGCGCTCCACATCTCCAAAATAACTCCTGTCGAATCCGCACTTGGCGGAGAAACCCTTCTGACTAAAGCCCAAGAGCTTCCGCGCTCGCCGAATACGATGTCCAAGTTTTAGTAGCTCTACGTTTTTCAGTTGCATGGCCCGAATACCTTGAATGAATCTGTCTCGCTTTGTTGTCAACCTCACAACCCCTCGCACAGATTCATCAGCTAGCTCCATACTCTTTTTCGCACCTTTGCGTCTCATTCGGGTATGGCAAATGTTAACGCCAATACGACCGGAAAGTGCCAGTGCCGAATAAGTCAGCGTGCTTGCTTCGGGCGTCATTCGACATATTTAAAGGCAACGCTAACCCATGGAGAAAAGTATAGGAGAAGCCCATTCAACGGCGCGAGATTTATTACGTCGGAAAGTAACACAAATGACTTCTATCCCCGCAAAAATCCTCGCTGTCGATAACCAATCGGACAAACATCGTGTAGTCGTGCGGATCTTACTTCCCAAGTATAGAGGTTCATTCAACACCTTGAAGTTCGGGGAGAACACACCGTTCATGGGTTCCTGCCACAATGGCCAATTAGATCTTATTTATTACCGAGATCCTGGGCTTAAGGAAGGGCAACCGTTTCCGCTATGGACGATTCAGTAACCTGAGCGCCGATTTTTTTGTGATGCTTGCTCCGGGAGAATTAACGGCATCCGTGTGTGGATCTGAGCCACAGCGGATTGACGCTCGGTATGGCCCGAATTATGGCTGGGCCAGGTTTTTATGAGCGGTTCCATGCCAAATTGATGGAAATGTATCCAGAGAAGGGGAGGGATTCCCAGTCGAAGGACCGAAGCCAGAGTTGAGTTTGGCTCTCCGGTCCTTCACTTTCTGGGCGGGAAAGCCTATTTGCCTTGACCTTCCGCCTGGCGACGTAATCGTTCACATCGGCGACCCTAAATCGCCAGTTCAGCGATCGATCCGGATGTACTTGGCTTGCCTCCGGTGGGAAAGATCCCCCCTTGAGTGACTCCCCCGAAGGTAAAAGCCGAGAGCCGTTCCGTAGCCAGAAGAAGCCCGGCAGCAATGCTCGGCTTTCTTGCAAAGCCCCGCATCCCGTCTCAATACGAATCGCGCCGTTCAAGAAAGCCCTTAATCAGGAGTAGCTCCGTCCTAGACGGCTTAGCTGTCCCTGCGATCCAGATACTGAGGGTTGCACTGAAGACTCCCATAAGGCTTGCTATTTTAGGAATGCTCAGTTCAGATTCCTCGACGAAGCTTCTCAGGTCTCCTACAAGCGCACATGCGTCCAACTCTCCCGAAACCGTGTTCCTTGTCTTGTGTGCCTTCGTTTGATCTTTGCGTCCTTGCATCAACTATAGAGAGGCTGAATCTCCGACATGATGCAAGGCTTGAACGATTCGAGCTGGGTGTCTGCCTCGACCATCCTTCGTCATACCCGAAAGGCAACGACACCCCGTGGAGAATATTGGAGAATAGTATAGAAGAGGCTGATTAAGCCGGGCGAGATTTGTCAATGGCAAAAATGTCTCGGTTGGGCGCTAAAACCCTTCTCCCAGGCGGCAATGGTTTCGGCTCGGAACCAGCTCCTCTACCGACGAGGGATTTGCCCAATGATGGAGTTACGTTCCAACCATTCAAAGCGTGGCGTCCGCCTCAATTGAAAACCCGATTAAGGAATCATCCCATAGGCAGAAAGGTCTCAATAATTGTTCTTCCGGCTCTGGGGTACAATGGCGTTGCTTCCAAACTCGAAAATGCTCGCGGCGGGATCGCAGTTCGATCGAAGCGGTAAGCCCCAGTCTTCAATGCCTTTTGAAAGGATGCCAGCTTCCGTTTCGCCCCTGTTTTTCATCAGCTTCTTCAATCACTCGTCGGTCGTCTCCGCAGACGTGTTGAACCGAGAATCGCCCTTTTCCGAGGGAGCCTCCTCAACGCGAGTCTAAATCATTGCATCCTCTGTGGCTCCGTGCCTTTGATCTGATCCATCGCTGTGACTTTGATCTCCGGCTTCCCTTGGAAAAGTTCGATCGTTCCGACAATGCTAATGAATGTGTTGCACACAAGCACAGCAGCAGACTGAGAATCGCAAACAATGGACGCATCTGTCAGAACGTAGAGCATCACGTAGGCGAGCCTGGGAGAATCTGCAAGAGAGCCGCTGGGTGTTGAAAGACTCAGCAGGAGGGCCGGAGCATTAAGCCGCAGGTCGCGACCATCAGGGTGTCCGATTGTCGAGATGGGGCCCTTCATTGCTGGTGGCCGGTAATGAGATGTTCAGTCTCCTGTCTTGGGTTCGCGCACCTTGAGGATCGGGCGTCGGTGCACTTCGACCTCGGGCACAAACTCAATTCGCATGCCCCAGCCCCCAAAGGTGCTCAGCAGCTTCTCAAACTGTTTTAGACGCAGTTCTTGCTCGTCGATCTTAACGACTAACTGGCCGCGTTTACCCTCCTGGATCAGGCAACGCAACACACTACCTATGGGAACCCATTGATCAGATCGGGCAAAGTATTCAATTTGCGCTGAGCCGAGAGGAACTTCGAAAGCCACATGCTTATATCCGACTGCTAGCTTGGCGTCCTTCCGCAAAGATTCGCGATCTAATTCGGTGATCTCGCTCATCGCAGCTTTTTCAGGACCGATTTGAAGATGAGTCAGCGCCAGGCCCTCTTCCGGATACTTATTCCGCGCACCATCGCCCTCTCGATTGATTGTCAGTTCATCCAAAGATGCGATATACGCTACTTTGCGATTCATACCCCGCGGCGCAAGAAATTCTTGAAACCGTCGAGTCACTCGCCTCAAGCTCGAAATGAGCGTTTGGAAAGGAGACTTCATTCAACTTCTCTATATGGGCATTGTTTAACAAAAGGCGCTGGTTTTGATGAAATTTTTGTCACTATTCAAATTGAACCGCGACCGGCCATTTTGGAGCAACAGCTTTCCTCACATCGTCTTCGACGAGTTCTAGTGGGAGTTGAAAGGGCGCATCTCTCTTGGGTGCCGTGACGGAGGCGGAGAATGTTCCGCCGTGGGTCTTTCGTTCCATTTACGATCATCGGTGGATGCTCTACGAATAAGCCCATGCAAATAAATCTCTCCAAATTAGTTAGACAACCGGTTTCGACGGGAGGCTCCGGCGGCGAGGAAAGACTAGCGGAAAGCATTACGCTTAACTTTGCGAAAGTTAGCCTGGATTACCTCCCGCAAGACGACAAGGGGCACCCGGAACAAAATCTGGTCACAATCCTCCGCAACAGCGTCGAACTATTGCTCGTGAGCTTGGGAATTTCGATCATCCTGGCCACTGCGGGCATTGATATCGCGGTCGGCGGTGCCCTTGGGATCTGCGCGATATTGTTGGGTGGACACTACGCGACAGGTGGCGATTTCTTGATCGCGGCTTTGGGTTCGGCGGGAATTCAGGTCACCATCAACCAAGCCACGAGGCGTCAAAATCGTTCCCGTTCGAGCTCGGCAAACTTCAGGAGTACGGCGTGGTAATCCTGAGTGATATCGGAGCGAACACGTTGTTGCTTCCGCCGGAAGTTTTTCTGGAAGGTAAACGTGTTCCGAATCGTCTCGAATTGATCAAGGAATACGTGTCGCAGGTTACCTCAGCTTTCAAGGCATCTATGGCTCGGCTCGCTACCATCGAACTCCGGTCGAAGAGCTCTTACCGGTTTCGATGTTGGCGGCCGATGACCGAATGGAGAGACCTGAGGGCGTCAATCCGAGGGTGGTCAAAGAGGATCACCCGATCATCCAAGGTCTCGATGAACCCTGGCCATATCTTCTTGGATTCAACGAAGTGAAAGCAAAGGAAAGCGGAGAAGTCTTAGCGCTGGTCGGAGAACATCCGCTCCTGGTGACTGGCTCCTTCGGCAAAGGCCGTTCTGTTGCCTGTGACCCGTTTGTAGCCCTGTGGAATTGGCTTGGTGTCGCTGATCTCGTCGTCGCAATGGCGACCGGTTTTTTTAGCGCGTCGTCACGGTTCCAGATCTTTTCTCTGCATGCACCCGATTTCCTGATCGGTTCCTTTCCTCTGGTAATGATTCCGATCTACGCGGTTCCGCTCTCGATCGTGCTGCATCTGGCATCGCTGACAAAGCTGCGCCAAGGCAACGCTCATCTGCGAGAGAAGTTTAGCCGTCCCGAGTGACAGATCCCGGAACGGTCTAGTTTCTGGTTGATCGTTCTCCCGGGCAGTAAAGTGTATGCGCGTATGCCACAAAAGAAGAAATCCGTTACTGAGAAGGCGGCGGCGACATCCTGCGCGTGTCAGAAGGTTCGGATGGCCGCACGGGCGGTGACGCGGGCCTACGATCGGGCATTGCGACCCTCCGGTCTCCGAAGCACGCAGTTTACCATCCTGGTCGCGGCCAGTATCGCCGAAGGAATCCCATTGCATCGTCTCGCGGACATACTCGGCTGGAGAGAACGACATTGACTCGCAACCTCGCTGCTATCGAGCGAGAGGGCTTAATCCACGTGGCCAGTGTGGATGGCCGCACCCGAAGCGTACTCCTTACGTCGGATGGCGCAGAGCGGCTCAAGCAAGCTCTCCCGTTATGGGATCAGGCACAGCAAACACTGCGCAACAAGGTGGGTGAGAAAGGCTGGACGATACTGCACGATAGCCTGGCGAAGCTTACGGAGGTAGCCTAGCGCATCGTCTAATAAGTCGGAAGACCACAATTACCTGCACATCAGCCGCACCATTCCCCCTGAGCATGGTTCAAAACCACAAACGACTCTGTTTTGCGAGAATCAAAACAACCGCAGGAGGTTAAGGTCGACTGTTTGCACTTTCTCCAGAAATCTTAGAAATATTGAATCTACTTAAAAATATTGAATATTCTCTTAATAGCAGTTATTCCAAACAACAAAGAATGTGCGGATGAACGAGATTCCTGGTGTTTGGAGCCTAGCGGCCCTGCTTTTATTCGGCGGGGCGCTTACAGCTCTTGCTGCAGGCGCTGCAATCTTACTGGCGGAAAATTGGTTTCAAAAAATGCGCCGAAGAAGAGAGCAATTCAAAACTTGGCAAGACCGGCAATTCAAAGCTTGGCAAGAGCGGCAGCGAGAATCCTTTCTCTGGCTCAGTAGCGACAAGGAAAAAAGCTCAATCAAGAAGTAAACAAGGTCCGTCCCATCGCATAAGGATCCTATTGCAACTGGCCCGTACCTTTGATGGCTGGTGCTCTGTAGAACGCTCTTTAACAAATGCCAAGCAGGTTGAATCCGAGCTGGCAACCACTTAGGCTCCGCTGAGTCATTGCCTTCGGTAGGTGTCCCGCCTGGTCCTAACGCCTTAAGCCTCCGGCGGTGGCAGCTGATAACGACTTGGCACGAGGCGCCCTGACAGACCAGGTGTTTGCGTCGTTCCGAGAAACGCGCACAATAACCATCATCTTGACCCTTGAGTGTGACTAGCGAACCAAAACAAAATACTTCCGTCTGGTTGGCGCTCAGAAACCCGGCCTTTGCCGGGCTTTGGTTACCCAGCGTGGTCTCTGGTGTTTGCGTGGCTGCCCACGACACCGCAGCTACGTGGCTCATGAATACATTGGGCGCTTCACCGCTGCTGCTTTCGCTGATTGCCTCCGCCGCTTCATTGCCGTTCTTTCTTTTTACCTTGCCAGCCGGGGCTCTCGCCGACCTGGGCAACCGACGGAACCTTCTGATTGCCGTCTACCTCTGGTTAGCCGCCGCGGCAGGGCTGCTTGCGGTATGTACCTGGCTGCATAGGGTTCACCCTTACGTCATCCTGGCCTCGGTCTTTTTGCTGGGAATCGGCTTTGCGTTTAACGCCCCGGTCTGGGCGTCCATCGTTCCCGATATTGTCCAAAAACAAGAACTCGCGTCCGCAATCACCCTGGGCGGGGTGCAGATGAATCTGGCCGGAATCGTGGGTCCGGCTTTAGGAGGCCTTTTTTTACCGATCATAGGTCCGGCGATGCTCTTTTCTCTAAACGCCCTGGCGTTTCTGGTCATGGCGCGGGTGGTTTCGCAACGTTATCGCCGCCGGCAGCGACCTGAGCCGCATCTGGAAAATTTTCTGGAGTCGTTTGCCAGCGCAGCACGGTACGTGCGGTACGCGCCGGGAATGCAAGTCATCCTCACGCGGGACTTTTCGTTCGGTCTTTTTATTGCGGTCGTTCCCGCCCTGATGCCGGTCGTGGCCTTGCAGCACCTGCGGCTCCAGGCGAGCCAACTCGGGCTGGTGTTCACCAGCATGGGAATCGGATCGCTGATTGGCGCCACCTTGATGCTTCCTTACGCTCGCGCCAAAGCCAGCCCAAACGCGTTAACGATTTTGGCCGGCGCCATTCTGGTCGCGGTTCTTCTCCTGACGGCCATCGTTCCAAACCTCCTGATATTTCTGCCCGTGACCGCCTTGGCCGGCATCAGCTGGACGGTTTCGGCTTCCGAACTCTGGATCGCCGGACAACGCGCCATGCCCGATTGGGCCAGAGGACGAATGAACGCGGTGCATATGATGGCCTCACAAGGTGGGGTGGCGCTCGGCGGGATTCTTTGGGGCGGGGCAGCGACTTCTCTCGGGCTTGGGAAGACGCTGGTCGGCGGCGCTCTTCTCCTGACGGCCAGTCTGGCATTGGCCATCCCGCTCTCGATCAACTTCGCTCAGTCCCTTAACCTCGACCCGGCACCGTTAGAGGCCGCGCATGATTTTCCGCTGGCACCTAAACCGGACGACGGGCCCGTCACGGTCACGAGCGAGCTAATCATTCGTCCCGAAGACCGGGCAGAGTTCCTTGCCCTGGCGAAAGAGCTTCGGCGGATTTTCTTACGTAATGGAGCTTTTCTCTTCCGTGTGGACGAAATCCTCGAACGTCCCGGCACCTTCCGGACGGAAATGCGGGTCAACTCTTGGGCCGAGCACCTCAGGCAGCACGCCCGCATGACAAAAGCCGAGACTGCGCTTGCGGAGCGCGTTTGGGCGATGCACTCGGGCGAGCAAGAGCCGCTGGTAAGTCACAGCCTTCCGGCGAACCGGATGACAACCCCATTGGGCTTCGGTCAGTTCCTGAAACAGTCCGAGGCTCGCTCGGCCACGCCCGGGAAGGAAAGCGGCGACGGTCAATCAGCCGATTCAATCGGCCAAAGCGAGAGGACCGGTTGAGGGGACGGGTGGCCGTCTGACAAATCCTGCGGTCGGGCTTCATGTCATTGTTGGGAACGCCAAGGATGTGCTCGAGCAGGTTCGAGAACAACACGTTGGGCTTGGGCTGCTAGCGGTCATGAGCGGAGTCCAGGTGTTCGTCTCGAGCAGTTAAGTTAACATTCCCGGCCTGCGAATTGACCGAGTGTTTTCCTGGGCGCTTCCAAGCGGAGACCTAGACTAGGCGGTCTTCCCGGTGAGTTTTATCGATTCGCCAATTCGATGCGGAACGAGTTGTCTGCTGTAAGCATACGGACACCTTCGCCACACGTCATCGCAGCGCACAGAGCAACAGGCCCGCCGCCACCTCTCTAACAAAAGCTGGTTCCCGCATCGTCTTGAATCACCGATGCGTTCGATGGAAGTCCAGGTCCAGCGATATCGTTGACGCAAAGCCGGTTTTCCGCGTACTTTGCTCTCAACATTTAGCCCCAGTATAACAAATGGCTGCAACAAGCAACTTTTCGGATTCCGAGAAGGCTCATCGAGGAAATTTACTCCGCGCCGTTGTCGCGAGCACGATCGGAACGTCGATCGAATGGTACGATTTCTTTCTATATAGCACGGTCACTGGCCTGGTGTTTGCGAAGGAATTCTTTCCGAACTCCGATCCGCTGGTGGGAACGCTCCAAGCGTTCCTGATCTATGCGGTCGGTTTCGCCGCCCGGCCCGTTGGCGCTTTCGTCTTCGGACATTATGGCGATCGCATTGGCCGCAAAGCGGCGCTGGTGGCGACCCTGTTGCTAATGGGGATCGCAACGGTCTTAGTCGGGTTCGTACCGAACTACTCGCAAATCGGCATTTGGGGAGCGGTTCTTCTTACTGTCCTGCGCTTCATCCAAGGTGTCGGCGTCGGCGGCGAGTGGGGCGGTTCCGTCCTGCTCGCTATGGAGTGGTCCAAGAACAACGGTAACCGTGGATTCATTGCTTCGTGGCCGCAGTTTGGCGTTCCGTGCGGCTTGTTTCTCTCCAACCTCGCGGTCTTGATCTTCAGTTTGGTTTCCGGGGATCAGTTTCATGCCTGGGGATGGCGCGTACCGTTCTTCCTCAGCGCGATTCTCGTTCCTGTCGGGTTATGGATTCGCCTTGGAATCCTGGAAACGCCCATTTTTGCAAAACTGGTCGCCGAAAATAAGATCGAGAAAGCACCGGCAATCGAGGTCATAAAGCGGCAACCCAAATCGATCATCCTTTCAGCGTTGGCTCGCATGACCGAGCAAACGCCCTTCTACATCTATACTGCTTTTGTCTTTGCGTTCGGAGTGGGGTACCTGAAGCTCAGTCGCGACCTTCTTCTCAACTCAGTTATCGCGTTCTCCGTAATCGAGCTTTTCGCGATCCCGCTGGCGGGATATCTTTCGGATCGGATCGGTCGTAAACGGATGTACCTGATCGGTGCCGCGAGTAATTTCGTCGTGGCTTTCCTCTTTTTTGGCCTGCTGGAGACGAAAAATCAGCTTTTTATAGTTCTCGCCATTGTGCTCGGGGCTATCGCACATTCATCGGTTTATGGACCGCAAGCCGCGCTGATTGCGGAGCAATTCACGCCACGGATGCGGTACAGCGGTGCTTCGATGGGTTATCAGCTCGCGTCGCTCATAGCCGGCGGCCCTGCACCCCTGATTGCATCCTGGTTGCTGGCAACTTACAAATTCGGAACGCCTATCGCATGGTACGTCGCGATCTGTGCACTGATCGGCTTCATCGCGGCGTCGCTAATGACTGAATATTCCAGCAAGGATATCTCTCTCGAATACGAGCACGTCGCGCAGAAGCAGCCGTCGGCGCGGCTTAATAAAAATACCGGCCCAGCCTAAGGAGTAGTCAGTTGCCAGTCGTCAGTCGTCAGTCGTCAGTTGTCAGTTGGGAGGAAGCGTCGGTGGAAGTATCCTCTCTCGCGAATACGAGCACGTTGCCGGCGCAGCTTGGTGTACCGTCCCACAATTAAGCGAGAAGAACAGCTCAAGCCGCCAGCGCCAAGTCCAGCTCGAAAGGGATACTTCCACCGAGGCTTCCTCCCAACTGACAACTGACAACTGACAACTGACTACTGACAACTGACTACTGACTACAGCCTTGGTTGCTCCTGATTGGGGCGATAAACTAATTCCATCGCCTCCCAATAACTCGGATGTCACATTTTATTTATTTTGTGTTCCGTCGATATGGAAGAAATCTTTGATGCGCGACAAAAGTTGCTTTTGATGGATCTCCGCTCGATGACTGGCGTCTTTGTCAAAGTTAGCAAGAAGCAGTTGGATTGTGGCCATCGAATGGCTGAGAGAATTTGCTAGTTCAGGTCGTGCTGCAAGGATCGGCTTGAGATGTTCGGCGTTCCATTCCAGCAAGACGCCGGAAGTAAGAGCTGTGAAGGTTGCCTGGGACTCCACGCCCGTCAGCAACGAGTACTCGGCAAAGTAGTCGCCTGGACCTAATCTTCGCGCATCCAATTCGCGGCCATCCTGTACCTGACGTGTTACCTGGACGTTGCCGGAAAAGATAAAATAGACTGATTCCACTCTGTCTCCTTGCTTCAAGAGTCGGTCACCCGGTCGAAATTGGTGAATGACGGACTGTCGGTCCAAACTTCGTCTTTCATCACTGCTCAGGGTTTCAAAAACCCGAATGTGATCAATAGCCTGGTTTTTATTATAAAACAGAATCGGCAAATCGGCGAAACGATTCGTTGCAGTGGGCGGCTGGTCGGGCGAGGAAATTCTGGATACGGCGCGTTTGTAAAGCTGCGTGATTAACTCAGTTCGCGCATCTCCAGCCGACGCAAACGTCGAGGCGTTGAAGGAGATTTCGTATGTAATACGATCGCCTTGGAAAGCAGTTGCGGCGACAGAAGGAGCCGGATCTTGCAAAATCGAGGGACAGGTCATCGCAGCCTGTTGCAAAAGTCGGAGAGTCATTTCAGGCTCGTTCATGCTGTCAACGACAACGGCTAAAGATCCGCTATGGCGTTTGCTGCCGGAGCTGTGATTTTGGATCCGCATTTTGGCGATGGCGCTATTCGGAATGACGACGATGTCATTTGCCCCATTTCTTAGGTGCGTCGCACGCCAATTCAGTTCAATGACTTCACCTTCGACACCCCCTTCCAAGAGAACCTGGTCCCCCAACTGAAACGGTCTTTCGATACTCAAGGAGATTCCTGAGAAAAGATCTCCCAAGGTACTCTGCAGAGCCAAGCCGAGAACAATGGCAATGATCCCGGAGGTTGCTACAAGCCCTTTGAGCGGCAGTCCGAAGACGAAACTCATCACTGCCAACGCCGAGCAAACGTAGATGCTGCCCGCGATGACATCGAAGATAAGCTCATTCTCCGCTGATTTCGTCCGGAGTGCCGTGGGAAGTCGAAGGAACATAATCAATTCGCGGGACAACAAAATCCACCATGCGCAAAGCAGAATCTGAAGCCAAATTTCACGGGGCGCATTCGTCGCCCTATACACCGGCATGAAAGGCGAGCCGACCAGCGAAATAATAATTAGTGTTTCGATCGAAAAAAAAAGAGATCTGACCGCCAATCGCGTCACCGGCTTGTGCGTTGGGATGAACCTCACGACAATTACGTCGACGACGATCAGCAACCCAAAGAATATGGACAGATCCATTGCCGGAAAGTAAGCCAATCGGAAACTATATCAAACCTTGAAGAACAAGGTAGCGCTTTCTCTTAGCGGATCATACGAGGGATTCCGGGTAGGTACTTGCATGTTGGATTCATCCAGGAGAGCCAGCAGCGCGTCAACGAGATCAACCAACAATTGAAAGCGGACAGGTTCGACGTGCCGCCGCCTTCCAGACAACATGGATCTTGGGCATTCTATTTTCATGCTCCTGGCGGTTTCCCGATTGAAGTTCTGGCGTAGGTCCAAGCCGATCACAAAAGATGAAATCTTGCATGACTAGTTCTAGTACTAGCACTAGCCGGTCCGGGTTCTGGGCCTGGCTGAGCGCTCCAATGGGCCGGAGTTTTGGGATTTCTCAGTCCTTAGGTATCCTGCTCAAAAAGTCCCTAATCTCGGCCCCGATTTCCGCCGCATGAGTTTCCAGAGCGAAATGCCCCGTATCGTAGAAGACCACCTTCGCGCTCGGATTATCTCGACCGAAGGCTTCCGCTCCGGCTGGGAGAAAGAAGGGGTCGTTCTTTCCCCATACCGCCAGCGTCGGTGGCCGATGCGTGCGGAAGAATTCCTGAAACTTTGGATAAAGCGCCACGTTGCTCTTGTAGTCACCGATCAGATCGAGTTGAATCTCGGCGCTCTGCGGGCGATCCAACAAAGCTTGGTCGAGAACGATGGCTTCAGGCGCAACGCGTTCCTCAGCGTTGGTCACGCCGTGGTGATATTGCCAGCGGGTGGTTTCCAGACTGGAAAGCGTGCGCAGGGCATCACGGTTCTGCGGGGTCGGATTTTCCCAGTAAGCACGGACCGGAGCCCAGTCGGCGCTGAGACCTTCGACGTAAGCGTTGCCATTTTGAGAGATCAGCCCCGAGATGCGCTCAGGATAGCGAAGTGCCAGCCGGAACCCGACCGGAGCACCGTAATCGAAGACGTAGACCGCGAACCTTTTCAGACCGATCTGTTCGACGAAGTCTCCGATGACCTCGGCCAGATGGTCGAAGGTGTACTGGAAGGTCTTATGATCCGGCGCATCGGAAAACCCAAAGCCGGGAAGATCCGGGGCGACAACGTGGTAATCGCCCGCCAGTTGCGGGATCAAATTGCGGAACATATGGCTTGAGGTGGGAAATCCATGCAGCAGGAGCACCGCAGATGCCTGCGGATCGCCCGCCTCGCGATAGAAGACTTTAAAGCCGTTCACTTGTGCCGTTTTGAAGGAGATGGATGCTGTTTTCATGGGATGGATTTCCGGCTGATGGTTGGTAACTCGGGAAGCTTTTCTTTAGAAGTTACCTATCCGGCTGAGAATGTAACTTGTCAAATAATCTTTTATAAGTTACCACCCGGGCGCGTGAGTTTCCTCTGAGAAAGCCGGGCAGACCGGCCTGAATTCATCTTATCTCCTTGATGATCTTGGTGACACGTCAGACGGCCTTCCCGTGGGAATGGAATTCGACCCGCTGATGGGCAATATTTCGGGGACGGTACACTAGAGTAATCTGAAAAAATAATCATCATGAGCGAACAACCTCCTCCAGCCGAATTCCTGGTAATTGCCCGGGGACAGTGGGACAAAACTCTCTCGCGAGACGAAATACAGAGTGCCATCGACCAATTCTATGTCTGGTTGGATCGATCAGTTGCTGTAGGAAAGATGAAGCGCGGGCAACGGCTCACCTATGAAGGTAAAACGATCGTGCGGCAAAACATGATTGCAGACGGCCCCTTTGGCGAATCCAAGGAAGTGATCGGCGGTTATTGGTTCATCCTCGCGTAATCATCATCTTCGGGTGCGTCGCAGCTTCCGGATGGTTCCTGAAACTCGGTGAAGAAGCTGCGGGCGGAATAGTGAACGGGATCGGGCATGCGGCCAAGATCGATTGGTTAATCGTCAATAATCCCGGTCCAGCCGATGTGCCCACTGGAAAACCTTGTCATTTTCCTCGATCGTGTTGATTTTTGGAAAAAAGTCCTCACCAGTCACCAGCGCGACTTGCGCCAAAAGGACACCGGGATCGCAGTGACAAACCACGCTGCGCAAGGCAAGACGGTCGACAACGTGATTGTCTCGGCACCAGTGAGACGTTCAGTCAAGTTAACCAAGCGCAAACCTATGTGTCGTTGTCGCGTGCTCGCCGCTCTATGCATTTGGTCACGAATAGCAAAGCGGCACTCAGGGAAGCCGTGACGCGGAAAAGCGAGAGGTTATCAGCGTTGGAATGGGCAATGCCGTTAATCGAAGCGACGCTAGCCAAACGGACCTTGGATCTCCAACAACGTCACGCATGGGAAGAGTTTGCAAAGACTCGGGACCGAACCCCTGAAGCGATGCAGCGCGAACGATGAGAAGGCCTAACGGCGTGGCGGAGGACCCGATTCTGGCGCGTTTTGACGGCCCTTCTGACCGCGGGCCACACCATCAAAAACGTCTCGAAGGTATCCAAAGTAGCCAATTCTCGTGGCACCTTGAAACCGCACCCAATGGCGAGCGAATAGCTATCGCAATAATCATGGGCGAACGGGTCGAAATGAGCAGTTTAATCAACCACCCGTCTTTGGCCCAACGCGCGCCGTCAAGAAACTGAAAACCCATCATGACCAGGAAAAGAGATCGCAAATCGAACGTCGTTAGAGTCCACAACAAATGGATCGACATCTCGACCGGCAAGGAAGTCCCGCCCAAAGGCAAACTCAAACGCATGAAGAAACCGAAACCCAAAAAAGCTAATAGACCGTCGGTCCACGTTCACATGGCGTCCATTGCCGCAAATGACGGTCTTTCGTCACCGGAAATCGACGCAATTGCGGGTAAACCTGCATTTACCGGAATAGATTTCTCAGAAAGTGAGGAAAAGTCGGGCGCTTCGACAGCTTCGACCCTCGCACACGCGCGCGAGAAAACTCGATTTCACCCGATCGCTCCAAACTGCCTGTTGAATGACGAGGTTGAAGCGGTCATCTGCGGATATATCTCGAAAGGTTTAACGTGGTCAGATGCGGCACGTCTAGCTGGGACTCATCGTTCGACATGTTGGAATTGGAAGACCAAAGGTTTAGCATATCTGGACGATCCCGCGGCTCGTCCGGAAGACGAACGGTATGCCCGATTCGTTGAACGTTGTGAAGAAGCGGAACTCGCCTCAAAAGTGTTGTTAGTGGACCAGATTTCGCGAGATCCGGACTGGCGGGCAAAGGCTTGGATCTTGAAAGCGCGATTCCCGAAAGAATTCACCGAATTTACACGGCAAGAATTGTCTGGCCCAGAAGGTTCGCCCGTTGCTCTGAACGTCACGAATCAGCCTTTTCAGGTTATCTTTTCGATGCCCAAGCCCGATGCCACCGAAGAATGGAAAATTGTCGAACCGATCGCGCCTCCAGAAGACCAGTCGGCGAATATCAGCAAGTTCGATCCGCTTGGTTTGCGAGGGTACGAAAAAGGCATCAAATGAAGACGGATACCCCATTTTTAGTCAACGCCCTACTTTCGTGACGAAAATAACGTATGTTCACGGTACGAACGACGCCACGAACGAATGATCGACACGCTGAAACTTTCGAAACGGCTTCAAGAAGCCGAAGTTCCCACGAAGCAGGCTGAAGCTATCGCGGAGGGACTCGCCGAAGGCGTCAAAGAGAGTTTTGTCACCAACGACAGGCTCACGGCTGAACTGGCCAAACTTAAAACGGAGCTGGTTATTTGGGCTATCGGAATCGCTGGACTGGCATTAGGAGCCGTCTATTTCATGCTTCTTCACATCAAGCCGTAAAGCCGAGTTGAACGTCAAAACCGTTCAATAAGCGGCAAAGCATCGGCAAAGCATCGGACTCTACGAGGGAAAAGGACATGATGCCGCATCATGAAACTGGCGCATTTAGACGAATCCCGGTAAGCTTGCGGGCATGAGTGAAATCAGTGTCGAAGCTGCGGCCGCGGTCGAAGAGTTGCGCCAGATGCAACCGCAATGGACGATCCAAGATCAAGGCGGACATTTTCGCTTGAGACGCGCAGACGGTTCATCGTTTTACGTGTGTCCGATCACCGGCGATCACTGGCGCGGTTACAATGCCGCGTGCATCAAAGGTCTCGCACTGGTGAAAGTGATACTGAAGGACGAGGCCGACCGCCTAGTTCTCCCGCGGCATGTGTTCGGCGCACCGCTGGCGAGCTCCGCGAAGTGAGCGGCTGCGGCCGTTGATTTGTCACTTACCTTCAAAAGCCCAGTCCGATCGCGCCGTTCCCCTCGGCGCGCATCGGGACCATCACCCGACGGTCACTTGTCAGTGGGAACATTTACGCCACCTCTTTCATCGGGACGATATTGTTCGGCGCACCGTTCAAAAGCAATCCAGCGTTTGGCAGCATTCGGACCGTCGCCTTGACGTAGTGCTGGCTCGTCGTCGCGAGGTTGGTGTGTCTCAAGGCCGTGGATGCCGAAGCTATCGTTCATGATTGAGCCGTATTCTTTGCGGAGACTGTGCAACGGTTTGGTCCCGGTGACACCGTGACCTTTGAGCCACTTGTTCAACCGGGAAAACAAACGTTCGCATCGGAGATGGTAATGGATCGACTCGGGTTTAGACTGCCCGTCGCTTTCGATCACGAAGTGGCCAGTGGCTTTCGCTTGGTATCCACGAAACAACGTCGCCAACGATGGATCGCTAATCGGCAAATCAGCGGAAGACTCCTCGGTCTTCGTTTTGAAATCTTCCGTCTCTTCGACCCGAAGAATGCCGTGCTCGCCGTCGTTCCAACGGAACGAGGACCATCGGAGTTTATCGATCTCGTTGCGTCGCAGGCCAAAGGACAAACCCAAGCAAAAAATCTTGTAGAGTTCGGTGTCGGTAGGTTGGGCATGGAAGTGTCCAAGATTGAGACTCGAGTTTTTTTAGGCATTCTAACACGTTCTTCGGATCACTCAGGAGCTCGCCCACCGTGACAAAGGCCATAAAAAATGGGTCTCCGGTAAGACTTTTATTTCCGACTTTTAACGGTGCTCCCGTGGGCAGGGTATAATCCTTTTCAAAGCATTGGATCAGCTCTGCTCCTATTTCGTGAAGAGTTGGCATAATGGTTTTTGTTTCTTTATCGTTAGTTGCGCCTGGACGTCGATCAGCAAAGCCCCAGGATTTCCCTTGTCTCGCATCTGCGAGCCGTGCTCACTAACTTGAACGAGGAACACTGTTCGATCCCTCAGAAACTGAAGAGGACGTTTGGCCATACGACGAAATCCCTGTCACGGAAGAACAACTGAACGACAGGCGTTTTGAAGAATATCGCCAACATCCGGATCAAGTCATCACCTGGAAAGATGCTGAAAGGTTTCCTCTTATTGCGCGACTTTATCGAGGTCGATACCGCCGTTTGCTCATTGTCATTTTCCACCCGCTCTTGCACGTAAAGAGCATTCGGATCGGGGTTTGCGTCGTGCATTGTCAGCAGAACTCCCGGAAACCGTTGAGGCATTAGCGCTCCAGAAGCGCCACTTCCTAAGCTTATGGATGAGGCCGAGCCCACTAAGGTCCGCCACTGGTTCGGTTCGGTCGGCCCAATCCAGTTCTGATGCTGCCTGCCTGCTCTTGACTCTGTTTCGGCTAGTGCACCGCCTCGCAGGTTGGCGCCAATCATCGGCGGTCGTGAATTCAGGCTGGGACAAGCTCCCGGCCTGATTGTGCCGCCGATCATTTTCTTACAAAGGCAATCCTGAAGGCCTTGAAGAGGGGCTTTGATGAATTTTAGGACCGGCAGTATACCACATGTGTCACTTTCTGCTGTAGTAGATTACGTTCGGTTCCGCGACGTTTCCATAATTCCCAAGGCTCAGCAGCCGCGAGGACGGGCTCTTCTTGGGGCAACCAACGCTCGCCGTCCTATTCGGCAAACCCATTGGTATAAGGCCCCCCAAACGCCGTGAGCGTTCCGGTGATTGTACCCCGCGGTGGTCAAAGCCCCCAGTGCCTCAAGCCCTGCACCCCTGGATCGGGGCGTTTTGGCCCTTTGCTGGATCCCCCGGAAAAGGTGCGATCCCAGGCTGTAGGTGCAGGGGAAAGGTACGATCCCAGGCTTTACCACGCTGTTTGCATAAAAATACGGCTCTATCGAATCCCTTCAATGCTGTTAGTTGCCCCTCCGGGGCCAATTTGCGGGGCGCTAATCGAAGATCCTACAGAACTCGAATCATTGGAACAACCTGCCAGGAGCAATAGGGATGCAAAGAGCAGGAATATTAGAACCACGGGCAGCTTCTTTTGCAACATGCCGTTATTGTGAACACTCTGGGCTCGGGGAAATCGAGACAATATCATCCCGAATTCCAAACATCCTGAGTTACAAACTGTGTTACGAAATCTGAACCGTTGATCTCCAGGCACTTACAACTGAAAGAGAGTGGGCGCTTCGCTCGCGCCTTAAAAAACGGTCAACTGACCTGCGGCGACATCACCACTGTGTGCGAGACGGTACACTAGTTCTGGAAATCCAAGTGTCGACGTAGGAGGAAATTTTTTCAGTATTACCCTGTGGGTCTACAATGCCAAGCAAGGAGGCGCTGCTTGAGGCGGTGGTGCTCGAAAAGTTCGTTTCATTCGTTGCTGATCGAGATTTAGACAATCCAGGCCCACGTGCCTCCGATGGCTCTTAAAGACAGTGACTCTTTGTGATCTTTGCGATCTTCTGTTCAAAAATGACTTTTGCTTTTTTTCTGTCTTAGTGCCGGGGGAACGAAGAAAAATCATTTGCACAGAAGATCACAAAGGTCACAAAGACAATCCTTTCGATAGAAACGGCCTACGCCCGGAGCCACATCTAAGCCCCCGATCAGTGCCAAAGGCCCAGTAAATCCCGAAACAGGAAACTATGCGGATGAGCATGGAAGAGTTCGGCGATTTGTTTTTCGTAGCGCGCGATGTAAGGCAAAAGGCTTTTGAGCTGCTGAGACATCGCGCTAAACACATACGAAGATGCGCCTCAAAAGTCGATCGATTCAACTACCAAAGAGATCGCTAAATACGGTGCTCTGTGCCGGTTTGTATATATCGTTCTCAGCATCCTCGGCCTGCTGGTTAGGTGTAACTAGACTTATTAGTCCTGCCCTAAATCCCTTGCCCGTTGATGCACAACCTGTGGCAAGTAAAACCGATATGCCAAGCACGATTGTTAGTAATGCGGCTCGCGTGATCTCCCTCAAGAAGGCGCCGGAAGAATGGTCAGTCAGCAAACTACCACTGCCTGAAAAATACACTATTTTTGCTCTCTGTTGATTTAATTTCATTCAATGACCTCATAAGTAAGTACTTGTTCTCCTTTACGTTTATTCCCTAACGATCCGTGAACTTCTGGTCATTCAGCACCAAAAGCACTCGATAAACGTACGTAGTTTCCCTTTCTTGAGCGGACCCATAGGAGAACCGTAAATCCCAGAAAAAACTCTGCGAGCGGGCCCGAATATTAGTTCCTGTGCCCGCTCGCCAGTCGCTATCCACTGAGATACTCCCGCAGGATCCGGCCTCAGTTACCGCTTGTCGTAATCTTGATCAACGGTCCAGCTAGATCCGGAAATTCGCCGGTATTGAGGACTTGGACACCCGCGTCGCCCTCCCCATTGAAGGGGGTGGTGCCTGGGGCGCCGGCCTTCGCTCCGTCCGTCGGGGAATTGAACCACAAGCCCAGGTGATAAGTATGAATCCGTCCAGTTACGGGTCCCAGCGCAGCATCCGGAAACGCGTTGTGGAACACGACGGGAGCCGGAACACTGGCCAGCGAAACAATGAAGGTCTCGATGCTGAAACGGCCGATAAACCTGCCGTAGCCCTTTCCGTCCTTATTGGTCTCAATATCCCCCTGGTACCAGGCTAGGCCGAATGGCTTGTTCGGTATTTGGATCACGAAGAAGTCGAAGTCCGTATTGGGGGGCAGACCCCAGACCGTGACGTCCATGATTTCGACCGGACCGACGGATTCGATTTCGACTCGGCCATGGGAGTTCTTTAGGGCTCCGTTTAGAGCCGCGGCAGGCAGGCCCTTCGAGGGTACGAGATCGAATTTGAAATCGTCGCCATCGTTGTCATTATCACCTGCCAAGGCTGGCGTGGACGCCAAGGCTGCGAAAGCCAGGGCGGCGAGCGCCGTGATCTTCATTTTAGCGAATCGGTTTAGAATTTTGCTTTTTGCTTTCATCTTGTATGTTGGTTTTGGATTTGAAGATTGAACCGACCGGCGGCTCCTGTCGCCGAATGGGTGGTCTTCAAACCCCGTACAACGGGATTGCGGTTTTAGAGTTTCAGGATTCGGCGCAAAGTTTTTAATGCGTCCAAAATGTGATTCACCAGGCGCACGTGAAACCGCCGGACAAACCCAGTGCATCCTCTTGTAGAGCGACGGCGGAAAATGGATCGCCCGCGCTTGGAAGTAGCGGATGTTTTCCGCCGCTTCGTCTTCACACTACTAGAACAGATTGCAACTATTGCCTATCAGAACAAGAGGGAGCTCTACGGCATCCTGTCCAGGCCCACCGCGCAGACCTTGCTCGTCATCGGCGTTGATCCCAAACACCTGTTCGAATCCGTAGAGCTAGCAACTCACGCGCATCCAGGATGGTACCCACACCCATCGTCATGGCCCGTTTCGGCACTTTGTCCGGATCGCCCCCAAACATTGCTGCATTCTGCTGGCGCGTGGTGGGCGTTAACGCCTTTTCCCGAGTGCGAGACATCAGCGCCGACAAGGGTTCGTTAAAGCCGATATGGCCCGTTTCACCGATACCTAACAGTTGCACGTCGATCCCGCCTGCCTCCCGGATCAAAAGCTCGTAGCGGACAGCTTCCGCGCGTAGATCAGCCGCCATGCCGTCCGGGATGTGGGTATTGGCAAGGTCAATGTTCACTCGGCTGAACAGGTGTTGATTCATGTAATAGCGGTAGGAGTGTTCGTCCCCGGCGGGGATGCCGATGTACTCGTCCAGGTTGAAAGTGCGGCAGCGCGAGAAATCCATGTCTTCGCTCCGTTGCGTAGCGACCAGCCGGTCGTAGACGCGCTCCATGGTGCGGCCGGTGGCCAGCCCCAACACTAAGTCGGGTTTGGCGCGCAACCGCGCGGCGATGAGCCTGGCGGCGAGTTCCGCCACCTGCTCGGCGTTGGCTCGTATAATCACTTCCATCGTCAGTCTCCAGTTGTGGTCAGAAAAAGTTCATTGAGGTCCTCCTTACTAGGGAGCACTCGACCCTGTTCCAGCACCTCCTCCAGCCGGCCGTTTGCCCAACGGCGCAGCCGGTACAATGTGGCGAAAGCGAATCGCGGCGCTGCTCCGCCTTGACCGCCAACCAACTCCGCTCCGCGGCGCACGTTGTCCATCATCCAGGCCGGCAGACGCAGATGGTACGCATTGCGGGCGACCTCGCCCACGTGTAGTGAAAGCGCGGCCACCAAATCGGCTACATCGGCCGCACTGGACTCTACCATCAGGTTGGGCGCATCCATAGCGCCCCAGAATTCTGTCTCAACCACCCGACAAGCCAAATCCGAGCACCGGCCCATCGCTTCCAGCACCAGATGATGGGTGCCGATATGCGTTTTGTTCCAATCGTCCGCGTGAGGCACGAAGATGATCGATGGCCGCTGCTTAGCCAGGAGGTTGACGATCGCCTGCACCGCCGCGGACCACTGCTGGGGGTTCTTCTCACGTGTGGTCGGATTGATACCCTCCAACTCCCTTTCTCCCGGCAACACCAATCCAAAGCCGATATAGTCGCAGCAATTCTTCAGCTCCTGCCAGCGTTCGGCCCGCCGCTCCGCACGGCTGCCCAGAGTGACCGCTACATTGACGACGTTCAGCTTTAGTTCGCGCAGCAGACGCAATGGCAGCCCGCCAATGATGACCTCGTCGTCGGGATGAGGCGCAAAGATTAGCGCAGTGGGCGCGCCGCTCACTACTGGCGGTCGTTTGGGTGGGATGAGCCCGGCTGGACTCAATGCCTCGCCTTCAGTGAGCAACTGGGCAAAGCGTTCAATCAAAGGTTGGTAGGGATTGTTCGTCGCCATGAGTTTCCTTAATTTCAGTCGATTTCCGTCAAGGGCTCAAACCTGAACGGCTTTGCGGATCATCAAAACGGCGCCGTGGACCGCATCCAACTTGCAGGGCACTAGCCGCATCCGCAGCGGTTCCCCCAGCCACGGTTCAATAAACGATGCCAACCCGCCCAGCAGGCTGCACGGCAGCGCCTTGTCGACGCTTTGGGCGGCCAGTGCTGCCGCGAGCCGGTCAATCTCCCTCGCGGCTTGCTGAATCAACGTCAAGGCGAGCGGAGTCCGAAGCTTCACGTGCTCGATGACCAGCGGCGCAATTTTGGCAAACTGTGTTGCGTTCGCCTCATTGGCCCAGAGCACCAATCGGTTCAGGTCGTGATCGAAGTGGGCATGCACGGCTTCCAAGAGCGGCGAAGGCTCGCCACGACCGTCCAGCCAATGTAGGGTCAACCGAACCGCTTCCAGTCCCAGCCAGGCGCCGCTGCCTTCGTCGCCGTGTGGAAAGCCCCAACCGCCGACCTTGGATTCTTTGTCCGCCTCGATCTGATAGCCCACTGTTCCGGTGCCGATGGCGATCATCGCGCCATCGCCACCACCATGCGCGCCTAGGCAGGATGTGTATCCGTCTGACTTTAGCATTAGCCGGGCAAAGGGATGGAGCGTATTGACAAATTGCTCACAGGCCGCCGGAACTTCGGTGCCGGCAAGCCCGGCACCGCAATAGAAGCGATGCCGATCGTCGTCCAGACGAAGGCCGGCCTGCGCCAAGGCACCCTTCAGAGCTTCGTGGATCGACTGCCAGCTACCCTCCACCGACAAACGGATATTTGCCGGCCCGCCTTGACCCTGTCCCAGGAACTCACCGTGCGCGCCCTCGA
Source organism: uncultured Verrucomicrobiae bacterium (assembly GCA_963782115.1). Taxonomy (GTDB): domain Bacteria; phylum Verrucomicrobiota; class Verrucomicrobiia; order Chthoniobacterales; family JAFAMB01; genus JAFAMB01. The sequence goes on from CAWAIK010000006.1 coordinate 456,993, forward strand.
CCCGCACGATGGTCTTAGTGGCGCCGCCATCGATGCCCATAAAAATGTCTTGCGTCGCATTTGCGTTGTTCATCAGGCGCCTCTCTTTTGCAGATTGGGGTTAAGTTTGGCCGTTTCAAAGTACTCCTCGATTTCTTCCAGCGTCTTGCCCTTGGTTTCCGGCAGGAAGAACGCAGCCGTGATGAAGTAAATTACTCTGCAGCCTGCCCAGAAGAAGAACATTGCGGAATAGCCGAAGTTGCCGACCGTTGGCAGGAACACAGCAGCGAACAAGATGCGGCAAGCCTTGGCAACGGTTCGTTGTACGACCTGCTGGGTCAGCACGGGCGAATCCCTGTCCGCAGCGAACAAAGCGCCCAAGCCGCGTTGGCAAACTCCGAAGAGGCCACACTCCTGAACATAGAAACGGGTCGCCCCGTCCTGAGGTTTGAGAGACTTTCGTTTGATGCGAACGAAGACCCCATCGAGTTCGTCACCTCGACTTATCGCAGCGATAAATACTCGCTTTATGTTCTCCTGAAAAAGTGATTCGTGTCACGTGCTGCCAATCAAGGTGACGGGGCCCGCTGTGCTCGCTTGAGCGTTAAAAACGATTCTCGAGTCATAGGCATCTCGTATCTCAGAAAGGAGACCGCCTAAAGATCGGGGTCGGGTATTATTGGTAGTGTAGGTTCATGCCCACCCCATCTTGTTTTGCTCGCCCGGCCGTTGTAGACCGTCGCCAGGTAATTCGGCCCTGCGGCTCGATCGGAGTCGCTGACGGAAACGAAGTATCCGTCACGATACTTCTGATATGATAGACAGGCATGATCTTGGCTGACGAAAATCCGTGGATGGTAGTCAGGACCGGTGTCTTAACCAACCGGGTGTAGCTCAAAGCCATGAAGTCGTAGTGGTTGTGGATGAGGTCAAACCGCGGCGTCCCTTCGTCAAATTGTTCTTTACCCGCAAAATCTGGTCCGGCACTAGTGGATCGTCTCGCATATAATGGTGATGGCGAGACGCAGCACTTTGCGTTCGACGGCTTGGCTTCTCAAGCTCTTTTGGATCCAGCAGAAAGAGTATATGAATGTCGGTGATTCGCCATGGAATTGGCCTCCGCTCTTCTTGATCTTGCTCTTCGTCTGGAACGTTGGCCGCAAACGATGGCGCAATCGAGGTATGTCCTCGAATCTAGGCGCGCGGGGTCGCTGGGTGGAAAGTCCGCAGATCACTGCGCGAATATTGAAGAATCACGCGTTTGCTTCCTACGAGATTTCTGAGAGTATCCGTTATAGCCAGCTATCCTTAGTGCTGACATAGCCTTTGCAGCGGGCGTTTCTTTGCGCTGTTTGCCGTGCAAAAGCAGTGCAAACGATTTTTCAGACGCATAGGCATGACTGTCATCATGGTCGATCTCAAGGCCCAGCTCCCGTGCCTCTTCAATGGAAAAAAGCACCTTTGCGAATTTCAGAGATTCTGACTCGATAAGATCATCGTGCTTCCCACCCTCGGAGGCAGTCAGCTTAAAATTATCAGGAACGACGGATCGATTGCGCAGCCAAATAAGGAGTGATTTCGTGTAAGTGTAGAATAATATTTCGGGTCTGGCCCTTGCGACGTCCATCCACGCTAGAAAGTAAGGTTCGCTAAAGAAGTCTCCCGCCACGTGAAGCCGGACAAGCTTCGCGTCCGCAGGTACGCTGTCGAGGATGAGCGCGGCCATTTCTTCCCGAGTTCTTCCCTTCAGCAGATCGAAGTTATGCCATCGCAACTTCCGTACATTGGGATACCTTGCTTCATCTCCCGCAGCAAAGCAGCGGAACCATTGAGATGGCCCGTCCTGCAGTTTACCGGTTTGTCGATCGGCTTTCGCCATGCACCGCAACGCTCCCGGGCAGGAGTGACCCGCAGGAAGCGAAAAGGTGTAAATTTCACCCGCGAGTTTCGCGTTTCCTCTGCCAAATCTCAGTTTCGTATCCACGACTCCACAGTCACGAGTTTCAAGAGAGAGGAACCTGAAAGGTTCGGATCTTCAGATTGGTACTTTCAAAAGGTCTCGTAAAGCTTCGTTTTAAAGAATCCCCGCACGAGCTTCCTCCGGTGTTAAGCTGCTAGATTTTTCGGATACTCGTTGCCGAGCCCCACCTAGTTTCATGTTGAAACGCCCTCCGGCAGACGGCAGGAAAGTTGAGTAAACGAAACCCCAGAATTCCCAGAGCTGGGCACTTTGACAGCGGAGTACCGGGGTTTAGATGATCCTTCCTGCTATATAGGCGGAGTGGGCAGGAGTTCAGAAAGGCCTCCAGAGCGGGGTTATCGTGCAACAATTTTTGGTATTCGAGATGAAGTTTCTCGGACGAAGATGCCTGACCTTCGAAGACATGAAGGAAGTCACGTAGGGCGTCGAAATCGTCGTCTGGTTTTAGTAGTTTTTTGCCTTCGATGCCGAAAATTTTGGAGATCCGTAGAATTTTTTTTGCGACGCAGGAATAGAGGTGCAGAAGGTTGTCCAGGTCGTCCGGGGGGAGGAAGTTATAATAGTTCACTTTTCGACGGAGTTCCTTTTGATCGGGATGATCGACGATCAACTGTTTCTCCACTGCAGGGTCCATACGGCGGTCGACACGCCCAATCCGCTGCATGAGCCGAACGGGATTCCAATGGAGGTCGTAGTTAATTAGGCGAGTAGCATCCTGAAGGTTCAGCCCCTCGGAAAGAACGTCAGTCGAAATCAAAACGCGGATTTCCTTGCGACCCTCTGCGACGAGTTCAGCGCTCGAACTGTCATTGTAATAAGGTGCGAACTCCTGGATAACGTCAGCTCGGTCTCGTTTGCTCTCGCTGTCGATCTCATCCACGCCTTCAATCTCAGCCGCCTGAAGCGCCTTTTTTAGATATCTGGCCGTAGCCATGAATTCGGTGAAGATAATGACCTTGTGCTTTTTGAGCACGGGATCTTTTTTAAGCAGATTCACTAGTGTCGTTAGCTTGTTGTCGTGTGACCAGTCGAGACGTTGCATTTCTTCGAGAAAATCGACGACCATTTCGAGATCGCTGTAGGTCTCGTTGAAAATCTCATCCACCTTATAATCGCCTCGAGGTATTAGCTCGAAATCTTCAAGGAATTCCTCGCCGAGCTCACTTTCTTCGGCCGTGTCTTCCTCATGAAGCTCTCCGCGCTGCGCACGGATACGGGCTAAAAGCTCTTCGTTCTGCGACTCCCATATCTCAAGGCGCTTAACCTCGGTCGGGTTTGTCTGATCGATGTTTCTCCGAAGAAAGGCAAGGAACTTGACTAGCAGGTTCTGGCAGGAAGAATCGAATGCGAAAATTGAACTTTCAAACCGCTTCAGAAACAGGATCCGTATGAGACGCACAAGCTGCTTTTGGCGGTTCTCGTCAAAGATTTGGATCTTAGCCGGATCACCTTTCCAGTAGGCTAATGGATAATAAAGGGCGAGGGAGAAGAGAGGTTTGTCACGAGCAAAGGCCTTTTCGAGTGTTTCTAAAAGATGCCCATAAGTCTTCTTAACTGAATACGGTATTACTACCGGAGGCTGTTTCTCTGGAAAGATGACTTCTTTTTCGCCCTGCTGTTCCTGGCTTGCGCGCACATATGCGCGACTGCGTTGCACAACCAGTTCGCGGAAGAGTTTATCCTCGAAAAGGAACTCCTCGACTTCGACCTGATCGGGATCGGATGATTCTCCAAGCGCACTGCGGCGAACAATCCGTAGAAGCTGTTTTTCAAGGTTACGGAAATACGCAGGCAAGTCGTGAATACCAACCGTGGTCGCAAATGTGGCGGGCGTCTCGACGCGAGAGAAAAGCTCAATCATGTGCTGGAAATCTGTCAGGCTATTATTGACGGGCGTGGCGGTCAGCAGGAAGACGATTTTGTTCTCCGCGAGATCGTAAAGCTTCCAGTAGCGCGACCGAATTTCGTCGGTAGTGGCAAGACCCCGATTCCGAAAATGATGCGCCTCATCGATCATCACTACATCTGCGAGTTGCTTGATGCGCTCCCACCGGAACGGCATCTGGGCTCCCTTCCGCATTAAGTCAGTGTGGTTGAAAATCACGAGGTTCGAAAAATCCCCGACCAAATGCGGCAAATACTTCTTAAGATTTCGTTCCCAAACAGCGACCCGGCCTGACTTTGGCACAATTAGACCGACTCGCTTGCGTTCGTGCATGATCAGACGCTCGATGAGCAAAAGGCCGACAAAGGTCTTACCCAATCCGACACCGTCGCAAAGAAACGCGCCCTTGTGCTGATGAGAAATCTTGAGAAGGGAGTGATACGCTTCTTTTTGATACTGGTCCAAAATTGGATACATCTTCGATTCACCTTGCTCCCATGCTTCCGGTGGAAGTTCGTGACTCTTGAATAATTCTTGGAGCGCCTTCGCGTAAACCTGAAAGGGGGCGTACTGAGCGATCTGCCGCTCAACAACGCGGATCACGTCAGGGGTTATGTCCTCTCCTTCTTCCCAATGCTTCTCGTACCACGCTTGGAGTTGAGACACGTCGCCAGGGGCACGAATCTGGATGTTAAGTTCGATGTTCTGGGTTAGGCCCGGAATAGTGAAATTGCTCGAACCCACGAGTGCCGTCGAACCAATGACGGCCATCCGACCGTGCGTGATGTAGGCTTTTGCGTGAAACTTTCTCTTCGTGTAAACGCGGCACTCGATCTGCCGATTGAGCATTGCTTCAACAATTGCGGGAGCGCCTCTTAGAAAATCGTTCTTTTCTTTTTCCGCCTCAATACTGTCGTCCAGCTTGCTTTGGATACTGCTCCGCAACGATTCGAGAATTGCCTGGTGAGTTCGAACGGAGACTTCATCACCCATCAAAATACGGATTTTATCGAGTTTCTGCCATTTGCCATCCAAGGCGAGCAGAGCGCCCATCTCAAAGTAACCAGACGCAATGTCGAAGGCACTCGCGATTTCTGTCCAGTCCTCAAGGTATCGGAGCCCCTTCCAATCGGACTCGCTGTTATCGACAATGAAGAGTTCTCCCCCGCTGGTCATGACAACTCAAGATTTTTATAAGACATGGTATTTATGAATAATACAGCTCTGCAGCTTGCGGGTCCAGTTTTTGATTTCCAGCCTGCGAGGTGAGTCTGGCAAATAACTTCTCCTCGGCGGCAGGTTTTTCGGTCGCGATCCAACAGCCTATGCGATCCCGGTCGAAACGCGGATAGCCAGGAGGTCATTGTTCTTCGCGATTCGGGAATTCTTTAGGAGTAGCCAAGGACGTGGGCGATCGCGGGCTCGATTTTCCCGCGCCTAATAACCTCCTTGACTGTCGTGCTCCAGGTGCGTCACATACGTTTATGGAAGGTTGGAAAGCTCCGGTTCAGGCGGCGATCGAGGCAGTGCGCGAGATGTATCCTCAAGCTCGTAACGTATTGCTGGAAGAGGTCGGCAAAACCGACTCCGGCGACTGGGAAATCACGGTCAGCTTCATTTTGCCGGATACTGGCACGATGGATAATCTTTTCGGGCGCAGCAAGACCTACAAAGAGTTTGTCATCGACCCCGCCAACAACTTTAAATCGATGAAGATTCGCAGTGTCGCATGATGGGTTATTTGGAGTCTGTTGTAAATAGACACAAAGCTGGGGGAGTCAGCGCCAATTCATGAGAGTCGTTTGAGGTTGGGATATTTGCTCAAGGCTAGGCAGAGTGCCGGACGGTGGTGGTCTTCGGACAAGGCGGATTGGAAATCGGTGGTGGTGACATGGTCTGGGCGTCGCTTGTACCCACTCCATTGCATGAAGAGGCTATTGCTCAAGCGCAGGATCATTCCGAGAACCAACATAGCGTTGTCGTTGCGCACCCGGCAGCGGTCGTCGTTGTGGGAGATATCCAAGCGCTGATGCAAACCGCTCTCGATGCCCCAGGCATCCCGGTTCAGACGCATCCAGTTTGTCGCATGGAGTCGTGAGGCCTCGACACTGGTGATCAGCGCCACCAGTTCGTCTTTGCGTCCTTCGGTCTGGCGCAACAGCAGAGCAGCCTGCTCGGCCAATGGGAAGCAGACCTGTTCACCGGTGACTGGCGCGGTGACAATACTGCGGCTTTCTTTGCGGCTTTTGTTGATTTCCTGCACGCGAGCCTTGGTGGGCGTCGGCTCATGAGGGGGGAAAATCGCCCTGAGGGGCGGCAACGAGGGTTTCGATCTGTTCGCGCACGGTGGGTTGATTCCCTTTGACTGTTAGCAGATAATCGGCCCCGTGTTCCAAGACCAGCGCGCGCGCGGTTTCGTCCTGGGTGTGTAAGGCGTCCAACGAGACCAACCGGCCTTCGAGCTCCAGGCGATTAAATAACTCTCGCGCCACGGGAATCTCGTTGGTCTTTTGGTCGACCAGTGCACTGCCCAAGTAATGCTGGCTCGGTACGGTGACCGCGCTCAAAATCGAGGCGCCGCTGCCGTGCCTGGGTTCCTTGCCATCCAGTACGATCAATTGATCTTTGGGCGCCGAGCCGCGCATTTGCTCCTGGATGGCTAAAATGACTTCCTCCACCCTACGGGCATCGACCCGCTGGAGCAGACGGCAAAAGGTCGGCTGTGTCGGAGCAGGATACTTGCCTTTTGGGTTACGCCGGATGCCAAGAGCCCGGCGTTGCGCTTGGCTCAAGCCCCGCGCAAACTTGGCGATATCCTTTTGCCCGCGCGGAGCACCGCAGAGAGTGGCTAAAAGAAGGATCGTTAACATCGACCACAGCGGATAGGACTCGAAGCGCCCGCGAAAGTCTGGCACGGCCTTGAAGTGTTCGACCATCGAGCGGATTTCCTTCACCGTACGCGTGCAGGGTGGCGACACCTTTTGTTCGACCACCGCCAACGCTGGCTTGAGATGTTCGGCCTGAAGACTGCGGCGGGCGTTTTTGAACAGTTGGCGGCAGAAGAGGCGTTTGGGCTGGTCGTGTTTAACGTAGTAATCGCGCCGATGACGGCCCCAGCCGTCGGTCTGGCCCAGTTCGCTCCAGCCGCTGGCCGAATAAACTGTACCGCAAAACTGGGCAACATCGACGAAGGTTTCGACCACCAACACCGGATGGCCGTAAGAGCTCTGCCAATCGGTGGGAAGGCGATCCAGGGTCAGGCGCAGCATGGGGGAGTACTCATTGACTCAAATCTATTGCTGCTTCTTCTGGCCGGATTGCACGACCGCTCACTGGTTGCGCGGCTAAAGCGATTGAATACTTATGTTCTTGAAGATTTCGATCTGTTGTTCCGCTTTTGCGAGTTATTCGACCGCAGAGTGACAACGCCCCATGTGCTTACCGAGGTGAGCAACCTGTCGGAGAAGGGCGCACAATCAGTACTTCGACCGTTCTTCGAGTTTTTGGCTGGGCACTTCGTGGAACTCGACGAGCAATACGAGAAAAGCGGCATTCTGGCGCAGCACACACTCTTTGTCTCGTTCGGGCTAGCTGATTCGGCATTGGCACAGGCCTCAGACGATGGACTTCTCATTCTCACGGACGATCTGCGTTTGTATGCAGCTCTGGAAAAACGTGGAACTCCGGCGATTAACTTCAATCATTTGAGAATGGGACTTCTCTGAATGTATACGACCCCTTTTTAGCGCCCGCATGCGAGGAGATTGTGCATCAAGGTGAAGAAAAGCCCGACCTGAACCGCTTCAACCTCCACGTAGCCAATTTCGTCTATTAAGAGACAGTCATAGCAGAGATATTTGCTCAGCAGTTTGGCTTCGGAACGATCGGCACAGGATCGGTAGAACTCGGCGAGCAGTTCGGCAAAGAGCACGTAACGACCACTGTAGCCCTGGCTGATTGCGTGGATCAGAAAGCTGGTGGCCAAACCGCTCTTGCCGACCCCGGTGCCGCCCAACCATACGATGTTCTGGCTCTGGGTCATGAAAGTTAGCGAGTCGTAGAGGGCCATGATTCTTTTCTCATTGAGCTTGGGTTGCCGATCGAAAGGTCTCAATGACCCAGGGTTCCGGAATGTGGGCCTTTTGGAGCCGCAGTTCTCGGAGGCGCTGACGTTTAACGCGGTATTGCTCTTCGACGATGTGGTTTCACCTGAACAGATCGCGCTTCCGAAGACTGCCGGGATGCGCGGCAATTTTTGCAGCTTTCTGGCTCGGGATCGCAGAGATTGAAACCGCTGTGCCGGCATCGAATCGAGAACAGGTGGCTCCCACCTCCGACAGACCCTGGGCCCCTCCCAACCTGCCGGCGTACGAAAATGCTCTGCGGAATGGCTCCGCTAAAGCATTGGAGAAAGGCAAGGAATTAGTCGACGTACGAAAGGAATATACGCTTGCGGATCTGATTGATCTGGCCGAGCAATTGAATCCGGCGACTCGAGCGGCCTGGCAGAACGCGAGGCAGGCGCTCGCGCTCGTGGGCGTTAGTAAGTCCGCCTATTACCCTTTTCTATCGCTGGCTGCAGCGGCCGGCTACCAAGGATTCTTCGTTCCCTTTCCCAAGCTCGAGGTGAGCCAAGCCGCGCTTAAGAGGGCACTGGCTACCGGAGGGTCGTTGCAGGCAGCGGTGACGTTGACCGAGGGTGATCCCCTTCATTTCGATGTTCTCTATCAATTCGAGTTGACAATGAAATGGCTTCTGTTCGACTTTGGACAGCGCGACGCGGCCGTTAGTGCAGCCAGGGAAGGTCTTATTATCAGCATCTTATGAATACACTATTTTTTGTTGCTGCATTTGTTGCTGATCACATTGAAATAGCGGCCAACACGGACATTCGGGCGAAACGAGCGATCGCTTCTCCCGCTTCCGATGCGAAGAAATCCAAAGCCTTGAATCGAGGAGAAGGCCCTCGCGGCAGGCCTCGCAAAACCGGCGATCAATGATGACGGGTCATCTCTGAGATGCCGGAGAATTCTCGAAGAACTTCGCCTGCCCAAGCTCAATCCCCAATCCACGCCTCTTCCTGAGACTACCCGCGTCGTTAGTGCACGAAACGGAAAGGATTCCGTTGTGCATCTGCTGTAGAGCGGGCTTTAATGAACACCGCGACGGAACGCGACGAGCGCGAGCAAAGAGAACGAGCTGCGGCAGAGATTCGTGAAGGTCAGGAAAAGGAACAACTGGACGCACGACGCCGCGAACACGAGGATCAGGAGCGCCTAAGAGACTGAACAACGGGAGAGAGAGCAACTGGAAGGTAAACAGAGGGAGAGAGAACGTCCGGAGGCTGAACGCCGTCAGCGCGAGGATCAGGAGCGGCTGGAGCACGAACGACAGGCGCAGCCTGGAATGAGGATTCGAGAATAGCGAAACCCTCGCAATCGCTCCCAAAGAAAACACTAGGCAGCGCGTCGCAAGCACACCGAAATACGTTCTCCATATACGCACACGATGAAACTTGAGATACTGACTTCAGCCCGCCCGAATCCCGCTGTAACGGAAAAATGTGCGATGGGCATTTTGATCAAAACGCCCCGAAAAGGCTTTTCCAAAACCCGCCTTTCTCCTCCGTTGTCGTCAGAAGAAGCAGCAAGTATCAGCCGTTGCTTCCTAAAGGATACAAGCGCGGCGATCGAAGCCTTAAGCCGTGAAGATCCTTTCGTGGTGGGTATCGCGATTTACACGCCGGTTGGGTCCGAGGATGATCTTGGGGAGCTTTTGCCACCGGGATTCAAAATGATCGCTCAGCGTGAAGGCGGCTTTGGCACCCGGCTATTAGGCGCAACCGAAGATCTATTTTCCGTCGGATTTTCCGCGGTCTGCCTGATAGACTCTGATAGTCCCACGCTTCCGTTTTACTGCTTGCGCGATCTATCGACTTTTCTCAAGGAACCTAAGGATCGAATGGTGATCGGTCCATGCTGGGATGGCGGGTACTACGTCTTAGGGCTCCGGCACGCACACTCAAGGCTTTTTGAAGACGTCACCTGGAACACGGACCGGGTTTATGTCGAAACTGTCGAAAGAGCGAAAGAGATCAGTCTGCCATCTATCGCACTGCCTGCCTGGTACGATGTGGATGATCAAATGTCGCTCAGACGCCTGTTATCTGAGTTATTTCCTGAGCGCGCAAATGAGGCAGTCCCACGAGGCTCACCCGCTCCGTACACCAAAGAATTCCTGCGCCAAATTTTGTTACGTGAAGGTACCAGTCGAATCTGGCCGCAGACGCCCACCTCGGCGCGAACTGTATGAGTGAAGAGTTGATCTCTGGCGATCAACCAATCCGGAACTCGAACGAGAAGCAAGCGCCGTGGACGCTTATCGGACTCGGGATTCTCCTGTTGATTATCGAGCTGTATCTATTTGGGGCACATCGTCACAACCGCTTCTATCCAGTACTCGTCTTGCTATCGATTTCCGGGATTCCTTTTATTTTCGCAGTGAGGTGGACGTTCCGGCGCAAGAAATTTCCAGCAAACACTCTCTTGATCATTTTAATTGGGGGTGCGGTGTTTCGATTGATACTCGTGCCGCTCGATCCTCCCCGGCTCTCAACGGATATCTATCGCTACATCTGGGATGGACGCCTCCAGGGGGGTGGCATCAATCCGTATCTCTATGTTCCGGTTGATCCCCGGCTTGCAGGGTTCCGGGACGATTCCATCTATCCAAACATTAATCGCAAACAATATGCACATACCATCTACCCGCCTGTAGCGCAAATCTTCTTTTTCGTTGTGACGCGGGTGACACAGAGCATTCCAGGATTCAAGGGCGCACTCGTTCTGTTAGATCTCGCGACGATGGGATTGGTGGCGGCCACTCTGAGAGCGATCGGTCAGCCGGCGGAACGAGTGATCGTCTATGCGTGGCATCCGTTACCAATCTTCGAATTTGGCGGATCGGGGCATATCGATGCGCTCATGATATGCTTCATCGCCCTCGCTCTCTTCGCCCGCGCGCATCAGAAATTTGGGATCGCCGGATTTGCTCTTGGAGCGGCAACCTTAGTTAAATTCATTCCTGTCATTCTGCTACCAGCCATCTATAAGAGATGGGACAAGAAATTGCCAATCGCTTTCGCGATCACAATCGTCATTTGTTATTTTCCCTATGTGCTCGGTGCAGGCGCCGGTGTTCTTGGTTTCCTACCACAATACGCCAAAGAAGAAGGACTACAGAGCGGTCAGCGTTACTATCTGCTAAACCTGATCGATTACATATTGGATTGGTGCGGTGTCGTGCACGATTTGCCACCGGCCGTCTTCACTTCGATTGCATTGGCCAGTCTTGGGGTGATTGCCATTTGGGCATTTTATCGACAGGCCCCTTTAGGAAGAGAAGACAGGGATCAAGGCCAGTGGATCCTTCCTGCGCTCGTGCTCGCGCTCACGTTTTCGACCCTCCTCTCTCCCTATTATCCTTGGTACTACAGTTGGATAGCTCTTTTCCTATGTTTCGTTCCCAATTCCGCCGCGCTCGGGTTTACATTAATCACTTGGCCTCTTTATCGTTCACTGATCGAACAATCGGGGGACGACCTTTTCCGATTTCAATCCCGGATTTTTCTTCCGTTTTTTGCTCTTCTCGTCCTGATGTGGATAATGCGTAAACGCAGTTCAAGAACGGCGACGAAGATTTAACTAGCAATTCATGTCATTATCCCCTCAAAAAGAACGGGCACTCGTTACCGGAGGTGCTGGACTCATCGGTTCGCACATTGTCGATCTGCTGCAGGCGCAAGGTTGGTCAGTCCGCGTTCTCGACAACCTCGAACCGCAAACCCACCGGGATGGCAAGCCGCCTTGGCTGCAAGCGGCCATCCGGAATGGTGCAGAATTCGTGAACGGCGACATGCGCAATCGAGAAGTGGTCGAGTCGTCGATGGATGGAATCGACGTGGTGTTTCACCAGGCAGCTTACGGTGGCTATATGCCCGAGATCTCAAAGTACGTGGCCGTAAATAGCTTCGGAACGGCACAGCTTCTGGAAATTATTCGGGAACAAAATCTCGGAATTCGAAAAATCGTGGTTGCTTCTTCGCAGGTGGTCTATCCCGAGGGGGCAGGAGAATGCCCCCAACATGGCTTGGTCTTCCCTGGGCTGAGACCTGTCGAGCAGCTTCGGCGTGGCGATTTTTCGGTTCGTTGCCCGGCATGTCAGAGTCCGACAAAATCAGTGCCGACACCGGAGTACGCGCCCATCGGAGGAGAGACAGTCTACGCAATCACAAAGGTGGATCAGGAAAAACTCGTGCTCGCGTGGGGAAGGCAGGTTGGACTTCCCACCGTTGCCTTACGATACTCTTGCACTTTTGGCCCGCGCCAATCGATATTTAACCCTTACACTGGCGTCATCGCTATCTTCTGCACGCGGTTGCTTAACAATCTGCCGCCGGTAATTTACGAAGATGGAGAGCAAACTCGTGATTTCAGCTTTGTCGAGGACATCGCTCGGGCCAACCTCCTCGCGGCAACTTCGGACGAGCTGGACGGAAAGGCTGTGAACGTCGGAAGCGGGCGAGCGGTCACCATCAAACAGGTTGCCGGAATGATCTCCGACGCGTTGCAAATACGGCTCGCGCCGATCGTTAATCGCGAGTTTCGGCCTGGCGAAATGCGGCATCTGATATCCGATACTACCGTGATCCGGAAAGCTGGTTATATACCGGCCGTGGGGCTGGAAGAAGGGATCGAACGTTATCTCGAATGGATTCGCCAGCAGGGTAGCGTCCAAGAATATTTCGCCGCTGCAGAACGTATTCTCCGGCAAAAAGGCATTCTCCGGAAGGTCGACACCTGAGCACCCTACGCCGATGATGGTCTGTTTAGTTATTCCCGCCTTGAATGAAGCGGAAGTCATTGGCGAAGTCGTTCGCTCGGTTCCGCGTACCCTCGTGAACCAGATTATCGTCGTGGACAATGGAAGTACGGATGGCACGGCTCAAGCGGCTAAGAACGCAGGCGCTATCCTGGTCAGCCAACCGACTCGAGGCTACGGTAGAGCTTGCCAGGCAGGCGTGAACGCAGCTGTTAAATCAGGCGCCGATATCGTGGTGTTTATCGACGGCGACGGCAGCGACTGTCCGGAATTTATCAACGAATTGATCCGCCCGATCCAGGAGAACCGCTTTGACTTTGTGATCGGCTCACGTACGCGCGGGATTCGAGAACGAGGTAGTCTCAATAGGCAGCAAATTTTCGCGGCCCGATTGGCCGGCTGGTTACTGCGGGTGCGTTACGGCGTGAATTTTACCGATATGTCTCCTTTTCGCGCGATCCGCTCGGAGCTGCTGCGTTCGCTGCCTATGCGAGAGGAAACGTACGGCTGGAACCTGGAGATGCAAATGTTACTGGCACAGAAGCGGGCCCGCGTCTTGGAAATCTCTGTGAATCATCGCAGACGCCGTGGCGGCGTCTCCAAAGTTTCCGGCACCTTTAAGGGAACGATACTGGCGACATGCCGTATCGCTGCGACATTCTTTCGCGTCGCCTTTAGCAGCGATCGCAACCATTCGACTGTCGGGCGGGAATAATCTATAGGTTCCAGATCATGCTCCTGGTTCAACGACCGGGACGCAGTCTGGGATTGGATGCTATCCTGCTGCGGCGTAAGCAGCAGTTGGACGATCGCGGTTTATGGGGCCGCCTGGTTCGAGCCCTGTCGTAATTCACACCTGAGTTGACGCGATGACAGGTATGAGTACAACGGTACAACCGAGATTTTATTTCGACGCTCAACGCGAGGATAGAAGGAGGCCGCGAAAGCTTGGTGGATTGTGAGATACTAGCGCATGCCAACCAAAGCGAAAATCGAGCTCGACGCCGGCGGTAAATCTTTTGCCACCGGCCTGCTCCCCGAGCTGATTGTTGCGCTGCGCCGATGTGCTCCGGGCGATCTCCTGGCGGTCATTAGTAGCGAAGGGACTCTTGGCGCCGACCTTGAAGCTTGGTGCCGCTTTACGCACAACACCTTGGTCGATACGGCTGTCGAGTTGGACCGCACACGGTGGGTGATCCGGTGCGGGGAGGCTCCGGCGAATGCCGACGCCGATCGCCCGGTCGGTTCGCGCCTTTGGCTCTACACGAATTTCGACTGCAACCTGCACTGCGACTATTGTTGCGTGCGTTCCTCGCCCAAAGTACCACGGCGGGAGCTTGGCCTTGCGCGGGTTCGGCGGATCGCCGCCGAAGCAGCCGAGATAGGCGTCAGCGAAATTTTCGTGACCGGTGGCGAACCTTTTGTGCTGGCAGACATCGGCGACATCCTGGCTTCGTGCACCGCCGCGGCGCCCACAACGGTGCTCACCAACGGGATGCTGCTCGCAGGACGGCGCCTCCAAACCCTCCGTTCCCTGCCAAGCGATCGCTTGACGCTGCAGATCAGCCTTGACAGTCCGACGCCTGAGCTCCATGACCGCCATCGGGGAGCGGGCACTTGGCTGCGCGCGTGGCAAGGCGTGGAGTACGCTCGCGGGGAAGGGTTCCGGGTGCGATTGGCAGCGACCGTTTCCACTGACCTCGAGGCCGAGGAGTTCCGGCGCTTTCTGGATGCACACAAGATCAGAGAAGAGGACCGGGTGATCCGCCGCATTGCGCTGCGGGGCTTCGCCGCGGAAGGCGTTGCACTTGCTCGCGCCGATTTGGCGCCTGAGATTACGATAACGGCGGAAGGCGTCTACTGGCATCCGGTAGGAGCCGCGGACGCCGATATGCTCGTCACCCCCGACATCTTTCCGCTGGCCGAGTCTTTCGCCGCCGTGCGTAGGGCTTTCGAGCGCGAAAGCCAGCATCGGCGCCGATTGGCGACGATCTTCAACTGCGCGTGACATCTGCCGAGAGTAAGAAACCGGTTCCAACCGGAACTCTTTTCATGCCTCGGTCAACCACGAATTCGAGCGGTTGAAGAATCCCTGTTGCGCAGACGCCTGCCGCAGGGAGTCGTATCCATCGAGGTGCGGCGGCTCCCAGTGGCGGAGCCCCTCGGCGTCGAGCACGGCGCGGTGACTCGGATTGTCGTAGCTCATCCCGGACAGAGCTTCAACGAACCGTTGGTCCTGTGACGGTTCGAGATCGGGTCGAGTCGTGAACATGCAGTGATTGTAAGG
>CAWAIK010000007.1:0-484173 GCA_963782115.1 uncultured Verrucomicrobiae bacterium
TTTTTGGTACAGAGCAGTTCGTGACAGAGATGCGCAAGCTATTGCGAGGGGACCGTGACCAACAGACCGGACTGAGGCGGGGCCTCGGCAGAGGCGCTTTCCTGGACTGCAATTGTCCGATCCGTCAGCGAGATTTGGGGTAAGCCGTGGGAAGAACTCTTACATAGTCGCGGGAGCGGAGCTAGAGAAGCGGCGCTGTTTCTTGACAGAATACATGGGCGATTGAGCCTCAAAGAACTCGCTATTCGCTCTCCTTCATCGTCCTGCCGCCCGTTGTCGAATTGAGTTTTCAGCCGAACCGCTTCGAGGACCTCGCTGAAACTGCACGGATCTAACAGAAAGCAGCAAAAGTTTGAATTCGGTTGACAGGCAATCGGGTGAGCCAATAAAAACCTGATTGTTTGAGGCGTCAGGTTTTTAAAGAGAGCGATGGGCAAAAGACTGTCATTTCTGGTGATCCTCGCTGGCTTACTCCTAAGCGCACAACGGCTTGAGTCTCAGGGATTTGGTTTCGCCGCAAGAAATGCTTATCAGGCTTTTCTCCGCACCATTGATAGTCACTTCGAGCGCTTTGCTGCGCTCTTGCCGCCCTCCAAAATTACGTTTCTGGCCGATGGCAGCGATGGTGGAGGCGATGGTACTGGAAGCGGCAGCACCGGTGGAACCGGTGATGGCGGAACTGATGGCGGTAACGGTGGGACTGACGGAACCGGAGGGGATGGTGGAACTGATGGCGGGACTGGCGGAACCGATGGGGGTGAAAGCGATAGCGCGAGTAATGGTGCCGCCGACGCGGCGGCAGCTACGTCCGATGCTGCGGCTGCTACCTCCGATGACGCGGCAACTGCTGCGGCTGCTGCCGCTGCGACCACGACTACTACGGATGCCGCTGCGGTCGCAGCGACGACTACAACAACGACTGATAATGCGGATCCTGACGCGCCGACGACCGATCCGACCACTGTGGCGCAAGCCCCGACCGCTGACCCGACCGATCCCCCAGCCGTTAATCAGGCTGTGGATCCGACTGACCAGAATAACGCAGTGACGGAGGAACTCAGCTCGATCGAGGATATTGCGACCACCGACCCCCGTGGAGGCTCTGTTCCTGACGAGTTCGCTGGTCCTGGTATCGCCGGACCTGGCCCCGGCGTTGCGAAGGTTCCTGGGACGCCGATCGCGCCTGTCGACGTAGCGATTTAACGCGGTGATAGTCAGCTCAGCGCAATCGCCTTGGGACGCCTTCAGGAAGGCCCCTGGAGTCGGAAACGTAATAGTGACGGGAGGTATAATCGCCTTGGGCAAGACTCCAATCCCAGGCGAGATTCCAGGAGGTGGACCTCAGCCCGCCTGGCTTCGGTTGATTCCGGATCTCAGACTGCTAAATGGGTCAATGATCCCCCCTGTGGTTCCAAACGTGATCGACATTCGGATTTTGAATTGCCCAATAAAGATTGTAGATCCCCCTGAGGGAGGTTAATTGTCTAGGCAGGAGAGTAAAAGATGAGAAAAGCACTTTTTTCGTTGACCTTGCTAGGTTTCTCGGTCCTAGCCTCCGAAGACGGCAATGCAGGCGCGGCAGTGGCATGTGCGGGTGATGGCCAGTGGGCCACGGCATACGGAGGTCCAGTGGCGAGAGAGGAGCAGAGGGCGCTCACCGAAACTCGTATTAAATATGGGACACAAGGCAGAATTGTCGCCGCGACCGATGTTATCGGCTACGGAGCGATAGCCGTTGCCTGGCATCCGAGTGGTCACGGTTCGATCGTAGGTATCTCCCTCGGCAAGCGATCAGCGACGGAGGCGAATACGTTGGCGATAGAAAAATGCTTAAAAGCCGGTGGCGTCAATCCTCAAGTAAGGTGGGCGTGGAGGGGATAGAGAAATTCCTCACAGTTAGAGGATCGGTTACGCGATCGACCGGTATTTCACTTGTCCGTAGATCCGCCTCAGGAAGAAGAGAAGAATTCTCACACGGGGCGCGAAGTGCGAACCGTTAAAGAATGTGAAGACCCGCCAGAATCACGTCAGTACCTATGTGAGCAAACCCGTTATGAAAGAGACGGTGCTCTCCAGATTCAGATCTCCTGATCCTGAAGAGGGGGGGGAAAGGTGGTCAGTCAACAAATCTTGACAGAAGGAAGTGAATTAATTCGTTGTCGGTGTGCATGGCAGAGCAGGTTCCGAATTAAGTACCGAAGGACATCCTGATCGTGGGCGGCGGGCCGGTTGGGGTCGAGTATGCGACCATTTGCCACGCGCTGGGCGCGCGCGTGACGCTCGCGCATATGGCGGATCGCCTTATGCCCATGATGGACGGGGAGATGTCCCGCCGAATGGATGAGCTGTTCCGCAAGTGGGGGGTGACGGTCGTGCTTGGCGCCGCCGTCGATACAATCGCCCGCACGGGGGCTGGCAACCTCGAAGTGTTGCTCTCAACTGGCGCGAAATTCCAACCGGACACGATTCTGTTCGCCGCGGGACGCGCTGCCAACACAGAAGGACTGGACCTGGATGCCGCGGGCGTAAAGACCGACTCCCGTGGCCGAATCGTGGTCGATGAACATTTCTGCACGTCGGCCGACGGGGTCTTCGCCGCCGGGGACGTGCTCGGTCCCACCCTGGCATCCATCGCAACGGAGCAGGGTCGCGCCGCTGCGAGCCACGCATTGGGTATCCCTTTTGAAGGCGTGGTTGATCCCACGCCGGTTTCGGCCGTTTACGGCATGCCTGAAGTCGCCGGTGCGAGACTGACGGAGGAACAATGCCAGGCACAAGGCATTGATTACGAGGTGGGTCGTTCCGAGTTTGAGCTAATTCCGCGTGGTGCCATCGCCGGCCACGGCGGCCTCCTAAAATTGATTTTCAGGAAGGACAACCAAAAATTGCTTGGTGTGCATTGCATCGGCGACATTGCCTCGGAGCTGGTCGGTATCGGGCAAATGGTCATTCACTTTGGCGCCACCCTTTGCGTGTTCAACGAGGTGTCGATGAACACCCCAACTTATAGCTACGCCTATAAGTACGCGGCCTTCGACGGATTTCGGCGACTGCATCATGATGAGCCGCCCGAGGCATCAGTCCGCGGCCAAAGCGACAGAAACTAGGCGATGGAAAGTTTGGTGGACGGTGGAAGCAGAGCCTGCAGAAGTTCGCGGTCGCCGAGCAAGACACCGATGATCTGGAGCGACGTCGTTGGTCCGACGACCATATAATCTGGGGAACTAGTTTTTGGTGGAGATTTTTTATGAAGGTCAAAGAATTACAAGAATTTGACGTTCTTATAATTGGTGCGGGGGTAATTGGAGCAGCCATTGCTAGAGAGCTTGCAAAATATGCCTTACAAATTGCGATTGTCAAAACCAATTTACAAGTCGCTCAGGAAACCTCGGCAGGCAACTCCGGCGTTATTCACGGCGGCTTAGATCCTACCCCAGGAACGTTGCAGGCCAAGTTAAATCTTTTGGGAAGACACGGGTATGAAAATGAATGGTTTAAAGAACTTAACTTCCCCCCATAAAAATGTTGATTCATTAGTTTTGGCTTTTAATGATTTAGAAACCAGCGAACTTACAACCCTATATAAGCAAGGCCTCACTAATGGTTTAAAAGCAGATGAAATGGCAATTTTAAACAATAAACAATGCCTGGAAATCGAACCTAATCTTAATGCACAAGTTATGGCGGGTTTGTTATGTACTAGTTCTCATATAGTAGATCCAGTGTGCCTAACTGTTAAGTTTGAACGCGGTATTATCAACGATCATATTTTATTCGTAATACCAACAATTTATGGCAAGGGAGTGATTGTAGCTCCGATGTTGGATGGTCATGTATTAATTGGGCCTAGTGCTGAAGATGGCATCGCTAAAGAAGATACCCGATTAATTACCATCGAACAATTTGAAGCGATCGGTGTGATTGCCAAGAGAATGATTCCTAGTTTAAGGGTGGAAAAGACTTGCAGTGTTTTAGTGGTTCTCGTTCCATTTGTGTGGAAACCGATGATTTTTGGATTGCTCCTTCTAGCAAAGACCAACGGTTTGTTCATGTGGCTGGTATTTCTTCCCCTGGTCTAACAGCGGCGCCAGCAATCGCTCATGAAGTAATTGCGTTAATTAAAGCGCAGAGCGAATTAGTGGCAAAACCGGATTTCGTCAAAGAGCAGGCAACCATCATGCGGAATATGGAATAGAGGCGTGAGCAGGGAGGCAATATCTACGCGCTCGGCATCCTGTCGCCGGTCGCGGGCTTCAGTGTCTGGACGAGCGCCTTCTCGCCCTCGACTGCCAGGAAGATGGCAAACCCGATGCCGATTGGCAACAGCCAGTCACGGACGGGGATTGGTGCCGAGTGGAACCACACGTTCAAGAAGGAGACATACACGAACAACACCTGCAGCACGGCCAGTCCGCCGATGGCGATCCAAACCACGCGGTTCGTAAACAGCAAATCCAGCCGCAAACTGGATTCTCGCAGGAAGCGACTATTGAACAAATAAAACACTTGGCCGAGCACCAGGGTGTTCACCGCCATGGTTTGCGCCATTTCGTTTGAATAACCCCGGCGTTCTTCGAACAGAAAGACGGCGATGGTCGTGGCACCGATCAGTAGCGAGACGAAGGCGATTCGCCAAAGGGCATATTCCCCCAGGATCGGCGTTCCCGGCCGGCGTGGCGGACGCCGCATCAACCCCGGTTCTGCAGGTTCATAGGCTAACGCCAGCGACAGGGTTACGGCGGTTACCATGTTGGCCCACAGGATCTGCACCGGCGACAGCGGCAGATCCAGCCCTAAAAGAACTGCTACCAGGATAACAAGCGCCTGGGCGCCATTGGTTGGCAGGATGAAAAGGATCGCCTTCTGGAGATTGTCATAGATGGTGCGGCCCTCTTCTACGGCGCGCTCGATCGAGGCAAAATTGTCATCAGCCAGCACGATCTCGGCAGCCTCTTTGGTCGCCTCAGTACCTTTGATGCCCATCGCCACACCGACGTCAGCGCGCTTAAGCGCCGGCGCGTCGTTGACGCCGTCGCCGGTCATGGCCACCACTTCGCCGTTGGCCTGCAACGCCTGTACTAGCCGGAGCTTATGCTCGGGGCTAGTTCGGGCGAAGATGTCACTGGCGTGGACGATCCGACGCAAGTCCTCGTCGGAGGCAGCTTCGAGTTCGGTACCAGTGACGGCTTTAGGATTTTCGGTAATACCCATCTCGCGACCGATGGCGGTAGCGGTACCCGCGTGGTCACCGGTGATCATCTTGACGCGAATACCTGCATGCCTGCAGGCTGCGATGGCTTCGATGGCCTCCGGGCGGGGATGATCGATGATCCCGACCAACCCCATAAACTCCAGGTCCCTGTCGAGATCTCCCAGTGTCAGGTCGCTCTTGTCCTCCTTGGCCTGGCGACTGGCGGCGGCAAGGACGCGCAGACCCTGACCGCCAAGTGCGTCGATCTGTTTCTCCCAGAAGGCAAGATCGAGTGGTTCCGAGGCACCATTCGAGGCGCGCTGCTCAGCGCAGCGGCTGAGCAACCGGTCCGGCGCTCCCTTGAGGAGGATGCGCAGGCCATTTCCCGGCACTTTGTCGAGTGTGGCCATAAACTTGTTTTCCGACTCGAAGGGAATGACCGCCAGTCGCTTGTAAGCCCCGGTTTCGAAGTTGATCTTTCGAGCGAGCGTGCGCAGCGCGCCTTCGGTGGGTCTCCGATCACTTTCCAATGGCCGTCCTCTTGGGCGATCTGCGAATCGTTGCAAACGGCCATTACCTCGACCAGTGCCTGCAGATCCGAGTTGCCCTTAAGCGAAGCCTCCTGTCCCTCCCGGGAGACCCGACCCTCGGGTACGTAGCCGATGCCCTCTACATCGTATTGTCCAACACGGGTGACCAGATGGCGAACCGTCATTCACCGGTTGCGGTAACCACTCCCAGGGCGGTTCCGGCTGCGACCAGGGTGCCGGAGTAGGCCATACAGCGTCGGTCGCCGATTCCGGCTTTAGCATCCATCGGCTCTATTCCGTTATCGGAAGGCACAGATTCCCCTGTAAGAGCGGATTCTTCGATACGCAGGTTGACCGCCTCGATGAGCCGGAGGTCAGCCGGTACGCGGTCGCCAGAGCGAAGCCGCAAGATGTCGCCCGGCACGAGGTCTGCAGCGTCGAGTTCGACCCACTCCGCCTCGCGTCGAGTGCGGGCACGCAGGGAAAGCATCTTCCGGATACCTTCGAGGGCCTCTTCGGCCTTGCCTTCCTGGAGGAAGCCTACGACGGCGTTGATCACCGCCACAGCCAGAATCACCCAGGCGTCGACCCAATGCCCGAGGAACGCCTTCGCCACGCCGGTGCCGAGGAGAATGTAAATCAGAATATCGTTAAAGTGCTTGAAGAACCGCTTCAACAACCCTTCTTTCGGCGGCTCAGGAAGTCGGTTTAGGCCTACGGCTTTAAGCCGGTCGGCGGCCTCGGCGGCGGAGTGACCGTCGCGCCGACTTTGCAATGTGTTCAATACTTCATCGGCAGGCAAGGCATGCGGGTCGCCGACACTTGGGGAAGTGCTCGAAGCGACCTTCATCGAAGTGTTCGGAGTTTGAGTCATGATCTTTCTCTCTTTTCCGGAATGCGCCTCACCTGCGGCGTTTCCAATGATGCCTTCGTAGTAAACTCGGGGTTGGAGGTCAAGTTCGTTGCTGCCGCGAAGGCGAGGTCGACTCTGGCCACCCGCATCGCAAAGCGAGAAATTTCCTGCGCACTGATGGATCTAATTTTTGGCGCGGTCGTTCAAAGCTCTGCCGCGGTGATGGCAATCGCGATGGCAATAGCAAGTCAAGGCTCGAATCTTGAACGCGCCGAAGATGCTGAAAAAGCCTTCGACCATCAAAATACATCGCGAAGACGAGCGTTGTGAGATTCAATCTGAATAGTGCTTCTTAAAGCTTCGCGAAAATCTGACTAACTATGCACCAGAAGAGAAAGACTAAAGTCCGCGACGCTCAAAACGATCATTCCGAACAATCGGATCCTAAATCGAAGCTCAAGCGCAAAGAGTACGAAGAGCAAATGGCTAAACTTCATGCAGAGTTGGTCAAATTACAGTTTTGGGTGAAACATGCCGGAGCACGAATCATCGTTCTCTTCGAAGGCAGAGACGCGGCCGGGAAAGGCGGGGTGATCAAGCGGCTCACTGAGCGAGTGAGCCCTCGGGTGTTTCGGGTGGTTGCTCTCCCCGCTCCTTCGGAAGACCAACTCACCCGATCGGGTAATTGTCGGATTTCGACGTCGTGATGTAATTGAAGCTACGAGCCAAAATTCCGTACTGGCGATAGTTATCGTTCCAGGCGGAATAAGAATAAGAAAGACGAATGACGGAAGAGCTTCGAGATTCTGACTGGAAAAGACTTCTCTTACGAATCAAAGAGAAGAAGTGTACCCCTTTCCTCGGGGCCGGCGCATCGTTTGGCTCATTGCCACTCGGGGCAGACTTAGCCGAGGAGCTAGCAAAGCGATATAGCTATCCCTTTGCAGATAGGGACCTCGTCCGCATAGCCCAGTACGGCGCACTACACGAGGATCCAAACGCGCCAAAAGAAGACGTAATCGAGATTCTGCGTGCTGCTGGTCCACCCAAATATAAGCCTCCGGAATTCTCTGTAGACGGGGAGCCGCATGGAACACTGGCCGGCCTCCCGCTACCGGTCTTTATCACCACAAATTACGATCATTTCATGCTCCACGCGCTGAACTGGAAACAGAAGGACCCGCGTCAGGAGATCTGTCGGTGGTATCAGCATCTACAAAAGCGACCATCTGTATTTGACCAGAAACTCAATTACACACCGAGCCCGGCTAATCCGCTTGTGTTTCATTTGCATGGCTCGATGGACGTTTCGGAATCGCTGGTCCTGACAGAAGACGACTACTTGACGTTCCTCGCCAGCATGACCGGGAATTCACAACTATTACCTCCTCCAATTGAAAATGCTATCGCGACTACAACTTTGCTCTTTATTGGTTACCGCCTAGGGGATTGGAACTTCCGAGTGATGTTCCAAGCTCTACGCCCCCGAAATCAGTTTAGCAGTGTCGTAGTTTTAAAACCTCCTGATGAAACCGATCCCCAAATGGAGGCACAGCAGGAGTATCTAAAAAAATATTTCGCGGCCATGGACATGAAAATCTTCTGGGGTACTGCACGACAATTTTGTACGCAATTGAAACAGCGCTGGCAAGCTGCAGATCCATTTTGACGCTCTAGATGCCTTTCTTCACATGACCTCCACGGTCTAGATCTCTTACCAAAGTATAAAAAACGATCATGAATGCTGCACCATTAATCGATGCACAATCTCAAAGGGACGCTCCTCCCTCAACACCAGCTTATCGCGGCCTTGATGACCAGGCGTGGAAAAGGCTTCTCGTTCGCATTCAAGATGGCGAGTGTACGCCAGTCATTGGATCCGGCGCTTGCACGGCATCTCCGGTTGGTTATGATGCTCGGCGGTGGAAATCCGAGGTTCCCTATCCGCAGAACGAGCAACTAGCACAGGACTGGGCAAACAAATGCGAATACCCGCTTGACACGTCGCACGCCTTAAAGAGTCGACTAGCCTGGCTCAGGCAGAACATTGCACTCCTGCTCAATTCACCGACGTTAAGCGCGAGCGATCGGATTGCCGTCGTGCGTATATTGGACCAAACAGAGACGCTGCAGCTCTCTCCGGTGATAGACGACATGCAAAAACTAGAGCGTGTCGCACAGTTTCTAGCTATCGACGACGCTGGCTTTGCTAATCCGATGTTTGTCAAAGACGAATTTGCCGCCCTCTACAGAAACCTTTCTCCTCCTCCCTTTGATATACTTAATGAGCCCCATCGGGTACTTGCGAGACTTCCGTTCCACGTTTATCTTACAAGCAACTTCGACGATTGGATGGAGCAGGCGCTAAGGCAAGCGGACAAGGAGCCAAAAATAGCCGTTTGCCCATGGAATAAATATATAAAAGACGCGCCGACGGTAGATCCTGAGGCTGACTATAATGCTTCGAGTCCCCTTGTTTATCACTTTCATGGTCGCACACCGCACGCGGAATCAGCCGTTGTCACTGAAGACGATTATTTCGAGTTTCTTGTTAATATTGCTCGGGACAACAAGCTTTTAGCACATCGTGTCGATCGGGCGATTGGAGGCGGGAGTTTACTGTTTTTAGGCTACACTCTGACAGACTGGCATTTTCTCGTGCTGTTCCGCCTCTTGGCGAACAACCTTCGGGAAAGCCCGAGAAACCATGTAGCAGTGCAGCTCGCTCCGTCGGACGGAGACGACAGTACAAGGCATCAACGAGCGGTCAAGTATCTGAGCTCATACTTTAGGCACCTCAACGTAAAAGTTTACTGGGGTACTTGCCAAGAATTCTGTCACGAATTACGCGAGCGATGGATAAACTTCTCACAATAAGCGATTCACCATTTGTAGGTCCGACGCCCTTTGAAGAATCTGACAGGGATCGATTTTTTGGGCGTCACCGCGAGACAGAGGAGCTTTTATCTCTAATCATCGCTCATCGTTCCGTGCTCGTCTATGCGCAGTCAGGGACAGGCAAAACTTCACTCGTCAACGCTGGAGTAATCCCATTACTCAAGCGTCGATCTTTCAAAGTGTTATCGCCCGCCCGTGTTGAGGGACTCATTTCGCCGCAAATTAATCACTCAAAAATCGGGAACATTTTTGCGTATCATGCCCTAAGATCATTTACAGAGACGCGTGAAACCTTAGTACGAAGCGACCTCGCTGGTTTCTTAATGGCCACTGTGCCCAGCGGGGCGCAAGACGACGAAGCGCCGGTTACGACAGTGCTTATCCTTGATCAATTTGAGGAGTTCTTCACATGCAACGCCGAAAGATGGCGCGAACGGGCCCCCTTTTTTCAGCAACTGGGCAAGGCATTGACGAACATCCGATCCCTAAAGGTTGTTTTCATTATGCGTGAAGAATTCCTCGCGCAGATTGAACCTTTTGCCGAGTTGCTGCCGCACAAGCTTCGAAATCGCATGTACCTAGAACGACTGCGGGAAAAGCCAGCGCTCGCTGCGATTGCTCGTCCTTTGAAGATGCGCAATTTACAATTTGAACCGGGAGCGGGAGAAGAGCTCGTAAGCGATTTATGTAAGATCCGAGTGGTAGATGCTGGCAAAGTCTTTGAAGTTCCAGGCGAGTTTGTGGAGCCAGTACATCTCCAGGTAGTCTGTCAATCAATTTGGCGCAATTTGCCGGAGGATTGGAAGAAACTCCTTACGTCCAATGCTGAGGGGTCTCCAAAAATAACCCGGGCCCAAGTAGAGACTTTCGGCGACGTTAACGATGCCCTCGCTAGTTATTACCAACGTGCGGTCCACAGCGCGTCTAATAATGCAGGAATTCATGAAGGTCACCTGCGGCGATGGATCGCCGAATCCCTCATCACCCCTTCCGGAACTCGTGGCATGGTCCTCAGCTCCAGTGCCGCTACCGCCGGCATTCCTCAGAAAGCGCTGGAGGTACTCGACCGAGCCCACGTAATTCACGCTGCAGACCAAGGTGGAACCGCCTGGTATGAATTAACTCATGATCGCTTCATCGAAGCTATTCAGGTATCTAATCGACAATGGAGTAGAAGCTTTGGTCCAGCAGAAGAGACCAGGAAATGGCTAGAGGACCGAGCAACCGTCTTCGTCGACACCGGAGATCTCCTCGACGAGGTAGACCTGCGAGCGGCTGAAAAATTCGTGGCCACTGCGGAAGCAACAGCGCTCGGGCTAACTGCACGCGTGAATCAGCTAATATTGCGCAGCCGTCAAGTGATTAAAGAAAAAGAGCAGCAGCGTCTGCTTGAATTGCAACAAGCAAATAAACAGGCTGAATTGGAACGCCAGCTGCGCCATCGAGATCGGCGCAATGCGGGCATAATAATCCTCTGTATCTCCTGCGTGGCATGTCTAGTGGCATACCTTTTAATGCAAGCCAATCAAAGGCTTCGAGAACAACACAGAATTAGCAACGCGCGGTTCCATCGAGCACAACGCGATCTGCAGCTCTCCACTCCTACTCATGATGCCGCCGCCCTGCACGATCTCGCGATCGCATTGCGTTATAATCCAGGAAATGACGAAGCTGCCAAGCAAGCTTGTGAGCTCCTTACGCGGCATACTTGGTGCCCCCCATTGACTGCTCCTCTCCACTATCCTGCGGCGGCGATCCTGGGTGCTACTTTTGGTCCGGACGGAAACATTTTCGCGGTATCGGGTGATGGAAAGCTGTTAAAGTGCGATCAGGATTCGTCTAACACATTAGAACCCATCGATACTCTATTTAACGCTGCAGCGGCAGACGATCAAAGTGCAGTCATTCCCCCGTCCGCCGTTTTCAGTGAAAATGGAACGGCCCTGCTTGTTATCCTGCCAAGGGTTGTGGCGCTTAACCAGGCCAATGGCATACCCAGGCCTGGTGGCCCCACCGAGCCGGTTAACCCTGTTCAATCTATCAGTCCGGTTCAAACTAAAGCGAAAATCTGGAAGTGGCATCCCAAGAATCACGCGTATCAATTAGGTCAGCCAGAAATTCAACTGCAGGGAAACGGTCCGTTTTTTTCGGTGAATTGGAGTAGCGATGCGAGCACACTCGCTTTAATTACTTATCAGGACAATAGGCCTACATGCCAGGTATTCCAACTGGATAGCAGAGGAGCCTTTACATTAAATGCCGCTCTGTCTAACACTCTCACTGGTGCGAACGTTACTGCGATCGCATTTAGCTCCAACGATAGAGGTGAAATGGCGACAATTTCACTGAGAAATGAGCTCCAGCTATTTGATCAGCAATTCAAACTCATCTGGAGCCCGCGTAAAGCAGATACATTAGTAAGACTTCCACGTCCTGCTCAGCTCGCGTTCGGACCTAGGGAATATGAATTTACGATTACGACTTGGGGTGCCGGAGTTTGGAAGGTAGACATGCATACGGGAAATGTTGCCCCGCTGCACCCAAAGTCTTTCTACGACTACCACGACCAAATCGCACGAGTAGTAACGTCGAACGAAGGATCGCCCCATCCCTTAGTAGCTACTTGTCTATACAGCCGCATAACGCTTACAGACACGGACATGAACGAATTGTCAGAACCCATACCTATTTCGGAACCCTGGGTGACGTTAGCCCGATTCCGGAAAGAAGGAGATGAGTTGTTAACATTGTCAGGAAGCATCTGGAACGCCTCCGATACGATTCGCGTAACAAGTCTAAAAATGTTAACTGCTCCTATGGCGACACAGATGCAATTCGACGGTAAGAATCCACCAAGTTGGCTTGCCGAACTAGCCGACGCGGTGAGCGGCCAACAACCAGACGACGAAAAGTCGTTCTGGACGGTGCGAACACTGTATTCAAGATTTAGTAGGGAAGTGCGCACGCAACAATATGATGTTATCTGGGACCGTTTCTTTTCAAATTGAAACGAGAAAAAGTAACTTAGCCCAGATATTTCAGCAAAAGAGTAAACAGTCTAAAGCCGCCGCAGAG
Source organism: uncultured Verrucomicrobiae bacterium (assembly GCA_963782115.1). Taxonomy (GTDB): domain Bacteria; phylum Verrucomicrobiota; class Verrucomicrobiia; order Chthoniobacterales; family JAFAMB01; genus JAFAMB01. Next base: position 12,548 of record CAWAIK010000007.1, read on the forward strand.
TATGCCACAGTTTGATGCCCCTCCAGAACAACGTGCCAGTACGCAGCCGTTTGATCCTCTAGTGCTCGACCGCACTATTATTGCTATACCGCTTCTCAAGGCCATGCAAGAAGAGCTTAACCTAATCGACACGGTATTAAAGTGGCGGCGGGAAATTGCTGGACGCTACAACACCGCCGTCAAACTCAACACTGACTATCCCGGCGGACCCGATGAGGCATACAAGGAGGTGTTGCGAATAGCGTCTCTTGCCGTAGATGAATTTTCCGCAGTCCTCCGAAAGCGAATCGAGAGAATAAGCAACAATCCGGCTGCAGACACTCAGGAACTGGATCGCGTAAAACAGAGACTGGAATTAGCGGAAGCGCTCGACCGCAACCGGATCTTTGATCAATGGGAGAAGATAAACAACGAGTCATACACTTTTGCATTGATCGATGCGGGAATAGTTAACCGAATGATCACGAAACATGACATGTTGCGAAGCGGAGAAGATCCTCAAACCTCGCCCATCGCTTGGATCCTACCGCATCGATTCGAGGTCGTGATTGATCTAAATTTGGAGCATCCCAACGGACGGGAGCAAGCTCGCCGGTGGGTTCTCGAAAACCTGGAGACTGCGAAAGGCAACGCCAAGGTATCGGATTTGGGGCAAGGAATCTATCTTCAGAAGAGTCGGAGCAGTCCGCAATACCTGTTCGGCTGCTTAGAGGCGAGAGCGATTAGAGAACTAGTCAAGCTGGACATAGAGCATGCTTTGCAAATTGGAGTGGAACGCAAAACCTCAGTAAACTCCGATGCTACGAAGTACCGTGCGATCTATCATATATGGCCCGATTTCCAAATCTCCGCGTGCATCTACAAGTCGATTGCAACAGTGAAGGCGGATGCTGCATTAAATTCTTTCTCGGCGCGCGGTGCTGGCATCACCTGGGCGGTGATGGATTCAGGCATTGACGTGAAGCATAGACATTTTGTGGTACATAAGAATATAGACCCGCTCTCGACTTGGCATAGAGATTTCACAGGAGATAATGAAGCTCCATTCGACGACGATAATGGCCACGGTACCCATGTCGCTGGGATTATTGCCGGGGAATGGCCTGTTGGAACCAGCGCGGGTGACGGCGAGCTCCCTACCGCGGTGTCGCGTTATTTGAAGCAAGACGATCAAGATATTGAATACCAGCAAACACGATTGGAAAAGGGCATTCGCGGCATGGCACCTGAGTGTAAGCTAGTCAGCCTGAAAGTGCTCGATGAGAATGGCAAGGGATCTGTAAGTAATCTGATCGCGGCGATTGCTCATGTGCAGGAAATCAATGGTTACGGACGGAGATTGCTAATCCACGGAGTTAATCTGAGCTTAGGATATAACTTTGAGCCCGAGTGGTTTGCATGCGGGCAGAGCCCGCTGTGCATGGAGGTCGATCGGTTGGTGAAATCGGGTGTGGTTGTCGTGGTGGCGGCCGGAAATTCCGGCTACGGTACTTTGAAATCCAGCGCCGGCGCTACTGCGGCAGGGATGGCTTTAACAATCAATGACCCCGGAAACGCCGATTTGGCCATCACTGTAGGATCTACCCACCGAGACAGCCCCCACGTCTATGGAGTGTCTTACTTTTCTTCTAAGGGTCCAACCGGAGATGGACGAATTAAGCCGGACCTAGTCGCTCCTGGCGAGAAAATTGTCTCCTGCGCGACGGGAAACCTGAAAAAGAAGGGCGCGAAGGACATCCCCTGCGATTATGTCGAGACTAGCGGCACCAGCATGGCCGCGCCACACGTGAGCGGCGTAATTGCCGGCTTCTTATCGGTTCGGAGCGAATTTCTCGGCCATCCGGAGAAGCTAAAAGAAATTTTTGTCTCGACGGCAACTGACCTTAAACGTGACCGCTACTTTCAAGGTGCCGGTCTGGTCGATCTTATGCGTGCGATTCAATCAGTCTAAGTTGTCGATCTATCTATGAGTATGAACGAAATTGCAGGAATCCCCTATCTAGAAGCGGAATTCGATAAGAATGGCAAGTTGCTACAGCAGTTCTTCTTCCCAGGAGATATCACTGACGTCTACGTGATGTCGCATGGGTGGAATAACGACCCTAACGCTGCACAGACGCTTTACAAAAACTTCTTCACGACCTTCATGCAAGTGACTCCGAAGGAGAGCTTGCAAGGACGCAATCTAACAATTGTGGGCGTAATTTGGCCGTCCAAGCAATTTGACGAGTTGCTTGCTCTAGAAGGCACCGGTGATGCTCAAGGCGGTGCTGCTTTCGGCGGAGATGACGATGTTCTCGTCGAGAAAAGCAAAGACGCGCTTAAGCAGAAGATTGAACGCATGAAGGATCTTTTCAACGAACCGGAGCAGCAAAGGGCATTGTCTCAAGCAGAGGACAGCATCGATGACATCGAAGAAAAGGCGACAGCGCGCGCGAACTTTGTGCGTAGTATTCGGATGCTCCTTGATCCCGGGGCGGCACACCCGGAGGATGGATCGGACTTATTCATCGAGGAGGATCCGGAAAGCCTTATGGGAAAATTAAGGATTGATGAAGATGACGCTGAAGATAAGGTTAAATCGGGCGGAGGCGCCGCGGATTTCCTCGGTGCGAATCCGTTAGCGGCGTCGATAGGTAGTGCAACCGGTATCAGCGACTTCTTTTCAGGCTTTAAGGTCTCCGCGATAAACATCTTGAACTACACAACTTACTACATGATGAAAGAACGTGCCGGAACGGTCGGCAAGAAGGGCGTTGCGCCGCTGCTTGACGAGCTATCCAAGAAAGCTGTACGAATTCACTTGATTGGGCACAGCTTTGGGGGACGCCTTGTCAGTTCGAGTGCTGCTGGGTCAACTACAGAAAAAATCATGAGCATGGCGCTCCTTCAGGCGGCTTTCTCTCATTACGGTTTCGCGCATTCCTTCGATGGAGTCCATGATGGCTTTTTCCGGAACATGGTCGATCAGAAGCGGGTGAGAGGTCCAATCCTTGTTACCCATACTAAAAACGACAAAGCGGTCGGAGTAGCTTATGCCATTGCGTCTAGACTCGCGGGTCAGCAAAGCGCGGCGCTAGGTGACGAAAACGACCCGTTCGGAGGGATTGGGCGAAATGGAGCGCAAAAGATGACGCAAAATGAAGTCATCATAGGTAAGTTACTGCCGGCAGGCAAAACTTACGAGTTTGAGATAAGCAAATTCTACAATGCAAATGCGGATGATTACATCACGAACCACGGTGACGTGACAGGACCGGAAGTAGCCAGTGCGGTCTCCCAGGCAAGTTTGGTTGCCAAATAGTGGCTGAGCAAACGGGCCACGCTCTGCATTAGCTTGCTTACGGATTTACGAGGTATGAGTTCGGTCCAATCCGCCAGGGTTTCGTGGGCAATCTACTTTCATGCTTCTCAGCTTATGACGCATTTGTGAGAAGCCAAAAAACCTGCTGGCTGACATTGGGCAATTTCGCATGCTCAGACCGCTTGCTATCCAGGTTTGACTTACGGTGCTCGAACGGGCAATCGCCCAGGTCAGGCTCACTTTTCGAGGATCACTGCCTCGACGGCTTTTAGATCATGCTCGATCAATCCGAGTTCCTACTCGCCAACCTGGCCTAGCTAAAGCCAGTAGAGATAGCGATAGCCGCCGTCCCCGGTCCCGGCGAAAGCCGGACAGGTCAGGTTACCGGTTAACTCATAAGTTACTAGTATGCATAAGGTGCCTGGCTGCTCGGATACTGGCCGAACTTGTAAACGGCTATCCCCAAAATGATAAAGATGAAGAAAGCAAAGCAGCGAGGCTTAGCTTGATTCCATACCGCACCCGCAAGTCCGAGAAAATGTCCGGGAACGGTGAGAGCAGGGTGGTTGATTTGGTTTGGGCCGGCATTGACTCCAGAAAAGCCGGTCAGGTGACGATGAGTAAAGAACGATTGTTCGTTGAGAGAAAGGGAAAAGGGGTAACGCAAAGTCTCAATGAAAATCCTGCAATCCTTATTCTCTCAAGCCAATGACCCGGAGAAAAAGGTTGTCCAACTTTCCTTCTCTCGAGTTCCTTTGTTCAGCTTTTGTTCGTAGTAGTCTGGCATAGTTAGTGTTTGCTCGTGGATGGTGGACGCTCCGGAGCCGTAGCACAAGTCGGCAAGCCGATATAAATGCTTTGAGGGCTGGTGTAAGCAGAACCGGATAGATGTCGAAATCCCGCGGCTTGGGGTACTAGAAAATTCAAACGCGGAGGAGTTCCATAAATCCGTCAAGGAGCAGAAAAGTCGTTCTACGCATGTTCTCACAGTTGCAGTCACGCCCACAGTTTCTGCAGGCGGGGAAGCAATCATCGCTTCTGTCATGGGAAAGCCCAACGCAGTGCTACATTCCGAGGATCACCGAGCGCCACGCCTATTGACCGGGGCTCCTTACTTTGTCAAGGCCGATACGCCCGCAAATCTCGAGGCGCTACTCATGCACCTGACTGGGTCTACTGGTCCCGGCAGACGTCAAGAGCCGTTCCCTACGACTGAGTCTCCGGATTTCGAAGACGTGAATGGAAATCTGGGCCGAGATAAAGTCTGGAATAGCCATATCTGGAGCGAAATAGACAAAGCAGTTCGAGACGAGATAGGACGCCTTCGCGTTGCTCAAAAAGTCTTCTCGTCCAAAATCGTAAATAATGTCCTGCCGGTCCTTGCAAATAGGATTGAGCCTCTTGGCAATAATGCGCCTTACGCTTTAAGAACTGGAGACGATGTATACAAGCCTTTTATCGAGATCTCAATTGGGTTCGTGCTGACTCAAGCGCAAGTCGACGGCGAAGAACATATGCACCTGGCACCATCACTTGCTCGATTAGCGGCAAACGCCATTGCGACCGCAGAGGACACGGTGCTGTTTTTCGGACCGCGCTCGATTCCTCTTATCGCTCGCACGGGAGTTATCGTAACGAATCAAGGTACCTTAGAACCTGGATTTCTGGCCAAGGCCGCTCCTTTCCCAGCCGTTCCTGTCCCGGCTTCAACCGCTGCTTTCGCGGGCTATATCATGAGTGCCCTAGCCGAGGGTATGGCCAAGCTAAACCTGAGGGCTCAACCTGGTCCTTACGCTCTGTTTCTATCGCCAGACCGATATGCTCAAATATTCTCTCCGACAGCGCCGGGCTTGCTCCACACACCAGGAGACAACATCAATCACGTGATAACCGGTGGCTTGTATATGGTCAACAGTTTGGCTGGTGTGCAAAAAGTTGACACCCGGGGGTGTCGCTGATCTGTTGATCTGCCCAGTCTCCTATTGGAGGAGCATCACGAGGCTTGATTGGTCCAACTAACTAAGTCTCGTGAGCGGCCGGCTCGTCGTGAAATCGCAATCCAAGCCACGGCGCAAGAAGCCAATCCGGGCATCCGCGCGTATCGGAAGCGAGGCAGCACCGACGCGCGCGCGGATCGCGGGCCCTGCTGCGCGGGCTCCCAGTTGGAAAACGGCCGGCCCAGTTCCCGGGTGCAGCAGCGAGGGCGACGCCCAAGGGGTACTGTCGATCTGCGGGAAACGTTGCCGTAGCTCGGTAGCTCGGCCCAGCTCCAAACTCTCGATTACGTGCCGTTGCGCGGTTGGAGACTCAGGAGCCCGGGAGCCCTGCGAATCTCGCTTGACCGGATGGTCCGTGCTGGCGAAATATCGTCGGTTCTGATTCGCGGACGACGCTTGTTTCGGATCCGGGACTTGGACGAGTACATCCACTCCCACGGCATTCCCGGCGGCGAACAAGGCCGTGCGCGCCGCCATGACGCTTACTGCAACTCAACGAACTTGCGGAAGATTTGGCCTGTCTTGAACAACCGGAATTGACCGCAATGCATTTCCAGACGCTCCCAACTAAAGAGAGCAAAGTCAGACGTCTGCGATCACTTGTTGCGCGATTTGGGCATGTCAAGACCTCTTCTGTCGAGACGAGCAAGTGAGGCCCGACCGATCAAATAAGTAAGAGGCGGATAATCGGACGCGGCTGGGCGTGTGTGTGTTGTGTGTGTCTTTCAGTGATCGAACTTGATGGATTGTGGAGGTTCAGTGAGATTCGGCGACTTTTCGTAACATGCTAATAATAAGCGCATTGTCATTCTGTCCCCGCCGGGAATCGAACCCGGATTAAGGTTTAGGAACCTAATACCGATCCTCCGGCACGACAGCTTACCCGGCGCTCGCCATTTTTTCGACGATCGCATTCTGAAAGTTCGCATCTGCCCTGACTGAGATCGGCGTGGTCGGCAATCATGACCTGGAAATTCGGAGTAAGCTCGGGCTACGGCTTTGAAGATCAGTTCGGACATCCGGGAGACCTCTCGGCAACCTCGTCGTCCAGGACATCCGTGTCACCGAGTCCTTGGCGATCCTGCCGTCGAATACTGACCTCTTTCACGATTCGCGCAACAAGCCAAACCGTCGTGACCGTGCTTCGCGGATGACATTCTTGGGAGCTGGCCGACAATCGGAGTGTCGCAGCAAGCTCGATCATGAAAGAAGCCGGTGCAGCTTGCGCTTTCGGAGCTTAAAGAAGCGCTCTATCAGGTCGACGATATAACCGGCCGGACGCGCGTGCGGTTGGATCTCGTAGAGCTTTCTAACGGCCCGTCGTGGATTCCAGGAATCAACCAGAAGCACTACGAGGGCCGCGGCCGCGCTTCGGTTCTCGCCGTAGTAACACTGGCAGAGCAAGTTTCGGTCTTTAGCCTGTTTCCACTTGCGCGCGAATCGATAAATTCTTTCTATGTGCGCCGCTTTCGCGCGGTGCCCGGCGTGTCCTGAATGGGCGATACAGAGATCTAGACGCTGACCACGGAAATCCGTTCTTAGTAGTGGGTGCCCCGGTTCACCGTATATGCTTATCAGGAAATGGAACCTAGAGAGATCCATGCGTTCGATCCGTCGTTTGCTGACGATTTGGATCATTGGGGAAGATGACTGCCGAACGAGACCGAATAACCCAGTAATAAAGCTGTAGGCCGATTCCGAGAGCCGGTTAATGGGAGCTCAAGGGTTTCTTCGTTAAGAAAGTGTTTCAATTTAAAGATTGACGTATCTGTAAGAATCTGGCATTTAGTATTTTTTTTGTGAAGATAATTCGAGCCGTTGAAATAACACCCGCCGAGATGGGGCAGGATATCGCGCAAATCATCCCAAGCGGAGACCCAGTACTCCATTTACCGAACATTTCGGTTGAAGACCAAATACGAAGTTGGAACGACAAACATCGAAAATCTATCCATGTCTGCGAACCTACCCTTCGAGGCAATGAGAAACGATATGTAAACGAATGCCTCGACGGAAATTGGATTTCCTCTGCCGGCCGTTTCATCACTGCTTTCGAAAGGGCGTTTGCGGACGCATGCGAAACGAAATATGCAGTTGCCTGCACTAGCGGTACCACCGCTCTTCATTTGGCGATGGCGACTATGGATCTCGGACCCGGTGATGAAGTAATCCTGCCGACTTTCACGATGATAGCGACGGTTAATGCGGTCGCGTACACAGGGGCCAAGCCGGTCTTGGTGGACTCCGAGCCCGAGACTTGGAATATCGACATGAACCAAGTCGCTGACAAGATTACACGAAAGACCAGGTTAGTAGTCCCCGTTCATACGTATGGACACCCGGCTGAGATGGATTCACTCATGGCATTGGCGGACAAGCACGGTTTCACCGTGCTAGAAGATGCAGCCGAGGCGCACGGAGCGACATATAAAGGAAGGAAAGTGGGCGGATTAGGCCATGCTGCCGCATTTAGCTTTTACGCGAACAAAAACATCACGACCGGCGAGGGAGGCATGATTACGACAAACGACGAAGCGTTCGCAAAAACCAGCCGCACTTTACGTGATCACGCGTTTTCGCCGGAACGGCATTTCTGGCACAAATTTCGCGGCTTCAATTACCGGATGACGAATCTCCAGGCAGCAATCGGTCTCGCGCAGGTAGAGCGGCTGGATGAACTAGTGGCCCGCCGTCGAGAAAATGCGGCGTTGTATAATCTTCTTCTTGCCGATGTGCCAGGTATTGTGCGCCCACCACAAGCTGCACATGTGGAGAACGTGTTCTGGATGTATTGTGCGCTGGTTCGCGAAGAGTTCGGAATGAGCCGCGATGCATTACGGCGCTTTCTGGGAGGGGAGGGCATCGAGACCCGGACTTTCTTCATTCCAATTCATCTCCAGCCCATTTATTATAGTTTCTTTAAAGGACAGCGATTCCCGGTGGCTGAAAGTCTGTGTAAAGGAGGCTTATATTTTCCTTCTTCTGCATCGCTCACTAACGATGACATACATTTCGTTGCTGAGATGACTTGCCAGGCTCATCGGTTGTCAAAGCGACTCGAACCCAAACGCGCTGCGCAAAGGCAAGAGATCCGCTAGTGTCCTGTCCCCAAAATAGCAGGTGTTTAGCCGGAGTTTATGCGGATCAGCCGGCGGCGGCGTCCTGGATTAGAAAACGATTGCACTAGTGTTCGCATGAACACTTTCCTGTGCCCATTTCACGCCAGAATTGCAATGCCCCTCCAGAATTCCTAGTCGACGGAGAGCCTTTCAGCAGAATCACCAATTAAGAGTTGCTACCTTCGTACCTTGCACAGACCGTCTCGCGACGAGGAATGCCGAGATTCGCCTTATTTGTGGCGTCGGCCCTCACGAAGCACTGCCACGATCGTTCCTGGTGATCGATAGCAGTGAGCAGCGCCCGTTACGCGGCACCGAGGACATTTTTATGCTATAGTCGATTCGCAACCCCCGCATGATGAAGAGATATATTCTCCGAGAGAATCACCCAGCAAAACCTGCACTGGACGCTATTTTTCTTTCGACAAGAGCTACCAAAGATGAAGCGACATTTCAAGCTTCAGGGTTTACAACGCTCTATGCAAAATCGCGCAGTTTCGTACGAGTGGTCCGCCACCCGTCACTTCCAGGGTATTTATTAAAAGTTTATCTGGATAGCGAACAGCGTCAGAAGAGAAATAGAACCGGTTGTGAGCGGTTAGTCTTCCGATGTGAAGGTGCTGAGAAGATTCGCGAGATCATACAGAAAGGGAAGATCAAACATTTTCAAGTTCCTGGTAAATGGTTGTACGCTCTTCCTCCTCATCCTGATTGTACGTCAATGGAGCAACCTTTTCTTTTGATAGTTGACGATATGGATCTTGCTTCCAACGAGGAAAATAAGGCGGCATGGAAAACCGTGATTACCCGAGAACACCTGGATGAGTTATACTTGATTATAACTAAAGCAGGAGGTTCAAGCTATCGGCCGGACAATATTTGGCTCACCAAGCATGGTAAATTTGCTTTTATCGATACTGAATACCCGAGGCAAAAATTCGATTACAATAGCATTTCATCTTATTTGTCGGATGAAATGCGCAGGTACTGGGCTAGTTTGACCCGAAGGCAAAAAAAAAATCCGCGTTCAAGATCTGGTGCCCGGTCCCCGAAATAGCAGGTATATTGCCGGAGGTCAGTTGGCTGTTTTTCAAGGCGGTCCGAGCCGGACTGGCGGTAAAGCGCCCATAGGCGAGTCATACGGGTCGAGCGAGCGACGCGGAAAAACAGCCAACTGGCTTCGGCCCAAAGGGTTGCGATGAAAATGGGCCCTCGGCTGCGTTGCTCGTCGGTCACGTATCGGTTCAGAGATGCTCCCTCCTACCGCCAGTCCGGCTCAGACCGCCTTGCCAGCGGCGCATTTTGATTGCAACAATATACCTGCTATTTCGGGGACAGGGCACTAGGGCAACCCTTCGCGATTAAATTTTATCACTTTGTGATGCGCACAGAGCGCTCGCGATATCGCGGTCGTTACAACTGTGCCAGCATAAAGTCTCGAACAAGTTTTCAATTCTCGAGAGCGTTATGGTGCCTCCTTGATTATTGGTGATTTCGTACATCTTCCACCAAAAAGCATCCGCGGACTCTGCGATTGCAACAGCAGGGATCAAAGCGGTCTCCTCGCGCGACAACGGATTCACTCTGTTGTAACACTCGATGAAATACTGAGCCGCAGGTATGTCTAACTTGAACGGATACTTGGCGTCGACACACTCATATTGTAACAAGGCAGAAATATCACGGATTGCAGTGTCACAGCAGCAATGATCAAAATCGATGATCCCGGTGAGTTGATCCCCGGCAAACACGACATTGGCCATACACCAATCGCCGTGGATCGGAAGCCGCCGAAGCGCGCGATACTTCGCAGAAGGAATCCTCTCTAATATCGAGATACATTCTTGAACGTGCTCGCAAAAATATCGAAGACGTTCGTCCGAAGATTCGCTCAATTTGTGCTGCCAGAACTTCATGGTGTCCCGAAGCCATGGGTCTTCAATGGCTAGCGGAGTGAGCTTCGGATTTGAGATGTTGAAGCCCTGAGCCGCTTTGTGCAGTGATGCCATTGCTGTCGCAATCTCTTCTGTCAAATTGCGCGTGTACGAACGCAACGTCCGCCCTTGTATGTATTCGTAAAGCCAGATGTAAAGACCACTCTTAGCAATAACCGTGTCGCCTGATTTGCTGAGGAGTGGATTTGGAAATCGGTACGGGAGCCCAGACCGATGAAGGGCGTTGATGAATGAGTGCTCGAATCGAAGATCGTTAAGAGAACGCTCCTTGGCCACGCATCGCACTACGACTTCGGCCTCGGCCGTCCGCACGATCCAGCTCTCATTGACCCTGCCGCCCTGCGCTTTACGGAACGCGGTCACCACACCGAAGCCAAATTCGGCCATTATATCCGCAATATCCAGATGCGGGCATTCGGTCGTTTCCTGTCGCATGTCATGATCCATATAATTCCTGGCCGGATAGTGCAGCGTTTTCAGGGAACTTCTCCAGCTTTTTCGTCGTTAAGATTGTCAAGGCATCACGCTCGTTGCTCCACCTTACGCCTGCGCCTGGGTGCTTGACGGAACCGGGTAGGTCGGCTTAAGCCAATTAAGTCACAGCCTGCCTGAAATGAGACGCTACCTCACGCGACTGCGACCCTTATATTGCGGGGTGCACTACGAAAGCGGCAGGCGGGAGAACCTAGTGTCCTGTCCCCGAAATAGCAGGTGTTTTGTTGCGATCAAAATGGGCTGCCTTGAAAAAACAGCCCACTGACCTCCGGCAAAATAGCTGCTATTTCGGGGACAAGGCACCGGAGTGCGCCAGGGACTTCAGCAAGGGGGCAACCACCTTTTGGTAAATTGCGGGATGAACGGCATAGCCTGAAAAGTGCGGGTTACGCCTTGGAGGGGTTCGATTTTCATGGTATTAATGACCCTGAGGTAGCCAGAATTAGGGAAATAGATCCTATCGGTTGGGCTCGAACAGCTGGGCCTTAGGCTACTGAGAACTTGCTTGGTGTGAATACAGAGTCCATGATTCGTTGTACTGTAGAAAGACGGTACCAATGGTTGCTATTGTCCTGTCCCCGAATAGCAGGTGTTTTGTTGCGATCAAAATGGGCCGTCGGCAAGGCTGGGAGGAGGGAGCATCCCGCACCAGTTTTGCGTTGTGCCACTCCGGCTTTCCGCGGCGGTTATCAAAAACTGGTGCGGGACGTGACCGACGAGCAACGCGGCCGCCGGCCCATTTTCATCGCAACCCTCCGGGCCGGGGCCAGAGGGCTGTTTTTCCGCGTTGCTCGCTCGACCCGTATGATTTACCTACGGGCGCTTTACCGCCAGTCCGGCTCAGACCGCCTTGAAAAACAGCCCACTGACCTCCGGCAAAATACCTGCTATTTCGGGGACAGGACACGAGTGAAACTCACGCAATGAATTACACGCTCTTGCTGTTACTCCGGGACCTCGCTTCTGACTTGCTAGACGGCACAATTTACTTCGATAACTATGGACCTGAAGCGTTTTGCATGCGTCTGCTCCTTGCAATTGGTGCGCTGCAAACCTACTATCGTGAAGAGCTCCCAAGCCGAAAATCGCCTCTTCTGAAAGAATTCGTTGCCTTGATCGATCAGCTCCAATCGTGCGGCTTGCGGGATTCGAGGATAGAAGCCTTTCTTCGTACGAGCATACGCGATCTGGAATTCGCGAATGCAGACGAGATTTTGCAACGTTCCGGTTGGGAAAATGAGCTCCTGTCACACGCAGTCAGCACAATTCCGACGATGCTTTGCCCAGAGACAATGCGTTACTACAAATGGCTTGCTCGGACGTTTCGCGGCATTGGAGACATCGTTGAATTGGGATGCTGGATGGGATGTTCTACGTGCTGCTTAGCAGAGGGCGTCTTGCAGAATCCGGGCGGTCGTTTCAGAAAAATCCACGTTTTTGATTCATTCGTGTGGCGTGATTGGATGAAGAACTATACAGAGGATAACCGAATCTTGACGGCCGGCCTTACAGACGGATCATCGTTTTTCGATTATTTTTGGATGCACTGCGCACCTTATCGCAATCTCCTCGAGGTGCACCGCAGCGCCTTTAACACCGATTGCGACAGATTCGATCTCCCAGAGATCGAGTGGACGCAGCAAGAAATAGGTATTCTAGTTATGGATCTTGACGATAATAGAGCGGCGAACGAAGCGATGTGGCGAGTTTTTAGCCCAAGTTTTTTTTCTGATAACACGATAATCGTCTTCAACCAATATGGGAATGTCCGCGCCACAGCAATTCGCGAGTTCTGCGCTGAGCGGAGTCGAGAGTTGATTCCTGTCCACAAGCCGACCGGTTCCGCCAAAGCCTTTCGGTATAGGACGGGGGCAGTATAACGGCCTGCTGGCAGCTCTGCGAAGTATATGCAGCTCGCTCGTTTTGTAACCAAGGCGCAAACCAATGATCTGATTTGTTCAAGGCCCAAATGATTGAAGAAACTTCGGATTCGCGGAGGTCATTACAAGCGACGGTGCTAAAGCCGCTGGACATCGTCATTAAGACGCGAAGAAAGGATCTTGTGACATACCTTCAACTGCAGGCCGATCTTGTGACGCATTGTCGTTTAGGAGGCAAGGTGTATGTTATAGTTCCCGGAGAAGATGTCTCCCTTTTTACGGGCGTCATCCACGAGGACTTCATTGTTGCGTCCTCGGAGCAAGTATTAGAGTTGGCCGGTTATTCGGGTGAATTTCCGGATACGTGGTCCACTCAACAAATTGTTAAGATACTTGCGATGCATCTAGTCGCACATGAGCAGTACTTAATACTAGATTCTAATACGCTAATTGGCTTTAATTTTGATGAAAACGTTTTCCGATGTGGCACTGATTATGTCTATGCCCTAGGCGAGTTTCATGATGCCGGGTGGGAACTTCAAACGCGAAATTTTCTGCAGCTACATCAGGCCGACCGGATCTACGGGTTTCGCGCTGTTAATCAAATTTTCATAAAGGAGAACGTCAAGCGGCTTATCGATTATGTGGAAGCTCTCTACAAAGGGAATGTTGTGAGGATTCTCTTAAATTATTCAGATGAGTTCTGTACCGAATACTGGGCAGAATACGCCTTGTATGGCGTTTTCATTCGATGCATCCTGGACGAAAGCGGTCACTATTTTGAGAGGCGCCACGATGTGCTGCACTTCAGCTTCAAGAAGAATTTCACTGAGTTTCTGGCGGAAGTCGAAAAGGAGAGACCGCTAATGATCAAACTTCACAAACGGCGCCCGAGTTACGAATTAACAGCTGCCGAGTATGCCAAGTGCGTAGAGGAGATTAAAGCTGCCTATCGGGTCCCGCTGGATAGTTGGTGAAGCAAAACCAGCCATTTTCGACCGCCGGCGAAGTCGGCCCGCCTGATGTCGGAAGAGTCATCTGGTCCGAGCCATTGGTCTGGAAGTGCTCAAGGCTGGCTTTGTCGTCCTTTACCGCTCAATCTTCGATCTGGTGCGCGAGTTACTGACCCAGGAGACCGTGGCCGGCGAGGCTTTTGTCACGAGAATAGTTTTGCCAATGGCGGGCAAGTCGGGGGCACTGTTGACCTTCTTTTTGCTTTACAAAAACGGGCATTGCTTTAGCATTTTTGTTATCGAGTCTTGCCGCCTCCCTAGGTCGGGCTAGAGCGGCTTCTTACCATGGACACCTGCATAGAACTCAGCTCCGAGTTCGACAGCTTCGGCCCGTATACCGCCGCTCGAAAGCTCAACACGGGCACTCTAACTCCTTGGCGGCATCACCGGGGTGGGTGGAAGTATGTATGCCGCTTGCTCTCGGAACATCTGCACTGTGACGAGGGCGTCCGCTTTATCGGCTCCGTAGAAGACGAAATCGCAGAACGAAAAGTGATCGCAGAGCCATGGGTCGGCTTTGTGCATCAGGTGCCAAAGCACAACCTCCGCTGGTTTCCGGATCTGGAGAGGTTGCTGAATGACGAATGCTGGAAAGCGAGCGCGCAGAACTGCATGGGCATCTTTGTCCTTTCGACATATGTTAAGGATTACCTGCAAAGTCAACTTTGTCCCGTTCCGATTGCTCGCCTCTTCTATCCGGTTGAAACAACTGACCGGTTGTTTTCGTTTGATCGGTTCGCGAACGGAAAACAGAAGCGCCTCGTTTGCGGCGGAGAATTCCTCCGGAATTTCCAGGCGTTTTACGATTTGAACGCACCTGGCTTCTCCAAGCAGCTCCTTGTCCATGAAGGATTCAAATGGGATTCGATAACGCCGAACGATTCCGTGTTCCTGTTGGGTCGTGTCTCCGACGAAGAGTATGATGCCCTTCTGGAGGGAAGCGTCGTCTTTCTGAATCTCTTTGATGCGCCTGCTAACACAACTGTCGTGGAGTGCATAGTAAGAAATACTCCGATTCTTGTAAACCGGCTCCCGGGTGTAGTCGAATATTTAGGGTATGATTACCCATTTTACTACCAGTCAATCGAAGAGGCGGAATGGAAACTACAGCAGATTGATCTAATCCGGCAGACTTCGGACTATCTAAAGGAAGCTCCCATAAAACGCAACTTGACAGGAGAGTTTTTTCTCGCCTCGCTGCAGAATTCTGCGATTTACCGCAGTCTTCCAGTCCCCTTAAGACAGGCGACCGGTCTGGAGCGCTACGATGTCTCGGTTGTAATTTGCTCTTACAAACGAGTTTATAATTTAGATGCTCTTCTTCAGTCCTTTGTCTCTCAGGACTTTTGCGGTCGCTTCGAAGTCATTATCTGGAATAACAACTACGACGCGCGACAGGAAATAGATGATCTCTTTAAAAAATACGAGCAGCAGCTTGCGCTGAAGATCATTCACTCAACAGAGAATTTCTATTGCGTTATCCGGCTCGCCATTGCCAGCCTTATCCGCAGCGATCTTATTTTGATCTGCGATGATGACGTAAAACCTCTGCCGGGTTATATCTCAACGTTCATCAACAAATCAAAGGAGTACGGTGCTGAGTCGGTCTTATGCTGCCGTGGTCATGTATTCAAGCCTCACACGCTGAATGAGGAACTGCCTAACCAATTTTGGACTGACTACGAGCACCTGAAATTCTATGACGAGTCCAAGACGGATCGCCAAGTCCATTTCCTGCACGCCGACAATTGCCTGATTCCAAAGCATCTCATGCAAAAGGCGCTCTCCTACCCACTGGAGCGTTACGAGTACTGGTTAATAGATGATTACTGGCTATCTTTTGTTTTTTCGCATATCCTCAAGGTCCCAATTTGGAAGATCAAGGCCAACGATGTTTTCACTTTCACGGAGTGTGCCGACGACCCGGGAATCGCCCTATACCATAATCCAAAGGTAACTGAGCAACGAATTAATTTTTATATTTACCACATGAGGAAAGGTTGGCCATTCCCGGTGCAACCGCGAAGGCTCGAGGGTCGAAAGGAAATCAGCAATGCGACCGCCGGGAACGGGAAAGCCGAGTGCTGGGTTCGTGGCTTTGGCGGCGTCAATATGTTCTCCACGGCGCCCGAAGCCGATTTTGAGCGGGCCGCAAAAGCCGGGGTTACGGTTGTTCGATTCGGGGCGGTTGGAGATGCACAGGACTTTCGCTACCTCATCGATGAAAGCGGGACGGAGAGTGTTATTACCGAAGAAGTCTTGACGAGGCTGGCGGATGGTATTCGGCGTGCCGGAGATTTTGGGATGAAGGTTATCATAGCGCCTAGTCACGTACCGGGCCGGATTTTTTCCATCCAGGCCGACAACTACGACTTCCGGTTATGGAGTTCCCCGGCGTGTGCCGACGGTTTTGTGAAGATGTGGGGGGAACTATCCAAGTATCTTCGATGTTTCGATAACGTAATGGGGTACGATCTTTTAAATGAACCATTCACGCCCGACGACATTTCCCCGGGATATTTTGATGACATGTCAGAGACTTACGCCGGCGCGCTAAATTCCCTGTACGACCGCACTATCCAGGCGATCAGAATCCGGGACCCGGTTACGCCTATTATCCTTGAGTCCACTTACTGGGCGAGTCCTCGCACCTTAAGCTTTCTCCGCACCTATAACGATCCGAGCATCGTGTACTCGTTCCATATGTATGCGCCTCCGGTCTACACCATACGGTGGCTCAACGCCGGCCGGTTTGCCTATCCAGGGCCGGTCCCAAACTGGCCGGATTCGGTACATGGAGGCATAAAATATTGGAACAAAGAGGCCTTGCGGGCGTTCCTAGCGGAGGTCAAAAGCTGGCAGAATAGCAAGAATATACCAAAGCAGAACATCTTGGTAGGAGAGGTTGGCGTCAGCAGAGAAGTACAGGGTGCCCAGCGTTATCTTTTGGATCTTCTCGATCTTTTTAATGAATTCGAATGGAACTGGGCTATTTACGCTTTCCGAGATGAAGAATGGGATGCCATGGATTACGAACTTGGTACAGACATCAATAATATGTTTCCGACAGAGAGCAACGAACTGTTCGCTCGTTTACAGACATACTTCAGGTGACTTTTTCCAGAGGGTCGCCTTTTATTGACGGATGGGACAGGACTCAAGATTAGCATTGATCTGGGCATCTTATTTTCCGACATAGACCTTGGTGACGGGATTATGAGCAATCGATGGATTGAATGCCGCGACGCAGTCACTATTGAGCGTCTCGTTGAAGACCCGTATGACTACGGAATATTTTACGGCTGTCGATCTCTGCGAAATGTTCTTCACTTTGTCAGGGATCATCCGGCTACTGTTGCTGGCGCGAGGGAGAGTGCTCTCCGTAAGATTCACCGCTGTATCGCACCGGCCAGGAATGCCTATTCGCATCCGGTTCGGCTGGAATATCGAATAGCCCGCCAATTGCAAACAGTTCACCGAGAGCTTGCCTGGGTGGAACTCGATCGTCGACTCAAAGTAAGGAGCCGACTCTGGAACATAAAGCGTTATACGCTTCTGGCGCGAGAGTTATGCGTTCTGGCGACGATGCATGAATACTGGTGGCGCCGCTGGCCGGATGCTGCAGGTCCTGCAAATACATCCGTGGGCGAAAAGATACGCGAACTCTCGCGCACGATGGCGGCTGGTTGGCGGTCGGTGAGCGATTACCTGGAGCTGCGCGGCATTTCGTGGAAAATTGACGTCGCTTCCCGACTCACCAAGAGCGGCAGAATCGTCGAGGGACTGCCCGGTGAATCAAAAAAAACATTGTACCGCGATGATCGCGGAAGCGCGTGGCTCATCAAGTACGATGATGAATCCGTATTAAACCCTGTGCTCGCCTCAATCTTTTCCCGACTGAATGGCTGCCCTGGCGGCGATCTTTGCCCCGTGCTTTTGGATTACGATCCAAGATCTGGTCAACCTTGTTCTGTGCAGCCATATCTGGAGGCCGAGCGGATTCGGCGTTTCGAGCGATATTCCAGGCAGGAATACAGTAGATTAATTGGAGCGAGCCGCCTTCGTGCATCCCAAGCGCTATGCCAGGCGGTTCAAGAGTGGTTGCTCGGGAACAGCGATGGGTACCAGGCTATTTTGGATTCCGACGGCAACATCGTATTCATTGACCAGGATCGTTGCTTTTTCCCTGGCACTCTGGCGGATAGGAGAGATAACGATATTTCAGTCTGCCCGGCCACAAGCAGGATAGCCAAGCCTGTGGATTATCTCGACGACGCATCTGAAATCCGAACGCACCTTATCGAGGCATCAATGGAGATTCCTGGCGTGGCCGAAGACCTTGCCATGTATATTTCACGTGTAGAGATAATGCCGGAACCGATCTTCGAGGGGTTAGTGCGAAACGCGTCCTCCTGTGGAAGTGAACTGTGCAGCTTATTCTATCTAGATACTTCCAATTCCGGCGCGTTGGCCTTTGTCAGTGCTCTGGAACGATGGATTGAGATACTCCTGGCCCGTAAGCGGTCCGTGCGTAAAATCATTGCAAAGCGGCTTCGGCAAGTGCTTCGAACTAAGACTTGCGATTTAACATAGGATAATCCGCTTCGGATAGCTGCGAAGCCTCCGATTTCGGGGACAGGACACTAGCCAAAATCAGTGGTTCTCCTTCTTCGGCATGGCGGTTTTTTCCGATCTCCAGGGTGATCAAGCCGGCGACCAGCCCGTTTCCCTCGTAATTTGGGCAATATCGATCAAGTTGTCGATCTTTTGCAGTGGGCGTCGCAAGGGCACAGTCTGGTAATATTTTCTGATTACGTTCGCTGCGCTTTGCCCCAGGCGGTTGTCGGGATGGGCGGGCAAGTAAATTCGGAAACCTGGCAGCGGTGAGCGCAGGATCGCCGCAATGAGGCTTGCCGCATCGCTAAAAGAGAGATAGCTGAAAAGCTGTTCTAATTTAGTCGCGCGCGCAGGCATTCGCTTGACCAACTTCTGCTTAGCCGGGTCCACGAGCCAGGGAAATCGCAGGGCGACACAAGTCATCTGAGCCTGGCGGGAGAAATAAGACAACATAACTTCGCCGACTTGCTTGCTGAGCGCGTAGGCATTCCCAGGTTTGGCGGGCGTATCACCGTCAAGCGGCAGGTACGGCACGCAGCGGCCCGGATTGGTCTCCGGTGAACTATGATTTCCAATCACTTCAATCGAGCTAGCGAAAATGACATGCCGAGCGCCGCTGTCCAGAGCGGCCTGGAACACATTCATATTCATTGCTACATTTTCGTTGAATAGCTTCTGAGCGTCGCTCATCAAGTTGTCGGAGTAGTTAGCCAAGTGCACCACTGCGTCGGCAGCCGTCAGGAGACGGTAGCAGGCTTCCCGATCCAACAAGTCCGATATTTCCAGCTGTACAGGCGTGCGACGCCTGCGCGCCTTGTCCGTTGCTCTCACACTGTAACCCGCTTTGATGAGCGCCTCGCAGACGTAAATGCCAAGTTTTCCAGCAGCGCCAGTGACAGTCACTTTCATTAGGTGCCTTCGGATAGTTTGAGCGGAGCGAAGTAGTGATGACAACAACAAAATAAATAGTGGGGTGCCCTCGAATTTGCAGACAGATGTAAACGTTTCAATCCTCCACTGAATTTTGTCGAAGTGCCATCACTTCGAATGGACAAGGGACGCAAACCGCCCTTTTGTAGCACTGCGGATCCGATTGCTTAAGGTTTGCGTTTGCCGCCTCGATCAGACTGCGGTCATCAATGCAGCTGCGGCATTTCCTGCTTTGACGCGGTTCAAATTCTCCTCCGTCAAAAGGTTTGCCGGCGGCAAGGCGCGAGGAGAGCGCATCCCGCACCAGTTTTGCGATTGTGCCACTCCGGTTTTCCGCGGCGGTTATCAAAAACTGGTGCTGGACGTAACCGACGAGCAACGCAGCAGCCGCCGGCCCATTTTCAACGCAACCCTCCGGGCCGCGGCCAGTTGGCTGTTTTTCCGCGTTACTCGCTCGACCCGTATCAATTCAGATATGGGCGCTTCACTCGCGCCTTGAAAAACAGTCAACTGACCTGCGGCGACGTGACCATAATATGGAAGACGGGACACTAGACTAGGGCTTGATCGGAGGCCGCAGGTTCCCGCCCCAACGAGAGTTCCGAAATGCCGGGTATAGTGGAAGGGTGTGAACATCCGCTGGCCAGCGCGCCCGGAGGCACGCAGCCATTGCGCGCGCTGATTTGCCCAAAGCGGTCATGTATGCGAACTCCTCGGTCATACTTCCGAACGCATCCAACCACGCAAGGTATTGCTGCCTGCGAGTGGTGGGACCTCTCGGAGCGTCCCCTGCTAGGCAGCTACTCGAAGATGAAATCGTGGACGGCGCGGATGCTCGCGATTCGCTCGCAGGGCTAGCTTCCTGGAGCCTAGCACGTTGGATGGCCGACGGGGAGGCGTTCACGGTCCACCGTCTGGTGCAGGAGATCACGCGCCAGCGCCTCTCCGGTAGCGAGAGGCACGATACTCTTGACTCAGCGATCGCCCTTCTAGATCGCGCGCTACCATCGCCCGAGTGGGACCAGAAAGGCTGGCAGCTCTGGGAGCAGCTTACCCCGCACTGCCGCACCCTGCTCAGCTCGGGTATACGGCAGGCTCGCCGATCGTCAGAGATTTGCCCGGAGTTTCCGCGGCAGATCAACGCTTGAACTGAAATCGACATCAAGATGTCATATCGCGGGTTTCTGGAGAGACTCGGATTTGGCCACACCAACTCCTTGCTCGTGTGGATGTTCGGAAGATATCGCAACACTGCGATAGTGGTTTGATGCCCGGCGTAAAAGAAACCGAACTGCTCGAGGGTATCGACGAAGGCATTCGTTCGGCAAAAACCGGTGCCGCCTGCAGTCTCGAAGAGGTCCATGGTGAGAAGAGATGGGCCGGCCATGCAACACGATGAGGACGGGTGGACGAGAACTAAATCTGGGTAAAGGACCAAGCAAGCTTCG
Source organism: uncultured Verrucomicrobiae bacterium (assembly GCA_963782115.1). Lineage (GTDB taxonomy): Bacteria > Verrucomicrobiota > Verrucomicrobiia > Chthoniobacterales > JAFAMB01 > JAFAMB01. The sequence goes on from CAWAIK010000007.1 coordinate 33,306, forward strand.
CCTCGGGCGTGTGTGTCTTGTGTGTGTGTGTTTCAGTGATGAAATTTGACGGATTATGACGTTCAGTGAAGTTTCGTGATTTTCCGTATTCACCTTGTATTGAGCGACTTGTCACCATGTCCCCGCCGGGAATCGAACCCGGATTTAAGGTTTAGGAAACCTCCGTTCTATCCGTTGAACTACGAGGACGCTTGATTATGAACGATTTACGATAAAAGAGTGTTGAAAAATAACCAGAGTTCTACCAAAAGTTCTACTTTGTCTCTTCATGTTCGAAGTCGTCCACAGGCGTTCAAATAGTCTAAAAGCTTTTCATCTGCAATTCAGATTGGGGTCTTCAGAATCATGGACGACGAGGCACAGGTTGGAAACTCAGGCGGTATCGCTGCTCAGGACTTTTTGAAAGATGGCTGGAATGCGATTTCAATTCGGTTCCCCGGCTCGTCTGAATTTACCTTTGCGAAAGGAAGCTGCGCTAGATCCAAGCCAAGCCGCCCCCTAGCACGATTTTAGAACGACAACGCCGCCAGTGGGAATTAATGCTGGCGGAGTCAACGGGGATCGAATCCGCATAAGCGCCTTGGGAATAGCTACTTACGTAGGAAATGATGCGCAAGTAAACGTAGGAAAACGCACCGAATAGACCGTGTTCCTGTCAATATTGTGTCACCCGATGGCCAAGGCCGTGTCGCCTGTAAAACCGGCAACGCGGCATAGAGTCGGTGCAGCTTCGACTTAAGAAGCGGGCGCCTGTCCGAGATAAGTCGGGGTCTGGCTGGTGTCACTTTGATCGGTAAATGTCACCGTTTCTTGCTCGCTATTTGTCACCTTTATTGATGAAGCTCGAGCAAGTTTCCGTGGAAATCTTTGATAGCATTGAATTGAGCGGTCTGTGTGACATTGAGCGTAGTCGCGCTCTTGCCCGATTCGAGATGATTCGCCCATTTTTGGAGGATCGCGTTCCTTTGACGCGGCTAACCCAAGAGCGGCAGATCGTTCTTCGCACGGCTCGGCGCTGGGTTGAGCGCTACCGGAAATACGGTCTTGTCGGCCTGGTTCGCAAGGAACGGAATGATAAGGACGAACGGAAGGTGTCGCCTGAGCTTCAGCAAATCATTGAAGGGTTGGCGTTAACCAGACCAAAGCTGTCGGCCGCCGCAGTACACCGGAAGGCTGTTGAGGCAGCAAGGAACCTGGACTTGAATCCGCCGAGCTACGACGTCGTTTACTCGCTTATTCGCAAGTTGGCGCCGGCGCTTGTGACCATGGCTCATAGAGGCATGAAAGCCTATAGCGATTCCTTCGACTTGGTCCATCGCGTTGAGTCCGAAGCGCCGAATGCCATCTGGCAGGCGGATCACACCGAGCTAGACATTTTAGTGAAGGACGAGCGTGGCAAGTCCAGCAGGCCGTGGCTAACGATCATTCTCGACGACTATAGCCGCGCAGTGGCGGGATTTATGTTGTCTTTCGCGCCGCCATCTGCGATTCAAACAGCGCTGGCCTTGCGCCAAGCGATCTGGCGAAAGCCTCAGCCAGGTTGGCATATCTGCGGCATTCCGCAGGTCCTCTACACCGACCATGGCAGTGATTTCACTTCACAGCACATTGAGCAGGTAGCAGCAGATCTAAAAATTCGCCTCATCTTTTCCACAGTCGGAAAACCGCGGGGTCGAGGAAAAATTGAGCGCTTCTTCGCATCGCTCGCGCAGGTTTTCCTCTCACGATTGCAAGAATTTGCGCGGTCCGAGAAAGAAAAACCGGGCACCTTGACGCTTTCAGAACTGTCCTGCGAGTTAGAAAACTATCTCGTTGACGAATATCTCCTCTCACGTCACAGCACGACCGGTCAGGCTCCTCAAATCCGTTGGGAAGCAGGCGGGTTCCTTCCCCAGATGCCAGAATCGCTGGAGAAGCTTGATCTACTATTGCTCACCGTGCCCAAAACAAGGCGTGTCCGTCCCGATGGAATTCATTTTTTAGGGATGCGCTACATCGATCCCACACTAGCTGCCTATGTCGGCGAAGAAGTGCTGGTGCGGTACGATCCACGTGACGTGGCCGAACTCCGAATATTCCACAAGGATCTATTCTTGTGTCGCGCCATATCCCAGGAACTGGCGGGAGAAACGGTGCCACTTCGTGACATTGTCCGAGCAAGGGATAGGCAAAGACGCGAGCTGCGTCAGACCCTCGAGGAACGCCGACGGAAGGTAGACTCACTCCTCGACGCTCGTCGGTTTTGTTCGCTCGAGAAGCCTGAAAAGCTTGTACCGGTGACCACGTCGAAAGTCCGACTAAAACGATATCGCCATGAATAACGTGGTGATCGAATTATTCGTCCACACGGACGAGTACTTCAGATTCATGGAGTTCTGCGACGCCTGCAAGAAGTACCGTTACATCGGCCTTTGCTATGGTCCACCCGGTGTGGGTAAGACTCACTCGGCGCGGCGCTATACCGCTTGGGACCGACTGCAGAGCTTCGACCCGAACGCAGACTCCACGGCCTCTTTATTTGATGAGTTAGAAAGAAACGGCGCCGTGCTAGTCACGCCCGCCGTTGGCAACACCCCGCGCCAGATCACGGATGGGATTCATGCAGAGCGCTATCGTCTTTACAATTTATTGGATGATCGGATTCGACGCAGTTTGGATCCGCAGATTGCCGAAAAACGTTCGGTGCTCAGCAGTTGTGCGCGAGATGAAACTAACAACCGTGCAGCTTACGAGGAAGCCGCTAGAGAATATCACGCCGCCTTGGAGGATTACCGCCGACAGCGGGAAAGACTGCCAAGGCCCAATACTTCGTTACTTATTATTGACGAGGCCGACAGGCTCAAAATGATGAGCTTGGAACAAGTAAGAGATGAATTCGACCGTTCCGGTGCCGGCGTCGTCCTAATTGGCATGCCGGGGATAGAAAAACGATTGGCGCGCTATCCTCAGCTATACTCGCGGATCGGGTTCGTTCACGAGTTTCGTCCGCTTACAAAGGCCCAAATTCTCAAGGTTTTACAAACTTCCTGGCGCCCGGATGGCGTTCATCTGTCCGTAGAGCGTTTTGACGACGAAAGCCTGGCCGCCATCGTCCGCATAACCGGTGGGAATTTCCGCCTGCTTCATCGGCTACTCTCGCAAATCGGGCGCATTCTGGACATCAATCAGCTCGTAACTGTAACCGCGCCTGTCGTCGATGCCGCGCGCGAAACCCTGGTAATCGGGACCGCTTGACATCAGAAACGTGGACGGAAAGGGTTAAATCCGATTGCCGTTTCTTGTTTAAAATCTATGAACATTCGAGATTTGCCCCCCTTTTTGATCTGCTTGGCGACAACGTCCGTAACATCGATGTTGACCCCTTCAATTTGTATCGAAGTTGCCCTGGCTCAGGACACAACAGACTCAATTTGGCCAACGAAGGAATGGCAGACATCCACCCCACGCACCTCGTCGATTCTTCGTAGGCCGGGTTAGCCCAACAAAGGTACGTAAAGTCCCACAGAAATCTTCTTAGATCCCCACATTCTGGACCGCATCCTGGTACGCCTTATCGACCGATTCGAGTGACAGGTGTACATCATCCAGTTCTGGGACGACATCCTGCGCTTCATCGCGGACCATTAAACTCAAGGAAACGACCGCCTCGGATATCTTCCGCCGGCTCAATTCCTATTCAAAGCAGCACGGGTTGTATCACGCCTTGAAGGCCTTCGGCCAAATCCTAAAAAGCATCTTCATTTTGCGAGTGATCGACGAGCCGGTGTTGCGCATGTCCATTGAAAAGGTGCTCAGCGGCATCGAGCATGTCCACGCTTTCACGCGCGCGGTCTCGGTCGGCAATCCACGCGAATTCCTGCAGGCGGAGATGGAAGACCAGGAGATGGCCGAAGCCTGCAAACGGCTCATCAAGAATTGCATCATCTGCTGGAATTACCTGTATCTGTCGCAGAAAACGCGCCGAGATCGATGATCCGGCCAGACGGGAGGAATTGCTGCAGGCGATGGCCCATGGGTCGGCGGCCGCCTGGGGGCATCTGAATCTCTTGGGAGAGTATGATTTCTCGGAGGACAAGCTTCAGGATTCGGTCGGAATCAAGCCCCCAAAACTGACTGACTAAACCAGATCCCGTCTTGGGAGTTCCGGAATCGCCGAAAATCCTTTACGCCCCGGCAGTTGGCAAGATTTCTGTGGGACTTTACGTACCTTTGTTGGGCTAACCCGATTGTCACCTGATGCCCGTTGAGCAAAAACCAAAACGAGAAGCAGAAAGTGCCACTTTCCGGACTGGTCATTACCTAAAAAGAAATAAACAGTAGGCAATCCTAGAATAAATTTTTTACAAACTTGGGAGACACAGCGTTGGTGGAAGAGGTAGTCGGAATCCACGTACTCCTAACGCGCTCGCTTTTTGCCTCCGATATTCCGCGTAGGTTGCTTCGGCGCGTTTCTCTAGCGAAACCGACTTCTGCTCCTTTGCGATTCTGATGGCTTCGCAAAACGAAGCCTCAATCTGGGTCTCCTCAGCACCCAAAGCGGCGAGAAACACTCCGCGGAGCCGGTGCAGTTCGGCGCTGCAATAACCGTGCTCAAATCTTTCAGCAATTGCTACCGCCTCGTTGATTGTCTCCAGAGCTTCAGAGGCACGATCCGCTAGATATAAAGCTTCAGCCTTTAGTGCAAGATCAGTTGCCAGGCCCAGCACCGAACCGGTCGCCCGAAGGTCTTTTATTCCCTGTTCGATCCCAGGAATAGCTTCCGCTTTATTACCGGAAGCGCTGCGCGCCCAGCCCCGAATAATTGTTCCTATTGCTAGAAAGTGCAAAAAATTGTTGCGCGTGGAGAGTTCAATCAAATCCGATGCCAAGCGGTCCACTTCGGCATGATTGCGCTCGGCGAAGCCGAGGCCCGCCGCCCAAGCTAGCGCGTGGCCTAATGCGTACCTATCCTTCAGCTCCTTTGCCGTTGACATCGCCTCGTCCATCAGCGCGTGGCAAGAGGCAATCTCTCCGAAATGCCAGTCGGACCAGGCCTCATAAATCAGACAGAGGACGACTGGCGCCTGGATCTCTTCCGCAACAGGAGACTGGACGCTTCCCGAGCGCCAGATCTGAACACCATGCCTCGCGTATTTCCGGGACGAGTCAAATTCGCCCAAAAAGTAAAATATGGCTGCGAAAGCTTGGTAGGCAGCTAACATGAGCCTTGCGTCATTCTGTTCCTGCGCCAGCGCATGAACTCGTTCGGCAATCTGCATTGCACCAGACAGCTTGTCCGCCATCAGTGTATAGCGTGCCTGACCAAGCAATTGCATAAACAGAAGCCGGGGACGATTCACCACATGACACAAGGGCTCGGCGCGCTCGTAACAAATTCTGGTCTCGGGTGCTGCATATCCTCGCGTGACGGTTAGATATAGCCCCGCCTGCATGAGGATGAAGAGCTGATCTTCAGCAACGAGACTTTGCCCTTCGATGGCCGTTTCGATCAGCGATCCCCAGCGCCCGTGTTCGAAAAATTGACCTAAAACCGATAGCAATGGCCCTGTTGCTCCAAGAACGTTAGCCGCAAAGTGGGCATCCCCCCGCTGAATCCGCGGAATATAAACTTCATGCAGCGCCTCTCGAAACAGACCGGCATTGCAGCCGCAAATGACTGCTAAGAAAAGTGGCTCCATCTCCGCAAAACTTTCCGGCAGCTGTGGCGCGAGCGCTCGATAATAGATAAAAAGCCGCTTGTTGCATTCCTTCCAAGCCTCGCTTCGTTGGCCTCGCAGTTGTTCGCCGTAGTACTCACGAACCAAAGGATGCGTATCGACATAGCCCGGATTGTGACGGATCTTCCCCAGCCAGAAGTCGTGCTCTTCTTAGCCTGGCTAGAATCGTCCGCCATTCAGTCGGGCTCAAATTCGTTAATGACTCTGTAAGGCCCGGAATCGCAGGTGGTTTTAGAAGCGCTGCAATCGCCTTTTCCTCAGCTGGGCGATCAAAGAGCCCTAACATGCGCAGAACCGACAGCTCAGGACCTTCACCAAACCAGGTTTGGTAAGATTTCATTACTTTTCGGGCGTGGTCTCCCCGTCGTACATCGTCAGCAAGATGTCCCGACACTTCGTTACGTGAACGAATGTCTCCCTTGTACGCATCAGTCAGATAGCTGCCCAACAGCGTCAGCGCCAGACAATGGCCGCTGAACTCATCGCTGGCGCTTCGCAGCTCCGCTTCATCTCCCTTTACCCCCAGCGCTCGAAGCAACTGTGCTCCAGCATGGCTGGATAGATGTTCCAGGTCACGACGGAGAGCTGAGCTACCCTCGTGATCCGACAGATCAGCGACCGGCATCCGCGTGGTAATCACGCACAGGCCCATATTGAAAGCAGCAAGCTCTCGCAATAGTGCCTGAAGGGACGGGTCCCGTAACCGACCCTCTTGCGCACCAGGCGGATTTTGGAGCGGCTCCAACCCATCCAGGACAAGCAAGGTTCGCCGATGCCCGACGAGCTTCGCCAATCTTTCGCCCTTCTCCCATGCTGTTCCCTGCCGTGGCTCTGGATCGCCAAACCAGTGAAGAGCGGCATCAAGAAATTCATCGGCAGACGAAGTGCCGCCGCTGGTGCCCTGTCTGTAGAAAGACCAGCCAAATACGAGTTGCGCAGAACGATAGTGTTCAGCAGCCATTCGTCGGAGCCAATGGTTGACCAGCGTCGATTTTCCGACTCCGCCCCAGGCAACAATTGTGACAACATTGACCTGCTGGTTTGCCCATGCATCGTCCAGGAAACCGATGTCCTCTTCACGACCAAAAACATCACTTCCTGTAATGGGCAATCTGGCTACGGAAATCTTCTTTGGACCTAATCTTGCTGGCGGTTTCCGGGTTCCGACGCGTGAAGTGGGAGGGGGAATCTGCTGCAAGTCCCGGCGTTTGATCCCACGTCGTGCCTCGATAGCGCCTGTTATTGTCGGCATCGCCTTGAGCAGCTCGTCCGGAGTCTGGAATCGCTGTGCCGGATCTTTCTCAAGGAGTTTCTCAAGGAGAACGACCGCTGGCTGTGCAATATCTTTGAGTCGCTCAAGCGGTAAAGGCGCGTGCTGATGCTGATACATCACCTCAGCGGAAGTACCTCGAAATGGTGTTTGCCCAGTCACCATTACCCAGAGCGTCACGCCAAGCGAGTACAGGTCCGAGCGGATGTCGACCTGTACCCCTGCGAACTGTTCCGGACTAGCAAACTCGGGTGTTCCGGCAAATGCTCCGGGCGATGAAATGCCCGCTTCAGAAGCCGATTCCTCTACTGTCTTTGCCAGGCCGAGGTCGATAATTTTAGCCGTTACACCCCCTTGCTCCTTCAACCTGACCATGATGTTTGTTGGCTTGATATCTCGGTGGACAAGGTGCTGTTCGTGAACTGCGGATAATCCGGCAGCCACCTGCGTTGCAATTTCCAGCGCCAGCTTGACCTCGAGTCGGCCCGACCGTTTGATGAGCTTTTCAAGCGTTTCCCCTTCTACAAACTCCATTGCGTAGAAATAACTGTCGCCGGTTCTACCCAGATGGAACACGGAGGCAACATTTGGGTGACGGACGCTCGCCGCCGCCCGGGCTTCGCGGAGAAAACGAAGCCGTGCCGATTCATCACCAAGATATCGTTCACTGATGACTTTCAGAGTCACTGGGCAGCGCAAATTGATGTCGACCGCCTTGTAAGTGACCCCCATCGCGCCGCGACCCAGCTCGAGCGATTTCCCGTTTTCGCCCGTCACCAGCTCGTAGTGCTCAAATCTTTTCGGTGCCTGGTCCGGTGTCGGCTTGAGTGTATCCCCAGACGAAGACTCGCCGGACTCAACCCCGCCAGCAAGACCCTTGCGAAGCATGCAGACCGGACAGAATTCCATCGCTCCAGAAAGCTCATTGCCACAGCTCGGGCAGGTGCGTTCGGGCTCTGTAGTCATGGACCTAAGGTCTTCCGGTTGCGATCAGCGCTTCGCAAAAACGCATCGATCTTCTCGTTGATCTCTGCCGGCGTATGCCCGCGGCGCCGAGCGAAGATGCAGAGTGGATACCAATAGAGCCGGCACAATCTGTGCCAAAGCGGACTGCCTCCATTGCATTTGGATTAACGCCGCCCTCATGACGATCGTCCAACGCGTGGTATGAAAGCGTGCCGCACCCTCCGCTGGCGGACCATGATCGCGTTCCACAAGATTTCCGTATTTCACCAATAATAACGCGTGAAAGTAGTTTTAGGAACAAAATTCCTGAAACTCGCTAGTTCCCGTGCCTTTGTAGATAGATGAAGGCTGACGGGCCATCTCAGCCATCTCGAACTCGCCGATTACGCCTATCTGATCGAAACGGGGTGAATTGTCATGTGCGGCCCCGCGGCCATCATCGCCTGCGACCACGCCGTGCGCCGTGCCTATCTCGGCTATTGAGGGAGAGCGCCAAAAAGTCGGGGGTCGAGCGATCGAGTAGTCTGGAGAGATGGCTAAAACAGTCTCCTTCAAACGCTTGATTCTGCGAGCGGTTCTGCGCCAAGTGAGCCCGATGGTCATCCGCCTGGTGTCGGTCGCCGATCGGATGCCGCTCCACGAATTTCACGACATCTTCCGCACTATTCTCGGGTGGAACGGCGATCTGGGCTATATCATTCGTGTGCACGGTCAGGAGTTCAACAGCTTTCGACGGAAGACGCGGTCGAAAGTACTGCACGAGTTCAAGCTGCACCGGCAGGAGAAGTTCCTCTACGTTTGTGACACCCTGCATATGTGGGAGTGGGACGTTCGGGTCTTGGATATTCAGGACGGGGTCGAAGGCGACTACGCGCCGATCTGCGTGGGTGGCCGCGGCGCCGCGCCTCCGGAATTTTGCGGGGGTCCAACCGGCTACCGTCTGATGCTGAAGCGGCAACGAGAGGGTGCCGCAATGTCCGATCCCCTACACCTGGAGGCTGGTGTTCAGATGTTGGCCGAGGCCTGCCCCGGTCAATCGGCACAGACCTGGGATCTGCTCCGCACTGTGCTGGACGAGGGCTTGGAGAGCATCGATTCAAGACTGCACGAACTCGGACCTCTGCAGCCCGATCGGTTCAGCCTAAAGGAGGCCAACGCGCGTTTGAGTGAGTTGGCACAGCGCTGGAGGTTGCGGCCATGAAGGTCCGGGTGGAGGTCATTAGTCTGAACGCCGACGGCGAGGAACAACGCCGGCAGGTCCTGACGATCGAGCGGCAGGAACTGGCGATGGAAACGCTTGGCGTGAATTTGACCGAGGGCAAAGCGCTGTTGGCAGGCGTGCAGGATTTTGTTGTCTCCGAACAGGCACGCGAAGAGTTGGAGCAACGACGTGCTTGTCCACGCTGCCGCAGGCGGTACACGACCAAGGACTCCGGCAGCACCTCGGTTAGCACGGTATTCGGCCGAGTTGAGGTGCTCAATCCGCGATGGAACCGATGCGGCTGGCAGACGGAGGGTCCCCTGACGTTCCGTCCAATGAGGAGCTGGCTCAACGGGCAAACCAGCCCAGAAATGCTATATCTGGAGACGAAGTGGGCATCCTTGATCCCGTTTGCAAGAGCGACGGATTTGCTGAAGGAAGTGTTGCCGGTCGGTGATTTGGTGAATGCGGAGACCGTCCGAAACCACCTGCAACTGACGGCAGAACGCATCGAGCAGGAGTTGGGCGAGGAGCGCCAACTCAATCGGTTCGAGGGCTCGGAACAGGATTGGGAACGACAGCCTCTGCCCGATGGTCCGATCACGGTGGGTATCCGACGGCGGTTACGTTCGCGCGGCGCACAAGCAGGGATGGTTCGAGGTGATCGCGGGCAAAAGCGTTGTCGCTTTTCGGCGGGAGGATGAGGGGTACCCTCGGCGAAGTGTTTCGGGTTTGTTCAAACCTACGACGAGAAACCGCGACGGCGATTATGGGAGCGAACGCAGGAGCCAGAACGCAAGGCGGCTTGACCCCCGACTTTTTGGCGCTCTCCATCATCAACGCGAATTCGACCGAAAACTATTCCTTTGACGTTTAGATATCCCATTGGGATATTGATGTCGTATGAGATACATTCGATTCACTGGAGATACCCCTCACCCATGACGCCCGCAGATTTAGCCGCTTGGCAAACACGTTTGGGCCTTTCGCAGGTGGAGGCGGCGCGACTCCTAAGCATGCCGGTGCAGAGCTATCGGAACCTCTTAAAGGGACGACGGCACGCCGAAAGTCTGCCTGGCCCGATTTCTAGTTTGTGCCGGTACATCGAGCAGCGATCGCACGGAAAGGCCACGTCCACGACAACGCCACATCGCGTCCTTTCCGTCAGCGCCGACGAAATTGAGGCCTTGGACCAGAACCTGCTTGTCGAGCTGCTGAATCGGCTATTGCACGTTGAGGCTGAATGCTTCGGCCTCTTGCGTTCCGGAATCCACGTTCCCGCCCAGATCCACATCGCCGACGGGGGCGAAGACGGTCGCATAGAGTGGGACGATGGTCCCGAGCACACCGCGTTTCTTCCGGGACGTCTCGTCCAATTTCAGGTCAAAGCGACGGATATGCCCGCGGCCAAATGCGCTAAGGAATTGCGGGATAAAGGCGGATCGATCAAACCACAGATTCGCGACGCAATAGAAGCCGGCGGTACCTACGTCGTCTTCTGCAATCGTCCGAGCACGCAGGCAAAGATTCATGATCGGATGGGAAAAATGCGCCAGGCGCTTCAGGGCGCTGGCCTGCCAGGCGCCAGCGCCGCCAAACTGAACTTTTGGGATGCTAACAAGATCGCAGACTGGGCAAATTCCCATTACCCGGTAGCGCTCTGGGTGATCGAGCGCGTCCGTCCCGGGCGCATTCTACCGTTCCAGTCTCTGGAAACCTGGGGCGGCGAAAAGAACGTTGCAGAATTTCGCTTTGTTACCGATCCCCGTGTGGAAAATGTGTCCGCGGAGATCGAGCGAACACTGTGCCGATCAAAGGGCGTGCTGCGTCTCGTCGGCCTCTCCGGGCTTGGCAAGACCCGGTTGGCGTTAGAAGCGTTCCGTACGGCATCTACAGGCTTACGCTCGCGCGTTCTCTATACGCACAGCGGCTTTGGCGCCGAACACATTCTGGGTGTCGTACAGGCCATTCGGGAGTATGGCAAGTCTGCGACCATCGTAGTCGATGACTGTCCGCTGGATCTGCATAAGCAACTTGCAGCCATTGCGGAGCATCTGGAGAGTCAACTTAGCCTGGTGACAATTGATTACGATCCCAAGGGCGTGTCCGCGGAGCACGCCACGCTGGGAATCGAACGCGCAGAAGATCATGTCATCGTTGACATCATTCGTCAGGTGGCTCCCATTGACGATACTGATGCTAAGCGCCTGGCTCGATTCGCTCAGGGATTTCCTCAGATTGCTGTGCTTATCGCGAAGGCATGGCCCTTCGATACACGTGACATCTCCTCCCTCACTGATGCCGTACTGGTCGAGAAGATGGTGTTCGGCCACAAAGATCCGGATCCTGAGTTGCTACGCGTGGCCCGTGCCTTGTCGCTCTACGAAATTGTCGGCGTGGACGAGCAGGCCATCAAAGAATTGGAATTCGCTGCTCAGATCGGGGGCGTCGTTTTCGAGATTGCGTACGAGCACGTGCAGACATTGAAGGAGCGCGGCATCGCACAGCAACGGGGACGCTTCGTCCAAATCCAACCCAAGCCATTGGCACTGTCTTTGGCAGCTGACGCGTGGAAGCACTTGTCGCCCAAGAGGATCAACGAGCTCGTTAGCAACGCCATCCCAAAACGTTTGCAGGTGGCCTTATTTCGGCAATTCGCGAGGCTTGATCGAGTCGACAAAATTCGGGAAATTGCAGCCACACTTTGCGCACCGGAAAGGCCATTTGCAGACGCGGCATTCCTTGACGACGAGACTCACGCAGAATGCCTTGCCTACATCGCCGAAGTCAATCCTTCAGCCGCAATGGGCGCGCTGGAACGCGCGTATGGCGCAATGTTAGCCGACGACCTGCGGGAGATCCGGCATGGACGGCACTGGCTCGTCTGGACCTTGCAACGGCTTTGCTTTCGAAAGGAGACCTTTCACCGTGCGGCTAAGTTGATGCTGGATTTCGCCGTCGCCGAAAATGAACACCGGATCGCAAGCAATGCGACTGAAACGTTCAAAGCACTCTTCAGGCTCTACCTATCCGCTACCCAGACACCTGCGATTCATCGCCCCCCGGTTCTAGACGAGGCGCTTGAATCCGAAGATCCAATACGCCGGAAAATCGCGATAGATGCTCTCGGGAACGGGCTCGAAACGAACCATTTCACTCGGACTGGTGGACCCGAGTGGCAAGGCAGCGGACCGTCTCTGAAAGACTGGCAGCCTGCGACCACTGGGGAGATCTTCACCTATTATCGCGGATGTCTGGAGCTTCTGAGTAAGGTAGCGTGCAAGACGGATGATTTGAGTGTGGTTGCTAAGACGAATCTTGCGCGTCACATTCGGGGGCTCGTGGGGCAGGGTTTGGTAGACGACGTTACTTTGGCGGTCGATCGCATCCTCGCCGTTGATGATTCTTATTGGCCAGAGGCAATCGCGCAAACGTCACAAAGTTTGAGTTTCGAGGGGCCGAAACTGCCTCCCGACTATCGCAAGAAAGTGCAGGCGCTGCACGATAAGCTGATTCCAAGATCGCTGGAGGAGCGACTCCGTCTCTATGTCTGCGAGCTGCCCTGGGGTTACTTTGAGCCGGGAGACGACGGCGCCGAGGCCGGAATGCGATGGGCAAAGGCGCTGGCCGAGGAATGCGCATCGCATTGGAAGGAATTCTTGGTACTAATACCGATGCTGCTTGCCGGGGGGCAGCGTTACACGCATGAGTTCGGGCGGCATATTCTGGAGGCTTCCCCAGACCAAGAGGAATTGATCGATCTAGTCGTTGCGCATCTCAAAGCCATACCGAAGGAGAAAAATGCCGCGTTGCTCGGAGGATTGCTGAGCTCGGCTGAAAACCGTGATCCTGCAATGGTCGATCGCAAACTCGATGCGGTCGCTGGTGATTCAGACTTAGTCGAGCTCTTACCTTGGCTTACCGCGCAGACCTCCATTGAGATACGTGATCTAGAACGAATCGCAGTCGCTTTGCGCGCCGGAAGCATCACTCCTGACAGCGTCAGGATGCTCAGCATGGGAAGTGTGCTATCGCATCTTGCGCCGGCGGATGTAGCACCGCTGATCGATGCTCTAATCGACGATGGAACGGGCGGTTATTGGGTAGCCGTCGAAATTATGGGTATGTATGTCTATCAAAAACCTGAACGCTTAGAGGGCTTTCGGCAGCAAATCAGGCGGATGATGGCGAGCTTTGAAGTTAGCAAGCTAAGTGGCACGCAAACCGTTATGAACACACATCACTTCGGCAGAATTGCGATGTGGCTCATTCACCATGGGAGCAAGGACAAGGACGCCGTCGTGGCAGCTGCGCATCTCACCGAGCAGGCAGTTCTGTCGTGTGCAGAGCGATTGGAAAACCACGTCGGCCCCGGCGTAATCGAAAGTATCCTACCGGATATACTGACCCATTGCAGCGACGTCGCATGGCCCGTTCTGTCTAGTGGGCTCGCGGCACATTGGGATCGTATTTGGAATTTTGAACATCTGTTGGGAAAAATCTATGCGGAGGGAAAATCGGTCGCGGGTCCAATCTTCCTGGTGCAATGGGAGGCGCTCCGCGCGTGGAGTCACCGGAATCCTGATTTCGCGCCTGCATTCCTCATGCGGATTGCTCCGGTTTTCGACGAGGGCGGTACACCAGAAAAGGGCTCAGGCCGGTCGTGGAATCGGATTGTCCTTCAACTTTTGGATGAGTTCGGAGATCGGCAAGACGTTCTCTCGGCACTCGCCGGCAATATGATGACCTTCTTTTGCTCAGGCTCGATGGTGCCATACCATGAGCAATACAGAAAGCCTCTTCAAAGCCTCCTTAGCCACCACCGCCCTTCAGTCGTGGCGTGGGCAAGGAGGCAACTTGAGGTGCAGGAGCAGTTCATTCGCGGCGAGCAGTCGAAAGATGAGGAGCAGAAATTTGGCATCTATTTGCCGTGATGCCGAATAAACAAAGGCGCCCTTGCGCCGCCTCAAAATTCGCAGTCACCGGAACGCAGGTTATGTGTGGTAATCGTTAGGTCAGACTAAACTCTATCCCCGGCCAAAATACGCGGCTACATATCCCCGGCATCGGAGATACCGTTTTACCTGCGTTTCAAAATCAATTCTTCGACCAAAGAGCTAGGGGCGTGTCCTCGCCTTTAAGATGGCAATGCGCTCGATCTCATCGAGAGAATCTCATCCTGCAGTCTGTCCTAAAGCTTCGGCGTCCGCGGCGATTCATGATTGGCGATATGCTGCGCCACTAGTTACCGCTGTTCTTCAGGTAGGCAGAATGCCGGGCCTAACGTTCCATTTCCGTTGCCCGAACTATTTGCGCTGGCGGGTCGCCCAAAGATCGGGCATCATTCGATCTCTGGATTGGACCTTCGGCCTCGGCACGGCTTGGAGAAGCTCCCACACTGACTTGCGCTCCCCAGGCTGCATAACCGATTGACGCAACGCTGTCTTGTTGCGCGTGTAGACATGCATCGCGATCGCGAGCTCGCGACAGGCTCACGTACCAGCCTTTCGCGTCAGCGCCGTCCGGCAACGCAACCACCTGATCGACCGTACGGCATTGGCTTGCATGAGAGGTGATGCAGACGCCTTGATCGATGCGCGCACCGTCACGGCGCATTCGCCGGCCATCATGCAGGACGAGCTCCGTATTGGTTGTGATTTCCCGCACCTGTGCAACATCGTTGTTCTTAAACATGTTTTTCCCTTCTCTGAATCCTGCCGTAACTCGAATCTGATCTCCTACACTTAGCTGCATGGTCGAGGAAACGAGCACGTCCCACTTACCCTTAGCAGATGGTTTGAACTGACGGACCATCCCATTGCTCTCCAGTGTCACGGTCTCGCAATTCGTTTCTCTCACGGTCCACTTCTCGCCAGGCCGAAACCCTCCCGCGGTCCGGCTGTGGAATCCTACTACCCGTCCGGGCACGTAATGTAAGAAATCCCGGCATGCTTCGGACCCGAGATCCATGCGGCGCAGAACGGTGACCGCGTGGTCCTCCGTGCCTATTGCGCCTTCCGCCTTGAGTTTTTGGCGCACAACTGCAGCGACTTTGCGCGCCTCCTCATGACGAGGGGAAATCATGAGCGACGTTTTACCGACCCGGAGTGCCTCCAGATGCTGCTCGACCGCTCTCTGGCGCAATTCTACTTCATCGATGACCTCTTTGATGACTCCAAAGCGCTCCAGCTTCTCCCAACCTGTCTGGAGTCGGCCTGCTTTCAGATCCTCGATCGCCGCTTTCAGTGCCGGCACTTTCTGCCTCTGCGTCTGAAGTAACTCGACGTACCGGACGCTGGCAGACTGTTCGAGAATGCGCAGCGCATCCCCGCGTTCGACCGACCTGTGCTGAGCACTATCGCCGACCAGGAGCACTCTGGAATCATTCTCGCGCGCATGTTTCACGAGCCACAGCATTTGCGGTACGCTCAACATCGATGCCTCGTCAATCACAAGCACGTCCGCGCGTTCTGCTCTGCGTTGGAATCCTTGAAAGGTTCGCGCCTGGAAACTGGCTTTGCGTAAGTCCTTTACGCTGGCGTCCGTCGGGGAAAGGATGGCGATACTCTTGCCCACAGAGACCACAGCTCCCGCTGCCTTCTTGAGCAGATGCGATTTCCCGGCTCCAGCAATTCCGGAAACATCCATAACCAGGTCCGTTGATGCCGGGATGTGCTCCAGTGCCCTGCGCTGCTCGTCGGTGAGTCCCCCTAAATCAAATCCGAAATCTCTTCGTATCGGTTCGCAGGTATCCCATCCGCTCCGCACAAGATCCAGGAGCTCTTCCTCCTCAAGTTTCGCCTGAGCGGTAGTGACGTGCGAACCGGCGAGCTGTACGAACCGATCGCTTTTGACATACTGCTCCACTTCTTCACGAGACAATTTACCGCAAGCCCGTTTCAGAATCTCCGCCGTTAGCACCCGGTCGCGCGCAACAGAATGCTTGGCGAAGTAGGTTTCAACCGCGATCTCGCGCGGATTGATTGGCAGCTCGAGTTGAGGCCCCTCCTTTGCTCCTTCTGGCGTCACCGAGTCCCACCGCTGCGCTCCCATTTGCTGACGCCAATTCTCAACCTCAGCCTTGCCGTAGAAGAGTTTGGTCCTCTTGCTATCACGCTCCTGATGAGCAATCCGCCTTTCTTCTTCTGGCGTCGATCCCTTCTCTTCCGACAGAGTGTCGATCAGCTCATGCCTCTTAGAAAACAATTCCACTTCTCGGTCGGTGATGCAGCCCATCTCCCACTGATGCCAACCCCGATCCGTTCGCCGTAGCTTGTACCCGGATTCCATCAATCTTTGGGCCAGCAGCGTATGAAAATATTCCTGGAAATAGCCCTTATCGGCAATTAATCCCCTGAATTGGCCGGCTTTCCATCGTTTTTCGACCGGATCAAACGTGGCGTTGTGAAGGAAACAGTGGACGTGCCAATGCGGATCGCTCAGGCCGTTAATCGGTCGAGAATCCCGATGAAAGAACTTAGAATACAGCAGCTCGCCCGTTCTACGATCCTCGTACAGCCCTCGCTTCCGGACCTTGCACTGCATCTCGGATTCCATCGCGACCATAGTTTCATCCACTGCGGACCTTGCGATATTCTCCACCACCTGATCGCCCGTGATCGCAAGATAGATGCTGAGTGACTTCGGCACTCCGAACACGAGTCCATAGCCAACTTGCCGGTTGCTGACCTTGTCGCCGTCCTCCTCCCGACTTGTGTTCGTGCGTGCCGTTAGCCGTTTACCCGTCGTCGGATCTTCGTTTCGCAATAACGCTACGAACTGCGAACGTTGAACCGAGCCACGTAGTCCTAACCGTTCGGCTCCTCGTCCAGCCCATATGCCAGGCTCTTTCATCAAGTAATCGCTTACCGCAAGTTCGCAATCAAAGTACTGTTCGACCCCTTTGGCGCTGCGGTTAACATCAATGTTTAGCATGGTATCTAATCAAACTACTTGGGCATATAAACGCTTGCACCCTTACGCTTCGCTTAAGACCCTCCGACTCCCTCCCGACGCTGCGCGTCGACCTCCCTTCAAGGGAGGTCCGGAAGGTAACTGCGAATAAATGTTCAACGCGCTTCAACACTGCTAGTATCGCTGACGTTGAAAGGCGTTGAAAGCTATTGAAAGGTGTTGAGAAGCGTTGAAAGCCGAGAAGAGGTAACGGTCGCTCCGGGACCGCGACGGGCCCATATTCGTTATTGCTAGTAACATTGCAAATAGAGGAAACATACCGGCAACAAGCTTAAATGGGTAGGTTCAACGAACTGGGCGTTGGCCTTAGACACTCATTTTGTCTCGTCAGTTTACGGCTTGGAGACGGCTTCCTGTAGCCTTTCCATAAATAGATCAACCGACTCCCTGTCTACCAGGCGAACTCCACGCAAAGCGTCACGATGCGACTTCAAGCAAATCGATTTAATGCTTCCCTGTGCGATCAACTCGTAAAGCCGAGAACGGGATAGGCCCGAGTACTTTACCGCGCTGGGTATTCTGAGCCAGCGTGGATTCAACGTCACGGGACCAGTATATGTATCCTGCCGGATGTCTGTAATTAGCATGAACCTAACATAGCAAATCAGTTAGCGCCCAATCTTCGCGAATTTTGACTACGAAATGTACATTTATGCACCGTAGTGTGCCTTTACGTGCTGGCCAATCCGGCCAGGATGGATCAAATGGGTGTCAAATTAAATTTTTAATAATTTCCGGGCTTAACTCGCGTTTCATGTCAGGATCGCAGAACGTCGATTTAGTCGAAAAGATGGCGCTTTTGAATAAGCAACTCCAAATGGTCCAAGAGCGTCCGTGAATGTTCCGGTTCCCCGCACCTCAATTGAATCGTCAATTTTTCAGCAAAAGTTTGCTCGCGTGGTAAGGTAGTGGAGAAGTCGATGAATTTTGCGGATTATTTTCAGCGAGACCCGGGAATCTGCGGTGGGGAAACTGTCCTGAGAGGAACACGTGTCACAGTGCGGACTGTCTTAGCCAGCCTCGCTGAGGGCTCTTCTTTTCAAGAAATATTGCGGGATTATCCATCTCTTTCTGAGGAGCATGTCCGCGCTGTCGTTGCTTTTGCCGCTACTTCCGCGAAAGAGGATCTACCAGTCCAGAGCTCGCCCGCTGCTAAGTGAAAGTAAAACTGGACGAGAATATCCCTGTCTCGCTGGCAGAGGCGCTTGCCTCATTGGGTCACGACGTTCAGACAGTTATTGGACAAGGTTTGACCGGCAAAGCAGACGCAGAGATTTGGAGGCAGTGTCAGCTTGAAGACCGGCTACTAATGACCCAAGATCTAGACTTTTCGGACGCACGGAAGTTTGAACCAGGAAGCCACGCAGGTATTGTCCTTGTCCGTTTGCAAAATCCGGGGCGCGTCGCCCTGCTCAGCTTGATTAGTTCGATTTTCCGAACCCATGATATCGAAGCCTGAGAAGGGTGCTTTGTCGTCCTCTCAGAAACAAAAATTCGAATTAGACGCAACTAAGTTATCGCTCCGAGTTTGACTGCTGAATCTCCGTTTAGAAGAGGCTAGGAAGATTCGCAATAGCCTTTTCCTGGAGCATAAGATCCAAGTGAACATAGCGCCGGTGGATGTCCTCGCTGGAATGCCCAACAATTTGTTTGCGCACGTCTGCCGGCACTTCTGAGTTAGCCAGCGTGGAAATGAAACTGTGGCGAAGGCTGTGAAAACCAAGCGCTTTGAACTGGCGGCCTTTGCCTTGCTTTTCGGGTCCAAGTGGAGCTAGAATACCTGCCAAGTGCATCAATCGGCCAAATGCGTTGCTTAAACCGCCATGGCTGCCGGGACTTTTTCGGTAGAGGCTCGGGAAGATTGGTGCATTTGGGTCGTCAGAGGCAGGGAGTGACTCGAAATATGTCACAAGATCCAGGTGCATATAGACGACCGAATCTTTCTTTCCGCCTTTTGCTCGACCAGCAGTCTTTCGCGCCCGGAATACGAGAATCCGTTTTAGCAGATCAACGTTCGCCCAGGTAAGGTTTGCGGCGTCTGACAAGCGAATACCCGTATGATAACCGAGCAGGATCATTCCCCGCCATTCATTCTCAGCAACCGCCAGCAGATCCTTCGCTTGATCTTTGGAGAATGGCAGCCGCTCCTGGCTCTCCTCGGGAAGCATTTCGACGGCCTCAGCCGGATTGCTTGGACAAAGGCCACGTCGCCGCGCTGTATTGAAGACTGCACGCAGCACTTTAACCGCGAAGTTCGCTGTACCTGGCGTTTTTCCCCCTCGAGTTCAGAGTTTCGAAACCGCTCAACTTCAAGTGCCGTTATGCTAGCGACCGAAGTTCTCCGCCGTGACTGAGCGGCAAGTTCCAGCCTGGCAAATGTCAGCGGATGCCCTGGTTGGCCGCGAAAGGGTCAATTTTCGGTTAGGCGGCAAGTTCCTTCCAGGAAATTTGCTGATCTTAATAGAATCGACTAATTTGCTCTTGCTGTGGTCGAGAAAGCAGAACTGCTGAAAACCTTTCCAATGCTGGGCAAAAAGGGTCAAAGGAAGAGAACGCTCGCGTTTTGGTGGAAGAGCCCGTTCTGATTTTCTATCGGCCAGACATTGCCGCAGGCGTGATCGTAATTAAGCGCCGCTGGCACGGTAAGGACTGTCCTATCGAGCGCTGCAGTAGGAGCTGGGCAGGAATCAGCGAACGTCGCGGCGTGCTGGCAGGCGAAGATTGGCCTCGGTCGGCGGATTTGGCGGTTATGCGGAGCAAAGCGGAGTGGCCCGCGCTGAAAAAGGGGCACTCCTCGTTTGTAAAAAATTATACGTTAAGTCGCGAGCCTGAAGGAATATAGTGCCTGAGCTTCTGATAGCGGGCCTGCGGGCAGTCTTGATCAGATCGAGGACCTGCCCAGCTACAGTCCTGTGAAGTCGGATTTACGCCAGTTCTCCTCGTAATTCCTGGCCTAAGCGTACAATTTTTTACGAATGGAGGAGTGACCCCAAAATCGCGGTTGTAGCGCTCGATGCGTTGCACCATCGGCTCGCCGCGCCGCTGCGCGGTGATCAATTCCGCCGCGCTGGTGGTGGTGAACGAGATCCAGTCCATACCGGGACTGTAAAAGAGATCCATGAATGCCGCAGCGTCCCCTACGAGCACGAAACCGTCTCCGGCAAACGTCGTGCTGTAATATGCGAGGTTCTTTCGCCAATGGACGTCGTCCTCATCGAACTGCGCGTCAACGAGCATCCCTCTCAGCGTCAGAAACTCAATCTTTTGTGTTTACCCTTCCCTGGCTACGAATCCCGGCGAGAATGCCTACGTTAGTCTCGCTCGATCACTGCCTATTTGGCCTTATTTGGGCTGGAGACTCATACGTGGCGTAACTCGAATCTGATCTCCTACGCTGACTTGCATCGTCGAGGAAACGAGTTAATCCCACTTGCCCTTAGCAGATGGTTTGAACTGCCGGTCCTTCCCATTTCGCTCGAGTGTCACGGTCTCCCAATTCGTTTCCCTCACGGTCCACTTCTCGCCAGGCCGAAATCCTTCCCGCGGTGCGGTTGTGGAATCCCACTACCCGGCCAGGCTCGTAGTGTAAGCAGGTCCCGGCACGCTGCGGGTCCGAGATCCATCCGGCGAAGAACGGTGACCGCGTGATCCTCCGCGTCTATTGCGCCTTCAGCCTTGAGCTGTTGGCGCACAATGGGATTCGGCGATCCAATTGCCGCAGAAGATATTCTCAGGCGGGATTTCCTGGCCATAGTCTTCAGCTCGCGCAAAGCACACGAAGCAGATCAGCACGGTAAGCGGGTTCGCGCGAAGGTCTTCGGAGGATGCCAATTGGTAGAGCCGAGATATGCCACCGCGCGCCAGATCTCGACTCTACCCGTTCTTCTTTCAAGGTGACACAGCAGTAGCCGTGGGTTGGACGGCGGGTAGGCTTATGGCTGGTGCTATCGGGTTCGGAAGTTTTGACAGCTGTGATGGTCTTGAGCCACTTTGGTCGGGCTGGGTAGGAGGCGGGCCCGAAAACGCCGCCACGAGACGATCCATGGCCGTGAAGAGCAGATCGACGCTATAGCCTGCCACGAATGCTAGGGCGAGAGGTGACAAGGCACCCAACCCGGCCCCAGTGGACTTATCTGGTACAAAGAACCAGCCAATTGCGAGCCCGGCGATAACGCCCAACCAAGTGCGTAACGAGTCTGCCGTCTCGTTCTCCACGCGGTAAAGGCGGTCCCGGCTCTGCTGGGCCAACGTGCGAAGCGCATTGGCGATCGCCCCCAATGCCCCATACAGCATGGGCAGAACGAATTGCTGGAACACGTCGGCCACGTACAAACTGCCAACGACCACCTGTTTTATCCACCCGGGTTTGGCCTCGACCTGTTTCGGTTCGTGGAGCGGCGGATGAGCGAACGGTCGGTACCAAGTCCGAAGTTGACGCGCCAGCATCAGTTGCTGGTCAGAACTCGCTGGCGACGGGGCGGCATTCAGCGACAGCGACCCGTTCGACGGCACTGAGGCGACGGTTTGGGATACCGTCAAGCTTCGGATGAGGTTTGTGCCGGCCGCCCAGTAGAATTGCCCCCACAGAAGCACGATCAGAATGATCAAGCCGAGCCGGAGTTTTCGACGCGCAGCCAACCGCGCGCAGGAGAGTCTCTTTGGCTCTTCCCAGGGAAACACCCGCGTTTCCTTGCCGTATTCATCGAGAGAGGCCTTTAAACTCGCCACGGTTACAGGAGCGATCTGTGAGGCAAGAACCGCAAAAGCCTCGTAGAATTTCTTCTGCGCCTCACCGCTCAGTTGCCCTTTCCCGAGCAAGTCGCGCGAATCGGCGACAGTTTCAACGGCATCCTGGACATTTTGTACGTTGTTGCGGATGGCGTACGCGACGAGAACCTCCGCGCCACTCACAGATTCATCGCGCGCGCTTACCGCAGTTATCGGAGCTTGTCGCGGACTTGACGTACCTAGGCCTTCTAACGCCGCAAACCAAGACCAGATTGTTTTCTTCTTGGGCTCCTGGCGCTCGTCCGACGTCGGGGTTGGCATTCCGTTATTAACTACGGATGCATCAGCTGTTTCGTTTGGCATGTTTGTGATTTAAGATTTAATTGAGTATGTTTGGTGGGTGGGAGCGCACACGGTCTGGAGGCATAGCTTCTCCATTTATGCGGGATGTTGGAGGCGTACCGGCATGTGGGGCAGATTTGAGCGTGTCGGCGATTGACGCAGAACATTCTTTGCATTTGATAAGAGCCATGGACTTCCTCTCGTTTGGCCACGAGTCACGCACGTTCTCACTGCAACCACCTGGCGCTCGCAGGTTCCTAGTTGTGGAACAGCGTCGGACTTGTGAGTCACATTACCGCCTTCATTAAGGTACAAATGGATTGCGATGCCCGAGTTTCAAGAATTTGGGAAACCGTCAGAAATTTTTTTAGAGCTGTTACTGAACTGTAGGAGTTCCTAATTTTCAGGGGTCCTGCAGGTCCACTCTCCGGCATTGTCCAGGTGTTAGGTGGAAAGCGGGAGGGGAAAGGGCTAGCACCGCTTCCTGTTTATCCAGGTAACGAAAAGTTCGCTACACCTTGTCATTTCAATGTGACGGCTGTTCTACTGGCTCTCTACAACTATAATAACAGACGGCGGGATACAAATGGGCGATGTATAACCCGCTTGGGTAATTGCGGATCGTCTTCGTTTCATTTTAACTACCCAACAGACAACTTTGGCAGCGGCTTGCTCTAAGCTGTTTCAAGTGCTGCCGACTCATTCGCCGCCTGCATGGCCACGGTATTCGAGAAGTAGTCAGTAAACGGGACATCCCGCAGCAGCGAAGCCCAGTATAGTTCCACGATTGCTGGTTGCGGGTGATGTGATTAGACTCACGAGCGTCTATGCCATGACAGGGCTTTTGGGAGGGATCATCGGCCAATTGCTTCTTCCAATGACCGACCCGACGGGGCTTTAGATCGTTCTGCATCGTCGCGATTATTATCGCATTCGCCTTGGTGCCGATCGCTCTGACTCGTGCCGAGGCACCGGCCCATGCCGGCGGGAGCGTCCGGATCAGCCTAAGTGGGCTGTATCGGCAGTCACCCTTTGGGCTCGTAGCCGCCTCCCTGTGCGGGGTGACCACAAGTGCATTCTTCACCCTGGGTCCGATCTTTATGCGGAATACTCCCGGTCTTCTGCTGCCTGAATCATCACTCCTCTCTAAATCTAAAAGCCTTCTCTGCCATTTGAACCTATTGCGCGCTTGTCTCAACTGTCTCTGCGCGCCAGCCCTGACTCAGATCAAGGCGCGTTCAGCAGACTGACGAGGACAGGGTAAACGATTTCGATTTGCTGATTTTTCTGCGCAGGATCGATCATGTCGTGTTCGATTTTCATCTCTTTTGGGAAGTCTACAGCCGCGAACTTCCTCAGCCCCTTGGAACGCCAAAGACCGATAAGCTGCCAAGCAAGAAGATCGCTGACCGCCTCGTCGCTCTTCGAGGTCACAAGGGCCACATCTTGTACCCTCGGCGCTCGATCAAGCGCTCCGGCAAACGTTGCCACGCTCACACGTAAAAGCTGGCCCAACGCCTTAGATGAAAAGCCAGGATAAGCATGATCGGGAGAATCAGGGTCAACGCTAACCAGTCAGTGCGGATGTCCGGGAGCAACGGCAGCAGCAATGCGATCCCTTTCTGCAAACGCGTGCCCTCGTGCCGCGAGAAACCCAAAGCCGGTGCGATTAACACCGCGCGGACAACCTCAGTCCGGTTCTGTACGATCCAGGCTGACAGCGTTCCACCGGCCGAAAGTCCGGCGACATAAACTTTCTGGCCAAGACCGCAGGCTATGTCCACACTGTTATCCGCGCAATCCCGGAGTTCCTCGGCCTTGAGCGGCGAAAGATTCTCAACCTTGCGGTCCGCGATGCCGTGCCGAGGCAACCGCGGTATCAAAACGTTGTATCCCATGTCATAGAAGATGTGACCCAATTCGTTAAACTGTTGCGGACAGTTGGTGTAGCCGTGGAAGAAAACTACAGTCCTCTCGGTGCGCAGCCCATGCGTCAGCAAAATCGAACGGCAAATCGGGTTAAGTTCCGGTCCCTCCATTTTTTGAATCCGTTGGAAACGACTGATGGCATCGGCGTAGTCAGCCGTCGGATTCGGGTGGCTCTGAAGACTTTCGTGAGCCGCGTGGAGCAAAAGTTCGAAGCCTAGATAAAGAAGCCCCCAAACAACGAAGACGGCTACAAAAAGCGCAAATGCCAGCCGAACCAGCTTCGCGGCAAAACCTCCCACCGTACTCGATGAACGCTTCATTCAGGATGTGTTTTTTTGAGGGATCACCTCCTAACAGACTGAGGAATCTCTATCTGCGTCTAACGATCCTAGCCTGGAAATCTCACAAGCCAAGCGCTCGTGAGATTTCCAGGCTGATTCGGACTAGACCAGGCACCAGGTTTCATTGTACGAAGCTATCAGAATCGCAAAGGAGCAAAGTTCGGTTTCGCTAGAGAAACGCGCCGAAGTAACCTACGCGGGATAGCGCCGCCAAAAAGCGAACTCGTCGGGAGGAGGTGGAGTCCGACTACCTCTGCCGGACCGTTAGTGGGAGCCAGGCTGGGATAGGACGTTTGGTGCTACTCCACGTAGCGAGTCAAGCGATGGCCTTTGTGAAAGAGATAAGCGTATTTCCATGCGGTTCGCAGGCCAGCACGGTCGAACTGCCGAGAGGAAGAACTTCTTGCGAATTGGCCGAACAAACCGCTCTGTCTGGCTAGTCGCTTAAATGTTGACCGACCGGCGATCTGTTGGTCTTTCTGGCAACCCAATTGTTTTCCCCTGTGAGCCGCGGCTCCTAGGGCGCCGCGTTTCAGCGCGACGCCCCGTTAATTCGCACTTCGGAACAAACAAAAGATGCAGCTCGATTGGATTTCCCCCCACTCGGCCTCTGCAAGAGCCCCGATCTCCTGCAGTGATGACCCGTTCCAATCGAGCTGCGGTCTTTCATCTATCCTAGTTAGTAGCCGAACGAATGGTGATTAAGCATCTCTTGTGCCAGAGCATTTAAATCAGTGCTTCTCTTGGGATGACCCTGAACTTGGATGGTTTTCGGCTGCAGGAAGAGCAGGCACTGCTCAAGGAATGGCAAAAACACGCCAATACAGTGGCTCTGAGCACGCAGATGCTCCATACTTTGGTGGGATCAGTGGCTATTTTTTTTCAGATACCGGTATATTTTCGATTCGAGTGCATGAACCGATCGCGGAGCAGGACAAGCAAAAAAAGCGGGTCGATTTCTCATTTCGCAGACTCGCCTTGATTGCAGTCTGGCGGTAGCTTTCGCGTGAATCCAAATAAACCTGCCTTCAATGGAAAGACTCGAGGAAGCCAAAAGTCGGATTAAAGAATTAAAAACTGAAATCGCCGAGCATGATCGACGCTACTTCCTTGAGGCGGCGCCAATCATCAGCGATCAGGAGTACGACCATTTGTATCGCAAACTTCGGGAGCTCGAGGAACAGTTTCCAGAGCTGGTAACGCCGGATTCACCCACCCGGCGAGTTGGAGGAGCTCCGCTTGAAAGTTTTCTTCAGGTAACGCACCGGACTCGAATGCTGAGTTTGGACAACACGTACTCGGAAGAAGAGGTGGCGGACTTTTTCAGGCGACTGCAGCGGCTAATTCCCGGTGAAACCATTGACGCGGTGATTGAGCCAAAGGTCGATGGTGTGGCGCTTTCTGTTCTCTATCGGCGCGGGGTCCTCGAGTACGCTGCAACACGGGGAAACGGCGTTACCGGCGATGATGTCACGCGGAATATCAGGACAATCCGGGCAGTGCCGTTGCATTTGAAAGGTTCCGCGCCGGAAGAGGCCGAAGTGCGCGGTGAAGTTTTTCTGCCAAAGAGAGTTTTTGCCGCATTGAATGCCGAACGGCAGAAATCCGGGGAACCGCTTTTTGCCAATCCGCGCAACACCGCCGCTGGTAGTTTGAAACAGCTCGATCCGACGCTGGTGGCCAAGAGAAAGTTGAGCGCAATATTTTATGGTTTCGGACTATTGACCGGAGACAATGTGGCGACGCATCAGCAGGCGTTGGATCGGTTGAAGAAGTGGGGGTTGCCGACGCATGATAAGATCTGGACAGCGCAAACCGTGGAAGGGGTCATTACCGCGATTCAGGAATTAGGTCGAATCCGACATGACTTCGAATTCGAAATTGATGGTGCGGTGGTCAAGGTCGACCGTTACGACCTCCGTGAACGACTGGGTTACACCTCGAAGGCGCCGCGGTGGGCGATGGCGTTTAAATATCAGGCGGAGCGGGCTGAGACACGAGTGCGATCCATTCAGATCTACGTGGGACGCTCCGGAAAATTGACGCCAGTAGCCAATCTTGATCCTGTGTTTGTAAGCGGGACAACCGTTTCCCGAGCAACTCTCCATAACGGAGATGAAATCCGGCGGAAAGACGTTCGTGAAGGAGACGTTGTTGTCATCGAAAAATCAGGCGAGATCATCCCGGCGGTTGTCGAGGTTCTGAAGGACCGAAGGACTGGAGAGGAAAAGCCGTTTGAGATGCCGCTGAAGTGTCCGAGCTGCGGCGAGCCTGTGGTTCGGCTGCCGGGCCAGGTGGATGTTCGATGCACGAATACGGAGTGCTCCGATCAAGTGAAACGACGGTTGGAACATTTTGCCCACAAGGGTGCGCTCGATATCGAAGGGTTGGGAGAAATGATGGTTGAGCAACTCGTCGAAAAAGGGTTGGTGAAGCGGGTCGACCATATTTATGAGCTCGATGAAGAGAAATTGAACCGACTCGATCGGATGGGAAAAAAGAGTATTTCGAATCTCTTGGAGGGAATTGAAAAGAGTAAGAAACAGCCATTGTGGAGGTTGATATTCGGGTTAGGGATTTTGCACGTGGGCGCGACCGCCGCGCGGGAGTTGGCTGACTATTTTAAGACCTTGGAGGCACTCCAAAGCGCGTCGATCGATGAATTGATTCGCGTTGCG
Organism: uncultured Verrucomicrobiae bacterium; assembly: GCA_963782115.1. Lineage (GTDB taxonomy): Bacteria > Verrucomicrobiota > Verrucomicrobiia > Chthoniobacterales > JAFAMB01 > JAFAMB01. The sequence continues at coordinate 60,452 of CAWAIK010000007.1, forward strand.
AATACCGGCGAGGTCGTTGGGACAAGCATTCGCGACTGGTTTCAGAACCCTGATAACATCGCGCTGATCAAGGCGCTCAAGAAGCACGGATTGAATTTTGGTGAAGCAGATCGCGATGAATCGGAAGGCCACGCGCTACGAGGTACTTCATGGGTAATCACTGGAACCTTGAGCGAGCCTCGCGAAATTTTCGATGAATTAATTCGCCGAAACAATGGACGGGTTACCTCAAGCGTGAGCAAAAAGACCAACTACCTGCTCGCCGGCGAGGATGCGGGAAGCAAGCTGGATAAAGCACGCCAACTGGGAATCGAGATTTTGGACGAGAAAAAGTTCAGGAAAATGATTGGCTGAACAGAAGGCTGAGCGTTCATCATTCGGTTCGGCGTCCAGGGAGCAGCGGAGTGATGGAGTGATGGAGCGATGGAGTGGTGGAGTGGTGGAGTGGTGGAGTGGTGGAGTGATGAGAGTAGTGGAGAGGAGCGTGCCGGAAAATTTTGTGTGTGGGTCACAGCCAGAGATTAGAAATGGAAGTGACTAAAAAGGAAGAACGAGGAGAAAGTAAAGAGGTGAATCGGCCTGAGATCGATTAGCAAGAAGACGCTCCTGAGCGAGGATGGAAAGCTCGAGATCGATTCGCACGGGATCGAACCGGAGAGTTGAACCTCAGTTCATCCGCAAAGGGCAGAAGCGCTTTGGAGGGTTCGATACCAAGATCATCGCGATGTATGCCCAGGGCATGACGGTGCGCGAGATTAAGCGCTTCCTGGAAGAGCAATATAAAGTGGAAGTGTCCGCCGATCTGATCAGCACGGTGACAGCTTCGGTCATGGAAGATGTGGTCGAGTGGCAAAACCGGCCCCTGGAACCGATGTACGCGGTGGTGTTCTTTGACCGCTTTAAGAGTCAAAATCCGCGACGAAGGAACGGTTAAAAATAAAGCGGTGTACCTGGCGTTGGGTATCCACCGGGACGGGACCAAGAGGTGCTGGGATCTGGATACAGCAAAACGAGGGAGCCAAGTTCTGGCTGGGCGTCATGAACGAACTCAACCATCGTGGGCTAAAGGATATCCTGGTGGCAGTGATCGATGGCCTAAAAGGCTTTCCTGAAGCCATTGGGGCGGTTTATCCGGACTCTGAGATCCAGACCTGCATCGCCCATCTGATTCGTAATTCGCTCTCCTTTTGTAATTGGAAAGAACGAAAGCCAGTGGCCGCTGAACTCAAAAAGATCTACAACGCCGAGACGGCCGAGCTAGCGGCCAAGCGATTGGAGGACTTTGAGCGAGGGCCTTTGGGGAAAAAGATCCCGGCCATCGCTCAATGCTGTGCGCAGAGTATGGGAACAGGTCATCCCCTTTTCGCTTATCCCAACGAAATCCGAAAGATCATTTACACGACCAACGCGATCGAAAGCGTGCACATGCAATTGCGCAAGGTGCTCAAAGCCAGAGGCCATTTTCCGAGCGATGAAGCAGCCACTAAGCTGATCTATTTGTGTGGCGCGCCACATTGTTTCGTGGGATTGGGCGACAAAGGGTTTTGTGAGAAAAGAGGGTATTTAGTCACGCTGTTTTGTGGGCTGCGGACAATAAGCGCCGGGAGTTATAGCAGATCGGATTAAGGAGCCGAACCGTTGCGACCTAGGCGCTGGCGAAAGGTTCTGAGGTCGTCGAGTATCCTGTGGCGTTGCTGATCGTCGATTTCGGGCTCAAGCACTGGTTGGATCGTCGGATTGGGATGCGGGGCTGCGGGCTTGAGACGGACGCGGCTGATGTTGAGATCTTCCTCGAAGCGATCGAGTTGCAGGAGGTTGGAGAGTTTGAGAGCGCCGATATTTCGGCGCTCTGCACGGATTTCCTTTTGCAGATAAGTGACTACGCGCTTCAAGTCTGCGGCACTGAAGCCGGCACGGAGAAACTCATACCAGAGCCGTTCGCGATCGAAGCGCAGGCTGAGAGTCTGAGCAGTCCAGTGGCAGTAAAGCTCATGGAGTTCGCGCACCGATTGAGACCAGCTTTTTGTGTTTTGGGCTGATCGGGCTTCAGGTCGATGGTGATCAGGTTGGCTCATGGATTGGAGGAGTTCTGGCGGATCTCCATGACACCCGGAACAAGATCCAGTGCGCTCTGGAGGTGGGCGGCGCTGATCTGAAGACTCTTGTCTTGGGCCGCCTGGATCCAGGCGGCGCGAGCCACAAAGTTAATGATGCGCGGAATCCCCTCGCTTGCACTGGCTAAAAGTTCGACTGCAGCCGGTTCAAAGCAGCGACGTTCGATTCCGACTTGGCGCAACTGGTGTTCGAGATAGGGCTCGACTTCTGAACGGCTCAGGCGCTCGATCCGCGCGTGAGTGGCGATTCTGGAATAAAGTGCCCGATGGGAACGCAGGCGCAGGGTGGAGAGCAGGTATGGATCGCCGACCAGGATCAATGCGAAGGCGGGCTGCTCGGGCAGGTTGAGTCCCAGAAGCATCCGTATATCTTCCAATGCGCTCAGGGCGTAGTTTTGCGCTTCATCGAGCAGCAACACCGGGATGATGCGGCCCAGTTCACCGAAGGCCTCTTCGAGCAGTTTGACGCTCGCGCTGCGCTGGTGAATGTGCTCTTTACCGAGTTTTTGCAAGAACAGCGACAGCAGACCGATTCCGGTCAAGGAGGCTTGGGTGATACAGACCGGAAAGTAGGCTTTTGGTTCCAGGGAGCGCAGCCATCGGCCCGCCAAGGCGGATTTACCGACACCGTTTTCGCCGCTCAGGAGCATGAGGCTGCGCAAGGCGGCGCTTTGGTTGAGCAGCGTTGTGGCGCGCTCCATGGACGCGGTGCGGAACAGCTCGGTTTTGGGTTCGTCGTTAAAGGGGATCCCTTGCGCGCCCCACGCATGGGCAGCCTGTGCCAGGGTACGTTCAGCGATCATAGTGCTGGGAGCCCTCCAGTTGGCTATTGAGGTGCAGATCGACCAGGCGCGCCAACCCGCAGGCTTTGCCCCGGTAATAAACTTCAATTCTGCTCATACTGTAGGGATCAAAGCGCAACTGCACCTCCAGGGACCGCAGACTTAAGTCCACCTCGTAAAGTGTATCCTCGATGCGCACGGTGCCGTTTTTGCGGACTGTTCGCTCGATCCGGGTAAAAAAGAGCGGCTCCAGCTCCAGGCCCGCATCCAGGTGGCGCAAGGTGCCGGCAGCGTGCGCAAAACGAAACTGCGGACTTATTCCGGTAGAACTATGCGGACGCAAATGATAGACAGTCTGAATCCAATGTGAGAGTTTTGTGTTAAGCTCCTCCAGGCTCTGCGCATGGTTATCGGGCAGCTTTAGGGTGCTTTCAAAACCTTGTTGAAGTGTGTAAAAACATCGCTCCACCTTACCTTTGCTCCAGGCCGCATAAGGCTTGGCGTGCAGTAACCGGATCCCCAGGTTAGCACAAATAATCTGTGTATGTTTGCTAGTAAATGGTTTGCCGTGATCTGTGTAGAGCTTATACGGGATCCCACGACGCTGGACTGCTTGCTTTAGCGTTTGGTGGAAGGCATAACTGTCGGCTGTTAGGTAATAGGCGCCGGAAGTAATCAGGCGCGAATGATCATCCAGAATCAGGCATAGCTGGGTCGTGAGGACTTTGCCATCAATGTTAAGTTTTGGGCCGGGCGAAAAATCCGTCATCCACAAGTCATTGACAAAGGGCGCCTCAAAGGCCTTGGTCGGTCCGGTTTCCAGCCGTCCGCGCCGCAGTGAAGCTGCATCATAGCCTTTGGAGCGAAGGAACCGGTAGAGGGTCCGCAGCGACGGCAGTTGTTGGCCGCTTACAGTCCAACGCTCATAGAGCACCTTCAACGGGATCTCGGGATACTGACTTACTTGACTTAAGAGCCATTGGCCGACTTCGGTCGGCAACTTGCGAAAAGTCCCCTCGTCACCACGGCTTTTGGGTTGGAGGGCGGCAAAACCTCCGCTTTTCCAGGCATACCAGTAATCTTCCAGGGTACGTGCCGAAGAATATTGGCCATTTTCGTCGGGCCATGGACGCAGCGCGGCCAAGCGGAGGGCTTGGACCACGCCAAAACCCTCACGCACCTTCTGTTCAATGAAGCTCACTGCGGCAAATCGCCGCAGTGCCACCTCGTTTTTACGGTTCTCAAAGTTCTCACTCATGCGCCGCAGAGCCTGCCGGCGCTTCCCACCTCAATAAAACAACAACGTTGTGTGGGATCGGCCTAAAGTGCTCTAGCTCAATCGTCGCTCGGAACCTTTCCGCTCAGAATCCGGGCTGCAGGCAGCGGTAATCGGCCAGAAGTGAGGTGTTGAACTTTGTGCCCAACAACAGGAGAATCCCTTCGAGGTTGTCCAGTTGCCGTAGCCCCTTCCAGCATTCGCCGACACTTGGTTTGGTGGGTCTAATCATTTGGCCAAGCAAAGCGCACAGAGGAGTGACTCGGGCGGCGAATCGTTCAAAGGCTCGCCGTAGGCAACCTCGCTCTTTTTCGCTCCTTGAGGGTGGATCGGTGCCCGATGCACGGGCATCGAACTCCGACTCCACAATGGTGGTGCTTAATGCAATGTAGGGCAGGCGGTTTTTGGGCAGAACACTGAGAGTTCTTCCGCAACGCGGACACACAAAACGCTCAATGCGCAAGTGTCGCTGGCTGTCGCAGTTCTCAAAACGGACATAAAACCCGTGCCGATGAACCCGTTGTTTTGGGTGCTCCGGACAACTCGGCCTCGTTCCGTGAAAACTGCCTTCCCGTGATTGCATCGGCTCAGAGCAAAGCCGACACCTTTCCGTCACCGCCCCTACCGATTCAACCGTGAAAACTCAAAGCTCTCCCCATTGTCAGATTATCCCGTACCCCACGCGCCAGTCCCCACGAAATAATCCGCCGCTGAACCGGCCCCGTTCCCACGAAAAATCGTGACGCGGCACACTATTTGGTCCTGCGCGACATTACCAAAAAATGGAAGAATCCCCCGATCACTTGGAAACTGGCGGCCGCCCAGTTTGCCATTCGCTTTGGTCAAAGATTCTTTGCCGTGGAGATCTGAAAAACGTGAACCAATCATTGCCAAAACCAGAAAGACAAACGATAGGCGCTGGAGTCGAGTGGCTTCAACGCGCGACTTACCCACAATCGCCTTTTTCCGGACCGGCGTGACTTCGGCGAGCTCAGTCGAGCCGCTGCTGCGACGAAGCGTACCTGTCCCAGGCATTCTCGCAACCCACCGGCCCGGGGCGATTATGGATAAGTCTGGGCGCCGGTTCGTTGGTCGTTTGAATTGGGGCCACAAGTCGGGCCACAAGTCAGCTATTAACTAAAGAAACCCGACCCACACAGAAAAAAGCTGACACTTCCAGACTTCTTGCGCCCGAGCCATACCGCACCAGAGCGCTTGCTGTTGCACGGCAGCTCCGAACTCCAGCACCTCGGTGCCAGGCGGACAAGCGACGACTTTCTTTTGCGTCAACGCTCCCCGGCCCGAGGCTGTCTGTGCCCGATGATCAAGCCGGTAAATACCCCCGGATTTGACTTCATGCCATTCGACGCGTTGGGCATCTTGGCAATCCGGTGGTGCGGCCCATTGCGGCCCACGTTCACGCACCATCCAACCATCGCGCATGATCACAAGCGAAAAGGGTGCTTCGTTCTTGGTTGATCTTGCAGGCTCGGGTCCGTCGCAGGCGGATTGCTCTGCCTGTAAACTGACGCTCTGCACCTGACTATGGACCAAGTCATCGCTGATCGTAGTGGCCCAGCAGCCAGCCAACAGCGCGGCCTTCTGATAGGAACCGGTTTGGGTCGCGGTGTAACAGAGCTTCTGCTGTAGTTGCGGGCTGACACGCTTATAAGGACTCAACCCCCACTGTTCGCGTGCCGGAGAAAGCCACCGCTGCAGGACGCTCGAAAAACCATAGGCAGCTCGCACCTTCACGGTGCCAACGCAGGTCATCAGTGAGAACTCACGCATGCGCACATATTTCAATACCAGGCCGCTTTGTGGACAGAGCGCCCCGATTTGATCGGCCTGCGCTTGGAGCCGCTCCTCCAACCGCTGAGGGGTCCACTCGCGGCCTTCAGCTAGGGTTTGAGCTTCAACTTCCAGTAGGACCTTCATCTAGAGCCGGTAGAGATAAACTGCTTTGGGCGGCACGCTCAGAGTCCGGTCGCGGTCGTAGCGGCTGCGACCACGCGTTTGGCCAACACAACGCCAGTTGGCGGCCTGATAACAGGTACCGCGAAAAGGTCCCAGCTCCACAAAGCTCTCCAGCCAATCCAAGCCATTGGGGTGCTCAAAATCTCCCTTCACCCACCCAAGCGTTTGCGCTCCACTCCTTTTGTATTCTCGCACCGGGGGCAGTTCGATCAGTCCGCGCTCGGCTAGCTTGCACAGAAAACTGCGTGCCGCAAAATCCTCAGCCGCCCCACGCCGTTGCGCCAATCCCACAATACGCACAGCTCCCGCGCCAAGCGCTTCCGACTCCAATCCCCATGCGTTACTATCCATCCACGCAACCATTCTAGTTCTTCGGGTGATATCCTTCGTCCCTGACAGATCATCGGCCGCAACATGCAGCTCTTTCTTCCATAAAAAAGAGAAGTAGGCCAGCAAAAGTTTAACAAACCGGAGATGCGCCCCCGTTGTTTCGCGAGCGCCGCAATCTCTTGACTTCCGCGGGTGTCTCGCCTAAGGCCTAGTGAATTTTTCATGTCCAATCTTGAATCGGCAGGCGGCCAGCCAAAATATCGACGGATCGTGCTCAAGTTGAGCGGTGAGGCGCTACGTGAGCCGGGGAGCCATGAGGCGATTTCCCCAGTGATTGTGACCGATATCGCGAAACAGATCCTGCAAGTTCGCGACCTAGGGGTGGAAATCGCGATCGTCATCGGAGGTGGCAACATTTGGAGGGGACTCACTGCCAGTCACCGCGGGATGGATCGTACAACCGCCGATTACATGGGGATGCTGGCCACGGTTATCAACGGAATGGCACTCCAAAGTGCTTTGGAACAAATTGGCGTGGTCACCCGTCTGCAAACGGCAATCGAGATGGCCAATGTCGCCGAGCCATTCATTTTGCGGCGGGCGATTCGTCACCTCGAATTGGGGCGGGTCGTGATTTTCGGTGCCGGAACCGGGAATCCATTTTTCTCGACCGATACGACAGCCGCGCTGAGAGCAAGCGAAATCCGGGCTGAGGTGATTCTGAAAGCGACGAAAGTCGATGGTATCTACGACAGCGATCCAAAGACAAATCCGAATGCCTTGCGGTACGAGACAGTCACTTATGCCGAAGCCTTAGGGAAGAGGCTCAAGATCATGGATTCAACGGCATTCAGTCTTTGCATGGATAACCGGATTCCGATTATCGTTTTTGATATGGCAACGCCGCAGAATGTTAAAAGGGTAGTTTGCGGTGAGAAAGTGGGTACGCTAGTAACGTCGGAATGAACAAACCGTTTGGCGCTCGGCGTTCGGTCGGTGCGTCTCAACGACGAGCGAAGCGAACGATGAACAGAGAACTTTCTTTATGATACCTGACGAGATTTTACTCGAGACGGAGGCAGCGATGGAGAAAGGGGTGGAATACATGCTCCACGAGTTTGCCGCGGTACGAACGGGGAAGGCATCGCCTGCCCTCGTCGAAAACATTGATGTCGAGGCGTACGGGACTTCAATGAAATTGAAGCAACTGGCGTTGATCTCAACGCCCGAACCGCGTTTGCTCTTGATCCAGCCTTTTGACGCTTCGGTGACAAAGGATATAGAACGGGCGTTGAAAGAGTCGAAGATCGGGATCACGCCCGCGGTAGATGGCAAGTTGATCCGATTACCGATCCCAGAACTTTCGGAGGAACGGAGAAAGGAACTAGTCAAGACGGTGCGTCACATGGCGGAAGAAGCGCGAATCCGCGTTCGAAGCAGTCGCCGCACCGGGATTGATGAGATCAAGAAAATCGAAAAAGCCGGGGAGATCACCCAAGACGAACGTCACGATTTGGAGGGCGAGGTCCAAAAACTAACGGATAAATACGTGAGAGAAGTCGACTCTCATGCGGAAATCAAGGAAGTCGACATCATGAAGGTATGAATCGCCTTTGGATGTGTTTTCTTGCTGCCGGATTTTATTCGTTCTCGCTGAGCGCCGAAGGTCAAACTCCGAAATCCAAGGCGACTGTCCCCCCTGCTTCGGTTCCGCGGCCGGCACCCGAATTTCTGTGGAGCGGCGTGAACGGCAAAGTACGCAGACTGCGTGATCTGCGTGGCCACCCCGTGGTGCTCGTTTTTGCGGAGAACCCGAGTCAAAAAATGTTCATAAAGCAGATCAAAGAACTAAATCGCCGTTCAAAACAGCTGGCCAGCCGGTACACTTTGTTCTTTGTCGCGTTTACTCGAGAGACCGGGTTGATTACGCGTACCGATATTCCGTTTGTGATCCTGCCTGATCCCGGCTCCGTAGCGGACGCGTATCGAGTTGGCGACTTCGGCATTGCTGTGATCAGCCCCGATGGGAATGTCGATTACGCGACCGATCACGTAGTCACCGGCCAAAGAATCCTCGATATCATTGTGAACAGCTACGCGGCCCAGGTGCACGCGCGAAGGCTGTAGACGCAGTTTTTGACTGAGTGAGTGCTTGAGTAAGCCAGGTCCCGGCACCCTGATTTAGCTTGCAAAGGAAGTGCTATGGAGGCGGTCCGGTACAGGAAGGTTATTTTTTTTCAGAATCCCGCCAGCGGCGCGCCGAACCCGGAGTTGCGCCAACGGGTCCGGGAGCGCTTGGAAGCGATCAGCGATTCTTTAATCGAAGTCATTGTCGATCGCGATGTGGATTTGGCGGCCCGAGCAGCTGAAACGGGGCAGGAGAACGCCGACCTGGTGGTTGTCGCCGGTGGCGACGGGACGGTTCGCGAAGTGGCGGGAGCTCTGGTGAATACTGATATTACTCTCGCCATTGTCCCGCTTGGAACCTTCAACAACTTGGCGCTTAGCCTGAAGCTCCCGGTTAGTCCCGATGCAATTTGCGACGTGATAGAAGCAGGCCTCACGCGAAGGATTGACGTTGGAATGGCGGACGATCGACACGCGTTTTTTGAGGCTGCCGGAGTTGGCGTTGACGCCGATCTATTCCCGATCGGTGAAGAGGTTAAGAGTCGGCGGTTCCATGCCATCGGACGGGCAATCCGATTGGCTCTTTTGCATCGGCAGGCGCCCGTGGAACTGCGATTCGATCGCTCAGTCTTTGCGGCCTATCAGAGTTCGTTTCGGGGAAGTGAGCCTCTGAAACGACGGCGTCGTCGATTCCGCCGCGCTAAGAGCCGAGTCAGGCTGAGGTGTTCGTTTGTGGTGATCGGAAACGGGCCTTATTACGGAGGAAACTTCGATGTTTGTCCGGGAGCGGTTCTGGACGATGGACTCTTTTCGATCGCCGTTTATCGAGATTTCAGCAAGCTGGAACTGCTGCGTCATTTCTGGTCGATCAGCGGTGGTCGTCGTCATTACAATCCTAAAATGGAAATGTTCGCGGCGAAGAGTGTGGAGATCTCGTCTGGAAAGCGTTTATCCGTACACGTCGATGGCCATCCGATCGGAACCACGCCGGTCCGTTTTGAGGTTCTTTCGAAAGCGCTGAAAGTTGTTACCCCGTAAAGTGTTTTCCGAGGGACGCGATCGGGTTTCGCCCTTTGCATGAAGATTTCGATCATCACCGCATCTCTCAATCGAAAGGAATTCATTGGCGCGGCAATCGAAAGCGTTCTGGCTCAAAATTATCCGGACTTTGAGCATTGGATCATCGATGGCGGATCGTCTGACGGTACGCTAGCGTTTTTGAAGCAATATCCGCATCTGAAACTACTCTCGGAGCCCGATCGCGGTGTCTATGATGCCTGGAACAAAGGGATCGATCGGGCAACCGGAGATCTTGTTTCAATCCTCAACACCGACGACATCTACGCCTCCGGGGCATTTCACCGCTGTGCAAAAATTGTTGCTGCTTCTCCTTCTACGCTGGTGGTATCGGGGGGGTGTCAGATATATCGAAAGGGACCTCGGGGGAATGAGATAGAGATGCATCGCTATCAAGATCCACGGCGGTACCGGCTCTCTCTGCGAAACGCGACCGTTGGTCTGCCAATCATCAACAGCCGGTTCTTTCAGCGTTCCTTGTTCGACAAGCTCGGCCGTTTCGATCTTGCGTACACCGTGGCTTCCGACCGGGAGTTTTTGATCAGGGCCTCGCTTGCCGGGGTAAAGGACATTTGCACCTCGGAGATTTTTTATCGTTACCTCTGGCATACTGGATCCCTGACGATGAACGCCGGCAACAGGAGCATGCTCAGAGCTCTGGAGGATGGATTGGAGATGATTCGCAGAACCCGGGCATCGGGATTAGTCGAAGCTGCCGACGACAAGACCCTGCGGGAATGGCGACGCGAATTACTCGCCACGATGGTGTTGCTTCATGCACTGATGAGAAACGGCGACAAGGCTCTGGCCTTAGCGAAAGAATCGTTGCGGACGGATCCGCGGTGGCTTTTCACCTTCTTGCGCTGCGGCGCGTTTGCGGTTGGCCGCCGTGTGCGGACAAGATTCCGAAGCTGGCGACAAAGAGAATGAGCAGGGGAGAGAGAAGGATCCGGGTGCTTCACCTAATCGACAGCCTCGATTTAGGCGGAGCACAGACTGCGCTCTTCGCCTGGCTCCAGGCGCATGATCGCAGCCGGTTCGAGGTTCATCTTGCTTCGATCCATGGAACGCCGAAAAGCCTCTTTTACGAACGTGCGCAGGATTTGAAAATTCCGGTGATCCTGTTATCGCCGCAACGTTGGATGCCGCTCTACCTTTTTCATTTGCCGCTCACGCTGGCAGTCGGCCGCTATGATATTGTGCATTGTCACTTATTCGCTTCGAACTGGTTAGGCAAACCTCTGGCGCGCTTTTTCGGTGTTCCGGTGGTGGTTTCCGAGGACCAGTGTAACGATTCGTTTCGAACAGGGTCCGCTCTTGTCACATGGATCGATAGTTTTGCGAACCGGTTTGCAGATCGGATCTTTGCGGTTTCAGGAAGTATTCGGGATTATTTGATCAAATTTGAAAATGTCCCACCCGACAGAATCCGGGTCGTCCCCAATAGTTTACCGGAAAAGCTGGCGATTGAGCCTCGTGAGCGGTCAGCGAAAGTAATCGGAGGTGCGGGACGGCTCGTTCCGCAAAAGAATTTTGAGAGGTTTCTACAGATCGCTCGGATCCTTAGGGAGTTCGACTCGTCCTACCAATTCATGATCGCGGGAAGCGGTCCGCTCGATCAATTGCTGCGAAGGAGAGCCGGAGAGTTAGGTATCGAAGTGGAATGGTTAGACGTTCAGCCGTCACTTGATTGGTTTTTCAGCTCGATTGACCTGTTCTTGTTAACATCGGATTTCGAAGGGTTGCCGATGACGTTGCTGGAGGCTCTGCAGTGTGGAGTTCCGGCGGCCGCCATGGCGGTTGATGGCATTCGAGAAGAATTCATCGACGAGATTGCATTATTGGATCCGGCATCCAGTGATCTGGAAATCGGGCAACGAATACACGCCTTGCTGCAGGACCGAGCGGAGTTATTTGCACAGATTCAGCGCGGAATCGACCTTGTTTCCCGCCGCTTTTCTGCGCGAACCCAGATCCGAGAAATCGAGCACGAATATCTGGAACTATTACTGAGGAAGAGGTGAGCCCGAAAGTCTCACAAGCCCAAGCGCTTGTGAGATTTTCGCGCTGTAGAGCCGCTTGGGAAGCGGCTCGGAGGACGGCTGGACTTAAATGCGGAGCAAACACCTTGTAGTGACGTTTCCAGGGTTTGTGAAAAATGCGCGCTAGATCTGTCTTGGCGAAGGCGCCAAGCACCGGGCTTGCCGTTACGCTCCATCAGCGTCTATCGGTCTGATGCAAATCCTGACGCAATCTCAAAACGGCGTTCTCCGGCAAAACTCCGCCGAATTGAGTAAGCGGATAAATCAAGGAATTACGACCAATAATGGAACCCGGGCTGATGACTGTATTGCAACCGATCTCCGCTCGATCGCCAACGATAGCCCCAAATTTGCGGAGCCCCGTCGGAATGAAGTTGGATTCCGTTTTTACGCTAATCTCTTTGCGATCCAATCGAACATTGGAGAGGATGACACCGGCACCAAGATGGGCCTGATAACCTAACACAGAATCGCCGACGTAATTGAAGTGAGGTATCTCGGCGTCGTTAAAGACGATGCAATTTTTAAATTCGCACGAGTTACCGAGTACGACACCGTCGCCGATGATCACGTTTTCGCGTATATAACAGCCGCTTCGTATTTCGCAGTTGTTTCCGATCCAGGCAGGGCCTTTGAGGGTTGCTCCGTTCTCGATCAATGTTCCGCCACCGATGTAGACATTCTCACTGATAAAAGGTCTGCCCATAACCCGGCCATAGACGGCCGGTTTCAGGCGGAACTGGAGATAGCTGCCGATTTGCTTCAGAACATCCCATACCTGCGCGCTGTTATCGAAAATAGTCCGATGTTCTGTTTGATCGAGATTGAGAAAATTCGATGGCGCAAACATAAGGGAGGCAGAAAGAAGACTGAATCGTATTCAGCAATTTGAAAAAGGAATTCGGGATTCTGGATTCGAAAGCCGGGGATAATTTTTGGTATTGCAGCACCGACCGACGCCAACCTTGAGATTCAAGTCTGCCCCGATTTCCTGGTGAGTTTCTGACCGTCTTTTGTATCTTTGATAAACCAGCCGAGCGATTCAATTTCGGCGCGTAGTGTGTCGCTTTGCGACCAGTTTCTGCCTGCGCGAACTTTGGCCCTTTTCTTAAGGAGTGCAGTCACATTCTGAGGAATAGGTTCCTGCTCTTCCTGGAGTTGCAAGACCTGATTGATGCGTTCCCACCAATCCAGAAGCGCCGCGGCTTGTCTGGCTGGCAGATCGTGGCGATCGATTGAGCTGTTTGTTTCACGGATCTGATTGAACAATTCGGCGAGCGCGGCAGAGATGTTCAAGTCGTCATCCAGAGCCTCGAAGAATTTGTCGGATTTTGCGGCAGCGAATTGGGAATCTGGAGCAGCGTCTCCAGCGATATCCTGGAGGCGTCGGACCCATTCGTCGATGCGAAGCAAGGACTGCCGGGCTTCGCGAAGGCCATCGAACGTGAAGTTCAGCGGCAACCTGTAATTGACGCGAATGAGGGCGTAGCGGAGTTCACGACCAGAAAAACCTTTGTCAAGCAGATCGCGCAACGTGAAAAAGTTACCGAGCGATTTCGACATCTTTTGTCCTTCGACAAGAAGATGTGCGTTATGCAGCCAGTACCGGACAAATTTTTTCCGGTTCACGCACTCGGACTGTGCAATCTCGGCCTCGTGATGCGGAAAAATGTTATCAACACCGCCACAATGAATATCAATTTCTGGTCCTAGGATTCGGGTCGCCATCGCGCTGCATTCAATATGCCATCCCGGTCTTCCTTTTCCCCACGGAGTCTCCCAACCAACCGAGCCATCCTTCTCATCCCAAGCTTTCCACAAAGCAAAATCCCCGATATTCTCTTTCTCGTACTCATCACTCTGAATTCGCCCGGATGGCCGCAGCTCTGCCAGGTTAAGATGCGCCAGTTTGCCGTAATCGGGGTATTTGCTGATCCGAAAATAGATGGAGCGATCTTCGGCCTGGTAGGCAATGTCTTGCTGCAGCAGTTGGTCGATCATCTCAATCATTTTCGCCAGATTCTCCGGTTCGGTCGCAGCCGGAAAATGAGTCGCGCGCTTGATTCGCAGCGATTCGATATCTTCGAAAAAGCTCTTCTTAAACTTCGCCGTAAACTCTGGTAAGGAGATGCCCGCTTCCCGGCTACCGCGAATTGTCTTATCGTCAACGTCGGTGAGGTTCATCACCCGCTCGACCTCAAATCCTCTTGCTTCCAGGTGCCGCTGCAAGAGGTCTTCAAAAACGTACGCTCGGAAATTTCCAATATGTGCAAACGAGTAAACCGTCGGACCACACGTATAAATCTTCACTTTGGGCGGCGCGATTGGTTCGAATACTTCTAACTGCCGGCTGTAAGTGTCGTAGAACTTAATTGGCATCGGAACTAAGATGGTGTGGCGTTTCTCGTGCTGATCGCTGACCGAAATAGGCTATCAGCATGCCAGTGTCAACCGACGAGCAACGGCGGAGACGTATCGGCGTGTCGGCGTCGGCGTTTGTAAAAGCATTCTTCCTTCCCAGGACGCCGGGACGCCGGAAACGTCTCCTCCACCGACGGGCCATTTTGAAGGCAATGAAATACATGCTATTTCGGATTGGTGAGGCCCTATACCAGCCTCCCTCCCGAATCCGCTGGGAATCGCGGTTCAATCCGCTGGATACTGGCGATCGCCATTGCCGCGATGCCTTCCCCTCTGCCGATGAAACCGAGGCCTTCGTTGGTGGTGGCCTTCACTCCGATGCGCTGTGGCGGGATCTGCAATGTTTCCGACAATCTCGTTCTCATCGCTTGCAGGTGCGGGCTGACCTTTGGTGCGTCGGCGATCAGTGAACAATCGATATTGACGATGGCTAGTTGCCTGACGGTGAGGATTGCTTGAACCCGCCGCAGAATTTCCTGGCTGTCGATCCCTTTGATCGAAGGATCCGTGTTCGGAAAATGGTGGCCGATATCCTTTTCTCCAGCTGCGCCAAGGAGCGCATCTGCGATCGCGTGCGTTAAAACGTCCGCGTCTGAATGACCGTCCAGGCCGCGGTGGTGCGGAATCTCGATCCCGCCAAGGATTAACTTGCGCCCTTCAATCAGGCGATGCACGTCGTAACCTATTCCAACAAAGCTCATGGATATATCGTGGTAAGTTGATCGCGGTCAAATTTTCCGTTCCAGGCAATCACGGAGAGTTTCCCACTTTGAATTGCGCTTGGAGCGATAGCTAACCGTCCACCCGCACAATTGACCAAAAGCACACCCGCTGCAATATCCCACCAATTCACGCTCCGTTCGATGTAAGCATCGAATCGGCCGCTTGCGACGTAAGCGAGGTCAAGTGCAGCGCTGCCCATCATCCGACACTTTCTGGCCCGGACGAGCAAATCCTGAAAAATTGAAAGACCGACCTCGAGTTCTACTCTCGTCTTCGACATTCCGACGGAGACTATGGATTGCGAAATGTCCGTGTATTGGCTCACCTGGATGGGCTTGTCATTCAAATAAGCCTTTCCGCCGAGTTCGGCATGCCACAGCTCATCTCGCATCGGATCGTAAATTACGCCGACGATGATCTCACCCTTCTCCCGCAAGGCGATTGAGATGCAGAAATGAGGGATGCTGTAGAAATAATTGACCGTCCCATCAATTGGATCGATCACCCACTCAAATTCGGTGGAGGTATTCTCGGCGCTGCCTTCTTCGCCAAGGATCGCGTGGCCGGGAAACTTCTCCAGAAGCGATTCCGTGATGAGGGCTTGAGAGCGAACATCAAGCTCCAGCTTGATATCGTGAGCTTCTTCGACATTGACTTGGAGCGGTCGGCCGAAGTTCTCGCGGACCAGTGCGCCGGCTGCGCGAGCCGCCTTGATCGCGGCCTCGAGATATTGATTCATAACTGAGTCACTATCGACAGGTCATCGTTGATGTCGAGCCGGAAGGCGACTCGATTGCCGGTGCTTCTTAATCGAATTACCTAAATTTAATTTGACGATGTAAGAAATTCTGGTTGACGATCTAACGAATGTTCGTTAGTCAAGCGAATTGGAATGACATTAATTTCTTATCCTCCGCAACTGCGGAATGAAAGGGGGGATAACTGATGCCAGCTGCAAAGAAAGCTTCGGCTAAGCCAGCAGCCAAGAAACCGGCTCCCGCTAAGAAAGCGCCTGCCAAGAAGGCTCCGGCTAAGAAGGTTGCGAAAAAGGCTGCTTCGCCGGTGAAGAAAAGCGCCGTTAAGAAGTAGAACGCTAAATAGTTCAAACAGTCGTTTTGCTGGAATAGGAGGAGATTGATCTCTCCTCCTATTTTTTTGCGCCGGCGCCGGGGCGTTGCGTCAGCGCTTCTTGTATTCAAGCGCTTTGGCGACGATTTCGTCGACCGGCCAGAGACGCCCGATTCCTTCGTAACCGCAAGCTAACATGCCCTTTTCCGGGCCGATGAAATGGGCGCCGCGTTGTCTGAGGATATCGACGTTCGCCACCGTCGCGGGGTGCATCCACATTTTGCCGTTCATCGCGGGGGCAAGCAGCAGCGGTGCCTCGGTAGCGAGTACGATCGACGTCAGAGCGTCATCGGCGAACCCGTGAGCGAGCTTTGCCAGGACGTCTGCGGTGGCCGGTGCGATCAGAACGAGATCGGCGTTATCGGCAAGTTCGATATGCCCCGGGTGCCAGCTCATCTTTTCGTCGAAGATGTTGGTGGTGACGGGATGACGAGATAATGTCTGCAAAGTAAGCGGCGTAATAAACTGGGTTGCGCCGGCGGTCATCACGACGTGCACGGAACGATCCTGCTTCGTCAATTTGCTGGCTATATCAGCAGCTTTGTACGCCGCAATCGAAGCGGAGACTCCGAGAATGATATTCATGAGAGCGGGTTCATTCCACATTCTGGACTTGTTCGCGGATCTTTTCCAATTCGGCTTTGCACTCGACGACAAGCTGGGAGATCTCGGCGTCGTTTGCCTTAGCGCTGAGGGTATTCAACTCGCGGCTGAGTTCCTGGCTGATGAACTCAAGCGTTCGCCCGATGGCCAGCTGCTTGTTCGCCGTTTCGAGGAATTGCTCCAGATGCGATTCGAGCCGGCTCAATTCCTCCGAGAAATCAGAGCGCTCGGCGAAAAACGTCACGTCTTTTGACAGGCGATCATCGTCGAGAGTAATCTCCAGGCCGATCTTCCGGATACGTTCGAAAAGGAGCGCGCGATACCGTTTCGCGACGCGGGGCTGAAGCTTGCGAATTTTTGAGAGAGAACGCTCGATGGATCTGATCCGGCGAAGCAACTCCTTTTGGAGAATGGAACCTTCTCTGGCGCGCATCTGGAGAAGCTGATCGAGAGCAAGATCCAACGCGGCGTTGACTGCGGATCGAGCAGTGGCATCGAGAGACCCCGGCTCAGAAGCAGAGATAACACCTGGCGACCGCAGAATCGTTTCGATCGTTATCTCGCCAGGCAGCGCGAGCTGTTGCTGGAGCTGTTTGAACCGTGCCAGGTAGAGGTTCGCTAAATCGGAATCCACAACCGGTTGATAGGGCGCCGCGGGACCGGAGGCGGAGATCGTAACGATGATCCGGCCGCGATGTAAGCTTTGGTCGATTTTTGCGCGAAGATCACTTTCCAGCGACGCAAGCGCGGACGGAAGATTAACTACGATTTCTGTTTGGCGTTTGTTGACCGACTGAATCTCGGCGATGACCCTGGTGCCCTGGCTCAAGGCCTGCCCGCGCCCGTAACCTGTCATGCTGTGCATAGAAGTCAGTGTTGAGTTTTGAGTGCGCCAGGGTCGATTGATCGGCGATGCGAACTCTAAGCGCCGAATTTCAGGGATTAAGATGGTACTCCTGCAAGGACTTTACAGTCAGTCCCTTGGCATTAATCGAACGCATTGCCCTGATGCTTGCTTCAACCCCACTGATTGTCGTGAGGATCGGAATACGGCGCTCGACAGCGGTACTTCGGATTTTGACTTCGTCCTTTCTTGGAGTCTTGCCGCTTGGCGTATTGATGATGAGATCAATCTGATCGTTCTTGATCATGTCGATGACGTGCGGTCGTCCCTCGCTCAATTTGAAAAGCCGGTTCACGGTCAATCCGGCGGACGCAAGCGCTGCAGCGGTTCCGCTTGTGGCATAGATGGTGAACCCAAGGTCGACGAGTTCTTTCCCGAGTTTCACGATGTTAAGTTTATCTGCATCCTTGACGCTTAGAAAGACGTTGCCTCCGGTTGGCAGCGGCGGTTGTGCAGCCATCTGCGATTTGGCGTAAGCCAGGCCGAGATCCTGAGCAATCCCCATCACCTCCCCAGTCGCCTTCATTTCGGGGCCGAGTGTGATGTCGATGCCTGGGAATCGAATAAAAGGGAAGACCGCTTCCTTGACCGAGTAGTGAGCAGGTATAGCCTCACGAGTGAAGCCAAGTTCCGATAACGTTTTACCGGCCATGACCTTGGCAGCGAGTTTGGCGAGCGGTACGCCGATCGCCTTGCTAACGAACGGCACGGTGCGCGATGCTCGGGGATTGACTTCCAGAACGTAGACTTCGTCATCCTTGATCGCGAACTGGACATTCATAAGTCCTCGAACTTCGAGTTCATGCGCCATGGCTTTGGTGGCAGAGGCAATCGCGCTCAATACCTTGGCGGAAAGAGAAAACGCCGGGATCACGCAAGCACTGTCTCCGCTGTGAATGCCCGCCTCTTCAATGTGCTGCATGATCCCACCGATCACTGCAACTTCTCCGTCGGAGATACAGTCAACATCCACCTCGGTGGCGTCTTCCAGGAAGCGATCAACGAGAACGGGACGTTCCGGACTGGCCTCGACAGCGGTTTGGATATAGCGGCGCAAGTCATCTTCCTGATAAACGATTTCCATGGCGCGCCCGCCTAGAACGAAGGATGGCCGAACCAGGACCGGGTAGCCGATGGCGCTGGCGACGTTCACGGCTTCCTGTTCGTTGGTGGCCGTGCCGTTGGGTGGTTGATTGAGTCCAAGGCGATTCAACAGTGCCGAGAAATGCTTTCGGTCCTCTGCCATTTCAATGCTCTTTGGCTGAGTGCCGATAATGTTTACGCCATTTGCCTGAAGGGCGTTCGCAAGATTGAGAGGGGTCTGCCCCCCAAACTGCACAATAGCCGCCCAGCATTTTTCATGTTGATAGATGTTGAGGACATCCTCGAGGGTCAGCGGCTCGAAATAAAGCTTGTCGCTGGTGTCATAGTCGGTTGAAACCGTTTCGGGATTCGAATTGACCATGATCGTCTCGAACCCTTCCTCTTTCAGCGCAAACGCGGCGTGCACGCAACAGTAGTCGAACTCAATTCCTTGACCGATCCGATTGGGGCCACCGCCGAGTATCATTATCTTCCGGCGGTCGCCAAGGGAGGTTTCGTCTTCGTCTCCGTAGGTCGAATAGTAGTAGGGGGTGTAGGCCTCAAATTCCGCGGCGCACGTGTCGACGAGCCGATAGGTTGGGAGCACTCCTTCCTTGACTCGCTTTGAGCGGAAATCGCTTTCGGTCGAATTGGTTAGATAAGCTAGCTGGCGATCAGAAAATCCGAATTGTTTTGCTCGTCGCAGACTGTACGACCCGCTGGCAATGTTTTGTTCTTCGTCAACGATCTGTCGAATGTTTTCCAAAAACCAGGGGTCGATGCTCGTGAGTTCGTGGAGTCTGCTGATCGTGAATCCGGCCAGCAACGCGTACCGAATATAGAAGATTCGATCCCACGAGGCGTTTACGAGCTTGCGCTGGATTTCTTCCACATCCCATCCGCCGGCATCGTTACGTGGTTCACGATCCTTACCATCCGCGCCAAGCCCGAAGCGACCAATCTCAAGTGATCTCAGCGCCTTCTGTAATGACTCCTTAAACGTTCGGCCGATGGCCATTGCCTCACCAACGCTTTTCATCTGGGTGGTGAGAGTCGGATCGGCTTGGGGAAATTTTTCAAAAGTGAAACGAGGGATCTTAACCACGCAGTAGTCGACCACCGGCTCAAAACTGGCAGGGGTCTCGCGAGTGATATCGTTTCGGATTTCGTCCAGGTTGTATCCGACGGCTAGTTTGGCGGCGATCTTTGCGATTGGAAACCCGGTCGCTTTGGACGCCAGGGCGGAAGATCTGGAGACTCGTGGATTCATTTCAATCACGACCATGCGTCCGTTCTTAGGATTCACGGCAAACTGAATATTTGATCCGCCGGTTTCGACGCCGATTTCGCGAATCACGGCGAACGAGGCATCACGCATAATCTGGAACTCGCGATCGCTGAGTGTTTGCGCAGGGGCTACCGTGATTGAATCTCCAGTATGAATCCCCATCGGATCCAAGTTCTCGATTGAGCAGATCACGACGCAGTTGTCAGCCCGATCACGCATGACCTCCATCTCGAACTCTTTCCAACCGAGCAGCGACTCTTCGATCAGCACTTCTTGGACGGGCGATTGGTCCAGCCCGCGACGAACAATTTCCTCGAATTCCTGCCGGTTATACGCGATCCCCCCTCCGGCACCACCGAGAGTGAAAGCCGGCCGGATGATGAGCGGAAAGTCGCCGAAAATGCCCGCAATTTCTCTGGCGTCGCTGACGCTATGCGCGATGCCGGACTTCGGGACTTCCAGGCCGATCCGTAGCATGGCCTCCTTGAACAATTGGCGATCTTCACCTTTGGAGATCGCTTCCGCATTCGCGCCGATCAAGAGGACCTGGTGTTTTTCCAGGATGCCTGCGCGATAGAGTTCCATCGCGCTGTTGAGAGCAGTCTGGCCGCCCAGCGTGGGCAGGAGTGCGTCCGGTTTTTCCCGTTCGATTATTTTTTCAAGGATCTCAACGGTAATCGGTTCAATGTAAGTCCGCGCGGCGAACTCCGGATCAGTCATGATGGTCGCAGGATTGGAATTCACCAAGATGACTTCGTATCCCTCTTCCCTCAGAGCCTTGCAGGCCTGAACTCCCGAATAATCAAACTCGCACCCCTGGCCGATGACGATTGGACCGGAACCAACTAGCAGAATCTTATGGAGATCTGTGTTCTTAGGCATGGGCGTTGGCAGATTAGCGGACGGTGTGCAAACGTCAATTGCGGAAGGCAGTTGGAGAAGTGAATCGGCGAGCGCGGGTCGCCGCAGGGAAGGGGCGTGACGGCATATGGGCGCTGCTCAGCTTTCTTCAGCATCTGCGCAAACAAACGTTGATGCGAAGCATTAATTACTAAGTAATTATAGGTTAGGAAATGATACTTCAATATTATCTGCAAGGCTGGCAGACAAACAAATCTCTCGGCACCTGTATCGGGGTTCCGGCCCCATTCAGGCGCTGACGCCGACGGCTCGGCGGACCCTGGTCATGGTGCTCTGTGCGACTTCGTGTGCTCGTGATGCACCGTCTGCCAGGACATGGGCGACATAACCGGCATCGGCCTCGAGTGCCGCCCGACGCAGTCTCATGGGCGCGAAACTCTCCCAAATAACCTCAAACAACCTTTTCTTGAATTCTCCGTAACCGACGCCCCCGGCTCGAAAATCGGCTTCCATTGACGCCACCATCTCGGGCGTCGCATACAACCTGTAGAGCGAAATTATCGTCGAGTTGGCCGGATCTTTCGGCGCTTCGACCGGCGTCGAATCCGTGACGATACTCATGATTTTCTTTCGCAACGCCCTTTCCGGAAGAAACAGCTCAATCGTATTGCCGTAGCTTTTGCTCATCTTCTGACCGTCCAACCCGGGAATCGTAGCGACTTCTTCCCGGATGCTAGGCTCAGGTAGCTTGAATACTTTGCCGTACAACTCATTAAACTTAATCGCAATATCGCGAGTGATCTCAAGGTGCTGCTTTTGATCCTTTCCGACCGGCACCACGTCGCTGTCATAGAGCAAAATATCGGCCGCCATGAGGACAGGATAGGCAAACAGGGCGTGAGACGGAGCGATACCGTGCGATAGCTTGTCTTTGTACGAGTGGCTTCGCTCCAGAAGTCCCACCGGTGTGACGTTGCCTAGGATCCAGGCTAATTCCGTGACCGCCGGGACATCGGATTGTCGAAAGAAACAAGCCTTCGCGGGATCAAGTCCGCAGGCCAGGGAATCGATCGCGAGTCCGCGAACGTACTCCCTCAAAACCGCCGGATCCCGAATCGTGGTGAGAGCGTGATAATCAGCGATGAAATAGAAGGCCTCCCCCTTTTCTTGAAGCTCGATTGCTGGACGCAACGCCCCGAGATAGTTTCCGATATGCAGGGCCCCGGTCGGTTGAAACCCGGTGAGATAACGCACCATGGGGAACCGTGGCGAAACCCGGCCCTCTGTCAAGGGAACGTATCGGCGTATCGGCGCAAAGGCGTGTGGGCGTGACGCCGCAGGCGTTGAGCTGCGTTGGCTAACTTTCTCCATCGCGCCCGCCCGCCGCTACGCCTCTTCAAAGTCCCCATCTCGCGATTTGGCGCTCCTCCTCGCCGACAAGCTGGTCCCAGATTTTACGATGTTCTGGCTCGTAACGATTATCCTGGAGCTCGGCCATTTGACGGCGGACGTCGATCAAGGCGTCCAACTGCGGTGAGAGGCTGACATACAGTTCCCTGAGAAAGCGGGTCGCGCCTGCATCGCGTTCCCAAATCGCGCCGAAGGAATCGACGAATTCGATGGCATAGTTGTAATCGCCACGCTGATTATGCTGCCAGAGCTCAGGTGAAGGTTCGGGTAGATCGAGCAGAAGCGGCGCCATATAAAGATTCTGCAATATGCCGCGTTTGTAGCGTTCGCTCGCGCTTGATTCTTCATCGAATTCGAAAAGAGTGAGAGCCCACCCGAAGAAGAATCCCGGCTCCTCCAGATCATCTGGATACGACTGGCGATACCATGTGAAAAACTCATTCGCAGCTTCAAACTGGCCGAGTGAAAGCTGCAGCAGCGGTACCAGAAATCGCACGCCGGAATGATCGGCCGGATCAGCAAACAGCAGTTCTTCTCCGATGGCGACGGCGTCAGTTAACTCACCCTTTTGCCAGAAAACCAACAAACGCCCATGCTGCGCTCTCAGGAAGTAACTAGGCTGTCCCTGGATATGAAACGGAGCAGCAGCTTCGGTGGCCTTTACAAAGCCTTCTGCGGCTTCGTCGAGATTGCCTTCCTGCAGATCGAGATCTGCTAGTTCAACCAGGGCTTCCGGCAGGTTTTCGGAGAGCTCAAGGGCTTTGGCTAGCAGAGACCGCTGCTTATCGCGGGATCGCGTGTGCTTCACCGCCTTGACCAGACCTTGAGCGACAAATTGGGCTCCGTGGCTCGCCAACAGACTCTGGGCGGGGCCTGCGATCAAATTGCTGAGCTGAGTTTCGATGCCCTCTTCCTCACCTGTCTCCACCTCGTTAGATTCCACGTCGACAAGGTTGATCTGGCATTGGTACTCCTTCGAAAAGCTCTGCCATACTGCCTCATCCCACTCGTCGACATCGGGTACGAGCAACTCGTCTGGCGCACCTTTTTCCTGAAAAGCGCGATGAAGGAAAAGTTCCACTCGGCGCTGGTCCAGCTCCCTGACGAATTCATGCCCGAGCAGCATCCGCGTATGCCGATGAACAACGTAGAGGCAGGTTGGCAGGATGAACATTGATCCGAATTGGATTGGTACATCCAGGTCGAACCAATCGAACGCCCAGACTTCCTTGGTTGAGCGCAGAGGCAAAATCATGTGATGAACTTGTGGAGCAAGCTTTGTGTCACTGTCGATGTGAGATCAGGAAATTCAAGAGAAGGCGACGGTTTCCGCGTCACCATCTTATTTCTACACGTTGCTTACGACTGAATTTGTCGGTGTAGAAAAGCTCGCGATGCTCGACGCCATGTTCGTGAACGAGTTTGGCAACTTTTACGTCGAAGCAGCAATATTCAGCGATTTCCATGACGCGCCTGTCGCGCCACCATTTGATGGCGTCGACCCCGTCGGCCGTCTTTCCCACGCCGAGGGTCGCTAAAGCGATATTATCCAATTTAAGCTTGTTCCCCGCGGCCTTCTCGATTTCCACAAGCAGGTCAAGGGTTCGCAGTTGATGCGGTAGGTCAAGGATCGTGTACCCCATCAGGACTTCATAGTCAAAGTTCACGATGTTAAATCCGACAACCAGATCGGCGCGAAGCAACTGCTGAACCAAATCGTGGACGCGTTTTTCCGGATAGATCCGATACTCATTCAGGTTGGTGCTGTAAGTGACCCCAAGAGACATGCCCATATCTTGCTTTTTATCCCATCCGCCGACATCGTTTGCGGTGCGCTGAGTTTCGAGATCGAAGTAGATAATGTTCATCCTGAGAGCCTGGAAATCTCGCGATCCTAAGCGCCCGCGGGATTTCCAGGCTGTGAAGCTGCTTGGGAAGCGGCTCGGGATGGAAAAGTACTCACAAACGAGCAAACACGTCGAGTGACAAATTTCCGGTGTGTGGTCGATGTGGATTAGCCTCTATGCCTATAAAACTTGAGACGGAGCCTGCAGCCTGTTTAAATCCAATCTTCCACCCGAGCCGCTTGCCAAGCGGCTCTGGAGCAGGGAAATCTCACGAGCGATGAGATTTTCTCGTTAGTCAAATGAGCCCGCGTCGAACCGAAAGAGATTTTCAAGGCTGGTGAGATGGTATTCCTCCACAACCGTTCCGTCAGATGCGTAAACTCGCAAGCCGTTTGCGCCATCGGAAATGCAGCGGGTCTGCTTGATGTTCTTTGTTGCGCAAACCTGGAACAACGGGAGGCCGTCCACACTCGCGACCCAGGCGCCGGTTTCATCTGCCACAATAGACAGCTGGAACAACGCTTGCCGGGTGTTTTCCATAGGGTTGTTAGCCGGTTTCACGAAAACCGGCGGAGAATCGGTCTTGGCGTCGGCCGGGACGACCTTGCCCTCCTTCAGGTCAAAGAATTTGAAAGAGGTTAATGTTCGCTCAAACCATTTTTCCCAGATTGACTTCCCCTGGTTTGCCGCCTGGAAGCGAACTCCAATGACTCGTTGGGTAGTACCGTCGTCAGACATCAACAAAAGCGCATCCTCGTTCCGTGATGCTCCGAGCCGGGTTACAGTCTGCAAGTCCGGAGGCAGTTCGATCTCTCTTAGAATTTTCCCGGATGGATCAATCTGCTTCAAGAGGGTTGCTGTGCTGGTCTTGACCAGAAGCCAGACGCTGTCTGAGGCCCCGGCGTTCATATCGAGGAGTTCGCTTGTTCCCCCCGTATCAACCGCTGTGAACTGCTGTCCGTCAAGCTTCCAGATGTTCGCTTCCTTTGATGCAACCACGATCGAGGAGCTCAGAACGGCGCATCGGAAAAGATCTTCTGCAGGCGCCCTTAGATCCTGGGGTGTAACATTGACCTGATACTTAATTTGATTTCCATACAGCACGACGGTTCGGTCTCCCAAAGCATCCGCATCTCGGACGTTGGAAAGGTTCAGTCGCGAAACCTCGCCACCTGAAGTGGCATTGATTAACACCACCTGGGCCTTATCAAAGAGCAGGAGGTTGGATCCGGCGGCCTTGATCGCGAGTGGGTTGAAGGCGAGCGAGATGGTCTTGGCTCGGTTGCCGTTGCTTTCAAGCACCACCACTTCTGGTTGTGCTGCGACGGCGAGTACCGCGGCACGGAGCGGGTCTAACAAAGTCGCTGAAAGAACCTTTCGGATTCTCGGATCATCTGAGGAGTCAACCCAGTCATTCAGACGGAAGGCGACGCCTTCTATTTTGACGTCACCAATCAATACGCCCCGGGCGAAGTATTTCCCGTTTGGAACCGGTTTGCCCTGCGAATCATTCCGGTCCCAGTCGATCACAAGGCCGTCCGACCCGGATTTAAAGCTATCAAGTTCGGCTTCCTTTTTCAGGACCCGCACAATTTTACCTTTGTTATCGTAGACTCCGAGGCTGATCACTCCTTCGACAGGAGGTGGGACAAACAGCAATTGATTAGCATTTGGTTCCTCATCCTCGGCATTTAGACCGTGGAGCGAAACAAACCAGAGCAGCAGTGCGATTCCCGGGAACCACCGCGGACGATCAAACATAATACTTCCAATTCAACTCAGGGAAGATGTTATCTCGCCACTCACAATTCGAAAGGAATTCTTCGTCGATGGTGCCACCCTTTTGCTGATCGTAGAGTCGAGTAAATCGCAGGATGTGATCCCTCGTCCTCTTGGTCGCATAGTCGCGGGCGGTACCCGTTTTCATCAGGAAAGCCCAATCACTCGATTGTGCCAGCAAGAGCTCGCGCGCCATTTGTCTGAGCACTGGCTCCTTCCATTCGGCCGGTTCTTTTTCGCAGGCGCGCGCTGCCTCGGTCATGCGTCGGGCGGCTGCGTGAAGGTGGGGATAGATCCAGGAATTAGACTCGTCCAACCAGACCTCCCAAAACCCTTTGTTACCCCAACTCGAGGGACTGGGAGCAATTATCTGAAGCGTGTCGTGGCTCTCCAGGTAGGCGCTTGGCGTGGTTAATTCGAACACTTTCTGGTCGTAGACCGCCTTGCGAATGAACAAGTTCAAAAACCTCGGTCCTTCGTACCACCAGTGCCCGAATAGTTCTGCGTCAAACGGACTCAGCACCAGAGGTTCGATATTGGTGACTTCGATGAGATGCTCGATCTGCTTTCTCCGGCTGACCATGAAATCGCCGGCATGATAGTCGGCGGCGCCTTCGGCCCAGCCGGGGACATAAATCTGCTTGTTCGGAGTGCGGCCGGTAATCCGATAGTACTTGATGCCGGTGAATTTTCGCGCGCCGTTGGCATGCAGGAATGGACGCAGATAATCGAGATCCAGATCGTGACCGATGTCACGGTAGAAGTCCCTATAGGCCGGGTCACCGGGATAACCCTCCTGCGCGCTCCAGACCTGTTTGCTCGATTCCCGGTCGCGTCCGAAAGCAGCCGGACCCGCCGCCGTAAAGCAGGGGGAAAAGATGGCGTATCGCGGTCGTGGATTCCCAAACATCAGGCCGTGAGCATCAAGGGAAAACCAGCGCAGCTCAGCTTCTTGCAGATAGTTCTCGAGCCCGGAGAAATAAGCGCATTCAGGAAGCCAGATTCCTCTCGGGTTCCGCCCAAAATTACTTTGATAATCGTCGCGGGCGATCAGAATCTGGGCGCGGACCGCTTCGTGATGTTTTTCCATCAACGGGAGGAACCCGTGTGTTGCCGCGCAGGTGATGATCTCGAGAAATCCTCCATCTTGATAGCGCTTAAACGCGCCGACCAGGTCGCAATGCAACCGATCGACATAGATTTCGCGACACTCCAGAAAGCGGTAGTGGTAAATTCTCGCCAGATGATTTATTTCCGGTTGTGATTGGGTCCGGTCGATTTCGCGCTTCGAGAGCGCGATTGCGCGCTCAAGATACACGATGTAGCGCTCGCGCAGCAGTTCATCGTTGAGCATCGCGCACAGCGGTGGAGTGAGCGACATGGTTAGCCGGAATGGAACACCATCGCGAATCAAACCTTCAAACATCTGCCAGAGGGGCAAATACGTTTCCGTAATCGCCTCGAACAACCAATCCTCTTCCAGGAAATCTGGGTACTCGGGATGCCGAACGAACGGCAGATGGGCGTGGAGGACAAGAGCTAGGTAACCTTTTCGCATGCTGGAAAACCGGGGGTGTGGTTAAGTTATTAACACAGGCGTCAACCTCCTCCGTAGCAAGAAAAAAAGGCAAATTTCGATCGATTTTGAACACTGCTTGTGCGAAAGACAAAAGGCGCCCGGAAGCTTCCGGGCGCCCATTTATACAGATCTTTTGCGAGCGATCCGTTTTACAGGTCGAAATACATGTAAAACTCGTACGGATGCGGGCGGACGCGCAAAGCATCGTACTCCTTTCTCTTCATTTCGGACCAGTTGTCCAGGAAGTCCTGAGTGAAAACGTCCCCTTTCAGCAGAAACTCGTGATCCTTTTCGAGCGCTTCGATCGCTCCGAGCAGTGAATCGGGCACAGTCGGAACCTTGGCGAGTTCTTCCGGTGGAAGTTCGTACAGGTTCTTGTCGAGCGGATCGCCCGGATCAATTCGGTTCTGAATACCGTCAAGACCGGCCAGCAACATCGCTGCGAATGCCAGGTACGGAGTAGCAGCCGGGTCCGGCGGGCGGTACTCGACGCGTTTCGCCTTGGGACTTTGGGAGTAGGTCGGGATACGAACCGCAGCCGACCGGTTACGGGCCGAATACGCAAGGTTAACCGGCGCCTCGAATCCCGGCACGAGGCGCTTGTAGCTGTTGGTCGTCGGACTGCAGAACGCGGTGAGCGCAGGCGCATGTTTCAAGAGCCCGCCGATGTAAAACAGACACATTTCGCTAAGACCTGCGTACTTGTCTCCTGCAAAGAGCGGTTTGCCATCCTTCCAGAGCGAAGAATGGACATGCATTCCGGAACCATTGTCAGCGAACAGCGGTTTCGGCATGAAAGTGACAACTTTGTTGTATTTTTTGGCGACGTTCTTGAGAACGTATTTGTAATACATCATGTGGTCACCCATCAGGCGAAGCGGCGCAAACCGGATGTCAATTTCTGCCTGACCCGCAGATGCAACTTCGTGGTGTTGCTTTTCGATCGGCACACCGGCCTCTTCGAGTACCAGACACATCTCATTCCGGACATCCTGGAGCGTGTCGGATGGAGCGACTGGAAAGTACCCTTCCTTGTGACGGATCTTGTGCCCAAGATTTGGAAACTCCTCGCGTGCAGAGTTCCAGATCCCTTCAACACTATCGACGCTGTGGAATGAGCTGTTGGAGCTGTAGTCATAACGAACATCATCGAAGATGAAAAATTCTGCTTCCGGCCCGAAGTACGCGGTATCACCAATGCCGGTGCTCTTGAGGTAAACTTCAGCCTTTTCAGCAATGCCGCGGGGATCCCGATCGTAGAGTTCGCGGGTAACCGGATCCTGGATCGTGCAAATAAAACTAAGGGTTGTGTCGGTGATAAAGGGGTCGATCCAGGCGGTGTTCGGATCGGGAATGACGAGCATGTCGCTGGCATGGATAGCTCTCCAACCGCGAATGCTTGAGCCGTCAAAGCCCAAGCCATCCGTAAAAATTTCCTCGCTGTATTCTTTCAGTGTGGTGGTGAAGTGTTGCCAGACGCCAAGAAGGTCAGCGAACTTGAAGTCAATCAGTTTAACTCCTTTTTCTTTGATAAATGAGGTTACTTCGGCTGGGGTCATAAGTAATCAATGTTAGATGGGTTAAGGTTAGGGGTTGAGACAGGCATTGGGGCTTAGACGGAGTACTCCGAGGCTTTGCGAGCAGCGCTCGTTAGATAGCCCGATCCCCGCGTTCTTCCGTTCTGATTCGGATAACCTCCAGGAGATCTTGTACGAAGATTTTGCCATCGCCTCGTGTTCCGGTCCGCGCGCTTTGCTTTATTGCAGCAACGGCGGAACCTAGCAATTCGTTTTTGACGATGAGCTCGACTTTTAATTTCGGTATGAACGGGACCCGGCTAGGGCTGTATGGTGGGCGACTGACTTGAATGGGGTTCCCATAGCCTTTAACCTCGCTCACGGTCATGCCTTCGATCCCGAGTTCAGCAAGTCCCGACTTTACCTCCTCCAATTTAAAAGGTTTGATGATCGCCTCGATTTTTTTCATGTCGGGTAACCACCCGCCATTCCTCCCAGGGAACGGGAATTCCGCTCCGCCTCTTTCAATAGGTGAAAATGCTGCGAGGAAGTACGACTCCCTCCAAGTCGACTTCCTCGCAAGGTGTTCGCGCGCATGGTCAACTTTTGACCCTCCATCCCTTTTTTTCCCTTGAGAGGTCACCCCCCTTTTGTGACCCGTACCGCGCGAATTAACATTCGGACCTCCCCCGAATGAAGCCACCAGGTCTGAAAGCAACTGGTATGCCAACGCCATTTTCAGTCGGCCCCCCGGGGGAAACTCGATGTGCACGTTGGATTCAATGTTCATAAAGCGACAATCATCCCGTCCTCTTTGGTCTCCTTGTCGTATTTTATCCACCAAAAGGCGAATCGGGGAAGCGGGAGTGATGGAGTGATGGAGTGGTGGAGTGGTGCAGTGGTGGAGTGCTCTCAATCAGAGAGGAGGCACGTCAAACTCCGGTAGCTCTTCGATACCGCGGGTGATAGAATTGTAACCAGATGGTCAATCTGATCATCCCAGATAAGTGGCAGCAGGATGCGGTGAATCTGCTCCGCGATGGAAAAGATGTCGTGGTCCAAGCGCCGACAGGCGCCGGTAAGACCTACATTTTTGAATTGCTATACGAGGCGCTTCGAGGACAGGCCGTGTACACTGTCCCGACCAGAGCGCTAGCAAACGATAAGCTGGCAGAGTGGAGAGCCCGGGGATGGGACGTCGGCATTTCGACAGGCGACTTAGCCGAAAACCTCGGGGCCCGTGTGGTCGTTGCGACCCTGGAGACCCAAAAAGGACGCTTCTTGCGCCGAGAAGGCCCGCGGCTGCTGGTTGTCGACGAGTATCAGCTGCTGGCCGATCCGGTTCGCGGGATGAACTATGAGTTGATTCTTTCTCTGGCGCCGCCAGAAACGCAAATTCTGCTATTGAGCGGAAGCGTGGCCAATCCCGAGGACGTCGTGGCCTGGCTACAGCGGATTGGCCGAACTGCGGTGCTTGTCGCGCATCAGGAACGTCCGGTGCACCTCGAGGAGGTGATGCTGAACGACATTCCGGTGCAGGCACCCGGCGTCATCAACGGATATTGGCCAAGACTCATTTCTCGGGCGTTGCTCGCTGATCTTGGGCCGTTGCTGATCTTCGCTCCCCGGCGCAACACGGCTGAGGAACTGGCGCAATCTCTTGCCGGGGCCCTCGCGATCGAGGAACCGATGCCAGTCAGCCAGGAGCAGGTCGCGGCTGCCGGCGAGCCATTGGCCAGGTTGTTGCGACAACGAGTCGCCTATCACCATAGCGGCCTCAGTTATGCCGTCCGTGCCGGGATTATCGAACCGTTGGCTAAACGAGGTCAACTCCGGGTGGTGGTGGCAACGATGGGGCTTGCTGCCGGAATCAACTTCTCTATGCGCTCTGTTCTTGTGACCGGCACACACTACACGGCGGGCAATTTTCAACGTCACGTTCGACCCGACGAGTTGTTGCAGATGTTTGGCCGAGCCGGGAGGCGAGGACTCGACGAAGCCGGATACGCTCTCGTCACACCTGACGTTCCAAGGTTGCATGAAGCTTTTCCACTGAAGTTGAAAAGACCGGAACCGATCGACTGGCCTTCTTTTCTGGCGGTGATGAATGTTGCCGCCAATCATGGTGAAGATCCTTTCCTGAGCGCGCTCGATCTTTCCCGAAGATTATTTTCCACAAGGACGCTGACGCTGGGGACGGAAGGCTTTTACGATGGAGGCGTGCGCCCGTGCGGCCTTCGGGTGGATGGAGAGCGAGGAAGGTTTGTGCGGCGGCATCAGGAAAAAATGCAAAATTCGCGCGGGCGCTGGCAGATTCAGCCGGCCCTGGCTGAGACGACCCTCGGAAATCTCTTGGTGCAGACGGAACGAGATCGGTGGCGCCCAGCCCTGACCGTCGCTTCGAGTCTGAAGGACATAGGCTTCGGCAACGTTTGCAAGATTCAGACGGAACGCCGCTATTTTGTGTATGGCCGCGAAGTATCGGTTGCCACCGTTTCGGAGAACGAGTGGCGTCCGGTGAAGTGGCTACGGAAATTGCTCCGGCAACGACATCCTTTGGTCAGCGGGAAACGGAATCTCACGCAGGTGGATTTTGAGCGCGAGGTGCTGCCGCTGGTAGCCAGGGACATTGGCGGCCAGTTGTGGGATCTGGTGCATCGAGGAAAACTGGTGGTGGCGCGGTTTCGCTTCGATGGCTTAGGCGCGCGGGGATATGTCGACGAATTTGGCCGCTGGCTGGCCGATCCTCAGACAAAGAGGGATTATCCGGAAGTTTGCCGAGGTTGCGAATTTCGGGCCGAGTGCGAAGGAATTGAGTTGAGCGTGACCCCTGCGTTCGCATGGCGACAGCTCGGATTGATCGACGAATCCGGCAAACCGACACGGCGCGGCATTCTATTCAGCTTTTTTAATCATGGGGAGGGCCTGGCAATCGCGGCGGCGCTTGAGAATGGCGATTATCCGATGGAAGATCTGGTGTTCGACTTGGGAAATCTTCGCGCCGGACATCGCTTTGCATTGGATGAATCTCAGTTTGGCGGGCGCTTAGGTTTGATCTGCCAGCGAACCTATAATCGGGCCGATTTTGCGGGCTACCTGGACATGGGTGTCCCACCGGCATATGGCGCAGGCGCGGCCGAGGTAATCCGAGAAGTGGTTGAAAACCAGACGTCTCGGCACAAGCTGGTCAATGAACTGCTGCGCCACGGAGATATTGAACGGGCTATCACTGAATGGCGAAGTTTGCTTCGCCAAATAGTTCAAGCTCCCGATTTTGGCTGGGATCGCTGGCGGGCCCTGAAATCGATAGCGGAACAATTCGTCAACTCAACCCGGAGCACGGTTCTTCAACCTTTGCCGATCTTGCTTCCGGCACAGTTGAAACGGTATCAACCAAGATCTTCCATGGTGCATAAACGTTAGCCTCAGAAGACAAGAGATGGTTTAATCAACGTCTCCTGTTCCGGATTTGTGTTTTTAAAATGAAGCAACAGGCTTTCGAACAATCGCACCCCGAAAAGTGGACGTATGGACTGATCGGAGGGTTCCTGCTGCTGATGTTCGTTGTCGCGCTGACCGTATGGACCGATCGTCAGAACCGTTCAAGTCTGGAAAAAGTTACGGAACCGACCGCGGTCGGAGATCCGATTATGCTCGATTTCGATCCGAGAGATAATCCCGGTCGTGAAGTGTTGAATTGGAAGGGGCAACCCTATTTCCTGCAAACCAATGAACCGGTAAAGCTGCCGGAGTTCGACGCGCTTAAGGTTGGCACGGATGACAAGAGAAAGATCGAACTGTACCAAATTAAAAAACAAAACGATTTGAGGGTTGTCTTGGTAAAAATTAAGCCAAACGAGTTCCTGCGGTTGACGCCGCGGTAGTGCAGCCAGTCTAGACTGAACGATTTGCGACATATTGACGTCTGGCGCTCCAAAGAAACGCTGCGCCGACAGCAAACATGAACAGGGAAAGAAATTGGCCTCTGGTGAATGGTCCGGTCAACGGAGCATCCGGCTCTCTAAAGAATTCGCCGATGATGCGCATCACGGGATAAAGAAGGAAGAAGCAACCGGTCGTCACGCCATCCGGTTTCCTAAATTTCAGGCGGATCAATATCAGGAGGGTAAATAGCAGAACACCTTCCAGTAATGCCTCATAGAGCTGGCTCGGGTGGCGCGGGGTAAGAACGCCGGCGAGGATTTCACGAACCTGTGCGCTGTGCCGAGCAGCGCCGATGATCTCGGGTACGTTAGTCAGAGTCGGGTCAATTTTACTAGTTTCTTGAATCACCTGCGACGCTTCGTTCGGGTGATCAAGCAACTCCGCTGGAAACTGGATCGCCCAGGGTACGGTCGTAGCTCTGCCGTACAGTTCGCCGTTGACGAAGTTCGCTAAGCGACCGAAAAACAGACCGACGGGCGCGACCGCCACCAGGTTGTCGCCAATCCCGGCCCAGGAAATCCGGTGCCGGTGTGCGTAGATCCCGCTGAAAATAATGAGACCAAGAATGCCTCCGTGGCTTGCCATACCGCCATCCCAGACGCGAAAAATTCCAAGCGGATCCTCGGTCAACATGGATGGCCGATAAAAAAGCACGTACCCGAGGCGCCCCCCGATGAGAACGCCGAACAGTGCTGCGTAAAAGACGAAATCGGCAATCTGGTTTTCCCGCAATGAACCGTATCCTTTTCGCGCGAGCCATTTCATCAGGTAAAACGCGCCAATAAAACCGGCAATGTAGGCGAGCCCGTACCAGCGTATCCCAATCTGTTCGTTGAATTGAATTAGGAAAGGGCTCAGGTGGTGAACGTAAAAGGCGAAGAACATGGATTTGGCTTGTGAGATTTTCGCGCTAGACTCGACTTGATGCAGGAGGTCGGGAAATTTGTTTTGATTGTCGGGCTGCTTATGGTCGCAGCGGGAGTGATCCTTTGGCGGTTCCCGAGTCTGTTCGGCTGGGTAGGCAAACTCCCCGGAGACATTTCAGTGCAAAAGGGAAATTTCTCTTTCTACTTTCCGATCGTTACATGCATTCTTGTCAGCATCGTCATCACGCTTTTGAGTTGGTTGTTCAGGCGATAAGAGGTAATGCCTCGATTGCACGTCTTGGCTACCCCTGTCGAATACCTTCCGGTGAAAGTCTCACGTTCGGAATCGAATCGATCCAACGTGAACCTTCCGGTGCCACCCAATGGACGGCGTTCCGAATTACGGTTTGGACTTCCGGCTGACGATACGTCGGAAAAGACTCGTGACCCGGGCGAAAATAAAAGATTTTGCCGTTACCCCGTTTCCAGCAGCAGCCGGACCGAAATACTTCGCCTCCCTCGAACCAGGAAATAAAGACTGTCTCTTCCGGGGCGGGAACTCCGAACGGTTCGCCATACATCTCTTCGTGCGGGATTTCAAAGTAGGTCTTGATCCCTTGAGCAATCGGATGACCAGGGTTACAGACCCAAAGCCGTTCCTTTTCTCCGGCTTCGCGCCAGATCAGGGAGCAGGTTGTGCCCATCAACCGTTTAAAGATCTTTGAGTAATGTCCGGAATGAAGCACGAGAAGCCCCATCCCTTCCAGAACCCGCTTTTGGGCGCGCTCGACGATTTCATCCGCCACCTCGGCGTGAGCGATATGCCCCCACCATATCAAGACGTCCGTGGTCGACAGACGGATTTCCGGCAAACCATGTTCCGGGTCCTGAAGCGTCGCCGTCCCTACTTCGAAAGATCCTTCGACGGACAAACCGTTCGCGATGCATTGATGGATGCCCTCCGGATAAACTTTCCGAATCGCTTCGGACCTCTGTTCATGGACGTTTTCGCCCCAGACTAGGACTCGAATCTTGTTCATAGAAGATCCAAAACACGGTTCGGCCAGGGAGGCAAATGAGGGAAGAAAGATAGCACTCAAGGAATGGAACACACCTGCTTGAAACCTTCCTGCCGCACTTTACCTTCCCTCGACCCCATGCGCACTCACCAGCAACCTTACCAAGACTTGGAACGGATCATCGAGTTTGACTTTCTTCGGGCCACCGAAGCGGCCGCCCTGAACACACTGCCGTGGATCGGCAGAGGCGAAAAAGAAAAAGCTGATGCTGCCGCGTGCGACGCGATCCGGGGCATGTTCGATTTGGTGAACATTTGCGGTGAGGTGGTCATCGGTGAGGGAATCAAGGACAATGCTCCTGGGATTTTCAAAGGGGAACATCTTGGCACCTGGACGCCCGGCAGCCATAAGTTTGATCTGGCCTTAGATCCGATCGATGGCACGACGAACGTCGCAAAGGGTTTGCCCGGGTCGATTTGCTGCCTGGCTGCTGCGTCTCCAGAAGCAATCACCGAAGTTTCTCTAAAGGATATTCCAACCTTTTACATGATGAAGCTGGCCTATGGAGCAAGGGTCGTTCGGTACATGCAAAGAACAGGGATTGACATTGTGTCGATCCGCAACCCGATCGAAGAGATCATTCCCATTGTCGCCAAGGCGCTGCATAAGCGAATCCGGGATGTGGCGGTGGTCGTGCTCGATCGCCCACGACATGCAAGGCTCGTCGAGGCGATCCGATCTTCGAACGCCATGGTTCGGATGATTTCTGATGGGGATATCACTGCCGCGATCGCACCTTCGATTTTCGGGAGCAGTGTTGACCTTTACGCGGGCATAGGAGGAGCGCCTGAAGCCGTGCTGGCCGCCGCCGCGATCCGATGTCTAGGCGGCGATCTCCAGGCGATGATGTGGCCTCGGGACGACGAAGAAAAGAAACGGGCGATCGAGCAAGGTTTTATGCAGGAATTGCAACGGGTCTACTATGCGGCGGACCTTGCCAAAGGAAACAACGTCATTTTCTGCGCGACCGGCGTGAGTGACTCGCCTCTTCTGCGGGGGGTGCGGATAAGCGGGAACACTGCGGTCACTCATTCCATCCTGATGCGCGCTCGGAGCAAAACGGTGCGGATGATCGAGGCGTA
The DNA here is from genome assembly GCA_963782115.1 of uncultured Verrucomicrobiae bacterium. Lineage (GTDB taxonomy): Bacteria > Verrucomicrobiota > Verrucomicrobiia > Chthoniobacterales > JAFAMB01 > JAFAMB01. The sequence continues at coordinate 96,292 of CAWAIK010000007.1, forward strand.
CCATGATCTTGCTCATAAAACCATCCGTCTGAGGTCGACGAAACGAGAGACCCCAATCTGAGATCAACCGCACATTGCTGCGATGGTCAAGACCTTAAAACGAATCCAACGGTGTCGGTTCCGCCAATACAGGGAAGTCGTTGCCACGCAACGTCATGGAAGCCGACCGGCCGACATATTGAAGATTTATTCGTGCGATCCCGCTCGCATGGCGTAGATAGGGACCGTGCCCTTTCGCATCCTGTCGTTCGACGGTGGCGGCATCAGAGGCCTGTTATCAACGTTGCTCCTTCGGCGGTTGATCGATGAATCGTCGGTTTCCGACTTGATCGATCGGGTGGATATGTTTGCCGGGACTTCAACCGGCGGCTTGATTGCCCTCGGGCTGGCGGCCGAAATTCCTCTCAATAGAATAAGAGATCTCTATCTGCGCGAGGGGCCGAAAATCTTTGCAGAAAACTTTTTCGGCCAATTCCGGGACGTCGGCAATCTGTTTCGACCTCAATATTCAAACAGGGAGCTGAGACAGGTTCTGGGCGAAATCTTCGGAGACAAGAAACTGGGCGATCTTAAACGACGAGTGATGATTCCGGCGTTCGAGCTCGACAATCTGAAAAATAAGCGCCCGGGAGAATCGCGCCGGTGGAAAGGAAAGATTTTTCACAATTTGCCAAACCGCGAGGCGGACAAGGATCGATTGGTGCGCGATGTCGCGCTCTATACCTGTTCCGCTCCGACCTATTTTCCGGTTGCAGACGGGTTCATTGACGGTGGTGTTTTCGCAAACAACCCCAGCCTTTGCGCCATCGCTCAGGCTCTCGACAGGCGGTGGCGCAATCATCCGCGCCTTGGCGATATTCGTCTGCTCTCGATCGGTTCAGGACAACGGATGGCGTACCTGGCCGGGGACGAACATCAATGGGGGGTCGTTCAATGGGGGGCAAAAATCATTCCGATTCTGATGGAAGCTTCACAGGAGACGACGCATTTTCAGTGTGTCCAGTTACTGGGAGATGCTCAGTACTGTCGGGTCCAACCAATTTTCCGGGAAGATTACCGAATGGACTCGGTAGAACGGATCCCGGAAATGATGGATTTCGCTCGCAAGTCAGTAAATTTGAACGGGGCTACCGATTGGATCAGGCAAAACTGGCGATACGACGGGTGGATGAGAATATTGCGGCAAATCCGTCAAAAAGAAGATTTCCCTAAAAGAGCGGCGTGAGGCGCCGAATAGGTCATGACAGCACAAACCGTTGAAATCGCGCTATTAAGAGCACCAAAGACATCCTTCCTGATCCTATGAATCCATCTTCTACGATCCTCATCGTAGACGATGAGGAATTCCTTCTGGAGTATGTACGTCTCGTTTTGGCGCGCGCTGGATACTCCGTGCTTAGCGCCCAAAATGGAGAGGACGCGTGGAATCTGATCCTGGAGAACCAGCATGAAATCGACCTGCTATTGACCGATATCGTTATGCCTGGCTCTTTCGACGGACTCGACCTGGCAGAGCGAGTCCGCAAGCACCGAGCGGATTTGCCTGTTCTGTTGATGACGGGCGCTCCCCCGCAGGATTATCCGCGTACGAACGCGCCCTCCTGGCAACGGATGCTTTTGCGCAAGCCTTTTTATCCCAATCAACTATTGACGATTGTGAAAGAGAATCTCGAAGCTGCCAGCCGTTCAGTGTAGCGATGGTTCCAGGTTACCAGGGTGATAGGGTACAGGGTTTTGGTCAGGAATCTTAGCGGCCTCCCCGGCCTCCAGCAACGTCAAAACTACCTGAGGTACTTCAAGCTATTTGACATTGCGGGTGGAAGGTGATGAGATTTGTTTGTTCGCGGGTTTCGCTGGCACTCGTATGTCTTCTACAGACTTAAATAACGAAGACTACTTCTCGGATCACCCAAAGCGGTTGCCGTCTTTTGACGATCTGTTTCGGGCTCAAGCGCAACTTACGCCCGAACGGTTTTTCCGAAACCTGGAGCAGCAGCCCGGTGAGTCTCATTGCAGCCAGGACGATTTCCAAAGGGCGGTATTTTTGTTCCGGCGCCTCCAATCTGCGCGGCGGACGATTTCGCGGTTAATTCTTTTCCTGGTTGCGGTCTCGGTCGTTCCGTTTGTTTGTCTGGCGCTTCCCGAAGATTGGAGATTAGCGGTATTTGCGACGGGCATCGTGTCCGAATTTCTCGCGGGCGCATTCCTTTTTTTTGAGCATGCGCGCTGGCAGACCCGGCGCAGAGACTATTGTCACTGGCTGAGGCTGGTTCATCGGCGGGTGAACGACCTATAAGAAAAAAAGCGGTTCGCGATAACCAAATTGACGGGCCAGCGCCAGGCACGCGCTGATATTTTCCACGCTGCCGGAAGTACTTGGATGGCGTAGGGACGCGGCCGCGGCACAGACGCCATAAGACAGGCAATCTTCCATCGGACGATCATCGTGGTATCCCAGCAAAAGACCCGCGGCAAACGCATCGCCTGCGCCGACCGTGCCGGCAATCTGGTTCGGAGGCACTTGGAGGCTTGGCTGAAATATCCGCCGGCCGTCGCGTGACATGGCAAGGGCGCCTTCCGGGAAGTGGATGATGACCCAGCGTCGCACCCCTGCCGTCAAAAGCATCTCGGCAGACTTGAGAAGCACCGGGGCATCGATCTGGTCAGCCTGGCGAATTTTTACTGAGAGCGCTTGCCCCGCCTCAAACTCGTTCAGGAAGATGATGTCCAGGAACGGCAGCGCCGGTAATACCACTCGGGCGAACCGTTCGCTTTCTTCGCTGACGACATCTGCCGACGTAATGAATCCAAGTCTGGAAGCGTTCTGGAGCAACTCCGCTGCCCTGGTCCCTAATCCCGGGATCGGCTGGTCCAGCTTGTCCAGAAGCAATAGATAGCCAAGATGGAAAATTTTCGCATAACAGGTTTCGAGACGGACTGAGTCCGCGTCGAATAGCGTGTTGGCGCCTTTTTGATGAAAGAACGTTCTTCTCCCCGTGCTCGCGACGGTCATCACGTCAGTGTACGAAGTTGGCTGGTCGCTTCTCCGCCGGATTAGGGTGGTGTCCACTCCGACATTTTTGCAAGTTTCGAGTATCCAGTCGCCCGGTTCATCCTGGCCGATGATGCCGGCACCGATCAGCGGAAACCTGGCTCCCAGCTTCGCCAGATCGATCAGGACATTGCAAGGTGACCCGCCTGTCCCGCGGCATTCCGAAATAATGTTCGCCAACGTGTCCTGGTTTGGCCACGCATCGATGACTTTGACGTGGTCGACAATCCAGTTGCCGGCGCCGAGGATTCCTTCGCGGTCGCTCATCTTCGTATTGAACAGTCAAGCCGTTGAAGTAGCTTGTTCAAGCGGTCGCCCGATCATGCGGCTGAAGAGTGTTCTCGGCAGCTCTTTACCGTAGACGTTTGCGACGTCGGTCCGAAGGACGAGCGCAGGTTTCGATTTTCCTGGAATACGCTGCAACAGTTCCGCTTGGCCGATCGTCAGCTGTATCGCGTCGGGATTGGCATTTACGAGAATTTCCACCGCTTTCGCGAGATCCTCAATGCCGCTCAGAAAGTTTAATTCGTTAAAAAATCCATGGTCGACCGCAACGTCGATACAACGTTTTGAGCCCGGATTAAACAAACGATTAAGACGAAAATTTTTCATTTGGGCTCAGATCTAAATTTTCAACAGAACTCGTGTGGCTTTCAACTTTTTCTGAAGTTCGCGATCGATTTTTAATCGTTTCTCAAATCGGCTGATCGCCGCACTGACTGCCGGGTAGGTTGCGTCTCCTGCCGCGCGGCCCAATTCGCCCAAGCGCATCGCGGAAAAATTTCGTGCTAGATACCACGCGGCCGGCAATGCTCCGTTCCCGCGAGCGGTTGAAAGTTCGGTCCAATCCCCTTTCCATACCTCGCTCACCGCCGCGCAGATAGCCGGCCAATCGATGCTATGACGGTCCGTCTCTCGCAGTCCGATCTGCTCGTTGCGCTGCCCTTTCAGGAGCTTTGTGGTTTCGCGGACAAAGGTCTCCGACCCGAGGAGCACTGACGCGCTGACGGCTTCTTTCCAATCCGTTTCCCACTGTCCCAGTGCAGCCATTTCTTCAAGCTGCCTTCGGTAAGCGCCGCGCAAACTGTTTAGAGTATGCTTGCCAAAAAACCGGTAAATCGAATCTACCGTGATCCAGCCGGGATTGCGCGCCTTCCCGACATAGACATTGTACGAACTCCAAGGATTGTTCAGAGCAGCCACACGGATCTTGATCAGTTCGCGGTTCGGTTGTTCAGCCAGTTCGGCGCGCCCCCCATGATCGCCTGGGCTGCTGACTCGAACCGGGTTCAAATGAATATAGCGGTTAATCGCTAGCGCAGCAGTCTCCGGATCGTGCAAGATCGATTTGAAACGTCCTCCGAATAAGTGGCCGCCCCGATGATGCAGGCGGTTGTACCAAGTGCTATAAGATACGTTTAGCCATTGCATGGCTTGGCTCAGGTTCGCGTTCTGCGTTTCGACCTGGAGATGATAATGGGTACCCATCAGAACGTACCCATGGATCTTCACTGCAAAGCGCTCGGGCAACTTGCTCACGAGTTCCAGGAAATGCTGGTTTGCATGTTCGTCGGGGAATATCTGCCGCTTTTCCAGGCCCCTGTTGATCACGTGGTACCATCCCCCCCGGATATCAAGTCTCAATGGCCGAGCCATAAAAGCGTTTAAGTCTCAATGGTCGAGTCATCAAAGCGTTTGACCCTGATTTCGCGATCCAAGGCGAGGTGGAACGTTGAACATGAACATACATTTAGATGTGACCCCTGCTTTTCTTCAAGGAGCTTGGCAAAGTTGTACGGCTTGAAATCTGCAACGCCGCCGATGACATGCTTATTTTGGGGAACAGGACGCTGGCCGATAGGAACTGGAGCCTAGGGGAATCGAACCCCTGACCTCCTCAATGCCATTGAGGCGCTCTACCAACTGAGCTAAGACCCCACATTCTTTGAGGGAAACGGAAAGTAACGCGATTCCATCCGAAGAAAAGAGAAATCTGGCGAATCCCGGGGAGGAAACAACATCCTGGTTTGGAGACTTCCCTTGTAACCTGAAACACTCTACAAGCGAACGGTTACGTTATGTTTGAGATTCCAGACCCACTCCATCCGGCGGTTGTGCATTTTCCGATCGTGTTGATTTTCCTCGGAACTCTTCTCTCGTTTCTGACAATTTTTACACGGCGTGGAGCTCTGCCGCAATTTGCCGCAGTTATCCTGATCCTGGCTGCCGGCGCGGCCCAGCTTGCGGTCAACACTGGGGGCGACCAGGCGGATGAAGTCATTCAGCGGATGCCGGATGCCAAGCCCCTGGTCCGCGTGCATGCGGAGTGGGGTGAACAGATGCGCACCGTGGCAGTGAGTGCTGCTATTAGCGCAGTGGTGGCCCTCGCATTTTACCGGCTGGCCAGATTTCGGCGTATTCTGGCTTTCGTCACCACGATGATCGCTGCCGCGGCTTGCTATTGCGCTATCGAGGCAGCCGCACATGGCGGGGCCATGGTGTTCCATCACGGCGTTGGCGTGCAGGTCGCCCCCCCGAACTCGGGCGCCGGCCTTGTTCCCGCCAGCCCGACACCCGCGCCGACAACTACGGCAACTCCGAGCCGATAAGTGGGCTGAGCCGTTCCTGTTTTACCCGTAAGAGCGACATGTTTCCCTAATCTGCCGCGAACGTGATAATTTTGTCCCTATGAAATCCTCCAGAATCGGTTTTGTCGGGGTCGGCCGCATGGGCGCGAACATGGCTCGGCGCCTGCATGAGATGGGCCATCCGATCGTCGCAATTTACGATGCAAACGCCGGAAATGCGGCCCGGCTTGCCCAGGAATTGGGTACCAACGCTGTCGAGAAAGCCTCTGATGTGAGCAGGCTTTCCGACGTCATCTTCACCGTCGTAACAGACGACGCGGCCATGAAAGCAATCTTTTTGGGGCCGAATAATCTTTTCACCGAGGCAAAAGGAAAGCTGTTCATTAATTGCGCAACGATCAGTCCCGGAGTTCACGTCGAGATCGAAAGAAGGGGCAACGAACTCGGCGCTGAAGTTCTGGAGGCGCCGATGGCTTCCAGCCTGACTCACGCCCGCGAGGGCAAGCTTTACATGATGCTGGCCGGGAAGGAGGAGAGTTTCCGGAGGGCCGAACCGCTTCTCAAAGATCTAACCCTTTCCCTTCGGTACATCGGCAGCCCGGGTAAAGCCGCTGCACTCAAAGCGTTGGTGAACATGGTGATGAACATCAATACCGCGGGGTTAGCCGAAGGGCTGGGATTAGCTGAAGCACTCGGCCTGGACCTGAAAATTGTGAAAGAAGTATTTTCGCAAACAGGAGCCAACTCCAGGGTGCTCGAGACCGACGGTCCAGACATGCTCGACAGAGAGCATTCGACTTTTTTTTCTGCATCCCACGCGGCAAAGGATTCCGGCATTGCTCTTGAGCTGGCGAAGGAAGAGGGCCTTTACCTTCCGTTGCTTGAGGCTTCGAAACGCCAGTACGATCAGATGGTAAAGGTGGGTTTAGGGGAAATTGATAAATCGGGCATTTCGGAACTGACCTTCAAGTCACGGAAGGCAAACCTCGCGAGACAATAGACGAAGAATGCGGATGGATTCCCAGATTGCTGCTGGTTATTCGACAGAGAGCGTCACTGCCGTTGATGGTGTCACGCTTTTTTGCCGCAAATGGGAACCAGCAAAGGAAGCGATCGCAAGCGTGGTGATCGTTCACGGTCTTGGCGAACATTCGGGGCGTTATGTCCACGTTGGGAGATATTTTGCCGAGGCCGGATTTCGAACGATCGCATTTGATCTGAGAGGGCATGGCCGGAGCCCGGGGCGACCTGTCTTTGTGAAACGCTACCTGGAATTGGCATCCGACGTCGACTCGGTCGTCAAACGTTTCAGTGGCGGTCCCGCCTTCCTTTTCGGCCACAGTCTTGGCGGGCAGTTAGTGCTTTGGACGGCGCAGCATTTCCGGCTCAAGGTGGAGGGATTGATTGTGAGTGCTCCCTGGTTAGCGCTCGCCCACGCGCCGCCTCGCTGGCAGGTATTCGCCGCGAAAAAGCTGAACGGACTGATTCCCGGTCTTCGCTTTTCGACGGGCATCCGTCCGGAAACATTGTCACGCGACCAGGCGCATCTCGACTCACTCGAAGACCTCGATCTCCTGCACAAGTTTGTCACGATCAGGACTTATTTGGAGGCGGTAAACGCGGCGACGGAAATCTTGAGCGCACCGGTGATAGATTTTCCCATCCTGTTCACGAACGGGGATGCCGATGGGATCACCTCCTGGAAAGCTGCCGAAGACTATTTTATGCGGCTGCGAGCTCCGTCCAAATCGTTCAAGATTTATCCTGGCCTCCTACACGAGCTGCATAACGAAACGGAACGCGGCGAAGTGCTGGCAGACTACGTGGGCTGGATGAAATCCATCATTCAAACCGGATACCCTGGGCGAGAGGAAGCTCCGAGCCGTAGTTAATTGTCACCGTCTGACGGCGCATGTAGGCTTTCCATGCGTCGCTGCCGCTTTCACGGCCGCCTCCGGTTTCCTTCTCACCGCCGAACGCTCCACCGATTTCGGCGCCGCTGGTCCCAAGGTTTACATTTGCAATGCCGCAGTCGCTGCCAATAACCGACAAGAACCTTTCGGTTTCACTCAGGTTGGCAGAAAAAATCGCCGAGCTCAGACCTTGAGGCACGGCATTGTGGAGAGCGATTGCTTCCTCCAATTCTTTGTAGGTCAGAATGTAAAGAATCGGCGCGAAAGTTTCCCGCTGCACTACCGGCCATTCGTTCCTTGCTTCTGCGAGACAGGGGGTAACATAGAGGCCACCGGGGTATTTCGAGCCGTTGAGCCGCTCGCCTCCGTAAAGGATGCGGCCGCCAAGTGTCTTCAACTCCTCCAGAGTGGCGCCCATCGCGTTCACGGCTTCCGGATCGATCAACGGACCCATGAGCGTTTCGGAATCTAGCGGGTTTCCGATCCGCACCTGGTCATAGGCTGTTCGCAAAGATTCCACCAAAGGCTCTTTGACGGATTCGTGCACGATCAGTCGGCGAGTTGTTGTGCAACGCTGGCCGGCTGTGCCGACGGCGCCGAACAACAGAGCTCTCAATGCAAGGCGCAGATCCGCAAATTGGGTCACGATCATGGCGTTGTTTCCGCCGAGTTCCAAAAGAGTACGGCCGAGCCGGCGCCCAACAGTTTCCGAAACTGTTCGTCCCATTCGTATCGAACCGGTCGCAGAGACGAGCGGCACACGCGTGTCTTCCGCAAGCAAGCGGCCGATTGCCGAACCGCCAACAGCCAAGCTCCAGAGCGCGGGATCGAAACCGCACTCCCGACAGACCTGCTCGGCGATCTTAATGCATGCGATGGCCGTTAACGGCGTTTTTTCGGAGGGTTTCCACAACGTTGCGTTGCCGCACATAACGGCCAGCGCGCTGTTCCAAGACCAGACCGCTACGGGGAAATTGAATGCAGAGATGATACCGATTAACCCGAGTGGATGCCATTGCTCAAGCATCCGATGATTTGCGCGTTCCGAAGCGATGGTGAGCCCATAAAGTTGGCGTGACAGGCCATTGGCGAAGTCACAAATATCGATCATCTCCTGCACTTCCCCTTCGCCTTCCGCAAGAATTTTGCCGGCTTCGAGCGAAACGAGGCGACCTAACGGAGCTTTCAATTCGCGAAGACGCTCGCTCAGCCTTCGGACGACTTCGCCTCGCTTCGGGGCCGGAGTGGTACGCCAGGTGAGAAAAGCGCGTTGCGCGTTCGCAGCCGCACGCTCGTAGTCCTCGGGTGTGGCCTGCGTAATCCGGGCGAGGAAAGTGCCGTCGATTGGAGATCGTTTCTCCAGATAGGTTCCGCTGCCGAACCACTCGCCCGCAAAGACGCCGGGGAGCCAGTCTGTTAGTCCGAGCAATGGAAATATCTCAGATTTAACAGAGCCAACGTCAGTGTGAAATGAGGATCGAATCTGCATCACGTTGTCTCCTGCAAGCCGGAGAAAAGGCATTAGGCCTGAACTGAAATGCGCGGCGCCACGGTCTCCGCTTCACGATAAACGCGGCCACCCCACTGGGTGTCAAAAAATTGGTCGAGAGCGATCGATTCCTGTTTTACGAAACCGGCCGGCAAAAGACCACGGGCGAACAACTCGATTACAGCGACTACGCCTGCTGCAGTTGAGAGTTGAAGCGCCGAAAGCGGACGACCACCGACTGTTCCGGCGTAAATCTTTTTCACGAAGCTTCGTTGGAGAAGCCCTCCCTCCTCGTTGCCCACACTGTTCACATAGACGACGACCACATCGCTGAAACTGAGAGGCACCTCCTGGTCAAATATCTGTGTCAGCAGATCCTGTTTCTGACTCAGGTTCAAATCGTTCAACAGAAATTTCATCAGATCGCGATGGCCTGGGTATCGCAACGTTTTATAGTTCAGTTCACCTACCCGTCCTTCAAAAGTTTCGCACATGGTCGCTGCGCCGCCGGAGGTATTGAAGGCTTCGTATTCAACGCCGTCAATTGTCAGGTGTTCTACGCCGTCCAATGGCAAAGTTAGCATTCGCCGACTCTGGTAAAGAGCTTCGCCGCAGTGGCAATACTCGTTGATGAGGCCTGCGGTGCTCCAACTCAGATAATATTTCATCTGGTTGCTGGCTGAGAGCGGTAAAGCGCCGACGCGCATTTCGACCGAACGGACGACCTTGAAAGAGTGGGCGAGACCGCTGGCGATAATGTTGATGGCGCCTGGAGCGAGACCGCATTGCGGCATGAATGTCGACCGGGATTCTGTCGCCAAGCCGCGGACGAAGTTTGCCGTATCGACATCTTCCGTCAGATCAAAATAGGATCTCCCGAAACGAGCACATGCCTCCGCGATTGTTTTGTTCAGGTAATAGGGCGCCGCGCTCACGATCACATCGCAATGACTAACGAAATTCGCCAGTTCCGGCTCAGAGAGGACGTCTAACTTGCGAAAACGTACTTTTCGCAGCCCATCCAGATTTTCCCCCGAACGGATATCGGCTAAAATGACAGAGTCGACGAAGCGCATGATATCCAGAAGAGCGGCGATTGCGATACCGACTTTTCCTGCTCCCAGAATACCGATTTTGATCGCCATAATTTTCGCGGACTCGCTTTAGTCGATCGGCGTGTGTTCCTTGAGCACGTTGCGTTCGTCAGAACCGACCGCAAACAAATGCAGAACCCTTGGGTCTGTTGCCTCAATAATAACGTTAACTGATTTTTGGTTGAATCCTTTAAATCCACCTCTTCGCTGAAGGTTTTCCAGATGACTTCCGACAGCCCCATTTTTGATAAAGCCGTCCGCTTGTTCATCGGTGATCAGCTTATTTACTAGCAGGGCCTTCACACGCTCGGGGTTGACCCGCCATCGTTCTCCTTCGGTAAATGCCTGCTTAAGAAATTTAAAGTGCGAAAACGGCTTCATTGTGTTAACTCCTTCCGCCGCTAACTGATCGCGGAGTAGAGAGAAATCAAACCGTGCTTCCAGATGGTGCATCCCCGCCTGGAGGAAACTGTCTCCATGAAGTCCGCACCAGAGCCCCACTGTCGAAAGCCGAGGGGCGTCCGGCAACCTTGTGATCGAAAAATCGATCTCGGTTTCCTGCGGCGTCAGATCGACATCAGCGAAAACCGTGATCCCGGTGATGAAATGTTCGAGAATCTGAGCGCCCCAACCTGCCTCTGCGCCCGCGTAATAACGTTCCCGCTTTTGAAATCCGAATCGGTGGAGGAATTCGATCAGATCCGCGAAAAAACGCCGAGAACATCGGAAGGTATGATGATCATGGTTACTCCAGCCGAGGCCCAACGAGTCCTGGCGGCGCTTTTGGATTTGGCCCGCCCGGTTGCGTGATTCCCAGTAAGAGCGCTCCTCCGCGAAAAAGAGGTCGCAGGCGACGTCGGGACCGACGAGATTGATCGCTTGTTCCTGAAGTTCCAGCGCGTGGGCCACCCCCTCAGCGTCATCGGAGAAATTTCGTTTTCGCGCCCGCCATAGTTCGTGGGCCTTTCTCACTGACTCGACACGTTCCGGTGTCGGGGGCTCAACAATAAATCCCCGGCAGGCGAGCCGTTCCACCCCCAGGAATCGTCGGTTTGTTTCGTCCGAGATAACCGCCTGTCGTAAGCCTGCTCCGAACGCACCATCAACGTCCGTCGAAAGCTTCTGCGTTTCCACGAAATCCACGATGGACTCTGTGCGGATCGCCAGATTTGATGGGACCGCGCTTGAACTGCCTCCGCTCTTCAAAAGAACCCGCGGCATCATCGCTCTCGGATGGTAGTAAACTTCCGTGTTGGCTGGAGCCTCAACCGTTTCCCGGACCAGTCCGACTGCCCGGAGTTCTTCAGCGTGTTCAGGGTCCAAAGTGAAGTGATCGACCCATTCGTAAAAATCTGTGGCGGTTCGGGACCGCATCTCTCCGGCCAACCGGCTGGCAAACTGGTTGTGCTCAAGGAACGAGAGGATGAAGCGTCGCAACAGTCCCTCGGCTTCATAGGCCAGGGGCCAATCGAATTGATGGAGTTTCTCCGAATCAATTTGCGAGTTCATACGTTGGGTCGCCGTAGGAAACCGGGCGTTCCGCTCGATTCCATTGGTTTAGCAAATGTAGGTCCAACCAGTATTTGGTTCATCTGAAAACCCCGGCCTATGTTTAAGGCACGATTCCTGGGAATCTTCGTCGGGGAAAACCAAATAACGGAGATGCCCAAAAGCGCTAAACTCTACAGACAAGTAGAGATTATTTGCTTCGGACGCTGATTTGTGTAATTTCGGCGGATATGTCCTCCACCGAATACGCACATCCTGAAGCATTGGTCAGCACGGAATGGGTTGCTCAGCACCTGAACGATCCGCAGGTCCGAATCATTGAAAGCAACGAAGACGTGCTACTTTACGATACCGGTCACATTCCGGGAGCTGTGCATGTTGATTGGCGGCGGGATCTGAATGACCAGACTGTCCGCGACTATGTCGATCCAAAGGGTTTTGCAGAGTTGGCGAGCCGAATTGGAATCACGCCGGAAACCACCGTCGTTTTCTACGGAGACAAATCGAATTGGTGGGCCTGCTATGCGTTATGGGTTTTCTCACTTTTCGGTCACAAAGACCTGAGAATTGCTAATGGGGGCAGGGACAAGTGGGTCGCCGAAAAGCGGGAGCTGACTCGAGAAATACCAAAATATGCTCCAACGCAGTACCCGGTTCCCCAAGGGCGGGCGGACGACAAGATTCGTGCGTTTTACGAAGAGACATTGGCGCAAAGCAAGGCAGGCAAACCGCTCATCGATGTACGTTCCCCTGGCGAATTCAAGGGAGAGGTCACCCACATGCCGGAATACCCTCAGGAGGGAGTTCTGCGCGGCGGACACGTTCCGTCGGCGAAGAGTGTTCCATGGAAAACTGCGGCCAAGGACGATGGGACATTCAAACCGGTCGAAGAACTCAGGAAAATCTATATTGATAATCTTGGCTTCGAGCCATCTGAACACACTGTCGTTTACTGCCGGATTGGCGAACGATCGAGTCACACCTGGTTTGTTCTTACGAAACTTCTTGGGTTTGAGGATGTCAAAAATTACGACGGGTCGTGGACGGAGTGGGGTAATAAGGTGCGAGCCCCGATCCAGAAGCCGTAACCGAAGACTGTGTTCATCAAATGATATGGAGAACGGAACCTGGAACCCTGAAGGCGAAACTGCATCTGTCTATCCAAAGGGACTGCAAAAGATTGTTAGTTTGTTCGGATCTTTGCCAGAACAGGAAAGACGTGACGCGCTGATTACGTACGCCGACCAGGCCCGCAAATGGGAACCCAAGGAGGGCGAGACTTTTAATCTCGAAGATATCCGCAAGGATGAAGAGTGTACCGATACCGTTGGTGTCTTCCTCAAGGTCGGTGACGAAGAGCGGGCAACTTTTCGAGTGACTCTGGGTCCGCAGGTTCAAACTCTCACCCGCGCGATGACTTCGATACTTTGCCGCGGGTTGGAACACGCCACGGTGACCGAGATCCTGGAAGTCGCGAGCGACTTCGTGCCGAAAATCGTCGGCGGAGAATTGATACGAGCTCGGAGCCAGACGGTATACTACGTCCTGACGCGCATGAAAGGGATTTGCAAAGTCTATCTCGACCGGCGCCGTGCCGCGATGACCCACTAGTGTCAAGGGTTTGGTCCGGTCGATGCCATGCAAACAGGCTTTCCGCGCAGCGTCACGAGCGCTTCGGCTGGTGAGATTTTCTGGTTGGTGCCTCTCGCTGCTCTTTTTGAGCCTGTTGCTGCCGCGACGGGTGGGACGGGAACACCGACCGGCAGGGAGCCGGTTGCGAATGGTAGTAAGCCCTAGTGTCCTGTCCCCGAACAGCTCGCGAGCTTCCGGGCTGGTCAGGCGTATTTAACTCTAACGAGGTAAAGTCCTCCGGCTGGTGCGGTGCAGTTTGTCTTGGTTTTTCCCGGGGCGGAGAGCAAATCGGCGATCCAGCTGAGGGTCGCTCGCCGGGAAGCAACACGAATCATCGCACCGGTCAGCATTCGCACCATGCGATAAAGAAAACCGTTTCCATCGAATTCCAGAGCAACCAGTTCCTTCCGGTGTTGGATGCGGATTTGGTGGATGGTACGTGTCGTCGTTTCTGCCGCCTGACCGCGATTTGCCGCAAAAGAGGCGAAGTTATGTGTTCCGGTGAGCCGATCGGAGGCGGCTCTCAGGAGATCCAAGTCGAGAGGTTGCGGAACGTGCCAGGATCTCCCGACTTCCATTGGATGAAAAACCGGGGCATTCCAGACGCGGTAACGGTAGACCTTTCCGACGGCAGAGTATTGAGCATGAAAATCAGCCGAGGTGGGTTGGCATCGAATCACGCGAATTTCGGCGGGCAGATGGCCGTTCACGGCCGTCATCCATCTCGCCGGATCCAATTTCTGATGCGGCACGTCGACGTGCGCCACCTGTCCCAGGGCATGAACGCCGGAATCCGTTCGTCCGGCCCCGTGCAATTTCACCGGTCCCGAAGCAATCTGCCAGAAAGCGCGCTTTAGATGGTCCTGAATCCCGTTCTCGTTTGGCTGACTTTGCCATCCGCTAAATGGTCGGCCGTCGTATGCGACGGTCAGCTTTAGGCGTTCGAGAGTCGGGCCCACTGCAAGGAGTCCAGGTAATTCTGCAACAGGATCTGCGCGGCGACCTGGTCGATCATTTTTTTGCTTTGCCTGGTGTTTTTGCCCGCAGCGTGCAATGCACGTTGCGCTTCACGTGTGGTCAACCGTTCGTCCCAGAACAGGATCTTCATCGTTGGGATGACCTGGGCGAGCTGTGAGCCGAAAGACTTGGCCTTCGCGGCGGATGGGCCGAGCGTCCCATCCATATTTTTTGGCAAGCCGATGACGATCCCGCTGATTTGTTCGCGCTCGACAATCGCGTGGATCTCATCAATCACCCGCGGCCCGGAGTGCAAAGTGCGGTAAGGATGGGCAAAGGATCCAAGTTCGTCGGAAATCGCAAGACCAATTCGGCTGTCTCCGTGGTCAATACCGAGCAAGCGTGTATTCATTGAAGTTCTTTCGGAATCAGCTGGACCAGATTTTTGATCTTCTCGACGTCATGACGATGACAGACAAGTATCGCATCGGTCGTTTGCACCACGACCAGATCGCTCACTCCGAGAAGTGCCACGTGTAGATTCGAATCTGAAAATACGATATTATTTGACGCGGCTTCAAGAGTGACCGGACAATTGGCGGAATTGGCACCTGGCAATTGTTCCAGATATTTTGAAAAAGCGGCCCAGCTGCCGACGTCGTCCCAGTCAAAGGTCGCGGGCTTGACCAGCACGCGGCTGGCTTTCTCCATGATCGCGTAGTCGATTGAAGTCTTTCGCAAACTCTGGAACCGCTCGCTTAGCATCTTTTTCTTGTCGGAAGAATTCCGGATCGCCGCCACGAATTCGGCCAGATCCGGTGCGTGTCGGTTTAACTCGGTAAGAATGGAATTGACCGACCAAATGAAAATTCCGGCGTTCCAGTAGAAGTTGCCGCTTCGCACAAATGACTCCGCAAGGTCCGGATCAGGTTTTTCGCGAAATCGGACTACCTCAAACGCATTGGAGTTCTCGATTTGTCTGCCGCGCTCGATGTACCCGAAGCCGGGGCAGGCCCAGGTGGGCGTGATGCCGATCGTAATCAAGTCTCCACTCTTTTGCGCGATGGTCGCGGCGCTTTGCAGATCCGCCTGAAATGCGGTTCTATCGGAGATTCGATGATCTGCGGGAAGCACGACCATGGTCGCGGATGGGTTTCGTGCAGCGATGATCCCCACCCCAAGAGCGATGGCTGCTGCGGTATCCCGTTTTGCCGGTTCAGCCAGAATATTGTCCTCGGGATGGCCCGGCAACAGCGTCCGAATAGCGGCTTCCTGCTCTTGGTTGGTTAGTATCAATATGTTCTCCTGGGGGACGAATCCATCCAGCCGGTGGACGGTTTCTTCGACCAGGGATTGAGAGCTGAACAAGCGCAACAGTTGCTTTGGGATGGCTTTCCGACTGAGTGGCCAGAACCGTTCACCGCTTCCCCCCGCCAATATCAGTGCATAAAAAACATTCGACATCGCTCCAATATCGCCCAAGATTTTTTCTTCGACTAACGATAAAGGTCGCCGGAAATTATAGAGGTTTGCGGCCAAGCCCTCAACAGAGTAATACTGTTTTATGTCGAGCGATAATTATAAGACCATCGTTCTTTCGCTCCCGGCGGTGGCGCTGCTTACGGTCTCCCAGGCAGCGATTGGCTGCGGAATCGGAATATTACTGGCGGATAGATTTGCCGAAAACCGGCGAAACATCGCCGCAGTTGGGATGCTCTGCCTGGCGATCGCGACGACTGCTCCCTCGCTGGTGGGTGTCATGTTGGACCTGATCAATGGACCGCAGTCCAAGCTTGGGGTTCGCCGCCGGCTTCGAACGATCCGTGAAGATTCCGGACTGCAAGCGGAAGAAGAAGTTCTTTAAGCCCTCTGAACTCCGGTTTTCGGGCTTAGATCTCGGAAATGTGAGACTTGGGTGCTCGTTCATGCCAGAACCCGGGCGCCTTCGGAAGGTTCAGTCAGTCTCGGCGAGCAAGTCGCGCCGGTTATTCTGTGGTATTCGCTGGAAATCGTTCGGGCAATCTCGTCTGCGCGTGCTGTTTCAATGAGTGAGACCGTCGATCCTCCGAAACCGCCTCCAGTTAATCGCGATCCGAAGACGCCCGGGGTCTGTCTTGCTAAGTCGACCAGGATATCCAGATGAGATGTGCTGTTTTCAAAATTTACTCGGGAACTGACATGTGAGGCAAACATAAGTTCGCCGAACGATTCCAGTTGATTCGAGCGCAATGCTTGAACGCCCCGAAGAACTCTATCGCTTTCTCCGATGACATGAAGTGCTCTCCGACGGATCACATCTTCCAGATCAGAGCTTTCAAGTAGCGGCAGGTTGGCATCGCGGAGAGATGGGACACCCAGCGATTTGGCAGCAAGCATGCACTGTTTTCGTCGTTCATTATATTCGCCACCGGTTAGTTCGTGCGGAACTCCGGAATTTAACAGCAGCAGCGAGGCGTTTGCAGGCAGCGAAACAGTCTCAACGGTGATCTTGAGAAAATCCAGTAGGATCAACTGGTGATTCTTGCCAAAGACGGATGATGCTTGATCCAACAACCCTGATTGCACTCCGACAAACTCGTTCTCAGCCTTTTGGCAAAGCTGAGCAAGCTGCATCTTTTCAATCTGCAGGTCGAATAGCGCCTTGGCGGCCATAGCAGTAGCTACTTCCAACGCGGCTGAACTAGATAAGCCGGCGCCGAGAGGCAAATCACTCGAGACATTCATTTGCATCCCGCCTAGCTGAAAACCGGCATCCAACAGGACTTTGACGACTCCGATGGGGTAACTTGCCCACGCGTCTTCCGGAAGATGCCGAAGATTATCTAACTCAATGCTAATGCTTTTCCGGTTGGTCTTCGAGCTAATCGACAGTACGTTTGTGGAGAGCCGAGACGCTTCAATGGTGACCCCAAGATGGATGGCGGCTGAAAGGACAAACCCTAGATTGTAGTCGGTGTGATTACCCAGAATCTCGACGCGTCCAGGGGCAAACGTAGTGGCAGTATTGGACATGGGCTCAGTGTTATTCGGGAAACCTTACAAATCAACTATTGGCTCAAAGAGCTAACTAAGCCGGGGTGTCAAGAATTAAACTAGCTAAAGTCTCTTGCAAAGTAGGAATCCAAGCATAGCTTGCGCCTGTGAAACTATCTTCCTCCACTCTCAGGAAAGCAGCGGAAATTCAGGAACGCATCGAGCGATTGCAGGAAGAGCTTAGTAGCTTATTGCCAGCAAGTACAGAGGCTAGTTCAACTCCGGTGGTTGCCGCGCCGGCATCCGGTACCTTGGTGAGGCGAGCGCGTGGAAGAAAGGCAGCCGCAGTGTCGCCGTCCGGAAGGAGTAGGGGCCGCCGGTCCACTTCACCTACGGGTCCTCTAGCTCCAGCTGTTGTCCAAGTTCTCAAGTCCAAGGATTCGCCGATGAGCGTTTCTGAAATCTTGGCTGGTCTTTTGTCAAACGGCTATAAATTCGCGTCGCCCGAGCCAAAGAAGAATCTGTTTGCGCGGATCTACCGATTGAAAGGCGTGAAACAGGTTGGTCCCGGAAAATTCGTGGCCGAACAATCCTAATTGTTATTAGAGGGCTGCAGACATTCTGGGGCAATGCCCCGCATAATCGGGTCATTTTGATGACGCTCAACTTGCGGTGGAATCCGAAGCCCCGGTACCGGTCAGGGTCGGAGCGGATTCTCTTCATGAGTTTCCATGCAAAACTCCTGGTTGACACCTCCGCAGCTTCGGAGTTTGATCGCTCTAGATGAGATGGCTGCTCCCAGGGGCGTTTCTGGCTATGCTTATCGGGGGCATATTCGTCAGAGCCGAGAATCCGCTGCCGATGGAGAGCGCCGACGTATTGCCCCTGGCGATCAGTGATGATTTTGAGTTCCGAAAATTCGAGATTTTTCGAAACGCGTTGGCTGTTCCGGGAGCGACACCGATTCCGACGAAAGACCTGATGGTCGATTTCGAGCGTAAACGCAGGCTCTGGGGAGCGCTGGATGGAGTCGACGTTTCAGCCAGGACGGGCCAGTATTTCACCTTTTTTTGGCGTGCAAAAAGACCCGCAAACCTCACAATCCGTTTGGAATATCGGCAAGCTAATCTCAAGAACTATGTGCAGGCCAGGGAATTGAACTACGTGAACGCAAAAGGAAGTCATGAGTCCGAATTTGCGATCTTAGGAAACGATTACGAGAACGACGGCCTGATCACTTCGTGGAGAGCGATTTTGATCGAGAATCGAAATATTGTGGCACTTCTTCAGTCTCGGACGTGGCAATGAAGTCGCTTGAAAGTCTTGAATTTGACACCTAAACGCCGGGGAAGATATATTTCGGGAGTTACGTGAATTCGCCAACTTCTATCTTGGTCGGGGTAACAAGCCGGGGGATCCATGTCAAGGTGGAGGGCAAAGGGTCGTTTCAGTGCAGTCCTGGTTTG
The DNA here is from genome assembly GCA_963782115.1 of uncultured Verrucomicrobiae bacterium. Taxonomy (GTDB): domain Bacteria; phylum Verrucomicrobiota; class Verrucomicrobiia; order Chthoniobacterales; family JAFAMB01; genus JAFAMB01. Next base: position 114,965 of record CAWAIK010000007.1, read on the forward strand.
AAGGAATTCTCCAAGCAGATGTTGGAGCGGGGTTACCGCAATTTCGTGGTGGATCTGCAAGGCTGTCCGGTGATGGACTCGACATTCATGGGTACCCTCGCCGGAATCGCGTTGCGCCTTCGAGAGTTGGGCAACGGATCGCTACTGGTGCGGAACGCAAATGAGCGCAACACGGACCTGCTTCGGAATTTGGGCTTGAACAACCTGTTCGAAGTTGAGTCAAAGGCGTCGGATATGACCGAAGGCATGGTTGAAGCTGCGCCGCTAGACGCTGATCAAGCGATTGGGCGTACTGATCAAGCCGAGTGTATGATCGAGGCGCATGAGGCGTTGGTAGATGCTGATCCGGAAAACCTTGCGCGATTCAAAGACGTTCTCGAGTATCTAAAGCAAGATCTTCGCGCCGGTTCAAAATAGTTTAATTCAATGTGGTCCTTTCTGCTTATAGGACTACTCGCCGCCACTGTCACCGTACTCCTCGGGGCAAATCTCAGGCAGCGTCGATCCATCGAGGCACTTAAGCGAGCACGGGAAGAATTGCAGGTTGAAGAAGACAGGGTCTTTGATTTTCTCCACGGGTTGGGTGAAGCGTTCTCGGGTGACCTGCGCTCTTCGGATCTTCACCGACTGATCGTCGAAGGAGCGACGCGGATCACTGATGCGCACGGGGGCGCCCTTTACTTGGCGGACCGGACGGGAAAGCTACTGGTTCCGAGCTTTATTTCGAAGGATTGCCCACCCCTGGTTGAAGTGCCGCGAAACATCTCCCAGCAAAGTCTGAATTCTCCATTGGCGGTGGAGAATTATCTTCGGCTTCACACCGTTAAAGCCGGCGAAGGTCTGCTTGGCGCAGTTTGGGAGCGAAAGGAGCCGTTGTTCATTTCGAGCAAGGATTCGGATCCTCGCCTGGAACGCCTCAGAGATTTGTCCCTTGAGATGGATTCGGTTATGATCGGCCCCCTGGTCTATGGAAATCAGAATCTTGGGGTGCTGGCAGTCGCCAACGGCCCGATGAGTACGCCCTTTTCTCCATCCGATTTTTTGGTATTTCAATCCATCGTGGAGCAGTCGGCATTCGCTCTCTACAACGCGGTGGTCTATTCGGAGGCGAGCGAGAAAAGAAGGATTGACCGGGACCTGGATGTAGCGCGCGATATTCAGCGGATCCTTCTACCGAATGCCGCGCCGGCAATCGAAGGATTTGAAATTGCGGGGCTCAATATCCCTGCCAGTCGCGTGAGCGGCGACTACTACGACTACATTGGGTTGGACAACCAGCGTCTCGGGATAGCCATTGCGGATGTTTCGGGCAAAGGGGTTGCGGCATCCTTGATCATGGCGATGTGTCGTAGTGTGTTGCGCTCGTTTGCCAGTTCAAGCGAGTCCGCCGCCGCAGTCTTGCAGGCAGTCAATCGCCAACTCTATCCCGATATCCGGGAGGACATGTTCATCAGCATGGCATACCTGATCGCGCACAAGGCGGATAATGAACTGATCCTGGCCAGGGCGGGTCACGACGCGCCGTTGCAATATCGAGCCAGCGATGCTTCCGTGGTAAAGATCAACCCTCCGGGGATGGCGCTTGGAATTGACAGTGGAGGCGTTTTCAATAGGGTAACAGGTGATTGTCAGGTCCACCTTGAAACCAGTGATTGCCTGATTTTGTACACTGATGGTGTGACCGAGGCGTTAGATGCAAATGGTTTGGAATTCGGGATGTCGAGATTGACCGAGGCCATTCAAGCCAGTGCGGCAGAAGGAGCTCCAGCAATCTTAAGTCGGGTGACGGCTGACTTGAAGACCTTCGTAGGCAACCATCCGCAGAACGACGATATTACGCTGATTGCAATTCGGAAGTTATGAGTGAGGTGAACCAAGAGAAAAAATTTGAGGCTGAAGCGAAGCTGATCGATGACACGCCGTTACCTGAGCCGGCGCCCAAACCTGACGCTACTCCGGAAGAGATCTCCGCTGTGCGAAATGCAGAAACAACCTCCGATCCGAACGAGGAAATTTCGGGAACCAAGTCCAGGCCAACCGATGATTCGCAGGATCAACTTGCGCAATTGAAAGCCGAGTTGAGCAAATACAAGGATGTTGCTCTGCGTTCGGTCGCCGACCTGGACAACTATCGCAAACGGATGGCTCGGGAAAAAGACGACGCAATCCGCTATGCCAACGCGAGTTTCCTGGAACGATTGATTCCTATCCTCGATAATTTTGAACTCGGTTTACAGGCGGCCAAGGCTGGAGGAAGTCAGTCGGCCGTTCAGGACGGGATGATGATGGTCTTTAAGCAGCTACAGGACTTTTTGGCCAGTTGCGGCGTGGAGACGATCGATGCGGCCGGGCAGCATTTCGATCCCAATGTGCACGAGGGGATTGCGCAGGAACATAGCGGGGAAATCGCCTGAGGGCTTTGTCATCAGACAGTTGCGAAAAGGCTACAGATTGAAGGATCGATTAATTCGTCCCGCAAACGTGGTGGTCTCAAAAGGAGCGCCCGTCGGTGAGGATTCTGCAACGCAGAACGCCGGGACTTAAGGAATGGCTACGAAACGAGATTATTACGAAGTTTTGGGAGTGGATCGGAACGCAGGCACCGACGATATCAAGAAGGCCTATCGCAAGCTTGCCGTTAAGTTTCATCCGGACAAGAATCCGGGTGACGCCGCCGCAGAAGACAAATTCAAGGAACTCGGCGAGGCCTATGAGGTCCTGATCGACGAGAATAAGAGATCCGCTTATGACCGCTATGGCCACGCGGCGTTCGGTGCCGGGGCCGGAGCGGGTGCGAACCGCGGAACCGGCGGTTTCCATGATCCGTTCGATATCTTTCGTGAAGTCTTCGGGGTGGGTGCAGAAGGTGGTGGCGGCATTTTTGACCAGATCTTCGGCTCGGGGATGGCTTCGAGAGACCGGAGCGGGCGGCAACGTGGTTCTGACTTAAGGTACGATCTGCAGATCACTTTGGAGGAAGCGGCGTTTGGCGCCGAAAAAGAGATCGAAATCCTGAAGCACGAGACGTGCACCAGTTGCAGCGGATCGGGGGCGGAATCCGGCTCTCGAGCGACCTCCTGTCCCACTTGTCAGGGCCGCGGCCAAGTCATTACCTCGCGTGGATTTTTCCAAGTCTCCCAGACCTGCCCGCGTTGTCGCGGAACCGGGCAGGTGATCGACCGCCCTTGTCGGGAGTGCGGAGGCGACGGCAGGCTGGAAAAAAGATCGCGAGTCAAGCTTAAGATCCCTGCCGGGATCGATGATGGCGCCCGGCTCCGATCTTCGCGGAACGGCGAAGCGGGGATTCGCGGAGGTCCCCCGGGGGATCTATACGTGGTGATGCATGTGCGGGAGCACGAGATCTTCACGCGGGAAGAGGACGATCTCTATTGTGATGTTCCGATCGCATTTGCCACCGCGGCTTTGGGAGGCGAGGCGAAAGTGCCGACGCTCCAGGGTCAGGCGTTGTTGAAAATCCCGGCCGGAACTCAGAGCGGTACCCAGTTCCGCCTGCGGGGTCACGGTGTCCAAAACATGGACACCAGGAACAGAGGGGACTTGCGCGTCCGAGTGATCGTTGAAGTACCGACCAGGTTAAACTCCGAACAACGGCGCAAACTCGAAGAGTTCGCCGCCTCCTGCGGTGACGATAACAGTCCGATGCACAAAACTTTCTTTGACAAAGCCAAAGATTTTTTCCGTTGATCGGTCAGGTGAGCACGCATCGGTTCTACATTTCCCCGGAGCGGTGGAGTCTCAAGCCTTTGGTGCTGGAGGAGTCAGAAGCACATCATTGCATCGACGTTCTCAGGCTAGGCGTGGGCTCCCGGCTCGTGGCCTTCGATGGGCGGGGCTCGGAGATCACTGCGGAGATCACAGCCCTCGAAAAAGGGAGGGTACATCTGAAAGAGTTGCTTTCCACGAGAACCGATCGGCTTCGCTGCGCCGTCACTCTCGCGCAAGCGATTCCCAAAGGGAGAAACATGGATCTGATTATCCAGAAGGCTACGGAGCTCGGCGTTGCGAAAATAGTTCCACTGCTGTCAGATCGCACAGTCGTGCAACTGGAAGTGGGTGAATTGCAGAAGAAACGGGAGAAATGGAAACAGGTGATTATCGAAGCAGCAAAACAATCCGGGCAGGATTGGCTTCCTGAAATTGCCGTCCCGATCACACCCAAACAATTTTTTGCTGAGTTCGATCGTTATGAACTCTCCTTAGTCGCTTCTCTCCAGAATGATGCGCGTAGTTTCAAGACAGTGTTAGCCAGTTTTCGTGAACAACACGGACGAAGACCGAGTTCCGCTCTTATCGTCGTCGGGCCGGAAGGCGACTTCACGCCGGCTGAAACATCGTGGGCGAAAAGCGCCGGCTGCGTCCCGGTCAGCCTCGGTCCCATCATCCTCCGAACTGAGACGGCTGCTATCTATAGTTTGAGCGTATTGGCATACGAGCTTCAGGGCCAGGAAGAGTAGCCCGCAAATCAAGAGTTCAGGAGTTGCAGGAGTTGCAGAATGGGACGGCGGCTTCCCGTCTGTGAATAGTGATAACACCTGCAACTCCTGAATTTTTGAATTCTTGACCTCCTCCCTTTTCTCTTGCCAACGACGGGCTCCAGAAGCATTGTCGCAGTCGTGATGCGCTGCGTTGCGGTGCTATTCTTGTTTGCATGTCAAGCGCTCGCGTTTGAGTGGACGCTCGTTAAGTACGACGGACGCGATTACGTACCGATTGAAGAGGTGGCGAAGTTTTATAGCTTCACCCAAGTCAGCTATTCGGACGACTATATTAATCTCGAAGGGGCGACTCTCCGGATGGTGGGCGGAGTTAACTCTCGTGAACTTTATCTGAACGGACTCAAGTTCATTCTCAGCTTTCCAATTATTAAGGTGGATGACCGAATCCTGATGTCGAGAATGGATCTGAGCAAACTGGTAGAGCCGGTTTTGCGTCCGGCAAAAATTCCGGCTAAGCCCGTTCACACGGTGGTTCTTGATGCGGGCCATGGCGGTTTCGATCAGGGCGCAACAAGCATTCTAGGAAACGAGAAAGACTTTGCACTCGATGTTGTGCAGCGTGCGCGCGACTTGTTGCTAAGAGCGGGATTCAATGTTCGTTTAACGCGGTCCGCAGATATATTTGTTCCGCTAGAAGATCGGGCGGCATTTGCAAACCGGCAATCCAACGCGGTTCTTGTGAGTGTGCATTTTAACGCCGGGGCGCGCGAGGAAGCGGGGGGGCTTGAAACCTATAGCCTGGCGCCGCGCGGAGTACCGTCGACAAACAGCATGAACCTTACTCTGTCAGATCTTCAGCCTTGCATTGGCAACATACGCGACCCCGAAAACATTGCATTGGCGACAGCAATGCACGCAGCGCTGATCACGCGAGTGGGAGGCAGTGATCGCGGGATTAAGCGGGCTCGGTTTATCGTGCTGCGCGACAGCAACATCCCGGGAGTACTCATTGAAGGAGGCTTTCTCTCGAATCCGCAAGATCGTGTCCGAATCGCGACGCCAATTTACAGACGGCTCTTGGCTCAAGCAATTTTTCAGGGAATACTCTCCTACAATCGGGCGCTGAACCGAGGTGGAACTTCCGAACAGATCATGGTGAAACGCGGGAACGTTTCTGAGCCTGAATCGACGGATCCAGGGGTGTCAATCTGGGATCCCCTTAAGCCGAATGTCTATACACTCCCCGAAGATGCACGAAAATGAGCGATCACTTCAACCGATTGGAGTATTTGATTCGGGCATCGGTGGCCTGACTGTCGTTCGCTCACTAAGTGATCTGTTGCCGCACGAAGACATTTTTTATATTGGCGATACAGCGAGACTACCTTACGGCGGTAAGAGCAAATCGACGATAGAAAGATACAGCATCGAAATCAGCGGGCTGCTACTGGCCGAAAACGCAAAGATGATCGTTGTTGCTTGTAACACCGCCTCTTCGTTGGCGGTCTCGAAGCTTCAGGAAATATTAAGAGTTCCGGTAGTGGGAGTGATAGCTCCCGGGGCCCGCGCGGCGGTGAAGGAAACTCGGATTGGCCATGTCGGTGTGATTGGGACAAGATCGACTATCCAGAGTGAGGCTTATGAACGGGCGATTCAGGCGTTGAACCCTGCGGTGCGTGTTACCAGCCAAGCCTGCCCTCTGCTGGTGCCGCTGGTGGAAGAGGCCTGGTTGGATGAGGAGGTAACCCGGGAAGTACTTCATCGTTATCTCGATCCGGTAGTCGGCGCAGGGATCGACACGTTGGTTCTGGGGTGCACGCACTACCCTTTGTTGGCGCCCTTGATCCAGGAGGTTTCCGGACCAGGAATTCTGTTGGTTGATTCCGCGAAGAACTGTGCGGTTGCGGTCAAACAGACTCTGCTGGAATGCGGCCTGGAGAATAGATCAGAGGTGTCCGGCAAGTTGAACGTGGCTCTGACAGACAGCTCGAACTCGTTTCTGACCACCGCCAGAAAAGCCCTGAAATTGGAAATTAATTCGGTGGAAACGCGAATCGTTCAAGGCATGGTTCTGGTCGAAACAGCTTAGCCCAAATTCCGGCGCCCCCGAAATTTCTAACCTGCAGATTACACCGATTTAATTTGGTACGAGGATCAACAGCCGCATGAGAATCTTCGCGGCCTTCAGTCCCGATCTTCTTGGCCGCAACAAAGTGCGGAATCGGTTTGATCTGCGGTTTAGTCCTTATCTTGGCTTCTAAGTTGAATCGGAAGAATGCTTCAAGGTCGATGAATTTTGCGGGCCGAATTGTGCCGTTTAAACGTAACAATCTCGGTGACGCCAGCCTCTTCGAGCAGGGCGGCAAGCTTATCGTAGTCAGCGGCTAACTGTGCATGCGAATGCGCGTCGGAGGCGGTGGTGATGGGAATCTGGAGTTTGACAGCTGCTCGTAAAATTGACGTGTGCGGATATTGTTCGCCGACGGCCTTTCGCCAACCGGCCGTGCTCGCTTCCATCGCCAGGCCTGCTTTTTGCGCAAGCTCGAGGATCGTTCGAAATTGCCCGGCCGGATCATACCCGTCGGGTGACAGGCCGTGAATCTTTACCAGATCAAGATGCGCGAGGCAATCGATGTGGCCCCGTGACACAACTTTCTCCAGCTCGCCCACATACTGATCGAATGCCTCCGATACGCCGCGCGCCTCGATCTGGCCTGTCTCACCGGCGCGGTCCAACATCTCGGTTTCGCCGCTAAAGTAGTGGACCGAACCGAGCACATAATCGAGTCGCTCCCAGTTCTTTTCCACCCAGCGCATTCCGTCGGTTGAGGTAATGGGATCGTTGTCCAGTTCGATTCCGGCGAGGATTTCAATGTCTGGATTCTGCTCCCGGAGGCGGTCGATTACCTCAAAATTAACTCCGTCAATGTAACGGTCGTGATCGGTGAATGCGATGCTCTGAATTTGCTTTGTGCGGCACTGGTCGATCCAGGGCTGCAACAGTTCGATAGTGTAAGGGCGTACACTGTGTCCCTGAGGATGCGTATGGTAATCGCAGGTAGGAAACATAAAGGATTGCTTTCTGTGCTGGACGAATTGCCTCTTTTGAGGCATTTGTTCAACGGTTTTTCGCCAGGACGTAAAGTCAGATGACGGAATGAATGACGTCTTGAACAAAGCAACGGTTCTCGTATTGAACCGAAATTGGCAGGCGATCGATGTCAAGACGCCTGCGCAGGCCTTTTGCATGATGGCAAACGGTAACGCGACTGCACTCGACATGTTTGGCGCTGGCGACATGCGCCCGGTGCGGTGGCGGGATTGGATCGCTCTTCCGGTTCGGGAAGAAGATTTCGCCGTCCGAACAGTCCGCGGCTTGGTTAGGATCCCGACTGTTTTGGTTTTGGCCCGCTACAACAAGGTACCCAAGCGCCGGCCCAAGCTCTCCGCCAAGGGAATTTGGGAGCGGGACGGCGGCCACTGCCAGTATACGGGCAAGAAACTCGCTCCCCATGAGGGCAATATTGATCATATCGTCCCGCGATCCCGCGGGGGCCTGACTTCGTGGGAAAACTGCGTCCTCGCGGATAAGCGGATCAATAGCCTGAAAGGCAATCGTCTGCCGGAAGAGGTGGGTCTCCAATTGAAAAAGAAACCGCAGACGCCCCGGGAGCTTCCTGTCAGTTCGTTTATTCGGAACGCTCACAACATCGGGGACTGGGATCATTTTCTGGTTTCGATGAAATAACGTTGAACGTTGAACGTTGAACGTCGAACGCTGAACGCTGAAACGCCTCGGTCCAACTCCGAAGTTGCGGAATAGCGACCTCGGCATCAGATTCCGCTTCCCATGAGTGCCGAGATTTCAACCGCCTACGAACCTAAGTCGGTGGAGGAAAAATGGTATCGGATTTGGCTGGAACAGAAATGCTTCCAGGCGAATACCGAGTCGGACAGACCGGCGTATGCCATCGTGATTCCTCCGCCGAATGTGACGGGTGTGCTGACGATGGGGCACGTCTTGAACGCAACAATCCAGGATATTCTGGCAAGACGGGCTCGTGCATTGGGAAAAGAGGTGCTCTGGCTGCCCGGTATGGATCATGCCGGCATCGCGACGCAAAATGTCGTTGAAAAGATGCTCCGTGCAGAGAAAACGACGAAGCATGAGCTGGGCCGTGAAGTGTTTATTCAAAAGGTCTGGGAGTGGAAGGAGAAGTACGGCGGAATCATCATTCAGCAACTTCAGAAGTTAGGTTGCTCGTGCGACTGGTCCCGGGAGCGGTTCACCATGGACCCGGAGTACATTCGAACGGTGGAGGAAACCTTTGTGGACCTGTATCGAAAAGGAATGATCTATCGCGGCAAACGGATGGTTAATTGGGACCCGTTCTATCAGACCGCTTTATCCGATGAAGAGGTCATCCCGACTCCGACAATCGGCAAACTTTATTACATGCGTTATGAGGTGGTCGAAGAACCGGGGACCTTCCTTGAGATAGCGACCACGCGTCCGGAGACGCTGATGGGTGATACAGGCGTTGCCGTCAATTCCGGCGATCCTCGGTACAAACGGTTTATCGGCAAGCATTGCTGGCGACCCTTTCCGCGAGCCGGGATCCCGATCATTGGCGACGACGCAATCGATCCTGCGTTCGGCACCGGCGTACTGAAGGTCACCCCGGCCCATGACAAGCTTGACTTCGCAATTGGCCAACGTCACGGCCTCGAAGTGGTCGATGTGATGAACCCGGACGGAACCTTGAATGCGCTGGCAGGAGAGGAATTTGCCGGGATGGATCGATTCGAGGCCCGCAGGAAGGCCGTGGAAAAATTGGTTGAACTGAGGATTGCTGGTTCGGGAAGAGGAGTACCAGAACAATGTTGGATACAGCGAGAGAGGTGGCGTACCGATCGAGCCGCGGCTCAGTGAGCAGTGGTTCCTGAAGTACCCACGTCTCGAGGAAACTTTGCAGGCGGTTTCGACCGGGCAGATCCGGTTTCGGCCGGAGCGCTGGATCAAGACCTTTGAGCATTGGATTGATAACATCCAGGATTGGTGTATCAGCCGCCAGCTCTGGTGGGGACACCGAATACCGGTCTGGTATCATAACGATGATCCCGGCCGGATCCATGTCGATATCGAACCACCTCCGGATGAAGAGAACTGGCATCAGGATGCCGACGTGCTCGACACCTGGTTTTCAGCGTGGCTCTGGCCTTTTGCCACGATGGATAAGGCGACCAGGAAACGGTTTTATCCGACCCAGGATCTGGTGACGGCTCCTGACATCATTTTCTTCTGGGTCGCCCGGATGATTATGGCGGGATTCGAATATCAGGGAGCGATCCCGTTCGAAAACGTGTTTCTTCACAGGGCATCATTCGGGATCTCCAGGGGCGGAAAATGTCGAAGAGTCTGGGCAATTCCCCTGACCCGCTCGATTTGATCGCGAAGTATGGAGCCGACGGCCTTCGATTCGGTCTGATGCGGATCGCGCCGCACGGCCAGGACATCCGCTTCGACGAAAAACAGATTGAAGAAGGAAGAAATTTCGCGAACAAGCTCTGGAACGCATGCCGTTTCCGGCAGTTGCAAGGCTCGCCGACCAAAACCCTGGCGCCCGAGCCGTTCAGTCCCTATTCCGCTTACGTCCTTTTCCGCTTGAACGAGACGGTCGATCGCGTTGAAAACGCCTATACTGGCTACCTGTTTACAGAAGTTGCGCAATCGCTGTACGAGTTTGTCTGGAGTGATTTTTGCGATTGGTATCTCGAGGCGGCAAAGACGGAACTACAGAGCAAACAGGAGAGCGTCCGTCTGAATTGCCTGAGCGTGGTCGACCACGTCCTCTCCAGCGTGTTGCGATTGCTTCATCCGTTCATGCCGCACCTCACTGAGGAACTTTGGCACCGAATGAGTTTCGGTGATTCCAGCATCCAATTCGTTCCGGTGAGGGATTTGCGGGTTGACGAGGCTCGCCTTAGTCCGATCGACATCGCTTTTGCGCAAAAGGTGTATGAAGCCGCCACCGTGACCCGCAATCTTCGGGCGGAGTATCGAATCCCGTCGAATAAGAGGGTAAGAATGATCTTGAAACCCGCCGGCCCGGGCGACTTCAGCGTGTTTGGCCGTCTGGTCAATGGAAACCCGTTTGACGTCGAGCCGGAATTTGTTGCGGAGCCGGGGGTACCGGTTGCGGTGACGCCGCTGGGTCAGGTGTTCATTCCGATGGAGGGAATTGTTGACCTTTCCGCGGAAAAGGAGCGGCTGACAAAAGAAATCGCAAAACTCGAAGCGGAAATTGAAACCGTCCGGAAAAAACTTGGCAACGAGAGCTTTGTTGCACGGGCGCCCGCGGCGATCGTCGCGGAACATCGCCAAAGAGAAAAGGACTTCCTGACCAAGCTCCTGCAACTCCGCGAACGTGTCGCGGGATTATGAGATCCGAATTCCTTCGACCAGATACGCAAGCAAGATTAAAACTGGGTTCAGACGACTTTTCTCGTCTGCAATCCTGAAGATTCCGTGTATTTTTCCGTGCTGTCGTAAATGTCCCAACATCTCGAGAAAATTCTGGCGCACGCTGAGCGCCAGTTAACATCAGAGGGGAGCAGGCGCCTTCGGGAACGCCTGGATCTATATAAGAAATTTCTGAAGATAGAAGAACACCGGCTCCGATTGAAACATTACTCCGGAGCGGGCGGCCTCGAAATAGTTCGGGACCGAGCGGCGCTGTTAGATGTCGTCCTCCGGCATTTGTTCGAAGGAGCGTTGGAAGGGTCAGTCTACGCTGATAGAGCGCCGCCTGTCGCCCTGCTGGCGATTGGCGGCTATGGCCGGGGCGAACTGAGCCCATACAGCGATGTCGATATTTTGTTTCTGCATGATTCAGCTCGAATTTCCGCCGAAGCCACGGAGGTTATCGAGCAGGTTTTGTACATGTTGTGGGATGTCGGCTTTAAAGTTGGACATTCCACCCGGTCGATCGACGAGGCGATCAAGCTTGCAAACTCGGACGTCCTGACCAAAACCTCGCTTTTGGAATCCCGATTCCTGGCCGGCGATCACCGGGGACACTCCAAGTTCAGGAGAGAATTTTTTGAGCGCTGCGTCAGAGGGCAGGTGGATAATTACCTGAAATGGCGCTTGGAAAATCAGGATGAACGCCACCGCAAATATGGGGGCTCGGTTTTCATGCAGGAACCGAACGTCAAGAATGCCTGCGGCGGACTGCGTGATTACCATAACTTGCAATGGATTTGCTATTTCCGCGATGGCGTGATGAGCACCTCCAAGCTGGTTGAACGAAAATATATCAGCGAGAGCGATCGCCGCGCCATTGATCGGGCGTATGATTTTCTTCAGCGGGTTCGCACTGAATTGCATTATTTGAGCAAGCGACCCTCAGATCTGTTAACCCTTTTTTATCAGGGCCAGATCGCAAATTCATTTCACTATCCGCAGAAGAATGTGCTTCGCCGCAGCGAGTCGTTCATGCGGGACTATTACCAGCACGCTCGGACAATCTATTTGACGGCAAAGCGCGTCACAGAAGGCTTTCTATTGCCGAATATCAGCCAGAGAGAGCAAAAACCGGTTTTTGGCTTTTTGGCAAAGCGCAAACTCAAAACTGAACAGTTCGACGGCTTTTACAGCCATGGCAGACTCATCTATTTCGAAGATCCGGAAGTTTTTCACGAAGATCCCTTTCGCCTGATACGCGTCTTCCTGTACGCGCAGCAGCGCGAACTGGAGCTGAGTTCTGAACTACAGCAGTTGATTCGCCGGCGGACCAGGCTGGTCAATCGCACGTTCCAGTACGCGCGAGCCGCACGCGAAACGTTCCAGGCAATTTTGTCAAAAAAGGGGCAGGTCGGACACATTCTCCGCATGATGCATGAGGTGGATTTTCTGGGAAAATATTTGCCGGAATTCGGGGAACTGACTTGTCTCGTGCAACACGAGTTTTTTCATCGGTACACCGCCGACGAGCATACCCTCGTCTGCATCGAAAAATTAGATTCATTGATCGATACCGAGGATCCGAAACTAGCCCCGTACAAGTCGCTCTTTCTGAAGTTGGAAGATCCTTACGTGCTTTATCTGGCGCTCTTGCTCCATGATACTGGGAAAGCCTCCGGCGCGCGCCACCATGCGGAGGCTAGTGCGCTGCATGCGCAGAAGGTCGCTGCGCGGCTCCAACTTTCTCCGGAAAGAAGGCGAAAACTGATACTGCTTGTGGACCATCACATGACGCTTTCAGAGATCGCTCAACGTCGAAACTTGGAGGATTCGGCAACCATCGCGGATTTTGCGGAGGTAGTGCGCAACCCCGAAAACCTCGATGGGCTCATGCTGCTGACCTTGGCAGATGGTCAAGGAACAGGCGGACAGAACTGGTCCGACTGGAAGGAAACCCTGGTGTGGCACCTATACCACGCTACTTCCAGCTATTTACACGACGAACGCGAATTCTTCGCCGAACGGCAAATTGCGCGCGAAGACCTGCAGCAGGCAGTCGCCAAGAAAATGGCGAAAGACTCCGCGGAAGAGATCGAAGTGCATTTTAATTCGATGCCTGATCGTTATTTTCAGAGTCATCACGTTCACGAGATTGTCGGACACATCCGGCTATTTCGCAGCTTCGTTGAATTGAGAGTACGCAATCCGAAGATGGCGCTTTCGGCTGCAGTGAAATGGCACAGCAAACCCGACCAGGGTCATAGCGAATTCTGGATCTGCACTTGGGATCGAGCCGCGTTAATGGCCAAAATAGCGGGTTCATTCGCGACGGCATCGATCAATATCCTCAGTGCGGATGTGTACACTCGCGTCGACAATTTGATGTTAGCCATCTTTCGCGTGTGTGACACCAGTTTTCGACCTGTCTCCGACGAACGAGATCTGCAACAAGTGGAATCGGTCTTGCAAGAATCGCTGGAGAAGATCGATTACGATTTCACGCCGCTTCTAGAGAAGGCCAGGAAGCGCACTGCATTTCATCTGCCGATTGGCATGGATCTGCCAACGAAATTGGTAATTTCCAATGAGATACATTCAGGTTACACCGTGATCGATCTTCAAACGGCGGATCGTCTTGGCTTGTTGTACGACGTGCTAATCTGTCTTTCCCATGCCAAGGTTAATATAGCGTCATCTCGTATCGCGACAGAAAAGGGTGCGGCCTTTGACAGCTTTTACGTGACTGACCTGGAGGGAAGAAAGATCACGGACGAAGCAATGCTCAGGCATCTCCAGAATTCGTTGCTTGCCGCCGCCACCGGCGGCGAGTATGGAAGAAAATAGCGGCTCGACCTGATCGGGTGATTCCATTTTCGGGATGCACAGTCGCATGATGATGAGAGGACCAACTACGTTGATCCCTGGGTTCAATCTCACCTTTCGGCCCATCAGCTTCAGTGGTTGGAAAGCAAAAAGACGTAGTTGATCCGACCGAAATTCTGAAGTTCGCTCTGGCGGAATGGGTTGTCCGCCATCCGGGCGATTGGTTCGGCGAAACAAGCGTCGGAATCGCCGTTCGGTCAGCTCTGGAGGAATTCATAGCGCGCCATAAGGCGGAATTCATTTCGACGGAATAATGAGAGCGCGGCGGAGTCTTTCAAACAGTCCCGATTGGCGCTCGGAAGGAAGATTGGATTTAGCGATGAAGGAAACAGGAGGTAAGCTGCTGCTTAGGTTTTGTGAGCAATGCCGGGGGAGCGATGCCTGGTCTGTGCCACTTGCAGCGCCGCCGGTAGTGTTCTATAGGGAACTCCTCCTTCATGGACGCGATTTATCTCAGATATCCTGACGGCCAGATGACACAACGGTCCGAAGAAGAGGCTCGTCGTCTCTGGAGGGAGGGTCTGATGCCAACCGCAACGATTTACTGGCAAGAGGGAATGCCGGAATGGAAACCGGTCACGCAATGGCTCGGAGAACCTCCGGTTATCTCTGAAAGGCCCCCGCCGGACAAATCAGAGATCGGGATATCTTCCTACCATTTTTTGCTGGATCCAGCCGGGCTCACAAAATTTCTCCAACGACTGCTCTGGATCAGCGTGGTCGTCGCCTGCATCGCACTGGTGGATGATGTGGCGGAATTTGTGCAGGTTCAGATTGGTCAGGTAACGCCTGACCAAGCGGCAAACAACGATCCGATTCAGGGGATTATCGGACTGCTGCAATCCGGCCTCGGAATCGCGACGGGAATAACTTTTCTGAAGTGGATTTACCGGGCATACAAAAATATCCAGGGCTTTGGCGCGGAAGGGTTGCGGTTCTCGCCGGGCTGGGCGGTAGGCTATTATTTCATTCCGATCCTGAGCTTGATTCGCCCGGTGCAGGTTATGAGCGAAATTTGGCGAGCCAGTGATGATCCCAGAAACTGGCCACAAAGATCGGGTTCATGGCTGATTGCGAGCTGGTGGACCTTGTTTTTGCTCTACACCGGGGTGACGCAGGTCTCGCTGGAAATCGCCTTCCAGGCCTCGACAAACGACCAATGGACGCTCGCCGCCGTGCTCGCAATCCTTGGGGACTTATTATCGATTCCGCTATCGGTCGCAGCGCTGCGGCTCATAACGGAGGTCTATCGGCGGCAAAAGGCGCTCGTGGAGGGAGTCCATCCAGGCGACTGAAAAGGCGGGGAGAGGAGACAGGGACAGGAAGACAGGAGGGCGCAGTCAGGAAATCGCTAATACTGTTCTCCTCTCCTGTCTTCTCTAAGCAGAATTCAGGTGTTGTTTGACGTGCAACGTTCGAAAACGCCGGGGTTGCATATCAAAGAAGCGTCTGAAAACCTTTCGAAAATAATCAGAATCCTCGTAACCGCAGGCGACTGCGATTTCGTCGACGTTCATCGAGGTGAGAAGCAGCAGGTTCTTCGCGTGTTTCATCCTGGCGCGATGAATCCCTTCGGTGGGATTGCAACCGTAGGTCTGCCGGTAGACGCGTCCGAGATAGTCCGGGTTGCGATGGAGTTTCCGTGCGATCAGTGAGGTGGAAAGCGGTTGACGAAAACTACGCGTAATGAGCGTCTGCACCTGAGTTGCCAGGTTCTGCGATCGCCTTTCCGCGGAAAAATGCGGGCTGTTTTGCAGTGCAATTTCAAGCAACATCAGCTTTACCAAGGTTGAAGCGTAGTCCTTATCAAGACGGTGACGCTCCTGATCGTCCAGGAACCGAAGAAATAATTCGGTCAATCGTAAAGGCTCTGGCAGCCGGCAATGCTGCGGAATCGACGCCCCTTCGCCACCCGGAAGGGGAACTTTCGATCTTAGATAGAAGTGCACCCAATAGAACGAGGTATCCGAGGCATAGGGTGCGACACCGCGATGAACACGGCCCGGCCAGAGGATGAGTGTGTCACCCTGTTCAAGCGCGAACACCCGTGTTTCCTCGCCTAAAACCAGGGTGCCGGTTCGGACCAGGATGAGTTCGTGGGAGTCGATGACCCGTTCGGGATGGATCCCGTGAGCCGGCGAAACGAAGAGTCCGGCATTGCAGGCTTCAAACTTCGACGCCTCGGAAAGTCGCAGGCAGCTGATTCCATAGAGTTCGTCGCTCATAGGGGGTAGTGGAAAATCGGATTCCTCCGCATATTTGTCTCACGGAACTAGAGCCCAATCGGTGGCACTCCGCACGACGTGCAAAATACTGGCCGGTGTCCGCTGGATTGTGAAATAAATAAAGCATGCCGAGTGAATTTGCAGCGATCATGGTCGGTTGCGGCGCGATGAGCGCAGAGTGGATTAGGAGCGCCAAGGAGATTGGAATTCAGATCTCCGCGCTGGTCGACCTGAATCTTGAATTGGCGCGGGCCCGCGCTTCGGAATTCCATTTGGAAGCTGATTTGTTTGACAATCTGGATGATGCCATCCGAAAGGGCCACGCTCAGATGCTTTTCGATTGCACTATCCCGGCGGCCCACGCCGAAGTGGATTCGAAAGCATTGATGAACGGTTTGCACGTGCTCGAGGAGAAGCCGCTTGCGATGTCTTTGATGGACGCTCACCGTCTGGTCGATCTGGCAGAGAAGAATAACCTCGTTCATGCGGTCATCCAGAACCGCCGGTTTCATCCCGGCGTACGCAAAATTCGGCGCCTTCTGGATCAAGGACTTATCGGAGAAATCACCACGGTGAACATTGACTTTTTCGTTCCGCCTCATTTCGGAGGGTTTCGCGAGAAAATGGACCACGTTCTGTTGACGGATATGGCCATCCATCCGTTTGACGTAGCGCGCTATCTGACCGGTGCGAACGCCGAGTCGGTTTATTGCGAAGAGTGGAATCCGAAAGGGTCCTGGTGGCAGCATGGCGCATCGGCGCACGTGATTTTCCAAATGAGCCGGGGCATCCGATGCACGTTTCGGGGAAGCTGGTGCTCCGAAGGTTTGCGCACACCGTGGGATAGTGTCTGGCGGATTATCGGCACAAAAGGAACTATCTGCTGGGACGGCCTTGACGAAATTCGAGGAGAATATGTGAAGAAAGCGGACGGGTTCTTATATGAATGCCAGAGTTTTGTCCCTATCGAAGAGCCCGATCCCGGCGAGACTCGCGGGCACTTTAGCGTAATGTCCCAATTTTTGCGGGAGATTACGGAGGGCAAACCTGCAGAGACGCGCAGTGCCGACAATATACAGAGTCTCGCGATGGTCCTCGGAGCGATAGAAAGTGCGAACGCGGGTCAACGAGTACCAATTTCAGTTTAAGATAGCCGTTTCCCAAGCCAAACGGTAAATCGCCCGAGTGAACCTATGATCAATCAAAGCATCAGGCGCGGGAGTTTCTTGCGCAGACTCCTCACGGTGGCTCTCGCGCTTGGGATCGTCATTGCCATTTTTGATGTGCTCAGCAAGGGTGAACAATTTTTTGTTCCGTTGGTTATGGCGGTGCTGGCAGTCTATCTCGTTGATATATTAAGCCGTTTGATCCGGAAAATTCCGCTCGCGGGTCACCCGGTGCCGAACGCGATTTCTGTGATCCTGGCATTCGGGATCATTTTCGGACTTGGTTTTGTGTTAATCGCGATCGTTGCGCAGAATGCGAGTCATGTCGCTGCCGCCGCGCCGAAGTATCAGGCCCGGTTACAGCAATTACAGGGAGAAATCTTCTCCAGGGTAGGAATTGAGGAACCTCCGGAGCTTCGTCAGTTGGTCAAAACGATCGATCTGCGCTCGGTGTTCACAGCTGTCGCAAAGCAAGTGGCGGCGGTTCTGGAGGACGTTACCCTCATTGTGATTTATGGCTTGTTTATCATGCTTGAACGACGATTCGTTCCGATCAAGGTCCAAGCGCTGTTTCCTGATCCAAACCGCCGAAAAAACGCTATCCGGATCATACGCCGGATCGACCGCGACATTCATACTTACCTCGGCGTGAAAACGGCCGTCAGCTTTACGAGCGCTGTATTGTCCTACATTCTGATGCGGATTGTCGGATTGGATTTTGCGGAATTCTGGGCGCTCCTTATTTTCGTTTTACACTTCATACCAACAATCGGAGTCATCGTCGCCACGCTTCTTCCAACCCTTCTTGCGGCGGTGCAATTCGACGATCTCGGCCCGTTTCTGGTGATAGGAATTGGGATTACCGCGATTGCGCAGCTGATGGGAAACATCGTTGAACCAAATGTTATGGGAGAAACACTTAACCTGAGTCCGCTGACGGTAATTATCTCCTTGATCATTTGGGGTTCGATCTGGGGTATCGTCGGAGCCTTTCTTTGCGTCCCACTCACCGTAATTCTGGTCATCGTCCTGTCGAATTTTCGGGCAACGCGCTGGCTTTCGATCGTGCTGTCGAAGACAGGCGAAATTCGTGCTTCGGAATAACATGGAATTCAAACACGTTTATCGCGATGTTGTGCGCAGGTTGGGTACCGTGAAATCGCTTTTTGTTGCGCTCGGTTGTTGTGTCGCGTTTGTCGGTTTAGCCTCCGCTGAAGGCGGAGGATTCCGTCTGGTTAGCCCTGGATGGCGCGAAGGAGGGATAGTGCCGCAGGAAAATGTGTACAACGGCTCCGGATGCGGAGGGAGAAACGTTTCTCCCGAGTTGCATTGGTCGGGTGCACCAGCAGACAGCAAGAGCTTTGCGATCACGATTGTTGATCCCGACGCTCCGGCTCGCGGTGGTTGGTGGCATTGGGTGGTCGCTAATATCCCTGGGACGGTTTCGGGGTTACCTGCCGGCGCAGGTAGCCAGGGGTCGAGAGCTTTGCCGGCAGGCAGCGTTCAATCTCAGAATGACTATGGCGAGCCGGGATACGGCGGCCCTTGTCCACCGTCCGGGACAACCCATCGATACTTTGTCAGGGTTTACGCGCTCAATATTGCGAAATTATCTTTTGGTGCTGATACGCCGCCTGCAAAACTGGCAAGGCTGATCGAGGAACATTCAATCGGCGTCGCGCAATTGACTGTAAAATTTGGCCGATAAGCGTTAACTTCCAAGGAAGTTTGCGATTTCCTCGATGTGATTCTGCAACTCTTGGCGGATAATTTCCCGGCGGAGTTCGCAAAAATTCAAAGAAGGATCAAGGATTCGGAACGTGTGCTTCGCAAGTCGGCCAATGTGGACATGGCGCTGGCCGTGGTGCGGAAAGTCCTGGAGCTTCCCGCACACTCTGGCTTCCACCTGTTCGCTTTAGGACGGATGGTCGGCTGGATCGCGCACGCCGTCGAGCAGGTTCAAAGCGGGGCATTCATCCGGCCGCGGGCGCGGTACGTGGGTGTGATGCCGGGGGGTGCGTCGGAGTAATGGAGCAATGGAGCGTTGGGAGGTCGGCGTGTTCCTCTCATCTTCCGTTTTAGAATTCGGATTTTAGCCTTTTTTGGCCCGGATCACGATCTCGACGCGGCGATTGAGTTGCTGTTCGTCAACCGACCGGTCGGCCGGTACAATCAGGTGCGTCTTGCCGTAACCCTGTGTCTGGATTCGATCGGAGTCGATATTCATGTTTTCGACCAGCCAGGTTTTCACCGTTTCGGCTCGGCGCTGACTCAGGTCCATGTTGTATTGGTCGCCACCGAACGAGTCCGTGTGGCCTTCGACTCTGAAGACTGCTTGAGGGTTCCGTTGGATCAGGCGACCCAATTTCTGAAGACTTGCGGTCGCTCCTGGGCGCAAGTTTGCCGAGTCGTAATCAAACAAAAGATCGGTCGGCATGAGGATTGGCGCCGTGCTACTGCCGACTCGGCCCGAACCGGATAGCAATTCATCGAGGTTGCTGAACCCGGCTGGAACACTTGCGTTCCCGGAGATGGTGGTGTCTGCGACATCTTGATTGTCAGTTTTACCCGGAATTTTCTTGTTACCCGTGGCGATCTTTGGTCGAGACGGCACATCAGGCTTATCTGAAAGTAGTTGCTGGCGCACTTCATTGAGTTCTTTATCCATCGCCACGGCGCTTTCAGCTTTCGCTTTGGCGGCCGCGTTCTGCGCGGATAGTGTGTCAACGCTCGGCTTTTCCTTGAGCTGCGGGACTTCGGGTGAACTGACTTCGGGCGTGGCACGCAATTCCTGGATATCCTTTTCGAACGAGCTATCAAACTCGGTCAGATTTTTGATCGTTCCGAGGGCTCCTGCCGATTTGCCGGGTTGTTCCGCTGGCTTGGAATCGCTTTGCAGCAGTTTCTGGTCAATCTGCACGCGACTGATATTAAATGTCCTGGGGACAAGTCGCGGGACATCGGCGGTCGCGAATCGATCAAGAGTCTTGTGGCCGAAAAGGTAAAGCAGCCCGCAATGAAATAGAAAAGAAAGGGCGATCGCGGGAAGGATCCAATGCCGGAGCGATACCGCGCTGTCCGCAATCAAGTCCTCGGAGTAATGCGCCATAAAACGGCTGACTATACAACGAAGAGGAGCGAACGACAACGACAGGCAACATCAGGACAGCTCAAAGACGATGGATGCGACGAGCGCATGCCGTCCACTTTTTTCGTTGACGTTCGCTGGCGTTCGTTGATTTTCGCTCTCTGCCTATGGCTCAAGATAAACCCGCTGGCGAACGAATGGAGAAAATTGTCAGCCTATGCAAAAGGCGCGGGTTCATTTTTCAATCCAGTGAAATTTATGGCGGGTTGAACGGGTTTTGGGATTACGGGCCTCTCGGGACGGAACTCAAGCGCAACCTCAAAGACTTCTGGTGGCGCCGAATGGTACGGGAGCGCGACGACGTCGTAGGGATGGATGGTTCGATCCTGATGAATCGGCAGGTCTGGGTCGCCAGCGGTCACGAGGAGACTTTCAGCGACCCGATGGTGGACTGTCGGAACTGTAACTCCCGGCTGCGGGCAGATCAATTGCCTGAAATGAACGGGCGCAAACAGTGCGCGGTTTGCGGCAGCGTTGATTTGACTGAGGCTCGTGCCTTTAACCTGATGTTCAAAACCTATGTTGGGGCGACGGAGGACGATTCGGCCATCACTTATCTGCGTCCAGAAACTGCACAGGCCATCTTTGTTCAATTCAAAAATATCCTGGAAGTCTCGAGGAAAAAGCTGCCGTTCGGGATTGCGCAGGTGGGGAAGGCGTTCCGCAACGAGATCAACCCGCGCAATTTTACTTTTCGGTCCCGTGAATTTGAACAGATGGAACTGGAATATTTTTGCCGGCCCGAGCAAGGCCCGCCGCTTCTCGAGTACTGGCTGAACGAGCGCCTGAAATTTTATTCGGATATCGGGATTTCGCCGGATCTTCTGCATGTTCACAAAATTCCGCCCGAAGAATGCGCCCATTATTCCAAGGGGACTTACGATGTCGAATTTGAATTCCCGTTCGGAATCCAGGAACTGGAAGGCGTGGCATATCGCACCGACTACGACCTGACCCAGCATCAAAAGGCGAGTGGCAAATCCCTGGAATATTTCGACGAAGACTCAAAACAACGTTTTATTCCACACGTTGTGGAGCCAAGTGCTGGTGTCGATCGGACGACGCTCGCATTGATCTGTGCCGCATTTGACGAAGAGCAATTGACCGATGAAAAGGGTAAGTCGGAAACGCGTACTCTGCTGAGGTTTCATCCGCGGATGGCACCGATCAAGTGCGGAGTTTTCCCCTTGTTGAAGAATAATGAACGGCTAGTCCGTCAGGCTCGCGAGATCGTGGATCTGCTGCGGCCGCAGATGATGGTTTTTTACGATGAGTCGGGTGCGATCGGAAGGCGATACCGCCGCCAGGATGAGGCGGGCACTCCTTTTGGCGTGACGGTGGATTTTGATACCATCGGCGAAAACGGTCCGGCGAATGAAGGCACCGTGACAATTCGCGAGCGAGACTCGATGAAACAGCAGAGGATCGGGCTCGGGGAAATAAAATCATTCCTCATCGAGAAAACCAATTGACACTAGTCGACGAGGAATCTTCGCGCGACCACTTCACGGTGCCCGGCAGCCAGTGAACAAGCCATCAGGTTCACGCGTGAAATATTGGTGCGAATCCGATCGATGTAACGGTTTTTGCCTTGCCGATCCTCCAGGATTCTGTAAACGCCCTTCCACTCATGGTCGAGCATCCGCGTGACGTACCCATTGAAAAATTTCTCGGTCCCCTGCAGGAGATCGAGAAGATTTTTGTGAACCGCGAAACTCGCTTTTTGCAGCCGGGAGAAAACTGTTGCCTCGCGGAATTCCAGGTACAATCCGGCCAGCCGTTCCGGGTAATCTTCGGCAGCCATCTGTCCGAGCATATCTCCTGTGGCCACCAAGGCCCCGATTAACCATTCTCGGGGATCGCGGAACGGGAGTTCCGCCATGCTGACGGAGATTGCGGTGGCGCAGATCGCGTTCTGGATCTGCCGAAGCTCGTCACGAGTAAAGCCAAAGGGCGGCAAGAGATCCCAAGCGTGAAAACAACTGCGACCAACGTGGATCGCAGAGTATTTTGCACCGGAGCCGTCGAAGTCATTGCGACGTTTCAGATAACCGCTGTCATGGAGAATCGCGGCGGCGATCGCCAGTTCCCAATCACGCTGTTTGAGCGTAGCAATGACAGAGTTTTGCCAGTGGGCAGCCAGCAGGTCGGCGACGGCGGCCGTCGCCTGCATCGTATGATCAAAATCGTGGAACGCCGTATCGCACGGCTGGAATTCCGGATTTTTGCCATGAAACAGCTCGAACGAAAAGGTGATTAGGCCGTTGCAAAGACTTGTTTTCGTTCCGCCGAAAGCTTCTCCCAAAACCCGGTCAATGAGTTCCGTTGTGGCCAGATAACTTGTGGGATGGAACATCTTTATTGGACGCTGATCACGGTTCATCTTAGGCGGCAGGAGAGCAACACAAAAGTTCGATTTCGGGCCAATATACAACCATTCTGACGATTATGATTATTTGATCATTTGTTGGTCAAAGGTAGCGATTTTTTGATAATGTCGAAAAAAATAAGTTGATGAAGCGTCAACCCCTCCATATGGTTTTTGGACCAGCTCGATTGGCCCCCAGAACGTGTTCCCCCTCTGATCGAGCTGGTTTTCTTTTTTTCACGATTGTGAGAGGCGGCACCGTCCTCGGATTCGCATTTTCAATGAAAAATCCGGTGCCAGAGTTGAACGACTTTGTTCACTTTTTGCGACGCGATCAACCAGGTGATCCGGAACGATGAAGTCGCGATCCGGAGGCAGCGCACTTCCGACTCAGCTTCGACGCAGTTTTCCATTCGGCGTGCGTGGAAGGCTCTCAACGATCTGAAAACGTTTTGGCACTTTGCGCGAATCGATCCTTTGGAGAAGCAATTCGGTGAGCTGTTCTGCCGGGCCAGGCGAACCGACCAGCTCCGCCGAAAGGCTCTGGGATATTGAATCCAGGAAAACACGGCTCTCCTCAATGCCGGGCAAAGTGTTGAGAATCGTTTCGACTTCTTCGCAAAAAAATTGGACGCCGCTGATTTGCAGTCGGTTCTTTTCGCGGCCGGCGAGAAAGAGGTAGCCATCTGCGTCGGTCCGGGCAAAATCACCGGTGGCATAGCCGTACGGTTTCAGGAGTCGGTCAACCGGGCGCCAGGGCGCAAGGTAAGCATGCAGAAGACCCGGACCGTTGATCTGGAGTTCGCCGGTCTCACCCGGTTTGACTGGTTTGCCGTGTTCTCCGACCAGTGTGACGGTATAAGCGGGCATCGGCGCCCCGACTGACCCGATCTTGTCCGGTCTGGTATTGATGGTCAGAAGACCGACTTCAATGATACCCAAAGCCGGATTGAGATTTTTGTTGAACCGCCGGGCGAAATCTACAGCCAGCTTGGGCGGGAGAGGAGCCGTTGTGGAGATGGCAAGCCGCAGACAATCGAGCGCTTCGACGTCTGAATGCGTCAATGCTTCATAAAAATCTGGAGAACCGTAGGTCACGGTAGGGCGGAACCGCTGCGCAATCGCGCGCCAGTCTTCCCGCTTTGAAATGCCATGGATCGTCGCGCCACGGGAAAGATAAAGAAGGATGGAGACGATGAAATGGTCGGCCATCGGGAGCGCGAACCAGATCCGGTCGGCGTAGTCGATCTGCAACACGGTATTTGCGGCGTCCAAACGATCGATGATCGCCTGTTGCCCCAAAAGAATGCCCTTTCGGCGTCCTGTGGTTCCAGATGTGAAGCGGATATACGCCGGGTCGCACGCGCGAAACTCTTCGTCATTTTGACCGTCGACCGGTTCCGCAAACGGCAGCCGAAACAAACGGCCGTTTCGCTGATACAACCAATGCAGCCCGGCTGCTTTGATCACAAAATCCTTTTCTTCCTCAGGCAGGAACGCCGCGATCGGGGCAAGGCAAAGGCCCGCCGCCAAGATGCCCAAAGCCGCTACGAGGAAATCGCCGCCATCGGCCAGGATCAGGCCGCATCTTTCGTTTTTTCGGCATCCGCGCTCGATCAATTTGGCCGCCACTTTGTCAGCGCCATCAACGAGTTCCCGGTAGGTTACGTTGTGGCCTTCCTCAGCGCTCAAGAAGGCCGCCTGGCCAGGTTGCTTTTCGGATTTTTGGCGAATAAGGGTGAGAATATCCACGCGATTTCCTTCAGTTATCTATCAGCTGGCACTGGTATTCTGGTCAACTCATGACGATATATACGGGCTTTGTATGTCGGATAAGAGGAAGCGCATCGTTATCAAGTTTGGGACCGGAATTCTCACGAAATCATCCGGGAACGCATTGAATCCCAGGCAACTGCGACGCTTGACCGGCGAAGTAGCCGAGGTGGTGCGGGCTGGTCACCAATGCCTCCTGGTGAGCAGTGGAGCGGTCGGCGCCGGATTGATGTTGATGGGTCTTCAGGACCGACCGAAGGATCTTCCGTCTATACAAGCCTGTGCGGCCATTGGACAATCTCGGTTGATGCGGCTCTATGAGACATTGTTTCAACGACACGGACTTCATGTGGCCCAGTTATTGTTAAGCCATCAGGATATCGATAGCCGCACCAGGTACCAGAACGCAAGGAACACCTTGGAGCGATTACTGCGCTTCCGAAATGTCGTTCCGATCATCAATGAAAATGATTCGGTGGCCGTCGAAGAACTTAGATTCGGGGATAATGATAGTCTCTCCGCGGAGGTCGCCATCCTTGCGCATGCGGATTTGCTGTTGATCCTGACCAGCGTTGAGGGGTTGCTGGACGAACAAAAGAGATTGATTTCAAAAGTCATCGATATCGACGCGGTGATGCATCTGGCGAGCCAGGAGATCGGGACTTATTCAACCGGTGGAATGGTGACTAAGCTGCAGGCGGCCAAGATGGCTTTGCAAGCTGGGATTCCCAGCGTGATCGCAGGCGGGTTCGAGCCCGGGATCATTTGCGCCGCGGTCGCTGGTAAACCGGCGGGTACCCAAATACTAGCAACTAAATGACCTTGAGCCTTTCAGAAGTGCTTGAAAACATTGGACAGCGAGCGGCTTTGGCGAGCCGTATCCTCGCTCAGGCAACGACGGCAGAGAAAAACGAGGCTTTGCTCTCGATCGCCCGCCGGATCGACCAGGAAACGCAAACAATTCTCATCGCCAACGAGGCCGACTTACGAGCGGGTGCCAACAGCGGCTTGAGTTCCGCGATGCTCGATCGTGCCCGTCTCGATCCGAAGAGGATTCAGAGGATTGCCAACAGTGTCCGTGAAGTTATTCATTTGACGGATCCGATCGGGGAGGAGTTGAAGCAGTGGTCGCGTCCCAACGGTCTTAAGATCTCGAAGCGACGAGTGCCGATCGGAGTTATCGGAATCATTTACGAATCTCGCCCAAATGTGACAAGCGACGCAGCCTCTCTGTGTCTCAAGGCCGGCAATGCCGTGATTTTGCGAGGTGGATCTGAGGCGATCCGATCGAACATGGCTCTCGCGGAGGCGGTCAGTAACGGGTGCAAGGATTCCGGTTTACCGCAGTACTCGGTCCAACTTGTGCCCAGCACCGACAGGGCGGCTGTCACGCTGATGGCGCAACTGGATCGATACATTCATCTGATCATTCCGAGGGGCGGCAGATCTTTGATCGAGGCGGTGACGTCGGCGGCACGGATGCCGGTCATCAAGCATTTTGATGGGATTTGTGCGGCGTATGTGGATCGAGCGGCAGATCTTCGGATGGCCGAGCGAATTGTCGTCAACGCGAAGTGCCAGCGGCCCGGCGTCTGCAATGCCATTGAAACCATGCTGGTCCATGAAGAGGTTGCTCGTCAATTTCTTCCTGACTGCGCTGCTGCACTCTTGGAACGGGGCGTCGAGCTGCGGGGCGATGCGTTAACTCAGGAAATTCTGGGTTCGAAAGTGCTTCCTGCGACTGAGCAAGATTGGAGAACAGAATATCTCGACATGATTCTTGCCATCAAAACGGTGCGCAGTCTGGAGGAAGCGTTCGATCACATCGAAACTTATGGTTCGCATCATAGCGATGTCATCATCACCGAAGACCGTATGGTTGCTCAGAAATTCTTGGCTAAGGTCGATTCTGCGGGCGTTTTCTGGAATGCCTCGACGAGGTTCAACGATGGCGGCGAGTTCGGTTTTGGAGCGGAGATAGGGATCAGCACAGATCGGCTTCACGCTCGCGGTCCGATGGGTTTGGAAGAACTGACCAGCTACAAATACCTGATCGAAGGGACCGGCCAGGTGCGAGCCTGAGGCGATAGAACGCTAATTTGGCATCGGCTGACAGGCTCGAATCGTTCTCCGACACGAGCTCCTGCTGCTCGAAATCTTGGGGTGATCAAACACGACCGCAGGCCGGTTGACAACTAATCCATCGAATTGCTCGGCGCGGCGCCGTGAGCGGCTCTCCGAGGATAGTGCAAGTAAATATTTGCGTTCTGGAGCGAATTTCATTGACCCAAATGGGGTTTAGCGGGTAAAAGTGGGGTGTTGTGGAATAAAATGGTTTACGAGACCATGATTTTCGTATGGAATCGCCCCAGAGTGTGCAGCCGATATTTGCCGGGGAGTTCCGGCACGCGATGGACGCGAAAAATCGCGTTACCATTCCGTCGCGGTGGCGCCGGGGCGAGATAGACGAGTTCTTTGCCATCCCGAATCTGAAGGGAGGATTTTTGATGGTCATGCCGCCTGGGGAGTTCACGCGGCTGGCTGACAAGGTGGAGCATGACCAGAGTTTGAAGCCGGAAGAGCGTACGAAATTTATGCGGCAATTTGCTTCTCGAGGCCCAGCATGTAACTGGAGATAAGCAGGGGAGGATCGTGCTCCCGGACGAGCAATGCAAATTGCTGAATCTGCGAAGCGAGGTGGTGCTTGTTGGGAACTACTACAGATTCGAAATCTGGGATCCGGAGAGATGGCAAAAAGCCACAGAGGAGGACGCGACGACGTTTAATTATTTGCTGGAGCGAATTGGCATTTAGAGGGTCAGCGAAGTTTACAAATTTTGCCGAAGGTAACCGGTCTAACCGAAGAGGAAGATGATTGCGTTAATAGACGAAAAGTACATGCCTGGCGAAACAGAGAGCACCGGAGGTTATTTTCATGTGCCGGTTCTGCTGCATGAGACCGTTTCTGCGCTTCAACCGGCGGCGGGCAAGATCTTTCTAGACGGGACGGTCGGAGGCGGCGGCCACGCGTTGGCGTTGCTGGAAGCGGGTGCATCCGTAATCGCCTGCGATCAGGATCCTGAGGCTCTCGAAGAAGCTGCCAGGCGGCTCGCCGGTTATTCGGGCCAAGTGCGTTTGGTGGAATCGAATTTTGCGGATGTCGCCGACCGGTTGCCTGGAGTTTGGTGTCAAGGAATTGGACGGCGTGCTTCTTGATCTCGGGGTTTCGTCCCACCAGATCGATACTCCGTCGCGCGGCTTTAGTTTTTTGGGGAACGGGCCGCTGGACATGCGGATGGGGTCGCATCTCCAGCGGACAGCAGCCGATATCGTGAACCAGAGTTCCCAAGAGGAACTGGCCAGGATTTTTTTTGAATTCGGAGAGGAACCGGCAGGGCGGCGATTGGCGGCGCATCTGGTGAAGGTGCGCAGCCCGGTCACCGATTCAGACCACGAACGATCTCGTGAAGGCGGTCGAATCGGTCATTCCGAAGCGGGGTCCAAGACATCCGGCGACAAGAGTATTCCAGGCGCTCCGGATTGCGGTGAACGACGAGCTGAGCGTTCTGGAACTGGCGTTGCGCGACTTGAGCGTCAGGGTAAAGGGTGGAGGCCGGATGGCGGTCATTGCCTTTCACTCGCTGGAGGACCGGATCGTGAAGCATTATTTCAGGGATATCAGTCAGGAATGGTTAGACAGACCGGAATGGCCGGCGCCGCAGAAAAATCCTGCGTTCGCCTTTCGGTTGATCACAGCTCGGCCCATCGGGCCGAGCGAGGAAGAAGTACGGCAAAACTCACGCGCTCGTAGTGCGAAACTGCGGGTCATTGAAAGGATCAGGCATGAATCGTAACCGCAGGAACATCACGCATTCTATCAAGGTTGCTTCTATCTTTAAGGTAGTTGTCAGCACAGCAATTCTGGCGATAGCCGGGTTGTCTTATGTTTATTTGAAGAATCAGCTCCAGCAGTATGGAGAGATTCAACGTCGATTGGAGCACGAACTCACTGAAATCCGAACTGCCAGCGAGGCGGTCCGTGTGCAAATTACCCAGCTTAGTTCTCGGGCTGTTCTTGAGAAGAAGCTGGCGAAAAATTCGCTCGGCCTTGTGCCGATAGCGAGTGATCAAATCGTTCGCCTTAACCAGCGCCACGATGGCATCGGGGATGAGCTGAGAGTCGTCTCCAATCGCGGTTTTAACCAATGAGGTGGAATGCGCAAGCACGTGCCGTCACGGTCTGTTTTGGATTGGTCGGCCTATTCAGTGTCTTCTCGGTTCGGCTGATCGATCTACAGATCTTGGAGCACGAGAAGTTCACGACGCTTGCGGCGGAAAAACACAACCATAAACAAATCATCTATGCCAGACGGGGTATCATCCGAGACGCTCACAACGAGCCTCTTGCCGAAAACATCCCGGTCAAGACCGTCGTTGCAGACGCATCGCATATTAGGGATCCGGTTGCTGTGGCAGCGGCAATCGCGGATAAGCTTGAAATGGATCCGCGCGACCTCGCGGATAAACTGAGCGAGAGCGGAAAGGGCAGCAAACATCTTGTCCTGAAGACGCAAATCCCGGAGCAGACGGCCACAACAGATCAGGGCATCTCTTTCGGCGGCAAACTTGCGCGGAATTTACTTCGACCAGGATTTTTTGCGCGTTTATCCGAACGGGCAGATGCTTTCGCAGGTGATCGGGTTTGTGGATCATGATCACAAGGGAACGATGGGGGTTGAACGTACAATGCAGGATTTTCTGCAAGGTACGGATGGCTTTCGTTATATCGAGACGGACAGAACCGGGAAAGAACTGGTGCCCTACCGTGGGCAGGAAAGTCCGGCCAAAGATGGTTGTGACGTTAAGCTGACCGTTGATCTTGGTCTGCAGAATATAGTCGAATCTGAACTGGACGCGGCGTGCGCCGAGTTCAAACCAAAGGACGCCACGGTGATCATGATGCGGCCGCAAACCGGGGAGATCCTGGCCATGGCCAGCCGTCCGTCGTTCGATCCGAACAAATCGGGGGAGGCTACGCCGGACCAGGAAAAGAATCGGTCGGTTGTGGACATGGTCGAGCCTGGTTCGACCTTCAAGATCGTAACGACCTCGGCTGTCATCGAGGAAAAACTGGTGACGCCGGATACGACGGTTTTCTGCGAAAATGGACATTTTCAATACGCCGGTCGTGTCCTGCGCGATGCGCATCGCGATGGGGGTTCTGACCGTGCACCAAGTGTTGATGAAATCGAGCAACATAGGCGTCGCAAAACTGGCTCTCCAGCTCGGCGAAGCGAAGTTGTACGAGTACGTCCGGCGATTCGGGTTTGGACAGAAAACCGGCGTCGCCTTGAGCGGCGAGATCTCCGGTCTGGTCAATCCGCCTTACCGATGGAGCAAGCTCGATATCACTCGGATTCCCATGGGTCAGTCGGTGGCGGTCACTCCGTTGCAAATGGTGACCGCAATGTCATGTATCGCGAACGGAGGCAAGTTGATGAAGCCGATGATTGTTTCGGATATCACCGACCAGAGCGGGCGGCCCGTGGCGAATTTCACTCCTGAAACGGTGCGTCAGGTCGTCTCCGCAGAAACCGCTCGCAAGATCACCTCGGCACTCAAAGATGTGGTCACCAAACAGGGAACCGCGCTAAAGGCTGCGGTACCTGGATTCCGGGTTGCAGGAAAAACGGGAACCGCACAAAAAGTTGATCCGCGAGGCGGCTATATGTCCGGCCGGTATGTGACTTCCTTCGTTGGGTTCATGCCGGCAGACGATCCGAAATTCACGTTGCTCGTGCTCCTGGACGATCCGACGATGAAGGAAGGCGACGGCATTTGGCGGAGTTGTCGCAGGCCCGGTTTTCGCGAGGATCGCCGAGAAAGCGGCGCGTTTTCTTGATTTGCGGCCAACCGAGGTAGATTCCTCCCCAGCCTGGTGCGAACGGATTGAAAAAAGTGGCGTTATCCACCAGGAGTCGCGATTAGTGCAAGCAATCATGCAACTAGCAGATCTAATTCAACGACTGAGCGCGAAATCGATCCACGGATCGGTTGATCGAGAGATAACCGGTGTCCGCTACGATTCACGCCGGATAACGCCTGGCAATCTGTTTGTCGCGGTGCGGGGCGCGGCTTTTGACGGGCATTCGTTCATCGAACAAGCCGTCGACAAAGGAGCTGTTGCGGTGGTCGGAGAGCACGCCGGTCTTTCGCAGCGTGCGACCGCCATCGTTGTTCCGGATTCACGTGAAGCGCTCTCGCTATTGGCCGCAACATTTTTCGGTTATCCCTCTCGCAAGTTGAAAATGATCGGTGTGACGGGCACGAACGGCAAAAGCACCACCACCTTTCTGGTCAAACACTTGCTTGAGCGAGCAAACCAATCGACCGGTCTGATCGGCACGGTGCAATATGAGATTGGCGAGCGTCTTTTGCCCGCTCCGCGGACGACTCCGGAATCGCTTGATCTCCAGGAATTGCTGAGTCATTGCGTCGAGGCCGGTTGCCGGAATGTTGTGATCGAAGTCTCCTCCCACGCCTTAAGTCAGGGTCGAGTCCAATGAAATCGAGTTTGACGTCGGAGTTTTCACAAATTTGACACGGGATCATCTGGATTTTCATCACGGAATGAAGGACTACTTCCAAGCAAAGTCGCGCTTATTCGACGAGCCTGCGGCAAAGCCGGAAAAAGGATCGAAAGGCAGTCATCAACATCGACGATCCGTATGGTCAGCAACTAGTCGCGCGATTTGGACGGGATCTTCCGATAGTCACCTATGGAATGGGTGCGAGAGCGGATTTTCGCGCAAGTGACTTCAAGGTGGTGATGAATGGGACTTCGTACCGGTTGGATGCGAAAGATAAGAGTTACCTGGTGCGTCTTCCATTGATCGGCAGGTTCAATATTTACAATTCTTTGGCCGCATTAGCGGCAGCGAACGCAGTTGGTCTGGATCTACGGAGCGCGGTGCTGGCGCTCGCCAAAGCGCCTCAGATACCCGGACGCCTTGAGGCTGTGCCGGCAAAACGGAAATTCCAGGTGTTTGTCGACTACGCTCACACCGAAGATGCATTGTTGAATGTCATCAAAACCTGCCGCGATCTGAATCCGAACCGGCTGATCCTGGTCTTTGGATGCGGCGGAAACAGGGACAGAACAAAGCGTCCGCTGATGGGAGCTGTTGCGGACGAATACGCTGACTACGCGTTCATCACCTCCGACAACCCACGAAAAGAGGATCCGGAATCGATCGTTCGCGATGTGGAAGCCGGATTCAAGCACAAGAATTACGAAAAGATCGTCGACCGGAGAGAGGC
This sequence comes from uncultured Verrucomicrobiae bacterium, assembly GCA_963782115.1. Taxonomy (GTDB): domain Bacteria; phylum Verrucomicrobiota; class Verrucomicrobiia; order Chthoniobacterales; family JAFAMB01; genus JAFAMB01. Next base: position 146,771 of record CAWAIK010000007.1, read on the forward strand.
GATTCGCGGGCGATCGCGATGGCTCAGCCCAGAGATATCGTTTTGATCGCCGGGAAAGGCCACGAGAAATACCAGGAATTCGGCGATCACACTGTCCCGTTTGATGACGTTGAAATAGCCGGCCGGGCATTGGAGGAACACCCGGTGGAGTTGTCAAGGAATGGATCCTAGAACATTCGAACAGATCGCCGCGCTGGTCGGCGGGAAACTCCATGGAGTCGGGCACCGGGAAAGTGACGAAGGTGGTTACCGATTCGCGTTTGATTCGCGCGGGCGAATTTTTTGTGGCCCTGCGTGGCGAGCAGTTTGACGGGCATGCTTTCTTGCCGGCTGTCCGGGAAGCGGCTGCGGCCGGTGCGTTGGTGAGCGAAAGTGAATGTCCACTTGAACGGGTTCACCCAAATCGAAGTGCCGGAGACCCTGGGCGCGCTGCAACGACTTGCCCGGGCGTATCGAAATCAGCTTCGGCTCAAGGCGATTGGTGTTACCGGAAGCAGCGGCAAAACAAGCACGAAAGAGATGATCGCGTCGGTGCTTGGCGGAAAGATTTTCTGTCATCAAGACGATCGGGAACTATAATAACCATATAGGATTGCCGCTGACTGTCCTCGGGGCGAGCAGCACGGATGACTTCGGCGTATTCGAAATGGGAATGAATCACGCAGGCGAACTCGCGCCGCTTTGTGAAATCGCTCGTCCGGACGCCTCAGTCATTACCAACATCGGCACGGCTCATATTGGTCACCTTGAAACGCGCGAAGCGATCGCGGCCGAGAAAGCGATCGTTGCTGAGGTAGTTCCAGCTGAAGGGTTCGTTGTTCTCAATGCGAACGACTGATTTCACGGACTGGATCGCTGCGCGCTGCAAAGCGCGGGTTGTTCGAGCAGGGCTCAACCGGGGGGATGTCAAGGCGCAGAACATTGATGCAATCGTGTCAAGGGCGCGACCTTCACGTTGGCGCATGCGGTAAGCGGACAACGCAGGTTTCGCTGCCGGTGCACGGTGAACATATGGTCAGCAACGCTTGCCTGGCGGCCGCTGTCGGCCTCGAGTTTGGCCTGACGCTCGAAGAATGTGCTGCCGGCTTGGCCAAGACCACGATTCCGGGAAATCGTCTCAAGATACAAAATCTTGGACCGCTCATGGTGATCAATGATGCTTACAACGCGAATCCCGACTCGATGGTGGCGGCGCTGAAAACCGCGACACAGTTTACTGTCAAAGGTCGACGGGTGGCGGCTCTTGGCCGGATGGGAGAGCTTGGAAAAGAATCCGAAGCGGCCCATCGACAGGTGGGGCGAGCGGTCGCGGAATTCGAATTCGATTATCTCGTGACTGTTGGGGATGAAGCGCGGTTGATCGCGGAAGCCGCGAGCGCGGCCGGTCTGAAATTTGCCGAACGGGCAGACACCCACGAGCAGGCGATCGAAGCGCTGCTCGACTACCTGGAACCCGGTGATCTTCTCCTGGTAAAAGGGAGTCTTTCATCGGCGATGGATCGCGTCGTCCACGGGCTTGAAGCCGTTTTCGATCAAGCGAAGTGGAGGTCGCCGATGATGTTCTATTTGTATTACCTGAGCCAGGGACCAAACGCCATCGCAGGGGGGTTCAATGTTTTCCAGTATGTATCGTTTCGAGCCGTTTGCGCCGCAATCACGGCGTTTCTGCTTTGTCTTGTTTTTGGGAATTGGTTGATTCGCAAATTGACGTCCCTCAAATTCGGGCAACCAATTCGAACGGCGGACGAGGTCCACCGCCTTTTTGAACTTCATGGCGCCAAGAAGGGCACGCCCACGATGGGCGGAGTATTCTTCATGGGATCGGTGGTTGTTTCCACGATCATCTGGGCGCGACCGGATAACGGCTTCGTCTGGCTCTGTCTCTTCACGATTATTTTTACCGCCGGCCTCGGATTCGTCGATGACTATATCAAAGTCACAAAGAAAAAATCGGATGGTGTCCCGGGCAGGATCAAATTGATCTGCCAATTTGTTCTGGCGGCAATCGTGACCGCGTTTTTTTTGCTGAATCCGTCGCTGGAAGTCCAGGCGAAAGAGCTTTACATCCCGTTTTTCAAAGAGCCGATCATTTCCAATCTGGGATGGTTCACGCTGGTGTTCTTTGCGATCGTGATTGTGGGCACCTCCAATGCGGTCAATTTGACCGACGGCCTCGATGGGCTCGCCACCGGCTGCACCGTGACGGTGGCCTCGACCTACGCGATCCTTGCTTATGCTGCCGGGAACATCGGGGTCGCAACCTATCTGGACCTGCCGTTCTATCGTCAGAGCGAGGAGTTAACGATCCTTTGCACGGCGCTGGCCGGAGCAGGTCTTGGGTTTTTATGGTTTAACTGTCACCCTGCCAAAGTGTTCATGGGTGATACCGGATCGCTCTCGATCGGCGGGACCCTGGGTGTCATCGCGATCTGCTGTAAGCAAGAGCTCCTCTTAATTGTCATCGGAGGGATTTTTGTGATCGAGGCGCTCTCCGTGATTCTTCAAGTGCTGAGCTTTAAGCTCACCGGCAAACGGATTCTCCTGATGTCTCCGTTGCACCATCACTTCGAACTCAAGGGCTGGAAAGAAAATACCGTCATTGTCCGGTTCTGGATCATGTCGCTGATGTTCGCGTTCCTGGGACTTGCCACTTTGAAATTACGATGAATCTCGATCGCACACGAGCAGCCGTTCTAGGGTTAGGGACCAGCGGAGAAGCCGCTGCCCGGCTGCTCCACCGGCGAGGCGCCAGCGTGACAGTCTTTGATAGCGGGAAACCGGACGCGCAAAAAATTCGGACACTGCAAGATCTTGGAATTTCGGTAGTCACCGGCGAAGCCGCAGACATCGCCAAGGCCGATTATGAGCTAACAATATTGAGTCCCGGGATTGATCCCGTGGTTCCGCTCGTCCAGAACTTTCGCCGGCAGGGCGCTGTATTTGATCGGAGAACTCGAGCTGGCATTCCGTTTTTGCGAGCGACCGGTTATCGCCATCACCGGCACAAACGGCAAGACGACGACCACCCAGTTGATTGAGTCGATGCTAAATGCGGCAGGCCATCGTACAGTCGCTTGCGGGAACATCGGAATGCCATTTGCCGAAGCCGTTCAGCGCCAGGGGGAATTTGATATCTTCACGGTGGAAGTCAGCTCCTTTCAATTGGAGACGATTTCGACGTTTCGTCCGATGTGGCGGTCTGGCTGAACCTGACTCCGGATCATCTGGATCGCTACTCGAACATGGCGGAATACCGGACGGCAAAATTGCGGATCTTTGAAAATCAAAGATCAAGGACTATGCAGTGACGAACTACTTGGACGATTTACCCGGTGTCGACGCCAGGCAAATAACGTTCAGCGCCTATTCGAAAGAAGCTGATTTCATTCTGCAGGGAGACACGATTCGCTTTCGAGGCGAACCAATCCTGGAGATGAAAGAGACGCATTTGTCCGGAATTCATAACGCCGAAAATCTCATGGCGGCCTTGGGCGCCGCGCAGGCCGTGAAAATCCCCTGGGACAAGGCGAAATGCGGGCTGACAAGTTACCGGCTTGCTCCCGCATCGCTGCGAGAAGGTTGGAGAGATCGATGGGGTGATCTTTATCAACGACTCGAAAGCAACTAATCTGGACGCACTTGTCAAAGCGCTGGAATCGCAGCCGAAACCGGTCGTCTTGATCGCGGGCGGAAAAGACAAAGGTTTTGAATTCGATGCCATCGCCGGACTGGTTCACGCCAAGGCGAAGCACGCCGTTTTAATCGGGGAAATGGCTGACCGGATATTTCAGACTTGGTCGAAGGTCGTGCCATGCTCATGTGCAAAGACGCTGCGAGCGGCTGTTGACCAGGCACGACAGCGCAGCCTTCCGGGAGATGTGGTGCTTTTCTCACCGGGAACATCTTCATTCGACATGTTCAAAAACTATGCCGATCGCGGCAATCAATTCCGCGAAATCATTCAGGAGTTAGCAAGGTGAGAATCATAAGAAAACCTCTCAAAGTAACCCCGAGGAAAAAGCTTCGAGCCGCCGCGCAGCGATCCGCAGCGAAATACGCGGAAGAAGACTATTCTGCTGAGGAGCCAAACGTAAAATTATCGCGGGCCTTCGTGGTCGTCCTTTTGCTTCACGTTGTCGCGGTGGGCGGAATCTTCGCCTTCAGCGCGCTCAAGGATCATCAAACCGGAAGCACGCCGGGAAAAGCGGAAGCCGCCAACCAGAAAGCTTCCAGCGACGCAAGGCAACGCCGGCACGAGAATCAGGGACGGCGGATAAATCCGCCGGCAAAACAGTTCCGGCGGACGTCCAAAAATTGGTGGATTCCTCACACGCATCAGGAGGCAGCGGTGCGAAGACTCAGAATAACGGCATCGCGCAGGAGGGGGCCGGCGAATCCGCGAAAGTGTACGTGGTCCAAAGAGGAGATAGTCCCGCCGGGATCGCCAAGAAGTTCAAAGTTAGTTACGCGGATTTGTTAAGGACAAACAATATAGAAGATCCGAAGAGACTGCAGATAGGTCAGAAGTTAGTGATCCCGTGAAAGAGTAGATAGCCCCTTCGAGTCGAGCACGCGGCGAATGCATAAACAAAGCGCATACATACTGGTGCTGGCGGTTGCTGTATTAGTCACTCTTGGGCTGGTGATGCTATACAGCACGGGCGCTTTCGCTCCCGACAGTCACGGCGATCAATTCAATTTCCTGAAGAAACAAAGCTTCTGGCTGGGCGTTGGGATTCGTCTTTTCCATTTTATTCGCGCTGCTCGATTACCATCGTTTGCAGCGGTCGTGGTACGTAATGTTTCCGATGGCGCTCGGTTTGCTAACTCTCTGCTTCATTCGTCCGATCGGAATGCGAATCAATGGTTCCTGGCGTTGGATTCATGCCGGACCAGTGACGTTTCAACCCTCGGAACTGGCCAAGCTGGTGGCGATCATTTTTGTTGCGTGGTGGTTCTCGAAATTTGAGGCGAAATGCAAAGGGATCCTTATGGGACTGATCTACCCGATTGTCGTGGTAGTGACGCTTCTCGTCCCCATATTGCTGGAGACCGATCTCGGAACGACGCTCCTGATTAGCGGAGCAGTTCTGCTCATGATGTTCGTGGCAGGAGCAAGCCCGAAGTATTTGGGGCCGTTGGTGGTCGTCGGCGTTGCTGCGCTCCTGGGCATCGCCTGGCACATCTCTGAACGACAGGGGCGCCTTTTGGCGTTCCTGCATCCCGATCAGTACCAGGAGAAGGAAGGCCATCAACAGTGGATGGGATTGATCGCTTTCGGCTCCGGCGGAGTGGAAGGTCTTGGTCTGGGAAACGGACGACAAAAAATGCTCTACCTTCCCTATGCCCATACCGATTTTATCTTTCCGGTGATCGGTGAAGAGCTTGGGTTGCGGGTGACGCTCATCGTGGTATTTTGTTACCTCTTAATTGTAACATCCGGAATTCTAATTTCGCTCAACGCCAAAGACCGGTTTGGCATGTTACTTGGATTTGGTTGTACGGCCATCCTGGGTTTGCAAGCCGCAGTTAATGTCGGGGTGACGACTTCTTTGTTGCCGAATAAAGGGCTTCCGCTGCCGTTTATCAGCTATGGCGGTTCGAATCTCTTTTTTTGCCTCGATTTGCATCGGAATCCTGGTCAACATTTACAGGCAAGGCAAAGAGGACAAAACGATTGCCAACACCGAAATGATGGTTCGGGTCAGGCATGTTTCCCGAATATAGCAGTTCCTTCTGATGAAAGTCGCAATCGCATGTGGAGGAACAGGTGGCCACCTGTTCCCTGGACTGGCCGTTGCCGAGGTCTTAAAGAATCGCGGACATGAGGTTCTTCTGCTGATATCCGAAAAGCAGATCGATACGATTGCGGTCGGAAACCGAAAAGAGTTTCACATTCAGAAGATTCCTGCAGTTGGTCTGACGAAGCTGGTTTCGATGCAAATTTTTTCGTTTGTGGCGAAGTTCATGAATGGGTTGGTAGCCTGTCTGCGGATGTATCGTTCGTTCAAGCCGGACGCAGTTCTTGGGATGGGTGGATTCACCTCCACTGGACCGATTCTCGCCGGCCGGATAACCGGTCTGCCGACCTACATCCACGAATCAAATGCGATCCCGGGTAAAGCAAATCGACTGAATGCGCTGGCTCTCGAAGAGGGTCCTGCTCGGGTTCGAGGAGTGTGCGCGCTATTTCCCGAACATGGTAGTTGAAGTAACCGGCACCCCCATCCGCGACAGTTTGCGGAGTCCGGTTGATCGCAGCCAGGCATTGAAGAATCTGCGCCTGAAGAGCGGCTTGCGGACTGTCCTGGTAATGGGTGGAAGCCAGGGAGCGCATGGTATAAATGAAGCAGTGATGGCGGTTCTACGTCGGTTTGCGGAGAAAGAAGTGCAGTTCATCCATCTGACCGGAAAAGAAGATGAGAACTACGTTTACGAATGTTATCAAAGAGAAGGAATCCCCGCTTTCGTTAGTGCTTTCTACGATCGAATGGAGGAGGCATATACCGTGGCGGACCTTGCGGTGGCCAGATCCGGTGCAGCCAGCCTGACCGAGCTCTCCTACTTCGGATTACCGACAATCTTGATTCCCTATCCGTATGCGGCGGAAAATCATCAATTTTTCAATGCGGAAATATTTGCGAGACATGGTGTCGCTGAAGTATTAGAAGAGTCGCGTGTCAATGGAGACACTCTAGGCTCATTGATAGATCACTTTTTGAATAATGGAGCAATGGTGCGCCGTGCTAGCGGGCAACCTCGCGCTCTCGGACCGGAAACCGCTGCAAACAGGATAGTAGAAATCATCGAGAATTCCCGCAAATGATGTTCTGATCTGCCAAAGAAACTTGCTGAATTTCTTCTGATACATCCGAAGCGGATTCATCTGATCGGAGTGGCCGGCTCCGGAATGAGCGGGATCGCCGGTCTATTGCTAGCGCTTGGCCATCGCGTGAGCGGATGCGATCGAGTGAGTACGCTTGAAACAAGGCGGCTTGAGACACTGGGCTTGAAATTTTATCTCCCCCAAACAGAGGAGACAGTTCGCAGCGCCGAACTGATAGTCTATTCTTCTGCGATCAGCAGGGGAAATCCCGCATTCGACGAAGCGATCAGGTTGGGACTTCCGATGGTGCGGCGCGCGGAGGCATTGGCCGCGATGATGCAAATAAAAAAGGGGATCGTGATCGCTGGGATGCATGGCAAGACAACGACCTCCTCAATGACCGCACACGTTCTGCGAGTTGGTGGGCTCAATCCTTCACATTACGTGGGCGCCGAGATCCCGATCCTCGGCACTAATGCGCGCTGGGAGCAGGACGGAGACTATCTTGTCGCGGAAGGAGACGAGAGTGACGGTACGCTGCGCATTTATCATGCGGAGCATGCAATTGTCCTCAACATCGAGGAGGAACATCTCGATTACTATTCCAACCTGGCCGCCATTGAGCGGGTGTTTAACAGCTTCATGGACCAGGTCACCGGCAAAGTGGTCTATTGTGCTGACGATCCGCATGCGGCGCGACTTTGTTCCGGCCGTTCGAATTCCATTTCGTACGGGAAGCGCCGATACGGCACTCTATCGATATCGAAATTTTGCCGGTGGCCCATCCGGCTCGCTTTTTGAAGTCTGGAGGGCAGATCAGTGTCTCGGGGAATTAGCGCTTGGAGTTCCGGGTGCTCACAACGTTAGCAATGCCTTGGCGGTCGTGGCGCTTGCAACGGAGATTGGAGTGCCGTTTGACAAGATCGCGGAAGCGCTCGAATCTTTCCGAGGGGCCAGGAGAAGATTCGAGATCAGACTGCAAACCGGCGATTACACGGTGGTGGACGATTACGGCCATCATCCCACCGAGATAAAAGCGACGCTCAAAACTGCGCGCTCGCTCAAATGCAAAAGGCTCATCGTGCTGTTCCAGCCGCATCGTTATTCCAGGACCAAGGCTCTCGAGAAGGAGTTTGGATCATCGTTTGATCTGGCGGATCTGGTGTACGTCACGGATATTTACGCGGCAAGCGAAGACGCCGATAGCCGGGGTTTCGGGCAACACGATCGTGGCCGCCCTCAAAGCCCACAACCATTCCGCCGCCGTCTATGTGCCGAATCGAAGCACTGCTGCACCGCGAGATCGGACGAATCGCGGAACCGGGAGATTTGATCCTGAGTCTTGGGGCCGGAGATATTCACGAAGAAGCCACGAAGCTCGTAAAAGATCTCGAGATGTCCGTGCAACTCCGAGAGGTGATGGGTGCGGGAGAAGTGAGATTATACGAACCTCTCTCCAAGCACACCACGCTCCGGGTAGGCGGTCCGGCGCAATTTTGGATAGAACCGGAAACACGGGGCGGATTGGCGAACGTTTTGGAATTTTGTGCTGTGAATCGTTTGCCGGTCATGTTTATCGGGCGCGGTTCAAACCTTTTGGTGCGTGATGGTGGGATTGCGGGCGTCGTTATCCATTTGAACCGCGGAGATTTTGTGGAGCTGAGTGTGAAGGGCGCCGAGGTTCATGCGGGTGCAGGCGTTCGACTCAAGCAAGTCGCTGCTGCGGCGCGCAACGCCGGGATTGGCGGACTTCGAGTGGATGGAAGGGATTCCTGGCAGTGTGGGTGGAAGTCTGCGCATGAATGCCGGAGCGATGGGGGCTGAGACATTCGAACAAGTTGTTAGCGTGCAGGTCGTCAGTTCCCGGGGCGAGTTCGAGACACTCCGGCCGAGCGAGATGCAGGTTCAATATCGCAACGTGCCAACGTTGCGGGATCGGTACGCTGTTTCCGCCATCTTTCGAGGGGAGGGACGCCAGCCTCGACGCGATTGATCGACGACTGATGGAATCAAGTCACAAAAGGAGAACAACTCAGCCAATCGCGGCCAGTGCGGGGTGTATCTTCAAGAATCCGCGCGAGTGCCCTGCAGGGAAGCTCGTCGAAGAATTGGGGTTGAAGAATCGCCGGGTAGGCGCAGCGCGTGTTTCGGAGGTTCACGGGAATTTCATCGTGAACGACGGTGGTGCGCGTTCAGCGGAAATTCTCCAGTTGATTGCTGAGATCCAATCAATAGCCAAGGAACAGCGAGGGATCGATTTACAAACCGAAGTTCAGATTGTTGGAGTGGATGATGAATAGCTTTTTGTTCGGGAAGAAAATTGCGGTGTTGTGTGGTGGACCAAGCTCGGAACGCGAGGTTTCGCTCCGCTCAGGATCGGCGGTGGCAAATGCCTTGCGATCTTTGGGAGCGGACGCTTTCGAGATCGATGTCCGAGACGGCGATTTTCATCTGCCAGCGGGACGGAATTGGCGTTTAATGCTTTGCACGGCACTTTCGGGGAGGATGGCACCATTCAAGCGATTCTGGAAGAGAAAGGAATCCCTTATACCGGCGAAGGCGAAGAATGCAGCCGACTGGCTTTTGACAAGATCGAAAGTAAAAAACGCTTTGTCGAATGCGGCGTACCGACCGCTCCGTATGTTACCCTGCAAAACGGAGAAATCCCTGATTTCCCTCTTCCATACGTTGTGAAAGTGCCCTGCCAGGGGTCAAGCGTCGGCGTCTACCTGGTCAAGGCAATGAACGAGCGCGACGCTGCTTTGGAAAAGGCATTTGCCCAAGCCAATACCATTTTGGTCGAGGCATTTGTCGAGCGGCCGCGAACTGACGGTCGGGATCTTGGGTGAAACCGTGTTGCCGATCATCGAGATTCGGCCGCGCGGCGGATTTTACAGTTACGAGAATAAGTACACCTGGACGAATCGCGGCGGTGCGGCCGAACACGAATGCCCGGCGCGGCTGAGCCGTACGGAAAAAGAGATAGTCGAATCAGCCGCATTGGCCGCGCACCGGTCGCTGGAATTGGAAATCTATTCGAGAGTGGATGTCATCCTGGATGTCAGATCGCGAGCCTCAGGTGCTGGAAGTGAATACGATTCCTGGTATGACTGAGACCAGCCTGTTACCCGAGGCTGCTGCCGCCGCCGGTATCTCCATGTCACAGCTGTGTGAATTCATCGTCCAATTGTCCTTGGAAAGGAGGTTGGCAAGCAAGCGGTGATCATTCAAAAGAAACTGCGGAAACAGAATAAGCGCGCTTCCACCTTCAAGCAGCGAAAGCGCCAGCATCTCCTCGACGTCAAGGTCCGTGCGAAGAATGTGGCCGCACGGCGCACGCAGAGCGTGTTGCTGACCGTGTGCGGTTTTATTTTGATCGCGTCGGTGCTCGGCGGAATCGCATTTGGCGCGAAACGGATCTTGAATGCCCTGTTCTTTGCAAATTCCGATTACGCCTTGAAAGCGATCGAAGTGAAGTCGGATGGCAATTTGACCCGTGAAGCGATTTTGCGCGCAGCGGATGTCGCCGAAGGGAAGAACATTTTTGCCATTAATCTTCCCAAAGTGCAGAGAACAACTCGGCGCACTGCCACAGGTCGAAGAGAGCCGGATCCAGCGAATTCTTCCGAATAAGCTGGTGATTTCCGTTCAGGAACGCCGACCGGTGGCGTGGGTGGTTCCGCCGGAAACCAATGTCGGATCGTTTAGCTTTGAAAACGCCTATCTTGTTGATCGGCGCGGGATCCTTTTGAAGACCAAATCGCTTGCCACAGAATACCTTGGGCTGCCTCTGATCATCGGAGTCGACACTTCGAATTGCCAGGCGGGTCAACCGCTGGAACAGGATGATGTGAAGGCGGCGCTCGATCTGATTCGCGCTTCGGCGGAGATTTTGCAGGGCCGTTTCCAGATTCAAAGCATCGACGTTTCAAAAGGATATTGCCTGACGGTTACGGACAAACAGCATGCCAGCGTCACCTTCGGCACGGACGAGATCGAACCGCAGTTGCACCGTCTGGGCACGGTGCTGAGTTATTGCGACAAAAATAGTCGAGAACTGCAGACCGTGAATCTCATGGTGCAGCGCAATGTGCCGGTGACATTTGTGCAGGAGATTCCATCGACAACGCCCGGTGACTCAACTGTTGGGTCGAATGCCGGTGCGGCCCCGGGCGCCGACCGGCCAAGTCAAAAGCCGGGTCGACGTACGAAGGGTCGTCTCTGCAATCCGCTGAATCAAAGAGTGGCTTGCCGGCGAACGGATCGAATTTACAAGAAAAGAAACTTCAACAAAAACGGGAGCACTCCAGGTTGAAGCCGTCTAGGGAGGGACGATCTTATGGCTCCGCCCGCGGCAGCGGGAGAAGACGGGAGGCAGTCTGTGCCTCCGGTTCGGCGAGCACTTCCGGTAGAGACGACTCGATTGAATGGCTAGAGACAACATCTTTGTAGGCCTTGAGATTGGCACTTCAAAAATCTGCGCTGTGGTAGCGGAGGCGCGAAGCGATGGAACGCTGAAGGTCGTTGGGGTGGGGAGCGTTCCTGCGCGCGGCGTTCGCAAGGGTGAGATTGTCGACTTTGAAACCGCAAAGCGGTGTGTCCACGACGCGATTGTGGACGCGGAAGAGAAAAGCGACGTCGAAATCAGCGAGGTTTACCTGGGGATCACCGGGAGTCACATCCGGAGTTTCAATAACCGTGGGGTGGTGGTGCTGGAAGAAGGACGAGAAGAGATCGACGAGCAAGATCTGGATGACGTCCGCACCAATGCACGAGAAGTCAGCCTGCCGATGGAGGATTGCATTCTCCACACAATCATCCAGCACTATTATGTGGCCGGGCAAGACGGAGTCCTTAACCCGGTCGGATTGCTAGGGAAGAAGCTGGAGGCGGATTTTCATATCGTCTATGGAATTCGCACCAGGATCCAAAACGCAATCCGTTGTGTCAAGGAGTTGGAACTCGAACCAGCCGACGTGATCATCAATTCTTTCGCGACAGCGCAGGCGATCCTAGAGAAGAACCAAAAACAATTGGGAGCGATCGTGATCGATATCGGCGGTGGAACGACCGATTTTGTGGTCTATGTCGATGGCGCAGTGAAGCAGAGCGGCGTGCTGGCGATAGGCGGTGACCATATCACGAACGATATCTCGATTGGTCTGAAAATTCCCTCTGCACGCGCTGAAAAACTAAAGGTGGACGAAGGAAACGTGACACTCGGAACGGCATTTCCGGGCGAAACGATCTTACTCAAGGACGAAACTGGCTTTGCCGGAAGGGAGATTGAGAGAGAGTCCTTGAATCAGATCATTCACGAACGTCTTCGTGAGGCTCTGGATATCGTCAAGCGGCAGATCGAGGCGGATCAAAATCTCCATTATGTCGGAGCGGGAGTCTTCATTACCGGAGGCTGCAGCCAGATTCGCGGGCTGGAGCATCTCGCGTCGGATATCTTTGGGATGCCGGTGACCATGACACATGCGTTACCGATGGCCGGAGTGACGTCGGCGTTCGAGAATCCGCAGTTTTCTACTGCGCTAGGTCTGGTGAAGTACGCGCACCTGGTGCAGATGGACAGGCCCGTTTCCGGAGGGCTGATTCGGAACGCATTTCAAAAAATCAAAGGAATATTTCGTAACTAACCCAGCAATATGGTGCAGCTAAATCGGCAGTACGATCGAGAGAATAACTCGGGCGAACGAGTCCATGTGAAAGTGGTTGGTGTTGGCGGCGCAGGCTCCAACATCCTGGACCGCGTGATGCTCGACGGCATCGAAGCGGCGGACTTGGTCGCGATTAACACGGATGTTCAGTCGCTCACGGCGTCGGTGGCTGCGCATAAGGTGCAACTTGGTCGAAATCTGACCAGAGGCCTTGGGTCCGGCGGGGATCCCGAACTGGGCTATGCTGCTGCCGAGGAAGCAACCGACGAGATTCGGTCTGTTCTGCAAGGTGGCACCGTTATTTTCCTGTGCACCGGTTTGGGCGGCGGGACCGGATCTGGGGCTGCGCCATTGGTGGCGCAAATTGCCAAGGAGGAAAACGCTTTGGTGCTGGCGTTTGCGGCCGTCCCTTTCAGTTTTGAAGGGCGCCGGCGCTGCGCACAAGCAGAGGAAAGTCTGACCCGATTGCGGGCGGTTTGCGACGCGGTGGTTTGTTTCGAGAATGATCGGATGGCAGAAATCACTCTCCCGCGGATGGGAATTCATGAAGCGTTCGCGGCTGCCGACCTCACCGTCTCGCAAAGCATTCGTTCCGTGGCCAGTCTCCTGCAACGGCCTGGGCTCTTGCACATTGGATTTGACGATGTTTGCGCTGTGTTGCGGAACGGAGATGCGCGCGCCATTTTTGGATACGGAGAAGCCGAGGGTGAAAACCGTGCGCATGACGCGCTGGCAAAGGCGCTCAAGAACCCGCTGATGGACCGGGGAGCGCTGTTGGAGGATGCCTTTCACGCAATTGTTCACATCTGCGGCGGCGCCAACGTGACCTTGGGCGAAGTTCAAATCATCATGGAAGAGCTCAATCGGCATATTAGCGACCAGACGCAGCTCTTCATGGGGATCGGTATTGAGACGCGCATGGGTAACCGTCTTTCTGTGTCCATCTTAAGTTCCTTGGGTAACGGCACGGAAAAACCCGCGGCTCAACCTCGCCAGAGAACGGTCTATCCCGTCGAACCTGTGGCGCAACCGGATATCAAACCGGAACCTTGGAAGCCTCCGGCAATTCCAGCGCCATCTCCGAAAGCGGCTTCGCAGGAACAAGCGCTTCCCGTTGAACGCGCTTCGGATCGTGCCGCCGAAGAACTGATGCTTCCCCGCACAGAAACCGAACCGCACAAGCCTGCGCAAGCTCGTACGGCCATCAAATTGGAAGCGAAACTGCAGTTGTCGGCCGCGAAGAAAGCTGAAGCGAAACAAGAAACGCTGCAGTTCGAGCCGATTTCGCGCGGGCGCTTTGAAAAGAGTGAACCCACAATCATCGATGGCCAGGACCTCGATGTTCCAACCTTTCTGCGAAAGAATGTTAAGATCCGGTAGCGCCCGGATGCCTTGAGGTATTCAAATGGCCGGCTGCTGTTGAGTCAGGCAATGAAAAGCGCCGAGACCCCAAACCAGTTCGGTGCAATCGATCGGGATGATCCTTCGTTCCGGGAAACAATTCTGGAGGGTCTCGTAAGCGCGCTTGTCCTTGGGTGAACAGAACACCGGCAAAAGGACCACTTTGTTAGCGATGTAAAAATTCGCATAGCTTGCTGGAAGCCGGCGACCTTCTTTGTTGATTCGCGGCGGCATCGGCAACGTACGAGTCTCGAGCGGGTTGCCGTCCTCGGATTTCATCGTTCTGAGCAGCTCGAGGTTGGTCCGGAGCGGTTCAAAGTTTGGGTCTTGAGGATCCTCCTCAATAGCGGTCAGGACGGTTGTCCGCCCGACAAATCTACTGATATCGTCGATGTGCCCATCCGTGTCGTCGCCTTCGATGCCGTCGGTCAACCAGAGGATATTGGTGACGCCCAGATAGTCGCGCAGAGCTTGTTCGATCTCGATTTTTGATTTTCCAGGGTTGCGATTCGGGTTGAGCAGACAAGATGTGGTGGTCAGCAGGCTTCCTGTCCCATTCGCGTCAAGCGAACCGCCCTCCATCACCAATCTTGGGTAGTACAAAGGCACGCGAAGATGTTCCGCGATGCGGGTCGGAACGACCTCGTCGAGGTCGAAGGGAGGGTATTTGCCGCCCCAGGCGTTGTAATCCCAATCGACAATGGCGAGCTGCGGGTCACTGTCGCGTTTGATAAAGATCGGGCCGTGGTCGCGGCACCACGGTTCGTTGGTCGGGATGTGCACATACTCCACGTGACTCGTGTCGATATCCTTCAACAGCAAACGAACCTGTTGTTCGTCATCATGATCGATCACGTTGATTCTCACCTCTTCAGACTCACGCAGCGCGTCGATCATCTGGACGAAGACCGGCATCACTTCGTCGTAGGCATCGGGGAAACTGATTCCCTCGCGACGGGGCCAGGAGAGCCACGTCGCTTCGTGCGGTTCCCACTCGGCCGGCATGCGATATCCCAGAGCAGCGGGACTATGGTCGGTAAACGTCTTCCGCATCACTCCATCGCTCCAAACGATTTGGGTTAGTCGATATAGCGCTTGCTTATATCGGCGTATACGTCGATTCGACGATCCCGAAGGAAGGGCCAATGAATCCGCTGCTGTTCCAGTTGCGCGAGATCAATCTCAACCACTAGAGTTTCTTCCCTGTCCACTGCCGCCTTCCCGACGATCTCTCCTGCCGGATCCGCGACGAAGCTCTGTCCCCAGAACTCAATCCCGTCTCCTCCGGAAGGCGCTTCGTGCCCTGTTCGATTCGGCGCCGCAACGTAGCAGCCGTTTGCGATCGCATGGGATCGTTGGATCGTTTCCCAGGCGGAATGCTGACGCTTGCCATAGACTTCTTTTTCGCGTGGATGCCAGCCGATTGCGGTCGGATAGAAAAGGATTTCAGCGCCGCTAAGAGCAGTCAACCGAGCGCCCTCCGGGTACCATTGGTCCCAACAGATCAAGACACCGATCTTCGCAAACCTGGTTTTCCAGGACTTGAACCCGAGATCCCCGGGCGTGAAATAGAATTTCTCGTAGAAGAGCGGATCGTCTGGAATATGTATCTTCCGATACTTTCCGATATAGCTGCCGTCAGCGTCGATGATGGCGGCTGAATTATGGTAAAGCCCGGCCGCGCGTCTTTCGAATATTGGCGCGATAACGACCACGTTAAGTTCCTTTGCGATCTTCCCTAAACGGGTGGTGGTCGGCCCTGGTATTTCTTCGGCGAATCGGTAATATCCGTGATCTTCGCTTTGGCAAAAGTAGACGGTGTTAAAAAGCTCCTGGAGACAAATGATATTGGCACCCTCCGAAGCAGCCTTGCGGATCATTGCTTCTGCCTTGTCCACATTTTCAGGCGGATGGATCGAACATCGCATCTGGACCAAGCCGAGTTTCAGCATGGAACTTATTAGGGTGGATCAACTCCCCGCGCAAAGCGCTTATTGTAAATTCTCTTCCGCTCAATTTTCCCTTGGCTTCGCGGCCGTTGCAACGGAGGGTGACTCTAAATGCTGAATGATATTCGGATTGTTATTCACACGGCGAAAGGGGATATCGAGGCAATGCTCTTCCCGTCGAAGGCTCCCGTGACGGCTGCGAGCTTCCTCAACCTGGCAGCCCGTAAATTTTACAACGGACTCACATTTCACCGAGTCGTCCCGCGTTTTGTCATCCAGGGTGGCGACCCTATCGGGACCGGAAGCGGGGGACCTGGTTACCGCTTTGAAAACGAAGTTCATCCCTCGTTGTCCCACGTCAATGTCGGTGCTCTGGCGATGGCAAACGCCGGTCCGAACACGAATGGCAGCCAGTTCTACGTGACCATTGATTCCCTAAAGGAAGAGCATGTAAAATCGCTGGATGGCAGTTACTCGATCTTCGGACAGGTGACCAAGGGTTTGGATATCGCCACAAAAATCGCTCAAGGAGATAAGATCCAATCGATCGATGTTCTTGATCCAATCGATGAGTTGTTTGCAGAGCAAAAAACGCGGCTCAAGGAGTGGAACAGAATTCTTGATCAAAAATTTGGGAACAAGCTGACACCAGCCCCGGCTGCTCAGCAAAAATCAAACGCCTGACCCTCAGTTAGGAGTTCAGGAGTTACAGAATGGATCTGCGGATTTCCGCCCTGTCGATTTTGCGAGTTTTGACCGTTGCGCTCGATTAAGATCGTAAATCTTTATTTTTGTCTCCGCTGGGTTTTGCCTACTGCAGCTCCGGAACTCCTGCAAAAGAAATGAGTTTGCGGACAGCAGATTATAACTACCAGCTCCCGGACGAACTCATCGCCCGTTACCCGGCCGAGCGGCGGGATGAATCGAGAATGATGCTCCTGGAGCGTCATAGCCAGCGGAGCACACATCTTTGTTTCCGCGATTTTGTCGAATTGATTCGGCCCGAGGAATTGGTCGTCCTGAACAACACCGAAGTCATTCCTGCTCGGATTCGATTCCCTGATCGCAACGCGGAAATGCTTTTGCTGGAACAAGTCGATCCGTTGACCTGGCGATGCCTTGTGCGACCGGGCAAATCGTTTTCCCTGGGGCGAACGTTTTCGTTCCATGGCCATGTGGGCAATGTTTTTCAGATTGGCGCTGAAGGCGATCGCGTGATTCGGTTCGATCGGCCGATTGACCTCAACGAAATCGGGGAGATACCGCTTCCTCCTTATATCACCCGAATGCCGGAGGCCATTGATCGTGAACGGTATCAGACCGTCTTTGCCTCACAAAAGGGGGCGATTGCGGCACCGACCGCCGGCTTGCATTTCACGCCGGAGCTTCTGGACCGGGTCCCGCATGAATTTCTCACGCTGCACGTGGGTGTCGGAACATTTCAACCACTCAAAGTTGCGGATATAACCGGACATCAACTCCATCGCGAAGAGTTCGAAGTGACAACCGCTGCTGCTGCCAGGATTGAGGCGGCCGGAGAAGTACTGGCGGTTGGGACGACCACTGTGCGGACCCTGGAAACTTTGATGCAGCGATTCAGCAAAATACAGCCTGGCAAAGGCGTGACCGATATTTTCATCTATCCGCCGTTCCAGTTTCGACGGGTGAATTCATTGCTGACCAACTTTCATCTTCCGAGATCGACGCTCTTGATGCTGGTTGCCGCATTTGCCGGCCGCGAGTTCATCCTGGAAGCGTACCGAGAAGCGGTGAAGGAGAGATACCGTTTTTTCAGCTACGGGGATTGCATGCTGATCCGTTAATCCTGAAAACGAAGCTGAGAATGGGTAGTCTGTGGTTAGAACATCCGGAATCATGGAATCAATCAATCTCTCTTTCTCCGGAAAAACCGCTGCAATACCTCGCGACACTCAATTTCTCGCACGCCACGAGTGATTTCGCATTGGTGATTCAGCGGTGGCATTTGGAGCAGATTGATCATGCCTCCAGCCGCGCCGGTCTTCGGATCCGGGCAGCCGTAGATGACGCGGCGAAGCCTGGCTTGGACGATCGCTCCTGCGCACATCGGGCACGGTTCCTTGGTGACATAGAGATCGCAGTCGTCCAGTCGCCAGTCGTCCACGACACTTTCGGCCTGCGTGATTGCCAGTATCTCTGCGTGAGCAGTAGCATCTTTCAGGATTTCCACCTGGTTCCATGCGCGTGCGATGATCTCTGCGTTCCGAACAATCACGGCGCCGATCGGCACTTCATCTTGGGATTCGGCTTTCTTCGCTTGTCGCAAAGCTTCGCCCATGAAATAGGAATCGCTCGAAAAATCCAGCAAATCGTCCATGATAAGGGCTAAAGAGAAGGAAGAATCGATGAACAGCAAACCGATAATCGTTGCTCCCTCGGTACTGGCATGTGATTTCAACAGACTCGGAGCGGAGTGCGAACGGATCGAAAAAGCCGGCGCAGATTGGCTGCATCTCGATGTGATGGATGGCCATTTTGTCGACAATATTTCGTTTGGACCGCCCATTGTGCAATCCATCGCAAAAATCGCCACCGTTCCATTGGATACACACCTCATGGTCGAGCGGCCCGACCATTTTTTCCCGCGATTCATTCCGTACGTAAGCAATATCACAATCCACGTCGAACCCGATTACGATATCGGCGGCACGTTGAAAGGTATTCGCGCTGCAGGTGCCACATGTGGTTTGGCGATCAGCCCGCCAACTCCCTTCGAAAGGGTAGAGCCATTTCTTGATCAGATCGATCTGTTGCTAGTGATGACGGTCAATCCCGGCTTCGGCGGCCAGCATTTCATGGAGGCAATGATGACCAAGGTGAAGCGAGGGGCTCAGCTTCGAGCTGAACTTGGACTCGATTTTCATATCGAAGTCGACGGCGGGATTTACCCAAACACTTCCGCGATCGCACGCGAATCCGGCGCGAATGTGCTGGTTGCCGGCACCGGTGTTTTCCGAGCTGAGGATGCGGCTCTGGCGATCAAAGAGCTGCGCGATTAAATGAGCAACCCGGGGTTTTTCAGGTTGATGCAAGGGATTTTGCGCGACGGTTGGACGCGGAGTTGCTGGCGAAGCGTCCCGGGCTCAGACTGAATCCGGTTTATCATGATTTCAAACTTTCCGGATTGAGCCCTTGAAGGTCCTTCGGGACGAATAGGCCATCTTTCCGGATGAGCTGTTGGTCAAAGTAGACTTAGTGGGATAACCTGCTACTGCAACACAAAAGCGATGGAGTGATGATCGGGGTAACTAAGATTCTGGATCGAACCGAGGCTGCTGAGGTGCGCAACCGGCACCCAGGGAAAACGATCGTTTTCACGAACGGTTGTTTTGATATTCTGCATGCCGGTCATGTGCGGATTCTGGCGGCAGCCAAACAACTCGGTGACATCCTGGTTGTCGGTCTGAATGGTGACGCCTCGGTTCGGGAACTGAAAGGGGAGGGCCGCCCATTGAATTCGCAGGAGGATCGGGCGGAAGTGATCGCCGCGCTCGAGGCAGTCGATTACGTGATCATTTTTGGTGAAAAACGGGTGGACAACCTTTTGCGGCAGGTCCGCCCGCGAGTCTATGCGAAGGGCGGTGATTACACCTTTAACAGTCTGGACCCAGCCGAAGTGGCCGCGCTGAAGGAGATCGGCGCAAAAATCGAAATTCTGCCGTTGGTGCCGGGCAAATCGACTTCGAAGCTCGTTGAAGCCTTTCAGCGCAGATGAAACGTCCACCGTTGCGGCTGGGAGTGCTCGGGTCCGGAAAAGGATCGAATTTTCGGGCAATCATGGAACAGATTGTAGACGGCCGATTGGATGCGGAAGTGCGCATCGTCATTTCCGACGTGGAAAATTCCGGCATTCTGAGCTTTGCCCGCGATTTTCAGGTTCCCGGCCTGTACGTTCGCCCGGGGCGGTTTCGGACCAGGCTGGAGCCGGAAATCGAAGGAGATATCGTTCGCCTGTTGCTCGAAGCGGATGTCGAGCTTGTTGTCCTTGCCGGCTTTATGCGGATCGTCAAGCAACCGCTGCTCAGCGCGTTTCCGCGAAAGATCATTAACATTCATCCTTCGCTGCTGCCGAAGTTTCCCGGGTTGGAGGCATGGAAGCAGGCTCTGGCGGCGGGCGAGAAAGTGACCGGATGCACCGTGCATTTTGTCGATGCAGCAGTCGACGCAGGTGAGGTTCTGGGCCAAGAGACCGTGCCGGTTCTTCCCGATGATACTCCGGAAAGCTTGCACGCCCGGATACAGTTGTCCGAACATATGTTGCTGCCGGCGGTGATTGCCGGGATCGCCGAAGGATTACACCGACCGGCCTAATCGTCAATGACACCCCGCCGCGAAATCTGGTCTGTTTCCTTGCGTTTTCATTCCGAGTATTTCAATCTTGGGCGGTTATGAAGAAAATCGAGGCGATCATTAAACCTTTTAAGATGGAGGACGTGAAAGAGGCCTTGACGGAGATTGGGATCGCAGGGATGACCGTCAGCGAGGTGAAAGGCTTTGGACGCCAAAAGGGTCATACGGAAATCTATCGCGGCAGCGAGTACACAGTCGATTTTCTTCCGAAGGTGAAATTTGAGATCGTGGTGGGAGACGATCGAGTTCAGAAAGCCGTCGAAACCATCGTCGAGGCGGCGCGGACGGGGAAAATCGGTGACGGCAAGGTGTTTGTGGTGCCGATCGAACAAGCGATTCGAATTCGGACCGAAGAACGAGGTGAGTCGGCCATTTGAGCCGGTCGGGCCTGGTCCGGGAGATCACACGATTCCAGCCCGGGACCGGCGAAGCGGCGAAAGAGATTTCATGGGAGCGGACAATCTTCTTCCTGATCTCCAGGCGTCGATCGTATGTGAAGATGTTCGACAGGAAGTCAATGGCCTTCAGACCCTCGTGGGAGTGATTAACGTTCTTCCGACTCCGACGCTTCCGGTTGGTCTGTTAAAACTCTGTCTCTGGACGCGTTGGTGCGGCGGTTTCGGCAAATTTCGCCAGACCTCCCGGATCCTTGGCGTCGAGGAGGTGCAGCTGATGGCCGAATCGCACATCGAATTTGAACTGAAAGAACTGGACGGGCACGTCACCAACGTGAATGTGTTCGCTGGCGTTCAATTCCAGCAGTACGGGTTGCATCATGTAGAGATACTTTTGGATAACGAACTTATCCTTCGGTATCCTCTTCCGGTCGTGAGAATTTGAAGCCCGGCTGACGACGTGACCTCTTTTCCAATTCTTCCTTTTGCATGAAAGAATCTAACCGAGAACAATTCGTATCCCCCAATGAGCAATGAGCATCAACATTGAATCGCACCTGGTCGAGAATCGGGTCTTCAAGCCGGGAAAGGACTTCTCAAAAAAGGCCCACATCTCCAGCTTAGCCGATTATCAGGAGTTATATCGCAAATCGATAAAGAACCCGGAGAAATTCTGGGCGCAACAAGCTACGGAGATTCTCTTGTGGCAAAAGAAGTGGAAGACAGTTCTCGAATGGAAAGAGCCTTTCGCAAAGTGGTTCGTCGGCGGTAAGTTGAATGTCTCCGAGAACTGCCTCGACCGGCATCTGACCGGGGTGACTCGGAATAAAGCTGCGCTGATCTGGGAAGGTGAGCCCGGTGATAAAATGACTTTGACGTATCAGCAGCTTCATCGAGAGGTTTGCAAGTTCGCCAATGTTCTGAAGCGGAACCACATCAAAAAAGGGGACCGCATCATTATTTACATGCCGATGTGTCCAGAAGCCGCTATCGCGATGCTGGCTTGTGCTCAGAATTGGGGCCATTCATTCGGTCGTTTTCGGCGGGTTCAGTTCTGAATCCATCAGGGATCGCATCAAGGATTGCGGGGCCAGGATGGTGATTACCGCGGACGGCGGATATCGACGCGGGGCAATCGTGCCGTTGAAGAAGAATGTCGATGACGCCTTAAAGAGCAACGAGCAGATCGAGCGGGTCATCGTTTTTCGTCGCGCCAACAACGAGATTCATATCAAGGAAGGCCGGGATGCCTGGTGGCACAGGGAAATGGAGTACGTCGACGGAAACTGCCCGCCCGAGCCGATGGATTCTGAAGATGCTCTTTACATCCTTTACACCAGCGGCTCGACGGGTAAACCAAAAGGGATACTGCATACCACTGCGGGATATTTGTTAGGAACGGCTCTGACTACGAAATACGTTTTCGATCTCAGAGCCGGAGGACATTTATTGGTGCACCGCAGATATTGGCTGGGTCACCGGCCACAGCTACATTGTGTATGGCCCGCTATGCAACGGCGCGACGGTCTTGATGTATGAAGGCGCTCCGAACTGGCCGGAACCGGACCGTTTCTGGGAGTTGATCGAGGAGTATGGAGTTACACTGCTTTATACTGCGCCTACTGCGATTCGAGCTTTCATTCGCTGGGGCGACGAATATCCAAACCGGCATGATCTTTCTTCGCTCCGGTTGCTTGGCACAGTAGGGGAACCAATTAATCCCGAGGCCTGGATGTGGTATCACACAGTGATCGGAGGTGGTCGCTGCCCGATCGTCGATACGTGGTGGCAGACGGAGACGGGAGCGATCATGATTACTCCGCTGCCTGGAGCCACGCCTCTCAAACCGGGTACAGCGACCCTGCCGTTTTTTGGGATTGATGCCGCGGTAGTGGATGACGAGGGGAAAGAAGTTCCGCCGAACGTTGGAGGCAAACTCGTGGTACGCCAGCCCTGGCCCTCGATGTTGCGGTCGATCTGGGGCGATAAGCAACGTTACAAGAAACAGTACTGGAGCGAGGTCAAAGGATCTTACTTTACCGGTGATGGTGCTCGGAGAGACAAGGATGGTTACTTCTGGATCGTTGGGCGAATAGATGACGTTCTGAACGTGGCCGGGCACCGATTAGGTACGTCAGAAATCGAAAGTGCGTTAGTCAGCCATCCCTGCGTTGCCGAGGCCGCCGTCGTCGGGCGTCCCGATGAGCTGAAGGGCCAGGCGGTCGTTGCGTTCGTGACTTTGAAAGAAACGGAGCACCCCACGCCGGAACTTCGTGAAAAACTGCGAGAGCATGTCGGGACCGCGATCGGGGCGATTGCCAAGCCGGACGATATCCGTTTTGCGGAAGCGCTGCCAAAGACTCGAAGCGGGAAAATCATGCGCCGCTTGCTCAAAGAAGTTGCAGGCGGAGGCCAGGTTACCGGAGACACCACGACGCTCGAGGATTTCAATGTCCTGACAAAACTGAAAGGAGCCGAAGAGTAAGCGCCGGCCACCGCTCAGGAGTCACCAGTTGCTCGGATACCACTCTCGGCGGCGTGTTCTTTAGCTTCGGCATATCCCGAAGGTCGGTAATGATCCCATCAGTTCGCGACTCTGGGATTGGTGCGCACTCCCTCATCTTGATTAATAATTTCAGGCACCTGTTCTGAGGTGTATTCCGGCGTAATTGTTAGTTTAGTTAGGTCGTCTAAAAGGGCTGGATAGAACAATACTGGCCGGCTCTTGTCCATAAAGTAAGACCTTGGTTTTAAAGATTTACTACCAAAGTATAACATGAGCTGTTCCCATCGGGTGCTGAGCGTGGGTTATGCATCTAACTGTCGCCGGCAATGCCCATGATCCCCCCAAGGCGGGTTGTGCTCCAGGTTGTGCTCCCGGCTACTGGCTGCTGATCTTTGGTGTGAAGGTGCGTTGCGCTTTCAGAATGTAAAGTTAAGATTAGAGTACTACTATGTCAAAATCGGATCCGATCCGCATGTGGACGCGACTGCTTTTAAGTTACGCAGTGGCTGCCATATCAGTAGGTATGGCGGCGGTCATCACGCTAATGCTGGGATCGGTCATAAAGCACAATGCAACCCTCTTCTTTTGCTCGATTATGTTCAGTAGCTGGTATGGGGGACTTTGGCCGGGAGTCTTCGCAGCTGCACTGTCCGTTGTCGCGCTGGAATACTATTTTATACCGCCACTCTTGTTTGCGTTGGCTCACCGCGAAACCGCCTAACCTGGACGAGATGCTGCAAGCCGTTGAGGCTATCATTCGGGATGGAACTCGGGCCAGCAGTGTGCTTGTTCGGATTCGTGGCCTTCTCAGGGGAGGAGAACGGTTTAGGGAGCGCTCGGACATCAATGACATTGTTAGGGAAGTCATTGCCTTGTCGGACGGCGAACGTCGGCGAAACGGTGCTTCCCTGCGGACGGAAATGCCTGAGAATCTTCCTCCGGTAGTTGTTGATCGGGTCCTGCTGCAACAGGTGATACTGAATCTCATGATGAACGCCGTGGAAGCCATGCGCACAGTCAGCGATCAGATGCGCATCTTGCGTATTCGATCGATGCGATTCACCAGGCGATCCAGCACGACTGCGCAAATCGAAAGCATCAAGCTGAGATTGCCGAACAGCGTGCACGGTACAACTTGTTGACGCAGCGTGAACGCGAAGTGCTGGGGCTCGTTGTGACTGGCCTACTGAATAAGCAAATTGCCGGTAAGCTGGGGACCACCGAATTTACCGTTAAAATCCAGCGTCGGGGAGTCATGCAAAAGATGCGGGCCGGATCGTTGGCAGAGCTGGTGCGGATGGCAGAAAAGTTAGGCATTCCTTGTCCAACGGACTAGTCACTTTATACCAACGTGTAATTGCGGATCTCACGAATAGCGGCCTGCACGTAAAAAGGCCTAACCAATGCGCGGCTTCGTCTTATGCCAATCTGTGCTTTGTTCGTATGCGTAAGCGACTCGGAGCACGGTCGATTCATCCAATTCCTTGCCAAGGATCTGAAGACCAACCGGGAGTCGTTTTCCTAATATTTCGAGGAAACCGCACGGCACGCTAATTCCACAGATTCCGGCGATGTTTGCGGCCAAAGTAAAAATGTCTGCGAGATACATGCTCAGAGGATCGTTCGTGCGCTCACCGAGTTTAAATGCCGGAGTCGGGGATGTCGGGCAGACAATTGCATCCACCTTCTCGAAGGCAGTCGCGAAATCCTGTCGGATCAAGGTTCGAATCTTTTGAGCCCGCAGATAATAAGCGTCGTAATAGCCCGAACTCAGTACGTAGGTGCCGAGGATAATGCGGCGTTTGACCTCTGGGCCGAACCCCTCTTCTCTTGTTTTGCCGTAATGGTCCAGCAGGCCTTTAGTTTCTTGGGCGCGGAAGCCGTACCGCACTCCATCGAATCTGGCGAGGTTCGCCGAGGCTTCGGCGGGAGCGATGATGTAGTAGGTGCTTAGCGCGAATTCGGTGTGTGGCAACGAGATTTCGATCACCTCGGCTCCCTGGCTCTCAAGATTCGCGACAGCCGCCCGTACGGCTTTTTCCACCTCAGGATCCAGGCCTTCGATAAAGTATTCTTTCGGGAGGCCGAGCTTCAGTCCCTTGACCCCTTTCTCGAGAGCAGTCGTAAAATCTGGTACTTGTTCGTGCAGGGAAGTCGAATCGCACTTGTCAGGTCCGGCGATAACATTCATCAGGATCGCCGCGTCCCGCACATCTTTGGTGATCGGACCGATTTGATCCAGGGAAGAGGCAAATGCGACCAGGCCATAACGCGAGACGCGCCCATAAGTCGGTTTCAGACCGACCCGACCGCAAAGTGCAGCCGGTTGACGTATCGAACCACCCGTGTCCGATCCAAGGGCGGCGAAACCCTCATCGGCGGCCACCACAGCGGCAGAACCCCCGCTTGAACCGCCAGGAGTGCGCGTAACGTCCCATGGATTTCGCGTCGGACCGAACGCCGAATTTTCCGTCGAAGACCCCATGGCGAATTCGTCCATGTTAACCCGTCCAAACGGTATAGCGCCGGCTGCCCGAAGCTTCGAAATAACCGTCGCGTCGTACGGAGCGACGTATCCTTGGAGAATCTTTGAGGCACAACCGCATGGATGGCCTTTGACGTTGATAACATCTTTGATGGAAATCGGCACGCCGCCCAGAGGGAGACGCGCATCGACCTGTTGGGCTTCTGAAATTGCGCGATCCAGATCGTGCGATAAATAACCGTGAATCAATGGATCCACTTCTTCGATCCTGTGACCCAATGCTTCAATTACTTCTTTCGGTGAGATTTCCCCGACGCGGATCAACGCCTGAACTTCATGAACGGTAAGCGACGTGATTTCCACGGCGTTATTCTACAACTTTCGTTACGATGAATAATCCATGGGCGTGAAGCGGCGCATTCGAAAGAGCGATCTCGCGATCCAAGCTCTTTCGAACCTTATCTTCGCGGAAGACATTATAAATCGGGAAACTGTGAGCCATCGGTTCGACTTGGGAGACGTCGACCTCATTCAGCTTTGCTACGTGCTCTAGCACCAGCCCCAATTGAGATTCGAATGTCTTAATCTCGTCCGGTGTCAATTTGATGCGAGCCAGTTCGGCCAGATATTCGACGTCAAAGTTCTTTGAGCTCATTGGATCGTCATAACGAATAGAACCAGGGCGGACGATTCGCAACCGAGGAGAAGCGACAGTGCCAACACCAGTGTCAGTTAGTTGCCAGGGGTCAGCCGTGGAGGCGGTTCGACAGGTCCAAGCTTCATTCGCGCTTTTCCGTACCGACACCGACACTTCTTTTGCTCACAGGTGGTTGAACATCTGAATAGCAAGGAAGATCACAATCGCGACGAGAGCCAGGACCGCCAAACTGGAAATCAACAGGCGCAGGCGAGCTTGACGCCGCTGCGCGCGTCTTGGCCGGCGCGGGCGTTCCGAAAATAAATCCTCGCCGTGCCGCGAATCCTGCAGGATATCCGGGGAATCGAACGGGCTCCTCCTCGTAGATGCGCGCTCGATCCTTTCCTGGCGCTGACGTTCCTGTTCGGCCTGAGCCAACTTCGGGGCTTCCTCGATCTTGCGCTGCAATTCTTCCACTTGTCGACGCAGCTCTTCTTCCTGTTTCGCGAGCTCGTCCTGTTTCGCCGAGATTGGAGAATCGTTAAATCGTCTACGTCCCATCACTCAAGAGTATCACCCATGCATGAAGTAGAAAACCAGCAGCGCGCTCAGCCCAAGAATTAAAATAGGGAGCGTGAAGGCGAAACCGCGTTTGAGCCACACCACGAAACTTGAATCGTCCGGAGGCGAATAATAGGTCTCTTCGACTGTTGGACCGGGATTGATCACCTCTGCGTCGGATTTCGCATTAATTTTCGTAAGCGATTTTGTGTATTCGGCGCGGGCGTCGTCCACCGCACTCAATGCTTTGCTCAATTCCTTGTGAAGATCCGAATTGCTCCAGGCTTTCGGATTGATTCTTTCGAGAGAATCGAGGTGCTGCGCAAACGTCGTGTTTGTGAGCCGCAACTGTTCCACCCGTTTTTCGGCTTCGTAAGTTTCCCGCTCGATCACCACGAGCGAGCGGGTTAGCTTCTCCATCATGTCGGCGCGGCCCTTCTCGAGATCTTCCTGTTTGCGGCTGAGTTCTTCGAGTTCACGTTTCTGTTTTTCGATCTGCTCCTGCTGGCGCTTTAGTTGCAGAAGCTGCTCCTGAGCCCGCTGGACCTGCGAATCGAGCATTTCGGGTGATGCAGATTGCTCGTCCGGAAGATCGAGAAACGGTTCTTTCATACTCTCCGACATTGAACTTCATTCTCAGGAAAACAAACGCCGCCGCAACGAAAATCTGTGGTTTGACGCCTGGAGACCGAGGAATTTCTATCTCCCGGGTTGGAACCACCTTCCTTCCTTAAAAATGAGAAAGCTCCGCTCCCCACTGACACTGCCACTGACCACTGACACTGCCACTGACAACTTCCCCTACCTTCCCGGCAGCACCTGAAGCAGGTAACCCTTAAGATACTCGGTCTCGGGGATGTGCGGAAGAATCGGATGATCAAGCGGCTGCGACAGATACTTGACGATTCGTACGTGACGTTTTGCGTCCACACTTGCGTCAACGATCATCTCCAAAAACATTTCACGGGAAAAGTGATGAGAACAGGAGAACGTCGCCAGATATCCGTCCGGCGCCAGCAATTGTAGCGCGCGCAGATGAATCTCCTTGTAACCTCGTCGCGCGCTGTTGACCGACTCCTTTGATTTGGTGAAAGAAGGAGGATCCAGTATGATCAAATCGAACTGGACGTTCTCTCGAATCTGCCTCGAGAGATAGTCGAACACATTCGCTTCCTCCGTGGTGATGGTGACTCCATTCAGTTGAGCATTCTCGTTAATCAACTTCACCGAGGGACCGCTGATTTCGACAGCGGTTACCGCGGATGCTCCGGCTTTGGCGCACGCGATCGCAAATGCCCCCTGATTTGAAAAGCAATCGAGAACCCTCATTCCGTTGGCGAGTTCGGCCACCGCGTCGTAATTGTCCAGTTGATCGAGGTAGAGGCCCGTCTTGTGTCCGGTCAGCAGGTCGACGTGAAACCGTATTCCTTTCGCCTCGAGTGCGATCGTGCCCGGTTGCTCCCCGGAAAGGAGACCTGTGACCATGTCGAGTCCTTCTGCTTTCCGTATGGGCGCGTCGTTCCTCTCAATGATCGAGCTGGGCGCCAGGAGCTTTTTGGCGACCCCGACGATCAATTCCTTTCTCCGATCCATCGCCAGGGTCAGAGTCTGCAGGACCAGATGCAGTCCGTACCGATCGATGATCACTCCAGGCAAACCGTCGCTTTCACTCCAGACGATGCGCCCTGGATTTCGCAGAATCCCGAGTTTTTCGCGCGAAGCAATTGCCTGGCTGATTCTCCGAACGAAGAAATCGTGGTCCAATTCCTGTCTACGGCGCGAAAATCGTCTCGCAATGATCTGTGAATTTGGATTGTAGATCGCGGATCCCAACGATCGATCTTGACCGTCTTTGAGCGAGATTACGTCGCCGGCGCCCGGGTTACCAAACGTCTTGAGAACTTCTGAGCCATAGACCCAGTCGTGTCCGTGAAAGATCCGTGCACGCGGCTTGACGACGATCCCGGCCATGGAAGCAGTTACAGCAGCCGCGAGCACCGGTCCACATAAAAGCCCCGGAGCAGTTGTCAGTGTCAGTGTCAGTGTCAGTGTCAGTGTCAGTTGTCAGTGTCGGCTAAAGAAAGGCGGCTTTCTTCGCTCGGCAAACTGCGAGAATAAATCTTCGTCCGAGCGGCCTTCCTGAGCTGAATGCCTGGGCTTTCGCGTCGTCTCTTCCGGCGAGGTTCGTCTCAATCGTCGACAACGCTTTCTGCAACTGACACTGACACTGACAACTGACAACCGGCTCGTTCTCAGGAATACAGATATTCCTCCACGTACTCGGATTGGTGTTCGGAAGGCCGGGCCATCTCCAATTCAGGGTATTCGAAGGTTTTTCCCTCGTAATTTCGGATCACGATTTTCTCGTGGTCATGATAGAGAATGTATCCGGGGTTGATCGGAACTTTACCGCCGCCCCCTGGTGCATCGATGACGAACTGCGGTACAGCGTAACCGGTCGTATGACCCCGTAGGCCTTCGATAATCTCGATCCCTTTTGCCACGGAGGTCCGGAGGTGAGACGACCCATGGATGAGGTCGCACTGATAGATGTAGTATGGGCGGACGCGGCACATGACGAGCTTGTGCACCAGCGCCCTCATCACGGTCAGATCGTCGTTGACGCCTTTCAGGAGCACGCTTTGGTTTCCGAGCGGTATTCCGTGGTTGACGAGACGCTCCAGAGCCGTCTTCACCTCAATCGTCAACTCGCGAGGATGATTGACGTGAACACTCATCCAGAGCGGATGAAATTCCTGTAGCATCTGGCACAATTCCGGCGTGATTCGTTGCGGCAGGAAAATCGGGACACGTGTGCCGATCCGGACGAACTCGACATGTTCAATGGCGCGCAAACGACGCAAAATCCCGCGGAGTTTATCGTCGGAGAGGAGCAGGGCATCTCCGCCGGAGAGTAAAACGTCTCGAACCTCCGTGTGAGTCTCCAGATACCGGTAAGCTTCCTCGAAATCGGTATGCAACTCTTGTTCGCCAACTCCGCTGACGACGCGGCTTCGGGTGCAATAGCGGCAATAGGAGGCGCACCGGTCGGTGACTAAAAAGAGCACGCGATCCGGATACCGGTGGACAAGTCCCGGGACCGGCATATGGGAGTCTTCGCCGCACGGGTCGGCCATTTCGAGCGGCGACCGGTCGGACTCTTCAACACGCGGGATCACCTGGCGACGAATCGGGCAGTTTGGATCTTCGGGGTCGATGAGATTGAAAAAATGAGGCGTAATTGCCAGCGCGAGCTTGTTGCCCGGAAAGGATCACCCCGGCGCGCTCTTCGGGGGTAAGTGTGATTTTCTGTTCGAGTTGCTGAAGGTTGGTGACCCGGTTTTTCAAGTTGCCATTTCCAATCGTTCCAAAGCTCGGGAGCGACATCCGGCCAGAAACCTGGGGCGAAGGAAAGGAACCGCTTATCGGCGGTTTCGGCTAAGCTGTGCATGTTTGATTGACTAGTTGGTAAAATACTAAGGGCTCACCTTCGATTGTCAATCAGGGTCGAGCCCTGACCCCTCTTCACAAGCAATGTTGCGTTCGACGCCATCGGTAGCGGAGTATCCGGTGATTCAACAGGCGGTGAAACCCTTCTGTCAAAGCGTACTTGCATTATGAGCGTAATTGATCGTGCCTCGGCCCTCGCTTTTGGGGGACTACTTCTACTAAGCCAACTGTTAACCCAGACACTTTATCGCCGAGGCGGCGGCCCGGATTCGGGCAAAGATATCGCCCATCAGCTGAACAACGCTTACACCGCTGTCTACGAAAAGGTCGCTCCGGCGGTGGTGGTGGTCGATGTCGAGAAAAGCGGCCGGTCGGGGAGTCCTGTCCAACCCAATGGATGGTTTTGATTTCTTTTTCAGAGGTCCACGGGATGAAAGCGAACAACCCGATCAGAGCGAAGGATCCGGGTTTATCGTCCGTCAGGACGGCTACATCGTCACCAATAACCATGTCATCGACGGTGAAGACAAGATCAACGTCAAGCTAAAGGATGGGCGAACATTCTCGGCCAAGATCATCGGCTCGGATGAGCGCACCGACGTGGCGGTCGTAAAAATCGATGCCGCTGATCTTCCCACGATCGATTTCGCTAACAGCGACGAAGTGAAAGTTGGTCAGATCGTGTGTGCGATCGGAACGCCTTACAAATTTGCCTACACATTCACGATCGGGCGTGGTCAGTGCCAAAGGCCGCAACGAACTGTTGCCGGATAAGTATGAGGATTACATCCAGACCGATGCTGCGATCAATCCCGGAAACAGTGGCGGTCCGCTCTGTGATATCGATGGCAAAGTTATCGGAATGAATACTTTGATCCATGGGTTGAATCGCGGGACTTGGGTTTGCCATTTCCAGCAATCTTGCCAAGCAGGTCAGCGACCAGCTCATCGCTTCGGGCAAAATTGTTCGACCCTGGCTTGGAATTATCATCGAAAGTCTGAATGACCAGAACCGCGCAGAAGTATTCAAAGGGGTGGACAAAGGAGTGGTTGTGACGGACGATTCAAGCGGACACCCCGGCGGCGAAGAGCGATTTGCGTCCTGCAGATGTCATCACTGATGTGGATGGCGTCCCAGTCTCCAGTGCCAGGGAGCTTCAGAACGAGATCTTGAAGAAAAAGATCGGTGCACAAGTGAGTTTGGGTAGTCTGGCGGAACGGCAAAAAAATGACTGTGACCGTCACGACCGAAGAGTTGCCGACCGATACGAGCAAACTGGCCAGCAATCAGGCGCCCCCCTCGCAGGGCGAAAATGTTGCCTCCAGTTTTGGCGTGCAAGTCCAGGACGTGACTCCTGAACTGAAACAGGAGCTAGGATTGAAGTCGGATTCCGGAGTCGTGGTGACCGAGGTCATTCCGAACAGCCCGGCGGCCGTGGCCGATATTCAGACAGGCGACGTGATCACTGAAGTCGGGCGGAACCAGGTAACCGATACCGCGTCATTTCAGAAGGCGTTAGCCGACCAGAAGGGTAAGCCGAACCTTTTGCTTTTGCTGGACCGCAAGGGAGTAAAAACTTATTCGATCGTAAAAGTCGGAAAGTAGCCTGCGTTTTCGCAATTCTCCGCTGAGGAGTTGCTAGTCGAAGCGAGATCGGGGGACTGGCCCTTTTCATGCGGAACATTTGGATTTCTGATTGAGTTCATCCGGACGGGGATTGCGCGGTGCTGTGCACGATGCCCTGGGTGGGCTGGTCATGCGCGATTGTCGTTGCAGAGCAGGAATCCGATGAAACGAATAAGTGAAGTTGGCCGTTCGCAAAGAATGCGGATCATTGACACTCTGAAGAAGACCCAGGGACTTTCTGTCAATGAACTCGGCGAGCGGCTGAAGCTTAGCTACATGGGCGTAAAACAGCATTGCGACGAGCTTGAGCGGCACGGCTACGTTGATACCTGGCGCCGTCCAAAACCGGTGGGACGCCCGGAGATGGTCTACCGACTGACTGCCGAAAGCCCAAATTTTTTTCCCCAGCGCGACCAATGCGACGACGATTGAAATCCTGCATGCCGCGAATCGGCTTTATGGTCACGCAGCCGGGGAGAAATTGTTGTATTCGGTCTTTGCTTTGAAGACCGAGGATTACATGCGGAAGTTGCGCGGAAAGACAGTTCTGGAGCTGGCCGAAATGCTGGTGAAAATCCGCGACCAGGAAGGTTACATGTCCGAGCTTTCGAGTGGTGACCCGGTCGCAATCGTGGAGTATCACTCGCCAATTTTTGACTTGCTCGAAGCGTTTCCGCTGGTCAGACGCCTCGAACGCGAAATGATGGAGCGAATTCTGGGAGTGCGTGTTGAACGCGAGGAGGAGATGGCGTCGGGGTTATACCGGTGCAGGTTTGTATTTCAGTCTTGAGTAGGCGAAGCGTTCAGCACCCTCCCGGCACCGGGCTGCGGCCAATCGAAGTTCGCTGCGGATCGATGGCGTTGAATGCTTCGCCTGCTCCGGCCCAATTTCCTGTTGCGAACTGGATCCAAGAGTATAGGTTCCCGGCTCCCTATGCCAAAACCAATATCGAGACGCAAAACTAAAAAAGCAGTGGCGAAGCGCTTCAAGATAACGGCGACCGGCAAAGTGTTGCGTGGCCAAGCGGGCCGTCGGCACTTGTTGGTATCCAAAAGTGCCAAGCGCAAGCGTCATCTCGCTAAGACCGCGGTCCTCGATCCAACCGATGTAGCGCGGATAAAAGAAAACCTGCCGTTCCACTGAGAAGCGGCAAACGTTCTCCACCTTCCCCGAAAGTCTTTCGGGGCTGATGCGACAGGTGAGGTCGGAGAACGGAAATGTGAATGAAACAACAACCTGTGCGTGAGGATCCGGCAAATGCCGGATGATAAAAATGCCAAGAGCAACAAACGCGCCCGCGAGCAGAGAGCGCCGCAAAAGAGTTCTCGACAAAGCCAAAGGATTATCGGGGGCGTCGATCCAAGCTTTTTCGCTACGCCAAAGACGCCACGATGAAGGCGAAATACTGGGCTTACCGTGACCGTAAGACCCGGAAACGCAACTTTCGGAATCCTCTGGATTCAGCGAATCAATGCTGCTTGCCGGCAATTTGGCACGACTTACAGCCGTTTTATGGAAGGGTTGGCCGCAGCCAAAATTGAGGTTGATCGTAAAGCGCTGGCTGATCTGGCCGTGACCGACGAGGCGACATTCAAGGCCATTCTGGACAAGGCTGTCGCGGCGTTGGATCGAAAAAGCGCGGCCTGAGTAGGCGAACCGTTTCGGTTTGACATTTTCTAAGAGGGCAAAGCCGGGCGGCTTTGCCCTTACAATTTCTGATGGACAACGACCTTCAAAGGTTGCAGGAAACGGCGCTTGGTGAAATCCAGCAGGCAAATAGCA
Organism: uncultured Verrucomicrobiae bacterium; assembly: GCA_963782115.1. Lineage (GTDB taxonomy): Bacteria > Verrucomicrobiota > Verrucomicrobiia > Chthoniobacterales > JAFAMB01 > JAFAMB01. Next base: position 180,446 of record CAWAIK010000007.1, read on the forward strand.
AAATCGCTCTCGAAAATATTCGGGTGAAGTTTCTCGGGAAAAGCCGGCGCCATTTCACGGTTAAGCGAAAACATGCGCAACCTGCCGAAAGAGGATCGGCCTCGCATCGGCAAGCTCCTGAACGAAATCCGAAATGCTGTCACTGCGGCTCTTGACAGCCGGCTCGAGGCCATCGAGTCCGAGGGAACGGCGCAGATTCTGAGCGACGTGGACGAAACGCTTCCGGGAACGGAATTCCGAGTTGGCGGGATGCATCCGTTGACACTTCTTCAGGATCAGGCAATACGAATTTTGCGGCGACTGGGGTTTGCGCTGGCGGATGGGCCCGATATTGAAACGGAATGGCACTGTTTCGACGCGTTGAACACTCCGGCGAATCACCCGGCGCGCAACGATACGGACACGTTTTACCTTCCTGACGGAAGATTGTTGCGGACGCATACTTCAAGCGTTCAGGTCCGAACGATGGTCGCGCAGAAACCTCCGGTGCGTGTGATAGGCCCGGGAGCCGCTTATCGTCGCGACGAAATCGATGCCACTCACCTGAATCAGTTCAATCAACTGGAAGGGCTCTATGTCGATTCCGACGTCAGTGTCGCCGATCTCAAGGGAACTTTGGAATATTTCGTTCGCGAGTTGTTAGGACAAGAAGTGCAGACCCGGCTGCGGCCTCATTTCTTTCCGTTCACCGAGCCTAGTTTTGAACTCGATATCCGGTTGCCGGGAATCCAGAGCGGAAAATGGATGGAGTTGTTGGGGTGTGGGATGGTCAATCCCGCCGTATTCGAGGCAATCAACGGAAGGCGCGGCGACAGCGCTTATGACCCGGAAGATTGGACTGGATTTGCCTTTGGGATGGGGCTTGAACGCCTGGCGATGTCGTTGTTCGGTTTGCCCGATATTCGTTTGCTGATCGAAAATGACCAACGATTCTTAGCCCAGTTCGCGAGATGAAACTGTCATTCAGTTGGCTAAAAGAATTTTTGCCCCTCACGCGCTCGGTCCCCGAGGTTGTCGAAGCTCTGACGTTTGCGGGAGTCGAGGTTGAAGGTGTCCAACAACGCGGCGCGGATTTTGACAAGGTCATCGTGGCGCAAATCGAATCGTTTGAGACACATCCTAACGCGGATCGTCTGAGCGTCTGCCGTGTGAACGACGGCTCCGGTCTGCCGCGGCAAGTAGTTTGTGGAGCGAAAAATTTTCGCGCGGGCGACAAGGTGCCGTTGGCGTTGCCCGGAGCTCTTTTACCCGGCGGCCTAAAAATCAGAGCAAGCAAGCTGCGCGGCGTCGAGTCCGAGGGGATGCTTTGCAGTGCGCGAGAATTGAATCTTGCCGACGATGCGACCGGTCTCCTGATTTTGCCCGGCGATGCGGCGATCGGGTCTCCGTTATCGAATATTTTTCCACCGGATACCGTGCTCGAAGTCGAGGTGACGCCGAATCGACCTGATTTACTGAGTCACTATGGAATTGCCCGGGAACTGGCTGCTTTGCTGGATCTTCCCCCGGCGAAATTGCCCGAGATAGCCGCCGTTTCCGACAAACTTCGTGAAGATTCAAGCGTTGTTCAACTCGAGGCTGCGGAAGGTTGTCCCTTTTATGCCGCACGCTTGATCAAGGGTATCCGAGTGGGGTCGAGTCCAGGTTGGCTCCGGCAAAAATTGGAGGCGGCCGGATTGCGTTCGATCAATAACGTCGTCGACGTCACGAATTTCGTGCTGCTGGAGCTTGGCCAACCGCTCCATGCGTTCGATCTCGCGAATATCAAAGGGGGCATTGTTATTCGAAAGGCTAATCCAGGCGAGCGACTGCTGGCGCTGGATGAGAAAGAGTATGAGCTGAATCCCGATGATCTCGTGATCGCGGATCATCAGCGGACGTTGGCTATCGCCGGCGTGATGGGTGGCGAGCAGAGCGGTGTTACGGCGACCACCACCGATATGCTTCTGGAGGCGGCCTATTTCAATCCCGGTTTCATCCGTCGAACCAGTCGGCGGCTGGGGTTGATTTCGGAGTCCAGTTTTCGGTTTGAACGGGGCGTCGATCCGGAGGCAGTATTGCTCGCTTCTGCCAGGGCTACCGATCTGCTTTTGGAAGTGGCCGGAGGAAAGGCCGACGAAAGCGTAGTGATCGGCGGATCCATAGCCCATTTGAACCGTGTGGTTGAGATGCGCCCGGAACGTTGCAACAAGCTCTTAGGCATGGAGGTTCCGGATTCCGCCAATCTCCTGGCTCGGCTCGGGCTCAAACACGAAGGTGGAAATCGTTGGGAGAGTGCCAAGCTACCGCCAGGACCTGGCGCGAGAATCGGACCTGATCGAAGAGGTCTGCCGGATGGCCGGGGTCCAGAATATTCCATCGCGCCTCTTCGGTTCGGCCACCGCAAGCTCACCTTCCGATCGTGCCCATGACGAGTTAATGTCTCTCCGCCAAAGGCTGGCTGGTCTGGGACTCTTTGAAGCGCGGACCCTGACGCTTGTAGACGAGCGGGCTTTGGATTATACGATGGAGCCGACGCCGGAGGCTCTGACACTGCGAAATCCATTGACCGAGGACCAGAGAATTCTGCGACCATCCTTGGTGCCGGGCCTGGTCCGTGCGGCTGAGCGAAACTTTAATCGTGGATCGAGCAGTGTGGCGATATTTGAAATCGGTCGTGTCTTTAAGGTCGCGACACAAGAGGAATCAGTCTCTCTTTCAATTCTTGTGTCCGGAGAACGCCAAAGCAAAAGCTGGAACCAAGGATCCGCCACGTTTGATTTATTCGATCTGAAAGGCATTCTGAAGACTGCCCTTTCCAAGGACTTGATATTCGTCCGAGAACAGCCGACCAGTTTCGCTCCACTCCTGTGTCGAATGATCGATGGGGAGGGACATCCGGTCGGCAAGATCGGGCAACTCCGTCCGGGGTTGGCAAAAGAGATTGGAGCGCACGATCCCGTTCTGGTCGCCGAACTGACTCTGAAGCCGGGTGAAACTTTGAAACGGTTCAGTTTCAAGGCGCTGGATCGGTTCCCGGCCGTGACACGGGACGTGGCTTTTATAGCCGATAGGGAATTGAAATACCGAACGGTGCTGGATGCGTTTGCTTCCGCTAACGAACCCCTTCTGGTTGACGTTCGATTGTTCGATCTCTTTGTGGATCCCAATGGTGAAAAGGTGCCTTTGAGCAAGAAATCGATTGCCTGCAGTTTGACTTATCGAGCAAGCGATCGAACTTTGACCCTGGAAGAAGCGAACGCGGCCCATGGCCGATTGAAATCGCAGCTCGTTGAGCGTCTCGGTGTGACGTTACGCGAGTAGTTCTTTTGAGAGGAAAGACTTGAGAATTTGCCCTGCGGTGCTCGGGATTAAAGGCTAATGCCCCAGACCCGATAATACAGATCCCAGGAGGCCAGGTTGCGCGTGTGATAATGACAGGCCTTGATTGGAAGTCAAAGTTCACGTCAGCGGTCATCCGCCCTTATTTTGAGGGGAATGGGAGCTTCGCCTAAACGGCATTCGCGGGGCAAACTCTCTGAGGTCAAGCCTCGCTTTGCTTCCGGAAGGCTGAATAAACCGGAGACGGTTCGCCTGCAAACTTCTGGATCAAACTCCGCAACCTCGACGCCGGAATAAGGCCAAGAGTTTTTTTACCCAGGCGGCCAAGTGAGCGGGCGTCCTCCCAGAAGATGAACGTGCAAATGCGGGACCGTCTCCCCGCCGTTGCGTCCACTATTGATGACCAGGCGAAATCCTGTCTGCGATATTCCCAGCGCTTTGGCTGTTTCCTGGGCTTTGAGCAGCAGTTTGCCCAACAAATTCCCGTCCTCTGCCGTTGCTTCGGCGAGACGCGGGATCAGTTTTTTCGGCACCACCAACACGTGAATTGGCGCCTGTGGATTGATATCGTGGAAAACGATCAAGTCGTCATCTTCCGAGATGATCTTTGCCGGAATCTCGCGGGCAACAATTTTTTGAAACAGCGTCATCTGATCGTAAGGAGGATATCAGTTTTAACGTTGGCGCGTTCGAGGTGTGCCCGAACGAAATTTACGATTTCGTTTCGAAACTGTGAACAAGTGCGGCTCCAGGTCTTTACCGATTGCAAATGCCGCACGCACGATTGCATCCCGTACAGATTAAGACTCGATGCGCGATCGCAGAAGGCAGGTTGAATGCGTTCTTTCAGCAACCGGAAGAATGCCAGCTCATATCCGGGACCTGCCTCTTCTGCCAGATCACTCAGAGAGAGTTCGAATGGCGGATCAATGGCGTCCAGGCGCAGCGCGATCTCGGCGTAGCCAATCGCCTGCAGAGCCGATAGAACGATCTCTCGCAGTTGTTGGGATGTAACAACATTGCTTTCGTACGTTTTAGAAAGATAACACAACACACTCGCAGTGACATGTTCTGCGAGCCACCAACGGTTATAGCCAGCTTTCTCCGCAGCTCGACGGAGGCAGAAACAAAGCCAGTCCTGACGAATTGCACAATGCTCATTTTCGCTTTGGCGAAGAAGCGGTAAGGAGTCGCGTAGTGATATCACGGCACAAACAGATCCGGTTGAAGGGCGTTGCGTTTGATCTTACGACCAAGAGATTCAATCTCGTTGATAAATTCTCCAATATCTTGAAATTGTCTGTAAACGGATGCGTATCGGATATAGGCAACTTCGTCCAGGGAATGCAGCCTTTCCATCACACGGATTCCGATTGCGTTGGTGGGCACCTCGTGGTCGTACGCCTGCTCCAATTCCTGAATAATCTCCTCCACTGCGCGTTCCAGAGCATCGTAACTGACAGGACGTTTCTCACAGGCCTTGATCATTCCGCTCAGCAGCTTCTGCCGATCGAACGGCTCATGTCGTCCATCGCGCTTGATAACTCGCAAATCGCGACGCTCGATTTCTTCATATGTCGTAAACCGATGCTGGCACGCAAGGCACTCGCGGCGACGACGAATGGCCGCTCCAGCCTTCGCTGAACGAGAATCGATAACCTTGTCTTCAAGGTTTGCGCATTTTGGGCATCGCATGGTTAAATGTGACCGGAGTGCTGGCCCCAACATATTGTGGTCGCCTCTGCCGAAAATACAAGACGAAGTTTTTGGCGGGAAATCCCTCAGAGCGGCGCCGCCGCAGCCGACTTTTTCTGACCCCAGATTGCGCAGAATTCCCGGACGCACGCCGGTGCGCCGAATGTTGCCACGCCGATAGGCGCGCCTTTACGAGCGCTCGCGCGCGCGAGACTCAAATCGCGTGTATTGTTTCAGGAATGTCAGCGGCACGTCGCCGGTCGGCCCATTCCGTTGCTTCGCGATGATTAGCTCGGCTTCGCCGGCTCGTTCCTGTTTTCCTTCATCATCGGTCTCGTAGTACTCGGGTCTGACCAGGAGCCCCACGAGGTCGGCATCCTGTTCGATTGAGCCCGACTCACGCAAATCACTCAGCCGGGGACGACCTCCCTCTTTTGCACGGGTGTCTGGTTGCCGGTTCAATTGGGCGATGACGATGATTGGCAAAGCGAGCTCCTTGGCCAGCGCCTTTATTCCGGCCGAGATCTCGGAAATTTCCAATTGCCGGTTGTCTTGCGCCCTCCGGCTCATTGAACGCAGCAGCTGAAGATAATCAATGACAATAAGCTGAATATCTTGCTGCGATTTCATCCGACGAGCCTTGGCACGCAGTTCCGAGATCGTGAGGCCTGGCGTATCGTCAATAAACATGTTCGCGGCGGCGACTTGTGAGGCCGCAGCGGTCAGATTCGGAAAGTCGCGATCTGACAGAAACCCATTTCTGACTCGCTGCAGATCGACTCTGGCTCGCGAGCAAAGTATTCTCTGGACCAGTTGCTGGCTGCTCATTTCGAGGCTGAAGACGGCGACAGACTTTCCGATATCCATGGTAACGTGCTCCGCAATGTTCATGGCGAATGCCGTCTTGCCCATGGCCGGCCGTGCCGCAATGACAATCATCTCAGCCGCATGCAGTCCGCTCGTCATCCGGTCCAATTCGATAAATCCGGTCGACAAACCGGTCACCGAACCGCGATTCTCATACAATTTTTCGATTTGTTCGATCGCCTCCATGACGAGGACTTTGGTCGGAACAATCTCGGTTTTGACGTGTTCTCCGGTGATCGCAAAAATCTCTTTCTCCGCTTCATCCAAAAGCGGTTCGATTTCACCCTGTTGATCGTAACATTGAGTCGAAAGCTTGTTGCAGGTGGAGATCAACCGGCGCATGACATACTTTTCGCGGACGATATCGATGTAGTAGCCCGCGTTGGCGGCGGTTGGAACAAAGCTGTAAAGGTCGCTCAGATACTCCGGTCCGCCGATCTCTTCCAGCTGATTTCGATCTTTGAGCGCCTGCTTGAGCGCGATGAAGTCGATTGGTTTGCGCTTATCGCAAAACTCGAGCACCAGGCTATAGATAATTTCGTGCGCCGGAATGTAGAATGCGTCAGAGCGAAGATGTAGAACGCAAATGTCGATTACGTCCCGCGGAGAAAGCAGCAAAGAACAGAGGACCCCCTTTTCACCATCTTCGCTGAACGGCAGGGAGCGAGGAACCTCCCGTGCGGTGAATGGGTTGTGAAGATCCTGTGAATAACCTGGTTTTCCTGTCGCGGCGGCTGTCCCCTCAGTGCTTTGGGAGTTCCCGGTAGGTTTCATCCAACCTTGAGAACCATTTGCCATCGGTCCTTAGGCGCCAGGTTTGGTCTTCCTTTTTGCTCGTGGTTTTGTTTCGGGCGATTCGTTCTCCTCATGAAGCGATGGAACTGGAGTCGAGGATCTAATCTCGATCTTCAATGTCGCCGACACATCGTGATGAAGCTTTATTGAGATCTCTTTCTCCCCACTCTCCTTGATCGGCCGCTCCAGGTCGATCTTGTGCCGATCGATCGTAATGCCGAAATCCTTTTGCAGCTTTTCTTCGATATCTCTGGTGGTCACCGAGCCGAAGGCCTTTCCGGTCTCGCCGGTTTCAAGCGTGAATTCGAGCCTCAATTTACCGATCTTGCGGGCAAAATCCTCGGCATCATTGAGTTCACGAGATTCTCGCTCTGCCCGCATGCCTTTCAAATGGTTCAGACGCTTGAGGTTAGAGGCAGTGACCTCATAGGCTTTGCCGGTGGGAATCAGATGATTTCGCGCAAAACCCTTCCTGACTTTGACGATATCGGCCTCGGCGCCCAGACCGGGGACACTTTCTTTCAAAATGATCTGAGTATCAGCCATAGAGTACTCCTTCAACAAGCGGCGGGACGCCATCTCTACATCCCGAGAGAGGGCATGTCAAGTGTGACTAGTCCCACTGACACTGATAACTGAGATCCACACCTGACCACTCATTCCTCCGTATCAGGTGGTTCAGGTGGCAGTTCTTCATTCTCGACAGTGAATTTTCGTTTTCGCTTGTTCACGGGAAGCGGCGACATCGTCATGTTGATGCTTTTCCCCATCAGCTTCGGCTCCATCTCCACCTGTCCCATGGTTGAAAGGTCGTCTTTCAACCGTCGCATCAACAGGTCCCCTAATTCCTTGTGGCTCATTTCGCGACCGCGAAACTGGAGCTGAAACTTCACTTTGTTGCCTTTATCCAGGAATTGCTCCGCATGCCGCACCTTAATTCCGTAGTCGTGCGGATCGATATTAACCCGGAACTTGATCTCTTTGAGCTTGGAAGCGGTCGATCTGCGATCCTTTTCCTGTTTGGAGAGATCGTACCTGTATTTTCCAAAATCGACGATCTTGCAAACCGGGGGATTTGCTGTCGGAGCGACCTCGACTAAATCGAGCCCAAGGGACTGAGCTCTTCGCAGGGCATCCTGCAATTTCATTATTCCCAACTGTTCGTTGGACGTCCCTAGAATCACCCGCACTTCACGTGCGCGAATTCGACCGTTGACTCGAATCTGCTGTTGCTGAATAAACCTATCTCCTAAGAGGGCAGCCGGGGCGCCGGACGGTGCACTCAATCACGTTGACGTTCCTTGACTTCCATTACAATTCGTTTCACAAACTCCGACGCACCAAGGGCTCCCTCATCGCCGTTCTTGCGGCTGCGCACGGCGATTTCGCCGGCTTGTTCTTCTCGTGCGCCGAGGACCAACATATATGGGACCTTCTCCAGCTGGGCAAGGCGAATCTTAGCCCCGACTTTTTCGGAGGTTTCGTCGATCGTCGCGCGGATTTGGTGATCCAAAAGGAGCCTTAGGATGGATCTGCCGTATTCCAAATGCTTTTCCGAGATGGGAAGGACGCGGGCCTGTTCCGGCGCCAGCCAGACCGGGAAGCTTCCCGCAAAATGCTCGATCAAAACGCCGCAGAAACGTTCGAGTGAACCGAACGGCGCTCGATGGATCATCACGGGTCTCCGCGCCGAATTATCCGGTGCGACATAAGTGAGATCGAACCGTTCCGGCAAATTGTAGTCAACCTGGACGGTCCCAAGCTGCCACTCCCGGCCGATCACATCTTTGACGACGAAATCGATCTTCGGACCGTAAAACGCTGCTTCGCCCTGTTCCTCGGTAAAAGGTACTCCAAGCGTTTTGACGCTGACACGGAGGGCCTTTTCAGCACGCTCCCACTGTTCGGAGGTCCCGACGAACTTTGCGGAGTCTGCATCGCGCAGACCAATCCGGACCCGATAAGAGTCCATTCCCAGGGTGCCTAATATCTTTAAAACCAGTTGAAGGCAGCCTTGGATTTCACTCAAAACCTGTTCTTCGGTGCAAAAGATGTGAGCGTCATCCTGCGTGAATCCTCGAACTCTCGTCATCCCGCCTAGCTCGCCGGATTGTTCCCAACGGTAGACCGTTCCGAACTCGGCCAGCCGGATCGGGAGATCCCGATACGAATGAGGACTCGATGCGTAGATCTTGATATGCATCGGGCAGTTCATCGGCTTCAGGAGGTAACCGTCAATTTCGCCTCGCTTCAGCCGATTGGAGAGTTCCGCACAAGAGCAGCCCTCTTCGGCGAATCTCGCCAGTGTGTCCGGCTCGATGAGGGGCGGAAACTGCGAATCGCTGTAGTACGGATAGTGTCCTGAAGTCCGGAAAAGCGCCAGTTTCCCGATATGCGGTGTGAACACTTCAGTGTACCCCTGTTGCCGGAGTTCTTCGGAAATAAATGTTTGCAGCTCTTTTCGGACGATCGCTCCATTCGGTTTCCAGAGCACCAGCCCAGGTCCGACCTCATCGTCGATATGAAACAAGTCTAGTTCGCGGCCGAGTTTGCGATGGTCGCGTTTCTTCGCTTCCTCGAGTTGTTGAAAGTATTGGTCGAGTTCGGCTCGCGTCTTGAAGGCCGTGCCATAGACTCGCTGCAGTTGTGGATTATTCGAGTCCCCTTTGTAGTAAGCGCTAGCGATCGAGGTAAGTTTGAACGCGCCGATGTTCCCCGTCCGCATGACATGCGGTCCCGCGCAGAGATCGGTGAAGTCTCCGTTGCGATACAAAGAGATTTCTTCGTCGTCCGGTATCCCCTGCAGGATATCGAGCTTGAATTTGCTTGGCGTAGCTCGTGGTCCGAGGGCGCCCAATCGCCCTTCATTTGCCAATCCGAGGGCTTCGTCGCGTGATACAACGATCCGCTCGAAGGGCTGGTTCTCCTTGACGACCTTTTTCATTTCCGCCTCGATCTTGTCGAAGTCGGCGGGTGAAATGTGATGATCCAATTCGAGATCGTAGTAGAAACCATTCTCAACCGGAGGCCCTGCGGCGAATTGCGCTTCAGGCCAGATCCGGAGAATGGCGGTCGCCAGGACATGCGCACACGAATGCCGCAACTCTTTCGATCTCGGTCATTTGCTGTCTGGCTTCTGGCGATTTCCGGTCTTCTGGCATGGGTTGAAAGGGCTGGAAAATACACGTGCCGAATGGAGCTGACCAGAAGGAAAAACGGAGAATTTAGTTTTGAGTTTTGGATTTTCTCTGAGCCCGCCAAAAGCTATACTGGAGCGATCTCCTTTGGTGCAGGAGCATCGACCACATCATGAAGAAGGCGAAAGTCGCGATTTTTGGGGCAAGCGGTTATATCGGCGAGGAACTTTTAAAGCGCTTGTCCGAACATCCCCTGGTGGAACTTGGCTGCCTGACTTCGCGCCAGTACGCGGGCAAGAAGGCCTCCGAGATTTTTGGTTGGATCGGCCGCCACTCTTCGTTGGCGAATCTCGAATTCACCGAACCTGACCTGCCATCTCTGACCTCTCTCGGCATCGAGTTCGCCTTTCTGGCGCTTCCGCATGGCGTCGCATCCGAGTTTGCCGTGCCGTTGTTGGAGCAAGGGATCACAGGTAATCGATCTCAGCGCGGACTTCCGCGTGAAGGATCCGGAGGTCTACAAGTATTTCTACAAGCATGAGCATCCGGCGCCTGCCCTGTTGCAAAAGTCAGTTTACGGGCTTCCCGAAGCCTACCGGGACCAGATCCGCGAGCGCCAGGTTAGTGGCCTGTCCCGGTTGTTATCCAACGAGTATTCTGGTTCCGCTGCTACCTGTTATCCGCGCAAAGATGATTCGCCTGTCAAGCATCGTCGTCAACAGCTTGAGCGGCGTGAGCGGCGCGGGCCGAAAAGCGGATACGGATTTGCTTTTTGTCGAGTGCAATGAGAGCGCGCGACCGTACGGTCTGCCTTCGCACCGGCACCTGTCTGAAATTGAGCAGGAACTCTCCATCGCTGCCGGAGAGCCGGTGATCATACAATTTGCGCCGCATTTGATCCCGCTTAGTCGCGGGATCCTCACGACGATTCACGTGGATCCCGTGACCAAGCGTGACCGTCGACTCTCTCGAAGAAGTGTACGAGACTGCCTACGGCTCCGAATGGTTCATTCGATTGCTGGGACCGAGTCGATACCCGGACATCAAAAACGTCGTTGGTACAAATTGGTTGGAAATTGCCTGGCGGGTTGATCCGAGAACCGGGCGGGTCATTTTGATGTCCGCGGTAGATAATCTTGTGAAGGGAGCGGCCGGCCAAGCCATCCAGTGTTTCAACGTGATGAACGGCTGGGACGAAGCGTTGGGACTTGGAATTTAGCGAAATTTCTCGGCAGCAAGTCTCGTCCTGTTGTATCAGGGGAGACCGGCTTTCAACCATGGAATCGACATTTTTTGAAATCGGTGGAGGTGTTACGGCGCCAAAGGGTTTTCGTGCCGCAGCGGTTCGATGCGGCATCAAGGAGGGAACACTCTGAAAAATGCGATCTTGGCTTAATCATTTCGGATTACCCGGCGGTTGCGGCGGCCACATTCACGTCGAATAAAATCAAAGCGGCGCCGGTGCGTGTTTCCGCAGCTCATTTGCGAGCCGCCGATACGCGGGCGATCATCGCGAACAGCGGGAATGCGAACGCCTGCACCGGTACAACCGGAATCCAAAATGCGAAAAAGATGGCCCAGGCCGTCGCGCGGCAACTGGGTTTTAAAGAGCGACAGGTGTTGGTTTGTTCGACCGGCCGGATTGGACGCGATTTGCCGATTGAAAAGATCGAGGGAGCCATGCCGAAGTTGGTGGCGGGATTGAGTGCGAACGGAAGTGAGGATGCGGCAAAAGCAATCATGACCTCCGACACGTTCCATAAAGAAATCGCCGTCGAACTGCCGCTGCGCGGCAAGAGCGTTCGGATTGGAGGGATCGCGAAAGGAGCCGGGATGATCAATCCCAACATGGCGACGATGCTTTGCTTCCTCACGACCGACGCTCCGATCTCCAAGAGAGACTTGCAAAAGATTACCTCCGACAGCGTGGAGCAATCGTTCAATTGCATCACGATCGATGGCGACATGAGCACCAATGACACTGCGATCTGCCTGGCGAATGGTCAGGCGGGGATTGCACCCATCGAGCAGGATAAGGAAGAATATGGGCAGATTCTCTGACGGGCTCAATTTTGTGACGCGGCAATTGGCACGGATGATCGTTGAAGATGGCGAAGGGGTGACGAAATTTGTCGAAGTCCATGTGAAAGGTGCGGCAACCTATCAGGATGCAAGGAAGGCCGCTGAAGCGGTTGCCAATTCGGCGCTCGTGAAATGCGCTTGGTACGGCGAGGACCCGAACTGGGGCCGAGTCATGGATGCGGTCGGCTATTCGTCGGCAAAAGTCCGGGAAGAGATGATCGATATATTTTTCAACGGCGCCGTTGCCGCCCAGCACGGGATGGCGAGCATCTACTCCGGAGGAAACCCTCAAAGAAGTCCTCCGAAACAAAAAGTTTACGGTTACCATTGACCTCCACTTGGGCTCGGCCGAATACAAGGTGTTTACTACCGATTTAACGCCGGAGTACGTGAAGTTTAATATGGGCGAGTAACTCGAGGAAGAGGGAGAAAACAGGAATGCAGAATCAATCCGGGTTCGGAAAGGCAGAGGCGCTTCTGGAGGCGCTTCCGTTTATCCAAAAATTCCGCGGTCAGACGTTCGTCATCAAGTATGGAGGCAGCGCCATGGAGGACGATCATCTGATTGAGCGTCTGCTCCGTGACGTTGTTTTTCTTGAAGCGGTCGGCATTAATCCGGTACTGGTTCACGGCGGCGGAAAATCAATCACCCAGCGGATGCGCGAGGCTGGAAGACGCCGCGGTTTGTCAATGGACTCCGTGTCACCGACCAGGTCGCCATCAAGATCGTCGAGGAGGTTCTGGACACGGTGATCCGGCCTCGCATTGTCGAAACTATGCAGCAGTTTGGCGGGCGCGCGGAAGGGTTTTCCGGGTCGGGACGTTTTTAAAGCCAAACGATTGGCACCTCAGTTCGACGGTAAGAACCTGGTGGATGTCGGGTTTGTCGGTGAGGTCACTTCACTGGAGCTCAGCGGCGTGAGCGAGGCAATCGATCGGGAAGTGGTGCCGGTCATCTCGCCGATTGCCCAGACTGAAGAGGGAATGATCCTCAATGTGAATGCCGACGTGGCCGCAGGCGCGATGGCCGGTGCGTTAAAGGCAGCTAAAATGATTTATGTCAGTGACGTGATGGGCGTCATGCGCAATGTAAAAGATCCGAACTCGCTCATTCCAACCGTCAATCGAGAAAATGTGGCGCAACTCATCGAGCATCAACATTATCGAGGGAGGCATGATTCCGAAGGTTCTTTCGGCAGTCGAGGCTCTCAATGAAGGCGTTGGAAAAGTGCACCTGATCGACGGCCGGATTCCGCACGCATTGCTGCTCGAAGTCTTCACAGCAGGCGGCATCGGCACGGAAATAGTCCCCTAAGCAATAGGTAACGCCTATTGCTTAGGGGACTATTTCCGTGCCGATGCCAGTTGCCAGTTGCCAGCAGTCAGTGCACGGAACGGAATTGGTTCGCTATGTTATGTTCAATGCCGAATTGGCGAAGAATTTAATTGGCAGCGAACTCTCGAAGACGACGCTCGGTTCCACTGACCACTGACCACTGACCACTGACCACTGACCACTGACCACTGACCACTGACTGACCACTTCCTAAAACTGTGGCAGCCATTGCTTTTGCGCTTCCAGCATTTCGTCCACGAGGCTCCGGATCTGAGGCAACGTGCAAACCGCTGCGGTGAGCGGATCGAGCATGACAGCATGATAGACCGCTTCCGTTCCGCCGTGAAGAGCCGCTTCGACAATCAACTCCTGGACGTTAACATTGGTTCGGTTCAGCGCCGCCAATTGAGGCGGAAGCGAGCCGACCTTTGTCGGTTGGACGCCGTTCCCATCCACAAGGCACGGAACCTCGACGCAGCAACCTTCAGGCAAATTGTCGATCAGATCTGTATTGGGAACATTCCCGTTAATGCAGATCGGCGAGTGCGATTCCATAGCCTCAATGATGTAAGAGCCATACTCGTGACTTCGGGTTGTCGCCGGGTCCCCGCATCAGAATCTCTTCGAATTCCCGCTGGAATTTCTGGATTCGATCCAGGCAGTGCCGCAGATATCCGCCCGTTCGCCCGTAATCCAACCACGCATTCACCTTGTCAGTGAAATTCGGAACTAGCTTGTTCATTCACCATCGTCGCGCTCTTGCGGAAGTACGGAACATACTCGCTCGCGTGACCACTGGACTCGGTAACGAAAAATCCGAAGTGTTTCATTAGCTCGATTCGGACCGGTTCTTTTGCATAATTCTCCGGACGCTCAATCGCTTCCCAAATCGATGGGTAGAGATCTTCCTTTCCTCGCCAGAATTCGAGGAAGAACGATTGATGATTGATCCCGGCGCAGAAGAAGGTGATTTCGCTATAAGGGACGTCAATCCATTGGGCGAGCATCTCACTGGTTCCTTGAACGCTGTGGCAAAGCCCAACGTGAGGGCGACCGGTTGCGGCGTCTATCGCCCAGCAATTTGCCGCCATCGGATTGACGTAGTTCAAAAGCAGCGCGTCAGGCGCAAAATCGTCAAGTTCCAGACAAAGATCGACCAGGACTGGAATCGTACGGAGCGCTCGAAATACTCCTCCCGGACCAAGCGTATCGCCTACGCACTGTTCCACACCATATCTCTGCGGGATCTCGATATCCGTTTTGTAGGCCTCTAGACCGCCCTGTTGAAAAGTGGTGATAACGTAGTCGGCGTTGCGGATGGCGTTTTTGCGGTCAGTCGTCGCCTCGATCTTTACGGGTAGCTTTCTGCGGTCGGCGATTGATTGAACGATCTGGCGGCTCTGTTCAAGGCGCTGCGGATCGATATCCATCAGGCTGATGATGCAGTCCCGCAGACAGGGAGCCAGCAGGATATCGTTGCAGAGATTTCGGGTGAATACCAGGCTTCCAGCACCAATCAGAGCAATCTTTGGCATAGCTTACTTAACAGCGCCTGCGGTGAGACCGGAAACCAATCGGCGCTGCACGATCGAAAAGAAAATCACCGTCGGAACGATGGCAAGGACTGTTCCGGCGGTGATCAATCCCCATTGGACCCGCAGACTGGTCATAAAGGTTTGCAAACCGATCGGCAGAGTCTGGGTCTCGTTACTCTGCGACAAAATAGAAACGAACAGATAATCGCCCCACGAAACCACAAACGCAAAGAACCCGGCGACCACCAGGCCCGGAATCGCGACTGGATAAAGGATGCGAAACAACACACCTAAGCGGGAGCATCCGTCGATCAACGCGGCTTGATCGAGCTCCATCGGAATGGCGTTGAAGTAGCCGGTCAACATCCAAAGGGCAAATGGGAGCGTGAGCGAGGTGTGCGTCAGGACCAGGCCCACATGAGTGTCGACCAGGTTCAAACTCGACATCAGAACATAAAACGGGATCAGGACCAGGACGTAAGGAAAGAATTGCGGCAGAAGTGCGGCCATCATAAAGTAGCTTTTTGCCCTTCAACGCAAATCGGCTCAGAGCGTAGGCGCCGAGACTGCCCAGAAAAACGGTCAGCACCATGACGCTGAATGCGATCACGAAGGAATTCACCAGGTAAGTGACAAAGTTGCTGATCTGGAAGGTTTCAATGTAATTCTGGAAAGTCAGTTCCGACCACGAGGGAAATAACCGTCCCGATTGAACCGAATCACTGTTGCGGAAGCTTGAGAGAACTAGCCATACGATCGGCAGCAGCAGACACAAGTAGAAAACTGAGAGTCCGACAGTAGGTGACGGTCCGGCGGATCGGGAATGGCCTTTTCATTGTTCTGACAAGCCTTTGATGAACCTGTTGCAGACCAGAACCAGGGCGACGAGGATGACCAGCATGATCACGCCGCCCGCGCTGGCATACCCCAGGGCATATCCGTTCCAGGCCTGCTTGTAGATGTAAGTGGGTAACACTTCCGTGGCGTTTACCGGGCCGCCCCCGGTTGAAAGAAAAACAAAGTCGAAATTATTGAAGGTGAAGGTGACATGCAGGACAACCATCACCAGCATGATATATCTCAGGTTTGGAAGCGTAACGAACCAGAATTGCCGCCAATCGCCTGCTCCGTCGATCCGTGCGGCTTCGTACAGGTCCGCAGGAATCGCTTGCATGGCCGCCATGAAAGCAATCGCGTAAAACGGCACGTTCCGCCACAAGTGCATGATGAGCACCAGAGGAAAAGCGTATTTCTCGTCGCCAAACCAGTTGCGAGCTAGCTGACCCAGACCCGCGTCCTTCAGGAGGATATTAATCAAACCGTAATTCGGCAGCGTCATGAATCGGAACATGACCACCGAGGCGATGATCGGCAGTACCCAAGTGATCATCGCGACGCTTCGAAAAAAGTGGATGCCCGGGACTTTCTGGATCAGGAGATGAGCCATTATCAGACCGAGAAGGACCTGAAGCAGGACCGCAAAAAAAGTCAGCTCCAGAGAATGCTTCAGCGCCACTTGGAAGACGGGGTCCTTCAGAAGTTTGAAATAATTGTCGAGTCCGATGTATAGGGAATGGCCGGGATCGATGAGGGACTGATTGGTAAAGGAGGTTAGGATTCCCTGGATCGTTGGATAAAGGTTCAACCCGAGGATCACGAGAAGGGCGGGGAAAATGAGCCAGTAACCGAGGCTCCTCCGGCCAATCCTTTGCCAAAGTGCGAGTGAGCTGCTTCCTGACGAAGGGACCGAGTTCATTCGTGGTATCCGACGATCGGGGCAAAAGGGACCGGGCGCATCGACGACGCCCTGCCGGAATGTAGCACAGGCTTCCATTCTGTATTTGGCTGCCTATGCTACAAAGGTCAAACTTCCCGGTTTTTTTGAAAGAAGTTAGAGTTGATTGTTTTTAGCCCGTTGATCGAGCGTATTGTAAAGCTCCTTGCCGGCATCTTCCGGAGTTGAGTTCTTGTAAATCGCCTTTTGCAGTGCCTCTGTGATATCGTTGATAACAAGGCCCCAGTTGATCGGAGCCAGCGCGACGCCGGTCGGCAACTGCGCGATGAAGGCCTGTTCCCACCAGTCGTTTTTGAAGTCGGGTAATTCCGCGACATCTTTTCGCGGCGGGTTGACCCCTTCGATTCGGTTTGCCATCGCGACGAATTCTTTGCTGGTCAGAATCTTGACGAGATCCCAAGCGTCTTTCTTATCCTTGCTAAATGCGTTAATCGAGATCGGCTTCACTTCCAGATAAGTTGCCTGGACACCTCCGGGCGGCAGGGGCAGCGGAGCTACACCGGTTTCTTCTTCGAGAATCTTCTTCGCGACCGCACTGTCTGTACGGTACTGGTAGATCCACGGACCCATCGGCACCATTGCGCTCTTGCCGGAGGCATAATCAGTGTCTGTGGCTTGATAGTCGTTTCCGCGCGTGTTCTGGTTGGCCGCCGACGGGGTCGCCGCGAAAAAGAAATCAGTGTAAAGCTTCAGGACCTCGAGCCAGCTTTTCGGGCGTTGTATTCATCACCCATTTTTTGCCGGCTTCATCGTATTTGTAGGGGTTCTCGCCGTTGTTCGCCTCAAAGAAGAACGAGATGAATTCCTGGAACGTTCTGACACTTCCGTTTTTCGTTGTTAGCCCGAGACCCGCAACACCGGATTCCTTTGAGGAAATTGTCGCGGCATCCTTGAGCAAATCGTCCCAGGTCTTCGGCGGAGTGAGCCCGTATTTCTCGAAGAGATCTTTGCGATAAAGCAGGACGCGAACATTTGTGTTGTACGGGACGCCGTAGAGCTTTCCGTTCAGCGTCAGAGCCTTGATGGTGCTCGGGATGAACTGGTCTTTGTCCGGCCATTTGTCAAAAAGATCATCAAGTGGGGCGAGTAATCCGGCTCGTTGGTAGGCGATCATTCCTTCCAGCACGGATTCGATCACGTCCGGTTTACCTTTGCGACCTTGAACGATAAACTTTTGCTGACCATCCTGATAAACCGGAGGTCCGAAGTTGTCGCCAACGGTTACCTCCGGGAGCTCCTTGGGCAGGCTTTCTTTCATCCATTTGGCCAATGGCGCCTTCATGGGCCCTTCGGATGAGAGCGGCGTGAACCAGAGATCGAGCTCTTTGGCGAACCCTGCCGACGTTGTTGCCGCGAGCGCAACTGCGAGCGGCAAAATATGGGGGAACTTAATGCGCATGATCGTTGTAACTCCTTCCAGCGTGGGAAGCTTCGTGATGTTAGCAGATGGTGTTTTGGGGAACGATAACGGATTTGAAGCTTTGATCCGGAAAGACCGATGCTAGTCGGGAACTAACGAGGTTGCACCGGGCTTTTCTCGAATTGCAAAGAAATCAAGTTCGGGCTTTTATTAGAGCTTCGGGCGAACCGGCTGTCAACTTAAAAGCCTGGTGCTTGTGCGAACGTCCGGGAAGAGTTATTTTCGCGTTTTTCCCATGACAACCACAGAGTCAGACACCCGCAAACTCTTCGAAGAATCCGTTGTCCCCACTTACGGGCGGTACAACCTCGTTTTGGTTCGTGGACGCGGGTCCCGCGTCTGGGATGAGGAGGGAAAAGAGTACTTGGACTTCGGGGCAGGAATTGCGGTTTCAACGCTCGGGCACGCCCACCCGCGCATGATCGAGGCGTTAGATCGTCAGGCACGCGAGCTGATTCATACTTCGAACCTCTACTATACGCGACCCCAGGGTGAGCTGGCCCGCCGGCTGGTTGAAATCGTCGGCGCACCAGGGAAGATCTTTTTCTCGAACAGCGGTGCGGAGGCCAATGAAGCCGCGATTAAGCTCGCTCGAAAATTCGGCAATGAATGCTCCGGACCTCACCCCAACGGCCAACCGAGATTTGAAATCCTGACCTTTCATCGGTCCTTTCACGGGCGGACCATGGCCGGGATTTCGGCCACGGCTCAGGAAAAGGTGAAGCACGGATTCGCAGCCGTTGCTGGCCGGATTTAGGCATTTGCCATTTAACGATTTGCAGGCCGTGGAAAACGCGATTAGCGACGAAACCGTGGGAATCCTGATCGAACCGGTCCAGGGCGAAGGGGGTATCTACCCGGCTAGCAGCGAATTTCTGCTCGGGTTGCGCGGCTCTGCGATCAGCACGGGCTCCTGCTCATGATGGATGAAATCCAGTGCGGATTAGGCCGTCTCGGAGACTGGTGCGGATGGAAAGAGATCGTAAAGGAGGAATTCATTGCCGGACACTATCAGTTGGGCCAAAGGGATTGGCGGCGGTTTTCCGTTGGGTGCCACCTGGATACGGAAAAAGTCCGTTCACAGTTTGACGGGTGGCGCCGTTGAGCTCTGTGATCTGCTGCAGCCGGGGACGCATGGCACAACTTTCGGAGGTACGCCTCTTGCCTGTGCGACCTCGTTAGCCGTTTTGGAAACAATCGAGCAGGACGGATTGCTCGAAAACGCCAGGAACCAGGGTGAGTATGCGAAGAGGCAGCTCTCGGCTCTGCCGGGAGTGAAAGAAGTGCGCGGGATGGGGCTGATGCTCGGAATTGAACTGGGCGAAGAGTTTGCGTCCCTGGCAGTGGATGGGAAAACGCCTTCGCACGTCGCCGCGGTCGCCTCGATGCAGAACGGGCTGTTGTCCGTGCCGGCCGGTCCGGCAGTGCTTCGGTGGTTGCCTCCGCTGAACGTCTCCCGAGCTGAAATAGATGAGGCGGTATCCATCCTGGCCAGGACGCTGGAGGAAATACGATCGCTAGCCCGCAAAATCTGCCCGCAGCTTAGGTTTCGTGATGGCGTACCCACATCGATGAAGCATTTTCTTTCGATTGAATCGCAGACCGCGGAACAGTTGACGGCTTTGCTCGAGTCGTCGGTTCAATTCAAGGCAAATCGTGGTAAAGCATCGGAACCGCTTCTGGATCGGCAAACCTGGGCCTTGCTTTTCAGCAAGCCGTCGACCCGGACGCGAGTCAGTTTCGAAGTTGGCATTCGTGAACTGGGAGGAAGCGTCATTTTCCTTTCGCAGGGCGATATTCAACTGGGCAGAGGCGAACCGATCATCGATACGGCCCGGGTTCTGGGCCGGATGGTTCATGGCGCGGTGATACGCACGTTTGCTCAATCAGATGTCGAGCAGTTTGCTGAGTACAGTCAGATTCCGACGATCAACGCGTTGACCGACGAGGAGCATCCTTGCCAGATCCTGGCTGATCTTCTCACCATCCTGGAGAAACGCGGGAGACTGGACGATCTCAAGGTCTGCTTTATCGGCGATGGCAAGAATAATGTCGCGCACTCATGGATCTGGGCGGCCGAACGGCTTGAATTCGAGCTTCGAATTGCGGCTCCGGAGAATTATCGCCCTGCGGATTCTCTGCTGCAGAAGCTGACAAACAGGAAAATTTTCGTGACTGATGACCCGATGGCTGGTGCTGATCAAGCGGACGTTCTGTACACCGACGTCTGGGTCAGCATGGGTTTCGAAGAAGAAAGCGCCCGTCGCCTCATTGAACTGGCGCTTTTCAGATCAACGAATCGCTCGTGGCCAGAGCGGCTCCCAAGGCGCTTGTGCTCCACTGTTTACCTGCATACCGCGGAAAAGAGATCACCGCGGAGATCCTTGGAAAAGCATGCCGGGACAATCTTCGACCAGGCCGAGAACCGTCTTCATGTTCAGAAAGCAATTCTGAGCGACGTGAGAAAATGATTGCGTTGCGGGTTGCAAAAGTGCAGTTGGTCAGCCACTAGTTCCACTTTTACGTTCACTTTATGATATTCGCCCGTTCTTTCAACTTTCCTTTTGGGCTCTGGCGTTTGGTTAGCGTTGTTGTGCGCGCTGGTGGGTCTCGGGTTCGCTTATTATCTGGTTCGCTGGGTGATTTCCTGTTCACCCGGCAATGACCGAATGATTCAGATTGCCAGCGCGGTGCAGGAAGGGGCAAAGGCATATCTGAACCGGCAACTCATTTCCGTCGGACTGATTGCGGCCGTGATTTTCGTGATCCTGATTTTTGCCAGAGGATTTTATACCTCCCTGGGCTTCCTTGTCGGAGCGGCTTGTTCGATGGCCGCGGGATATATCGGGATGCGTATCGCTGTCTTGTCGAACTCGTCGCACCGCGCAAGCGGCCTCGAGTTCAAAGCATGCGGCGCTTCGAGTCGCATTTAACGGTGGAGCGGTGACGGGCTTGCTGGTGGTCGGTCTGGCTTTGCTTTCGGTCGGACTTTATTTCAAAATTGGAGAGGCGGTTCTGGGGAGCCAGGAAAGGGCGGTCAGCAGTCTGGTTGGTTTGGCGCTCGGTGCCAGTCTGATTAGCGTGTTCGCCCGGTTAGGCGGCGGCATTTATACCAAGGCTGCGGATGTCGGCGCGGACTTGGTCGGCAAGATCGAAAGTCAACTTGAGGAGGATGATCCTCGGAACCCCGCGACGATCGCGGATAACGTGGGCGATAACGTGGGAGACTGTGCCGGGATGGCGGCGGATGTCTTTGAGACCTACGCGGTGAGCGTTATCGGAGCGATGCTTGTCGGATCTCTGACCATTAAAAATTTGCCGGAGGCGATCGTTTATCCCTTTCTGCTGGGCGGAATTTCGGTGATCGGGGCGATTGTGGCGATCTGGTGGGTGAACTTCCGAAAGACCGGCCCGACCCAGGTTCTAGTCGAAGCCGTCGGCGTAAACGCCGTGGTCTCGGCGATACTTTACTGGCCTGCAACGGCACTGCTGTTTCCATCCACCATTCAGGTTGGACAATCCACATACACTTCCGGACAGGTGTATCTGGCGACTTTGGTTGGGCTCGCGATGACAGGAGTTATCGTCGCGATCACGAATTACTACACTTCGACCGCGTTCAAACCGGTCCGAAGGATTGCCCTCGCCTCAGAGACCGGTCACGCAACCAATATTATTGCCGGTCTGGCGATCGGCCAGCAGGCCACCGCTTTGCCGGTAATTTTTATCGGGCTTGCGATCGTCCTGAGCTATTCCTGTGTTGGACTCTATGGGATCGCGATTGCAGTGATGAGCATGCTTTCCATGGCCGGAACCATCATTTCACTCGATGCGTTCGGCCCGATTACGGATAACGCAGGCGGGGTCGCCGTGATGAGCGACATGCCTAAGTCGACCAGGGTGGTGACCGACGAGTTGGATGCGGTCGGGAACACCATGAAAGCAGTCACCAAAGGGTATGCCATCGCTTCCGCCGGGTTGGCGGCGCTCGTTCTTTTTGGTTCGTTTGTCTCCGAAGTGAGGGCTCATTTCTCTTCCAACGGCGGCCACGAAATGCATGCTTCCGATTATTCGCTGGAACAGCCCCAGGTGATCGTCGGACTATTCATCGGCGGACTTTTGCCGTTTCTTTTCAGCTCGCTCAGCATGCAGGCTGTCGGGAAAGCCGCCGGCGCGGTCGTGAAAGAAGTTCGGCGACAGCTACAGAGTAAACCCGGAATTTTGACCGGCACGGAAACTCCCGAGTATGGAAATTGTGTGGATATCGTGACGAAGGCAGCTTTAAAAGAAATGATCGTCCCGGCGCTGCTCCCGGTCTTGTTTGTCCTGGCGGCATCATTTTTCGGGTATGTGATGTTGGGAGCTGTGCTTGTCGGGACGATTGTGACCGGGTTGTTTGTTGCGATCTCCATGACCTCGGGAGGAGGTGCCTGGGACAATGCCAAAAAATACATTGAGGAAGGCCACTACGGCGGGAAAGGATCTCCCGCGCACCAGGCAGCCGTCACGGGCGATACCGTCGGCGATCCGTACAAGGACACAGCCGGCCCCGCCATCAATCCCATGATCAAGGTGGCGAATATCGTGGCCATTCTGATTATCCCGATCGTGTTCAAATAAGAGGTGTGTCGGCGATTCGTCGATATGCTTCTCCTGCTTGCCTTCTGATCGTCTTCCATCCTTAATGCCAGGATGAAAGCGCTCTTTCTGACGAACGAGTACCCCCCAAACATTTATGGGGGAGCGGGTGTTCACGTCGACTACCTGAGTCGTGAACTGGCAAAGATTATGGATGTCGAGGTCCGCTGTTTTGGGGATCAAGAAGTCGACCAGCCACATTTGACCGTGAGAGGATTTGGGGTCAATACGGCGATTTTCCGTTGTCCCAAGAATCTCAATTCCGTGTTGGGCGCGATCCGTCGTTGCATCGACTTCAACACAGTGGGCGTGGATGCAGACGTGGTTCATTGCCACACCTGGTACTCCCATTTCGGCGGTATACTGGCCAAACTAAATTATCACGTCCCCATGGTTCTGACGGTTCATTCGCTGGAACCGCTCCGCCCGTGGAAACGCGAACAGTTAGGATACGGCTACGATTGTTCGACCTGGCTGGAAAAAACAGCCACCGAAATGGCCGATGCGGTGGTCGCAGTATCGGAGGGAACCAAGAGCGACGTCCTGCGACTCTTCAATGTGGATCCAGCGCGTATTCGCATTATCTACAACGGCATTGATCCGGAGGAATATTACCCGCGTAAATCCAACGACTTGTTGCCAAAGTATGGGATAGACGTGGGCAAGCCTTTTATCTTATTTGTCGGCCGTATCGCACGGCAGAAGGGTATCATTCATCTCGTCAATTCGATCAAATACATGAATCCTGGATTCCAGGTCGTTCTTTGCGCTGGAGCGCCTGACACGCCCGAAATTGCCGAGGAAATGAAACGTGCGGTGGTAGAGGCGAAAAGCAAAAGAGAGGGGGTGATCTGGATCGATCAAATGGTGACGAAAGAGGTCGTTTACCAGCTTTACAGCCACGCCGCGGTCTTCGTTTGCCCCTCAATTTACGAACCCTTCGGAATCATCAATCTGGAGGCCATGGCGTGTGAAACCGCGGTGGTGGCGGCAGCCGTCGGAGGAATTAAAGAGGTCGTGGTCGACGGTGAAACCGGGTTTCTGGTGCCCTTGGAGCAGATGCAGACGACCCCTTTCGAGCCGGTAAATCCGGACAAATTCTCTCGCGACATGGCCGAAAAAATCAATCTATTGATGGCGGACCCGGATTTACGCAAAATGTTCGGAGAAACGGGACGCAAGCGAGCGGTCGAGAAGTTCAGCTGGGCGAGCATCGCCGCCGAAACAAAAAAAATGTACGAATCGCTGCTTTAACCTTAATGTTCAACGTTCGGCACAGTGAGCGAAGCGTCCAGTTTTGCTTGTTCAAGGCCGAGCAAAGCGGGACGGTTCGCCGATCGGGTTCAGGCTCTGCAGCCTTGGCCGAACGTTGAACGTTGAACGCCGAACGTTGAACGTCGAACGTTGAACGTTGAACGCCCAACCCTATGTTCGTCGATCGGATCAGAATCCACGCAAAAGCTGGCGATGGCGGAAACGGATGCGTCAGTTTTCGCCGGGAGAAATTTGTGCCGCGAGGTGGTCCGAACGGCGGGGATGGCGGAAAGGGGGGCGACATCATTTTTCGGACGGATGTGCACACCGACAATCTGGTGGATTTTTACTATCAGCCGCTATTGAAGGCGTCGCGCGGCGAACATGGCCTGGGCAAGAACATGTACGGGAAAGCGGGCAAAGACGCTGTCTACAAAGTGCCCCCGGGTACACTGATCTATCGGATACCGGCGCAAATTCTCGAACCGCCTCCGGCAGAAGAGGCTCTCGATGAGCCGCCGCCGAAGCCGGTGATTTCGCCGGCGGATTGCGAATTGGTTGCTGATCTGTGTCAGGAAAATCAGGAACTGGTTTTGTGCCGGGGCGGTTCGGGCGGCAAGGGGAATACGCATTTCAAAAGTTCGACCAATCGAGCGCCGCGGCAATTCACCGAAGGTGAACCGGGCGAAGAAGGCTATTTTCTTTTGGAACTGCGAAAAATTGCGGATGTCGGTCTTAGTCGGCTACCCGAATGCCGGCAAATCGACATTGCTTGGCAAAGTCTCGGCTGCACACCCCAAGGTTGCACCTTACCCATTCACAAGCTTGAATCCGGTCGTCGGCGTTGTGGAATTCGAAGGATACAAGCGCGCAACAATCGCGGATATCCCAGGCCTGATCGAGGGAGCGCACCAGGACGTCGGACTTGGCCACGATTTTCTCCGGCACATCGTACGTTGTAAATTGCTGGTCTTCGTTCTCGACACCGCCGGCAGCGAAGGACGCAATCCGATCGAAGACCTCGGTTCATTGCGCCGCGAACTTGACCTGTACGATCCAACGCTCAGTCAACGGTCCTGGATAATTGCGGCTAATAAGATGGATTTATCCGGCGCGGAAGAGAATCTGGCATCCATTCGGAACAGGTTCTCGGATAAGATCGTGGTGCCGATGATCGCAGCGGATGGGGTCGGAATCGACGATTTCAAACGCGCGCTGCAAACGCTCTTAGACTTTTGAACGCGAAAAACGAGTCTGACAGATAAACCGCGGACGCAGGATTGGTCTGTGCAAGATGCCAAAAGGAGAAAACACGCACGGTGGTCAAGGTGAAACCGGTAGTCGCCAGTTTTTGCACCTATTTTCTCAAGGCGGAGATGCTCCACATCTATCGTCAGATCACCTCCCTGCGCCGGGTTGATACTTTTGTCATCGCCAAATTTCGCGAAAATGCCGAGCTCTATCCGTTCCGGGATCTGGAGCTGCTCGAAAGACCGAAAACCAATCTGCTCCATCGCGGACGGTTAAAATATCTGGCCCGGGCGCCCGCTTTGGTTTATCGGGGCGAGTTCGAAATAATCCGGCGCGTACTCCTGCGACGGGATCCGGATCTCATGCATGTGTACTTCGGAAATACCGGCGTCCATCTGCTTCCGCTCATCGAACGATGGGATCGTCCCTGCGTCGTTTCGTTTCACGGAATGGACGTTCAACGTCGGGAAACCGAGCGCGGATACGAGGCCAATCTAAGGAAGTTGCTTCGTTTAGTGCCGCTTGTTCTGGTCCGAAGCCGATCGATCGCAGAGCGATTGATTGAACTCGATTGCGATCCGCAAAAGATCCGATTGAACCGCACAGGAATTCCTTTGGCCGGATTTCCGTATCTGGTCAGGAGCGTCCCGGCAGACGGCGCATGGACAATGGTTCAGGCTTGCCGATTGGTGCCAAAGAAAGGTTTGGCGACGGCTTTGCGTGGATTCGCGAGATTCGCAAAGGTATTTCCGAAATCCAGGTTTATGATTGCGGGCGACGGCCCACTGCGCCTGGAACTGGAAGAATTAGTGAAACAGTTGGGCCTGCAAAATGCCGTGGTTTTTCTTGGATTCCTCGGTCAAACCGAACTCCGAGAGCTCTACGAAAAGGCACACATTTTCATGCATCCGAGTGAGTTGCCTCCGGATTCAAATCAGGAAGGGGTCCCGAATTCGATGCTTGAGGGGATGGCTAGCGGGTTGCCTGTCGTAGCAACTCGCCATGGCGGGATTCCCGAAGCCGTAACAGATGGCGTGAACGGGTTGCTGGTACCCGAGCGAGATGACAAAGGATTGGCAACGTCTCTGTTTAAGATGGTTGAAGAACCGGGGCGCTGGAGAGCAATGGGTGCGTCCGCCTCAGAAACGGTGGCCACGGAGTTCGCGCAACCGCGCCAGATCGAATGCCTCGAATCTGCCTATCTTGAGGCAATCGAACAATGGCGAACGAACGCTGCCACCCGGTGAACGGCGGGAGAGCCGCACCGGTGTGTCGGTGGACGGTGAATGGTCTGCCCTCTACTCCGTACGGCTCAAAAAATCCACCTTCGGTGAGCTGACTTCGGCCATCTGTTGAAAGTTGACCTTCTGAGCTCGATCCCTATTGAGAAGCCATCTGAATCTGAGCTTTCACGCAATCCGGCGGCATTTTCAACGCGAAGTTGAACGCCTCAATGCTATCTCGAAATTCGAATGTGCGACTGATCAGAGGCTTAACGTCGATTCTGCCCGAGCCCATCAGCGCCAGTGCACGCGGATAAACGTGAGCATACCTGAACACAGTTTCGACGGAGGCTTCCTTGGCGCTGAGTGCCACAAGGTCCACCGTAACGGGGCGGATGGGCAGTCCAACGAGCACAATACGGCCTCCTGGGCAGAGCGCTTCATGCACGGCTTGAATGGCAGCAGGAGCTCCGCTTGCTTCGAAGACTATGTCAGCCCCCCAGCCGTCGGTTAGGTCATCAATCACGCCGCGCAAACGTTCTTTGGCAACATTTACCGGCCGAATTGGGCCCAACGCAGCCGCGAGGTCAAGCTTAGGTTGTTGGACGT
Source organism: uncultured Verrucomicrobiae bacterium (assembly GCA_963782115.1). Taxonomy (GTDB): domain Bacteria; phylum Verrucomicrobiota; class Verrucomicrobiia; order Chthoniobacterales; family JAFAMB01; genus JAFAMB01. The sequence goes on from CAWAIK010000007.1 coordinate 207,404, forward strand.
CGGTAATAACGACTTGGCTGCATCCTCCGGCGATCGCGGCGAGCGCGGTAACGGTTCCGATAGGTCCCGCTCCTATGACGACCGCGAGGTCCCCCGGTTTGATTTTCGCCTTCACTGATGCATGCATGCCTACTGCCAGCGGCTCAACCATCGCGCCCTCGGCGAAGCTGATGTTCTCTGGAAGCTTGAACGTATAGGCGGCAGGATGAATAACGTACGGCGTAAGACAACCGTGTATTGGCGGCGTCGCCCAGAAGCGCACGGCCGGATCTAAATTGTATATTCCCAAACGGCTCGCGCGACTATTTGGGTCAGGAATTCCAGGTTCCATGCAGACACGGTCGCCGGGTTTTAGATTTTTGACCGCCTGACCGACCTCCACCACGGTGCCGGACGCTTCATGGCCGAGGACCATCGGTTCTTTCACCACGAACGGACCAATCGCACCGTATTCGTAATAATGAACGTCACTTCCGCAGATTCCTACCGTATGAATTTTAATCTTAACGTCGTTAGGGCCAACTTCGGTTGGTAGAGCGATTTCCCGAATAGAAAGTTCACCTTTGCGTTCGAGCACTAGAGCTTCCATAAATAGACAATACTTGAGGTTAACGTTTCGTTTTAGTCCGTGCCATTCCGCACAAGGCAGGGAGCGGTTAGTCAATATGCAGTGAGGGCAAAAACATGGTGGGTAACATCGTACTTGTTGTTATGAAAGAAAAGGTCTTTGAGCGTCTCGGAGAAGCCTTCTCACTCCATAAGCGGACGGCGGCGGGACGGGAGAAGGCGATAGCGGAAATTGGCAGTAGTGATTTGGCAGTGCCAGGCTGCTAATGATTATTCTCGGGGCCGGGTTCCATTCGGAAAATGGTTTCGCCCGGTTTCATGAGATCGAGCTTATCGCGCGCCAATAGTTCCGTATAGGCGGGATCGTTCTGCAGCAGCGTCAGCTTTTTGCTTTGTTTGTTGTAAACGGCTCGCTCCTGTTCTACCTGCTGTTTCAAATTTTGCAGAGCATGTTGTTGACGCTGCCGTTCCTTGACTAACGGCAAAAACCAGCAAATCAAAAGGATGAATGTTGCCACCAGGACCAGAAGATACAGAATCCGCGTCAGGAGCGAGCGGATCCAATCATCCCTGGGTTCGTCGTAATTGCTGTATTCGGGGCCGCTACTCACTCAGCGCATCTTACCTCCATACTGTCCGTTGTCACCTAGTTCTTCTTCGATTCGCAGGAGTTGGTTGTACTTGGCGATGCGATCGGTGCGCGAAAGCGATCCGGTCTTGATTTGTCCGGCATTCGTTGCTACTGCGATATCGGCGATCGTCGTGTCTTCTGTTTCACCTGATCGATGGCTGATCACGGCCGTGTAACGATTCTCTTTGGCGAGTTCGATCGCATCAAGAGTCTCGGTGAGTGACCCGATCTGATTCACCTTGACCAGGATCGAATTGGCAACGCCTTTCTCTATCCCTTTGCGGAGAAAATCTACGTTGGTTACGAACAGATCGTCGCCGATCAGTTGGATTTTCGTACCGAGCGCGTCCGTCAGTTTCTTCCAGCCCGCCCAGTCGTTTTCCGCACAACCATCTTCGATCGAGATGATAGGGTATTTTGAACAAAGCTCCTGGTAGATGGCGACGAGTTCATCGACGGATTTCCTTGAGCCGTCGGACTTCTTGAAAACATAAGTGCCTGTGGCGGCTTCGTAGAATTCGCTGGAAGCGGCGTCAAGTGCCAGGAAGATATCTTCGCCGAGTTTGTAGCCGGCTTTTTCGATTGCTTTCGAAATGGTATCGAAAGTGTCTTCCACACCTTTGAGATTTGGGGCGAATCCTCCTTCGTCACCGACCGCAGTCGAGAGCCCGCGCGATTTCAGCACGCTCTTCAGTGCGTGAAAAACTTCCGTTCCATACCGAAGTGCTTCGGAAAAGGTGGGCGCTCCTTTTGGCATGATCATGAATTCCTGAAAATCGATGGGAGCATCCGAGTGGGCGCCGCCATTGATGATGTTCATCATGGGAACCGGCAACACTTTCGCGTTTGGGCCACCCAAATAACGAAACAGCGGGAGATCAAGTTGAGCGGACGCGGCGTGCGCGACCGCCAGTGAAGCTCCAAGAATCGCGTTGGCACCCAGTTCCTTTTTGTTAGGGGTACCATCGAGCGCGATCATCGCGTGATCGATCCCGACCTGATCAAGGGCGTCCATACCGGTAATGGCGTCGGCGATCTTGCTTTCAACGTTTTCTACAGCTTTCAAAACCCCTTTTCCAAGGTACTTGTCTTTCTCGCCATCGCGCAGTTCCCATGCTTCATGTTCGCCGGTGCTTGCCCCGCTCGGAACGATTGCGCGGCCAACTGCGCCGCCAGTTAGTTCTACATCGACCTCGACCGTTGGATTGCCTCGAGAGTCAAGGATCTGCCGGGCGCGGACATCAGAAATGATCGTTAGAGACATGCGGAATTCTAGACTGAACAAGTCCTCAGCCGCAAGGATGGAGAGAGCCTGCATGCGCTCGCAGAATTGATTAGCGTGCTTAGAGACTTGCGAGCGATGCCGGCTGTGTCAGCAGAATTCTCGGGCAGTTTCTTCTAAAATCTTCACGCGCTCGCCCGTTGGCGCTGACTCCTGAATTCCTGCCTTTTTCAGGCCAGAGCTTCGGCGACTTTGTGCGCTTCGATCTCCACGATCTCGACTTGGCGGCTGCTTGTTTCGGAGGGTAACTCGACGACCTGACCGGGCTTCTTTCCGAGCAACGCCTGGCCGATGACGGTTTGATACGAGACAATATGTTGATCCGGTTCGCTGTCCCAGGCCCCAAGGATTTTGTACTCGAAAATTTCACCTGAACCGGTGTCACGCAATGTGACCTTTGTCCCGATGGAAACCATGAGTGAGATCCGCGTTTTCGAAGTTCGATCCCCGGGCTCTCGCCAGCATTTGTTCAAGTTCTGCTTTCCGTCGCATCAAAACGGTTTGCATCTCTTTGGCGGCTTTATACTCAAAGTTTTCACGCAGATCCCCATAAGAGCGGGCAATGCCGATCTCTCTGGTATTTTCCGGAATTTTTTTCGAGACCAGCTCATCGTATTCTTCCTTGCGCTTCTCCAGGCTCGACCAGGACACAATCAGCGACCCCTCTTTCTCCTCGGAGTCACCGATCAGCATGGATTGCAATTCCGGATGAGTTCTGATCATCCGGGCCATTAGAGAGCGCTTGTTCAGTTCTTCGAAAGCCGGAGTCAATAACATCCGGCGCATCAGGTCGCGCGCCTGAGGGGACGGCGCATTGATCAAAAGATCGGAAACAAGATCCCGATCATCGAGCAACAGGTCGTGCAGCTTCGAGCCGCGCCGATTTTCGATAAACTGATCGCGTTCAAGCGCGCTGATGATGGAGGTCATCAACTCGAAATCCAGGAGCGCTGCAAAAGAACCGGCGCCACGTTCCTTACAAAGCCAGAACAGCGCCTCTGAGGAGATGGAGTGTTCCTTGATCGCGCGGTTCAATGCTTGACGGAGCTCTTCAGTTTGCCCTTGTTCCACAAGGATTTTCGCGATCTCTCCAATCACGCGATAACCCGCGGACTGGAGAATTGAAAGCAGACGGGAGGACCAATCATTGGGAAAAGCTAGCGGAAATTCCGCCAGGACGCGCCGTTGTTTATTCGCCGGCACCTGGGAAATGATTTCGCCGAGCTTGTGCTGATGCTCTTTCAACAAGTCTGGAAGCGAGATGGAGCCCTTATTCAGCTCCGGCACTTTCGCGCAAAGTTCATCGCGTGAGATCAAAAGTTCGATGGCCTGAGACGGGTTCAGCCGGGTGTTTCGGGTCGCGATCTCTTCGACCTGAGAGACAACCGTTTGCAGTTCATGCTCTTTGCCGGCAAACGTTTCGAGATTTTTCAGGATCTGGTCGAGATAGTTGAGCTGATCCTTCAACTTTCGCGCTTTCTGGAACAAGTTGATCACCTCGTCCTCGAACGACGTCGATTCATCGCGGATGGTGATCGGTTCGGTCTTTTTTGGCCAGGCAAAGAGAAGCGGCCATCTTTTCGGATGGCTCTCTTGGCGCTTTCCCACCACTTCTTGAAATCGCCCTCGGAAACAATCTCCGGCGCGAGGGCTCGTTGCAATTGGTCCTGGGTCGCCTTGCCTCCAAAACTCTCCAGGACAAGCTCGATGAGTTGGGGAACTTTGTTCGTCGCCAGGTCGCGTAGAGCACCCGGCTCATTGATCTTCCGAACAAAAATGTGCGTGCCGGGCAACGGTTGCAGGGTTTCCGCGGCGTATTGCAACTGCATTGAATGATTCTTCTTCGTGTCGAAATCGACCACGATCTGATTGAGAAGGAGATTCCAGCTGCTGATCTGACCAAATCCCCAACTTTTGTGGAGGCAAAACGTTTGCGGCTTAAGCTGGTCTAATGCGGCTGCGGTTTTGGCGTTGAGTTTGCCGGCATCGACCATTGCTTGTAAATCTGCATCCATAGGGAGGGATTGAACATAGGTAAGACAAAGTGGCGCGCCAGCAAAAACGTTCACCGTTCAACGTTCAAGTCGGTAGGCGAAGCGTCCCGCTTTGCTACTTCGATGCCAAAGTGCCGCCCGCCGAACGTTGAACGCTGAACGTTGAACGTTGAACGTTGAACTTTGAACGCTGAACGCTGAACGCTGAACGCTGAACGCTGAACCCCGAACGCCCATCTTGACGCTCCGAACGGACAAGGGTACGATTCGGCACTTTGAGAACCGTAAATCTCCCCGTTGGACGCCATAAGCGCCAACCTCAGATTGTTTTTGACGCTTATTGCAGGCGCAATCGGCTTGCTGGGCCCACTCCTAACTGTCAAGGCTGACCCGATCAGTGATCTTCGATCCCTATCCGTATTCAAAGACGCGGATCTGAACAAATTGGCGGGTGGCGACATATTGGCCTCCAGGGGACCGGCTATGAGTTTTGCGCGCGGTTTGTCGGTTGAAAGTGCCTATGTCGTTCGAGCGCCCGTGAAAACGACGGTCAACCTTCAACAACAATGGAATCCGGTCCGTCACCCGGAGTTGAAGGTGTATGCTCAAGGGGATTTTTCGGGAAGAGGCAGCCCCGCTGATTTTCAGGGGCTGGCGTCGGCTCGCTCAAGCTCCTCCGTAAAAGCGTTCGTCGATGCAACGCTGAAATTGCCGCAGGACGCCTCCAAACTTCAACTCAGCAATGCCGAGGCGAAGGCTTTTGCAGGAGGAGGCTCGAGTGGCGGCAGCATGCCGGCCAATGTCGTGGTCTTCTGGAGTAAGGTGCTTGCGGACCGGGCCCAAAGCTTTGCTTCCGGTGGTCTGGCCGCTCAACCGCCCTATGAAACTGCCGGGCCTCCAGTGCGAGTGGATGAAGAAGTATCGCGATTGATCCGGGAGAACGGCAATGTGCGATCTTATTTTGGCTCCCTGATTTCTTCGACGCCGATCGGCGGCGGGCGCGGTTCAATTCCAGCGTCACAATCCTGGCAGATGTTCGATGCCGACGGGATGGCGGCGGTCAGTCTGACGGCTTCCTATGGGAGGTCGGCGGGTGAAGGCTGGCAATCGGCAGATCTCCAGTATTATGCGAGCGGAGCTGTCTACGCGGTAGTCACGTTCTACCAACTCTGGCCTGTGAAGGTGGATAACCAGGATGCGACGCTCATCTGGAGAGTCGATATGACATCGGCGGCCGAGCTGGGACAATTGCGGGGAGTGGAGCGACTCGGTTCCGGCGCCGCAATGATGAGAGAAATCCAAAAAAGCGTTAAAGCTTTTCTTCACGACTCCTCGCGTGGTAAATGATTTCGAGATGGTTAGAAGTGACGGCTCATGAAAACCCGCGTGAGATCGATGTTTGCAGCGCAAGTTTCTTTAGCGTTTCTATTTGTTCTCGCCTTAGGCGAAGTGAGGTTGGACGCGCAAGGCGCTTTCAAATCTGTCGGCGGAGCCACTGGGTCCTCCGCATCGGCGCTTTCTTATGACCTGGAGGCGGAGACTTCCTTTTTCGGAAGAGGGGCCGCCAACGCGGGTTCAACGAATTTTGGAAACATCACCGAAATTAACAGCTCAGCCAGTTTCGTGTTGTCTGCACAAGTCCGGGACACAATCTTGCTGCGACTCGGGGTTGAATGGCAGCGGTACTCTTTTGATCCGGAGGCGAGGGCCCCGGTGCCGAGCTCGGTTCAAGGGTTAGACCTGGCCATTGGAGCGGATCTGCAAGTTGCTCCGGCACTGCTGCTGCGGATTGAGGCGCATCCTGGGATTTACAGCGAGTTTCGCAATGTCTCATGGCAGGATTTCAATGTCCCTTTCGAAGTTGTCGGCACGTATTTCGTGAGTTCGGACCTTCTTTTTATCGGAGGGGTCTATGTCGATGTAGACAGCGACCTTCCAGTGTTTCCAGTCGTTGGGATCCATTGGAAAGTCTCCGACAAATGGGTGATCGAGGGGATCGCGCCACGCCCGCAACTCCAGTATCTTTTATCGGATAGTGTCACGTTGTTCGCAGGCGCTGATTTGCGTGAAGCGACGTTCCGGGTCGATGACCAGTTTGGACAGACGCGGGGCATTCCGAAACTCAACGACGCGATATTGGATTATTTTGAAGTTCGGGCGGGAGCCGGTTTAACCTTGAAAGTCTCCAAGAACGTCAGCCTCGATTTCGAAGGAGGATGCACCCCGTACCGGCGGTTCGAGTATCCACGAGCGGACGGGTACAAAGTCAAGTCCGAGGATCTGGTGCCCTATCTTCGGATTGGACTCTCAGCAAAGTTTTGACCTCAGCAGGAATTCTGAGGTATCCCTCTCCAGAAGACTCGAGGAGACGGAGATCCTTTTCGCAATTCATGTCTGAATCCCTCATTATCCTGAAGAACCTCTCGAAGAGGTTTGGCAAAAAAAAAGCCGTAAACAGGATTTCGATGTCGATTCCGCCGGGCGAAATCTTCGGTTTTCTTGGAGCAAACGGCGCTGGTAAAACGACGACGATCCGCATGCTTTGTGGATTGACCAAGCCGACTGCCGGCAGCGGTACAATCGGCGGTCTGAATATCTGGAAAGATCGATTTCGAATCCGGTCGCGTTTTGGCTATGTGCCGCAGAAATTCAGCCTTTATTCGGACCTCACGGTAGGCGAGAACCTTCGTTTCTTTGCCGGCGCTTACCGGGTCCCCGCCGGCAAAATTAAAGACCGGACGCACAAGGTTCTCTGCGACATGGACCTGGAATCGCGCGAATCAGAGCGAGCCGGGAGCTTGTCCGGCGGCTATAAACAGCTTCTGGCGATTTCTTGCGCGCTCATTCACGAGCCGGCCCTGCTTTTTCTGGATGAACCGACAGCGGGCCTGGATCCGACGCATCGCCAGGCGATCTGGGATTTGATTTACGAATTGAGCCAGGCTGGAACAACGATCTTCGTTACGACGCATTACATGGACGAAGCGGAACGCTGCACCGATGTCGGGTTTGTCGATGGAGGTCGCCTGATCGCCACGGGATCGCCGCGCGATCTCAGGGAAAGTCTCAAAGGACATCTCCTGGAGGTACAGGTCGAACCGGCGATGTCTGCGATGTTTGAATTCCGCAAATTGCCGGGGGTATATGGAGCTGATCTCCGGAGCGGGAACGTACGTCTCCAGGCAGAGAACCCAGATGCGCTGCTGCATTCATGGCAGATCCATTGGCCATTTCCTAATCTGAGATTTATGGGATTCAATTGGGTCGAACCTGATATGGAGGATGTGTTCATGGCTTACTCCCGAGGCTATTACCGGCACCGGTCGGACGCGAACCAGGAGGAACCGGCGAAAATGGCGCTCAGCGTATGATTTCCTGGAACGCCATCCTGGCCATCGCCTATAAGGAGTTCGTCCATGTTTGGCGCGACCGGCGTGTGATGTTGCTGATCGTAGTGTTGCCGCCGTTTTTCACATTTCTCTTCGGACACGCGTTTGAGAATTCGTCTATCCGCGACGTGCCTGCGATGTACTTTGATGCCGATCACGGCCAGCAGAGTCAGGAGTTTCTGACGCTTCTGAAAGCGAAAAACATCTTCGATTGGAGACCTTGGCAAGGCGACCCGAATGGCAAGATCGATCTTTTCCCGGCCGGAGTCGAAGCAGCCATCGTGATTCCGGCCGGCTGGGGTCAAAGTTTGCGGGACGGCGATCCGAAATCCATCCGTGCAGTGCTGGATGGATCAGACACGAACACCGCGCCTTCGGTTCAGGGAGCTCTGCAGGAAACCCTCGGCGACTACCAGAGCAAACAGAGGGACAATCTCATCGAAAATCTACCGGACGAAATAATAGATCTTGGAAAACAGCTCCCGCCAGATATCAGACACGAATTCAGTTCGATGATGACACCCTGGGACGTCAAAGTTGAAACGCTGTACAACCCGAACCTGTCATTCATCGATTACGTGATGCCAGGTATTGTCGGCCTCATTTTGCAATTGATTACGGTGACTTTGATTGCCAGCACAATCACGCGAGAACGAGAAGTCGGAACGTTGTCCCAATTAATGGTTACGCCGCTACGCCAGACGGAGATCGTCATTGGCAAGGTGCTACCCTACCTGGTGATTTCGATGTTTTTGATTGCCAGCACGATCGCGGTGGGCACCCTGCATTTCGGCGTGAAATTCCAACAGCCGTTGTTGCTCTCAATCACCTGTTTTTTATTTCTGCTATTCTCCCTCGGGCTCGGTTTGCTGATTTCAGCGTTCTCACGCACGCAGACTCAGGCAATCCAGATTTCGATTTTTTTTCTCTTGCCGGTCATGCTGTTATCTGGTGCGTTTGCCCCTTTGGGCCAACTTCCGAGACCGGTCCGCATTTGTTCCGAGCTTTTCCCTCTTACCCACTTTTGCCGAGCCTTTCGGAATGTGAATCTCCATCACAGCCATATCAGCTCGATCGCGGGTGACCTAGCTTTCCTCGCCGTGGGCGCCATTGTCACCTGCGCAGGGGCCTCCTACCTTTTGAGGGCCATCGACGAGTAATAGATTACACTCTCAATTCCTGGTTGTTGGTGCCGTCCAGAATGACAAATTTTTCGTGGTGAAAAGTGGGGTCGATGCGGAAGGTCAGACGCCCGGAGTATCTTCGTTCGATGTCGACCAGCAATTCCTCGTCCTCAGTTTTCAGGCGGTTAAGTACCTCGGGATTGACGATGACGCGAATGTCATGAACATCGGGCTTCTGACGCATGACAGCGTGCAACGCCCGTTGGATTTCAACGCTCATGGTCATCGGGCTTTTTACCACCGCTCGACCGTTACAGTAGGGACAAGTGATGAACATCGAACCGGTCAAGCTTTCCTGGGCGCGTTGCCGGGTCATTTCCATCAATCCCAACTGCGAGATCGCCAGGACATGCGTCTTTGCTTTGTCTCGTTTCAAGCGGTCCTTCATCCGGTTGTAGACCATTTGCTGGTCTTTCCGGTTCTTCATATCAATGAAATCACTGATGATCAGTCCGCCGATATTGCGCAGACGCAACTGGCGGGCGATTTCGTCCGCCGCCTCCAGATTCGTTTGCAAAATCGTTTTTTCGACGTCGCGCGCGCCTTTGTTACGGCCGGTATTAACGTCGATCGCGATCAGGGCTTCTGTTTCGTCGATTACGATATACCCCCCGCAGCGTAGCCAGACCTGGCGATGAAACGCGTCGTCTATCTGCTTCTGGACGCCGAATTTTTCAAAGATCGGAACCGACTCATGATAATAAAAGATGCGCTTCTTCGATCGTTTGGAAATTTGCCCAACGAGATTTTGCATACGCTCGACGGCCGATTCATCATCGCAATAAACAACGTTTATCTCTTCTGTTAAAAAATCGCGTACGGTTCGGTCAACAAGGTCGGGTTCCTGGAAAAGGACGGCCGGCGCCGGCTTCGCCTTGAACGCATCTTCGATCTGGCGCCACTGTTCGATCAGCAAGCCGAGATCCCGAACAAAATAGCGGGCGCGCTGGGCTTCCCCGATGGTCCGGATAATGACACCCATCCCCTCCGGGATATCGAGTCTTTGCAAGATCGTCCGCAGTCGCTCACGTTCTTTAGGATCCTCTATCTTGCGTGATATACCGCTTTGATCGCTGTGCGGCATGAGGACCAGGTAACGTCCAGCCAGGCTGATGTTCGTGGTGATGCGCGGGCCCTTGTTGCTGATGGGGCCCTTAGTTACCTGTACCATCACTTCCGAACCGATCGGGTAGATTTCCGGCACTTCTTTGGCCGTGATCTTCTTCTTGGACTTGCGTTCAGTGGCGCGGTTAACCTCTTCCACGCTGCTGTCCAGGCCCGGAAGCGCATCCCAGAAGTGAAGGAAGGCGTTTTTCTCGAAGCCGATGTCAACAAACATGGCCTTCAGCCCATGTTCGATGTTTTTGACTTTTCCTTTAAAGATACTGCCAACGATGTTTCGATCGGTGTCTCGTTCGATGTTGTATTCTTCGAGCACGCCATCTTCGAGGAGCGCGACGCGCCTCTCGAGTTTCTCACAACTGATGACTAATTGATTGCCGGTCTGACGATTTGATAGGCCGAGAAATTGTTTAACTTTATCAAGCATGATTGAAATAGGAGAAAGTTGGAGCCGAAAGATTAAAAGAACAGAAAGTGATGCTTCTTCTGCTGTTGCTGCGCCGGTTGCTGACCTTGGGCATCATCCTTTGGCTTTCTCCTGAAAAAATCGAAAAAGCTGTGCCGTTTTTCCGGGGTCGGCTCGGGCCGCGCAACGACGCGGTGGTTGTCTGTGTCCGGACGTATGTCCGGTTCGGGGACCTCAGGCCGGTTCGTTTTGTGGTGCTTAGTCTCTTGCTTTGTCTCTTCGTCAACCGGAGCGTTGTCGGAGGTCTCCTCGTCCGTTGACGCTAACTGCGCTGGCACGGTGCTGTTTTTAAAGTCTACGCGATCAACTGATTGGAAATTACCAATCCCTGGATCCATCGGTTTAAGATCAGGGTCATATCCATGTTCGAGGGACAAGCTTTCCTCGATGATCTTTGAGGCAATGGGCGCCGCGACTTCACCTCCCGCCTTGCCGCCTTGAACAAGCACCGCCAGGGCCAGCTTCGGGTGGTCGTACGGCGCGAAAGCGATGAACCAGGCATTGTCGTCCTTTTTCCCGTCTGTCCAGGCTTGGGCGGTGCCGGTCTTCCCCGCGACCGTGACCCCGGGCACCTTGGCACGGGCACCGGTCCCTGAATCGTTCACCACGCGCCACATCCCTTTGCGAACGATCTCGATCTGGTCTGACGTGAGGTTGTTCATTTTTGTCATGTCCCCTCGGATTTTATCTGGTCGCCGCACCGAAGTACCGTCCGGTTCCTGAATCTGATAAATCAAGCTTGGCTGATACGAGATCCCGCCGTTTGCCACGGTTGCGGCGATCATCGCCATCTGCAGCGGGGTAGCCAGAACGTACCCCTGGCCGATCGAAGAATTCGCAGTCTGACCCTGGCTCCACCGTGCGTTGTGCGTCGTGCGCAACCATTCGGGGGAAGGAAGAATACCGGACGCCTCATTCGTGAGTTCGATGCCGGAGGCTTCGCCGAGCCCCAGACTTTTGCCGACCGCGTCGATTGCATCGATGCCGGCTGCGTTCCCATACTGATAAAAGAAGGCGTCGCACGAATTCTTGATTGCTTCCGTCAAGGTTTGCGGGCCATGGGTTCCGCCATGCTCCGCCTGAATCCAGCAGCGCATATACGTGTTGCCATAAGTGACGCCGCCGTTGCAGGTGAACACTGCTTTGGCCAGACCTCTGGTCAGTCCCGCAAGCGAGGTTGCAATCTTGTAAATCGAACCCGGGGCATACGCGCTGATGGCGCGATTCGTCAGCGGGTCGGCATCCGCATCCTTGAGCGCCGCCCAGTCTCTCGCGGAGATCGCGGGAATGAACTTGTTTGGGTCATAGGATGGCACGGAAGCCATGGCGAGAATCTGTCCGTTGTTCGGGTCAACCACCACCGCTGCTGCTCGGCCAACGGCACGCAACGCTCGTTCGGTGATGTATTGGACGCGGGAATCAATTGTCAGGTAAACATTCGCACCGGGCGTCGGCTGAATGACCTCTTTCTCTCCTTCGAGCTGATTCTTGGCGTTCTTTTTCAGTATTCGCTTCCCGGGCTTTCCGCGGAGCGCGTCATCCAGGTAAAATTCAACGTTTGTTTTTCCCTGGATATCGGGCTCGTAGAAATTGAAGTCCCTGATGTCGGAGAGTTGGTTGATATCCCGAGCGGTCCCGACATACCCAAGGAGATGGGCGGCCAGCGCATTATAAACGTATTTGCGGACCGGCCTGACACTGACCTGAACGCCGGGCAAACCGAGATCTTTCTCCGCGAACTTCGAAAATGTCGCGAAATCGAGGTCTTCCCGGTAGGTAAACGGGACCAGAGTATTGTTGCGATAGTGCGTGCGGAGCCGTTGCGAGTTGTAGGGCTCGGCAACCTTGAGCTCTTCCAGACGGGGAATGATCGTCTTGTCCACGATCTGGACAATGTCCGCTTCCTTGCGATCGTGCAGCATCCCGTTCGAATCCTTGGCCCGGAACTCCACCATGGGTGGCTGGCCATACTGTTTTTTGTAACCGCTGACCAGATCCGGGAGATAAAAGTCGACCTCATAGCTCGGCCGATTGGTGACCAGCGGTACGCCGTTCCGATCCCTGATTTCCCCCCGAATCGATGGTATCCGGACGGTGACTTCGGAGCTGCCTTGAATTCGTCCTCGATAAAAATTGACCATCTTCACCTGGACAAACCAGAGACGCACTCCGATCGCGAACAGAGAGGCGAGTATGAAAACGGCCAGAAATAAAATCCTAAAATCGAGAACAGACGATTTCTTGGGTCGCGCCATAGATCTAACTCATCTCGCTAACGGCAAGCCTGGTCGATACCCTAGCACGTGTGATAGCGGCGTGAGAATAAAGAAGACACATGGCGCAATCAAAAGAGAAATCAAGCCGGGACCAAGGATCCGCCATACAATCACATCGTTAAAAAAGAAGTTGGTGCGTTCAACGCTCAGAATAGCGTATTGCGCCACTAAAAGAAACGGAGTGAGGGTCGCGCCGATTTCTGCAAGCAGCCAATGGAGTTCCCATCGGTGCCTGAGAAACAGAGGTTTCAACCCGTGCATGATCAATCCGGGCACCAGATAAACCAGGATCGACACACCTGCCGTATAGTCTGCGTGAACTCTTGCCTGTGGCACCATGAAGAGATCGTTGAGCAGTCCGGTGATGAAAGTTAAAGCCAGCATCAACGGAAAAGGGAGCGAAAGGCATCCGTAAAAATAAAGAGCCGGCGTGAATAGAATGGACGCTCCGTTGAGCAGAAGCACCGGGGGAAGAAAAGACTGAAAGATGAACGCTCCGAAGATCAGAACAACAAGAGAAACAAAAAACGGGATCATTTTTGGCGAACTAGCACAAACACATCTTGAATCTCTGCGAGGTCCACCGCTGGCGTCACCGTGGCAATTCCTTCCAGCTCTTTTGGCGAAAAGTCTTTGATGGTGCCCACGACCAGGCCCGAGGGGAAGACACCGCCTGCCCCGGCAGTCAGGACCTTCATTCCGGGTTGCAGTTTTGCGGTCTTACTCAAAAAACGAATCCGTAAATCGGGCGCATAAGTCGAAGAAGCGCGAGTGCCGCTCACGATGCCCTGTTCCTGGGTCCCTTCAATCGAAACTGATACCCGCAAGCTTTCGTCCGACACCAATAGAACGACAGCAACATCTTTGCCGACAGTGATAACCTTGCCAACCAGACCATTCTCTGTCACAACGGCCATATCGGCGGCGATCCCATCTTTTGACCCGGACCCGATCGTGCAACTATTCCACCAGGTTGCGCTACCTCGCGAAATAACGCGCGCAGGAAGCAATTTGAACGGTGATTGTTCGCGAAAACCGAGAGCGCGGTTTAAGCGGTTCACTTCTGTTTCAAGGTTCTTTAGTAGAGAATTCGCAGCGAGGAGCTGTTCGTTTTCGGATTTCAATTGCTCATTCTCGCGTTCGAGTTCATCGAGGCGCTTCAATCCGCCTCTGACCCCTCCCAGTTCATGCCCGACAGAAGCGCCGGTGCGCAGGATCGGTGAGATCAATTGAAACAGGGCGCCTTGCATTTGCTGTTTGGTGGATTGCGGCAACAGAACGACCAGTATAACGAGGAACGCGAAGATGCCGATAACGGCTATAGAGGTGCTCTTCATGAGAGCCGCGAGATGCGCCACCGGCTAGCGAGCCGGCCTGTCCGAAGATGCGACCTGGCGGAGGAACTTAATTTCGCTGAGAGCCCGGCCCGTGCCTTCTGCCACGGCGCTCAGCGGGTCTTCCGCTATGTGCACGGGTAAGCCCGTTTCTTCCTGGAGTAGTTTGTCAAGACCTCGAAGCAACGCGCCGCCTCCGGCCAGCACCAGGCCGCGATCGACAAGATCGGCAGAGAGTTCTGGAGGACATCGTTCCAGAGTGACGCGAACCGATTCAACGATCGTTGAGATCGGCTCAAGCAGAGCTTCTCTTACTTCTTGCGAGGTGATTGCTAACGTCTTCGGAAGACCGGCCACCAGGTCCCGACCTTTGACCTCCATCGCCACTTCCTTTTCCATCGGGTAAGCGCTGCCGATCTTGATCTTGATTTCTTCTGCGGTTCGCTCTCCGATCATGAGATTGTAAGCTCTCTTCATGTAGCCTGCTATCGCTTCATCAAGCTCATCGCCGGCCACCCGAACGCTGCGGCTGAATACGATGCCTGAAAGCGAAATCAAGGCGACCTCCGTGGTCCCGCCGCCGATATCGATGATCATGTTTCCAGCTGCATCCTGAACCGGTAAACCGACCCCAATAGCGGCCGCCATCGGTTCTTCGATCAGAAAGACTTCGCGTGCTCCTGCGTGTGCCGCAGACTCTTTGACGGCGCGTTTTTCAACCTCGGTGATTCCCGACGGTACCGCGATCACAACTCGCGGACGTACCCATTTTCGGCTGTTCACTTTTGTGATGAAATGGCGCAACATCGACTCGGTCATTTCAAAGTCGGCGATAACGCCGTCTTTCAACGGTCGCACTGCGACGATATTGCCAGGTGTTCGCCCGAGCATCCGCTTTGCCTCGTCACCAACCGCGAGGACTTGGCTCGTACCGGATCGTACCGCTACCACCGATGGTTCACGGAGGACAATTCCTTGGTCTTTGACGAATACAAGAGTGTTGGCTGTACCTAGATCGATGCCGATGTCGTTCGAAAATAATCCGAGAAGGCCGTTAAACATTCAAAATCGCCTTTTTCTTACTTATGTTCACTTCAATCCATTGCTGCACGGGCGACCTCGCGTTCAAGATCCAGATCCTCACGTTCTTCGGCGACCTGTCTCCCGACAGCCAGCCTGTATCTAGGTACAGGGACCATGATCGTCAAGGAAACAATCCGAATAAAACCGGCGGGAGAATCTGCTGCTCGTTCCGGCATTTTAGCAGGAGCGAAAGCCTCTTTCCACTGGCGTTCGCCGTTCGCCGTTCGTCGTTCCGTTTCGGCGACAAAACGCCGAGCGTGTATCGTTCCTTTGATTATCGCGATCGCTCAGCACGAGGTCGGTAACCCCTGCGCGGTCTTCACCGAATGCGGAATTGCGTCGGCAACAAACCCGAGGCAATCGACCGCGCCCTGCGGTTTACCTGGCAGAGCGATGACCAGGGATCGGTCGACGATGGCAGCCAGAGACCGGGATAAAATGGCGTTTGGCGTCAACTTCAGCGATCCGGCGCGCATCGCTTCGCCGAAGCCGGGCAGTTCGACGCGCATCATTGCGCGAATCGCTTCCGGCGTCACGTCCCGAAGCGCGGCTCCCGTTCCCCCGGTGGTCAGAATCAAACCGCAACCTTGCGCAGAGAATGATCGGACCGTCTCCCGGATGCGTGCGATATCGTCGGGAACAATCGCTTCGGCGAGAATTTGCCAGCCGTATTGCCTAGCGGCCTCTTTTAAGGCGGGTCCCCCGAGATCGTCGTATAGACCCTGTGATGCCCGATCGGAAACTGTAATCACCCCGACTGTGATCTGATTCATTGGGATTCCTTGGACTTGGATACAAGGCGCAGGCCCGAGATGACCATCACTTTGTCGATCGCTTTACACATATCATAGATCGTGAGCGCAGCGATACTTGCACCAGTGAGAGCCTCCATCTCGACTCCTGTCTGCGCGGCGGTAGTCACTCGGCACTCAATCCGGATTCCCTCTTTGCGGTGCTCGAACTCGACCTGCACGTGATGCACCGGAAGAGGGTGACAGAGAGGGATCAGCTCTCCGGTTCGTTTAACCGCTTGGATCGCCGCGATACGGGCCGTCGCCAGCACGTTCCCTTTTGCGACCTGACTCGAGTCGATTTTCGCGATCGTCTCCGGTCGAAGTGCGATCATTGCTTCCGCAGTGGCCACTCGCTTGGACACGGGTTTGGCTGAGACGTCCACCATTCGAACGGTCCCGTCCTCGCCAATATGAGAAAACTTGTCCGTCACGCATTACCCTCCGATTGCGACCATCCGGCGACCGGGCTGGTAATTGTAACGGAAATCATGTTGTTCGGGTTTGCGTTCGACCACTTCAGCGAAGAACTGCCGAAGCTGCTCATCGCTTGCGCCTTGGCGCATCGGCGTCTTGATATCGAATTCGAGATGGCTGCCGAGACAGGGCCGCAGTTTTCCTTCACAGGTGAGCCGCAACTTGTTGCAACTCTCGCAGAAATGCAGGTTGGTCATCGCTCCGATGAAACCGATTCGTTGTGGCGAATCAGCGAACCGGAAGTATGACGCAGGTCCATTTGTCTTGAATTCCGGTTCCGGTATAAGCGGACCGAACTCCCATTCCAGGCGCCGCCGCGCTTCGCCTACGGGCAGAAAATTCGCCTCAGTCAAAACATCGGTAGTGGTCACGGGCATCAATTCAATAAACCTGAGCAACAGATTTTCCGCTCGGGCGAAGCGCACGAGATCGGGAAGAATCTCTTCGTTGCGCCCGCGCATCAGCACCGCGTTGAGCTTGACTCTTTCGAACCCAGCTTCTTTTGCGGCAGCGATACCCTGGAGGGTTTGCGGAAGAAAATCCCGGCCGGTGATTGACCGGTACATCTCCCGGTCAAGCGTATCGAGGGAGATGTTTGCTGTGCGCACCCGGCATTTCACCAGAGTCCGGGCGACGGTCTCACCGTCTTCGAGCGTCCTGGCCAGAAGCGAACCATTGGTTGATATCCCGATGTCGGTGATTTTTGTCAGTTCGCTAAGCTGACGAAAAAGCTGGAGAACATCTTGTCGGACGAGCGGTTCCCCTCCGGTAATGCGGATCTTGGTCACTCCGAGATCGGAAGAGATCCGCACCAGCCTCGTGATTTCGTCGAAGTTCAGAATTTCCGAGCGCGGCAGCCATTCCTGCAGCGCATGAGGCATACAATACAGGCACCGCTCATTGCACCTGTCGGTAATCGACACTCTCAGGTAGTTAATTCGATGTCCGAACCGATCCTCCATTCCAGTAAACTACGTGGCGGCGATATCTTGTGCAACCCGCCTGAGGTTGGATAGGTCGCTTATTCCATGGAGAAGGCGTGTGATTGATCAATGTGGTATCAGTTCTAAGATTTCGCAGTCCGCAGCAAACCTATGGCTTATCGTTCTTTCTCTCATTTCATCAATGAACTCGAGCGGATTTCCGAACTCGTGCGCATTGTCGAACCGGTTGGCACCGAACTGGAGATAACGGAGCTGGCAGACCGGCAGATGAAAGCGCCCGGAGGCGGCAAAGCGCTTCTGTTCGAAAAGCCGACGATTGACGGCAAGATTTCGCCGTTCCCTGTCGCCATCAATACGATGGGGTCTCAACGCCGAATGGCGCGTGCCATCGGTTTGGAGTCGATCGATGAAATCGCGCACCAGATGCAGCTCATCCTGAAAGCGAAACCTCCGACATCCATGCGGCAGGGTTGGTCTTTGCTGAAACAAGGAGTTGACCTGCTGCACGCCCGGCCGAAGCGTGTCGCCGACGGTCCTTGCAAAGAGGTCATTCACCGGTTCGATAGCGGCGGCAGTTTTTCCCTCAAAGATCTGCCAATCTTAGTCTGCTGGCCGAAGGACGGGGGACGTTTTATCACGTTGCCGACCGTGTACACGAAAGATCCTGACACCGGGGAGAGGAATATCGGAATGTACCGGATGCAGGTTTATGATGGTCGGACGACCGGTATGCATTGGCAGATACACAAGGTCGGGGCCCGTCACGGAAAGCGTTACTACGAAAGAAATGAGCCGATGCCGGTCGCGGTCTGTCTGGGCGGTGACCCGGCGTATACTTTCGCAGCTACGGCCCCGTTGCCGGATGGCTTGGACGAAGTGCTTTTCGCCGGGTTTGTCCGAAAAAAATCGGTTGAATTGGTGAAGTGCGAAACCTGCGATCTGGAAGTTCCTGCCGATGTGGATTTTGTCCTGGAAGGACATGTGCAACCCGGTGAGCTGCGCGCGGAGGGACCGTTTGCGGATCACACCGGTTTCTACACTCCCGTCGATCAATATCCGGTGTTTCATCTGACCGCCATCACCCATCGGAAAGAGGCGATCTATCCTGCAACAATCGTCGGGGTCCCGCCCATGGAAGATTTTTATATGGGCAGCGCAAGTGTCCGCATTTTTCTTCCCGTCTTTAAAATGAATTTTCCCGAGATCGTGGATATGGCGCTGCCGGCGGAAGGGGTTTTCCATAACCTGGTCTTCGTCAGCATCCGCAAACAGTACCCGTACCAGGCGTACAAGATCATGCACGGTTTGTGGGGAATGGGCCAAATGATGTTTTCTAAATACATCGTGGTCCTGGATGAAGACTGCGACGTGCACAATACCAGCGAGGTGCTTTTCCGGCTTTGTGCGAACACGGACCCGCAGCGAGACACGACCTTTATCAAGAACCCGAGTGACAGTCTCGATCATGCGCCAACCGCCCCGAACATCGGTTCACACATGGGAATCGATGCAACCCGGAAATTGCCTTCGGAAGGGTACGCTCGCGGTTGGCCCGAACTCGTGCGGATGGACGAGAAAGTGCGCGCAAAAATCGATGCGCTGTTCCCAGGTTCCCGATAGGGTCAGGACGCTATCGGGGAGCCTATGGAATGGAGCACCGCGACTGTTTCGATCTCCGCAGTCTGCGGGAACATGTCAAATGGCTGGACGACGACTATATTAAATTTGTTTCGCAGTCGTGCCAGATCGCGGGCGAGCGTGGCTGGATTGCAGGAGACGTAGACCAACCGGTTGGAAGGATTGTTCACCAGCGCATGGGTGACCCGATGGTCTATGCCGTCCGCGGACGGATCGAGAATGACGGTGTCAGGCTGATCATTCACAAGGAGGGATTCAATCGTTTCGGCGACGTCACCGCAGAAGTAGGTCTCATTCGAACCCGCTGACTCCCGCGCGGTGTTGATCGCTGCCTCGTTCCAATCGACGCCGATAACCGTTTTCAGTCCTGCGGCCAGGGCGTGCCCGAAAAAACCGGAGCCGCAATAGGCGTCGACCAGCACCTCGCCGATTACCTGGTTGGAGACAAAATCAAGAAGTGCCCCGGCGATGAAATCGTTAGTTTGCGTGAACGTGCGAGGCACTCCCGGTCCCCGCAAGGTTCGGTGCTTCCCATCCGCAAGGCCGGTTGCCCGAAGCTCTTTCAGCGCGTCGTTTACAGCCGGAATCGCGATTGCGCAACGTTCAACATTCACTACCGCACGGCTATTTTTTTCAAAAAATCCGATCTTGCCTTCTGTTGCGTGAACGGTGATCCGGTTTCGGAATGCATAAGAGCCTGCAGAAGGCAAGGTGGGCAATACTTTGACATCGATAATGCGCCCGATCCTCTCCAGGAGCTGGACCACCTGCCGGCGTTTTAATTCCAGCTGATGATGGTAGGCGATATGTTGGTAATCGCACCCTCCGCAATGACCAAAATACGGGCAGATCGGGTGAACTCGCTGGGCCGATGCAACGTTCACCTTCCTGAGCACCGCCCGATCGAAGCTTTTCCTGTGTTCGACCACTTCCGCTTCGACTCGTTCTCCATCGATCGTGAATGGGACGAAAACGATCTTTCCATCGAGCCGGCCTACCCCGGATCCTCCAAATGCGACGTCATGGATGTTTAGTCCGATCGACGCGTGAGATGCGGTGTGCGATTTTGAGCGTGTCACCGTAATAGCCTATTTCGAAAAGTTGTTGGCCGGAATCAGGATATATGCGTACGATGGCGGACTCAATCTCCACATCTATATGAGTGATTTCACGCTCGGGAAGAAAAACACGGATCACCCGGCAATTTCCGCCTGGGTCGAAAAAAGCGCGGAGCTGTGCAAACCGGACCAGATATTTTGGTGCTCTGGTTCTGAAGCCGAGAAGCAATATCTTACGGACCTCGCCGTTCGGGAGGGAATATTAACTCCGTTGGACCAAAAGAAATGGCCGGGCTGCTATCATCACCGGTCCAACCCGAACGACGTTGCGCGAGTCGAGCAATTCACCTTTATCTGTACGCCTTCTCAAGAAGATGCCGGTCCGACAAACAACTGGGCGCCGCCGGCAGAAATGTACGACAAACTGAACCGGCTGGCCGATGGCTCTATGAGAGGCAGAACGATGTACATCGTTCCTTACCTCATGGGTCCGCCCGGATCACCGCTTACCAAGGTTGGAGTTGAGCTGACCGACTCGGTCTATGTGGTGCTGAGCATGCGGGTGATGGCCCGTATCGGGGTCGTTGCCTACGAACACCTGGGTCAGAGCAATGATTTTAATCGAGGTTTCCACTCCATGCTCGATATCAATCCTGAGAGGCGATTCATCGCTCATTTTCCTCAGGATAATACCATCATTTCAGTCGGCTCAAATTACGGAGGAAATGTGCTCCTCGGCAAGAAATGCCTGGCTCTCCGCATCGGTTCTTATCTCGGACGGCGTGAAGGTTGGATGGCGGAGCATATGTTGATCCTGGGAGTAGAGGATCCAAAGGGCGAAAAAACCTATATTGCGGCGGCCTTCCCGAGCGCTTGCGGGAAGACTAACTTCGCGATGTTGATCCCACCGAAGCGTTACGATGGTTGGAAGGTCTGGACGGTCGGTGACGACATCGCCTGGATGAAACCGGGCCCGGATGGAAGGCTCTTCGCCATTAATCCGGAAGCAGGTTATTTTGGAGTCGTTCCAGGCACAAACTTCAAGTCCAACCCGAACGCGATGCATTCGATGCAAAAGGACACAATTTTCACCAACGTCGGGGTTACCGCCGGAGGCGATATCTGGTGGGAAGGCAAAGAAGAAGACCCCCCTGAGGGCTTGATCGATTGGCAAGGCCGGCCATGGACAAAAGGAGAAAAGGCGGCTCACCCGAACAGCCGGTTTTGCGCGCCGATGGCCAACAATCCCGCGCTGGATCGGGATGTCGATAACCCAAATGGCGTTCCGATCAGTGGAATCATATTTGGAGGCCGTCGCGCCACGACGATGCCGCTTGTTTTCCAGGCGTTCAATTGGATCCATGGCGTCTATGTTGGAGCGACGATGGGATCCGAAATGACCGCCGCAGCGGCAGGGACCGTTGGCCAGGTGCGTCGCGACCCGATGGCCATGCTCCCGTTTTGCGGGTACAACATGGGCGACTATTTTGGCCACTGGCTCAAAATGCGGAAGAGCCTGCAAAAGCCGCCGGCGATCTTCCATGTCAATTGGTTCAGAAAATCGGCTTCCGGCGAGTTTCTGTGGCCCGGTTTCGGTGAAAACATGCGGGTTTTGAAATGGATCGTCGATCGTTGTCGTGGGCGGATCGGTGCGGATGAAACGCCGCTTGGGTGGATGCCGGATCCCTCGGATATCGACATCGAAGGACTCGACTACGATAAAGCGAAAATGGCTGAGGCCCTCAAAATCGACATCGATGACTGGAAAAAGGAAGTGTTGGCCCAGGATGAGCTGTTTATCAAGCTCCACAGCGATTTGCCGATGGAGCTCCACTTCCAGCGCGAACTCTTGATTTCGCGGCTCTAGTGTCCTGTCGCCGAAATAGCATACATGTTATTTCGGGTACGGGCCCCTGGACGACGGTTCGGGCAACGAGAGGCGCCGTCCGAGCCGAACCGTTGCTGGCGGTTGGCGCTTGAAAAAACCTGGCTTCGTGCGAAACGAGAGGGTCAAATATGATCGAAACGACCCTTGTACTGCTTAAGCCGGATTGTCTAGCAGATCGTCATTGCGGCAATGTGATTAGTCGATTTGAGGCATCCGGCCTCGACATTGTCGGCTGCAAGATGATGCTACTCGCGGATATTGTCCTTGCCGAACACTATAGCCACGTTATGGACAGGCCTTTTTACCCCGGGCTCAAGTCCTTCATGCAATCCAGTCCGGTCATTGCGTTGGCTTTGTCGGGCGAAAATGCCGTGGCGCTCGTTCGCGATCTGATGGGTCCCACCGATTCCCGGAAAGCGCCGAAGGGAACGATCCGCGGCGACTTCGGCAGAGATACGATGCTCAATGTGGTCCACGGCTCTGACAGCCCGGAGAATGCTGCGTTGGAATTAAAGCGCTTTTTTGCCGATAGCGAGCTTTTTGAGTTCACCGTCAAGCGTTGACTCGCGTGAGGTGCAGCATCGAGCCGCAACCGAAGTTTTTAACCGCAGATTGCGCAGGATGACACTAGCTGCAATCGTTTTTGATTTCGACGGGTTGATTGTCGATACCGAAAATCCCGGCTTCATTAGCTGGCAGGAAATCTATCAGGAATTTGGCGCGACACTGTGTATCGACGATTGGAGACATGCGACCGGCTACGTCGGAGGATTTGATCCAGCAATTCACCTGGAACAAATCCTTGGCCGTCGCCTTGATTGGTCACAATTGATCCCGAAACGAGAAGCTCGGAACTGGGAATTGACTGTTCAGGCCAAAGTGTTGCCTGGAATCGAGCCGCTCTTTCGTACCGCCAAGGAGCACCGGTTACGGATCGGTGTCGCAAGTAACTCCGAGAATGGCTGGGTCGAAGGCGGGTTGTGGCGACTGAGGCTGCGTGAGTACGTTGACACCGTCGTCACGCGTGACATGGTCATGAATCCAAAACCAGCTCCGGACATCTACCTTAAGACGGTGCAGACATTGCAGGTGGAGCCCGGCAATGCCGTGGCCCTGGAAGATTCCGAGCCTGGATGCCGGGCCGCCAAGCAGGCGGGATTGAAGGCGGTAGCCATTCCGAATCGATTCAGCGAGCGCCAGGACTTGGCCATTGCCGATCTTGTCGTGAAGAGCGCCACAGAATTGAACCTGGAACGGTTGGCGGCTTTGGTGGCCGGAGAGCGTGCATAGGAAAACAGATCGGCGTATTGGCGATCCGGAAAAGGGGAATTGCCATTGGGTACAGCCATAATTGAGCAGGAGATCTCGACGAGATTGATGACACTTTGCAAACGCCGACACGCCGATATGTCTCCCCTTGCCTCCAGGTGTTCGTGCTTGTATCTAACCACTGCTAATCGCTGACGCCCTCATGAAACTATCTGAGCTCCGGGGAATTCTGCAGTATGTCACGCATTTCAGGGACAAGATCTTTGTCGTCGCCATCGATGGCGAGATTCTTGGATCGGAGAACTTCGGGAATATCCTCCTCGATATAGCTGTCCTTCGCTCTTTGAGCATTAGAGTTGTTCTGGTTCACGGCGCCGGTCTCCAGATTGAACAGGCTGCGCACGAACAAGGGATCCGGCCCTCAAATTCCGACGGCACCGGGTTGGTTGACGAAACAACCCTCCAGATTTCCATCAATGTTGCGCTCCGGTTGACCAACCAGATCCTGGAAGGCCTGACCCAGGTGGACCTCCGCGCGGCTTATTCCAACTGCATCATTGCCCATCCGTTCGGAATCGTGCGCGGAGTCGATTTTCAGTATTCCGGTAAAGTTGAACGCGTCGATGTAAAGATCCTGGAGCTTTTTCTGAACGAGGAGATCGTTCCGGTGATCCCTCCGCTGGGATATGACGGAGAAGGCAGGACGTTTCGGGTAAACTCCGATTTAGTGGCCCTTGAAGTTGCCGAAGCGTTGCACGCCACAAAGCTGATATACCTTTCAACCTCCGATGGGCTGGTCCTGGATGGGCAACGGATCGGCCATCTGGTTGCTCCTGAGTTGGAAGAAGTTCTCAAAAAGCAGAAGGATCGTCTTCCAAAAGCTCTTGTTTCAAAACTGGAGCATGCCGCGCAGGCATGTCGCTACGGAGTACCTCGGGTCCACCTGCTGAATGGGAACGTCAACGAGGCGCTTTTAGCTGAGATCTTTAGCAATGGGGGGGTTGGAACGATGGTCTACTCGAACGAGTACGAGCAGGTGCGACGACTCTACAAGAAAGATATTCGGGAGGTGATGTCGCTTATCCAGCAATCCGTCCGAAGCGAAGAACTCGTGCGCCGCACGCGTGCGGAGATTTTGGCTGATATCGAAGACTATTGGGTTCTCGAGATTGATCGACATATTGTCGGCTGCGTGGCCATGTATCCCTATCCGGAACAGAAGATGGCCGAGTTGGCCTGTCTCTACGTCAGTCGGTCCAACGAAAATCAGGGGCTGGGGCGCAAGTTGGTCTCGTTTGTGGAGAACCAGGCGCGAGAGCGTGGATTTTCAAAATTGATCGCATTGTCGACGCAAGCTTTTGTCTACCTCCAACAGAAGGGGGGCTTTGTTGAAGCCGGGCCGGAACTACTGCCGCCTGCCAGGCGCGCAAAGTACGAGTCCAGCGGTCGAAACTCGAGGATTCTGCTTAAGAATCTGATGCCGGTCGCAGTGCCTGTTCCTGTGGCGGCGTTGAGTCATTGATCGCGGATGCGATGCTTAACTCATCCATTCAACCGGCGCACCTCTGGCTCGATGCGATCGTTCTTCTGCTCTATTTTTTTGGGATCGTTGGGATTGGTCTTTGGGCGGGAAGAAGAAACAGTAATCTGACCGAGTTCGCCCTGGGCGGACGATCAATTCCCTGGTGGGCCGTGCTAGCATCCATTATCGCGGCCGAGACGAGCGCGGCCACCTTCCTCGGAACGCCTGCAGAGGGGTTCAAGACCCGAAGCTTTATTTATGCGCAGCTAACGATCGGCACGATCCTGGCTCGAGTCCTGATCGCGTTCACTTTTATCCGTCCCTACTATCGCTATAACGTCCAGAGCATCTACGAATTCCTTGAAATCCGATTCGGCCCGTGGACCAAAAATCTGGCAAGTGGCATATTTATTTCCACGCGCGTACTGGGCATTGGTGTCCGCCTATATCTCGGTGGCGTCATCATCAAGGTTATCTGGCAGTATCTCTTCCCCGGTAGCAATGCCAATATCTGGATCTATTTCTGGGGAATTCTGTTCGTCACTCTGCTGACGACACTCTACACGGCCATCGGCGGAATAAAGGCCGTGGTCTGGACTGATTTTATTCAGGCTAGTCTGATGATGGGTTCCATGGTATTTGCAATGTGGTTATTAGTTCATCACACCCCAGGGGGACTGGCTACCGTCAAGGAGCGGTTAGGCGGTTTGCCAACCTTCTTTCAGACAGGGCTCGATTTTAGACAGGGATTCTGGATCGGATTGCAAAAGTTGTTCGAGGAGCCATACACTCTCTTCTCCGCTTTCATCGCTTCGACATTTCTAACGATGGCAACTCACGGTACGGATCAGGATAATGTCCAGCGAATGTTAACAGCCAAAGATTTCAAAAAATCGAGACTATCTCTAATTTTGAGTGGATTGGCCGATTTGCCGATAGCGTTTGGATTTTTATTAGTCGGCATTTTGTTGTCGGTTTACTACGACGTAATGCCGGATCAGCACTTGCCGGCGGCGGACAACGAGATCTTCGCCTATTATATTGTAACGCAAATGCCGGTCGGTCTTCGTGGCCTTATTATAGCGGGCGTCTTTGCAACCATGATGGGCTCGACTTCGGCCGCGCTCAACGCCTTAGCAACAAGTTTTACAAAGGATTTTTATTTGCCATATTTCCGGCGTAAAAAATCACGTAGATCGCCTGTTTATGCCGCTCGAGCAGCCACCGTGGTGTTTGGCGCATTGATGGTGGTGGTCGCGACGCTGGCTGCCTACGCCGTCTTACAGGATTCAAAGCTCACCATCATACCGTTGGCGCTGCAAAGTTTCGGATACGCTTACGGTTCGCTGCTGGCCGTCTTTTTGCTCGGGATGCTGACCAAGCGAAGAGGTCGCGATGAGACCAATCTCCTAGCAATGATGTTAGGCATCGCCTCCGTATTAGTGTTTTGCAAAGTTAAGCTGCCGGCGTTCAACTTGCGAGAGCTAGCGTTCGCCGGCCGATTACAGCCAGAAGATTGGGCGTTCGGGGGGTGGCTGCCGCAATGGTGGCCAGTCATTGCGTTTCCATGGTGGGTTTTTGTGGGGTGTCTGGTTTGTTTTACGGTTAGTTGCATTTTTGCGACTCCCGCGAAGCGCGTGCTGAATGCGGAAAAGCGCGGAACCGCCATCTAGCCTGCGACCGACCGGTCAAGCAGGAGAATCTTTTGATAAGAAAATTATTTAGTCGGTTTCGCGGACTTTTTGCTTGATGAGCTTTGAGCTGGAAACTAGTCTATCCTCCGCTCGCCGGGGAGCGTGTTGTGGTGCATGTGAATAACTTGTGAATAATATATTGTTGAGCAGGCGCGTCGATCGGTCGGGAAGTTTCTGTCGGCTGGAAGTCAAAGGAGTGGTGGTTGATCGATTCAATGTACCCCTAAAAAATCCGGGAACTATAAGTATCGAAAAGAGAACGACTTAGGTCGTCGTGGCCAGAAGTGACCCCCGGGATCCAACAATTCCTGATTAATAGTAGGTCTTTGCGTCTCTTTTATGCGAGATGCTCAGATCGCCAGTGGTCCGCAATCAGGTGGTGTGGATAAATCAGCTATGGAAGAGAGCTACCGCAGGATCTGGGATGAGATAGCATCCGGCATCCGCCCGCACGTCAGCGCCGATGCCTTCCAGAGATGGTTTGCATCGATTGACTTGGTCAATGCAGACGAATTTGCGCTTACGTTCGAAGTACCGAATACGATCTATCAGCTTTGGATCGAAAGTAATTACCTGAACCTCGTTGAATCGGCCGCGCTGGCGGTGCTCGGCAGTCCGCGGGAAATCAAGTTTCGCGTCGGTGAGAATGGGAAGACAGGCAGACTTCCTGAACCAAAGACGGAACCGCCTGGTGAGACGCTGCAGGCAAAGTTCCAGGAGACGGAGCCTGAACCCGCGAGTAATCACGGGATGAATCCGCGTAACAGCTTTGAGACTTTTGTCGTCGGCTCGAATAACCAGTTTGCGCATGCTGCCGCTCTGGCCGTCGCGCAGTCCCCGGCGAAAACCTATAATCCTTTGTTCATCTATGGTGGGGTGGGTCTGGGAAAGACGCATTTGATGCAGGCGATCGGCCAGCAGGTGACGGATCGGAAAAAAAACTTCAAAGTGATGTATCTCTCCAGCGAGAAATTCACCAACGAGTTTATCGATGCTATCCAACACAATACGCTGGTCAAATTCCGAAAACGCTACCGGCAGTCCGACCTCCTTCTCATCGATGATATCCATTTTCTGGCGGGCAAAGAGCGCTCGCAGGAGGAATTTTTTCACACCTTCAATACGCTGTTCGACGGCCGGAAGCAGATCGTCATGTCGAGCGATCGTCCTGCCAGTGAGATAGCGAATTTGGAACAGCGTTTGGTATCGCGCTTTGAATGGGGTCTCACCGCCGAACTCCAGCCGCCGGATATCGAGACGCGCATGGCGATTTTGCGGAAGAAGATGCAAATCCTCCATGTCCAGCTTGGTCAGGAGATCCTTGAGTTTCTGGCGCAGCGTGTTCGCACGAACGTCCGGCGCCTGGAAGGGGCTCTCATGAGAGTTGCTTCCTACGTTTCCCTGAGCGGCCGCGAGATTTCGCGCGAGACTGTGGAGCAGCTACTGCGGGACATATTGCAGGAGGAGGCAAAGAAGACCGTAACGATCGATCAGATCCAGAAGAAGGTCGCCGAGCATTTTGATGTCCGGCTGGCGGATATGACGAGCAAGCGGCGCCCGGCAAATATCGCTTTTCCCCGGCAAATCGCGATGTACCTCGCCCGTCGCCATACCAAGTCTTCCCTGAATGAAATCGGAGACGCATTTGGTGGACGGGATCATGGCACGGTCTTGCATGCCTTCAAAACCGTGACGGAGCGAATGAAAAAGGAGGATCAGGTTCGACAACTCATCCTTCTGCTTGATACCCAGTTGGAGCGTTAGACGCGGAAGACTAGAACTCTGGTAACGCGGACTTCTGAATTCTTGAATTGCGCGTTCCTCTTGACCTTGTCGGGAATTTTCTCTAATCACCGATTGGGAATGCGCTCATCCGCATCCTGGCAGATTCGTTAGCCTGGGGGTCGAGATAGCTTCTTAGCCTCGCTTCCAGCGACTTGCGTAGCTTTCGGGCCCATGATTTGATATTCCCACAAAATGAAATTCAGCGTCAGTAAGGACAAATTGCTGGAAGGTCTCTCTACCGTCCAAAATGTAGTCAGTACCCGGACGACACTTCCGATTTTATCAAACGTGTTGTTGCAAGCGAGCGATGGAGAGGTCCGGCTGACCACGACTGATCTGGATGTCGGTGTCCGAGGGAGCGTCGAAGCGCAAGTGGAACGTACCGGCGCCACGACTCTTCCGGCCCGCAGGCTGTTTGCGATCGTCCGCGAGTTGCCGGCGTCCGAGATCTATTTCGACGTCGATTCAAAAAATCTTGCCTCCATCCGGAGCGGTTCGAGTTACTTCAAGATTCTTGGTTTGCCTGAAGAAGAGTTTCCGCCCTTGGCCCGTTTCGATGAGGCGAAAGAATTCACTATCGGTCAAAAGGAATTGAAGGACGGGTTAAAAAAGACCTCGTATGCCATTTCCACGGATGAAACCCGGTATGTGCTGAACGGTGTCCTTTTTTCCTTCAAAGAGAACAAGCTTACCCTGGTTGCCACGGATGGCCGGCGACTTGCGTTGGTTGATCTCGAGCTGGAATTTCCACGAAGCCAGGAACTCGACATTATTGTTCCGACCAAGGCGGTCGCGGAATTGCAACGCTTGGTTCGCGACGAGGGAGAAGTGAAACTCAGCATCGGGGAGAACCAGATTGCGTTTGAATTGAATCGGACTTTGCTCGTTTCAAAATTGATCGAGGGTAATTATCCCAACTATCGCCAGGTCATCCCAGGCGAAGCGAAAGAGCGGATTACGTTGGAAAGGGAGACGTTTTTAACCGCGGTTCGCCGCGTGTCGCTTCTCGCGAGCGAAAAGTCCAACTCCGTCAAACTCATCTTCTCGAAAAGTAACATCGACATCGTGGCGACCACTCCGGATGTGGGCGAGGCCAAGGAATCGTTGCCGGTCATGTACAAAGGACGCGAATTC
Organism: uncultured Verrucomicrobiae bacterium; assembly: GCA_963782115.1. Classification (GTDB taxonomy): domain Bacteria; phylum Verrucomicrobiota; class Verrucomicrobiia; order Chthoniobacterales; family JAFAMB01; genus JAFAMB01. Next base: position 236,932 of record CAWAIK010000007.1, read on the forward strand.
GCGATCGCTTTCAATCCGGAGTTTCTCATGGCGCCGCTGCGGAACCTGACAAACGATGAGGTCTACCTCGATCTCATCGACGAAATGAGCCCTGGCGTCATTAAAATCCCCGGTCCTTTCCTTTACGTGTTGATGCCGATGCGGCTCAATTGAAGCGAGGGCCTGCGCCCTCTTAATTCCCTTTACAACGGTACTTTCTCCGATACTTTCCCCTCTCTCGCGCTCACGTGGCGGAATTGGCAGACGCGTACGGCTCAGGACCGTATGGGGAAACCCGTGGAGGTTCGAGTCCTCTCGTGAGCAGTTCCGGGCATGCAATCGGTCTTTACGCAGAAGGAACCAAACACGATCCGGCATTTGTTTGCTCGGATCGCGCATCGGTATGACTTGGCAAATACCCTTTTGAGCCTTGGTTGCGACTCGCTCTGGCGGGCAAACGTTGGCGCAAAGGTGAAGAGCTGGGCGCCCGCCGCCATTCTGGATATCGCGACAGGGAGCGGTGTCCTGGCCCACGAACTCAAGAAGCAGATCCCAGCCGCGCGCGTCGTCGGAGCGGACTTCTGCGCCCCGATGTTAGCCCTGGCGCGCCGCCGTGGAATCTCGGAGTTGGTCGTGGCAGATGGTTTGGCCCTGCCCTTTCAGGATGCCCGATTCGACGTCGCGACGATTGCGTTCGGTTTGCGGAACATGGCTTCTTTCGACGCCTCACTCAACGAAGCGGGAAGAGTTCTGCGGGCCGGAGGGCATCTGTTGATTTTGGATTTTTCTCTACCGAAACCGCCCCTGCGAACCCTCTACCGGATCTATCTCCATCACGTCTTGCCTGTATTAGCCGGTTGGCTGACCGGCGAACCGGATGCTTATCATTATTTCGCAGGGACGATCGAAGATTTTCCGAAAGGCGAGGCGATGCTGGAGCTGCTGCGCGGTTGCGGATTCTTGAGCTGCGAATCGAGATCGCTCACGGCGGGTATCGTGACAGTTTATACCGGCCAAAAGGCGTAAGGCCCTGTCTTGTGACTTCTCACCGTTTAAGTGACGCCTTCATTTGGTTGAACTGCTCGTCGTCGACAAGAAAAACCCCCTCTTCCTCCGTGCACATTCCGTAGTGCTGATTGCCGGAGTTAGCCTTGCCGAACGTGACGCCCGCTTCGCGTATTTGTTCGCCAGATTGATACGAAATCTTGAGCTCAACCGAAGGTTGATCGAATCCGTACTCCGGACTTGGGTCTCCTGCCCAAGCCGCTGCGCGCAGACCTGTCAACGCTGTCAAGAATAGCTGAATCTGACCGTCATTTTGTCGGTTTTCATGACCTTTCAATACCCATTTGCTTTTTGCGTCTCTGACCAGGTCCAGCGGTTCCTCACCCGCTCTTTCCACATTCACGCTCATCAATTCGTCGCGTTTCAGATTCAGAATATCCAGACTGCGGAAGCTGAATTTCGTCTTTGGCAGATCGCTAAATATCTGGTCCGCAATCGAAAAGATGTACGGTTCCTCTTGCAGGCGGGCGTAGGTCACCCCGTTTTCCGAATTCCCGAATTCCAAAGTCGAGAGGATGACTTCGCCGGCATTCGACTCGGCGGTGTTTTCTGATGCATACGAGCTGAACGTGATTTTCAGTTTCGGCTGTTCGAGCCCGTACTTGGCCAGATCGGTCGCTGTATCTGACACAAATTCGATGACTTCATCGTCATTCATCTCTTGAATCAGCCGTTTTATATTATTTGCGTTGGCCGGTGCGCTTGCCGGGCTGACGAAATGCCACCGATTTTCCTCTCGGGCTAGGACGATCTTCGGCTGGCCAGCGTTCTCGATGGTAACGCGATCGATGAGATCGGAATTCAAGCGTGCGATCTTTCGATCGCGGAGGTCGTTCGGAGTGATATTGAACAGGCTGGCAAATGCTTTGCTCACTTCAACGACCGTATTCCGTTCCGGAAGACCGGCATACACCGCCTGCGGATTGGATGGAACAGCGTTCCCGATTTCAATTTCGAACTTTTTTCCTTCACCGCCATACAAGGTGAGGACATCGGTGGGTGAATCGAGACCGAACGGTCCCAGGCTCGATTTGTTCTCTGACACAAACTTCGAGATCTGCGTCTGGTTCATCTTGGTCAGGATATCAACCACAGCGTCGTTGCTGGCCCGTGCTTTGATCGGGCGCACGAGTTGCCAGTTGTCCTGTTCTTTGGCAAGCTCGATTTCTCCGCCGCTCACTTGAAAAATGGCCCGATTGATCAATGTCGTGAGGAACGGCGTCATCCGATGGTCACGAAAGTCTTCTGGTGTTTTAGAGACAATGTTTTTCAGTTCATTGGTCACCACATAAACAGCATCGTCATCCTCGATGCGAAGATAACCCCTTCCTTGCACAGCCGTGTCCTGTCCAAATTCGAGCTCCGCCGGCATCCGCTTGCCATCAAGCTTCAGTCGAAGCTTTGATTTGTTTAGTCCGAAATCCTTCAACATTTGCCGCTTCTTGTCTCCCTTGCCCAGATCGGTGATGGCATCTTCGGGACGGAGATTTTGTATCGCATCGAGAAGCTGATCGATGACACCGGTATCGGCATCGTCCTGCAATGGAGCAACCATCTTCCAGCCGTCCCCTTCCGCTTTGACCTTAATCAATCCATCTCCGTTATGGATCGTGATACTCTGGATGTCTGTCCTGTTGACCTCGACGACGTGAGCAGCGCGCTCCCGGCGTTCGCGGGTATTTTGCGAAAACCGGTCGAGACTAAAAATGAAAGCGGCAAGCGCGATCGCGATCGCCAGCAGAACAAGGGTGGTTCTCGGCTTCATGATCCTATTGTTCCGTTTCGCGGTCCGGCCATTTTGAACACAGCGACATCCTAGCCCGCATCGCTCACAAGTCCTTAGAGATTTGTTGCGAAAGAAAGGGAGTCAAGGAGGTAACCGTCGTTCGAAGAAAACGAAGAGCGAGGGGACGAGCAGCCGGAAGTCTTAGATAGCAGAACTGGTCGCAGCGAGACCTGAGGAAAGCTTCACGCCGCTGAGCCACCATCTAGACATGGACTGGATGAAAGAGGCCTACCGGCGACTGCGCCGACACTGACACTGACACTGACACTGACTACTGACACTGACACTGACTACTGACACTGACACTGACTACTGACACTGACTACTGACGCTGACTACTGACACTGACTACTGACTACTGACTCCTGACTCCTGACTACTGACTCCTAATTCACCGTCTTCGGAGCGACCAGACACCTAGACCGAGGAGTGCTATCAGCATTGGGAGTCCTGCGACAGTGAGCAGGACGATCTCATTCATTTGTGCGTCTGAAAGGTTCAGCGTGAATGTTCTGGCGGCCTTAGGAGCGATTGCGAGCAGTTGTTCCCGGTCCGCGAGCCAATTGATGCTCATCAACAGGAAATCGACATCCGGGGGAGATTCACTCAGGGATTCGTTACGTAGAAAATCAGCGTTTCCGACAATGATCATCCTGGAGGAGGAATGCAGCTGGACACGCGCGTCTTTGATCGCTCCTTTCTCCAGCGCGATCCCAAAATAGAGCGGGGGAGGCAGATCAATGCCCTGGGCGTAGGTCGGGGTTTTTTGGGAATAGAGAATTTCGTCCTTGTCACCCCAATAATCGGAGGCCACCGGCGTTAGCGCCTTCGTCATTGTCAATCCTTGCGGGGCAATCTTCGACTCGTCGATCGACAGCGAGCAGGTGCCGCCCGGGAAATAACCTGTCGCTTGGCTTAACGCTCTCAGAAAACTCGTTTCCGGCAGGAATTGAGCGTACACATCGAGCGTGACGGATTGTTCTTCGATGCCGGTCTTGAATTGCGTCACGATCAGATCCGGTTCGGCCCGGATGCCAAACTCGGTGAGAAATTGATCGAGGTTTGGCGTTTTGATTTTGGGATCAAGCAAAATCAGGAGCCGGCCTTGTTCATTCCAATAGTTGCGGAGCAAAGAGAAATCTCTTTCGCCAAGGTCATATTTCGGACCTGTCAAGATCACCGCGGCGTAATCGGTCGGAACTCTTTCCAAGTTAGTCAGGATCAGAGGTTCCAGTTTGATATTTTGGCGTTCGACGTATTCCTTGAATCTTGTGAGCGCTGAGCCGCTTTCGAGGCTTGGTTCTCCATGACCCGTGATGAATCCAATCTTGGTTTCCTTGTCTTCCGTGAGTTCGATCAAAGCGCTTGTGATGATTTGCTCGCCGCGGAAGGCTCTGACCTGAGGGGTTTCACTAAACATTCCTGGAGGATCATATTCAGCCATGTCGGCCACGCGGAGAATCTTCTTGCGGTTCTGATAATTGAGGATGACAAGATTTTCGTCCGCGCCGAAATTATATTTGACCTGCAGCTCGCGAGTCCGCGTGAGGTTACGATAAGGGTCGATAGCCTCAACCTGGATCTTCCTTTTACCGGCGAATTCGTATTCCTTTAATAAGTTTTGCAGGTCGTAGTAGAGTTCTGAGCCTGCGCTCTGAGATGTCGGTGCAAAGAAGACATAGATCTTCACCTCTTTCTTGAGGGATTTCAAAAATTTTTTAGTCAGCTCCGAAAGCGCGTACTTATTGGAACGAGAAAGATCCCAGCGTTTGTATCGGTTGAATCCGAGGTAGTTAATCATGAGAACAATCACGGCAATGATGATCGTCTGGAGGACTACGTTTGCGCCGATCCGCAATCGTTTGATCCCGGCTGGCTTGGAGGGTGGGTTCGCCATGCAGCTCCGGAATCCTTACGCCTTCCAGCGCCGGTACTGAAATACCTGGTAGGTGATCACCAGCAAAAGAAGAGTCATGCTCGGATAAAAGACAAACACTCGGGAATCCACGACCCCGCGCGAAAAGGAATCCATGTGGTCCAGTTGTGCCACGTAAGCGGTCATCTCTCGGAGAATCGGCGACGAGCTATTCACGACATAATTAATTAGCGTCACGAAAAAAAAGCCAATCGTCAGCACCAGGGAAATCATCGCGGCCACGATCTGGTTGGAAGTCATAGCCGAAGCCAGGCAGCCCAAAGCCACGTTGAACATTCCCATGACTAGCAAGAGCAAATAGGGAGCCCAAACCTGGGCTGCGGACCCGATGGCGGAACGATTACCGAGCCAGCCGAATATCAGGAAGTACAATAAACTGGGCAACCAGAGGCTCATGTAAAAAACCAGTGCCGCCATGAATTTCGATGCCACGACCTCCCAATCTCGAACCGGAGCGGTCATCAACGTCTCGATGGTTCCCAATTTAAACTCCTCCGCAAATGACCGCATCGTGATCACGGGAAACACCAGGAGGTAGGCAATCCAGAAAAATGCGGAGTTAAAGAAAACCTGGACAACAGTATTCTCAGATGGGGCCCGGTTCAGCAATGCGATCGCGAACCAGAACGACAAGCCGTTGAGGATCAGAAAAAGGAATAGGACGATGTAGGCTATTGGCGAATAGTAAAAAACCGACAACTCTCTCTGGAGCAAAGTTAAAAGGCGTCTCATTGCGCTATGGTCGAAGTGTGTGCATCGGCCTCATCTGTCCTGTCTCGAAGTAGCATGCCTTTTGTGGCGATCAAAATGGGCGGTTTCGGGGACAGGACAATTAGTTGTCGGCATGGGTTAGTTCTACGAATACATCTTCCAGCGTCGCCCGCTCTTGAGTTAGTTCCCTGATCGTCCAACGCCGCTCAACCGCCAAGCGAAATATATCTTCCCGCAGATCCGAATTAGCTTCGACGCGGATCAAACAGCGGTACCATCCATCTTCCTGATTGGCAGCAACACTTTTCACCCCAACGACCTTTTCGAGCTGCTCCGCTGGATCGTCGTTCCCGGTTTTGGCTTCCACTCTGACCGTGCCGGAGGTCCGGATCCGTCCAACGAGATTTTCAGGCGTATCGGAGGCTTCGATTTTTCCCCGGTGGATAATGATCACCCGCGAACAGGTTACCTCGACCTCTGACAAGATATGAGTCGAGAGCAGAATGGTGTGGCGTTTGTCTAAGGATTTGATTAGCTCGCGAACATGGCGAATCTGATTCGGGTCCAATCCGATCGTCGGTTCGTCCAGGATCAAAAGGTCCGGTTCATGGATCAGTGCTTCTGCCAGGCCGACGCGCTGGCGATAACCCTTCGACAGGCTCGCGATCAGCTTATTCTCGACTTCTTTCACGCTGCAGAGCTCTTTGACAGCATCTGCCCGGTGGCGGAGTTTTCTGCCGCTGAGCCCCTTTAACGATCCGCGATATCGAAGATATTCATTAACCCGCATGTCGCCGTAGAGTGGAACGCTCTCAGGGAGATAGCCGAGATGCCTGCGCGCCTTAAGAGAATCCCTAAAAACGTCATGGCCCGCGATGTAGGCCCGGCCGGAGGTGGCGGGCATGAAGCTTGATAGAATCCGCATGGTGGTGCTTTTACCGGCTCCATTTGGTCCCAGGAAACCGACTATTTCCCCTTTGTCGACCTCGAAGCTCAGATCCTGAATGGCAACTACCCCGGGATACCTTTTAGTAAGCTGTTCAACTTTGATCATTCAATCTAGCGCCCCTCCACCTGGAAATGGTAGCGCAAGGCACCGCAATGCAGCCTGTCCTCTGCGCCGCTTTAAATTTGTGATAATTTCGGTTTGGGTCGAGCCAAAGTTCGTTTAGATTTTTCATCCACTGCTCGTTCCCGAGCGACATCATGAAGACTTCGTATTTGAACGATTGGAATGCCGATCTTCTAGACGAATACTATCAACGCTGGAAGCAAGATCCGGCATCTGTAGATTCGAGTTGGTCAGCTTTTTTTGAAGGTTTCGAGTTAGGGTCGTCTCCCAATGGAGATCGCAAACTGGGTGTCGTGCCGGGCAGGGAAGGGGAACTCATCGAGTTTGACCGGCTTCAAGATCGCGTCGACGGCTTGGTCCACAATTATCGTATTCTTGGCCATACTCAGGCCCAGATTGACCCGCTGGCGCAAGCCCGTCCTGAAACGCCGGAATTGACCCTCGCCTCTCTGGGTTTGGAGGATGTGCCACTCGATACGGTTGTTTCATCTCGTTATTTTCAGCAATCGCGCTCGATGACTCTCGGTGAGATGATCGACGCGCTCCATAGCATCTACTGCGGGCCAATCGGTGTGGAGTTCATGCACATCCAGAACCAGACGGTCCGCGAGTGGGTCCGAGACCGGATGGAAAATAGGATTTCCTTGCCGCCACCCGATGCTGCTTCCCAGAAAAGACTGCTGCGCTGTTTGATGGAGTCTGAAACGTTTGAGCAATTTGTCCACACCAAGTTCATTGGGCAAAAGCGCTTCTCGCTCCAGGGTGCGGAAAGCCTAGTGGTGGTTCTGGAGACGATCCTCGCTGGTTGCCCGGAAGCAGGAATTCGAGAGATTGTGATGGGGATGGCGCATCGGGGCCGGTTGACGGTTTTGGCGAACTTTCTGCGCAAATCATACAACATCATCTTTAAGGAATTTTCCGAGAATTACATTCCTGACCTCGTCGCGGGTGATGGCGATGTTAAATATCATCTGGGCTACGAGAGTGTGCGGAAAACCGACTCTGGCGCAGAGATTGCGATCCGATTGGCGGCCAATCCCAGCCACCTCGAAATCGTCGATCCAGTTGTTGAAGGCAAAGCGCGCGCACGCCAGCGCATTCTGGAGGATACCGATAAACGTCAGAAGGTTTTGCCGCTGCTGATCCATGGGGATGCAGCGTTTGCAGGGCAGGGGGTCGTGGCCGAAGTCCTGAACCTTTCTCAACTGCCGGGCTATGAGACTGGTGGAACGGTGCATGTTATCGTGAACAATCAGATCGGGTTCACGACTCTACCGGCCGATGCGCGTTCGACGATGTATTGCACTGACGTCGCGAAAATGATCGAGGCGCCAATCTTTCATGTAAACGGAGATGATCCGATCGCGGTCGAATTCGTCTCTAGGCTCACTTTGGAGTTCCGCCAGAAATTTTCCCGGGATGTCGTCCTGGATATGTACTGTTATCGCCGGTACGGACACAACGAAACCGATGAACCGAGCTTTACGCAGCCCAAGATGTACAAGAGAATTCAAGCGCACCCGGCGGTGACGAAGATTTTCAAGGATCGGATGCTGGAATCCGAAGTGCTCAGCGCGGAGGAATCCGAAACTCTCGAAAAGGAGTTCAGAAAGCGGCTCGAGACCGCCCTTGGCGAGGTCCGGACCTCTGAAGTGACGTCGAAGAAAGATTTTCACCGCGGCTTCGAAGAGTCGACCGCGATCTTTCAGCCTCCCTATAGCCACCGGGAACCGGAGACTCGAATTTCGAAGGAGCTGATTGATCTGATCGTGGGCGGGATGACCCGGGTGCCGGACGGTTTTTCGATTCTGCCGCAGGTCAAGAAATTGTATCTTGATCGGCGAAAGAATCAGCATCAGGGGGGAGGACCGTACGACTGGGCTTTCGGTGAAGCGCTCGCTTTTGGATCTTTATTGGTTGAGGGGACGCCGGTCCGCTTGTCAGGCCAGGATAGTCGGCGCGGCACCTTCAGCCAGCGCCATAGCGTCCTGTACGATACTGTAACCCGAGAACGTTACACTCCGCTCGGAAATCTCAAGGAAGGACAGGCGTGGTTCTGCGTCTACAACAGCATGCTGTCTGAGGCGGCTGTCCTGGGATTTGACTATGGTTATTCGCTCGATTATCCGGATATGCTTTGCCTTTGGGAGGCGCAATTCGGCGATTTTGCCAATGGCGCTCAGGTCATCATTGATCAATTCATCGTGAGTTCTGAATCCAAATGGCAGCGGCCCAGCGGCATTGTTCTTTTGCTGCCACACGGCTACGAAGGGCAGGGACCCGAACATTCGAGTGCGCGGTTGGAGCGTTTCCTGCAGCTTTGCGCGGAAGACAATATTCAGGTCTGTAATCTCACGACACCTGCTCAGTATTTTCACGTATTGCGGCGGCAGGTCCGGAGAGATTTTCGTAAGCCGCTGATGATCATGACGCCGAAATCGCTGCTGCGAAATGAACGAGCCACTTCGCGGATCGAGGATTTTACGCATTCAGCCTTTCAGCCGATTCTGGGGCCGACCTTGATCGGTGAAGCCAAAGACGTCAACCGGGTCATCTTTTGCAGCGGCAAAGTCTACTACGATTTGGTTAATTACCTTGAGTCGAATCGGGTCGGTGATACCGCGCTTGTCCGCATCGAGCAACTTTATCCATTAGACTTGGAAGGGCTCGAAGAGACTATCGGCGCTGTGCGTCACGCGTCCAAGTGGGTTTGGTGCCAGGAGGAACCACGGAACATGGGGGCGTGGACCTACATTGCGCCGTTGCTCGGCGGTGTGTTTGGTCAGGGAGTGGAATATGCCGGCCGCTTGGCGGCGGCCAGCACGGCGGTCGGATCGAAAGCGTGGCATGATCAGCAGCAAAAGGAACTTGTTCACCATGCCTTTACCGTGTAATCGGTGGCTTTCAGATCGCGTTAACCCCCTCCATCCCATGAGCATCGAAGTCAAAATCCCTGCTGTTGGCGAATCGATAACGCTCCGGCGTTCTATCCATGTGGCACAAGCAAGCCGGGGATCTCGTCAGCGAAGGCGAGGCTCTGTTTACTCTGGAGACAGATAAAATTTCAGCCGAGGTTCCCGCGGTCGGTGCCGGCAAACTTCAAATCCAGGTTGAGGCCGGTCAGGAGGTTAAAATTGGTCAGGTAGTCGCTCTGCTGGATGAAACCGTCAAGGCACCCGCCCAGCGCGAGAAACCGTCTAGCCCTGCCGCGGCTCCCGCGCCGGCCACGGTCCAGAAGGAATCGAATCTGACTCTTATCGCCCGCGGCGCGACGAATCGTTGAAGAAGAGAAAGTCGAATCTGGCTGAGGTTGCCGGCACCGGTAAACATGGGCAGGTCACCAAATCGGATCTGGTTCAATATCTGCAGTCGAAAGGTGCTCCTGGGAGTCCGGCGCAACCGGTACTGCCCACGCCTGCGCCTGCCATTCCCGCTTCGGCCTCGACCTGGGCCGCGGGTCGAATCACCCTCTCGAACTACCCGGCGGAAAATGACGCCGTTGCGGAAGAAAATTGCCGCTCAACTGGTGATGGCTCAGCAGAACGCCGCGATGTTAACCACGTTCAACGAGTGTGACATGTCCGCCGTGATGCAGCTTCGGTCCCAATACCAGGAATCATTCCAAAAGCGGCACGGCGTCAAGCTCGGTTTCATGTCCTTCTTCATCAAGGCCGTGGTGGACGCGCTGCAGTCCGTGCAGGCCATGAACGCCAGAATTGATGGTGACGATCTAATCGAAAATCATTACTACGATATCGGAGTCGCTGTTGGAACGGAACGCGGATTGGTCGTTCCGGTCGTTCGAGATGCCAACAAAAAGAGTTTTGCAGAGCTCGAAAAGGAGGTGGCGGCCTACGCCGGAAAAGCTCGTGACGGCAAATTAGGTCTGGACGATTTGACCGGCGGAGTTTTTACGATCACAAATGGCGGCATCTACGGCTCGCTTCTCAGTACGCCAATCTTGAATCCTCCGCAGAGCGGTATCCTGGGAATGCATAAAATCCAGAATCGGCCCATGGCGATCGGCGATAAAATCGAGCTGCGGCCGATGATGTATCTGGCGGTCAGCTATGACCATCGCGTGGTGGACGGTAAAGAGGCGGTCACGTTTCTGGTGCGCGTAAAAGATTGCGTGGAAGCCCCAGCTCGTTTGCTTCTGCAAGGGTAGAAAAGAAGTTGCCAGTGCCGGTGTCGGTGAGCTTCGCCTAGAGTATTAGCTGGCAGCATGAATGGTGATCAGCATTTCGCCTGGTTGACATTGAACGTCTCGAACCCCATTCCATTTCGAACATTGGCACTCCCATTCCCTCTCCCCCTCCAACTGACACTGACACTGACTACTGACACTGCCACTTCTACTGCCGCTGCCGCTGCCTACTTCCTCCGATAGAGAATCTCGGCGAGGCGGCGGCCGACCCAACGGGGATCAATGGACGGTATTCGCAGCGAAATCCGTGGCGCGCCGGGAGGGCGCACAAGGTATCCGATGACGATGCGCAGCATCAAACTGGAGGCCGCGATGGCGGAAAGAGCGATTATTAAAACCAACGGAGTCATCTTGCGTGAGTATCCTCCTTTAGAAATAAATTGCCATTTCCCGACCCTATTGCGAATCGCACACAAACCGAGGAAATTGTTATTTATTTCTTTTTGAGTTCAATTGGGTCAGCTCTAATCGAATCGGCAGGCGCCATCACAATTTTTTTGGGACTCAAAACAAAATTGGATCTGATCGCGAGTGACCCTCGAAATGGACAAAGGGGGAATCTCGCTTTCGCCGAAGAATGCGACCCCCGTTGTTTCCATTGCCGAATTCTGGCTTCGCCTCCCTCGAGCCGGCAGAGGATGAACAGTTTGTAAACATGAAAGCTAAAAGGTGGCTCGTGGCGATGCTTGGCTCGGTCGAAGATAGCGAGCATTCTTTCGGCCTTGGCCTGAAAGCCCGATTCTTCGGCTATTTCCCTTTCCACGGCTTCGGATGGAGAATCGTTCACGTCTGCCCAGCCTCCGGGCAAGGTCCAAAGCCCGTCTGACCGTTCCTGCACGAGGAGCAGTTTGTCGTCTCGGAAGATCACGCCGCGCACATCGACCTTCGGAGTCGCGTATCCTGCTTGATTTTCGAAGAGCCCACGGATGAGTGCCGGTGTTTCGCCTGAACAGTCGGCAAACATCTCAATCGAGATCGCTAAAATTTTTCGGTAACGCTCGCGATCATACTCAGATTCCGAAAAGTGCAATCCGGTTTGTGCGATGGCCTGCAATTCCCGGCCCCAGCCAACCCATTTCGGTTCATGTGACATGATAGCGAACGTCGTCGAAGGACAATGAACGTCAACGGAGAGACTAGGAAACAGGAGTCAGGAGGGCGAGCGAATAGTCCCAACGGTTTCCCGCCCCGTGATGAATCCTGCAAAATTCACGCCCGCCTGAATCCCGACTTCTGCCTCCTGTCTCCGTCTCGCGCGATAACCATCGGACGTCAACCGCCCAGACTGCGTTGTGATCCGTGGCTTCGATCGCTTCTGACGACCTTGGCACGCTGCGGATTCCGCCTTGTCAATGGTTGCGAATTCTTGCCATTCGCACCCGATTGACGCCGTGAATCTTTATTTTTGCCGCCGCAGGGGCTTGCCTCCCGAACTCCTGTCAGTTGCTTGAGGCGTGCAATGAGCATTATAATGTTCCAATCCCGTCCAGACTATGCTCTTCTTTCGTTTCTTCCTTGGGCTTTTGGTTATTTCTGTGGGCAGCGTTTTCGCTGAACAAATCCTCGAAGGGTACAGCGTGGTGCGGGGAAAGGACTATGCATTTGAAATTAAGGCACCACGAAGCTGGGTTCTTGATAACGATGCCGCAAAAGACCAGGGAATAAACCTTGTCTTCTATCCCACCGGGACAAATTGGGAAACCAGCAAAGCAGTCATTTATGTCCGGGTTCGCACGAACGGACCAGCAGTCCTGAACATCGCTGACCAAGTCAATGACACTCTTCGCAACCTCCGGGAAGCAGGGAGCCCGAATGTGACGGTTAAACACGTCAAAACGCTGACAACTCAGGACGCAAGCAAGGCGGAAATTTACTACTTTGCAGGCGATAAATTCGACAACTTCGAAGCGACGGCTTACGTCCAGGCGAGGAGCTCAATCCACTTCATTACTTTGTCCGCCCGGGACCAGGACTCATTCCGGCAAGCTCTTTCGGCCTTTGACGCAGTGGTGGCATCTTACGAGGATTTGACAAAACCGCCCCCAACCGATTCGCAACCGGGGAAGGAGGGTTAAACCAAAAAACCAAAGATGATCGGAGAGAGGATGGTTGAGTGGGATTCGGAACTGTATCTCCGTTCTCTTTCCGGCACAACGAAACGGCAAGGTCCTTTTTCCCTTTCGAAGGCTCTTCGTAATCGCCGCCCGATGAGGCTTGCCTACTTCAAAAAGGGCTTCATAAAAGCATTTCCAATCGTCGAGGAAGGAAACGAAGAATTTTCGATCCCTTTTTGGGATCAGGTCTACCAATCACCCTGGCAAATGGGCGCAGAATGGCTGCGGCCCGAAGTCCTTCACTGTGGCCTCAAATTGCAGAAGCTTGCGTTTGCGATCCAGGCCTCCGCCATAGCCAACCAAACGGCCATTCGCTCCAATCACCCGATGGCAGGGGACGATGATGGAGACGGGATTCTGACTGTTGGCCAATCCAACCGCGCGTGGCATACTGCCAATTCTCTCCGCCTGCATTTTGTATGAAATTGTTTCACCGTACGGGATCTTTCTCAGTGCATTCCAGGCCCGGACTTGAAAATCGCTTCCAATGAACACAATTGGGAGGTCGAACTCTTCCAGGGAACCTGAAAAATATTTGTCTAACTGCTCCACAGTTTCCGGGAATGGACTCACCGTGGGATCGTCTGTGGAGGAAGCCGCGGACATTTGGTTGCTGAAAAGCAGACCAATCAGCGAAGAACCATTCGAGACCATTTGAAGCGGCCCAACCGGGCTATCGTAAACGCAATAATATTTCATAAGTTTTTCTCAAGGGACTTCCATAAGTGCATCGCCGCATAGGCACGCCAGGGACGCCAAATCTCAGCCGCGGCCAATGCCTGACGAGGATTGTTCGTTTTAAGCGCCTTCAAGATGCCGAGATCGCTATACGGAAAAGCGTCGGGCCATCCAAAGACCCGCATCGCAAAATAATGAACGGTCCAGTCGCCAATTCCGGGAAGCTCCTTCAACTTCGCTAACGCCTGATCGATCGATACCGCAACATCGAGCGCGACGGACCCATTGGCGACGGCTTGAGCCATCGCAAGAATCGATCTTGCCCGCGACTGGGTGATTCCTATTCGGATCAGATCATTTGTCGTGGCGGCTGCAATCGCCGGAGCCGTTGGGGCCAGGTGTGTCAGGCCGGGAAGAGGAGTGACAATCGGTTGCCCAAATTGATTTGTCAGCCGTCCGGCAAATGTCGTGGCGGCTTGGACGCTGACCTGTTGTCCAAGGATTGCGCGAGTTGCCATTTCAAATCCATCGAAAGCTCCTGGCACTCGCAGACCCGGATGGCTTTTGGCAAGCGAGCCCAGGTGCGTCGCGATTTGCTGAGGGGTTGCTTCAAGATCAAACAGTCTCCTTAGCCGGGCCAATACTTGCATCAAGACCGGCAGGAGCGACATCGACACTTCGACGCGGAGCGCCGATTGCGCTCGATCGTTTTTGACAGAAATCCATCCTTGGTGCGATCCAATTCCGACCGTCCGCTGATACCTTTCCCCATCGACCCGCTCCACACCGGCAAAAACGCGCCTGGAAAAGAATGTCAATAACGAATCCCAATCAAATGGCGGCCGGTAAAACAATCGGCAAATGCAGGAGGGCAAATCTTTTGCGCTTCGATTCTTCTCTCGAAGTGTTTTAGGCGAAAAAGAATATCTTTCGCGAAACAGAGTATTAAATCGTCTGAGACTGGTGAAGCCGCTTGCGAACGCAACGTCGATAATCGGCAAAGTCGTATCTGTCAGGAGTTGCTTCGCCAGAAGAAGCTTTTGCGTTTGCGCCAACTGGACTGGGGTCACACCGAGATTTTTCAGCAAGACCCGCCTTAGATGCCGATCGCTTACCCCGAGCCTGGACGCCAGCTCCGAAACGCTCTGCTTTTGGAGGCTCCCGGCTTCGATCTGTTTAACGGCCGCCGAGGTCAACCGGTCTGCGGAATCGGCAGGCGCCTGGCCGGGCGCAAGCTCCGGCCTGCAACGCAGACAGGGACGATAACCCGCCACCTCGGCGGCCGCCGCCAGGCGATAAAATTCGCATCGTTCCAGGGCCGGGCGCTTGGAACGGCAGATCGGCCTGCAGTAAATTCGGGTGGATTTCACAGCGACGAAAAAATGCCCATCAAATCGCGGATCATGCGTTAACATCGCCTGATAACATTGGTCGCGATTTAATTGCATATCGTACAATGATCCGAAACCGAAGGTACGTCTCGCCGTTTTCGGACATGCAAATGGAGACACCGCGAGCGACGTGAGATGTCAGGTTAATTTCTTTTGGATCCGAAATAATCGTGGAGCCACTGGGGAATCGCTCGTACTGGCAAGCTCTTCGACAAGCCATTTATCGTCTGGCAATTGCTCCAGGAACTTCCGAACTTCCTGATACTCTGGAACGGCGCCTTCGTGCCCGCGATACACCAGAAGCGTCACGCGACCGCGTTCAGCCAAATGCTCGAGAACGGAGCGCAACGCCATAACCGTTGTATCGGGCTGCGTGATAATTCTGCGATTGCCGCGGGGCAAATAACCCAAGTTGAACATCGCGCCCTGAATGGCCGCTCCAGGAGGCAGGTAATCGGCCAATCGCGAGTGGGAATCGTGGATCAGTGAAACACGATCGATCGAGCCAACAAACTTCAAAAGCTCTCGGGCACCGGCAAGCGCCGCCTTTTGCACATCAAATCCAAGGACCTTTCCTTTCGGGCCGACACGGTGTGCGAGAAACAGCGCGTCGTACCCGTTCCCAACGGTGGCGTCAACCGCAAGCGCTCCATCAAACAGCTCTACCTCGATCCAGGAAGTAGCCGCAGCAGTCAATCGTTCCTCAGTTACTGCCACAGAGATTTCCGGCATACATCAATTTCCGGGTGAATCGGCTCACCCCTTTCCAAACTTACCGATCAGTTGCATCGACGCAAAGGGAGCCTGCAGAACGCCCTTCGACCCTAAACCGTTAGGGCTGCCGATGTCACCTCTTTACCAATATATGTCGTCGGGCATTTGGAACGCGCCCCGGATCAGGTGCACCTTCGGAGTGGGTTTCATCAGCACCTCCACCACGTCAAATCGATATGGCACCCGAGGGTCATTCAACAGTCTGAGCCATTCCTTTGCGCCGCGGATGATCCGGTCCTGCTGAGCTCGCGTCACTCCTGCGTGCGGCGGCCCGAATGCGTCGGTGGTTCGCGTTTTCACTTCAACGAAAACCAGCGTCTCCTCGCCTCGATCGCGGCAAACCAAATCGATTTCGCCGCCCCGCCTCGATCGGAAATTCCTGTAGAGGACACGAAATCCATTCCGGCGCAGGTAGTCGGCGGCCATTTTTTCGCCCGCTCGTCCGAGCGTCAGATGCGGAGGGACAAGTCGTCTTCCGACCATTCTTGGCCAGAACCTAATGGAAAAGAAAATACGTCTGAGCAACCGGCGCGAATGAGCGCCGATGAATCGGACAAGGTCCGTGAATCTGTAAGCTTTCAAGGTGCGCCCGCGTTCCATATCCTTTGTTCTGGTCGAAATCGTATTGCGGGAAATCGTTGTGCCATTTCTTCATCATACGGTCTCGCGTGACCTTCGCAATAACGCTGGCGGCAGCGATGCTCTTTGATATTCCGTCTCCGCCGACAACCGCAGTCTGCGGTTGTTGGAACACAGGAACCGGAAGACCGTCGATCAGAAGATGGTCCGGCTGAACCGGTAAAGCCGAGATCGCTCTCTGCATCGCCAAAAAGGTGGCCCCGAGAATATTGAGCCGGTCGATCTCTGCGGGTTCAGCGATGCCAATGCCGTAACAGACGAGCTTTCCTGGAGCGGTCAATGCGTCAAAGAATTGTTCGCGAACTGTTTCTGCGAGCTGTTTCGAGTCCTTCAGGCCGGCAAGCGAGAATTCGGCTGGCAGAACTGCCGCCGCTGCGACGACCGGTCCTGCGAGCGGGCCGCGGCCTGCTTCATCGATGCCGGCAACGATCGGAATGCCTGTAGACCAGAGATGCTTCTCGAATCTAAGGCCGCAAGGCATGGGACGATCTTCAATTCTGAGATTTTTCTTTCACCGTCATGGCTTGCTTGCCTTTGCGGTGGCGAAGGTAATTGAGCTTGGAACGGCGCACACTCCCGGCTCGCTCGACTTCGACCTTGGCAATTCGTGGGGAATGCAAAGGGAAAACACGTTCCACGCCTTCCCCGTAGGAGATGCGGCGAACAGTAAACGTGGAATTGAGCCCCGTGCCGCGCCGGCCGATCACAATGCCAGTGAAAATCTGAATCCGCTCTTTATCGCCCTCCACCACTCGGGTGTGAACTCTGATCGTGTCGCCGACCTTAAACGACGAGATATTCGGCTTCAACTGCTCTTGCTCGATCTTCTGAATGATGTTCATACAATGCTCCAGGCTGCACGGAAGGGTGGAATAACTAACTCAGCACAATGAAAATGCAAGGAAGTTGTCAGTGCCGGCGGTGGAAAGTAATCGCCACTGCACTGCCACCGACACCGCCACTGACACTGGCAACTGGCACTGACACCGGCAACTGGCACTGACACTGGCAACTTCTTCTACTCGATCCGAACGAGTGTTCCAATCGGGCAGAATTCGAATATCTTCTGAGCCATTTCCTCTGACCCCACCCGGATACATCCGTGGCTGGCTGGGTGGCCCGGGTTGACGCCGTAGTGGATGCCGAACTCGGAGAAGGATAAACGGAGAAAATAAGGCATACGAACTTTGTATAGACTCGAGCGTTCGAGCCTGATTTTGTCGGTTACCAGATAATTTCCAGGGGGCGTAGGCTTGTCTTGACGGCCCGTCGAAATTCTCGCCGTGAGGAAGGGTTCTTCGTCCCGGTATACGCTCAGTTTCTGGGATCGAAGGGAGATCTCTATTCTGAAGTGATCGTCTTTTGGGTCGATCCCGACGAGGATTTTTGCCAGGTCAGGATGACCTGCCCTGGCCGCGAACTGGGCTGGTACCCAGTCATAGCCTTTGGCGGCAGCATATTGTTTCGCGCCCCCGGCGATCAGCAACTGGCAGATCCCCGTTTCGCCGAGTCCGGCGGCTAGGTGAAGCGGCCGGAAATCTGTCCCATTAGAATAGTAATGATAGAGCCTGGGGCTGAGCGATTGAAGCACCGTACTTTCCTCTTGCGAAAGAATAACAGTATCCTCCGGGTCGGCTTTCTCGCTGAGGGCGGTCTGCGCGAGCGAACGGTTATTTGAAAGGATGGCATTGACGAGATCGTCGCGAGCCCGTTGCCGCGCTTGGAGAATCGCAAGACTAAACCTCGGCTCCGGCTCCAACTGCGCGAAGAGCAACATGAGCAAGACGATATTCACGGAAGGTGCGCCCCCTTCAGTTTATGCGTTTCAACCCAGCCAACTGATCGCCCCCGCGACAAGCTCCATGATTTCATGTAGAAGATTGGTTCGCCGGTCCCTACCGGCAATTCATCAAATGAATCCGGGATAATTACTATGCCCACTATGTTTTTCGACGGATTCGCGACCAAGTTTAGCACAGATTTCATCCGGAGCGACCCGCCCGTCCGATCATGACCGCCTTGCGTCGATACGCCAGCAGCCTCGTTATCCGCACACCGGGCCCGTGTCGCGGGGAAATGTGCTCAACTGGCCAATCCCACCGCGAAACGACGCGGAAGGACATGCGTCCGCCGTTCGGCAGACGCTCGATCGTCTGGTCGAGTTCGACCTTGACGTTGTCTTAGCCCGGCGGGTTTAGACGCGTGCGCCCGTGATCCGGTCACAGAGTTGACCCTGGAGCAGCGAAAATCTCAGGAGCGCTTTGGTTTGCCAGATATTCGGGCTAACCATCCGCTTTTTGGATTGCCCCGCTCGGAGCCGGAACAGCTAATTTCATAGGGGCATGGCGCTGTTTAACTTCATTTCGCTTCAATCTACCTTCTTGCGCGAACAAGGATAGCTCCTTCACGCCGCCTGGGAACCAGTCAGTGAGCTGTCTTCTCGCAAGATTCACATGGAGGACCTCGTCGGCCCAATCGTAGTCCTGAAAGGTGGTCATTAAGGGATTCTTAGCGGCATCACGGCAGAACTCCCACTCGCCTCGCTTACCAACAGGGTATCGCATTTGGCCGCCTTCGATCTCGATTCCAAGGGTTGCGTACTGTTCAAGAGGGGGTGCTTCCATGCAATAGATCCGTTCATATTCACGCATCGGGATCGCACCGGAATCGCCGTAAGCGGCTTCGATTGCCGCTTCACCCATCATGGAGTGGCGAATTTCGTCCCAGAGGTGCCGGGAAAGATCATGGTGAAACTCCCAGGGTTTATCTTTGCTTTCATAGATCACGATCGCTAGTCCCTCCGCGACGTTGATTTCCGAAAGACGAATTCCCAACATATGCACGAAATGATCTGCAGTTTCTTCCATGGGCGGCTTGATATAATCCCATACCATCGATGGTGACGATGGCCGGCCGATGTTCCGGTCAATCTCAAACGGCTCCTCTGAGCGTTCGCGCCCCGGTAGTTTGGTGCTCCCTCCGCTGCTGCCGTCCAGTCCTCCGGCTGCAGAGAAAAACTTTTCCATCCGACTAACCGAATGATGTTCTCCTGATTTCTGAATGAACGCTTCAAGCGATTCCGTAATTCCCCGCAAAAGTGGCAATTGGGAAGTAATCAGGTCGCAGGAAGGCGCGTCGGCAAGCGGATTTGTTTGTTCAACGTAACGAAGATAAGTGGTTATCAGCTCTGCGTGAAGCGCATGCGTAATCGCCGCGACTTCTTTGCTGGCTTCACAATAAATCGCTTCGTCCATCGCAAGTTCGAGGGCTTCACTTGGACGACCGTCAATGCGCACCTTTGGCATGCGCAGTTCTTGGAGCCGTTTGCGCAGCATCGAGCATCGTTCAGCGGCTAAGAACTGAGCCCGACCGAGCAGCAATTTTAAATCACGCAAACGAACGCGCCGGACGCAATGCCTAAGCGAATCGCTCGTCGAAGACAGCGCCCTGCTTGCCCAATCCACGCCGTCCTGGGGATTGGACCTCCTTCGGTCAACTCTCCTCCGCCGGAAAAAAACATTGCGCACGACGTTGGCGGAGTCACAATCCGTTGTCGCGCTTCACAAATTGGCAGAAATCAGCGAACGAATATCAGCTCTTTTCCGAGATTTGGTTCATGAAAATTTTACTCTATTCGGCGGCGGTTCTCGCGTTGTTTAGTAGTTTGAAATTGGATGGGGCGGGCCCGCAGCAGTCTGGTTCGCCGGCTCCGTCCCCGACGGAAGTTGAGACGATCGTATTTCTGCGGCACGGCGAAAAGCCAAGTATAGAAATCGGCCAGTTGAGCTGTCAGGGCCTTAACCGCGCATTGGCCTTGCCTCGGGTCTTGACGTCGAAATTCGGTAAGCCCGATTACATTTTCGCCCCCGCGACTACCAGAATTTCAACAATAGGAGGAACCGAGTCCGCGTACGTCCGGCCGCTCGCGACGATCGAGCCGACTGCGATCGAACTCGGCATGCCCATTAACACGGACTTCGGTTATTTGGATATCCACGGCCTCCAGTCCGAATTGACAGCCCAAAAGTATCAAAACGCCCTGATCTTTGTCGCATGGGAACATCGCGAGTTGGAAAAACTGGTGAAACACCTTGTCAGGGAATTTCATGGGAATCCCGACGAAGTTCCGCATTGGAAGGGCAAGGACTTTGAAAGCCTCTACGTCGTACGGATCACCAGTCGTGACGCGACAAAATCCATCTCGTTCACGCGGGACCAAGAAGGGCTTTCCAACCTTAGTACTGATTGTCCGGACGCCAAGCAGCAGTAGTTGAAACTTCTCGCTCAACTCGTGGCTTGCGCGAGTGGATGCGATACGTTATCGTTGGGAGTTTTTTCGCCCCCCAAAGATAAAGAGATCAGGCGTTTAATGGCGCAAGAATTGTGGAAGTAAAACCCCCGAGTTCAACGCAAAGACTAATCACTGAAATGCCCAGCGGAACGATCGAATTCAAGTGCGTCAGGATAAATCTGAAAAGGATTTCGACTTTCGAACCGGACGAAAGCCAAATCGACTCCCTCGTTGAGTTTGATCTCAAAATTGGCGATGAGTGCTTGAGCGATCTAAGCGCTGAGGTCCGTCAGCTAAACGGAACGGACTTTCAGAGCCAACCACTGGAAGTAGGGAATGTTATTGGATACGATGGACCATGGAATGATGAGCAGTTCCGGGAGTTCTGCGTGCGATATTATCGCGATGTCATTGGATCTTCCGGGGTGGGCCGTACCATCAATCGCGGCGAGCGGAACCTAATCGAGAGGATTGCCATACGGCTCTATCGACGTGAAGAGATCAATCTACCGTCTTCTACAAAATCACTAGGACAAACAAAGCACAACTACCGTTGAATGCGATTTAGCTATGGTCAATGCCCGACCCTCTGAGGGTTACGCGCCTGGAATCGATCTATCTATCTCAAACCGACTCTCTTTGACGCTTCCCCTTGCCGAGCAAATCTTTGTTCGCCTGAAGCGTGGTCGTCATGCGAAAAGTGTTCATGGGAACACTTCGTTTTTACTTCCGCTCGGCGTTAATGCGAAGGTCGGCCGTTAATAGCCGTTAGATCAACCGCTACACCAGAAAGGCCGATCGCAGCCTTTGCCGCACTAGCCGGTCGCGTTTGGGTAGTCGCCCGAATATGGGCAATACCCGGCGCCGGGATTGCTGATGTACGATCCCGGCCTGTTGGGCCGCAACTACGGTGAGGTCCTTGGCCGCAGTGGCCTGAAGGGGTCCAAACAAGAAATGGGAATGGCAACGGGATTCCAAAGCCGATCCCGCCATGAGCCGGTTGTCCGACGCAGAACCCCAAAACTGCCATTAGCGCCACAAGATTTTTTTTCATGCAGAGAACCTCCATCAAAATTAACCTCGCACAACTTCGTTCGACCCAAGCCGTTCTACAGGGGATCTTCCGTCGCCGCGGGGAAAATCAAAATTTCCAGTCTATCGCCGACCTTCAGCTCCTCTCCACAGTCGAAGTGGAATTCGCCATGTTCCATCTGTAGGCCCTTTTCGTGCTGAAAGGAGGTTAATTCGGATGGCTTCGAGATCTTTACAAGAAAGAGTTCATGTGAGTATTTGTCCGCAGGCGCATACATCCTGGCTTGAACCGTGCACCCGCCGACTTCTATTCCCTCGGCGATTTCAACGACAGGATGCTTCGTCACCCTGACCACTTCCGCGATTCCGGTGTCTTGCTCCATTCCGGCAGTTTCTCAGCGCATGGATCAGAGGTCAAATTGCCATCATTCGCCTTGTTCAGTTCTTGAAATGCAACCTTGGTAATCAAAAAGGGTAAAGTATCGCCCGATCCATTTTCTAAGGGTACTACCCGAGTGTTGAAGTCGGAATCCCATGTTAAAAGATCGAAAGTAATCACCACAAAGGGTTCCATTGACAAGTGACATCATCAGAAGGTTCAATCGCGATACTGGATGGCTTGCTGCGCTCGTAGTGGGCGCCTTGGTTACCGCGGCCCTCGGGATCGCGGTCTTGGTCCAAGAGCGTCACCCACAGACGAATGATCTCACCGAGGGGGCGAGCCAAACTGAGCGCGACCTCTTGCCGAACGGAAAGACTTTCACCGGCAAGGTGACTTCGGGACAGGCGAGTAGCGCTGATCACGGGATGGCTCAAATTTCTACTGAGGAGAATTCTTCCTCTCAGATGGAATCCGCAGCGTCGGTTTCAACCTCGGTTCTCGCGTTCCTTCCTGAAATAAAGAGCGAAGACGCGCGGTCGAACGTAGGTTCCTCGACTCCGGGGAATCGGCGAGACTCTGGGCGAGTGATACGATCGAAGGTTCCGCGTACTAGATCCAGGTCGTCCCTACGGCCCAGGATCGTTGACGTGAAGATGCGACTGCTCGCATTATGGCACCAAAGCTTGGCGCGAAGTGAAAGATCTCGCAGTCGGATTCTGTTCGCGGATTCGAGCAAAGGAAAAAGGAACAAAGTCAGTTACACCGTCGAAACGAACCATTGATGCAATCGTGCCAGGCGGGCCTTGAATGCGTGTTGTTCGAACCTGTTTATCGTCCTAGCGGAACCGTCTAAATTCTTGCTTACGATTGTAAAAAAGATGTTAAGCTACGGTAATTCGCGCCGATTCACGGCGGAACAAACTTATAAGTTGGAAGATTTATGCGACCTCCGGATTTTCCACTCAATACGAAATCAAACCCTGCCCGAAGTCGTCCAAGTGCAGCGACAGCAACCGAGGGTATGAAGATTCAGCACGCCAGGGATCTACCGAACGCCACAATCCAGCCTTTCAAAGTGTGGCATCCGCCTCGAATGAAAACTGGATTGAGAAATCATCCTATAGGCAGAAAGGTCGCGATAACATGAGCTTGAGCGGAGATGCGGATCTCCGCTTTGCGAATAGCCTCGACAAGGTCAGCTTGATCTTTTTTACTGCGTGATCCCGGCCTTAGGGCAGGGAAGTCGTTCCCGCTGTGGACGATCGTGTGCGATTAGAAGGGCTCACACTCAACATCCCTATTTTTGGAACGTCCGCCAGATGCGGTGCCATACGGAATGCATTCGGCGGTAATCCGCCCGGTCTACGCTGTAAAGCACACCCCCGTTAACCCTTTCAGGGGGGCCGTGTTTTAACTTATTCGCTGTCGACCCGCTGATCTCTTCAATTTTAACGTCATCTAATATACCGCCTAGGCCAACGCGTACGAACCCTTCAGCGTCCGTCCGGTTCCTGAACCTGTTGAACTTTGCGGTGGCAGTGACGTGAGGCGATTTCAACTCGAACAGGTAATACACGGTATTGGCCGCCTGGGCGCTGAGGTCCGCTCTGCGCAGCGCCGAATACAAAAAGTAGCAGCTCATCTCAGTTCGTGCGGAAAGTGGTTCAAAGTTGGTAGGGGGCGTTCGTACGCAGGAATTCGGGACTCTCCTCTGGGACTTAGCAGATCTCCGCGGCCACTTTCAATCGAAAAAACGCCGTTCTCGGCTCGCCACAAGCGGTCCCTTGGTCCTGTATCTGTTTAGCGCGGTGTAGGACCTCTCCCAATCGTCCTCTCGATCTCGATCTTTGAACGTTAAACGTTGAACGTCAAACGTTGAACGTTGAACGTTGAACGTTGTCGGCGAACCCAACTCGCCACTTGCCGCTACTTTTTTGCGCGCAATCAGCTGTAACCTCTGGACCGCCTTCCGATTCTCTCTACTTGTAAGGCAATGCCCTGCAAAAGAGACCAAAATGCGATCGACGCGTTGCGCAAGTTGAAGCGCGTAAGCCTGGCCCATCTCCCGACGCCGGTTGAACCACTCGATCGGCTTTCGACCGAGCTGGGCGGTCCTCGGGTCTGGGTAAAGAGGGACGACTGCACGGGGCTGGCGACCGGGGGAAACAAAACGCGAAAAATCGAGTTTTTGATGGCGGATGCGCTGGCGAAGGGTGCCGACACCACAGTCACTGTCGGTGCAATCCAGTCGAATCACGCTCGGCAAGTGGCTGCTGCGAGTGCGCGCCTGGGTATCCGATGCGTACTTTGCCTATCGTCGTTCCGATTGTTAGCGGAGGCACTCTGGCCGGACTGTTGTTGGGGGCGGGTCTGTCCGGATGGAGAGGTCGGATTGTCGGCATCAGTGCCAGTGATAAAACCGAGCGGGCGATCCAACGCGTCCGCGCACCCAGCTCGCCGCGGCAGCAATTCTGGGAGCGTCCAGCGAAATCGTCGATCAAACGCCGATTGTGATCGATGACCGATTCGTCGGAAAGGGATAAACTTAAACACGGAAAACAACCGAAGCATAATACGGCCAAAGGTCGCATCGGTTCGATCGATTTCTTCGGCTAACCGTGACGGACATCCCAAGAGCTGAGCGCTTTTCTGGGCGCTCACGTGGTTTTTTCTTCACCGATCCTGACGGCATGAAGCTCGAATAATTGAATCCGATGGGAATGCGCTTTCGTAAAGTCCTTTAATGACAAATCCCACTCAACACAGTGAAGGTCCTGTAGCACGGGCTATTGAAGAACAAACCGCCAAACTTCCTTCTGATACATTCTTATGGGCTGCGGGAGCTTCAATTGCGGCCTCTCTGATCTTGAAAAGCCTCGATAGACATCAGGAGGCGGTGTTTGTCGGACAATGGGCTCCTACAATCCTGATCCTCGGCTTATATAATAAACTTGTTAAGCAGCGTGGTTCCGATCGAATTCACGACTAAACATATTGCTCAACTGCTTTCACTTCGCAAAAGCTCGGATATCGCGTCTGTGGAATGCTGGTCCCGTCTAAAGGCCGAATCTGACGAAAGGTCCGCCCGTCATTTTGCTTCTTTGAGCAGAGGGATAGCCTTTCCTTCCCTTAATCGCCCCATGCCCCTTTGAAGATTCGTGGTTCATCAGCCCGATCATATTGAGTGTATAACGACACCCATCCCGGCTAGCCCAAGTACAAAGAGAACAATCGTCCAGAAGATCCGCCCGCAGTTCCAGCCCTCCTCGGTTGCTTTGCGCACGATCCAGCAGCCCAGTATGAGAATCACGCTGGAGAGTCCCAAGGTGACAGGCGGGTTATCCTGAAGCCGTTGCCACAGGAAAAGTAGTAAGCTCGTGAGCGCCGGTAGCCATTCCGCGTTTAATCGGTGCCAGAAATCTATAAAGAACTGCTGGGCCGCTTGACGAGTTTTATCCATCGTAAGCTAACTGCTTTTGAAAAAGCGCGCTGTCAACGACAGAGACAACAGCGCGTCATTAGGACGAAGTCGCAATTTCTGAGACTTGCGGTTTCGGCGCGGTGGCACGTCCGGCAGCAAAACCGGCCGAGGCCCCAATGCCGACCGCGACTACTCAGTTCATCTGATGCGCTTCTCCTCTCCACTTTTCCCGGTTCGCACAAAACGGGTGAGGATTTACGGCCAAGCTGATGAGCCGCACCATGCGGACCGGAGGTGACAGGTTTTCCTTAGACTGCGTTACCCGGCAAATGCGCGCTGCAGGCCTTCGATATCGAGCTTCTTCATCTGCATCATGGCCTGAAAGGTCCGCTGGGATTTTGTGGTGTCGGAGTCGCTCAGCAACTCAGGGAGGACCTCGGGGACAATCTGCCAGGAAAGGCCGAACTTATCCTTTAGCCATCCGCACCGCTGCGCCTTCGGATCGCCGCCCTCGGATAGCCTTTCTTCGGCTTGGTGGTCGAACCACAGACAGGGGCTGATCTTTGTGGGCATGTTTTCTCGGTGTTTTGGGTTTCGGAATGGATTGTTCAACTTCGACGAATGGGAGGTTCGCGTTCGGACAGGCGAAGCAAACTTTACCCAAGCTGACCCGAACGCAGCTTTGGAAGTCTCATCGATAATCTCATCAACCGCGAAGAAGTCGTAAATCCCCCAGGAACTTCGATGCGGCGAAACCGCAACACGTCGTCTCCCAGCCGGCTGATTCCCGGCTCACAGCTTAAGGCCGTCCGAAATCCTAAATCCGCAATGACGCAGCGGACAAATTCGTTAACTGCAGGATGGATCAGTCCGCGGATCCGCCCGGCCTTGCCATCGAAGAGCCGCGATCCCGCCGAAGCGCTCCGACAATCCTTTGGGAGCAGAATCACACTTGCTTGCCGACTTTTTCGCCTCTGCACTCGCTTCAGTGGAGAGCAGAGATTTCCGCGCTGCTTTGCAGCTGGAGTGAGTGACGGTGGAAGAGTGGAAGCGCCTCAGATTGGCGGGCGTAGCCGAGATCAGGCTGCTCGTCGCAGGCTGCTGGCGAAGATGGGACGGCGCATCCGGAATATCCCGAACAGGTGGTGTGGGAGTCGGCTTAGCCCCGGGATCTTCTCCGAAAGCCGATCCTGCGATTAAGACAAACACAAGCGCAATGCTTAGTAGTTTCATACGAATTCGTTTTATGGTTCAACGAAGAAGAGAACCAAAATAAATTTGGCGCCCAGGAGTGATGTGATGGGTTTGCCCCCTGAAGAGGGGTCCGAGCGAGCGGACATCCCGAACAAATGACAACGCCGGGACGTTAGAAAGCATGGCTACGAAAACGCGCTGAGAAATCCTAAGTGAGAACGCCGGTGTACTAGGATAAAGCGATTCAGGCGAACAGATTACGCCATGTCCAAACCGTACCACATGATTGGTCCCGCAGCTTGAACAACTAATACGGCGAATCTATTAAATACTGAAGACGCGCCCCTCCAAGCATCGTCATAAACGTCTTGAACGGTCAAGCTGTCGCCGGTTCGGTTGTATTCAGCCGTAGGCAATATGTAAGTGGTCCGATTCTCGGCCACAATTTCACGCGAAAAGCCACGGCTTTCCATCGCGGCGTGCAGCCGAGTGTAGTCCTCACTCCTTGCTCTGTGTAGCTCAATTCGGGTGATGAATTGTGGCATAGGACCAAAATTGTGACTGATTACAAAGGTCGGCGCAAGAAGACGTTGTAAGCGGATACCGAGGGCCGTCGGGATAGCCGGTTGGCGGTTTGGTCTTGGTCGTTACGTTTGGCGACTGCATCAACTCGATTGTCGTTCCGTCCGGCTCGTACATGAGCTGCGTCCCCGCCCACCCAGATAGTCTGCGGCTTGCCTGTGGCGGTCCAACCGAACGCATTCGAGGCACTGAGGGGACCTCGGAGTAGCGCCCTGATTGGAACCAGGCTATTAATTCATTGCTTAAAGATTTGTTGTAGGAAACTATAGAGCGCGGGTCTCCAGACGAACATGCTATGGGTTCCGCCGGGTAAAAGCGTATAGACGTGTTGGACGTTTGCTTGCTTTAGCTGGTTCTCGAACTTCGTCACATCCTCTCCTACGATTTTATCGTCATCGCCGGTCACCATGTCGAAAAGGAGCAGACACTTATTGATCTTTTCCCCATCCTCTAACGCGTTTTTAAACTCCTCGGAAAGCGCCGCAGGACGAACGCCAGGGCTGAAGGCACCGATCCAGCGAAAATAGCCCAGGTGCACGACTCCGGTCTCAATCGCCTGAAGGCCGCCCATCGATAGCCCCGCAATGGCTCGCTCCCGAGGCTCATCGCTGATGTTATAGTGGGCGTCGATAAAAGGAATGATGTCGTGGAAAAGCTCCTCGTCCACCGCCTGCTGATTTTTCGCCAAATAAGGTGTGTTGTCCCTGCCAGGAATATCTTCCGGAGGTAGCGCGTGCGCTTCCGGCACGACCACGATCATCGGAACGGCCTTTCCTTCAGCAAGCAGGTTGTCCAGGATTTGCGCCAACCTCCCTTCAGTGACCCATGAGTAGCGCGTGTCCCAGAAGCCGTGATAGAGGTAAAGGACAGGTAAGGGAGCGTGAGAACGGTCGTAGCTCGGCGGGGTGTAGACCAAGACCCGTCGGTTCTTGCCAAGCGTGGTCGAATAGTAGGTCTCATCGCGCATTGTTCCATGCGCACCGTTTTGGACGTCCAGGAAATCAGAGGGCGTGCCGGGAATTAACAGCAGGCTCGTGTCAACCTGTCGCTGTGGTTTGGGCATGTCGTTTCCTGGGTCCGTAATTTTACGCCCATCGAGGATGAATTGGTACGCGTAGAGGTTCGGCTCTAAGGGACCCAACGTCACGCTCCAGAGGCCGTTCGCATCCTTCGTCATCGCGGCGGTCGTGGATCCTTGCGGCTCGTAAGGACCGCTTTTGATGCCGATAATGACGTCCACGGCATTCGCCTTTGGCGCTAACAGCCGGAACGTTACGTGCCTGTCAGGTAGCACCTGAGTTATGTTATCTCCTAACGTGGGCTTGGGTGTTGCCTGCGCGGCGCTGGATGGCAATGACGTCGGGGCGAGCACTTTAAGGTCGACAGCGTTCGCCATGTATTGGTAACCGGCGCGATTGGGATGGAGCTTGTCGCCGGGGCTCCCGATGCTGCTGTCAGGCACGAACTCCAGCTTCAACTCCCCTGTACCAGGATCAAGTGTTGCGGCGTCCATGTCCGCAACACTGTCATACCGGCCGGAGTTGCGAATGAAGTCATTCGTCGCGCGGCGTTTAGCGTCGGTGACGGGAGTACCCCAATTAGGGAGCACGGTGCAGTTGAGACTTGAACTGATCGTAGCCCCGACGACTTTGATGCCCGCGGCGTGCATGCGGCTTATTCCATCCTGGAGGCCAGCGATGACCGCGCTTACCGTATTGTTCTCAGCTCCAAAGTCATTGATGCCTTCGAGCCAGACTACCGATGTCAGACCAGAGAGGCCGAGTACGTCACGGTCCAATCTATCCACCGCTGCAGGACCGACCTGAAGTGGATTAACGACGGTGTTCCCGCCAATACCTTCGTTCACGACTGAGACCTTGTTCCCATACGCCTCGTGCAGTCGGATCGAGAGTCCGTTACTCCAGCGGTCGTTGCCGTTAATGGTTGAAAAAGTGCCGTCGGTGATTGAGTCACCAAAGGCGCAAATCACCGCGGTATCGGCCGGAGCCAGCACATCTAACGCATCGAGAAAAAACACCGCCGTAGTGCTGTTTGGAAATGCGAAATCGTGAATGTCTTCCGTGTGGTCGCCGCTGTTCGGTGGCGAAATATAGGAAGTGGTAAAGTCGCCGGTGTGGCAGGTCATCGGTCCACTTTTACCCTGCACCGCGAAGCTTACGGCAAAATTGCGTCCCTTCAGCAGCGGATCGTCGGGATCAGCCGGACTTTCGAAACCATCGCTATAGACCAGCTTCTCTGGCTGAATCGTTACCGTATCTGCGTGAGAGAAAGTCACTTTTCGAAGCGTTCCCGGAATGATATTCCCTGCATGGTCCTGCACCGCGACCGAGATCGCCTTAAGGGTCACAGCCTGAGTGCCAAAAAAGTTTGAAAAACGCAGGCGGTAATGCTCGCCGAATAGATCAGGTTTGACGATTAAGCGGAAGGTCTGTTCGACCGCCCCGTCAATAGTGGCATTTGGAAAAGCGAAGCGTAGATCCGGATTGATGGCGTAGATGTGCGTAGGATTGTCGAGAGCAGAAGGTGGAGAATAGACGTAAGCTCCCTGCATGGATGAAGCCCAGGAGGCGACCCATTTCCTGGCAGAAGTCTCAGCGATGGCTGATGAATGCCATAGAGCAGCCACGACAAGCAGCGTCGCTATTATAGGGGGGGCAAGCAAGCTGCGGTAAACCGAGGTGAGCGATGCAGTCGGTCAAGGGAATGAAACGCTTTCATCTTTGAGGGCGAATTGGGGTTCAAAGCGGGGATTGAGCTTACTCCCCTAAGCCGAATGGCTTCCCTAATCCAAGACTTTTACGATTTTTTCTTGTGCGATTCTTTGGACAGTATTGCTTGATCCGCGCAGCGCTGTCAGAAAATGACCGGCAAATGAAGATTTACATCGTGGGAGCCGGGGCGATTGGAATGTCCCTGGCCGTAAACCTGATCAATAACGGGAGAAACGTAACTGCGGTTCGAACAAGTAATAGCAAGTACTCCTGGAACACCGTTAAGATCGCCGTACAGCACAATGAAGGCGTAGCAATTGAGGCTCCAGTTGAAATGGTGTCACTTTCCAGGCTCGAAAGTGTGCGAGATGGAATCATCGTGATAACCGCAAAAGCGACGGCCAATAGACTAATTGCGTCTGAACTCCAACAAAAGAAGGCGATCGGTCCAATAATTATCATGCAAAATGGAATCGGAGTGGAATCGCCGTTTATAGACTCGGGGTTTCCCGATATCTATCGGTGTGTCCTTTACGCAACCAGTCAAGAGAGAGAAGAGAATTCCTTTAGGTTCCGATCGGTCGCCGCATCGCCCATCGGAATCGTCAAGGGCGACGCCCGAGAACTCAAGGATATCGTACAGCAGTTGAATACGTCTAAGTTCCAATTCCGGGCTGAAGAAAGAATTAGGGAAGAGACGTGGAAAAAGGCGATCATCAATGCAGTCTTCAATTCCATTTGTCCGCTACTTGATGTTGACAATGGAATATTTTGTCGTGACAAAAAGGTCGCTGATATAGCCGCGGAAATAGTACGAGAGATTGTCGAGGTGACTAAACGGATCGGCCTGGATTTCAATGAAATAGCGTTAATGGAACAATTGCTGATGATCAGCCAGCGATCTGACGGCCAGCTCATTTCGACACTCCAGGATTTGCAGAATGGAAACGAGACGGAAATTGAGTTCTTAAACTTGGAAATAGCCAGAATTGCTGACCAGATGACACCCAGAGTTGTTGTTAGCAAAACAAAAGTCTTGGGAGAGTTGATCTTAATCAAATCCAAGTTACCGGGAAACCGAAAGTTAATAGAGGAATAAAAAGATAGATTAAGATCGCGGTATCGTGACGGAGACCGGTTACCCCGAATTCCAGTTTTGTTGGCGATGGAGATCCGATGATGCCCTTGGGATTATATGACTTCCTATGAGATCACATACAGATTCGCGACTTACCGCCGGGGCCGAGCCATTCTTCGCTTTCCGCTCGCCCTTGATAAAATGTAGACTACACAAGCGACAAAAAGCCACGTGTGTAGCCAATGAGTTTCGAGATTGGTCCAAACTTCTAACAGGCTTAAAAATACTATCGCTGCTACCGCGGGAATAATCGCAAGGATTAGTGCGTGAATGATAGCGAAACCGACCAACATCGATTCGATACGCATATAAGAGAGGCAATCTCGCTTCGCATGGGTGCTAACATATTTCACGAAAGACCTATTCGATAGAAAATGAATCGCTAAAAAGATCCAAAAGCATTGCCACCAAAGAACGTTAGTAAAGGAGTAAAGGATGCACCACACAGCCGTTGCCCAGACTGAGGCGTCAAAGGTACTTCGAATTGTGATCCAAAGTAGAAAGAGGAATTTCATAAGCTGTGCAGCGTGAGTACACCAAGCACATCTTTGTACGGCGCTTAGGGAGAAAGCTTGAGCCGCAAATAGCCCAATTCCAGCCTTGATCTGGCAAAAGTGTTCGGGCGAACACTGAGGCGAGACAGACAGATGGGCAAGGTGGATCAAAAATGTTCCGCAGATCTTGGTGGGCATGGCGCAAGATGAGGCCGTTGTTGGTTTTCAAGCACACAGTGGCCGCCGTCGACCTACGTGGAGCGGGTCATTGGGATAGCCCCCAGGGTGGTTTTGACAAGGCAACTCTAGCCGCCGACGTACACGGCATGCTCAACCTGGCAATTAGCCTTGACGGTGGCGGAGTTAAAGAAAGCGCAGCAACTGTTCCAAAAGAGCCAAGAGCAATACCAATGCAGCCAATACGATAGCTAATAAGGAAAGAATAGAGAACCGTAATTTCATGAAGGCTGCGTTTGCTTCCGTGAAAGGGATTTCCGTTACCGACGAGAACGACTTCAGCCTTTTTTAGGGGCGGAATCGCCTTCTAATGCCCGTGGTCATGATCGTAATGATGATGGTAGTGATGTTGATGCCATTCATGGTGCTGACCATCATAGTCGCCGCACGCCGAACGACAGAAAGGAGCAGTGATCCCGAGTGTTATAAAAGCAATAAGTGCGTTCTTCATATTTCAGTGGTTTCTATGACCTCATTTCAGTTCCTGTTGACTACATCGCCCAGCTCACAGCCGTTGTCGCTGTGGCGGATCTCGACAGGGAGCGCGGTGCGCTGGCACTGAGAGCGATTGATGAATACGATGAGAGACACTTCAATAACGCTAAACCAGCCATCAATGGCCAGGGTACTGAAGAAACCAAAAGCTGATCAGCGAGGCATTGGCTGGTTTTGATTCGACCGCCGACAGCTGGAGCGACCGTGAAGGGTAAGCTTGAGGGTAAGACGAACGAGAAGACATCCGCCCTATTTTCAGTTGAAACATGCTTTGACGAAATCCTTCCGCATCCGGAACAATGCGGTCAAAAGTCTTTGCTCCCCGGTACGCCGCTTTCGGGACCTAACCAACAAGGAAGAGTGTAAATGCGATTATCCGCACGCTCTTCAAGCGTTGTGGAAAGCTCTAGATCGGGCGGAGGATCTGATTCAGAGTTGATCCATGTGCGGACGATACAGGCGAACCACCGCGGAGGAAGAACTTGCTCGTCGGTACCACATCTCGATACCGCCACAACGAGACCTGCCGATCAGTTGGAACATTGCTCCGACACAGGATGTCCTCGCGATCCGGTTCAATCCAGAATCGAAGCAACGTACCTTGGATGCTTTGCGATGGGGATTGATTCCGTACTGGGCCAAGGACCCCAAGATCGCGTACAAGACAATCAATGCGAGGGTCGAAACGGTCGAGACGGCACCTTCCTACCGGGAGGCGTTTAAAAAACGACGCTGTCTGATTCCGGTTGATGGCTTTTACGAATGGAAGAAGGTTCTCGGGGGAAAAATCCCGTACTCGATCAGCATGAAGGACGGTTCTCCGTTTGTGTTTGCCGGTCTCTGGGAGGGCTGGAAAGATCCCGCGAACGGCGAATGGCTGCGTACCTGCACAATCATCACGGGCGAGCCGAATGAGTTGGTGCGGGAGATCCACACGCGGATGCCGGTCATCCTACCGGAAGAGCATCACGACGCTTGGCTATCGGCTGAAGCCGGAAAAGAGGTTTTGGTTCCCTTTCCGGCGGATCGAATGAGGGCATGGCCTATCAGTCCTCGTGTAAACACTCCTGGCAATGATGACCCTGAGATCATAACACCTATCGAGCTGGAATCCGTGGCGCGATCGGAGGATTCCCCGCAACTGCTGTGACGCATGCGACGTCCACCAGAGTGGAAAGATCAAAGGGAAATGAATCCGTTGATCGCTCAGAAAACCCATTCCTTTCAATTGGTGCCGCCGAGAGAGGTTGATGCTCGGACCGCTTCGTCTTAGATCGGGTTTTTGCCGCTGCTCTGTTGGATCAATAACGCTAGGCGTAGGCCGTTTCTATCGAAAGGACTGTCTTTGTGACCTTTGTGATCTGCAAATGATTTTTCTTCGTTCCCCCGGCACTAAGACAGAAAAAAAGCAAAAGTCATTTTTGAACAGAAGATCGCAAAGATCACAAAGAGTCACTGTCTTTAAGAGCCATCGGAGGCACGTGGGCCTGCGTTGTCTAAATCGCGATCAGCAACGAACGAAACGCTCATTAATTCCCACTCGTCCTCTTGTTCTCAAATCGTAGCCGTCCTTATAGTCGTTCTCGACTTCTATGGACGGAGGAAACGCGCCGATTGCCGAGTCGTTCTATTTACGCCTAGCGGCGGATGCTCTACGGATAGGGCCCATTCTAACAAATTTAGGTTCGTAAATGGGATTGGCACGCAGCGCGCTTCGGCGGCAGATAAATCGCTGGGCGCTGCCGCTGCTCCTGAGCGGCCAAGAAACACGAAAGGATAATTCACTATGGCAGTAGACATGTCCGGAAGAGCATCCGTGGAAATCTGGAACGCCCGAAAGGACTGCATCTGAATTCCCGTCAGGATTCTCTATGAATTATCGCCAAGCAAGAACTCGCGCCGGACCATACGGAGGAACGAATCCAAAACGTCGCGGCGAAGCTGGTAACTGATAAACTTGCCGGTCCGCTGCGCCCTGATTAACCCTGCGACCTCCAGTTCTTTCATGTGGTGCGACAAAGTTGGTGCACTGATGTCCAAACACTCGCGCACAGTTTCACAGGCCATTACGTCTTTACAGTGGCTGATGCGCTTGACAATCTCATATCGGCGAGGATCGGCGAGCGCTTTAGCGATCAGTTGAACCTGTTCCTCCGTCAGTTCGGTCGTTTTCGACACGGGCATCTACCTCACCAACCAATCATGGGCGTTGCATGATCGCGCATGCAAGCCCAATGATTCGCCCGTAGTCAGCGCTCACCGCATACCGCCGGAAGCAAGCAGGCATTCGCCCGTCAACCAGCGGGAGTCATCGGAGGCCAGGAACGCCGCAATCAGGCCGATATCATCCGGTTGACCGCCGCGGCCCAGAGGGGTTTGGGCAATCAGGCTCTGGACGAAATCGCTGCCCACAAACCCGCCCGAGTGTGTGCCTTCGGTTTCCACGAATCCCGGGTTAATCGAGTTCACGCGAATCTTCCTCGGACCTAACTCCTTCGCCAAGACACCGGTCACGGCGTCGACGGCACCTTTGGTGGCGGTATAGACACACGTGTTTGGCGGCGTCAGGCGGGAAGCCGCGGAACCGATGTTGATCACGCTGCCGCCCCGCGAACCAAAGTACTTTACGGCCTCCCGGGTGGCCAAAATAAGACCGAGGACGTTTATGTTGAAATGCTGATGGAAATGCTCCTCGGTGATTTCTTCAAGCGGCGCAAAGTGATAGATGCCGGCATTGTTCACCAGAATATCGAGTTGCCCGAACGCGCGGTGCGTGTCGGCGAACACTCGCTCGATGTCACTGGGTTTAGCGACATCTCCATGGACTGCAAAAGCGCGGCCGTCGCGTTTGGCAATATCATCCACCACGCTATCGGCCCCGCTTTTGCTGGAGGCGTAATTCACAGCCACGGCCGCGCCTTCGGCCGCCAGCCTTTTTGCGATGGCCGCGCCAATTCCTTTTGAAGCTCCGGTGACCAGAGCGACTTTACCGAATAACTTGCTCATGATAAACAATTTCCTAGGTTTGATATAATTAGATGGTTGTACAACTATCTAAGTATCTTGTCAAGCGACGGCGTTCTGTCTCAGGCTCGGACTTTCGGCCCAACACCTTCACCGTGTTCTTTTTGAAGTCGTAGGTGCTGCCTTACCACATGAGCGTCGCAGTCTGGGTTGGTTTGACTGCCCTTTTCGGACTCAATGCCGAGACGGGCGTGATCATGTTGCTCTACCTGGATCAGGCGTGGGGACAAGTTTGTCACCCAAGGCCGAATGCGATCCCTCTCCGACTTCTATGAAGTCGTCAAGGAGGGAGCGGTGCAGCGAATCAGACCAAAGATCATGACAGCCAGTGCCATTCTCTTTGGGCTGCTTCCCGTCATCGTCACCTGCGACGCAGGCAGGCGCGGATTTAATGAAGCGAATTGCTACGCCAATGATTGGAGGCGTGATTACTTCTGCAATTCTCGAATTGTTAATTTATCCGGGTCCACCGGATGCTACCCGAGTATTTCGCCGAGTTGCCTACTGTGCTTACAATCCTTGGGCTAAAATTGGTCTGGTACGCAGAACGAATCGTAACCTCTGTCGGCGATCCTGCCTTCGGGATCGTTCTACTGAGCCTCCTCGGGGGCAACCGGTGACGGAGTAGTTTCTTTTTTAGTGGCGGCAAGCGCCTTGATCCTTTGGTTCTTGGCAAAGCGCCGTTTCCGGTGCCTTAGGTTCACACGACCTTTGTAATGTCCCATAACGTTTGCGAACTTAATCCCATTTCTTGAAAGGTGACCAGGAGGGATTTTTGACCCGAGGTGAACTTTTCAGGGCATTTTGATGTGCGCCCTCTTTAAGGAATTGAGTTTTTCTAAAGGCTCGTTCGTCGCATATCTAACAAAATGAAGACCGGAAGGCATGTGACAACGACTATGACCGCAAAAACGACAACCTCGGAATACCTGTTGCTCTTCCGAGATACCAGGTGCGGAAAGGACTAACCATGGGGCGTCGATGCTTGAGTGTTCATACGAACACGTAACGCAGGCAAGCCGAATCCGCCCGTGATCTGCGAACAACCATCTTGGATCGTTGTTCTGGTTTTCTGTGTTCCAGTTCCATTGAGGTGGGCAGCCATCGGTTCGTCGAGACGCATTGCCGAGTTTATTCACGTCTTCCCTTCATCTCTTGAAAGCTTGCAGATCGGGAGAGAGTGACGTAGGAATTGGATGGTTGTTTTCATGCAGCGTATCTTCACAATCACTCTGCTGCTGAGTTTGACCTTTCTGGGCCAAGCCCGAGTAGAACCATTCTCTTGTGGAGCGGCGGTGGCTTATTCCAGCGTAAGTGATGCCGGCTGCCAGAAAGGTTGCTGCACGAGTTCGTCGTGCTGTAAGACACAGCGCACAGAAAAAGGAACTCCTATCCACTCCAGCGGTCCACAGCTGATTAATCTGGATTGGTTTGGATGTACTTTTTCGTTAAACCGACTGGTCCTTGTTCTGCCCATGCCGACCGAGTCATCGGAGCCGAGCGATGCGGCAAGATACGCCCCGCCGGTACTGGCCACTAACTGCGTTCGATTGATCTGAGCGTCCTGTAACCACAGGACAGGTGTGTCTTGGCATCGCTGTCGGCGGCGAGAGCCGCAAGACACAGCAAATCCGTGATCCTTCATCCGGATTTTTCCCTCAGATCTATGAATCATCCTTTTTATTTTCATTCATTTCTCGTCACGACATTTCTGCCGGTAGTGGTATTGGCTCCGCCCGCCTTATTCGCAGGTCAGCGCTCCCTATCTCTCGAAGACGTCACAAAGAAAACGCTGGCGCAGAATCCAACGGTAGCTGCCGCTCGTGCCAGGTGGCGAATGACTACGCGACGAATTCCGCAAGCAGCCGCCTGGGAAGATCCGAGGCTAAATTTTAGGTCGCTATTAGGTCGCTTCGTCCAAATTCCGGCAAACGGCTTCACGGATCAGACGATCAGCCTCGAACAGAGCATTCCCATTTCTGGCAAGAACCGCAGTCGTGAAAGAGCCGCTGTCGCTGAAGCTGTGGCCGCGTTTCAAGACTTGCGGCGCCAAGAGCTGGAAGTGGTCCTTAGAGCACGATCCGCCTTTATGCAACTCGTCAACGACTATGAATTGCTGGAACTAAATCAAGCGGAAGAAACCGCGCTTTCGCAAACCATCGACAATACTCGAACCAAGTTTGAAGTTGGGGCTCAGCCCCAGTCAGATGTCGTGACCGCTCAAATTGAGCGGCAAAAAGTGACCGAGCAGCGGCAGGACCTCGAGCAGAAACGCTCGAATGACGAGACCGCGCTGAAGGTCTTAATGAAAATAGACGCTTTTGCGCCGTTTGAACGGCCTACCATTCGAGAAATCCGAACCGTACACTTAGATGCAAGCGAACTCCGGTCCCGGATTATCCTGAACAACCCGGACGTCCTCCAGGCGAATGCCGAGTTAGCGGCAGCGCAGTCGCGTTATCAATTGGCTAAAAGAGAATGGATCCCGGATCCCACCGTCAGTATTCAAGCCGACCACTACAACGCGGGATCACAGATCGCCAGCGAAGTCTCGGGCGGGTTATCAATCAGCTTGCCATGGTTTAATGAAAAGAAATACAGCGCCGGCGAGCGGGAAGCGCTCGACCAGGTGACTGCTGCCCAAGATGCCTTGGAAGGTGCTAAAAATGAAGCACTCGGAAAGCTTCGGGATCAGCTGCAAAAAATTGAAACGGTTCACCACCATGCTGATCTCTACGAGAACAGCCTCATTCCTAGTGCCAAACAGAATGTCTCGGCAAACCAATCAGATTACGAAGCGAATAAAACAACGTTTGAGAATGTACTTTCTTCCCAGCGCAATCTCTGGGACATCGAGGCGGCCTACCATCAACACCTGACCGACTATCGAATCGCCCTCGCTGAACTGGAGTCTTTGGTCGGCTCGAATCTGGGATCATTTGGTGGCTTGAGTGAAGGACTATCAAAATGAAAAATCGCGTCTTTATTTTTCCAGTCTTATTCGTGGTGCTCCTGCTTGGCGCATGTTCGAAGCCCGGCCCCGCTGTTACTGTCCAGAATGATGTCGATTACTACACCTGCACAATGCATCCGTGGGTTCATTCCAAGAAGCCAGGCAAGTGTCCAGTTTGCGCAATGGATTTGGTGCCTGTCTTCAAAAACAAGCCGCAGGCTGACCAGGCTAATCAAAGGAGTAACGCGGATGCGATTGCCGGCACGAGCTCTAAGCTCGGTGCACAACCGGAATCACACGATTTTGACGTCCCAATCGAGCGTCAGCAACAGTTCGGCGTCACCTACGCTCAGGCGAAACGGCAACCGCTCGTGCGCAGCGTCCGCACGGTGGGTTTGGTGACAGCGGATAAGGGACGCCAATGGATGTACGTAGCCCGCACTGACGGCTACGTGCAAAAGCTTTACATTACCTCGCCAGGTCAAGTCGTTGAGCAGGGTCAGGATCTTTTGCAAGTCTACAGTCCGGACCTTGCGACGTCCGAACAAGAGCTCATCAAGCTTCTCGAAAACCGTGATCACGGTGCGTCCCGTGAAACCGACCAATTGATCCAATCTGCGAAGAGGCGCCTGCGCCAATGGAATCTTACGGATCAACAAATCGAACAGCTGGAGAAGACCCGAACTTCGTCAGAATATTTGACATTGGTCTCTCCATTTCGGGGCGTAGTTGAGGATGTACCGGCTGACCAGGGAGCAAGATTCTCAATGGGTCAGAAACTGATCAGCGTGGCTGACCTGTCACTGGTGTGGGTTTGGGCGGAGTTTTACCAGAACGAAATTCCAATAATCAATCTGGGCCAGACAGTCTCGATCACCTTCGGCTCCGACAAATCATTTACAGGGGTGATTGCCGTAGTTAATCCGTTCGTCTCACAGACGCAACGAACCACGAAAGTTCGAATCGATCTTCCGAATCCCGATCTACAGCTCCGACCTGGGATGTACGTTAATGCTGATCTTTCGGTTGATCTCGGAGAAGGTTTAACCATCCCAATTAATGCGGTCGTACCCACCGGCAGCCGGAATATCGTCTTCCTGGATAAAGGGAATGGAAAACTACTACCGTGCATTGTTCAGCTAGGCAGCCAAGTTGGAGATGGCTACCAGGTTCTGAGTGGATTGAAAGAGGGCGACCGGATAGT
Source organism: uncultured Verrucomicrobiae bacterium (assembly GCA_963782115.1). Lineage (GTDB taxonomy): Bacteria > Verrucomicrobiota > Verrucomicrobiia > Chthoniobacterales > JAFAMB01 > JAFAMB01. Next base: position 276,463 of record CAWAIK010000007.1, read on the forward strand.
TGCGAGCGCCAATTTCCTTATCGATGCGGAGTCCCAGGTTCAAGGGGCACTTCAGGGTTTTGAGCAGGAAACAGCGACGCCCTCTCCTGAAGAAACAGGCCACCAGAATGGCTTAGGCAGAAATTCAAAAGAGCCTTTCGATTCGCTGCTCAAAGATTACGCCGTGGTTCAGCAGCAGCTTGCTCAAGACAAGACAGATCGCGTCAAAGATTCAATCAATGACTTTGATAGCGATATACACGTAATCGCCGGGGCCGATTTTCAGCTGGGAAATCGGCAGTCGAAGTTCATGGAAGACCTCAAAGAACTGGATGAAGCCACCGAACGAGCCTTTCAGGCCAGCGACTTGGTAACGGCACGCATTGCGTTTGGCAAAATAAGCGCTGCCCTTATCACACTGCTTTCTGATTATCCTCCGCCGCTGACCCAGGAGTGGCAGGTGATGATGTGTCCGATGTGGGAAAAATCACCGGCCCGATGGCTTCAAACCGATCAGGAGATCCACAACCCGTTCATGGGAACCGCAATGCCCAATTGCGGCCAAACGATCGGCTCGATCGGGACAATGAACTTGAAAGCCGCCCGATGATTCATTCGAACGATATCAAGCAAGAGACACTCGTGGAGCGGGTGATTGGTGCTAGTGCGCGCAAGAAATTTCTCGTCATCATATTCACCGTCTTTGCCGTCGCTGCAGGAATTTATGGGCTGTTGCACACCTCCCTGGATGCCATCCCGGACCTCTCCGATGTTCAGGTGATTATCTACAGTGATTGGGAAGGTCGGTCACCGGACCTTGTTGAAGATCAGATTACCTATCCGATCTCCGCCCGTTTCATTTCTGCTCCGAAGGTCAAATTTGTCCGTGGCGAATCCATGTTCGGAAAATCTTTCGTGTACGTCATCTTCGAAGATGGCACGGACATCTATTGGGCTAGATCGAGAGTCCTCGAATATCTGAATTCCGTCCGAGGCTCATTGCCCTCGAATGTAAATCCAGTCATCGGCCCTGACGCCACGGGTGTTGGGTGGGTTTACGAATACGCACTGATCGATAAATCCGGGAATCACTCTCTGGCAGATCTACGATCGTTTCAGGATTGGACGCTTCGTTACGCTTTGGAGTCTGTAAAAGGTGTTTCAGAAGTGGCATCAGTGGGTGGGTTCGTCAAGCAATATCAGGTCGATCTCGATCCAAACGCTCTGGTTGCGTACAATCTTTCGGTTAAGGACATCGCGAGCGCGATCCAGGCAAGCAACAATGACGTTGGCGGCAAAACCTCAGAGGTTGCGACAACAGAATATTTCGTTCGCGGGCACGGCTATATTCGAACTCCAGCGGACATCGAAGACATCGTCCTCAAGGTCGAGAATGGGACACCGATTTACGTCAAGAATATCGGCAGGGTCCATCTTGGCGGAGATCTTCGCAGAGGCGTCGCGGAACTCGATGGCAAAGGGGAGGTGGTGGGCGGAATCGTTGTTATGCGATACGGCGAAAACGCCCTCAACGTCATTTCTGGCGTTAAGAAAAAGCTGGAAGAACTTAAATCCTCCTTGCCTGCTGGGGTCCAAATCATTCCGACCTACGATCGCAGCGGGATCATCAAAAGAGCCATTGCCACTCTTCGGGAAAAGCTAATCGAAGAAAGCATCGTCGTAGCGCTCGTGTGTATTGTTTTTCTCTGGCATGTGCGATCCGCGCTGGTCGCGATAATCACACTGCCGCTTGCGATCATATTGTCGTTTGTTCCGCTCTTCTTGCTTGGGCAGACCTCAAACATCATGTCCCTTGGAGGTATTGCGATCGCGATTGGCGCCATGATTGATGCGGCCATTGTCACGGTCGAAAACGGTCACAAAGCGCTCGAGCACTTTCGCGATGAGCACAGCCGCGATCCGGACCACGGCGAACGCGCAGAACTCCTTATCGGCGCTGCAAAGTCCGTTGGTCGGCCGCTCTTCTTCTCGCTGCTAGTCATTACCGTGAGCTTCATCCCTGTTTTCTCGTTGACGGCTCAGGAGGGGCGGCTCTTCAGGCCTCTGGCGTTCACCAAGACGTTCGCAATGTTCTTTGCCTCCTTTCTAGGCATCACTCTAGTGCCTGTGCTCATGCTCTGGCTAATTCGCGGCAAGATCACGCCCGAGGCAAAAAATCCGGTCAATCGCTTTCTGATCTGGACCTATCGGCCATGTGTAAACTTCGTTCTCCGGCACCGAAAGCTCACACTGGCCTTTGCCCTCTGTATTTTGGCCGCCACGGCTTTCCCATTCCTACAGCTCGGTAAGGAATTCATGCCTCCTTTAAACGAAGGTGACATCCTTTATATGCCGACCGCCGTGCCTGGCATGTCGGTAACCGAGGCGACTCAAGCCTTACAAATACAAGACCGAATGCTCCGGAAGCTGCCTGAGGTGGAATCCGTCTTCGGCAAAGCCGGGCAGGCAGAAAGTTCAACCGATCCGGCTCCTCTATCCATGTTCGAGACATTGGTTCAACTTAAACCGTCAAGCGAATGGCGTGCCGGCATGACCTGGGACAAGCTCGTTGCCGAGATGAATGCCAACATTAAGACTCCGGGGATGGCCAATATCTTTTGGATGCCGATCCAAACTCGGACCGAGATGTTGACGACCGGCTTTAGATCCCAACTTGGCATCAAAGTTTTTGGGAAAGATTTGGGTCAAATCCAAAACGTCTCGATCCAAATCGAGCGCGCGCTGGCCGACTTCTCGGACACCCGCAGTGCTTTCGCCGAACGGACGACAGGTGGATATTTTCTGGATTTCACTGTCGATCGTAAGGCCGCGGCCAGGTACGGGTTGCGGGTTGACGATATCAACGACGTGATCCAGACCGCCATCGGTGGACAAACGATCGCGACAACCGTTGAAGGCCGCGAGCGCTACCCGATCAGCGTTCGTTACGCTCGCGATTTTCGCAATGATCTTGATGCCTTGAAGCGAGTACTCGTACCAGTGCCCGCGCTGGTGCAGACTTTAAATCCGGCGTCGGAAGTTTCGGACGCCTCAAACCCTCCGATGGGCCTCATGCCACATATCCCAATCTCGTCAGTTGCAAAAATCGGATACAAAATGGGACCGCCACTAATCCGCAGCGAGGACGGCCAGTTGGTGGGTTTCGTTTTTGTCGACATCACGAGCAGTGACATAGACGGCTATGTTCGTGCCGCTGCTCAGCGCATCAGCGAGCAGGTGAAATTTCCGCCAGGTTACTACATTCAGTGGGCGGGCCAATTTCAGTATTTGAAAGAGGCTGAACAGCGATTGGCAGTGGTGATCCCTTTTACGCTGCTGATCATCTTTGTGTTGATTTATATCAACACCAAATCTGTTACCAAAACGTTTATCGTGATGCTAGCGGTGCCTTTTTCGCTCGTAGGCGCCTTTTGGATGTTGTACCTGCTGAAATACAACATGAGCGTCGCAGTCTGGGTTGGTTTGATTGCCCTTGCAGGACTCGATGCCGAGACGGGCGTGATCATGCTGCTCTACCTGGATCAGGCCTGGGAAAAGTTTGTCATTCAAGGCCGAATGCGATCTCTGTCGGATTTATACGAAGCCGTCAAAGAAGGAGCAGTGCAGCGAATCCGCCCGAAGATCATGACAGTCAGCGCCATTCTATTTGGTCTGCTTCCCATCATGTGGTCACCAGCAACGCAAGCGGGCGCGGACGTGATGAAACGAATTGCCACGCCAATGATTGGAGGCGTGATTACTTCTGCAATTCTCGAATTGCTAATTTATCCGGTGATCTATGTGCTCTGGAGAAAGCGCTTCTTGCCTAAAAGTGCACAATAGTCGTGTTCGCCCCTGGTGTCTCACGCCCGTTGCGGTGTTTAACTAAGGTAGAAAAACGGCGCGACGGGCTTTGTGATGATGTCATGGCCGTTCCATGATCCAAACATCGCCGGTCCGCTAGTTCGCGGTCGAAGGTACCGCTCCACCCCTTCGGCGCTCCTGTTCACCTCAATGTTTAGCATACTACCTTGTCACACTAACTTTGGCAGGTAAAACGCGTGCACCCTTACGCTTCGCTTAAGGCCGAGAAGCTCCCTCCCGACGCTGCGCGTCGACCTCCCTTCAAGGGAGGTTCGGCAGGTAACTGCGGTTAGCAGTTCAACGCGTTGCAACACTGCTAGTAGCGCTGGCGCTGAAAGCCGTTGAAAAGCGTTTAACAGCGTTGAAAGTCGTTGAAGGGCATTGAACATCGAGAAGAGGTAACGGTCGCTCCAGGGCCGCGACTGGCCAATTATCAATTCCGCTACTAACCTATTAGCGACAGTGGTAGATACTGAGCTAAAGGCCTTCACGCGACTTTCTAAGACTTCCAAGACCGTTGTGCACACAGGAGCAACTTCGGAAGACCTTTGCTCACCTCCGATTAGATATATGCGAACCGATCAGGAGATGAACGTGGCGACGAACGCCGCTTGGCGGGAACTCCTTGCCAAATGCTTTTCTGGTTTCCTACTGTTCATCTCGTCTCGAGTCGGCTGCTGCGGTCAAACTGGATTCCATCCAACGCTCAACGTCAATAGGCCGGAAGTGCAAAAGACAATTGGAAAGTCTAACCGCGCGTGGACGCCCGCGATTTACTTCGAGCTCGATGAATCGCTCACTTATTCCGAGAAACCTGGACAAGTCTCTTTTTGGCTCCTAACTCAGAGAGCCGTTGCCGTTGCACTTCGCTCAACTCAAAGGTTATCGACTCCAGAGATTGTAATTTGGCTTCGGCTTGCGCTTGGCAACTCAGCGCCACATTCCAGCGCGCTTCAAGTTCAGCAGCGACCAGGCGGTTTTCGGGATCCACACAGTCGTACTGCCGTCGTGCTCGTTCAGCCTCATAGCGCGCCTTCTCTAGCGCCAGCTCTAACGTCCGGCGCTGATGGTTCTGATCGCTGCGCAACTGTTCCCAAGCTCGCAGCGCTGCTTCAATGCCGGATGGCTGCACCGCTTCGAGCAGTGCACCGACAATAGTCTGATCGGCGCGCAGACCGCCAAAGGACAGGCAGAACTCGACGCCGTGATTGATATTTCCGCCGCGGCAGTGATAGCGCGGCACGCGTCCTTCTGTTCCGCTATAGGCTACGATCGTTACCACTATTTGGGATGGCACGTAGTGGGGCAAAACATCGGGTATCTGGCCCGAGATAGCTCAGGGCGGGATTTAGCTGTGCTCCTGTTTGGGGCTGCGGCTTGGCGCTGCGCAGCGCGCGATCGGTACTTGAACTGGAGCGAATCAGAGCATCTGGTTGGACTTCAGCGGATAGCCAACAACAGCCGGTTTTTGATTTTGCCACATGTGCGGGTACCGCATCTAGCCAGTCATCTGCTGGCTTTGGTAGCGCGAGGAATCAGTGGGGACTGGCAACAAAAATACGGACATGGCTTGGATTGGCTGGGAGAGCTTTGTGGAGCTGGGACGTTTTCGCGGTACCTGTTATCAGGCCGCCAACTGGCGTTGTGTTGGCCAAACGCGTGGTCGCAGCCGCTACGACCGCGACCGGACTCTGAGCGTGCCGCCCAAAGCAGTTTATCTCTACCGGCTCTAGATGAAGGTCCTACTGGAAGTTGAAGCTCAAACCCTAGCTGAAGGCCGCGAGTGGACCCCTCAGCGGTTGGAGGAGCGGCTCCAAGCGCAGGCCGATCAAATCGGGGCGCTCTGTCCACAAAGCGGCCTGGTATTGAAATATGTGCGCATGCGTGAGTTCTCACTGATGACCTGCGTTGGCACCGTGAAGGTGCGAGCTGCCTATGGTTTTTCGAGCGTCCTGCAGCGGTGGCTTTCTCCGGCACGCGAACAGTGGGGGTTGAGTCCTTATAAGCGTGTCAGCCCGCAACTACAGCAGAAGCTCTGTTACACCGCGACCCAAACCGGTTCCTATCAGAAGGCCGCGCTGTTGGCTGGCTGCTGGGCCACTACGATCAGCGATGACTTGGTCCATAGTCAGGTGCAGAGCGTCGGTTTACAGGCAGAGCAATCCGCCTGCGACGGATCCGAGCCTGCAAGATCAACCAAGAACGAAGCACCCTTTTCGCTTGTGATCATGCTCGATGGTTGGATGGTGCGTGAACGTGGGCCGCAAATGCAGCCAGTTCCAAGATCGGTTCAAACGCACAGGCCAGTTCTGGACAAGGCCAGGTCTACGGAATCTCCTGGCCCTCGGCGTTATGATCCAAAACAACACTTTCGCTTATCTCTGGAAATAGAATTTTAATAAATCGGAGGTGCGCCCAAGGCCATTTAATATTTTGTTTACGTATACCATGGTATATGCACATTATATATGGATGATCAGGTCCGCGGTTCTTGCATTGAGGAGACGGGCAAAAAACGAGAGGATCAAGAGCTTTTGAAGCGCTGGCGGCCTCTAAAATGTATTCCGATTACCGGGACGCATTCGCCAAAGCAACAGGGCTGCCTTTGACTCTGCATCAGGGTTGCGAGTGCCAGCTCGGGCGACACTCCAAGACTGAGCAGCATCCCTTTTGTACGCTAATGGCGCGCACCAAAAGAGCCTGCGCTGAGTGTTACAAACTGCAGTCGAAACTGGAACTGCAATCCGGTTTGGAAGCACAGAACATATACTGCTTTGCCGGCCTGTGTGAGACCGAGGTCCCCGTTCGTCTCGGTGAGAATGTCATCGCCTTTCTTCAGACGGGTCAAGTGCTACTCTCCCATCCGTCCCGCGAGGAATTCAACCGGATCGCGAGAACACTTTTAGACTGGGGTGCGAAAATCGATCTAAAGCGGCTGGAAGACTATTATTTTAGTGTTCGGGTACTCTCCCCTGAGCAATTTCATTCTTTGCTCCGACTCTTGTCGGTTTTCGCCGAGCATTTGGCGGCCCGTGCCAATCGATTGATGATAGAGCGCAAGCCTGCCCCCGCTAGCCCGATCGTAAAGGCAAAACGCCTAGTCGAAGAGCGATTTCAAGAACGGGTTTCCCTGGCTGAGGTTGCAGCGGCGGTCAACGTCAGCGCTACGTATTTCAGCCGGATCTTCCGGCAGGCAACTGGCATGACGTTCGTGGATTACGTCGCTCGCTACAGAATCGAAAAAGCCAAGAATCTGCTCCAAAATCCGCATTTGCGGATTAGCGAGGTTGCCTTCGAAGTCGGATTCCAGTCCTTGTCTCAATTCAACAGAAGTTTTCGGCGGATCGAGGGGCAATCTCCCAAGCAATACCGGGCGGCAATGGCCAAGAGTCTGAGATAATTACCGCTCAATGGCAAAAAACGCGGAGTTTCTCGTATCCAATGCGTAGAATGCGGATCGTTCTGCTGGAATAGTGGGCCTAAGCAGGAGATCAAGGGCTCCTAACTCCGAACAAGGGAGCTCCCGCCCTCTAATGTCGAAGTCCTTGAAAGTTAAGATCTTTGCCGCGGACCGAATTGTCTATCAAGGTGAGGCCCGAACGATCGCACTTCGATTTTTCAAGGGCAACTTAGAGGTGATACGCCAGGGGAAAGAATATTACGCCTCGTTCGATCGCGGAACGATTACCGCCTCCTACGGTGACGACGTTGTTCAATATGACCTAAACCTTGGATTTGCCTCTTCCACCGGAACCGGACTCACAGTGTTATCTGCTAAAGCCAAGAAGATCGCATGGCAGTCCAGTAGGGTAAGTGTCGGTCGGGATCAACAAAACTCAGCTGCGCTCCAAAAGAAAAAGGCAAAACATTCGCACTCTTACCCAGCCGATGGGTAGTCGAGTCACGCTATTCTACAAATACTACGGCAACTGATACTACCTCGAACAATTAGCTAAATTTATGCACGGCCAAGACAACACTTTTGCTTATGGGATGTGGCCCGTCGTGGCGTTTAACATTCTGCTGGTACTATTTTTCGCTTTAAGCTTCGTTAAACCGAAGCAACCGATCGAATGGCGGTCGATGGGACTCTTCATCGGTTTTATCGTGGCGCTCTTCACCGAGATGTACGGGTTGCCTCTCACGATTTACTTTTTGTCCCAATGGTTGGGAAATCGTTACCCGGTCCTGACTCCGTTCTCCCACAACAATGGCCATCTTTGGCTTGTCTTGCTTGGTTTGTCGAATTCGGGAATCGCCATGACCGCTTTACATTTGGTCAGCAATGGGATCATTTTCCTCGGGTTTTATATGCTCTACGCCGGTTGGTCGCTCATCTATAAAAGCGAAGGTAAGCACCTGGTTACCTCTGGTGTTTACAGTCGCGTTCGGCACCCACAATATGTCGGACTAATTTTGGTCACGGTCGGATTTCTGATCCAATGGCCGACTCTCATTACCTTGATACTTTGGCCGTTCTTGATCTACGCGTACTACCGCTTAGCCAAGCGCGAAGAGGCTGCAATCAGCAAGCAATTCCCTGAAGAATTTGCGGCTTACAAAGCTAAAGTGCCTGCATTTTTCCCCAGAATTTCCAACACAAAGAACATGCAACCATCATGAAAAACCATATGATCTGGATGATCATCGGCTGTGTCGTGCCGATGCTTCTTATCTTTATTCTCCCGGCTTTTGGAGTGAGCAGCCAAGTCGCATTCGTGATTTTCATTGTCTTAATGTTCGCGTGCCATTCCTGATGCTCGGACACCACGGTGGAGGAGACAACCAGAATGAAAAGCACCACCATTAATCCAAAAGGACTCGGGTTCGCATTTGGCCTAACAGCAACGGTATTTTACGTCGGATGCGTAATCACGCTTGCGGCGACACCACACGACAAGGCGATCATCTTTTTCAATAGCCTACTGCATGGCGTGGACGTTACTTCGATCTTGAGGACCTCGATGCCAATCTCTCAGATGATTTTCGGTGTCATCACGACCTTTGTCCTAGCGTGGTTCGCCGGCGCTATGACTGCCGTTTTTTACAACCTCTGGGTCAGGGAAAAGTGATCAACCGAGTGGCAGCATTCATTCTGTGGGGTGCGAAATTCTCTAGTTGTGGAGGGCTCCGCGACGGGTGACCTCTTTTATTCTATTGGCGTCGATGTCGGATCGTCCGTCATGCTGGCCTTGATGAGTAAACTCGCTCTGGGTGATGCCGTGCTCCAGGGTCATCGGCTGATCTTTCATCCGCTCGCCTTTGCAGGTTGGCTAGGAATGATAATCACTGCGCTAAATCTTCTGCCAATCGGTCAGTTAGACGGGGGCCACATCACCCATGCTTTGTTGGGCGCTAAACGTGATGAGATCGTGAGTATCGCGGGAATCATCGCGTTGTTTTTGCTCGCTTTCTTTGTTTGACCCGGACTTCTGATGTGGGCCTTTATCATCTTTTTCGTTGCAGAGACAAGTGACGTTCATCCGGCGAACGATCTCACCGCTGTGGGCCCGGGCAGAACGGCGCTGGGATATTTTGCGTTGGCGCTTCTTCTGTTAATCCTTCTTCCCGTACCCCACTATTTCTATCCGGCCTTGAAGATTCATTGCCCTTATGCGTGACCGCGTACTCGCGATCGCCGAAATAAATAAACGAATAGGAGTTGATCATGAAGAAAGCTGAATTGGCCCACGGCGACCGTCGAGACGTGAATAAGCAGGGGCAAAGCGGCAGCCACACAAAAGCTTCCGGCAACGGAACCAAATACACCTGTCCGATGCATCCGGAAGTTGTCTCCGACAAACCGGGAAGCTGCCCAAAATGCGGAATGACCCTGGAACCGATGATGCCAAGGCCATCTGAAACCAAGACCATCTACACTTGTCCGATGCATCCGGAGGTAGAACAAGACCATCCGGGCCAATGCCCAAAGTGTGGTATGACGCTTGAACCCAAGACGGTTGGCGGAGTTGATGAACACGAACAACACGAGATCCGATCGCTCTCGGTAAAGTTTTGGGTGGGTCTGGGTTTGACGATTCCGGTTCTGATCTTGGCAATGGGCAAATACATTCCGGCTCTGAATCTGCATACGCTAATCCCGATGGGGGTCTCGAAGTGGCTGGAGTTGATCCTCAGTACACCCGTGATCCTCTGGGCGGGCGCGATGTTCTTTGAGCGCGGATGGCGTTCCCTGGTCAATCGGCAGCTTAACATGTTCACTCTGATCGCGATGGGCGTCGGTGTAGCCTATCTGTATAGTGTCGTCGGAGTCGTATTCCCCGGGGTTTTTCCGGACTCCTTCAAGGAAGGTGGTGAAGTAGCTCTGTATTTTGAGGCCGCAGCCGTGATCACGGTTTTGGTCTTGCTGGGACAAATGCTTGAAGCCAAGGCAAGAAGTCAGACTGGTCAGGCAATCCGAGGACTTCTGGGTTTAGCTGCAAAGACGGCTCACCGGGTACGAGATGGCAAAGAGGAGGAGGTCCCTGTTGATGAAATAGAAAAAGGAGACGTTCTGCGGGTACGTCCCGGTGAGAAAGTGCCGATCGACGGCCTGATCATAGAAGGCAAGAGCACAGTGGATGAGTCGATGATCACAGGTGAACCGATGCCGGGCGAGAAAGCCGTCAACGATCCGGTCATCGGAGCCACTGTTAACCAGACCGGCTCTTTTCTCATGCGGGCGGAGAAGGTAGGTGCAGATACGCTGTTATCTCAAATCGTCCACATGGTCGCCGAGGCGCAGCGCAGCCGGGCACCGATTCAAAAACTTGCCGATACGGTTGCCGGCTATTTCGTGCCTACTGTCATCCTCACGGCCATCATCGCGTTCGTCGTGTGGGCAGTGTGGGGACCAACTCCTGCCATGGCTTACGCCGTTGTGAACGCCGTATCCGTACTAATCATTGCGTGTCCTTGCGCTCTTGGATTAGCCACGCCGATGTCAATCATGGTTGGCGTCGGCAAGGGAGCTCAGAGCGGCATTTTGATCAAGAACGCGGAAGCGATCGAACGCACCGAGAAGGTAAATTGTCTTCTAACTGACAAAACTGGGACGCTAACGGCCGGCAAGCCTCGAATTACAAGCTCTATCCCTAATTCCGGTCTTGATGAGCGACAATTATTGCGGATGGCGGCCTCTTTGGAGCAGAACAGCGAACATCCATTGGCGCGTGCGATTGTCGATGAGGCAAACGAAAAGGGGATTGAGCTCGAGTTGGTGGATGAGTTCGAGTCCACCACTGGTGGGGGTGTTTCGGGTAAGATCGGTGGTCATAAAGCACTGATCGGGAAAGAAAAATTCATCGCCCAAACGGGCATACCGATCCCACCAGACTTGTCCGCCAAAGCACGCGAGCTTCAGGTAAAGGCTCAGACCGTAGTCTGGGTCGCCTCCGATGGTTCAGTGGCCGGCATCCTAGGTATTTCGGACCCCATTAAGAAAACGACTCCTGGCGCAATCAAGGCTCTTCACGACTTAGGGCTGAAAGTCATTATGGCGACGGGCGACAATCGGAAAACTGCCGATGCTGTGGCTCGAGAACTGGCGATCGATGAGGTTCGCGCCGAATTGAATCCGAAAGACAAAAACGCGATTATTAGACAACTACGCCAGGAAAAGTACGTTGTTGCGATGGCAGGCGACGGGATCAACGACGCACCCGCCCTTGCTGAAGCCGATGTGGGGATCGCGATGGGAACCGGCACGGACGTAGCGATGCAGAGCGCAGGCATCACACTCGTGAAAGGCGATCTGGTTGGAATTGTCAAAGCGATTGCGCTCAGCCGGGCTGTGATGCGGAACATCCGCCAAAATCTGTTCTTCGCCTTTGTTTACAACGCGTTGGGGCTTCCAATAGCGGCCGGCATTCTCTACCCCTTTTTCGGAATTTTGCTAAGTCCCATGATTGCGGGCGCGGCGATGGCATTTAGCTCGGTGTCTGTTATAAGCAACGCGCTGCGACTCAGAAATTTAAAACTCTAACTGATGGCGCAGCCAAGCCGGAGCCTCTTTCTGCACGCCTCCAGTTTGCGAGCCGAGGGACTTCCTTCCAACGAAAGTTCCTGCTCAGGATTTCAAAAATCCGACCCTACGTGTTCAATCCGAAGAATTCTTGCGCGTTTTGCGTAGTTTGCGCAGCGAATGCTGCCAGACTCATGCCGCGAAGGTTCGCGATGAATGCGGCAGTCTCGCGGAGGAACGCGGGTTCACAGCGTTTGGTACGGTTTGGTGCCGGCGCGAAATAGGGGGCATCGGTTTCGACCATGATTCGTTCGATTGGTACCGATTTGGCGGCCTTTCGCACTTCGCTGTCATTTTCAAACGTCACGATTCCGGCGAACGAAACGAAATGGCCGAGATCCACAACTTCCTGTGCTTGCGCCAGACGCGCATCGAAACAATGAATCACTGCTCGAACACGGGTTGAGTACTTGCGAAGAACCTCGATTGTATCTTCCCAGGCATCACGTTGGTGAATGACCACGCTTTTCCCCGCGGCGGCAGCAAGTCCCAGATGCTTTTCAAAGGCGGTTGATTGCGCGGCCTTTTCGGCCTCATCGTGAATCTCCGTTTCCATTGTGCCGAAGGTAGCGGCTCCAAACGTCGCCTGGCTGACTTCTGCATCCTCTTGTTTGCTTGGCAAACGATGATAATCAAGACCGGTCTCTCCTATGGCGACAACCTTCGGGTGTTTTGCCATTTCCTCCAACTCAGAGAGGAAATCCTCGCGTTCTTGACTGGCCGAATTCGGATGAATCCCGACCGAAGCATATATCTGCGGATAACGTTTAGCCAACTGGATCGCTTTTCGACTCGACTGCAAAGTCGTGCCGATAGTAATAATGCGTTCTACGCCGGCTTGCTTCGCTCTAAGCAGGACGTCCTCGAGGTCTTCCGCAAACTCCGGAAAGTCTAAATGCGCGTGGGTATCAATCAGCATCATAATGAGTTTCTAATTTCTAGTTTCGGGTGGAGGAGCTCTATTCCAACACCGGCTAAAATGAAGGCTACACCGCCAAACTCGAACAGGTCGAGTCGGTCACGAAAGGCTGCATACGACGCGACAATCGCGAAGACTGGAGTTAGAAACAGATACAGCGATAAGCTGCTGGCCTCATACTTTTGCAACAACCAGACCCATAGCACTGTCGTCAACGCGGAGCCGACCAGCGCCAGAGCCAAGAGAATGCCGATAAATGCCAAGTTCCATTGGACTGTTAGGCGTCTCTCAAATAGGAATGATAGACAGAATAGAGGTAGACTTCCGGCGACCATCTGCCAGCCGGTTAAGGCTATCACATTTCCATCTGGCCTGAGCTTCTTGAACATGATGCTGGCGCCCGCCCCACTCAGCGACGAGAGAAGGGCTAATATTGCTCCGAGCAAACCGTACGATCCTTCGCTGCCAGCCGCCCGGCTTGCGATCAGAGTGACTCCGGTCAAGCCGAACAATAGGGCGCACACTTTCCAACGGGTGATGCTTTCACTTAAAAAAGCCGCCGCGAACGCGATCACGGCCAGCGGCTGGGCATTTCCAAGCACCGACGCGACAGCGGTGGTGGTGAACATCGGGCTCAGGAACATGGAGCCAAAAGTGAACGTCGTTGCAATAAGCCCCAGAGGGAAAATCCACCAAACCAATCGCTTTGGCAGCCAGAGACGCTGCCTCATCAGCGGCGTAGCTGCAAGCAGCGCAAGCCCCGCAATCAATGTCCTGAGAGCGGCGAACTTTAGCGGTGGACTAAATGCCAATCCCGCCTTGATCGCTGGAAAACAAATTGCCGCTCCCGCGGTGACCACGATCAGAAGAACGGCGCGAATGGCAGGCGATGGGTTTCGAGCTGCTCGTTCCCGTATATGTAAAGCGCCTTCATTCATGAACATCGACGTTACTCACGGTTAGACATACGGGCAATGAATCCCGAAGCTTCCGTATAGACCGTACGGTACAGGTACTAGGATCAGGGCGAGCAGCCCAAACGCAAAGGATCCACTGCCTGCCTGGGCGGATGCAAGGCGGTAAGATCATTCGCTGGCGGGGCACCTCTGGTTCCAGCGATAAAATACACGATAAAAGTCCACATCGGCAGGCCGGGCCAGATGAGAAATACGAGTACACGGTTCATGGTGAAATTCTTCGGGTTGCTGGAAAAACTGTCTTTATCCACCTCAGTTAGACGAGTAGGGCCTTCAACTGTAAATCGCGGTTACCGATTGCGCCGCTAGAGCGCTCTGGCTTTAAAGATTTACGAAATAAATCGCGTTCTGTCGCCTCAAATAAGAGGGAAGAAGGGCACCACCGAATTGCCAATCAAAAGAAGTCTCAAACTGAATGACGAACGCGCGTGCAAAGCTCCTGTTGAGCGTCTATCGGCCAAACGGAGCAGATGCCGAGGATCCAGCTTTTAAAGAAGCGCTAGCCCAGGTACGGCTTGATCCGACGCTGGGAAGCTGGTTTCGAGAGCAGCGGGCTTTTGACGAGCTAATATTTGCGAAACTCCGTTCGATCGAGGTTCCTGCGAACTTGCCAACAGCCATTCTCGAACAGGGTTCAAGAAGATCGGCGCATGGAACATCAAATTTTCAGAATCTAACAGCATGGTGATGATGTGGGTTGGTACTGCCCCGATAGAAGAAATTAAGCATTTTGTTGTGTAACACCTACACCTTGTTGCACGTTAGCGCGAAATCCAAGTTAGGCAGCAAGTGATGGTTAGAACCGGCCAAGCGCTGTGTGGTTTTCCGGGCTCTTCCAGGCAATCATACTCGTGAAGTATTGTGTAGCACAAGGAAAGAGTAAGCCATTAGCATTGTATATCATGCACGCCGCGTCTCCTAAGCGATCGCACGGCTGCGACTTCGAAATGCACCATTAGAATCCGGAGGCTTTGCGCTCGCGTAGATTGATCTTCACAGTCGCTCTGTAAATGCCCTTCAGGTTTTCAAGCTCACATATTCAGATGATCCATTTTCATGTGATCCATGGATTTCTGCTTCTCGGGCGGATTGGGGACTACGCCGAGATCTTGTTGAAGCTCCTCATTGGAGGCGAGACCGGCTAGCGTCCCTGGCGGATTCTCGTACCAGCCAGGGTCATCATAGCTAGTCTGGTTTTCACGGACCTTCACGATTGTGAACATACCCCCCATGTCGATGTAGTCGTGTTTGCCTGGCGCGCCGACCATCGGGATACTGTTGCGCGGGACCTTCATGCCCATTTCGCCCATATCGGCCATGCCGCTCTCGCCCATTGTCATATAACCGCGGAGAAATGTGCTTACTCTTTTGTCGAGGTCGCCTGGGCGTACCCCGATAAGATTCGGCGCGTTATGCCCCATTTGGTTCATTGTGTGGTGGGTCATATGGCAGTGCATCGCCCAGTCGCCAGGATTGTCCGCAATAAATTCCACGGTTCGGGTTTGACCGACCGCCACCAGGACTGTGTTCCCGGGCTGCTGCGCTGCCTCTGGGATTTGTAAACCGTCCATTTCAGTGATCTTCCAGTAGAACCCGTGAAGATGGATCGGATGATGTTCCATGGGGCTTAAATTCCCGAACCGGATTCTGACCCGATCACCATATTTTGCCACTAACGGGGCAGTACCCGGAAACGCCCGAGCATTAAACGTGAGGACATTGAAGTCGGTCATTTCAGTTGGGACGGGCCGCATTGAGCCCACGTCGATCCTCCACTCACTCGACATCAGAACGAAGTCTCGGTCCGCCTTCGGACCGGTCGGGTTTCGCGGATGAATAACAAACATCCCCATCATCCCAAGTGCTATCTGGGTCATGTCGTCGGAATGAGAGTGGTACATGTATGTTCCGTGCTGCCTGAGCTGAAACTCGTATTTATAGGTCTCGCCCGGTTCGATATTTTTCTGGCTAAGCCCCGCCACTCCATCCATACCCGATGGAACAAGGACACCGTGCCAGTGAATACTGGTGCTCTCTGGAAGCTTGTTCGTCACATAAATGCGCACCCGATCCCCCTCCACAGCCTCAATGGTTGGGCCATGAACCTGACCGTTGAAGCCCCAGCAATGAGCGCGAAGTCCTGGCGCGAATTCGTGATCAACTTCTTCAGCGATTAGATGGAATACTTTGGCGCCTCCAACCACTTTGAAAGGGAGCGTCGATCCGTTCGGTGTGATTACTGGGGTATAGTCTTTGCCTGATTCGCCAGGAGGATACTCCTGGCGGTCCGCTTTAGAATTCCTCGTGATATTCTCAAGATTCTCGGACGGTTGTCCACCAGGCTCCGCTCCCTGCATAGAGCGAGTAGCGGTACCGAGCGCAGCTACGCCAGCAACGACAGCCGCGTTAGAGAAGAACTTACGACGGGATATCATAACTTGTTTAGATCTGGTTGAATGTTTTACGTTTTGATTCTGAAGCTTTGGTGGTAGAGCCTACTGCTATACGGGTAATGGCTGGTTACCTGATTGGCCTTGGATTTGAGACTGGTTGTGATTTGTCATTTGCCGGCTGGCGCGGATTCAAATTACCGCCCACAGCTCGTTCGAGCTCCGCTCGGGTAATCCAGTAGTCTCTGACGGCATCGATGTATTCGCGCTCGGTACGCGCCTCTTCAGCTTTTGTCGTAAAGAGCTCAAAATTCCCGATCTCCATCGCGTTATAGTTAAGGAGACTTTCGTTCAGGATTTGACGCTGGCCTGGCAAAAGCTCATCTCGATAGAAACGAGCGATATCTCTTTTACTTGCAAGTTCGTCACGCAGCTCCCTTATCTCAGAGCGAACATCAATTGCCAGCGCTTCAAACTTGTCCTGTGCCTGCCTTAAAGCCGCTTCGCCTCTGGCGATCCGTGCCTGCCCTTGATTGAAAATCGGCAACTCGATTGCGAATGACGGCCCAGTCCTTGTTTGCGAATCTGTTTCCCGTTCGCTATCGACCCCGAAATCCAACGCACCCACGAGTCGAAAGTTTTTAGTCAGTCCGAGATTCTTCACCTGGCTTGTGACCTGGAGATAGTCTGCCTGTAAGTCCAACCGTTGGGAAATTGCCAAGCGTTCGAGTCCTCTCATGGGAAGGTCGGAACTCGGCACTTGTGGCAATTCACCAGAAATTTGCCAGTCAGTGTCCGCGCCCCACAATCCAAGCAGGCGATTCAGTCTCTCGCGATTTCGCCGGATTTCGGCCTCCGTGGTGGCAACATCCAGACGAGAACGGCTGTAGCTCGCCTGCTGCTTCGCCAGTGCCAGATCTGTGATATTGCCGGCTTCGTGCTGTCTCTGAGCTAAATCCAGCGAAGCGGCGTTAGTATCTGCGATCAACTTAAACCGCTTCAGGAGCTGCTGGGAAGCTTGCAGCGAATAGAATGCGGTTTTGGCTTGCGAGACCAGTTCGAGCGTTTCATCGGCGACCCGCAGAGCCACGGCTTCCAGCTGATCTTTCGCTACCCGCTTTTTTAGCGGAATCATGATGATACTTAAAAAGTCAAGCGCCGCACTATAGTCGATGTAGGTACCAGAGGGTGGCTTGTCCGGAAATCTTATTGCTAAATCGATCTTCGGATTCGGGATCGTACCAGCTTCGATAAGGTCCGCGGCCGAAAGGCCAATATCCTCGAAAGTGGCCTGCAGGGATCGATTGTTTAACAGCGCGATCTGAACAGCGGTCTCGGCCGTCAATGGCTTGCGCAAAAGGAGGCGAACATCTCGTAGAGTTTGCTCATACGCCGCCTGATCCTCTTCCCAACGGACAGTTTTTCCGGTGCGTTCCTGAACCGATTGCTGGATGCCTTGAAACGTCTCCTCTTTTTCGCGGGCAGAAGCGGCCAACAATGTCGCCGCTAACATTGATGAACAGGCTACAAACCTTGTAATCGTCATGTGCAATTAATTATTAGGAGTTGGTGATGGTTGGGATTGTTCCTGGGGCATTTTCATGCCAGGCATTTGATCCATTTGGTTCTGTTGCGGAGTGGGCGATGGCTCCGGCGGCTGGGGCATTTGCATGCCGGGTATGTTCTGCATTTGCTGGGCTTGCTGATCGCCGGAATCTGGGCCGCTCTGGTCCCACTGCTGCTGCTGTTTGGCAGCTTGCGCCAGGATCTGGCGACTTTTCTTTGTAAGACCATCGACACCTAGGGCGTTACGAAGCGGCCGTATCGTAGCTTCCGGCGCCGATGGATTTGCCGGGTTATCAGCTCTCAGCGGAGGTGGAGGAGCCGTTGCACAACCTGCTAGGAGGCCCAAAGCGAATAACGGTATGGAATATCGATTCATTATTTGTCCTTGTGATCGGTTTCAGAAGATGCAGTTGGAGTTTCACTCGGCCGAAATTCGGGATGTCTTACTCGACCGCCTGGCTGGGCGATATAGACCGCTATCGCGGAACAGAGAATTGCTACGACCAGGGTCAGGGCCGCTAATAGAAAAGCGGATTTCGGCCATTTGATCGGCACGAGGAGACCAGCTGTGGCGAGTGCCGCCAAAAAATAGAAAGCACCAATTGTCTTTTCAGCTCGATCCATGTGTTCATCAAGCCAATCGGCCCCGGCATCGTCACTCTGGTTGCGGATAGTTTTATATGCCCTTTGCCCGGTCACAAAGACCGGGTACGCTGAAGCCCCAGCGATGAGCGTGAGAATAAGGGCCGTAATCTGTGCAGCTCGGCTTCGTAGGATTAATGAGATAGCCAGGGCCAAGGCTGCCAATATCGTGCCGTAAATTGGTAAGTGATTCAGTACGACGTGGATGTATTCGGGTTTTTTGAGAAATTCTAATTCGGTCATAGTGAGAACCGAAGTTTTTGGATCACTTGCTTTGGAGAATTGTGCACCGGCACCGGTGCGGAACAGAACTCTGAGTGTGGGCAACTCAGAAGCCCAGCCGGGTGTGGATGGGCGGACGGTTTGAGCATCCCCGAAAGCCGTCCCCGCAGGATTTTAGGGTTCGGGGCTAGCCGTCTCTAAGAGACGAGCGGAGGTGCGTTCTCACGGAGAGAACGCTTTAGAACAGTTGCGACAAAGGAGTTAGACGCCGGAGGTCCGGTGTCGTACTCCATATTCAGCAGAATGCTTTTGGGAGCTTCTGGCAAAAATACATCTCTGACCGCGAAGAGCCGAATCCCAACCAAGACAGGACTAAAGGCAATCTTTGCTTTCGCCACTTCGAAATTGGCGCTTTGGAGTCCTTGACAACAGGCCTGCATTCCCGACGGACCTTGACCGGCATCGCCAGATTTCTTGGCGTGTTCTGGGCAATGGGACACCAGACAAGCCCCGTTCTGGGGCCGTCCCATTAGGCCCAATAAGCAATGATTCGTACCGGTAAACCACGCGAGAACAGTCACCACAGCGACTGTCGCGCTAAAAATTCCTGCTTTTCCCAACCAGGTCATAGACCGAACGTCCATTCTTCGCCCATATAGACTTTTTCTCAATACAAAAGGCCGGAGTCCTCCGGATTCGGTTCTTCTCAAGCGCTGCTGCCAATCAATACAGGAGGATCAATGCATACTTTTGAAAGTCGCTTCGGGGTCTTGGGCCTTCAGCTGGTCAAGAGCGCTTTCGACGGCTTTAAGGGCCGTTTCGGCGTCTGCCTGGCTGCCTTCATCAGATGCGCTATGCAAGTCGGTAACTGAAGTGTCTAATTGCTTCAAAGCTGCGTCGATCTTTTGACCTTTGTCTCCGCTTAGCATGCTGCTGTGTTGTTTCAGCGTTTTGATCGGAGCCCTTATCTTCATGCTCGGCTCGTGGATCCCATGCAGGTTCTTGGATTGAACAGCCGTTTCCATGTCTTTTACAAACTGCTGGATATTGGACCAGGCGGCTTCAGGTGAATTGGACCCAGCCTTATTTTGCTGAGGGTATAGCGACGGCGCCACGACGGCCAATCCAAAGGCGACGAGCATTCGAAAAACAGATTTCCTACCTGCGATTAGACGCGACTTTTGCATATTGAATGTAGACGAAAATATTTCTGGCGAATCCCACATGACCTTTTCACAAACTCGGGTGAGATCCAAGCTAATGGCGCACATCCGAATGGATTTCGAAAGTGGCGCGCTGCTTGAGCCACGCCAAAATCAATTCGAGGGCATCGCCCAGATTTTGGCTGGAGTCGGCCCAAAAGTATAATGGACCGAAAACCATCTGGATGAACGACAAACTCAACGTTTATCGCGGGTCCCAATTGCAAACAACCCTGATGCGGGCAGGCTACGCCCTGGATATCAGTTTAGTACATCATACTACAAAGCTTGAGCCGTTAAGAGGAGTCAGTTCGGAATCAGCCTCGCGTTCGTCTACTTTGGTGAATGCTGAATTACGCCAGTCCCAGTAAGTAGGGTACGGAAGAGTGGGGCATTGGCCCAATTCGGCGTCAGTTACGGCACCCAGAAGCATCTGAGCTGTCTCCGGTGCTTTCGAGGAACCCCGCGTTTGTAAGAAGAAAGGTTAAGCACTTTATTTGAGCCTCGCTGACACGAGAGCAGCATTTGGAACGACTCCTGGACAAGAGCAAGCGGGCTGCTGAAATGCTCGGATGTTCCGTGGCCCATCGATTTGCGGGACTGTTCAAGTGGCGGCCAAAACGGGGATGGAATAGGGGTTCGAAGCTGGTGCCTGGAGCCTGACGGGTTTTTGAGTTGGCCGTCGAAGATGACGGCGAGATAGGGGAGTTTGTTTCGTGGGAGGCTGAACTTGGCGCTAAAGCCTTTCAGTTGCCGAATTCTTTTAATCTGCTTCGTTGGCTGATCTTTGAGAGCGTTCCAGTGTCATTACGGGTTTGCTCCCAAAGAATCGTCTTGTCGCAACCCTGGTCAGCGGGCTCCTTGGCATCATCTTCCCGGTTTGCGAATGCGGTATCGTTCCGATTGTCAGAAGATTACTGCACAAAGGCTTACCGCTCTCTTGTGACGTCACATATATGCTGGCCTCTCCAATCGTGAATCCGATTGTGATTTTCAGCACGTTTTTTGCCTTCCGGGCTCAGGCACCGGCTTTAAATACAGGGTTGCGCCTCGGACTTGGCTATCTTGTTGCGGTGTTCGTCGGCCTTGCGGTTGGTTTTTTAAACCCGAACGCGATTTTGAGGAAGGGCGAGAGAAAATCAGGCTCCCAAAAGCGAGCCGGATTCACAATTGCACCGCTCCCCGATACACAGTCGGGCAACTCTGGCACGAGTATCACTGGAAAGACCGTTGGTGCTATTCGGATGGCGAGCGACGATTTTCTCGAAACGACCTTTTATTTCACAATCGGCGCGGCAATTGCGGCCACCTTCAACACTGCAGTTGATCAGCAGCTTATTCTGCCGCTTGCCTCGCAAACGACTCTTTCGATTCAGCATGGAGTCTGGCTTTTTTCGGCGTGATTTGCCTTTCGGTTCTTACGGGAGCCACGCTTTCGAAAGACGCTTTCGACCAAAAGATCGTTGCAAATCGCGGCTTCATCGAAGATGCCACGAAGCTTCCGGGCGCGTCTTCTTTGCGCGCATCCAATTCCCAGAATGCAGCCCTGGGCGCACACATTAATGAAGCGATGTCCGGACCTGGGGACCTGCCGAGAGCCGAAGACGGCAATGCCGCACTCGAAGTGACAGATCTTTTGTATGCAGAAACGCAGGAGCCCTTGAGAAAGACGATAACTGGGAAGACGGTCGAAGTGGTCGGGCAATACCTCGGCGCTGCGAATGACCAATTCAAACTGGTCAGAATGTTTATCTGGTGTTGCGCTGCCGATGCTCGTCCAATCTATGTTCCTGTCGAGGTGTCAGGTCCGGTCGATGTCTCGGACATGGAGTGGGTAAAAGTGACCGGTACAGCGGAGTTTTCTACCAACAATGGGCAGACCCACGTTCTTCTTAAATTAAAGCGGCTAGCGTTGAAGCTAGTGATCCTCCCGAAGAGGCGATGCTTTATTGAAGTCCAAGCGCGCGTAATCCACGCAGCGGCCTCTTTTAGCGACTGGAAGCGACCTTTGGCGGAGATACAAACGCCCAAGTGTAACCATCAGGATCAGCAATGAAAGCTTCGGTGCCAAAATCATATTTCCTTGGCTCCTGGACAACCCGGTAACCAGCTTTGCGAGCTTTTTCGACCATAGCGGCAGCGTCGCTGACGTCGAAATGGGGATACATGCCAAGCCCGAGCTGTTCGCCGTTACTGCGCGGCTTTTCCCAATCCCACCGGCTGTTCCGGAGGAACACGCCGACGTTGTTCGATTCGAGCATGACAAACCAGTCGCTCTGGGATTTGAGGCGAAGACCAACGAAATCGCGATAGAACGCGATCGAAGCAGTGAGGTTCGAAACCTCCAGCAGGATGTGATCGATCTTTGGTGCGGCGTGCGCCTGCGACTCCGGCTCTTCCCCGAAAACAGTGACGGGCGCAAGAGGGATGTAAATCGCATAACCGGCTAGGCAAAGCATGGAACAGCGGATGAAGTGGATGGGATTATAACGCATATGAATCGCTCAGGTTGGGCCAATCAAGGCTTTAATTAAATGAGCCACGATCGGACATTTTGTTCCCGTGTCCAACCACCTTCCGATATCTTTGGACAAGCTCGATATAGATCAGGTCAAGGAGCTGCGGAAAATTCTCCGGAACAGTCACGGCCCAGTCTTCGTTCCAGATAGTGGTTCAGCGACGTGAAGCTTTCCTCAGGTCTCATTGTGGAATAGGGCAACGCGCATGCTCGTTGTCGCTCGCTGCTTGGGTGTGAAAACGGATTCGATTTTCGAACAAGCGCGTGAACTGGGTTTTCCAGTCCAGGATGAGAAGTTAAGGACTTTCCTAAAGAGCCTCTGAGAGAGTAGATCTTTTTCTGCGTAGTCTGAAAGAATCCCAGAGCCTCATTCAATCAGCTCGTGAAAAAGTTCGCGCAGTTTCCGTTTGGCTGCATTAAGCACTCTCTTTCCTTCTTTGGTAGCAGAATACTCCCGCCAAGCGCGGCGTCCCTCTCGTTTCACTTCAACGGAGAGATAGCCTTTCTTTTGCAGGCTATGCAGCAGTGGATAAATCGTGCCCGGGCTCATTTCGTAGCCATGGCGTCTAAGCTCTTCAATCATCCAGAAGCCCACCAACGGCTCCTGCGCCGCGTGGTGGAGAATGTGCAACCGGATAAAACCGCTGACAAACTCGCGGTGATCAGGCTCCTTAGTTTTTTTGTGTAGAGTTTTCCGGTGCATTCGTGCAATCCGCAACTCTTGATCTTGACTCACAAAGCAGCCGCGCATCAAGTGCAATCGGCTGATTCACTATCGCTTTTCGTTATTGACAAGCGTTAGTCTTCACGTTCAGTCAAGAAAGTCCTTATTTGTGGTTGAGGTTTCGCTCCGAACCAGACGAAGTACCCCGGCTTTATAGACCTATTTCCCTGGAAGATCTACGAACGATGGAAGAGCACGAAGACAACCGTTACTCACGACGGCAATTTTTGCTGGCTAGCGCCTTGGCCGGGGGTGGTTTGATGCTCCCAACCTCTGCCGTGGCGCAAAACTCGATGCAGATGCCGATGGCCTCTGCGACCGCAACGCCTCCGATCAAGACCGGACCAACAGACGTGACCTTGCATATCGGCCCCGTACTGGTCGACGTCACTAAGGACAAGACCATCAGCACGATTGGATACAATGGCCAAGTCCCGGGACCGCTAATACGCTTACGCGAGGGTCAGCAAGTTTCGGTGCAGCTATTTAATGACACTGACACCCCTGAGTTAGTCCATTGGCATGGACAATTCATCCCTTCGGAAGTCGATGGAGCCGGCGAAGAAAAAAGCATCGTGGTGCCGGCCCGCGGACAAGTCAGCTATCAATTCACTCCCAGGCCCGCCGGGATTCGTTGGGTGCATACCCATGTGATGCCTGGAAGCAATCTCTACAACGGATTGTACACGGGACAGTTCGGAATCGTTTACATCGAGCCGAATCACGAGTCCGGTACCTATGATCAGGAAGTGTTTCTGGCCACACACGAGTTCGAACCTTTCTACAGTACCGGTGAGATGGAAGAGGAGGAGGGGAAACCAGAGGACCCAGCTCTGGAAGCCGAAGTAAACGCCGATAAGACTCAGAAACCCAACGGCTGGGAAATCGGCTACCAGACTTTCACCGTCAATGGTCGATCCCTCGGATACGGTGATCCAGTACGGGTCAAGGAAGGTGAGCAAGTCATGTTTCGCATCCTGAACGCCAGCGCCACCGAGACGATTGAGCTGGCCTTGGCGGGTCACGAATTCTATGTCGTCGCATTGGACGGCAACCCTGTTCCTCGGCCGAATAAGGTTAAAGTGCTCCAGCTCGGATCAGCTGAACGGGTTGACGCGATCGTGGAGATGAAAAGCCCAGGGGTTTGGATCCTGGGTACCCCGATGGACGAAGATCGTAATCGCGGGATGGGGATCGTCGTGGAGTACGCGGGGCGAAAGGGAAAACCCCAGTGGCATCCTCCCGGCAAATCAGATTGGAATTACCTTTTATTCGGTGAGTCCAAATCAGCAGCCGCGCCAGACGAAGTGATTCCGATGGAGATTGGGAAAATCAACGGAGGGCGAGGCGGATTCAACGTGTGGACGATCAATGGCCGGCCTTACGATCAGAGCGAGCCGATCAAGATTTATCAGGGGCGTCGCTATCGACTCGCTTTCGTCAACAAGAGCGACGACATGCATCCGCTCCACCTGCATCGGCATAATTTCGAGATCACAAAAATTCATGGAAAAGACACATCCGGCATCTTTAAGGACACGGTTCTGGTGAAAGGCTTCAGTCGAGTTGATGTCGATTTTGTCGCGGACAATCCCGGGCTCACCTTGTTTCACTGCCATCAGAATCTCCACATGGATTTCGGCTTCATGCGACTCTTTGAATACGTTTAAGCCTCTACCGCGAAGATCGGGTCGCCGCGCATGGAATTCGACCATGACCAGTGAAGTACACCAGAGCGAAAACCGTCACGATGAGGCCGACAGCAAAAAGGAAACGCGAACGGCTGGTTTTGGCCAAACGGTTCTGGAACCTTTTCTGGTCTTTCTCCGCCTCGGCTTGACCTCGTTCGGAGGTCCTATCGCGCACCTCGGCTATTTTCAACAGGAGTTTGTGGAACGCCGCAAATGGCTGACTGAGCAAACCTTTGCCGATCTCGTGGCGCTCTGCAATTTCCTGCCGGGACCAACCAGCAGTCAGGTTTCCTACTCGATCGGTATGATGCGCGGCGGCATTCCCGGTGCCATTTCCGCTTGGAGCGCGTTTACGCTCCCGTCGGCGATCATCATGTTGTTAGCTGCCTACGGCATTCACTGGGTTAGCGGGGAACAGGGACTCGGCTGGCTTCATGGCTTGAAAGTAGTTGCCGTTGCCGTAGTAGCTCAAGCAGTCTGGTCGATGGCAACAAGGCTCTGCACGGATCGCACTCGGATCTCTTTCGCCTTTGTTGCTGCGGTAATTATCCTTTTGACCAACAGTTCCTGGGTCCAGGTGCTTACGATCGCTCTTGGCGCGCTGGCGGGCTGGAAACTGATTCGCGCAGAGGCGCCTCCAGAAAGCTCTGAAATGTTTACTCGGCTTCCCAACCGGGTCCAATCGGTTGGTTCGATGGCGTTCTTTGCCTTTTGCCTGCTAATCGTGCCTCTTCTTGCCGCCGGCAAACAGGACGGATGGCTGCCGCTGTTTGACAGTTTCTATCGCACCGGATCGCTTGTTTTCGGCGGCGGCCATGTTGTTCTCCCGCTTTTACAGGCTGAAGTTGTACCGAAAGGCTGGGTGGACAACAACACCTTCCTGGCTGGATACGGCATCGCTCAGGCGTTGCCGGGTCCACTGTTTTCTTTTGCGGCCTATCTCGGGGCCGTTAAGAGCGGTTCTCCCACCGGTTGGTTGGCAGGGTTATGGTGTCTTTTCGCGATTCTGCTGCCACCGATTCTTCTGGTCACGGGACTGCTCCCGCTCTGGAATCGACTTCGGGCTTCCGCCACGGCTCAGTCGTTGCTGGCCGGGGCCAATGCGACAGTCGTTGGAGTTTTGTTGGCAGCGCTTTATCAGCCTATTTGGACAAGCGCAATCGATTCAGCGAAGAGCTTGGCGCTCGCCCTCATCCTGTTTGCTGGTTTGCAGATCTGGAAGATAGCTCCATGGATCCTCGTCGTGATTGGCGCGGTAATCGGTGGAATATTTTTGTGACAACCCGGGCGAACCAGAAAATACATCAAAGTCAAAATACCAATCTATGGACAAGACGCTTTTCACATTGCTCAATACCGGTGCCCCGGCGGCAACGCTCGTGGTGCGGCTCCTTGCCGGACTGGTTTTCTTTGCCGAAGGGATCAAGAAATTCATGTTTCCCACTCAGTGGGGAATAGGTCGGTTCGAAAAGATCGGCATCATCTATCCACATTTTACCGCACCGTTTGTTGGTAATGCTTGTTCAATATGCCAAACGGTCGGTCAGAAGATTACGGGATGAACTATGTTTGGTCGTTTTATGCATAGCACTCCTAGTCAGGGCGAGCAGCGCTGAAGCTTCTTCGCTGTCTGTCGAAGACCGGACATTTTTGGAGGACGCCGCGTTAGCAACATTGAGCCAGATCCAGTTTGGGAAAATTGCGATAAGAAAAGCGGTGGACCCGCAGGTTCGGGCCTTTGCCAGCCAAAACCTTAGCGACTATTCTCGCATACAAGGAACCCACTCTTACTATCTGAAATACCAGAACCATCGTCCGGAATACGTGAAAGCTTTCTGGAATGTGATCAACTGGGATTTCGTCAATGAGCGTTACGCGGCTGCGGTGAAGGCGTGATCGACCTGCTGATGACCGAGCAAGCCGGCGAAGCGGCAAAACCGAAACAACAATGATTCCTATGCTCAGCATAAACAATATCGTCGGTGCGACAATCCGCAAGAAATGCATGTTCTCGACTGAGTCTTCAAACCTCAATCCGGGTCTTTGTCGTCATGTTGTTAACGGTCGCGGCCCCTGTTTTCGGGCAGTCCCCAAATACAAGTGCTTCCCCAGCGTCCACTTCACCGGCTTCAACTCCAAGCACGCTCGCACCGGCTACTTATAGCTCCTGTCACGTCGACGGCCCATACATTGCTATGACCTTTGACGACGGACCAAGTCCTGGTAACACCACCCGGCTGCTTGATATCTCAGTCGTCCTCTGGATGCTCAATCGCTACGCATCCCGGCCACGCCGGAAACAAGACCATTCTCTATGATGAACACCATCGTGATGACCGGCGGAACCTCGGGATTGGGAGAAGTCGCTGCCCGGCGGTTCATCGAAACACCCAACACGCGGCTGTTGCTCGGAGCGCGCCGCAGGGGTCCGCTCGGAGCGGAAACGCTCCCGCTCGACCTGATGCGCCTGGAAAACGTGCGATCCTTCGCTTCGGCGGTAGACAGGGAACTCGGGCCCGCTCAAATCAATTCCCTCGTGCTAAATGCCGGCCTGCTATTTCCAAATGACGACACCCGCAGCGCCGACGGATTCGAGGCTGCTTTTGCCGTCAATCATCTTGCTCATTACCTCCTTTTGCGGCTTTTGCTGCCCCGGCTTGCGCAAGGCGCCACCGTCATCCTGACGACCAGCGGCACGCACGATCCGGCGGAGAAAACCATCATGGGGTTCATCATCGCGCCTCCGCTCCATGCCGATGCGCGGTTTCTCGCGCACCCGGAGCGCGACCCCAACCGCGACCCCCACCCGTCGATCGCGGGCGGACGCACCTATTCTTCTTCGAAACTCTGCAACGTGCTCACCGCCCGCGCGCTCGCCGCCCATCCCGATACAACGGCGCGGCATTTAACCATTATCGCCTACGATCCCGGCCACACTCCCGGCACCGGCCTTGTCCGCAACGGAAATTTTGTCATCAATTTCCTCTGGAAACCATTGGCCCCGGCTCTGCGCCTCATGCTGCGCGGCTCGAACACTCCCGAAGCCGCGGGCCACGCTCTTACCAAACTCGCCCTCGGTCAGATCCGCCCGCCGTCCGGCAGGATCTACGCCGCGCTACGCAGCGGAATCATCACCTGGCCCGACCCTTCCGAACTGGCGCGTCGCGACGATGTCCGTGATGCGCTTTGGCGGGATAGCGGCGCAATTGTTGGCTTGCCGGATGGGTAGGAAAGCGTCAATCGTTTTTGAAACGATTGAGTGCTGGTGTTCTCAGGTGATGAATCGGCAACAGCCCGGACCCCTAGATGACTGCAAGAATCAGGCTAGGCTTAATTAACCGCCAGTCGCCGCAGGCCGCCCGCCAATCAAATGGCGCTTGACGGGTCGAGGTGCCGGATGGGCCCGCCCACGCCGCCGTCTCTCCAGCGCGATCGGTTCACCGCTCTAGAAGACAAGATGATCGCGTCGTAACCCACGGCATTATTATGGAAGGCATTCGAGGCCGAGATCGGCCTCTGG
The DNA here is from genome assembly GCA_963782115.1 of uncultured Verrucomicrobiae bacterium. Lineage (GTDB taxonomy): Bacteria > Verrucomicrobiota > Verrucomicrobiia > Chthoniobacterales > JAFAMB01 > JAFAMB01. Next base: position 304,700 of record CAWAIK010000007.1, read on the forward strand.
AGTGGCTTCGGTCGCATCAACCTTCCATAACGATGCACATTCCATAAGGACAAAAAACAACGTTAGCGTTAGCCAGTGCCGAATCGGGCTGTCTCAGCGCGCGAAGGCGGAATTCGAGCTTGCGCAAGCGGTCGAAGAGAAATGCCATCATGATTTTGATGGCGTCAACTTCACTCAGCGGTAGGCGGCCAATTCTGGTTTTTTACGCTCAAACCCGGTAAAACCGAACGCATAAATGGCCGCACACGCGTTTAGATTAAGTCTATTTCGTCTGAGCAGGCGCCGGTGCTGGGGTTATGTTCCAGATCAGCATCCGCTTCTTCCAAGCATCGCCCTCACGAACCTCAATCCCTGCCCAATAGCCCTTGAGTTGTATAGGACCGCCGTTCTGGCCTTGAACAGTCGCACTCCATTCCGCGTTCCTCCATACCTCATTGCCCGCCGTACCTATAATGTGAGGGGAATATTGATCGTCCTTGGAGAAATGGTTGCTGAAGTGAAATTGCTTGAACGCGCCTGCCCAATATTTCTCGATGGCCTCCCGACCGTAAATCGGTCCCGCTGTGTCCGTCACCATAACCGCATCCTCCGTGAAGAGCGCGGCCAGGGCGGCGGCATCATTGTTGTCGACTGCATCGATATATTTTTTAGTGAGCGCATCAATCTGCTGGCGTATTTGTGGATCAGCCGCGTCTTTCTGTTGGGCGAAGGCTGGCACAGCAAAGCCGATTGCCAGCCCTACCAGGGCAACTACTAAGCGTATTTTCATTGTTTCCTGCTGGTGTTCTTGATTCGTTTGTCGCATAGCGATCTGCCGCGAGATTTCTTACGTCACCAGTGACATCCGTGTCGCCGGGGGGTCAGGAAAATCAACGCCTTTGGTCAAAGGCCTCTGGGCGACACCCTATTGGACGTCTCGCCCGATTCGATGTCAATAAGAAACAGTTTTTAAGCACGACAGGCGCGGCAGTTGAGTGAGGGCGCTTCTGATAATACTCGTTATTGGAAGCGCAAGCCATGCTACGCTTCCGATAATGCGCAGATCCAGCACTCCTAAACGTGGCAAAACGACTTCCGATAACAGGAAACAGACCGCTCCACCGCTCGCAGCGGCCGAGTTGGGCCGCGTTACAGCGGGGTATCAACTCTGGCTTGTGAGACAGCCTTTAAGCCCGAATACCCGCCGGACCTATCTGGGTCGGGTCAGGCAGTATCGCGCCTATCTTAGAGCAAGCGGAAACGATTGCGGCAACCCGCTCAGCGATCTCCACGCACGCGATTACGCGATTCGCGATTTCAAGAGTCACCTCAAGAAATCGTGCAAGGCTAAGCCCGCGTCGGTTAATCTGACGCTCGCCGCCCTAGACAATCTCTACCTGTTCCTTGGACTGGGACGGCCTAATGTGCGGCGCGAGGATTTGCCAAAGGAAGCGCCGAGGGCACTGGAACCCGAAGAGCAGAAGCGGTTCATGCGGGCGGTCGAGCGATGCACGTCCATCCGTGACCGGGCAATTGCGCTGCTGTTGTTTTATACGGCTCTCCGCGTTGGTGAGTGCGCTAGCCTGGATACAAACGATATCGCGCTTTCCGCGCGAAAAGGAAAGGTCACTGTCCGCGCTGGCAAGGGTGACCTCTACCGGGAGGTGGTCCTCAACGCCGAGGCGCGGGAAGGATTATCGGCTTGGCTTGTGGAGCGTGGGAAACGATTTCCGGACCATAGAGAGATCGCTCTGTTCCTTAACTCGCATGGCCGGCGGCTGTCGATCCGCTCAATCGATCTCACACTGCGCCGCTTGGGCGAAGAGGCAAACGTTGCAGTCTCCGCACACAGGCTTCGCCACTCCTGTCTGACCAACCTCGTGCGACGTGGCCACGATCTGGTTCTGGTGGCGGAGATCGCAGGCCACAAACGCATCGAGACCACCCGACGTTACAGTCTGCCCACTGAGCGAGACCGAGAAGCGGCCATGGAAAGTTTGCGCATGGAGTACTAGCTGTAGCGGCCTGAGAACATAATCGCCTCGAACCGACAACATCCGCTGTTTTGGGACCAAATTAGATGAGAATAGGGAGGACCTCAGGACCAGATTACGTGAGAATGGGACCACATTATTTGAGAACAGCCCGAGAATATCAAGATGGCGTCTGAGCCACCAAAAGTCTTTATCAGTCACAACCGAGCCGACCGCGATTGGGCGGAATGGATCGCTGGAGCGATTGAATCGGCTGGGTACGAACCCATTATCCAAGCGTGGCATTTTCGGCCCGGAGAAAACTTCGTTTTGCGCATGCAGGTGGCGGCGGCGCAAACGGATTTTACCATCGCGGTGCTATCGGAAGCCTACCTCAAATCGGAGTACACCCAGCCAGAATGGGCTGCTGCTTTCGCCCAAGATCCTGCTGGCAAGAATACGTGGGAACCACCACAGCACCTTCCACCCCCCATCAGCTCACGTGGTCGCCGTCGGACGCTTACCCTGCGGCTGCATCACGGCCATTCGGTGTTAGCGCTCCTTGTCGCCCTGGCTCTTCGCGCAAGGCTTCGGCGAACCTCGCCCGTGAGGGCCGCTTCGATTACTTGCTCGTGGAGTCGACGGGGATCTCGGAGCTGCTGCCGTCCGCGGAGCCTCGCCTGGGTCGGCGGACGGTTCTCACCTTCCCGCTGCTTCCGCCTCCGCAGAAGAACTGATCGCCGCCATCGGACTCAAGCCCCGACACGCCTACTCCGGGCGGCATCTCGAGACTCTCCAGGACCTCTCCCGTTCGAGGATCAACTCGTCTCAAATCGCTCTCGTCACCTTCCCAGGTGCCGTGCCAGAGCTCTCCGTCGATCCAGGTGACCCCGGTGACGAAGCGGCTGGTCTCGATGGTGCGGAGAATGGCCCCGGTTTGGGGATCGACTTGATAAATCTTCCGGTCCTCATACTGCCCCACCCAGAGCGTCCCTTCGGCCCACGCGAGCCCCGAGTGACCGCCGCCGGCGGGCGCCGGGATCGTGGCGAGCACACGGCCGGTCTTTCGATCGATCTTCTGGATGCGACCCTCGGCGATCTGAAACAGGTGCTGGCCGTCGAAGGCCGTTCCTGCATACGCGGCGACATCAATCGAGCGCAGCGTCTTCCCGCTCACCGGATCCAAGGCGTTCAGCTTGTCTCCGGCAGCAAACCAGACATGCTGACCGTCATACGTGACCCCATTCACGCGGTCGACACCCGGAAAGGGTCCATACTCACGGACGATTTCAGCTGCTGATCGATTCATGCTTCTATTCTTATTCTAGTCGTTCGGTAGTGGAGCGGGGAGTAACAAGGTCGTCGTAAATCCCAGCACGGGCGGGGTCATCCAACGAAGAGCGCGCCCGCGACCAATTGACTGCACCTTGCCTGCTGCCGCAAGCGTGTCCAGTGCCCGTTGCACGGTGCGCTGGCTGGCTCCAAGCGCAAGCGCCAGGGCCGAGCTCGACCACGACTCACCATCGGCGAGGAAGGCGAGCACCGCCGCATGCTGTTCTTCGACGGGCCGCGCCAGCACGACGACGTCGCGCGTGCGGCGCGGCACCAACCTAAACCCCCGCTTTGTCGCGCTCACGCCGGCCAGCGTCCGAAGCACCCTGCGCAGCCGCGCGATTTCGACTCGCAACCGCGCGCGATGCGATTCATCAACGCGCTTCGCTTCGAATGCCCGCGCGAGAAGCGTGCCCCTCGGCACGTCTCCGGGCCACGCTTCGCCCAGCGCGCGTGCGAGCGCGAACAACACCGGACGCCTTGCGAGCGAGACCACAGTGCGTGTGTCACGCACGACATGACGGCACGCGTCTACGACGAGCGCCCTCGACGCGAGTAACGCTTCAACCTCCTCGAGCAGGAGGAGTCGATCCTCGCCATGTGCAATCAGGCGCGCTGCGGGCGTGTCCAGGACGAGGGATGCACTTTCGACCTCCGCTGTCAGCGCAGGGATACCTGCGTGGCGCGCGGCGCGCTCTGCCCGAGCAAGCGCAGCGCGCGCCGTCTTCGTCCGGAGGCGTCGCAGCGCGATCCCCGCAACGACCAGCTCGTGGGCGGCCCTCGACGCGGGCGGGAAGGGTGCGGGGTCGAGCTCGGCCAGCCTACGCTCGGCCTCGTCGAGGCGCCCGATCAGGAGGAGGCGCCGGACCTCGAGATACCGCGCATGCGCGGCGTTCACCCGGTCGCCGTGCTCTTCGAGCGTTGCCCGCGCTGCGTCGAGTGCTTTCGCAGGCCAGCCCAGGTCGCGTGAGACGAGCGCGATCTCGGCCTCGGCGACGACACACCTCGCGCGAGCCACGGCCTCTTTCGGACCGAAGGTGCGCGCCGCACTTCGCAAGAGAACCTTCGCTCGCACAAGATCGCCGAGCCGGGCCATCGCGATCCCGCGAAGCGCGAGCGCAGGCGCATCGTCGCGCAAGGCGACCAGGTTCAATACGCCGAGGGGATCACCCGCCGCGAGTGCACGCGCCGCGGCCGTGATTAGCGAGTCCGTCGGAATCCCGCCACACTTGTCACTCCCACCGTTCAATGCCCGATACTAATCTGTCTCATGACCATCAACCAGCAGGTATCGAGAACAGCGCACAGGATCTCGAAAGCAGTGAAAAAACCAACTTCGAGGTGAGTTAACTACAACCTATAAACCTAAAAACGGAAATAGAGTCCGAACCGTCGACCCAGCCGACGGTTTTCAACAGGCGTAGGCGCTGAGAGCAGGCAGATCTCAGCCCGAGAGGAGTGATTCGGCCTCCGGCGGGAGCATTCCAAGCCATTTGCCACCGAGCCAGTGGCGAAAAATATGAGTCAATAGCAAAGTCCAGCGTTGCTGGATACTCCATTGCTCCGCAATGAGCCAGAAGCGTTGTAAGGTGTTGCTGACATGGGCGATAGCCTCTGCGAGCGCCTGACTGTTTTCGTGCTGCAAGCTGACTCTGACTTTGCGTTGGTTTTGATGAACGGCCAGCCGAGCCACTCCGCTCAGCAAGGCCGGCCGACTGGTGATCGCCTCCCGATGGTGCTCTCCGTCGTAAAGACGTACGTAAAGGTGCCACCAGTTGTAGATCAGCGCGACGAGATTGGCCATCAGTCGGCAGGGAGCCAGTTTCTGCGTCGTGAAGCCGTTCCAGCCCCATTGGTTTTTGAGCTCATCGTAGATGTTCTCTGCGTCGGCTCGTTCCCGGTAAAGACGCGCCAAGGCTACCGCAGGATAAGCTTTGGGATCCAGCGTGGTCACCAAGACTGCCATTCGCCCAGCCCAAGGCGCCAGGACGCTTTTCCACTGGGCCGATCCGGGCAGTCCGGCTTGCTGCAGATGATCGCGCCGCCGGCGTCCCTGCTCCCCTGCGGGAGCCACCGCTGGCCTCTCGCGTACCAGCACCACACGACGCGCCAAACTCCAACCGCTCAAGCGCAGCGTCGCTTCGAGCACTTCCCACCCCTGGCCGGTATCTTCCCAAGCCGCTCCGGCACGCTGCATTTGTGAGACTAGCGTTTTGACTTTGTCCGTATGGCGCAGCTTGAACAGGCACGGCAATCCGCGCCTCTCAGCCTCCTTCAAAAGCACCTCATTTCCGTAGCCACAATCGCCACGCAAAATCGACGGCCAGTGCGTGCGCGGCAGCCCATCGAGCAGTTGCCATAAGCCTGGCAGGGCATGCCGTGCTGCGTGCTGCTTGCCCCCAAGCACTTCCACACCCAGACAGAGCCGCGTATTGGCCATGAAGTAACTGTGATAGCAGTGGCTCGGCCGCCCAGGTTTATGCGGATTGTACCCCACCTCGGCTCCTTGCTGGTGACCATAGATCGGCTTGACCGTCACATCGATGTCCATGATCCAAGGTTGGCTCAACACCGGCTGGACGCACTCGCGCAATTCCCCGCCGAGCCATCCTAGGCCTTTATCCTCTGGCATCCGTCTCATCGCCCGGCGCACCACGTCTTCGCTCACCGTCGTGCTCATGCCCAACAATCCCGGATTGAGGGTGTCGCCGCGCACCGCATTGATGTGAGCGTAACGCCAGTGCCCGCAAAGCACCGAGAGCGTCGCCGTGCCAAGCACATCGACCACACGGCTGCCTCGGTTGCCTTCGTAGTCTAACGGACAGTTGCTCACGAACTGCTCCCAGCGGCCTCCCACGCACAGAAACTGAGCGAAGAAAATAAGCTGGCCTTCACGGGTCACAGGTGACTCATCGTCGATCTCGGCGTAGTAACGTCCACCCGGCGTGTCCACCGGCCACGAACCTGAAATTAGCTTCAAAATCGGCTCACCCACCGGGTGAGCGCTCGGCATCCAAGCTTTTGGTTGCATCCCTAACTAAATCAGCCTCTTTCACCTCAATCCAACTTTTTCCATTTACGCTTCTAGGCACATCAGAAAACCGCATTGGACGAACGAAAACCATCAACCAATACACAAATAATGTATGACCACAATAACCACACCCTTCTCAGGCGGATGCGCTTGCGGCGCGACTCGCTACGAATCCACAGGAGAACCGGTTATGATGCTTCACTGTCACTGTCGAGATTGCCAGCAATTCAGCGGAGGCCCGTTTTCGTCTTTCGTCATCGTGCCCACGGAAGCTTTCAAGCTCTTGCAAGGCTCACTACGCTTCCATGCCTCGCCCAGTCAGATGGGTGGCAAGACCCATCGGGGCTTTTGCCCTGAATGCGGCTCGCCGATTCAGGCCAAGACCGACTCGGCCCCTCACATTGTTGCGATCAGAACTGCGAGCTTGGATGATCCGAGCTGGTTCAATCCGCAAGTAGATGTGTGGACATCAGACGCGCAACCGTGGGACCAAATGAATCCCGCGTTGCCAAAGTTTGAAAAGTATCCGGCGTAAACTAGTAACCAAAGCCGATCCCGCACCAGGCCGTAGAGTCCCTCAAAACCCTTGCGCAGGCGGTCGCTCCCACCGCCAGGTAGATCCGCGTCGCCGGTCCCAGTCCAAACACGGCCTACAGTCTTTCCAAAATCCGCACCAGTCGTTCTAAGGTGTCCGAATCGAAATCCGGCCCGACCTCGATCCTCCGTCCGCTGGCTAACACCATTTTCAAGGCACAAGCCGGCCGACTATTCCCATCGTGGTCCCTCCTGGCCAACTCCACCGCTACCAACCGATGGCTATCCGCTCGGCTGCGCTCGCCCCAAGCCTTTGCTTCACCGTTCTTCACGCGCCGCTTCTTGAGCTGGCGCTGCAAGGTGCTCAGCGCCAAACCGTGATTCTGGCAAAACTCGTTCTGTCGCAATCCGCTCGTTTCGAATTCCAGCACCAGCCGCTTGATCTCTTCACTGCTTCGTCGCTTCCGCTCAGGGATTTCTTGCTTTGCCCTCATCCCCACACTCCACCAAAAAAGCCCGCCGACGAATAGGTGGGGATGGTGAGACGCTTACACACCAGTAGCGCAACTGGGATCGAGGCATTTTTAGTACTCGCCCTTTCGCCCCAGCTCTAGGCTGTCGAGTTTTGCTGGTCGGCAGATCGGTCCGCGCAATCTTCGCCGCCCTGGTCACTTTCCTAGCGCAGCCGGTTCTCTTCCCTGCTCTACGCGACCCTCTCCAACTTGCGCCTAGTCCATCAAGGGAATGTCACTATTACGTTATCTGCAAACGAGCGCTGGCCTTTTATCATTTTGCGTTTAGGTGCGGTGGGTCACTTTTGATCTGGCCGTTTGCTTCCAAATTCCGCAACGCTTCCTTGTAGTTCGCCTTGGCGTGGATCGCGAACTACACCCGATACAGAGGATTCAAAACAGTATTTTCGACTAATCCACCCTTTTCATCCTTGGTGTGGCCGGCGATTTGAGCTTGTGGATTGCCGCCAGTGCTGGGGCGAGTGGAGGGTGTATTACTACAACGAGAATGAGCAACTGGCTTATTTTCCAGCTACTTGGACCGATGCCGGTCAAACCGATCCGTTCGTCGCCCTCGCCGAAGGGCGAGCGGTGAGTCGATTCGACGACCTGCTACGTTTGGACAAATTAATCGAAGATCTCAAACAAAACGCTGTAAAGGAAATTAGGCCGCATATGTAAAGAAAAATACACCGTTGATCGAATATTATACTGCCGGATAGTCGATAGTTAATTCTCTTACATGCACATTATTCCTATGCTTACTGGTAAAATTCCCTTGCAAATAAAATCAGTATGTCTGATTATGCGGTGTAATTTACTTTACACTCTTTAGCTCTGTGCCATCCAACCCAAAAAAAATTGAGACACTGCGCTCCTCCGGCGTCCTCAATCGCCACCCGGAAGAAGTCCGCAATCCATTGTTTACCGAGAACGAGTTCTTCGATCCCCACGATCTGGTTCAGCTCAAATATGAGACGATTCGGGCGGTGGAGGTCGACGGCCAACCGATCGCTCAAGCAGCCCTGGATTCCGGTCTCTCTCGGCCCACTATCTATGAGGCTCGGGAAAGCTTCCGCCAAGACGGCATCCAGGGCCTTCTTCCGGAAAAACGCGGTCCCAAAAAGCCGCGCAAGCTCAAGCCCGAAGTTCGCCGCTATCTCCAGGAGCTTGTTGGCTCAGAGCCAGGTCTTAAAGCCGTTGTACTAGTCCAACGAGTCCGAAGACGCTTCGGCATCGTGCTCCATCCACGCACTGTGGAAAAAGCAGTGCAAAAAAAAGGGCGCCAGACACCGTGAAAAGTCCGCCCAGTTTCCAAGAAGAAGCGCACTGTTGGACGCGCCGCTACGAACAGTTGCGTGAGCAAGTTCTGGCCGGGGAAAGCTTGATTGTCACAGAGCGCTGGGGATTGACTTTACTGATCAGACAAGGCGTGGCCGCCTGGATGCGAGCCTGGCATGATCCGCTCTGTCGTCCTGTGGCCGCAACGCTCGCAGCAGAAGCGCTGCCAATGATGAATCTGAGAGAGTCCTGGCAGCAGAAAGCAACCCGGCTTCTGGTCAATATGGCCTTAAGTCAACTAAGCCCCAGCGCCTGCAACACATGAGTATTAACGCCGTGAACTCCAATGGGAAAGTCACCGCCGGCCATTTGAAAAAGACGGCCTATCTTTACATTCGGCAGTCGACACTGCGCCAGGTGTTTGAAAATACCGAGAGCACCCAGCGTCAGTATGGCTTGCGTCAACGGGCCGTCGCGCTTGGTTGGCCGGCCGAGCGTATTGAGATCATCGATTGCGACCAGGGTCAATCGGGGGCTACAACAACCGAGCGCGAGGGCTTCCAGAAGCTGGTGGCCGAGGTGGGTTTGGGCAAGGCGGGTATTGTCATGGGATTGGAAGTCTCGCGCCTGGCCCGCAACTGTGCCGATTGGCACCGCTTGCTGGAGATCTGCGCCTTAAGCGGCACCTTGATCCTCGATGAAGACGGACTCTATGATCCGGCCCATTTTAACGACCGGCTTCTGCTCGGGCTCAAAGGCACGATGAGCGAAGCCGAACTGCATGTGCTCAAAGCGCGCCTGCGCGGGGGGATTTTGAGCAAGGCTCAGCGCGGTGAATTGCGAATCCCGTTGCCGGCGGGCCTGGTGTATAATCCGGCAGATCGCGTCGTGCTGGATCCCGATAAACAGGTGCAGCATACCCTGAGACATTTTTTTGAAACTTTCCGTCGGACCGGCGCGGCGTGGGCCACGGTGCAGGCCTTTGGCAAAGAAGGCCTAAAATTCCCCAGACATGGGCAAGCGGGTTCTGGCCAACTGAGCTGGCAAACGCTATGCCACAGCGTTGCGCTGGCTACTTTGCACAATCCGCGTTACGCAGGGGCGTTCTGTTTTGGAAAAACTCGTTCCTGGAAAAATTCCCATGGCCGTCGGCAGTTAGAGCGTGTGCCATGCGAGCAGTGGCCCATTCTGATCAAGGACGTCCATCCCGGTTATATAAGTTGGGAGGAGTTTGCAGAGAATCAGAAGCGCTTAGAGCACAACCAGCAGGCACGTGCCATCGAACGGCAAAGCGGCCCGCCACGGGAAGGTCCGGCCTTGCTCCAAGGGCTTGCCATTTGCGGCAAGTGCGGCCGTCGGATGACGCCGCGTTACCACCAACGCGCCGAGCGCTTGAGTCCCAACTACGTTTGCCAAAGGCAGTCAGTAGAACAATGTCACCCCCTCTGTCAGAATATTCCCGGTGCAACGGTCGACAATGCGCTCTCGGCACTGATTGTTCAGAGCGTCAGCCCGCTGGCTTTGGAAGTGGCGATCAACGTCCAGGAGGAACTCCAAAAGCGGCTGGCCGAGTCCGATCGGTTGCGTCGTCAGTACGTCGAGCGGGCACACTATGAGGCCGAGCAGGCTCGCATCCGTTATATGCGCGTGGATCCCTTGAACCGTCTCGTGGCCGACACACTGGAGGGACTCTGGAATGATAAGCTTCGGCAACTGGAGCAAGCGCGTGAGGATTACGAAAAACAACGCGAAAGTGGCGCACGGTCAATCACCCAAGAGCAGAAGACACGCATCCTGGCTTTAGCGGAAGACTTCCCCCGGCTGTGGAACGATCCGCTCACTAGCGACCGCGACCGCAAGCGCATGGCTCGATTAATATTGGAAGACGTTACATTATTGAGAGACCACTCCGTCATCAGCGTGCAAGTACGTTTCAAGGGCGGCGCCACCAAAGTCCTAAACCTGCCGATGCCGCCCGCATCTTGGCAACTGCGCACGACCAAAGCGGAGATCCTTGCCGAAATCGATCGTTTGACGGAGCGATGCACCGACTCCGAGGTCGCCGCGGAAATGAACGAAAACGGTTGGCGCACTTCGGCAAATCTATCCTTCAGTAAACGAATTATTTATTGCTTGCGTACCAATCATAAACTGCCAACCCGAACCGAGCGCTTGCGCGCAAAGGGGTTTTTGAACGCCAGCCAAATCGCTCAACTGATCGACACCAAACCTTCACTGGTGGATTATTGGCGGCAACAAGGCTTACTGAAAGGAATCCGCTTGAATGACAGAAATCAGTATCTCTACGAAAATCCCAATGCAGATGTCCTTCAACAGATTAAACGGCGCGCCAGATTGAAATTAACCAACCACTTATCCTAGATAGTACACATGAGGTGCAGTATGAAACCTACTCCTTGATGAACGGGGTGTCCACCTGATGTCTGTCGTAAACGTCCAGCATGGTCATCCGTTTTCCGGCGAACCGCTCCAATAATTCGGCCGCTAAACTCAGAGCCCGACCAAAAAATCCTGCTCGACCAACTCAACCTCACGCTGCCGGCCCAACCGCCACCGCGCATCAGCTCTCGCGGAAAGCTTCTGAATCAGAACTAAAGCATAGCTCCTGTGGTACAGACCTTTTAACCACGATGTCCATCTGGAGCCCCTTCCCGGGTCACGAACTCCGCGAGTTGAGAAAGACTAACAACGTCCTGGTCAGAATTCCGGTCGAACTCCGAGCGAAGACTAGAAAGGTGCGAACCCGGAGACTGTGACTGTCCGAGCCGAACCTCGATCTTTTAGGATAATGTGGTCCGATTCTCACCTAATCCGGTCCTGAGCGGCCCTTCGTTCTCACTTCATGTGGTCCGGAAATCGCGGATGTTGTCGGTTCGAACCGTTTATATTCTCAGGCCGCTACAATTAGGGTGCCAGGGCGCATTTTCACCCCACAGGAACGCAAACGCCTAGACGCATTTCCTTCGGAAATCGCGGAAGCTGATCTGATTCGATACTTTACTCTGTCGCATTCCGATCTGGATCTGGTGAGGCGGAAACGGGGCGATCAAAATCGCATTGGATTTGCCTTACAGCTCTGCGCGCTGCGTTATATGGGGTTCTGCCCCGATGATCTTGAGATCGTTCCGACCACGGCCCTAGCGTTTGTAGCGGATCAGCTCCAGGCTTCACCCGCAGCGCTTCACGTCTATGGGGCACGGTCGCAGACTCGGACGGAGCATTTACAGCAGATTCAACTCCGCCTGGGATTTCGCGATGCAACGCGCGAGGACTTCCGTTCGTTGGCTGACTGGCTGTTGGCACGCGCCTTGGAACACGACAAACCAAGCCTGTTGTTTCAGCTCGCGTGTGAGCATCTGCACGCTGAAAAAAATAATCCGCCCCGGTGTAACCCTTATCGAACGGTTGGTCATGGAAACGCGAGAGCTGGCCCACCGAGAGACATTTCGCCGACTTGGCATTTTTTTTACCGAGGAACGGCTAGTGCAACTCGATCAAGTCCTGGTGCGGGGAGAAGAGCTTGACCGTACGCCGCTTGCCTGGCTTGGCGAGCCAGCGGCCGCAAACAGTTCCAAGGCGATCCTGGCGGAGCTGAAGAAGCTCTACTTTCTGCGTGAGCTGGGCGTGGCAGAATGGGACCTCTCGACGATCAACCCCAACCGGCTCAAGTTTCTGGCACAGCTTGGCAGAAAGGCCACCAGCCAAGCGCTGCAGCGTTTGGCGCATGCACGTCGTTATCCGATCGTAGCCGCCTTTCTGCGCCACTCCATGGAGGAAATTACCGACGAACTCGTGGAGCTTTACGATCGCTGCCTTGCCCAATCCTATTCCCGTGCGGGCCGAGAACTGGATCAGTTTCGCCTGACAAACGCGAGGGCCACTAACCAGAAGGTGCTCTTATTCCGGGAGATTGGACGCCTCGTACTTGACCCCAGTGTCAGCGACGGGCAGTTGCGACAGACCATCTACCGACACGTGCCTGCCGATAAGCTGCTGGCAGCTGTCGAAGAATGCGATCAGTTAGTGCGTCCACTAGACGATAGCTACTTTGACTTCCTCGCGCGCCGCTACAGCCATATCCGAGAGTTTGCACCGGCGTTTCTGCACGCTTTCAAATTTCGCTCCAACCGCAACTCGGATCCGCTGCTGCAAGCTGTGGAACTGTTGCAGAATCTGAACCAGGAGCGGCGCCGTGCGGTGCCAGCCGACGCGCCTTTGAAGTTCGTTCCAGCCAAGTGGCTTCCTTACATCGTTGACGGTGCCGGGCGAATCGATCGCCGTTACTATGAGTTGTGCGTGTTGTGGGAATTGCGGGCGGCGTTGCGCGCCGGCGACGCGTGGCTCGAAGGTAGCCGCCGCTACGCCAACCCGGAGAGCTACTTAATCCCTCCAGTCCGTTGGCCCGATCTGCGCCCGGAAGTTTGCGCGCTCACGCAGACGCCGGAAGACGGGGCAGCACGGCTCAGGGAGCGGCAGGTCGAGCTCGAAATGCTCATGCGTCGCCTCGACGATGAGTTGCCGCACCATCCCAGTCTACGTATTGAAAACAATTCACTCGTTGTCGGACCGCTCAAGGCGAAGGACGAGTAGCCCTCGCTGGCAGCCCTGGAAGCGCTGGTCGACGCACGCCTTCCGCTGATCGAGTTGCCAGATCTGCTCATGGAGGTCGACGGCTGGACCGGCTTTTCGCGCCATCTGGAGCATGCGGGTGGGGCCGAGCCTCGAACCCCGGACTTGCTGGTCCACTGCCACGCCAGTATCCTGGCACAGGCCTGCAACTTTGGGTTAACCCGAATGGCGCAGCTAGCGGACTTGTCGTACCGGCAGCTCGCCTGGTGTACCACTTGGTATTTTTATCAATCGTTCATGGGCTACGACCCCGCCAATAAGATCACGTTGATCGTGTGGACCAATTTGACCGTGTCGCTCGACGAGATCCCGACGGCCAATGCCCTCATGCTGAAAGTGCTCGACGCGGTCTATGTGGAGTCCCCGCTTCGACAAGCGCAGACCTCAACGCCTCCTTGAAGAGCCTCCGAACGTTACCCGCAAGATGCGCGGTTTGGATAGCGGCGCGAACGCAAGGAGCGACGACCGAGAAGCTCTCGGATTTTCGACATTGCTGGAGCCGATCCTGCCGTCAGCGACGAAGTGCGCAAGACGGAAGCGCGACCAGCGGGTCGGGCTTCGGGACGGAGGGGCGAAAGCAGCGATCTCTGACTCTCTGGAAGCAGACCGCTGCCGACTCGTGCTTGGCTTGCAGTGCGTGACCAAAGCTCTGCGCCGGAACTGTTCCTTAATGCGTGCGGCAAGCCGATGACCCGAGTGGGCTTTACCTACCTGCTCCGTAAGCACGTGAGCACTGCCGCTAGGTCTTGTCCTTCACTCTTGGAAAAACAAGTTTCACCGCACCTGCTTCGTCACTCCTGCGGGATGATGATATTCCAAGCGACTGGCGACCTGCGCAAAGTCTCGCTTTGGCTCGGTCATGCCCACATGCAAACCACCGAGATTTACCTGCGTGCCGATCCAACGGAAAAGATAGAAGCAATTGAAGGGGTCACGCCGCCGGCTCTCCGTCGGGGCCGATTCACCGTCCCAGACAAGTTGATCGCTTCGTTACGCGGGGCGTGATTATTGAAAGCGATCGAGGCCGGCCTAGTCTCGTAGAGCGGCTCCGGTCCCATCAACTTTCCATAACGTGGCGCTTTCCATAAGAGCTAAAAATTCTCTGCATTATGGAACGCGTTCCATAATTGTTCCGTTGCTCCCCAACACCCAGGACGCAAAATATCTCCCCAAAAATCACGCAAGATAATTTCCCAAATCACAGTAGCAAATTTAGCCTAGCCTAACTTTAGTCCTACATAACCAGCGTTCCGATGGGTTATGTCGTTTCATGGATATACGTAAGTAGCTTTACAAATGGCACTTACATCATGAACGGCGCTCGAAGATGCGGAAAACCAAACGCGGCAGGAGACCGCCACCGATCTGCGCAAGACTAGGCAAGCCGTGGCACAGAGATCGCAGCCTCCGAGCGGCAGCCTTTCCCACTTTGGGGCAATTTCGGCGACACAGATAATGGGACGATTCCGGCCGACGGCCTTCAAAAGGGCTCGCCGTACTTGAATATTACCGTCTAAATGGTATGATTTATCCTGTGAATGGTACCCAAGAATCACTGTGGTCAAATCTCGGCATGCTGTTGGCGGAACGCAACATGAGCGTGCTGGCGCTCCACAAACGGCTTCAAGAGAAGGGAGTGTCTGTGAATCTGAAAAGTTTGTACCGCTTGGCGGGCTCTCAACCGCTCCAGAAATTTGATGCTCGGATTGTAAAGCCTATCTGCTTGGTTCTGGGTGTCGACCTAAGCGAATTGATTTCATTGGAAAAACCTGAGCTGAGTCTTGTGAAGCTGGACCCGGTAGCGCAAGCGAGAATAACCAGCCTGCTTGATAAGAATAACAAAGGTACCATTGCCAAAAGAGAGACGGCCGAGTTGGAGCGCTTAGTCGACAAGGCCGAAAAGATCAGTTTGCACAATGCGCGAGCGCTGGTTGAGTACCGGCGACGCAGGGCCGACAGAACCGAAGGCAAAGGGATGGGCCCCAAACGTCGATCGGGAAAAGAGAGTGAGGCGATCATCCTTGCCTAAATGCGTTGGTTACTACAGCGACACGGGCTTTTGTAGGAGAAAGGGCGAAGTCGCGCTGTGAGTATTGTCGGGCGCCGGAAATTATTACGGGTGGACCTTTTGAGGTGGATCATGTTGTTCCGCAAGCATCAGCGGGCGGCGACGAACCAGAGAATTTAGCGCTCTGCTGCAAATCTTGTAATATCCGGAAGAGCGATCACATTTCCGGTATAGATCCGGAAAGCCGCGAGGAGACTGTGCTATTCGACCCTCGCCAGGATGCCTGGAACGAGCATTTTGATTTCGACGCTGGAAGGTTCCAACTGCTGGGTAGAACGCCTATAGGTCGTGCTACGATTGATCGGTTGAGAATGAACACGTCGTATCAGATTGAAGCACGCAAATATTGGGTGGAAGCCGGCCTTTATCCGTAAGAAGGAAAGGACCAAATTGAGATACCCCTACGTCGGTGGGTGATGCGAATTGAGTTCGTGCTCTATGCTGAACTGCACCCGCGTCCAATGTACAAGGTGCTTAGAAATGCTTCGCAAAATCATATCAGGAGGCCAAACCGGGGCGGATCGAGCCGGACTGGATTTCGCGACTTGGGAACATGCCAATAAACTTGGGAAGCCGGTGCTGCACATCTATGAGCGGAGTCAACGGGGCTCGAACCCGCAATCATCCCTGGGAAAGCCTGGGACAAGGGCGAATACAGGGCGTTTATCGAGTTCTCGCCCTTTCGCCCATTCGTCTAACGACTGCCGGCGGAAGCGGAAGTCTTTTCCGGCTCCGGGCATAGGCACCCTCGGGATCTTACCAAGTCGCACCCATTTTCGTAATGTATCTGGATGGACCCTCAAATAGGCGGCTGTTTCTTCCGTTGTCATTAAATCGGACGGCGTCTCCCGTGGGGACTCCACCGGGCGAAAGAATGTCAGGATTGGTTGGACGATAACCGTGACGCCGTCTTGTACGATCTGCATAGCTTCTTAGAACGGGCAAGAGCGATTTGCGGCTGGGAAATCGGCCTTCTCGCCCGACTCGGTCCAGTCTGTATCGCATTGTATCCAGCGGTTAAGCTCACATGGCCAATGAAATTGTCCCGCTTGAGATGCTGGAGCTTCTGCAAGGCTTTCGTGATCCTGCTCGCGAGATGGGCAGGGGCATGATCAAAATTTACGGTGCCGCGCCCAAGATGGCCAGAAAATGAGCCGGGTGAGAAACCCGGTTTTTTTACGGGCTTTCCCGCCCCCACAGCTCCTGCTGTCTGCACGAGCATCTCACCGAGTCGGAGATCGGCGCGAAGTCGCAGTGTGGCCGCCATAGGGTAAATAGCGCAACATTCGATGCTTAAAGAAAGCTTTACCCCGGCAGATCGTTGCGTTTATTACGAATAGCATGAAATCAAGCTCATCATGAAATTGGAAACCACTCGCCACTCGACGACGACACTGCTTCCTGAACCACGGGACGCCGAACGGACGAAGGATATGCAGCGATTCTATCAATTCCTATTGCAGCCAAGCCCCGCGCTCATCGATCAATTTGGAACGCGGATCGCGATTCCTGAGCAGCTCTACACGATGATGCGGACCGTCTTGGAACTTTTACTCCAAGGGCGGCCTATAGTAATTATTCCAGGCGATGAGCAACTTACCACTCAGGCGGCGGCCAATATGCTTGGCGTTTCCAGACCTTACTTGATCGAGAGGTTGCTCACCCCGGGGAAAATTCCATTCACCTATGCTGGTTCTCATCGAAGGATCAAATTTGATGATTTGGCGCGTTATATGGTTGAGCGAGACCGAGAGCGTCACGAGGGGTTATCTCAGCTTACACGTAAGATCGACGAAGCAGGCTTTTACGACGACGAAGAGTGAAGGCTGACCTCTTGGCAGTTATTGATGCTTGCGTCTTGGCCAATCAATCGGTCACCGATCTATTCTTGAGACTCGCCGAGCATCCGAGACTTTACTTACCAAAGTGGAGCGAAACAATCCTTGAAGAGACTCGAAACACGCTCCTTAACGGGCTGAAACGACCGTGGCCGCCAGACTTGGTCGAGTATCGCGACTCCGAAATTCGGCGGTTCTTTCCAGAGGCACTGACTTCATACCCTGACGTCCTTCCAAGCGTGCTTACAAACGATCCAAAAGATCGCCACGTTTTAGCCGCAGCAATAGCCGCACGGGCGCAGCTAATTGTCACCTTCAACTTGCGAGACTTTCCAGAATCTGCTCTGCAGCCCTGGGATGTAGAAGCATGCTCCCCAGATGCGTTTTTGCTTTCGCGTCTCGGTCTAGATGAACTATTGGTGCTCCAAAGGTTGAACGAAATAAGTTTTGACCGCCGAAAGCCCGTTGCCGAGATTCTGCTAAAACTGCATCCTCACGTTCCTAACTTCGTGGAATCTATCAGGGCGCGCTTGGGAATCGACCAATCCAGAGGCCAGAAAAGTGTTTGAAGTTTCTTCGTCGTGATCAGCCACCAGCGGACAGGGAATCGGACCGAACCAGGCGCGACTGACAGAGTCCTCCTACGAACGAATAGGCACGTCAGCCATTTCGCATCTCAATACTCGTCAAACGCGCCAGAATGAATCCTCGGTCGTTGAGATTCCCAGCATTGGATTCGCTGGCCTGAAACGCGACGACCAGCTCTGCCTTCGAATCGCATTCGTGATCCTGATCGCGCGATGGGCAGGGGCATGAGCAAGATCGCAGTGCGGCGATCTCGAATAGCGCAACGTTTCACGCCGGGGGATGACGTCTGCCGCCTTAATCTGATATGATACCGGCCATGCTTCGGACAATCGTTTTCATGGCCATGATCGCTTCGGTATCCGCGAGCGAATCGTTGAACGCACTGGTCAAGGATCAGAAATCGCGCTTTTCATTTTTTTCGCTCGCCGTTGTGGCGATGTCGCAGCTTCTACCACCGCTGCCGGTGTCGCGGCCACCGGCATCCTCTGCGGGAGTTGGAATGAACCTTACATAGCGAGCTCCTTCCAGGCGGCGGGAGTGGTGATCGGCCTCAGGAACTCGAGCACCGCCAGCAGGCGCTGGCGCTCCTGGAGCTCAAAACTCAACCACAACGACAAAGGCAGCGTCGGTTCGCACAGCGGCGGCATGAATCGGGCCCGGGCGATTTTCCAGAAGGAGCTGCGGACGAAGCTCTCCAGCCACCATTGGCGCCAACGCTTCACCGTGCGCGAGTCGATTTGCAATGCTTCACGGATCCGACGGACCCGTCCTGGCTTCAGGCCATGAATCATCACCGTGACCAACACGACCACCAGGCCCGCATAGACCCTGCGCCCCAGGAAACGCACCGACTCCGGGGTTCGCCGTCGCCGGCAATCTTCCTGGGCGCAACAAAAGCTATAGCGTCGGTCCCATTGCGGGCCGCCACGAGGTTTGCGATCAAAATCAGCGCGATGCAGCTTCCCGCGGCAAAAAAGACAGCCCTTTTGCCGAGCCTCCTGGGCTAAATCCAGATCGACTTTCTCCAGCAGTTGGTGTAACTCTTGATCCGCCAGATGGCTCTGGCACCAAGTCTCTCCGTTCATAGTTTTCACACCTTAAGACGGAAAGCAAAGGCCTCTTGGGAGCAAGCTCCCAAGAGGCTTCAAATACAGAGCCGGATCAATCACATAAGCTGAGGGACAACGCGACTTTCCATCGCTGACCTCGCAGAAAACCGCTTTATTCTCCCTCGATTTTCGACCGAAGTCTCAAACCGTCGGAATTTTGTCCACTAATAGTATGATTTAGGCGAGCGTTTTAAAACCTATGCTACTTATTGTACACGTTAACATTGGAGACCATTGCCAATTCGCCGGGACTAAGGAAAGGTAAGGCAAGGCACATCGAATTAGATGCCTGCGCCTTATGAGAAATATTCGTACCCTGCGACGCCTTCTGGTGAAAAATATTGCGGCCACGAAGAATAAGCAATCGAGATTAGAGCAGTTTGAAAACATCGTTCTCAGCCTCGAAACGAATTTTCAAATGCGAAAAGAAGAGTTCCAAAAAGTTTTCCAAACATACCCACCCGCTTGGATCAAGATTGAACCATCTTTTATCCGAGGAAAAAAATCTCTCCTAAGGCTCAGAGAGTTCACCTCATTCAGTAAAGAACTTAATAACTTGAAACTTTTGATCATACTATGCCTTCAAGACGTCATGCTGTTAGTTAAGTCACCGACTGCAAAACTGAGCAAGCTGGAGAGAAATTTTGAAGCTAGGCTTGTCGCAATGCACTGCTACGATTTTACGAAAAAGCTGCCAGAACTCCTCGGCATATTATGCAAAGATGGGTCGAAATATTACCACCAGGGGGCGCTATTACGTATTCGAGAATGCAAAAAGTCCATTGATCGTTTAAGGAATCAAAACATTCAACAGTGGAAAGAGATTCGGGATACCTGTATTGCCCACCGTGACAATGACGCTTTCAGACAATTATCAAACATTGAAAGTTTGGACTCCAATCGGTTTGAAGAGAATGCAAACGATCTTTGTAAAATCATGGAAGGAATCATTCGAGCGCTAGCGGAGGAGATAGGAGCAAGGAGCAGCAAGGAAGTAGAAATCTTGCGGCAAGCTTCGAATCTCTGTAAGGAGATGTTTAACAACATCGAAAGTCTTGTCAGAGGCGATCCCGAATGGAAAGTATGAACCGAGCCCGAAAGGGCGTACGCATGATCCATTAGCAGCCGGTCCACCTCAAACTGCTCGTGATACCTCCCATCTCCACTTTTCTTGCGTCACAATCTCTTTGCTTACCAGTGTTCCTTTACGTGGATGCGTATCCCAGCTCTGTCCAGCGGGATGTCCCGGGGACAGCGCCACTCGCTTCCAACCGGCAGCTTTGAGGCTGCTACCTATTTCCGATTTCAGAGTAGGTGATCATTCGGGTGCCACCCATACTGCGCCATGTGTTCCAGGCAGCGCTGTAGAGCATCGAGCAGCAATTGTAAGGCGCTCCAGGTTGGTACAAACACGTCGGACCTCTGCCGTAAAGCCGTCATGATTGAGCGCCCGGGTAATTCGATGTGACACGATGCAGACGGCTTGCATCTCTCCAGCCTCGTCCGCCACGGCAAGGGCGAATCTCGTCCCCCAGTTGACCCGCCCAGCATGGCGATGGTGTGCCTGAACAAACTTATCCGTTGGATTAATCCGATGGGTCTGGGAACCAGCGCTTTCGCTGCGCTGAAGGGTGTCACAGATGTCACAGACAATCGGTGGGCTCGCTGTCGGCACCGGCAAGAACAATACACCGCACTGAAGGGCCTCCGGTAAACGCCGCATTTCACGATTTCACTTTTCCCAGGCCGCATCACCGCTCCGGACGGAATGGGCGCTACAGCAACAAGGCAAGCCACCGTCCGAGGTGACGTTCTTTCATGAATCGGAGGAGAGGGTGCAGATCATCTTTTACTACGTCATGTTCAATCTGGGTGACGAACACCGATATCGATGCACTGCCAGAGAGCTTTGGGAAATCTTCAGCAAAGTGCATAAGCCGGTCCGCACGAAGAACACACCAGATTTCAATTCTTCTTATCGCATGTTGAAGTTCTTGCACTGGTGTTTAAAGAATCCTCCTCAGGATTTCTCGGTGGTTTGCAGGGTGGAGCACAAAACTGAGATATTCGAGGTGCGAGACAACTGGTGCTCCACCCACCCGCAAATGCGGGCGAGGCTGAAGGGGAAAATCCCTCTTGGAACAAAGGTGCTCTCAGATGAGAAACTTTGGAATAAAGTGCAGAAGGAACTGCAATGGGAACCTCCTCCAGTGGATTTGGAGAGAGCCGAACGCATGGCACGTTTCCGAGAGGAACAGCAGCCAGCCTGGGACAACATTCGAGAACGCATACGTTTTGTGAATGAGTGGATTCGAGAAAATGGCATTCTGGCTTACATCGAAAAGTGCCGTTCTGGACAGGGTTATACCCTCTCTTAGTGCGCCTGAGAGTGCGCACCAACAGTGGGGTGGAAGTCCCCATCGGACGGAGCACTGGCTGTCCGTAGCTGAAGGAAACTGCGTCGCCGAGAGGCGGGGTGGGGAGCAACCCGAAGCGAACGACCAGTCCATAATTAACAAAATGATGAACTCGATACGGCCTGATGCATTGGCGAGCCTGCTAAGTAAAGGCGAAGCCCAGAACGGAAGCCGCCCGGAAAGGGAAAGAACGGTAACTCCGCGACCTGACCTGCGGCGAGAAGTGAGCGTAGGGACAGGAGTGCATGGGGTGGGTGGAGATAGAATGGTCGGAAGTTGGAGCGACATGAATCAGGGATCACGATTCGGCAGAGGAACGGCGTTCATGACCGGCAGAGGGTCCGAAGAACCGTGCCCGAAAGGTGACAGAGCCTTCGTAGGAGCGCAGAAGCGGGGTAATGCCCGTGGAGCAAAGGGAGGCAGGAAGATGGAGACGCTGAACGAAAGAACGAAGGAAAACAGCACCGCAAATGTCCAATGGACTCAGTCCGGTGAAGAGCAAAAGCAAGTACGCGAACCTTCGACCCTCGTTGAATGTCTGTTGGCCGCCTCGGTAACGGGAGTCAACACTTGATCGAACCTCAAAGAACAATCGTTGCGTCGGCTGATCTCCTCTGGAGAATAACTATCAACTGGAGAGCCGAATGCCGGAAATCGGCCTGTTCGGTTCGGAGGGAGGGGCGCCGACACACGGCGTCCCTACCCTATCAAAGATGTCCTCCCTGAACACATTCAAGAGAGGGAGGAAGCGCTTCGCCAGCAGAAGATGAAGGAAGCTGAAGAATTGAAGAAGCAGTCGGCTGAAAGAGATGCAGCACGCGAAGCAGACCGGCTGAAGAAAGAACAAGAGGAACTTGCCGCTCTCGCGGCAATGACTCCTGAACAAAAAGAGGAACGTGACCGGCAGATGTGGTTGAGAATGATAGAGAAGAGTCCCTACGCCTTTGCAGACTTCCTGAAGAATGATCCCTCCCTCTCTCGATCAATTCCTGCAAATTGAACGTTTCCTTTCAAAGTGCTTGCTGGCAAAAGCTGAGGAATTTGGCATAATTTTCACTCAAACCATTGAGAATCAATTGGTTAAGTAGGGGGAAACTTTGTTAGACTGTGATAATGCGATAATGCCAATACTGCATTATATATGCCTTCTTACAGTCTTACTAAGTTTCCCCCCTGCTGGTGGGAAAGCTTGGATGAGCTTCAATGTTCTCGTAAAGCCTCGAACAGAAGCTCTTCTGCGGGGGGTCAGATGCCCAAAGCGGCATCCGACCAGCCGCGCCTCAGAGTTGTTGTTCTGGGGGTTTCTGAGATACCTGCTTGCAGTACCAAAGGAGTAGCGCCAAGTATTTTCAAACATGACTGACAAACAACTTAATGACCTCAAGAAAGCCCACGCTAGGTTGCTGGGTAAACTCATTCATCGCAAGGTGAAGGAGAACATTCCTTCAAACATCGAACCGGAGGAGTACACTCTCAAATTCGGGATGCATCGAGGAACTCCTCTCAAAGATGTTCCCAAGGATTATCTGAGGTGGATGCTTCTCAATGTGAAGAATCGACCGGACGCGGTCGCAATGGTGCAGAAGTTCATGGGCATCATACCGCCCGCCCCGGTTCGACCGAAGGTCGATGGGGGGAAGGGACCCTCCTTCTCTCAGTACCGGGAGTTGATCGCCCGTCATTACAACACCTCCAAAGGATACGACATCTCAACATTTAATGAGAGGGGTCTCTTCCTCTACCAGCGTTGCATGGATTCCTGCCGGAAGATGAGGGCCATTATTGAGTCAATGGAGGAGTCCCCCGCCGCCCTGGGGATGCTTCACACCATCCATAGGGATATGTGCGGACTTCGAATCAAAGCGCCCGTAGGGGCGTGTAGAGAGCATGCTGGGAGTGCCCTTGATCTTGTCGCGGAGCGAAATTACTAACGTTAGCAATTTGGCGGAATCTGTTGCGTGCCCCGGTTGCCCACGGAGTGGGCGGATTGGAGGAGGGGTTCTCCTTTCGACTTGCGGTACCCGAAAAGTCCCACAATCTTAATACTATGGATCATCGTGACTTCAATAAAACTTATGCCGCCCGTGAGGATGAGAACGGAAAGTTGGTCTACCTGGAAGATGAGATTATGAATCCTGCTCCCGATGAATTCGTGATTCATCTGAACGGAGACACTTTAGATAATCGTCGAAGCAATCTGCGGGTTGTGAAGCAGAGCAATCCAAAACTTTCATAAGCGCCCAGGTGGGTACTTCTCTCTGTGAAGGAATCCCTTCGAGATGGTATCGGAATAGGCACTTGGACTTCGTTCCGGTGATTGTATGGCTGTTCTTTCTTCACGTATAAGTTTCAAAGTCCGCTCTGAGCTTTCCAGAATTCCGCCGAAATCAACAGCCATCGTCCGGCTCTTGAATTTCATCTTGCTGTTCATGACGTGGTAGAGACCGTCCTTGGCGACGAAGAGCAGCCAATACTTTTTCGCGCTTTCAAATTGCTTAGGCGCTCCACTATTATCCTGCAGTAGGATTCCTCCAACTCAATCCCTATACAAGGTATGCAGAGCGCCTGACACGCCAGCAACGTGGAACCTGAACCCGCAAACGGGTCGAGGATGAGGTTGCGGGAGGGTTGTTTCACCAACTTCACCAGATACTCCATGAGCTTCAGCGGCTTCACTGTGGGGTGAGGGTTGCCTTTACGTTCGGAAGGAGAGGTTTTTGAACAGTAAAAATAGCGAGCGGCTGATCCTAGCTCTTCCAATCCATCATGAATAATATTAGCTGGGAAGCGTCCTGAAGGTTGCCCTTTTCCTTTTCCCAACCCTCTACCGTAAATTTGGTTGCTCGTTCCGTTAGGGGTCCCACCCCCCAGATCATCTTTCGTTGAGATCCGGCATTCTTCAATATTGAGCCCTCCCACACCGTGCTTGAGCACGTTCCTGGCCACCGTGCCCTCCAAAGGCTTGCGGGCGAGCACAATCGGCTCGTGGGCGGGTTTGAGGGCGGTCCCGTGCCCATTCCATTGCTGAGCCTCCGGCGTGGCTGGGGCGGTGTAGTCGTAAGTCATTGACTCCTTCTTTCCGATCAGCGAGTTGCAGCGAATGTCGTGCATGGGTACGCTGGAAAGGATCTCACGTTCCGCGCCCGCTGCCTTGTCGATGGCTTTTCCCACGTTCACGCTTTTCGGGAATCCGCTCCCGCGCGAACGACTTACAATTAAAGAACTACACAAAGAATGCGTGTGATTCACAATCGCTTGCGCGAGTAGTCATAACCTTCATCTGCCAGTGTTTTATACGGAGAGGATACTAACACAATATCACAATGTTATACCTCCCACTGTCAAACCACAGTCCTGATGTTATGATTACCTAGCAGAAAACTGTTAGGTCATGTGGAACATTGGTGATCGGCAAATTCTGAGGAGGACTGCTCTTGTGGAACATTTTTGAAACAGTCGAAATGTCCTTTGATATTCGCCTATTCTTTCCTGTTCCCGGAGACCACTTCTTATGGTTGCATTAACGCACTCTTAGAGCTTTTGGTCTTTCGGTGGTCGGTTTCAAAGGTAGGTTGTCTGCTATTTTCGAAAAACACGTCCAGCCAAAGTTCGTGATTTGATAAAAGACGCCGGAGCCCGTTGATAACGTTAGGGTAGCTATGTTAAGGATTCCTTTGCGGACCAGTTGTCTAAGACCAAGCACTGCCTTTGCTTGGTGAAGGGCATTTTGCGCGGTGCCCTTCAAAATCTGAATTTCGGAAACCATATCTTCCGTCATATCATCTGCGGACAGCCCGTTGGACACGCTCTCGAATCTCGTCCCTATTGAGTTTTCAGCCACAACAGTGAGGACGATTACCTCGTGTCGGGACAAGCCTTCGAACATGGCAGGGTTCGTGGCAGCCCCTTCTGGCGGAAGTTGTCCGACGACAACTTGAGTCTTATCGATGGCTTTTAGGCGTTCAACGATTTTGCTTTCCAACTGCCCGAAGTCTGAACGTGAGCCAATGTCATATTCAAGAATGCTTCGATGTCGAACATCAAAAGGGAATGCGGTTCGCGCGTCCTTCTCACAAATCATTACGACAGGTTTCCTGCAAGCTAACGCATAGCCAACTTCAAACCAGACGTTGGCATTGTCCATGGTGATCTCCGCAAGGCATACGGATGCGCCATTGATGCCCTTTTCAATCCGATCAATCACTATGGTAACCGAAGGATCTTCATCCACGCGGTCAGCTTCAAAACCAGCCTTTTCGATGGCAGGTTTAAATGTCTCCTGGTACCTCCGATCAAACTTGCCTTTGTCAAAAGGCTGTATCATGAAACAAGTTGGCATATTGCAGAGAATTTTTAGCTCGGCGACGCGGCGCGAGACGCTTGGAAAGCATTTGAAGGGTGATCGCCACGGCGGTGAGCTAAAAATCGATTGGACAAAACCGCGGCCCAGAGCGTGACCTATGTGTATTGATTGCCGGCTGGATCTCTGGCGAGGATCTGAAGGAACCGGAAGCGGTCAGCGTGCGAGATCGGCGGGATAGCTCGCTGGGCCTCTCTTGGCCTATCACGGCGTCGGCGAACAGGATGTGTCCCTTGGAGAATGTTCGCAATGAGGCGCGTGGCTGCACTGCTCCTGTCGCTTGGCCCGGCCAAGCTTGGCCCGCCGCAATTTGATCTGCATCCCAAAACAGTGCTTTTCATCATGAGGTATCGGCAATGGCCGGTTTGCTATGTGGGCTTCGCGGCAAGATCTCAATCACAAGCATGCGACCCTGGTGACAGACTGGGCACTCCCACAACGACGGACCGATGAGTTCTTGATAACGCTCACGATAATCCTTAGCAGGTTCGAAGGCCGGTGGTTCTGGCGCCGGCATGTCCAGAAGCTCTCGACAGTGCGCCAGTTTCTGTTCTCGGTATCGGTTAGCCAGGAAGCCGTAGTAGCGGATGCGCTGAAAGCCCTCAGGAAGTACATGTAAAAGGAAGCGGCGGATGAACTCTTCGGCTTCCAGAGTCATCGTCTTGTGTTGGGCGTCATGACGATAGTCCTTGTAGCGGAATGTCACCTTGCTCTCCGTGATGTCCAACAACCGATTATTGGAGATCGCCACCCGATGAGTATAGCGCCCGACGTAGTCTAATACCTGCTCCGGTCCGGCGAAAGGCTTCTTGGCGTAGACCACCCATTCGGCCTCGCGTAAGGGAGCCAGGTAATCCAGGAGTGAACATCGGTCCCGGAGTGATTCGAGGGACGAGAAAAACTGCAGTTTGCCGGCCTCAAAGGCTTTGAGCAAATATTCCAGGAACAGACGGCGAAACAGCCTGGAGAGCACGCCCACGGGTAAGAAAAATCCATCCCGGCAGGAAATCCATTGGCTGCCGTCGGCAGAGAGACCACCGCCGGTAACCACACAATGCAGGTGGGGATGATGGAGCAGGTTCTGGCCCCAAGTGTGAAGTACGGCGAAAAAGCCGATCTCGGCGCCGAGGTGCTTGGGATCAGCGGCGATGGTGAGCAAGGTTTGCGCCGTGGCCCTGAACAGGATGCCATAGAGCTCTCTCTTATTTTGATAGGCAATTGCTGCAATCTGCTGGGGTAGAGTGAACACAACGTGAAAATATTGAGTGTTTAAGAGTTCGGCCTGACGCTCCTCGAGCCATTTGAAGCGGGCGAACGACTGGCATTTTGGGCAGTGGCGATCCGAACACGAGTTATAGGCGTTTCGGTGATGGCCGCAGTGGTCACACTGCTCGAGATGGCCGCCGAGAACAGCGGTGCGGCAGACCTCGATCGCGGTCATAACACGGCGCTGCGCTATCGAAAGCGAAGCGCCATGCTCTTGACGATAGGCTTCGCCGTAGCGGCGAAACACATCCGCTACTTCAAGCGTGGGGCGATCCATGTCCCGGAGCTAGAAGTACTGTGGTGGAGCGGGCTTGGGCTCGGCGGCAACTGGCTGTGGGAGTAGATCGAGGGGGCTGACAGTGGAGCAGACTTTGCTGGTAGCGATGCGCAAATAGCGGGCCGTGGTAGCCAGACTACGATGACCCAGCAGCAGTTGAATGGTGCGCACGTCGGTCCCGGATTCCACTAGATGGGTTGCAAAACAGTGTCGAAGGCAATGGGGTGTTACCGGTTTGGGAATGCCGCAACTTCGATGGGCCTTTTGGCAGGCGTCCTCCACCGCCATCCTGGTAATGTGGGTGTCGACTCGATCACCGGGAAAGAGCCACTGCTTGGGCTTCTCTACCGGCCACCAGGCGCGTAGGACTTCCAATAGCTTTGGAGAGAGCATGACAAATCGATCTTTCTGTCCCTTGCCCTGTTCCACTCGAATGACCATTCTTTCGCTGTCGATATCGGCGACCTTTAGGTGGACGGCCTCCGAGATGCGTAGTCCAGCGGCATAGCAGACGGTAAGGATGGTGCGATGTTTGATGCTCTGTACGCAGCTTAAGAACTGCAGGACTTCTTCGGGACTCAAGACAATGGGCAATTTTTGCGGCTTCTTGGGCGCCGGGATGATGTCCTCCAAACACCAATCCCGATGAAGTGTCACTTTGTAAAGGAAACGCAGGGCGGATACGGCGATGAGGATGGAACTGGGAGCCAACTTCTTTTCGTTGGTCAGATAGACTTGGTAAGAACGAATCTCCTCAGGTCCCAGTACTTCCGGTGATTTGCTGAAATGGCGTGCGAACAGCGAGACCTGTTGCACGTAAGAGTCTTGAGTATGCGGTGAGAAGTTCCTCACCTGCATGTCCTCGGTCATGCGACGTCGAAGAGGTGTCATGGAAAAGCTCCTTTTGCGAGATGGGTTTTGTCGCACACAACATTCCCTTCTCTTCGCAACGACGCTCAGGTGGCGAGAGACTGAGGTTAGATTCAAATCGCTGCGCTTTTGGCGGCTGCTATCCACAGCGCGTCCCGCTGCATACCGCGAAGCGGTTTAGTCCAGTGCAATTTATGGAGTGTAAAGCACAGTTCTCGAGCAAGCGAGAAGATGTTGGCAGTAGGAATTCGCGTTAAGGCAAAATACGGGCAATAAAAAAAGGGCATCTTCTGTAAGTTGCTGAAGATCAGATGGAAGCGAAGACTTCTTTCGTGATGTATCAGCATCAACACGCGCCCTTACCGGTGAACGACTCAAAGATGTTCCACAGCCGGTCGTAGTGCTCTTGAGAAACTCCTTGAGAAAGATCAGCTCTTCATTCTCATGCAGGCGGGACATTATCTAACGGATTTGCGAGGAACTCAGCGCCGGAGGCGCGAACTTGTTATGAGCGCGCGGAGTCCTTGTGTCATTCGCTTAATCGTCCCCTCCTCCTGTATTCCGCCCTGATAGGTCAGTGGCGCTATTCTCTCGTCACCGGCAAGCTGATGGCTACGATGCAGATTGCCGAACGCATTTACTCATTGGCGCAGGAGCAAAATAACTCCGCGCTGTTGATAGGAGCCTACCGCGCTTTGGCAGGCACGCTCTACTTTATGGGCGATTTCGAGACCGCGCGACATGAGGCGATGCATGCTCTTCAAATCTGGCGCTCGGGAGGCGTACACTCTCCGGTCGAAGAGTTCATCGCGCCCGCCGTCCATTGTCTCGTATTTGAGGCCCTATCCGATTGGCATTTCGGTGAAACCGCCCGTTGCCACGCGACCATGGCAGAAGCCATCTCGCTGGCGAAAGAGCTGAATGATATGCACGCGTTAGCCTTTTCACTACTTTTTTTGGCGGTGATTCTCGGTCACCTCGAAGGTAATCCTGCGGAAATGGCACGCTTGGCATCGGATTTGATTGAGCTGTCGAATTTTGCATTTTGGCTGCCTGGAGGAAAGATTTTCCGCGACTGGGCCCGGAGCGCTTCCGGCAGCACGGCGGAAGGTATCGCGTGGATCGAGGACGGAATACGGGACTATCGCGTAACCGGCGCGATGCTGCGCATGCCATATTTTCTGGCACTAAAGGCTGAAGCTTTGTATTTTGCGGATCGTGTCTCCGAAGCTCTGGAGGCAATTACGGAGGCGGAAGAAGCGGTCGAAAGATCTGAAGAGCGCTGGTGGTGTGCCGAACTGCACCGGCTCCGAGGCGTGTTTCTTGCGGCTATTGGTGGTGAAGAGAACCAAATTGAGGCTTCATTTTGCGAAGCCATCAAAATCGCAAAAGAGCAGAAGTCGGTTTCTCTGGCAAAACGCGCAGAGGCAACCTACGCGGAATACCGTCGCCAAAAAGCGAGCGGGTCGGGAGGATGTGGCTTCCGACTACCTCTTTGGTAACTGCTTGTAGCGCCCTGCCCTTCGCTGAACCGTTTTCGCCTCCAGGACCGTGTCTTCGGTCCACAGTCCGACGACGACCAGGACGAGCGGAATTCAGCTGATCGCACTGTGACAGCACGCGGCATATCGCATTTTTTTGCAATTGACACCGGAATCGGCGAGGCGTCCATTTGGTTGTCACTTAGGACCTTTGGCTAAGGGGGCTCCGTCTCGCCCCGGCGACACAGAGAAATCCCGCAGCGAGGTCGGTAAGGCGACGAACCCATCCTAAACCCCCGGGAGGAAACAATGAAGACGCGCTTAGTAGTTGCTCTAGTGGGATTGGCAATCAGCTTTGCTTTTCCGACTTTTGCCCAACAACAAAAGTCACTCAAGGAACTAATCGTAGGCACTTGGCTGTTGGAATCGGTGTATGACCAGACGCAGGACGGCGAAAAGCATAACCCATGGGGTGATGGCGTAAAAGGGCAGGCTATGTTCGATGCCCAAGGACATTATTCTTGGATGATAATGTCACCCAACCGTCCGAAAGCGGACACCAGTCCGCGCATCCCAGTTGGACAAGCAATCGCTTACTGGGGCACGTATACGGTCGACGAGGCGGCAAAGACTTTCACAGACCATATTGAGCGTTGTACATTTCCTCAGTGGGATGGAGGAGGAGGTACGGTAAGTATTGCATTTCCTACAGAGGATGAGTTTCAATTCACCGTTACGAAACCTTTTCCAGATCCAACGCTGGGACCTATCGCACCACACCTTATTTTCAAACGTGCTCCAGTGCCATAAGTTTTTCCTTCAACTCAAGCGACCCAGAGATACAGGACAGCTCCAACGAGCGGGATTCAGCTGATCGGTGGAAGACTGAGCCATAGTGTGTGCTTCCCCGACTCCAAATACGATAGAAGTGTGGAAGTGCACAGTACATCGCATTTTTACATTGACAGCGAATGAGGCCAATGCGTGCAATTTTGCATGTCGCTAATTTGACTTTGTAATTTTTAAATTGACGTTTTCCCGAATTTTTGCTGACTTGACTCGCAGCTCTAATGGAGAAGCAATTCTAAATCCGAAGAACATAGTGAAATCAAGAAGAGCCCCCTGAGAGGGGTGGCAGATCGATTTCTAAGTTTTGTGATGAGTTACGCCGAGCATTTTATAAGTTATCGGCGGGATGTGTCTGAGAAGGCTAGGCAGTATGCTTCCGGCTTGATGCAGGCAGGCTCGCGTAAAAATATCTACGCGATTTCAGAGGTAGTGCCGGAGACCGACGAACGAAATCTGCAGCAGTTTATCACTCACTCTAAATGGAGCACGCGTGAAGTGCTTGATCATGTGGCACGCGATGCAGATGAGTTGATCGGGGCTACAACGGACGCCGCGCTGATTATCGACGAGAGTGGGTTTGCCAAACAAGGCAAGATGTCTGTCGGCGCCAGTCGTCAATACCTAGGGCGATTGGGTAAGGTCGATAATGGGCAGGTGGCAGTCTTCGGAGTTTTGGCCAAGGGACGTTTTGCCACAGCCATTGATACTCGGCTCTACTTGCCCAAAGAATGGACCGCTGATCCGCAGCGATGCAACCGGGCTGGCATCCCGGAAAGCGAACAGGTCTTTAAGACCAAAAACCAACTGGCTCTGGAAATCGTTGAGCAGGCCCGTCGCAACGGAGTGCGCTTTGGCTGGGTTGGAGCCGATGCGGGCTATGGCAGCGGTCCGGATTTTCTCTTTGCTTTGGAGGATGGCGGCCACAACTTCCTGGTCGACGTTCACAAGAGCTTCATGGTCTACGAGATTGATCCGCAGCCCACCATTCCACCAGAGCCTTCAAGTAAGGGGCCCAAAGCAAGGCGCAAGATTACCGGAAAGAAGGGTCTGAGCGTCGAGGAGTTGGTGGAATCATACTCCCTGAAAGATTGGAAGATTTGCAATGTCAGAGAAACTACTCGGGGCTCGCTCAAACTTCGGGTGTTACGTAAGAGCGTAGATGTGTGGGACAAGCAGAGCGAGCAGGCGCGTCGCTATGAACTCTTGGTCACCGAGAACATGGACGGAGAAGATCGGAAGTATTCATTGACCAACCTAAATCCGTCGACCTCGACGCGGCGTCTAAGCTGGATGCAGAGACAACGCTATTGGGTAGAACGGTGCTTTGAGGATGGCAAGGGTCAGTGCGGCATGGCGGACTACCAGGTGCGCCTTTGGAATGCGTGGCACCATCATATGGCACTGGTGATGATGGCAATGCTCTTCATGCTGACCGAAAAACTCCAGATGAAAGACCAATGCCCTTTGCTAAGTTGCGCGGACATCGAGAAGTTGCTAGCGGCATTCCTACCGCGAAAGGACGCGAGCCCAGAGCAAGTCTATAGTCATATGAAGCGTCGCCACGAAATGCGAAGACGAGCGATCGAGTCTCACGCCAAATGCAATGCGCAGCGGCGATCTAAAGTAACGTAGTCAAACTAAGCACCTTTGGCAAAAGGCTTTCAGTTCCCTCCGGCGACTCGGAGAAATCCCGCAGCAGGGCGTTACGCGACGAAACAATTCCATCACAGCCGGACGTATCTATGCAAATCTGCTTTGTAATTGCCCTTGTGGGATTAACGATTAACTTTGCTTCGCCAGACTTCGCTCAACAGAATGACACGGTCGATGCAGAAATTGCCCAGCAGGTTCGTGCGTTGGCTTCAAATTATGACGCGGCATTCAATAGGCAGGATGCAGTGACCATTGCCGGACTCTATGCTGAGGACGCGGTTTTTAACACACCGGAAGGAACTTTTCACGGTCGGCAGGCAATCGAGGAACTCTATGCAAAACACTATTTCGGGGAGGCGCATTCCAAGAACGTTGTCACCTTAGTCAATGAGGCAATTGCGGGAGGAAACGAGGTGCGGGCGACCGGAATGTGGAGCGATACTTTTGAAGAGCCGCCAACCGGTACTATACATGCCGAGGGCACGTATTCATGGGTTCTACTCCATGAGGGCGATACATGGAGAATCCGGGAGAGCACCTATGATATAACCAATATGAGGCAGTGAAGAACGGACCGCTTAAATCCACGATGGTCGCGCCAATGACGTGTTCCGCCCGGGCTGGCTGCGGCGGGACGATTCGCCGATTATGGAACAGACGGGAAAGGCAATCGAATTGCTTGAACTTAACCGAATCGTCAGGTTACCGGTGTGCCTGATGAAGCGCAAGAGTCGAACAAACTGAAAGAGGGCTTCACGCTTGCATTGGAAGTGCTCAAATACTTCTGAGAAAAAGCCAAGGCATTCAAACAACTGGGGAGGAGCTAAAGCGAGCGAATAAAATCCTAAAAGCGTTGCTGGAAGAGTACGAGGTGCCGCCGATAGCTCCTCTGCGTTGAACGGGAAACACAATCCGAATCATCCTGCCGAACCCGGCATCTCAAGATCTTCTTTGTAGAACAGATCTTGTCCACAATATACTCGAACCTCCTTGAAGGGGACGTTCAAACGTCCGATAAGCTGTTCGACTTCATCCATAATGTCCTCTTCTGGCGTACCTGCGGGAAGCCAGATTGTTTCCTTCTCCTCTCCAGTTGGGGTAACCAACGATACGTTGAAAACATTAGGATCATTCTTATCGATTGGTCCTCGCAAAACCGTGAGGTGAGCACTCATTCTGGTACCGCCAGTTTGTGGCCACCCACTGGACGAGTCCCGAGTGAATTTTAGTCAATATTTCGTCTTCACAGATCGGCCCGGACTTTTATATAAGCTATGGCTAATGAGGAATCTGACACTTCTTGCTTCGTGCCTTGCGCTCTCCTTGCTGCTTGGCGCTTCTTATGGAACCGAGAGGCTTGTCGTCTTTGGGGATAGTCTCTCCGATGACGGCAACAGTTTCACATTAAGCGGCGGGCTCCTGCCTCCTGGGCCTTCTGGGCCTCCCGGGCCTGCTAATGGCGATTATGGCGAAACATTCGATGGATCGGGAGAAGTTTTCCTGGGCCGCTTTACCGACGGGCGCAACTGGGTGGATTATTTTCCGGCGGATGCAGGTCCTTTTGGCGTCCAAATTTCAGCGGTAAGCGCATACTTCCAAGATCAAACCAATGATAACGCGACCGACTTTGCCGTCGGCGGCGCTACATCCGGCGCTCATAACGGTTTAAATAAAGCACTCCCAAGTTTCCCGGATGAGATCACCGCCTACCTGGGGAGCCTTGGCACAAACAGCCCATCTGAAGATCTCTGCGTTATATGGATTGGCGCAAATGATTTCTCTGCGGGAATCAATCCGTTCCAGACGGTCTCAAATATCAAAGACCAAATCGCGCGGCTTTCGGGGGCGGGAGTAAAGAACTTTGTTGCCATTACCATCCCCGACATATCCCTAACTCCTCAAGTAAAGGCCCAAGGAACAGAAGCGGTCTTTGCGGCGAAGCAATTTGTTTTTACCGCGAACCTTGACATGGAGGTCGAGCTGCCGCGATTTGCCATCCAGCATCAGATCAGCATCACAGTCGTGGAAATTAACGCCATTACCTACCCGATAGTTTTTGAGCCCGCCCTGTTTGGCTTTACCAATAGCGTTGACCTTGCCTACGTTCCGCTCAACGGTCCACTCCGGGTATTATACCCAGATGATTACGTCTTCTGGGACGGTTTCCATCCGACGACAAAGGTGCACGCAATCGTCGCGGACTTTGTTTCTAAGGCCATATTTGCCCCTCTCCCATTTCACCAATTTTTGTCGCTGCGATAGGGAAGCGGTCCGTTTAGCATTGGACTTTACCCAAGCCGGGGTTTGTTTCCCTAACTTTGTGTAAATATCGCGGAATAGCTTCTCTGATCTTTGCGATAGCATTTTCTGCAATCGATAGCGTAGGAAAGCGATTCGCAATGCTGACTCCAGAATGCGCGTAATCATTCCGAGAATCGCGTATCTCCAAAATACGTTGCCAAGGTCCAGAGCCAAAATCGATTGCCATTTTTCCCGCTTGCTTGAGTGCTGTGTTTACGTCGTCTTAGAACCTGTTGATTTCAGCAATTCCCGGAGCATCGCAACAAGCCATTTCTAAAGCTGTGCATGCAGAGATGAGAGCATTCCGCACGCACATGCTTCTGAGGTAGTTGTTCGGAGCTTCCAATGCCATCTGGCGAAATGTCAGAGCATCGGTCCACAATTGGAACCTTGGCGCATGAGCAAGGTCTTTAAATCTGAGGACAGGCAGGGGCATGCAAAAGGATGCCACCTCTACATTGGTTTGAAAGTTAATCCTGAAATTACGTGGGACGGTCCAATTGGCCATGAAGCGTCTTATGGCTGAAGGATAGAACAAACGGAAAATGCAATCCAATTGCTTCAGCTTGGCCGAATCGTCACGATACTGGTATGCCTGACGAATTGGAAAAGCTTAAAGGAGCGAATCAAATCCTGAGTGCTTTGCTGGACAAATACAAGGTGCCTCCGATACCCCCGTTGCGTTGAACGGGAAAGCCGAGCCCTGAATTGCTTCAACCGGTCGAACGTGATTTCGCCTCGGGCACCGGCTCTCATCTTCAAAACAGTCCGGTGAATCGGCCAGGTGCAAGTTTAGTGTAGCGCACCGTATGCGTGATGTTCTTGTGCCCGAGATAATCCTGGATCAGTCGGGTGTCTGCGCCCCGGTTAGCGAGAGAGTAACCGCAAGCGTGCCTCAACATATGGGGGTGAATAGCCAAGTCCACGAGTCCGGCTGCTGCAGCGTATTTTTTGATGAGTACGCAGACCGTGAATCGAGAGAGCGGTTTGCGACGTTCTGATAGAAAAAGAAAATTGGAGTTTGGTTGCATCTGGTGCCGAGCTTTAAGCCACGCATTCACAGCGCCGACTTCGCCGTTATACATTGGCTGGGTGGTGGCGTTCCCGTTCTTTAGGCGGTGGATATGGATAATCTTCTCTTTAAGATTAACATCAGTTACCTTGAGATGGCAGGCTTCCGACACTCGGAGTCCATGGCGAAACATCAGCAGCAACAGGCAATAGTCACGCTCCCGGTTACGGGAAAGTCCCTCTTTGCGGCTGGCATCCAGAAGCTTTTGGACTTCATCTGGAGCCAGGTATTCTCGGGACCGTTCTCGTCGAGGGTGGTTCATACTCGTTTTGTGTAATGTTTGCGGGATGCTTGGTTTTCCGATTGCCATCTAAGCCGCTTCCAGCCTTGGTTCAGCGTCGATGGTCTTTTCTGGAGCCAGTAGACACTACACAAAAAAGCCCAGAGCTTCGAAGTAAGGTCGATTAAGAGCGGTTTTCGGAGCGTTGCAGATGGCTTCCTGAATTAAGCAGCGGGGACAATCTCCGGTCGCTCGAAGGAGGCACGCGGTCCAGAGCAATACCGCCTTGTCACCGTCCAGGATAATCAAACGCTCCGTACCGTTGACAAACTGCACCCGCACGAGCGGTCCGGCGCATTCTCCGAATTGATGCGGAGCAATATCCACGAAGCGTCCCGACCCGTCCTGCTGGTGATAAACGACGGTGCCATCGTCGTTAAAGGTAGCGTTGAAATCAATATCGATTCTGCTAATACGACGACGTATTTCCGCTCTCAAACGCAACCGCACATCGTTAGCTTCCGGTGTTTTCGATTGAATGAGCCAAAGCAGATTCTCCGGCGTGTAGAGCGCTGCGCATTGGGCTTTTGCTGCGTCTACAGTGGCTTGTAGCTCCTCCTTCTGAGGGCTTTTTGCCTTCAGGGAACGCCGAGATAGCGCAACAGGGTTTTGTACGACTCGGTAGTCTCGATTGCCTCGATGAATCCCTCAGCGATTAATTTGGCGCGGAAAATTTCGGGGCTCTGAAGCTCCCTCAGTTCTACATTCTTACCAGCCGAATCCTTGAGAAGACCGCCGAGGCGGTGATTTGACAATTCAAACTTCGGCGACGAAGAACGGGGATGCACTGTGGTAATGAAACGTCGCCATTTGAGGACCAATCAACTCGACCATACCGCACTGGCTCTCCCAAACGTCTTTTGCGCGCAGCACGTCGGCATCGGTTATACGTAAAAGCTCAACAGACATCACTTTAAGTTAATAAAAATCAGGCAAGAACATACAGAATACATTTCACGAGGTTTCAGCTCGCCATCAAAATAAAGGATTTCCCATTTGCTGCGCTCTCAACGCTACTGGGAAGTGCCCAGTATCCTTTAATGGGGACAGTGCCCTTGCGCGAGCAATCGTAGGTGTCGTGCAGCACGCCGTTAATCACTGCGGCTAGGTGCTCTTTAATCTGCACAACAATGCGACCCTGGGGCAGCTCATCCGCACTAAAGTGGACGATATCCGCGCACGGAAACCATTCGAAGCCCAGCGAAGTTAAATATTGCGGGTAACCACCACGACCCCGAGGATTCACCGCGTCCAACGTTTTCAACGTCCGCTGGACTTCCCGATAAGGGCGTTCGGTGACAATGCTGAGAGCACGGCAAACGCAGTCATTAACGTGATGTTGGTAACCGGCAGCAAACCGGCAACCATCATAGTACACCCATTTCATTGCAGTTCTCCAGCATTGAGCGCAACCAAGTCACCGGCTTCTGCACCAGCTAAGTAAGCTTCAGCACTATCGTCGTTTGAATTGCTGCGATAAGATTGACGTATCCTCAATTTCAAGCCTTCAAAAGCCTTCCTAACGTTACGCTCTTTGGGAACTATTAGCTCATAACTTTTTGGCGCATCCACTTCTGTTTCCGCCTCCACTACTGGAGGCTTGCTGCGCTTTTCGGTTAATTGATGCAATCGGGCATTTAAGCGGTCACTCATTCCATCCGTGAACGCCTTACGGACAGTTTTCCAGTGAAGGGTTCCGGTGTACGTAGCGCAATAAACCATATAGGATGTGTCCATTGCCTCCTTAAAGGTTTTCAGCAACCACCCTGCTATTTCTACGTCTGTCCGAAACCCAAAGAAAGTATACTCGATGGGACCGTTTCCACCATTTTTGTACCAGCTTTTGGTGGACGTATACTTAGCGATGGCAGACATGCACAGAACGACTGGGTGAGTTTGTCTCTTGCTCCCCAAATCGAAAGCACGAGCGCTGCACTCATCTTTGGCCGTATCAAGCTTCAATTGTTCAATCGAAAGCCCATACTTGTCCAATAGTTCAGCCACCTTTTCAGCGGCATGCAATGCCTCTTGCTCGGTGCATCCATTGGCGGTTGTTTTATTCTGGAGCGACTGAAGTTTCTTAATCAGTGACTCCATGTTGTTTTCTGATGTGTTTGTCATACCCACTTTCAAAATCGAGGGATGCGGCCAATCTCGGGTTAGATAACTCCCGATATTGTTCACGCCGCTGCGGTGCAAACACTAACGCCCGAGCCAACGTAGTTTTCATAAACGTGCTCAAATAACGCCTTACATTTACCCTTGTACAATTCTGGCGTGTAAGCCCGAGGAAGACCATCGTCGAGGATATCTTCGATTGCCAACTGAACGCGAGCCCGCGCATCGACACGCTTTCGCCAGTCCAGAGTCAAAACGGTCTTCAGGCGTTCGAGGAGTATATGGGCAACTTTTTTGATCTCGCGTCGCTCTTCTGGGGACAGGGCAGGACCAGGACGTGTCAAAATATCGAAAACCGTCAACTCCTCCTCGGAGAGATTTTCGCGCACGTGGCGCTGTTGTTCGTCAGTGAGAGTCTTACTCAGTGCGACAAGCTCGCGGAACAGCTCATCAATGTTTCGACTTCCTTGGTTATAGGATTCAATCAATTCCTCGAACTTCGCCAGAAAGTCGATTCGGGTCCGGTTCAATCGCACAAGCTTGTCGAGCTGCGTACGAATGGCGACCTTGAGTTGTTCAAGCTCGACATTCTTCGTGTTCGATTTCGCAAACCGTTTCGCAAGAGTTTCAAAGTCGATTTTGGTTAGGTCGATGCCTCCTTGTTGTTCGTCCGTTGAAGCCTCTCTGATCCGAAACCCATCTGCGGCAATGGAGTCATCGAGCAGACGATTTACATCTGCGAGAACCCCGGAGATATCCCCGGATCGTCCCGCGCTGGTCCGAGTGCGGATCTCATCGGCAATGGTACCCAGGCAAGAGACGGCGGAAATCAACTCCATTATTGCCGGGTCTGGCTTCACAGCTTGGAATAGGGTTCGAACGACCTTCTCGTGTGCGAGAAACTCCTTCCGAAGAGGATCTGGGGAGATTAACGCATTCACAGCTTTTCCAATGCGCTCCACCCTCTCAAAACTTCCAACGTGAACCGACTCGATTTCGCCGAGATTCACACCCTTTTGGTCGCAAAAAGTATAGCTTTCCTCCAGAGCTTTGCGGAGCATTTCGAGCAATTGATTTTTGTCCCGGACCGGCGTGGCTCCCCCTTTTCCTTTGCCATAGATCGCCAGAGCTTTTTCAAGTGACGCAAAAACCTTGGCGTAATCCACAATCAATCCACTGTGTTTACCGGGAAACACCCGGTTGGCGCGGGCTATAGTTTGCATCAGTGTGTGATTCCGCATCGGCTTATCAAGGTAAACCGTGGAGCAGCTTGGCGCATCGAATCCCGTCAGCCACATCGCGCAGAGAAACACGAGTCCAAATGGATCGCTCGGGTCTCTAAACTTTTCGTCGAGTTTCTC
Source organism: uncultured Verrucomicrobiae bacterium (assembly GCA_963782115.1). Taxonomy (GTDB): domain Bacteria; phylum Verrucomicrobiota; class Verrucomicrobiia; order Chthoniobacterales; family JAFAMB01; genus JAFAMB01. Next base: position 343,903 of record CAWAIK010000007.1, read on the forward strand.
TTCATTCATTCGTTTCCGATCCGGCACGATATCCAACCCCAGAGCTTTCATCTGCTCTGTCTCGTTCCTGTCCAGGCGAAACGATGACGCCCATGCCGGTGTTGGTCAATAACTCAAGCCGTTGGCGAAGTCCTTCGACACCCTCAGCTTCTGAGGTGCCGGGACCGGAGCGTTCCCTCAACTTCAGCTCAACACTATGACGTTCGATTTCCCAATGTTTACGCACCTTATCATACATCTTGAGCGCGGTAGCCTTATCAATGGAAACCACCATTGCTTTGCCTTGGAAACCGCGACCCAGAAAATGGTGCACTATATCTTTTGCAACTATTTCCAGCCGGTCATCACGGGTGATGAGATGGTACTGGCGACCCAGTTCTCTCTGCAGCTTCCGTTCGGCTTCCTCGTTCAGTTCCGCCTGTTCGATTAGCGCATACAGGTCCTCGTTCAGGTTAGCATTCTGGAGGCGCAGTCCCGGTGTGCGATTCTCATAAAATAGAGCCACAGTCGCGCCGTCCTCAACCGACTGCTGAAAATCGTAGATTGAGACGTAGTCTCCGAACACTTCACGAGTGCGTTCCTCAGTCGCAATCAACGGCGTGCCGGTGAACGCCAGGAATGTCGCATTCGGAAGAGCCGTGCGCATGTTGAGCGCCAGGGTGTCGTATTGAGTGCGGTGAGCCTCATCGTTAATGACGATAATATCTCGTCTTTCGCTTAGCACCGGATGAGTTTCCCCTGGCTCTGTTCGGAACTTGTGAATCAGGGTGAATACGTAACGGTGATTCCCGGTTAGCAGCTCACGTAAGTGCATACTGCTTTCAGCGTGACAATGGGCGCTCTCCGTTTCGCTTACCGCACCACATGACTTGAATGTCTTTGCAATCTGGTCGTCCAACTCAGCCCTGTCGGTGATGATAACGAACGTCCAATTTCCCGGCAGCTTCAGAAAAACCTTTTGGGCGAAAAACACCATGGAAAGACTCTTCCCCGAACCCTGTGTCTGCCAAAATACACCTCCTCTCCCATGACGTAGCTCGCGAGCTTCCAGCATCGAAGCTATCGCGTTATTGACGCCGAGAAACTGGTGATTTTGACCTATTATTTTCGGGGGGGCGTGCCTTGCTCAGAAAAGACGGTGAAGTTTTCGACCAAGTCCAAGAAGCGCTTTGGCTCGCATACGCCTCGGATCAACACTTCAAGAGAAACCCGGCGTGGCTCGTCTTCCTTCTCGATGCGCTTCCACTCAAAGAACCGTTCCCAGTTTGAAGTCAGCGAGCCAACGCGGCTATCGATTCCATTTGAGGTAATCAGCAATCCGTTCGACCAAAAAAGCTGCGGTACGACCTCCTTGTACCACGTCAGATTTTCGTCGAAGGCAACCTGCGCGGGTACGCCTGGTTTCTTCAGCTCAATGACAATCATCGGCAACCCGTTCACAAAGCCGACCAAGTCGGCTCGACAGGTATAAAGGGTTCCATTTACAGAAAATTGGTTGACCAACAGGAAGTCGTTGGCAGCTGGGTTCTGCCAGTCGATTATCCGCACCCGCTCGGTGATTTGCCCGCCGTGCTTTCTGTCCGCTATCGAAACGATCACGCCATCTTTGAGCAAGTCGTAAATCTCGCGATTCGCTGCCACGGGGGCTTTTGTGGACCGGTCACGAATCAAATCGTTCAGAGCTAACGTAATTGCTTCCGGTGGTAATTGCGGATTCAGCCGCTGAATCGCTGTTTTCAGCCGATCTGCAAGTACGACCTCACTCTTTGTCTCTCGCCCGAGAGTTCCGGGGACACCGAAAATCTCGTCCTTCGCGGGCATCGTCTGCCACCCCAATTGCGCGAAAAGCTGAATTGCTGGTTGTTCTACCAATTCGTCTTCGGTGTAGGAGCGCGGCACAGGCTTTAGTCAATCTTCCAGAGTCGCTCTGCGATCTGGATTAAATGGTCTTGGCGAGCTTGAATCTCGCCAACTCTCCATTCAGCCTCGTCACAAATCGCTTTGGTTAAATCAAAGGAGACCCTCTCGTTCCGCTTAAGGTAAATCTCCTTCTTTGCGGGAAAGGCGTAATACTGGGCTTTGGTGTTTTTCTTCCCGCAGAGGAGTGTAATATTTCCGAGCTTGTGTACCCATTCCCGATGTTGCTCGGGAGCGAATCTGTCCGTCCAATAAGAGTCCTTCAACACCTGAGGCAGGACATGTTCGATAGTCAGGCGTCCAGCGTAGGTTTTTGTGACCGATTCGTCTTGGACGCCTTCTTCAAAACGAAGAAGAATTGCTTGTGCACCGGGCAATCCATAGACATCACCTCCTAGCAGAGCGAAAAATTCGTCATTGTTTGCGCTCTCTTGAAAAATCCTTCTGATCTGATCCGCTGTTTCTCGTTTGTTGATCGCTGTTATGAGCCGGTAGTAAATAGTGTTCCGTTTCGTTCGACCAAGTCGGCGTACCCAGTTCTGCATAGTGATTTTTTCCAAGAGCGAAACGTACTCAGCGAGATTCAAATCAACTACTGGCTTATTCAGAAAGCTGAGAAGAGCTGGTATCCACTCGTCATAGCTGACGCGCTTTAATGCTTCCAAGCACCGGAAAACTCTTGGTTCTTTAAACTCGCTGTCTGTGATCTTTTCATAGTTTTTCGCCGAGGCGATAAGACCTGCGAGAAAATCTATGGGCGACCTTAGGTCTTTCTTAATTATTAGGTCAAATTCTTCAGCGAGAGACTTCCTCGCCTTCTCCGCAACAACAGCGGTTCGATGGTACCCGAGAAAGGTGTCGAGATTTTCGACGTCAGCTATCTCTTCCAATTCCATCCAAAGCTCCTCTAGTTCATAAAGGCGCGTACTATTTTCGCCAAGCTTGCTGAAAAGCTGGTTCTTTATCAGATCCGCGTTCGATAAAGTGAGACCGCGAGCATTCAGGACATTGAAAAGTCGGTAAGCCGACTGAAAATTCTCCGTTCGTACCAACACAACGTAGACGTTTTGCAGAATGAAGTTCGCGAATAGCTTCAACCATTCCTGGCTGCGATCCTTCAAGAAAAAATCTATCTTGCCTATTGTTCCGCATTATCTGAGCCTTTGGAGCATCCAAGTCCTCGACTGTGGCAGCATCAATCGGTTTCACTTCTAAAACATATTCGCGAAAAAAGTTTTGGTCCTTTTCCGCAACGTCAATCGAGGTACCTCCGTTTGGCCAGTAAGAGGATTTCGTGGCAAGATTCGCTGCCCTATTACTTGTTTCGCGTTTCCGTCTTCAATCTTTTCACGTAACCGTGCGAAGATCAGATTCAGAGTCGTGAGACGCTGCTGCCCATCAACGACTTCGTAGCGCTTGTTGAGTTCACGCTCGATTGTGATAACAGCTCCAATAAAATACTCTTTGTCACCGTTTTCATAGGCTTCTTCTATATCGCGAAGCAAATCCTCCGTATGTTCCTCTTCCCATGAGTATGGACGCTGGTAGGCAGGGACCTCGTAGCGCAACTCCTCAGTAAGAACCTGTCCGATATTTTTCTCCTCGGCTTTCATGCGTTATTCAAGTGCGATGTTATTAAAAAACGTTAGGAACAGCGACGTATCAGACCAGCTCCGTCGGCTTCAAGTCGCGATTCTCGAAGCAACCCTTGGATGAGTGACAGTGCCGTTTCGTCGATAATTGGTCCCGTCCGACGGTATCCCATCCAGCGGCAGAAATTCTGGACCGCTTGATCGCGCTCAATCCATGAACGCCCGACGGCAGCGAGGAACTGGCGCTTGAGGAGATCCCTATCATAATCTGCGATTGAGCGAGCTAACAATATTAACTCATCCTCGACGTTATCCAGAATTCCGCGACGGACGGCAGTGAGAAGGTCGGTCTGCAGCACATCGTTTATCCGATGACCGACCCGCCCGTAACCGAGCGCTTGCGCCACCTCGCGGATAGCGTATTGGCGAGTGCGGGGCTGACCATCGCTGAAGACTTGACGAATTGCAGCAAGCACGTTGGAACGGTCTGTCTGGTCGATTGGCGTGGGAAGCGTGTAACCAAGCTCTAGTTGGTTGCCAGGATGCTCCTGGGTCGCTGCTTCGCTCAATGGCGATTCCTTAATTGAAATCGCGACGGTATCCGAACGTCTTTGCGTTGTTGCTACCGGTTCAACCGACTTTCCTACATCGCTTCCGAGACAGTCCGCAGAATCAGCGTCGGAAACATTTACGGTTCCCGATAGCAGTCGCGGCAGCAGCAGGTCGCGAGTACGACGAAGATTTCGATTGGTGACCGCAAGCAACTCGATTTCATCCAAGAACGGTTCAACAAGCCGGTCAAATTCTCCTGCTAGTTTAGGTGGTGGGACAATCACCCGCATAGAAGTCAGGACGACAGCGTTTGCCTGCGGCTGAGCAGCGCCGCCAATATTCACCTTGATGAACTGTTTGTACTCGTCAGATTCCATCAGAATGCCGAGCATTCGGTTGCTCACGTTTCCCTTTGCGCGAACTCGAACAAGATAGGAAGCGAATACGGAAAGCGGATGACGCTTGTTGATGCGTTTCGCGAACCCTGTCGTCGCTCCCGTGCGAGCAACTACAATGTCGCCAGGTTGAAGCAAATATTTTCGACTTTTGTCTGATGAAATTTCACAAAAGGGGACTTCGCCCCACTCGATGATATCAGGTACAATATCCGTAATGCGCAGGAATTTTGGACCGATTTCCTCACGCGTTGCACTAGCAGTAAAGCCGTAGCTAACAGACTCGCACAGGTCAACAATTAGCTTGACGTCCCACCCTTCTGGAATGGAACCGAGCGGAGACTCCACGCGTGAGACCTTTTCATGACCCGGAAACCGAAACTTGACAAACCATTCGCGGTAAAGGCTGCGAGCCATCTTCTCCAGAATCCGAATGCGCCGCAGGTTGTACTCTATTAAGTCGTCGTAAGCCGAGAGGATGCCAGCGATGCGACATTGGACAGGAAGCGGAGGGACCTTGACTTTCACTTGCTTCAGGACTGTCTGCGTCATTAGCGGTTGTGCCGCGCCACCGGCGTATCGGCTCAAATTTGCATCGGTAAGCAGATAAAACAGGAACTTAGTGTCGAAATGTTCCGAGGCTGGGAAGGCGACCAGCGTGTTGTCCGAGGCCAAAAACTTGTCGGGGCAATAAGCCACTGAACCGCAGTAAGCGCCAACGCGACCGATGATCATTCCATTCTCGTACCGGAAGTCATCCGAGCCACCGATTATGCCGTTTGAACCGTAAACAGGGTAGCAACCATCGCCACCAGGTTTAATTGATTTGCCGTTTGCAAAACGAACTACATCGCCGAGGAAATTTGGCGTTGCAGTCGTTGCTATAATCACGCCTCCAGAATCTCCGCCACATTGCGGGCGATGGTTTGTTCGAGGTCGCGTGCCTGGGCGTTCAAGATTTCGAGTTCTTCGTTGAAGGTTTCGAGTTGTTCCTTGAAGTCCTCGTCGCTCACCTGTTCGCCGGGAGCGACGCGCCCACGTAGCGACCAGGGTTGAGCGACCAACCTTGCGCTTCAATTTCTTTGAGCATGGCGGTGCGGCACAGACCAAGCACGTCGCCGTATTTCGGTCTAGCGCCGAAGACCTCTTTTAGCTTCGCTTCGGTTTCGGTGCCGCCGAGGGTGAAATCTAGCTCTTCGGCGCGGTAGAGCCGGACGATGTTCGCAATGAAGCCAATCTGCCCTGTCGTCCATTTACGATGAGCCCGGTCAATCTGCCGGTAGATGTGTCGTGCATCGAGGAAGAGAATCGTGTCTGCACGCGGGGTGTTCTTTCCCTCTATCGAAAAACCAGAGCGTGCACGGAAGTGTTACCGTGTAAAAGAAATTAGGTCCAACAGCAACAACGACGTCCACACCCCGGTTCTCAATTAGTTGGCGACGAAGCTCCTGTTCGGAAGACCGCGCATCGGAAGCGGAATTCGCCATGATGAACCCGGCTCGTCCCTTATCATTAAGTGCAGAATAGAAAAGCTGTATCCAAAGGTAATTCGCGTTGTCCGTTCGCGGTAAACCAAACGGGAATCGCCGGTTTTTTCCGACGTCGCCGGTCAGCCGTTCTTTGTCAACCGCATTGACGTTGAACGGAGGATTCGCTAGGAGGAAGTCGAACTGTCCAGTGCTCTGGTGCAGGTCTTCGTAGTAGGTATTCGTTTCGCGGACGTCTCCCTCCAGACCGTGGATAGCAAGATTCATCCGGCAAAGTTTCACCCGTCTTCTCCTGACCGTAGATAGAAATTTCGGTGGCTGCGGCACGAGTACCTTCCTCAGAATCACCGTTTCGTTTATGCTCCGCCACAAACCGTGCGCTTTGAACAAACATGCCCCCGGAACCGCAAGCGGGGTCCAGGATGCGCCTGTGGAACGGTTCGAGTACTTCGACCAATAGCCGGACAATGCAACTTGGCGTAAAAAATTCCCCACCTTTCTGACCCTCTGTCCGGGCGAACTCTCCCAGGAAGTACTCGTAAATCCTTCCGAACGCATCGTAGCCCAGGCTCGCTGGAATCTCGGATACCTTCTTCAGGAGTTCTTTTAGCAATGTGCTGTTGAAGATTTCGTATGTCTTAGGAAGCACTCCTGAGAGCGATGGATTGTTCTTCGATGTCGCGCATGGCGTCGCTTAAGGCTTTGCCAACGGCTTCCCCTTCTGGTAACGCCAGCAGGTGGTCGAACCGAGCATTCGGCGAGAGATAAAGGACACCCTCGGCGTGATAGGCACTAGGCTCATCAACCCGTGAGCTACGTCGGCTGCTTGGGGCTATTTTCTGTAGTTCATCGCGTCGCGCCGAAAACCGGACTTCAGCAAACCTTAGAAAGATTAGACCAAGAACTGGTTGAGAATATTGTTGCGAAGTCAGACCAGAGTTGGCGCGATGCTGATCCGCCGCAGCCCAAAGCCGCGTCTCTAAAGCCTCGGTAGCCTGGTCTTTTTCGGATGGAGCAATCCAAATCATATGAAGCCTCGTTACGGGTCAGTCCCGACGCAACCTTTCCAATGCTGGAATCGCCTCGTTCTGTTCCGTAAACGTCATAATGATGATACCGAAAATTGGCGAGGGCGAAATTCGGTAACCTCTGGGCTCAAAACTAAGCGATGCCGGTCACAGATAACTCGGAATGCGTCTCTTGCGGACGCAAATACATCCTGGCAATCAATCACGAAAGAAAGATTGCGTGTCTGCAGGGTAAAAGGGGAAAAGAGCGAGCCGCTGTCCGTGACCGAGAATTGGAAGCGTTTCTGCACCCCTCAAACGCACAATGACCAAACATCCGGGAGCTTCCACTTTTCCGGGACCACAATCTTGCCGGAGACAAATAGGGGTGCGCCTGAAAGTACGCACCAACAATAGGGTGAAAGTCCCTATCGGACAGAAGCACTGGTCTGTCCGTAGCTGAAGGCAACTGCGCCGACGAGAGGCAGGGTGGAGAGCAGCCGGAGGCGAACGACCAGTCCGTAATCAAAACAATGATGAACTCGATTCGGTCAGATGCGTTGGCGAGCCACAAGTGCTGGCGACCAATCTCCTTTTATGAGCCCACGCTTCGGCGTTCGTAAGGTCCAATGAAAAGAGCTTTTTGCAGTGAAAAGCAGGCACGGCTCTATCTGCGCATGAATTCTTCCAGACCCATATGGTCAGCCTGCAGGCTTGTCCAGGTAAAGCCCTTCGCGGCGACGGCATAACTGCAAAAGGAATGTCTCAAAACATTCGGAGTCCAAACGATCCCTGCTTTATCGGCGGCTTGCTCCATCACCCACTGCAACTTTCGACTGGGTTTTACCGAGCCACTCTTTCGTTCGTGCGGCTTCAACCAAGTGAGAAGATTATCGGGAACTTCAATCAGTTTGCGGCGATGATTTTTGCTCTTGCTGGCTGGGAGATCGATGAGTTTGCGGTCAAGCTTTATCTCGCTCCAATCCAGCCTTTCAATCTCGGCTCTGCGAAGACCGGTGAAAGCCGAGATTGCAAAGAATGGAACGGTTTCAGGATGAACGAAGGAAAGAAAAGCGGATAGTTGATCAGGCATGAGAATTTCCACCTGCCGGTTGTTCTTGGCAGGGTCGCGGAAAGGTTCCGCTCCTTGCAACGGGTTCTCACCCACCAGTCCAAAATCTTTCCCAATTCCAAGTGCGTTCTTGACGTATCCGAGATGGCGATTGCGTGTCTTGATTGCCAAATCCATTCCTGAAAGCCATTGCTTGACGTCTGCGGCGGTGACGGTCGCGATGTTGGTTTCGCCATACTTTTCTGAGAACTTCCGCAAAGTCTCTTCCATCGATTGGATGTGGCGGGGGGAAATCTCTCCCGCTGAAAGACGGCGGGCGAATTCAGCCTTCACCCGTTCGACCAGTTGGTTGCCGGTGCAGGAGGCGTGGAGAGACCTGAGATGGGCGAGATAAAACTGAATGGCGTCTTCGACCGGTCTTTCCGTAAACCTGAAGAAGGGTGGCTCCCCGTGTCGCGGAGGCAACCAAAGCATGATCGAGGGTGACGGCACGTTCACCCAGTTTCCGCATCTTTGTGTTGCGTTCATTTGCCTCGGCTTGGGCTTCTTCCTTCGTTCTGAACCAAGCCCTTACCCTATCCCCTTCAGGACGACCAATGATGTACCAATGCTTGTTGCCATTGGGAACCTTGGAATACTCAACCCTGAAATCTGGTTTCGCTGTCTTCATCCCTTCTAATATCGGCGAAAGAGGTGACGGGCATAGGGACATTTAGGGCCAAATTCTAGGGTTGTTTTAGGGTCGTTTTGGAATCAAATCAGACCGTCTAGGGTCGTCTACGAACATCTTTACCTGGGGGAATCTCCCTCGTGCCGAGGGAAAAGAAAAGCGGAGTCAACGGGGCTCGAACCCGCAACCTCTGCCGTGACAGGGCAGCGCTCTAACCAGTTGAGCTATGACTCCAATCCGAGGAAGGCGAAGCTAGAACCGATTACCATAGCGTTCAACCAAAAAAAAGAAGGCCCGCTTTTCGGTCGGTGGGGCTAGATCTGAGCGGCATCGGTGCGAGACTCCCTCGTTAGAAGGGGCCGATAAACTCTGTTGTCGCGCGTTATCTTAGTAGCGTTCGGGTCAGGTCTGACCGGGAGCTTAGTCCTGCATCAGGATTTCGACGGCTTTTTCGAGTTGCTGATCTTTGCCTTCTTCGATGCTCTTCGGGTCGTTCCGGACTTTGACGTCCGGTTCAACCTGGGTCTTTTCCATGAACTGACCCTTTTCATCCCGTAAACCAACCTCTGGAATGCCAAGGATCAGTCTTGGATTCTGCTGCACTTCCCACCAGACGAATGTTCCTGTGCCCGGCACCGGCATCCCGACCAGTTTCCCGATGCCGAAGTGTTGGTAGACCCAGGGAAACAAGCAGGCGTCGGAGTAATTGCTTTCACTGGCGAGGATAACGCTCTTTCTGTTCCATTTTTCATTTGGTTCCCAGCCGATGCTCTGCCCGCGCGGAAGAAACTCAAGATAAGGTTTTCCACTCAGGAAGGTTGCCAGCATGTCATGAAGATTCCCGCCTCCGTTGCATCGCGTGTCGACGATCAACGCCTTCTTTTTGCTATCGCGACCCAGGGCTTCGGAGTAGGTCTCTCGATAACTCCCGTCATCCATTCCCCGGACGTGCACGTAGCCCACGGTGCCATTGCTCAGCTTATCCACTATTTCACGTCGTTGTTTCACCCAACGCTGGTACAGGAGTTCATCCTGCTCAGCCGTACTGATCGGCTTAACGGTGACATCGAACCGAGTATTCTTTGCTGGATCAAAAATGCTTAACAAGGTCGGCTGACCTGCTCGATGATTCATCAGAGGACTGAAATCCATTCCCGGTTCAATCACTATTCCATTGATCTTCTCAATCATCATTCCCGCCTGGATCGGAGTTGAAACGGTGATCAACGGTCCCTTCTCGATGACCTCCTGAATTCTGAGGCCGGTCCCTTTGTAGTTGCTGTCGAAGAATGCGCCCAGAACGGCGGTTGCATCGGCGTTCTGCGATTCAGGCAGAAGTTTGCACCCGGTATGGCTGGCATTTAATTCTCCCAGCATCTCACTGGTCATTTCTGAAAAATCGCGGTCGTCCGAAATGTAGGGCAGGAATTTTTTGTACACCGATTTGTAATAATCCCAATCAACGCCGTTCATTTCTGTGAGGTAGAACTTCTCACGTACCTGGCGCCAAATATGTTCAAAAAGGCATTCCCGTTCCGCCGCGCCATCGAGTTCTTTGACTGCGTTGAACTTCGCAGGTTCGGCCTTGCCGTCGGCTACGCCTACTTTCGTGATTCGTCCGGCCGCGAGCACGAAAACATACTTACCGTCCTTGTCGAGCTGGATCATCGCCGGAAAGGGAAGACCTCGAGGTGACGGTTTTGGTGTTTCGAATTCCCATAGCCGTTTCAATTCCCCTTCACGCGGTTTCAATGACCATAGCACGTACCCTTTCTCGCTGTTGGCCAGGTAGAGGAGTGTCTCGCCGTCGCTCGTCAGGAGGCCGTCTGCGATTGGTGCCGAACCAAGGGTCAGCCGATCAATCCGGTCTTCGATGTTGTTAAGGTCAATGGCGAGTGGTTCGACCTTTTTTGTCGCGTTCGTATCGGGTTCTTTGTTTTCTCCCTTTTTCTCGGCGTCCTTCTTCTTTTTCTCTTCCGCTTCCGACTCGGTTAGAATGTCGTACTCCGCTTTGGAGAGCTTGGACCTGTCATAGGCTTCCTGAGTGAAAAACATCTCGTAGATGTCCTGCTGGGGATTTGCGGAGTAGCCATCCCCGTGGAGACCGTACTTGTCCGACCACCAGATCATCGATTTTCCATCCATCATCCAGTGCGGGTGTAGATTGTCGTATCCACTTTTAGTGAGGTCGGTCAGTTGCTGCTGGCCAGCCGCATCGACCAGTCCCGCTTGGGAGGCCCAATGCTCTGGAGTCAAAAAACTGACTAGAAACCATTTTCCGTCAGGAGACCAATCAAACCATTGGTCTCCGTCTTCGTACGAATAGTTCAGGGCCCCGGAAAGGATGGTGCGGGTCTGTTTTGTTTCGAGGTTCAAAACCTTCAGCGTTGTGCGGTTCTCCAGGTAAGCCACCTCTTTTCCATCCCGCGAATACTTTGGTTGGAAGTTTTCCTGGTCGTTTTCCAGAAGTGGATGGATGTCGATCACAGTGGAATTGAAGAAATAGGGCTCTTTCTCCTTCGGTTGAGCGATCGACGCCTCGTAGAGACCCCAGGGTTTGCCGTATTCGGCCGCAAATACGAGCCGGCGGCCGTCTGGACTGAAGGAAATACTGCGTTCTTGTCCGGGAGTGTTCGTAATTCGTTTGGTCTCGCCCTGGTCCACGGAAGCGACGTAGATATCACCTCTAACAACGAAGGCTAATTCTTTACCATTGGGACTCAGGGCCACTTCGGTAACATTGTCGCTGTAGCTTTTGGTTTGGATGGCAGCGGTGCTGTCGCTCAAGCCTATCTGTACCCTGACCTTCTGCGGTTGCGCGGCTTCAGCCGGAAACGTGTAGATCTCGCCATCGTACCCGAAGCAGAGATCGCTGTTATTTGCCACGCTGAGGAACCGGACTGGATTCCGCTGGAATCTGGTGAGTTGCTGGGCAGTCCCAGGTTGACCGTTCGTCAAAGGGAGGCGCCAAACGTTAAACGATCCGCTTTGTTCGTTCAGGTAATAGATCGCGCTTTCGTCCGGCGACCATACCGGGTTTCGATTTTCGCCTTGAAAACTCGATAGCTTCGTGTGGCTGCCATTCCGCGCGTCGTAGAGCCAGATATCGTGTGCGACAGAAAATGTCTCGTGCTTTCGCCACGGATCTTCGTAGCCTTTCAAATCTTCGTACAGGATCCGGTTTTCCGGGCGGTCATACTGCGCGTGCAATGAAGGGGTGGTCAAAAGCATCTCCGCGGCGCGTCCGCCCTGAATCGATACCCTGTAGAGTTGCGGGAAGATCTTCACAGGGAACAGCGAGCTCTGAGCCGAGCCCATCCGATAGGCATCAAACAGGATGTATTGTCCGTCTGGTGTGAAACTGGTCGGCACCGCATCCGTTGAGTAGGTCGTCAGGCGCCTCGCTGTGCCTCCTTGGGAACTGGTCAGGAAAACATCGTTGTGGCCGCAGCGGTCGGACGCAAAGGCGATGAGCTTACCATCGGGAGACCAGACGGGCGATGAATCGTGCGCTGGGCCGGCAGTCAGAGGGACCGCCAGGCCACCGGCGGCCGGTACTGTGAAAATGTGCCCCCGAAAGCTGAATGCGATCGTTTTTCCGTCCGGTGAAATGGCGGGATAGCGGAGCCACAGAGGATCGTTTTCCACGCCCAGCGGAGGGAGGGAGGGATCGGCCTGGACCGGCCACGAAGAAAATAGGGAAACCAGAACCACAATTGCGATCCCGAGTCGGATTAAGGCTCTTGTGATCGCCGAAATGAAGCAGGCAGGGTTGAGCATCGCTATCAGAACACATGCAGGATTCTTCTTTGTTGCAAACGAATAGAGCAACATTCACTGAGCCAGGAGCCAGGAGTGTTGGAGTGTTGGAGTGTTGTGCCGTCAAGAACAAAGGTCACAGCTCGGATCGAGTGCAAATGGCAAGAATCGCAACCATCGACAAGGCGGAGATCCGCAGATCCATTCTTTAACTTCCGACCCCGGCTGCTGTCTCCTGACTTTTTCTGACCGGTCATTTCGGGGACAGGATCCTGGTGCGAAGGCTCTGCCAAAGTGAGGCGAAAAGAGGAATCGATCCGAGAATGACGAGAGAAATGGTTGTTCCGGCGAACCATTTGGCGGTGTCTCCGCCGGCATACCCGATCCAGGCACCGAATGCTCGTGGGACGGTTCCGACGAAAAGAAGGATTGTGGTAATAAATCCCCCGATCACGGCCACGCGATCAGCCTGCTTCGAATAGATGAACGCCCAAAAAAACGAGATCAGGGCAAACGCGCCGCTGACGATCAGACCCGATTTGGCATCCGGGTTAAAACCGAGAAGTCCGGTATGTGGATTGTACATGACCGAGAGGATTCCAACAAGTATGAGAAAAGTGCCGTGGAAAATGAAATGCCGGCTCATACGCTTTGCGAGAGGATCTTGCCAAGTGTCTCCAGTCCCTGGACAAGCTCGTTCGTCGTTGGCCGCGAACAATTGATCCGCATTGAGCTGATTTTCGCTTCCGGGGTGGTGAAAAAGGCCTTTCCGCGGCTGAACGCCACATTTTTCAGTAGTGCGGCCTGGTATACCGCCTCGATGTCGATGCGTTGAGGGACTTCCACCCAAAGCAAAAAACCGCCTTCTGGAATCCAGATGATCGTTCCCTGCGGAAAATATTTTTCGATGATTTCCCTGGCAATTTGGCGGCGTTGACGGTTCAACTCTTTCAGATATTTCAGGTGCGAGTCGAGATCTGCGCCCTCCAGGTACTTTCGGAATGCAACTTCGCACAGAGTGGCTGAATGCATATCTTGCTGGCATTTCAGTTGTGCAAATCGATCCGTGTTCCCTCCCGGAACACAGACGCCAACGCGAATGCCAGGCGCCACCGTCTTCGAAAAACTCATGACATAGGAGACGATGCTTCCATCGTCATACGAACGAATCGGCCGGAGCCCGTCGATTTCTGAGAGCTCTCCATAGATCTCGTCTTCCAGAATGTGAGTATCGGTCTTTCGGCAGATCTCGACCAGCGCGCGGCGCGCCTCATTGGACATCGTCGCGCCGGACGGATTCGAGAGCGTTGAACAGACAACGAAAAATTTTGGGCGATACCGCTCAAATAACGTGGAAACCAAGTCGAGATCAACGCCCTCAGAATCCCGGACAGGGAGGGGCAGAACCCGAATACCTGTATCCCCGAGCATTTCAAGAGTCGCGTAGTAGGCAGGCGCTTCGCAAGCTACGACGTCGCCTGAGTGAGCCAACAGTCTGATCATTCCATGCAACGCCTGCGTACACCCGGTGGTAATCACCATTTCATCCGGGGTTACCGAGATTCCTCGACGCGCAAAGCGTTCAGCAACTTTTGCCCGGAGCGCGTAATCGCCATCCGGGGTGTGATATCCTAGAGCGACATCCGCCTCCTCGATGAACGCCGAGTCGAATGCTCGTTTCAGAGCCGCCTTGGGGACACAGTCCACGGACGGTAGTCCGGCAGCTAGATTGATGAGGTTCGGGTTGCCGGCTTGTCGCATAAAGTCCAGCAGCCGGGCCCGGGGGGCGAACTTGTACGGCGAAATCATCACCCAAAGGTTCTACCTGCCGTCGAGAATCTTCAAGGTTGTTTAAGCAGGAGACAGCGGGACAGGGAACAGAAGTCAGGAGACAGGAGTTGCAGAATGAGAGGGCGACTTTTCAATCGGTGGATGATGATACCTCCGTTTTCATGCGAAATGACGAAATTGACTCCGGCTAGGCCGCCGGTTGGGGGAGCGGGGCTCCTGACCACTGACCACTGACCACTGACCACTGACCACTGACCACTGACTACTGACCACTGACCACTGACCACTGACCACTGACCACTGACCACTGACCACTGACTACTGACTACTGACTACTGACTACTGACTACTGACTACTGACTACTGACATCTGACATCTGACTTCTGTCTCCTCACACATCTTCCTGGACAGATTTGCAGTTCTGGATCGATGTAAACAAACGTATGAACTACCGATACCTTGGAAAGACCGGCTTAAAGGTCAGTGAACTTTGTCTGGGAGCGATGACGTTCGGGAGGGAGAACGAAGCTACAGAAGAAGAAAGCTTTCAAATGATGGACCAATTTGTCGCATCGGGCGGCAATTTCATTGATACCGCCAACGTTTATTCCACCGGCATTTCAGAAGAAATCGTGGGACGCTGGCTAAGGAAACAGCATCGCGACGATCTCGTAATCGCGACGAAAGTGCGGATGCCGATGGGGAGCGGACCGAACGATCTCGGTCTGAGTCGGAAACATCTCTTGAGTTCGGCAGAGGCCAGCCTGCGGCGGTTGCAGACGGATTACATCGATCTCTACCAGGTGCATTGCTGGGATGAGAAAACGCCATTGGAAGAAACTCTATCGACGCTGAACGACCTCGTCAGGAAAGGCGTGGTTCGTTACGTGGGAGCAAGCAACTTCGCCGGCTGGCAGCTGCAGCGAGCAATCGACGTGAGTCGGGCAAACGGGTGGGAGGCTTTTGTTTGCCTCCAGCCGCAGTACAATCTCTTGTGCCGCAGCACCGAATGGGAGCTTATTCCGCTGAGCGTGCGCGAAGGCCTGGGAGTCCTCCCCTGGAGCCCCCTCCGGGGCGGGTGGCTTTCCGGGAAGTTCAAGCGTGGGATGACTGCGCCACCGGAGGGATCGCGCATCCAGCTGGCGGAGAAGAAAAATTGGGGCGAAAAGTGGAGCGCTTACAATAATGAGCAGACTTGGCGTACTTTGGACGGATTGCATGAGGTCTCCGCCTTGGTCAACCGGTGGCCCGCGCAGGTGGCGCTTAATTGGCTTTTGCAAAAGCCTGGGGTAACTGCGCCCATCATCGGTGCGCGCCGGATTCAGCAGCTCGAAAACAACCTCGGTTCAACCGGATGGTCGCTGTCGCCGGATCAGGTGGCGAAGCTCGATGCCGCGAGCGAGATTTCACTCCCATATCCGTACGATTTCATCGCGAAATTGGAACGGCATTAGTTGATGCTCGCGCGCCGGAGTCGTCGGAAGCCTGCACCGACCGTAGATCGTGTGGTGAAACCCGAAATTTGAATTCCAGACCGCAGCTTCAGCAGATTCGATCTTCGGCTTTTGGGCTAAAATAGTTCCAGCTGCGCCGCGCTTTCCGGTGAAGCTTCGCTGAAACGCACCCCCAAGCCCAGAAGCCGGACTCCTAATTGCTTGCGCTCCAGACCTACGCGCAGCAATTGCAGGAAACTCTCGATGTTCAGAGGCAACCCGGCTCGTTCGACGGTTGTCCGGGTGAAATCGGCAAATCGGATCTTTACAAACAGGGATTTGACCTGTCCTACAGCGCCTGTCTTTGTGAGGTCGGCCATCATTTCCTCAAAAAGATCCGGCACCCGAGATTCACATTGCGCCGCCGAGGTGAGGTCGATCGTAAACGTTCGTTCGTTGCTCAGAGATTTGCGTTCACGATCCGGGGTAACGTCTCGTCGATCGTCGCCTCTGCACAGCAGGAAGAGCTCAAGCCCGAATTTTCCGAACCATTCATGCAACTGGATCCTTGAACATCGCTGAAGTTCTCCACAAGTCCGGATGCCCAGGCGGTGGAATTTCTCAGCGGATTTGGCGCCGATACCCCATAGTTTCTGGACCGGGAGCTGTTCCATGAATTCGTGGATATCCGCTTGTCGGATTTCGAATTGGCCGTTGGGCTTGTTCCAATCGCTTGCGATCTTGGCCAACATCTTGTTCGGAGCAATTCCTGCGGAAGCGGTCAACGCAGTGTCCTGATAGATCAGTTCGCGGATGTGTTGCGCCAGGGCGGCACCGTTCTCGTCGCGCTTTGAAACATCCAGGAACGCTTCGTCGAGGGAAGGCGGTTCAACCAGGGGTGTGAATCGAAGGAGGATTTCGCGGATTTTTGCCGATTCGCGCCGGTAAATGTCAAACCGAGTCGGCAGGACGATCAGTTCAGGGCAACGTGCCAGCGCCTGGAAGGTCGGCATGGCGGAGCGGACGCCGAACTTGCGCGCCTCGTAGTTGCAGGTTGTCAGTACGCCCCGTCGATCGCGTGCGCCGCCGACGGCGACCGGTTTACCGGCAAGTTCGGGCTTATCGCGAACCTCGATGGCGGCATAGAAACAATCCATGTCCAAATGGATGATGGTGCGGACCACGCTTGTAATTAAGCCCCACTCATGAAGGAGTAAATGGCGCCTGTGCGCGGTGGGGAAGGGAGCGAGGGAGAAACGCAGCGGTGGGTGCCCAGTTATTTGGACGCCAGCTCGCGCAGCGCGGGAAGAAATGCTTGCCCTTTTTTGGCGAGCCATTCTTCGCATTTCTTTGTGCAATCGCAATCACAACAAGCCCAGGGTTCCGTGCCGTTCAGATCGCGACAATTTCTCCGTGAATGGGCGTCCTTGACGCTCAGCAGTTCAAAGTATTTCTCCCAATAGGGGCGTTCCTCAGCGAGCGGAGTCGGGCAGAAGCAGACCTCCACCCAATGGACCTCCCCCTTGTGGCCGAGCCTCGCTTGTTCCATGTCGTGCAGATATTCGTCACCCGCGACTGACCCTTGTCCGAGATTTCCTTCCTCGACGGCTCGAACGAGTGCCCGTTCCCGTCCCGGTCTGAGGCGGGCTTTGACGAGATAGCGCATGATGCCATCAACTTACGCCGCAACTCACCAGGTTGTATACTCAGAAAAAGCTGAGCTCGTTCAATCCTTCCTGAAGCTTCACCTCGACAGGCGCAGATTCCGAGCCACCCAGCAGGTAGACCAGTTGCATCGGGCTGGCGTCGACCGGGACCGCCTTCGGATGCGGGAGTTCGTTATCGACAATCCATTTGGTCCCGTCGGAGAGTCGATACGCGACGAAGACGTGGCTGCCGTTCATGGGAGTATTCCGAATATGCCACCGGTAGAAGATCAGTTGGCCGTGAATGCCGTTTGAAGCCAGTCGGGATGATAAGGCCACTGCATAATCCATGCACTGACCATCTTTCCCTTTACCTTTCAGTGCGGGATCACTGGCGATTCGGTAGTGCAGTGGCTTGCTGAGCGGCAAGGCGCTAAGCACGAGGCACGGGAGAATGCAGGCAAGGGATACAAAAAAGCTCTTAGACATCGCGTTTTTGTAGAGCCTTTTGGAGCATTTTATGTGCCACGGTTTTTTGGTGGTTTTTGCGGATTAGTATGACTATCGCCAGCCGAGTTCTGGACGATCTCGGCCTGACAAGGACCGATTTTCGTCGTTCCAGAGATTTTGGGGTGAGAAGGGATCGAAACCGAGAAAGTACAGACCTTGATTTGACAAGCTTTTCAGTACGGTAGATATATCGTTCGATATAAACTTTTACCTATGAAACGGTTTTGGTATTTCTTTTTGTCAGGCTGCGAACGAGTGCGGGCAAGATTCGCAGATGCTCCAGACTGGGACTTTTCCCCAAGCCGTCGTGATGCTTGTAAAGGCCGCCGGGGCGCTTATCGGGATTTTATGGGAAGACATTGGAAGCCTCACGGCAGGGGCGGCTGGGGGCCATGGGAGGATTGGGGACCATTTTCCGGCTTTGCTGGAGGTCCCCGAGGCCGGTTCTTTGAGTTCGGTGAGATCCGCCTCGCCATCCTATCGTTGCTGCAAGAGGGTCCGAAACATGGCTATCAGCTCATCAAGGACATGACCGAGCGGTCGGGAGGATTATACCGCGCCAGCGCCGGGACAGTTTATCCGACCTTGCAACAACTCGAGGACGAAGGATTGGTTCAATCGGACAATCAAGACGGCCGGCGAACCTACCGGTTGACGTCGGAAGGAGTCAACGAACTCGAACGTGAAAAGGAAACGGTCGAGCGGATTTGGAAACGTGCCAAACGTTGGGGAGACTGGGGTGAATCGGCAGGACCGGAATCGTTTACCTTTTTCCGTCCGCTCGGCTCTCTGGTGAAAGCGACGTTTAAAGCAGCGAAATGGGCGGCCGGGGATCCTGAGCGCGAAGAGCGTTTAACCGAAATCCTGGAACAGACCAAGCGCGCGCTCGACGATCTTCATCGTTCGTAGGTCCCTTCTGTTACACGGGATCAACTGTTGCCCGGGATCATGCTCGTCATCATCCTCGGGTGGCGTGGGCCGCGTACGAATCGGCGGGCGCGGGGCAACCCGCAACCGTCGAGTATTCGTAGCGGTCCTCGGCGGACCGGTTTCATAACCGTTTGATAACCGCTGAACGTCCTGGAATATAATAACCTTAAAGCAAACGGCTTGCACATGCGGAGTCTGGTCTAAATTTTTGTATGTTGACAGACCGGTTAAGTAAGATATTTTCGTTGTCAGATTTCCAAGAAGTTTTTCTGGGCATTCTGGAGAGCGCTTCGATTAGGAGTGTTAAATCCGGGATGCTGAGAGAAATGGGAAGGAGAAACCCGTCGATTGACGGGGTCTCTTACTGGTTCTCAGAGTTGGACATGAACTTGAGAAAAGAAGAACTATGGAAATCGTCAAAAGCATCCAAGACCTGGGCACCGTCCTGGTCTTCATAGGCATCGCAATGACTCCAAGGGCGATTCTCACTTATTTCGCCCTTCGAGACGAAAAGTAACCGAACGGGTTGGCTAAACTACCTGGCTTTAGACTCTCTGAGCATCAGAGTCGGTGCGTTCTTGCTGAACCTTAAAAGAAAGAAATTGAAATATGGAACCGTTAGTTTTTGCAATAATCGCCCTGCGCAAAGGGTACAAACAACAGGAGACTTTTGTCCCTGAACCTGCCGAGTTTCGGCCCTTCGATCTTCGATCGCTAAAACGATCGTACGAAGCGGGGAACGATTCGTCGAGCAGACCGTCTGATCGGCGGAAATCGCTTGTGACTCAGATCGCGTCTTAACAGGATCGAACAATGAGCCAGCGAAATATAAACCGTTCCCCCCAGACACCAATTGCAGGCGAAACGTCTCGCTTTGCTCAGTCTTAAAGAGCAAATCGAGACGCTTCGCCAACAATCTGGGAATCTGAGATAGATGCTTGTTCCTTGTACCCGGTCATGGCCGCGCCGTTGCTCGCCTAGTCCGGGAACGAAGAAGATGGCTCTTAAAGACAGTGACTCTTTGTGAGAACCTTGGATCGTCCTGCCTGATGGAAATCATCACTGAGCGGCGGCTCATTCTAGCGCTACTTTCAGGGCGCATGGTGGTGTGTGGCGGGTACCCAGGTTAAAACCTGGGCTCAGTTCTCTTGTCCCTTCCGGGGCGCGGACTTTGGATCCATTCTGTCAAGGTGGACTCGCATTTCCTTTCGCCATTCGGCATAAAACATCCCAATCATCCTGGGTTTTTCCGCTCTCCAAAGACGGGAGGCCAAAGTTCTCGACCAGCGGTTATGAAACCCGATTTGGGTCGGAGCAGCTTTAAAGCCGCAAGTAGGTCGAGCGTTGCGGAACCGAACGTTATGCGGCGTTGGGCGTACGTGGCGAGCGACTATTTGAGAGGGGGGAACGGCCCGCTCGCTCGTTTTCTTTTAAGCCGTCGGCCAGAGGATTGTTGCTTTGATACACCTTGCTCACGGCTTAGCCTTGCGCCGCGATCTCTTGATATTAAAAGCACAGGAAGAGGCACTATTATAGCTCCTGCATGCGAACCTGAAACACTCCGAAGAGAGGTTGTCAAAAGCCGATGGGTCTTGGAATATATACAAAGCACCAGGCGTGAGCAAAACCAATCTTCAGCCTCGGGCTTGGACCTTGGTTGTTACAATCGGTTTAACCATCGGACCGGTGACCGGATGAACCTTTCCCTGACAATAAATCAATCTCTGAACGTTAACTCCACTTATTACTATGATTGAATACCGCATTGAAACCGACAGCCTTGGCGAGGTCAAGGTTCCCACCGACAAACTATGGGGCGCTCAGACCCAGCGCTCCCTTGAGCACTTCAGCATCGGCAAGGACCTGATTCCGCGTGAGATGATTACTTCTTACGCCATTCTGAAGAAAGCGGCCGTCAACGCGAACCATGCCGGCAAGCGGCTCGACGATCAGCGCCATAAGTTGATCGTGGAGGTTTGTGACGAGATCCTGGCCGGCCAACATCACGACATGTTCCCACTGCATGTTTGGATGACGGGCAGCGGTACGCAGTTTAACATGAACGTCAACGAAGTAATCTCCAACCGCTGCTGCCAGATCGCCGGCACGCCGCTCGCGAGCAAGACACCGGTTCACCCCAACGACCACGTCAACATGGCGCAGTCGTCCAACGACTCGTTTCCCTCCGCCATGTACATCGCGGCGGCGGTCAATGTGAAGCAGCGGTTGATTCCGGCGGTCAAGGCGCTGCATGACAAGATCGCGGCGAAGGCCAACGAGTGGAAAGACGTCATCAAAATCGGCCGCACTCATATGCAGGACGCGACACCACTCACGCTCGGACAGGAATGGTCGGGCTATGCCGGCATGCTGGCGGACAATCTGCAGCGGCTCGATGATGCACTGGAGGGTGTCTATCGCCTCGCCCTCGGCGGTACCGCGGTGGGCACTGGCATCAACTCGGCACCCGGCTTTGCCGAGGCCGCCGCGGCCGAGATCGCCAAGCTCACGGGTTTGCCGTTCGTCAGCGCGCCTAACAAGTTTACGGTGCAGGGTGCCCACGACGCTCTGGTCCAGCTCTCCGGCACGTTACGCACGCTGGCGGTGTCGCTCTACAAGATCGGCAACGATATCCGCTTGATGTCTTGCGGCCCTCGGGCCGGCTTCGCCGAGCTGATAATCCCTGAGAACGAGCCGGGCTCCTCCATCATGCCAGGCAAAGTAAACCCTACCCAAGCCGAGGCGCTGACGATGATTGCCGTGCAGGTGATGGCGAACGACGTGGCGGTGGGGTTCGGCGGTGCCGGCGGTTATCTGGAGATGAACGTTTACAAGCCGCTGATCATCTTCAACATCACCCATTCCATCACTATCATGACGGACGGGTGTACGAACTTCAGCAAATTCCTGGTCGAGGGCTCGAAACCGAATCTAAAGAAGATCAAAGAGTACGTGGACCGCTCCCTGATGCTTGTAACGGCGCTCGCGCCGGTCATTGGCTACGACAAGGCGTCGAAGATCGCGCACTACGCGATGGACCACGACCTCACGCTAAAGGATGCCGCACTGAAGCTCGGCTTCGTGACGCAGGAAGAGTTCGACCGCGTGGTTGATCCGGCTAAAATGGTCAAACCGTATGTCGCGACCGGAAAGTAACGCATGGCCAATCGCAAGCATTCTTGCGGGACAATCCGATCGTTAAGGCGGCGCCTTCCAATATGTGTGTTCATACTCCATGAACCAACAAGGATCCAAAAGAGCGGAGACAAGGCGCGCGCAAAAGCAACAGTCCGATACGCCATGGTCAGTCGCTTGATGATTTGATTCCATCCTGAGTACCGGATAAGACAATCGGTACTTCGATGGATAACACCATTCCTCGCCCGCTAAGAGATTTTTTCAAGCCGGCATTCATCGTTGGCGTTACTGGTCACGTGGACCTTGACCCGGCTCATCGGGATCGAGTCGAAACCGAAGTAAAGCGCATTTTTGCGTGGCTTCGCGCTTCTCGCGATCACGACACGAATGAAGACAATACGGCTCTTGGGCCGAGTCTTAACCTTAAAGATACGCCGATCATTTTGCTCTCCTCGCTTGCGCCGGGCGCGGATCAATGGGTCGCGGAAGCCGCCATGAAAATGGATCCGCCCGTTTTGGTGCTCGCGCCGTTGCCGTTCCTCAAAGATCAGTATTTGGAGGGTTCAACTTTCAAGCGAGATGGCGTTATGAGAGATGAAGCTTCAAGCACATTTCTCGCCAAGTTTCCGGACGAGAATGTTTTTGTTGTGCGCCTGCTGGATGAGATTGATTTGGACGACGACGCGCTTCGCGCCAAACACCAGGCCATCCTTGCTGGTTTGATGGGCAAACAAGAGCGTGACCGCCGTTACGCAGCCGCCGGTGAATACGTGGCAGCTTACAGTGACATCCTCATTGCGTTGACGGACAAACCGATCGGCCAAGCCGAAAACGCGATTTGCAATCCTGGCGAAAACCCAGGTGCCCGAGCTATCGCGGAGCTCAAGCGGCGAGGAGTAACGCTCGGTCTGCTGCCTATTGTGCCGACGCTGAGTTGGGCTGACAACGGACCCGTGATACACATCTTCACACCTAGAAAACCTCAAGAAGCGGCAGGCAGAACAGTGAAGTGGAGCGGTGCTGAAGGCAAATCACTGGAGGTGCTTTACCCTTACGACTGCCGGCCACCCGGAGTCAGCGAACAAGAGAATGACAATCCTGATTGGCTCCAAGCGGGTCGCGCTCTCCTCAACGTCGTCGCTGAGCATCTGGAACGGCTCAACGCCGAAAAAATCCAAATTGACCCGGCTCGAGAAGATGTGGCGTTTGTCGAAATGCTCCCTGCGGCTGCCGATGGTTCGGCAGGAGCGCAGCGGGTTCACGCGCTTCCGACGGCTGGCAAGCACCTGCAGGCAACCCTTGATCGGCTTGCCCGGCTCCGACGCCGGACCGCTGACTATAGCGCGCATTATAATGCGCACCTTACCCGGTTGAAGCGCGCGCTATTCGGTCTGGCCTTTGCCTCCGCCTTCTTCTTCTCTCTGGCAGACAATTGGGAAGTGAAGGACGCGGTATTGCCGTTGCCGCAAATCTTCTTTCTGACCGCATTGGGATTAACTCTGGCTGCCTGGATCGTTTATTTTTGCTTCAAAAAAACTGCCGCTGCCGAGCGCTATGACGACTACCGAGCCATCGCGGAAGGACTGCGCGTGCAGTTCTACTGGACAGCCAGCGGAAGTGGAGAGTCGGTTGCCTCGAACTACCTCCAGCGCCAGCGAGGTGAATTAGGTTGGATCCGCAATGTCATCAGCGGCGCCACCTTTCCTTACGAACCCAACCGCGTGCGATTCAACCGGCTCTCGTCGAAAGACCAACGTGCGGCCTTGCAAAGCATCCGCGAAACCTGGATTGGCGGACAGCACCTCTATTTTACGAAGACAATCGAGGATCTGAACCTGCGGCGAGAGGTTTTCTCGACCTACTCTCACGTCTTGCTCTGGACCGGCTTTGTCCTCTTCACCTTCTTTTTTTTCTTTGCTCAGGGCACCAAGTCTCTTGCCGTGCCGCGCCTGCTTGCCCTTCTCGCTTTCGCCACGGGTTCTCTGATCCTCGTCATGCTCTATCGCGAAAGCATTTTAGGCCGGGAGCGCGGCAAGAAGAAAGAGGGAAGAGAGCAAGGGAAAAAGCGCCGCAAGCCGGTGCAGTTGATTTCCGGATTCCGCAAGTGGCTGTTCTCTTTGCCAAAAGCGTTTTTGCCGGAGCGAATGCGATCGCGTAGAGGCGGACACCTGATTCTGAACGCTCTGCTGGTTGGAGCCTTGTCCCTGGTCGCCGCTGGGACAGTTTATCTCGTGGAGGGAGTAGTGCCTTGGTTACCGTCTGCCTACAAGCTCGGCAGCATTTTCAAATATCTGGCCCTCGCCGGCGGCGTTCTCTGTGGCGCATGGGTGGAAGTTAACTTTTTCGCTGAACTCCTGCGCCACTACGCGTCCATGGCCTCTCTCTTCCAAGCTGCCGGTTTGCGCTTTGATGACTATTCCAAATGGGCTGAACAGCCTGTCAAGGACCGGCAGGAAGGGGCCGAAAAACAGGTTGTTGCCAACATCCAAGCACTTATCGTTGCTGTTGGCCGCGAAGCACTATCGGAGAACGGCGAGTGGCTTATTAGGCATCGCGCGCGCCCGCTCGAACCAGTGAGCGTATAGCTAGTGCACCGGAGCTCGAAAGCGAAAAACCCCAACTTCTGCCGGCCGGGACAGTGCAAAAAGCTGGCGCTTTTCGCGTACGCCTTGCGGGTTAAGACCCGGCTAACAGCCGCCAGTTCGTGTCTGCCTTTTCGATGTTGCTGTTAATATTGCTCTTAAATGCTTTCAACGCTTCCTGATTCCCACAGATGTAAAGCTTGCCCCTGTAGACAGTAAACGCCTCCGGGCGATCTTCGAGACTAGCCAATACTCCCATAGCTACCCCGTAGGAACAAAATCCGCCGTACTGCGGAGCGTACTTTTCGGGATCTTTGTCAAAATCGGCTTTGTCCGTTGACGAGGCAAATAAGTATCTAGCACCCTGATACGTGCTTTCGAATGCTGGATTCCCTTCGACCGGTTTTCCTTGTTTGAAGTAGCCGATCACATCGTACCCCTTCAATATAATCCCTTGACTATCTACGTTTACTTTTGCTGTCGGACCACTTTTCGCTTCCTTCTGAGAATCGTCTTGAGCCGGAATATCTGGTCCTTTTTCTGCAGTCTTCTGGGCCGAATCCAATGTCTGCTCGTCGGAAGCGCCAGCGCCATTATTTCCAGCAAAGAAAATCGCGGCTGCAATGGAAGCCGTCGTCAGCGAGTATACGAGCCTTTTCATAACTAGCGTCTCCTTGCCGGAGCAGAAAGTCGAACGGACGAAGGTTTTGCGCGACCAAAACACCAGTTTACACTTAAAGCATCGTCATAAAAGTCTTTTTGTTTGAGCCGGATCATCTCGGTATGGCCTCCAGGATTTTGACGCGAAGTCGCTGAGCCGTCAGGTCCTTTGGATCGGCGAGGAGCGCGTTGTCGACGGCGGCCAGCGCGAGTTCGGGACGCTGTTGTGCCAGCAGCATCTCGGCGGCGCGCGTGCAGACAACGCCTTTTTTCGGGAGCCTCGCCAGACCAAACGAGCGAAGAAAATCAGCGCGTTTGGGGTTAGTTTCAAACCTCGCCAGGGCGATATGAAGCAAGGGATGATCCGGGAGGAAAACCAAAGCGTTTCGCACCCATTCTTCGTTTATATTTTGATTTGTCATGAGTTCGTTCTCCACCCATTCGTCCACCTTGACGTCGCTCGCCGGAAAGATCGTTCGATCATTTCCGCTACTGAAAAACCACCTTATAAAGCGTGCATTCGGATGATCGTCGCGCGCAAAGGCCTTTAATTGCCTGGTTATCTGCGATCTGCGTTGCTCATCAACCGTTACGAGCGAGCCGTCGTCTGAAAATTTGAGTCCGCTTGCAATAACTGAGAACGAGTCGACTTGCGGCACCGTTGAACCGGAGGACGAATCTGCCCCGGCTGCGGCGCCACCCGATTCTCTCACCTCCCGAGCCAGGATTACCGGAGTCGCCGCATCCCAAAGTTTAGCGGTTTTATCCCAGCTGGCGGTCAGGACCCGAGCTCCGTCCGGACTAAACGCCAACCATCGAACAGTACCCTGATGGTCAAAGGAGGCGATGAGCTTGCCGGAGGCCGCATCCCAGAGCTTGGCAGTGTTGTCTGCGCTGGCCGTAAGGATCCGGTCGCCTTCCGGGCTAAACGCCCCTTGGTAAATACCGGCCTGATGGGCAAAAAATGCTATGAGCTTTCCAGAAGACGCATCCCAGAGCTTGGCCGTCCTGTCCAGGCTTACTGTTAGGATCCGAGCGCCATCCGGACTAAACGCCGCGGCGTTGACCTCATCCTCATGTTCAAAGGAGGCCACGAGCTTGCCCGAGACCGCGTCCCAAAGCTTGGCGCTGCGATCGGCGCTCGCGGTCAGAATCCGAGCACCGTCCGGACTAAACGCCGCGTGATAGACCGCATCCTGGTGGTCAAAGGATGCGATGAGCCTGCTCGAGTCCGCATCCCATAGCTTAGCGGTTTTGTCCGCGCTTGCCGTCAGGATGTGAGTACCGTCCGGACTAAATGTCGCGTCTTTGACCTCATCCTGGTGGTCAAAGGAGGCAATGAGCTTCCCCGAGGCCGCATCCCAAAGCTTGGCGGTTCTGTCTCTGCTTGCTGTCAGGATGCGAGCACCGTCGGGGCTAAACGCCGCGACGCTAAGCCCATCCTGGTGAGTAAAGGATGCGATGACTTTGCCCGAGGCCGCATCCCAAAGTTTGGCGGTTTTGTCCGCACTCGCGGTCAGGATTCGAGCACCGTTGGGACTAAATTCCGCATCGACGACCCCGTCCCGATGCTCAAAGGAGGCGATTAACTTGCCCGAGACCGCATCCCATAGCTTAGCGGTTTTGTCCGCGCTCCCGGTGAGGATTCGATCGCCACGCGGACTAAACACCGCGTGATAAAGACCATCTTGATGCTCAAAAGAGGCGACCTGCTCGCCTGAACCCGCCTCCCAGAGCTTGGCGCTCTTGTCCCAGCTCGCCGTCAGGATTCGAGTACCAGCCGGACTAAACGCTGCGGCGTTAAGCTCGTCCGGATCGGCGAACGAGGCGATAAGCTTGCCTGAGACCGCGTCCCAGAGCTTGGCCGTTTTGTCCCAGCTTGCCGTCAGGATCCGGGCGCCGTCCGGACTAAACGCAGCGTCGACCACCCTTTCGAGATGGTCAAAGGAGACGATGAGCTTGCCTGAGACCGCCTCCCAGAGCTTGGCAGTTTTGTCTACGCTCGCCGTCAGGATCAAAGCACCGTCGGGACTAAACACCGCCGGTCGGACACCGCCCTGATGGTCAAAGGAGTTGATGAGCTTGCCGGAGGCCGCATCCCAGAGCTTGGCGGTTTTGTCCAAACTCGCTGTCAAGACCCATGCCCCATCTGGACGAAACGCGCCATGGTACACACTGGCCTGATGATGAAACGAGGCCATAGCCTTGCCCGAAACCACATCCCAGAGGGTGGCGGATTTGTCCGCACTAGCCGTCAAGATCCGAGCACCATCCGGGCTAAACGTCGCGTCATTAACCTCATCCTGATGACCGAACGAGGCGATAAGGTTCCCTGAGATCGCATCCCAGAGTTTGGCAGTTTTGTCCGCGCTTGCCGTCAGGACCCGGGTGCCGTCCGGACTGAACGCCGCGGCATTCACAGTACCCTCATGGGCAAAGGAGCTGATAATTCTACCGGAGGCCGCATCCCAGAGCTTTGCGGTTTTATCCGTGCTCGCTGTCAAGATCCGAGTACCGTCCGGACTGAACGCCGCGGTGTTAACCGCGCCCTGATGGGCAAAGGCGGCGATGAGCTTCCCGGAGTCCGCATCCCAGAGCCTGGCAGTTTTGTCCCAGCTTGCCGTCAGGATCCGAGCACCATCCGGACTAAAGGCCAAGGCGTAGACCGCATCTTGGTGGTCAAACGAGGCAATAAGGCTGGGCAGCGCCTTCTCGCGATGAATAATTAGTTCATGGAAGAATCGTTCCGAGGCAACTAGGTTTGCCGGGTCGAACTTGATCGCCCGCGCCAGAAGAGCGATGGCTTCCTGCCACTCTCCCAACTGGAACTGACGCTCTGCTTGATTAAAGCTTGCCCAACTCGCCTGTCGTAGCTGCTCCTGCAGCTTCGCCGTGACCTGCGCTTCAGACTTAAACGCCTGCGCCGCGCTCTGACGCTGGCGTTCAGCACGAAACCATTGAAACCCGGCGACGATCGCGAGAACGGTAATCGC
Organism: uncultured Verrucomicrobiae bacterium; assembly: GCA_963782115.1. Taxonomy (GTDB): domain Bacteria; phylum Verrucomicrobiota; class Verrucomicrobiia; order Chthoniobacterales; family JAFAMB01; genus JAFAMB01. The sequence goes on from CAWAIK010000007.1 coordinate 372,038, forward strand.
CGCCATCACCGCGTAACGAAGGCGCTCCTGGACCTGTTTGTGCCGTCTGCGTTCCGCAACGCTCACGTGAATGTACTCAATCTCTTCCGGGCTTAGCGACGGTTTATAGTCGCTTACCAACTTTTCACCTTCCGCAAGGGGCAGACCCGGTCCGAGCAGGTCATCCTTTTGTTTTCCGCGGCTCAACCAGAGCTTCAGACTGGAATCGAGGCGGTCCCGCATCCGCAGGAACTCGCGGTTTTCTTTCAACCACTCCTTGACTCGTTGCCATTCCCGCAGCAGCGCTTCATGCGCAACGCTTACAGTGACCTCTCCCTGCGGATCGGTGTCAGCGACCAATAGCCGCTTCTCAATAAATAGATCCACGAAGCCCTTCGCACCGGCTTTCTGACTATGATCCGCTCCCATTGAGGCGACGAAATCACGGTAAGGCACCGTCCGCCGGTTCGGTACTTCCTCCTCGGCTTGGCCGAGCGTCACCAGGTACCGCATCACTAGAGGAAACGCCTTCTGTTCATGCGGTTGCAACGTCTTGAACACCGCTTCAGCATGCTTGGCAAGCGCGCCTTTAAGTTCCCCTAATTCGCGATAGTCCGACCACCGAAGCAAGTCGTCACCCCGGGTGAGTTGCTCGTCGTAGAGCAATGACAACACATGCTCTAACAACGGCAAGGATTCCGGTGTCGCAGAGGCAGCATCGCGCAGCGCCTGATCGAGGCGTTGACCCGTTATACGCTCCTGTTCGAACTGTAGACCTGCCGCTTCAGCTGGTAACCGAATCATATTCCCGATTTCGTACGCGGTCGGCGGCCGGAGGTCGACTTTCCCGCCCGGCCTTGTGAGTTCGATCAGATCCGGGAACTGCTGATACCAAGGGTAAAAATCACTCCGTAGCGTCGCCAGGATAAAGACGCGGCCGCTCTGAACCAAACCAGCGATCGCGGCGATGTACTTCTGCCGAACCTCCGGCGAAAAGCCGCTCGTGAACAATTCTTCGAGCTGGTCGACCACCAACGCCAAACGGGCTTTTGGTAGCTCAAGCCGTTCCCTCTGCCGCTGCGCGAGGTCGGCGTCATCGGAACGTCCTGATCCGCGCAGTTGGCGCTCTCTTTCCTCCAGATAATGCAACTGCTGGATTTTCCACTCCCGTGCGGCGTGATCGAGCGCGTCCCGGACTCGGAGCGCTGCGGTTTCGCAATGGTCCCTCAATTCGGTTGCCAAATCACGGACAGAGTTCTGTGATTCCGAATCCCGCAAGGCGACCAGCGCGGCAGGTTCGAGCAGCGCGGCTGCCAAAGCATCGAAGCAATCACCGTCGCCTCCCCCGGCTCCGGGTCTGGTCACGGCCCGCCGCCAGAACCCGATCCCTTCAATCGTTTCCGGTTGCGTTAGCAAGGGAAGCACCCCTGCTCGGATTAGCGAGCTTTTTCCTGAACCGCTCGCACCCACGACCAGCACAAACGGCCGCTGGGCTTTGACCTGCACTTCCAAGGCCTCCAATACTGTCCCGATCGCCTTCGTTCTGCCTTGAAAAACCGGCGCGTGTTCGAAATCGAAAATCTGAAGGCCACGGAACGGATTTTCTTTCCAGCGCCGAGCGTGGCTACCTCGACCTATCAATCGGCGCTGGCGTTCGCTGGAAACTTGAGTGGAGAGAAAATCTCGGAAGTGCTCTCGAAATAGGCGCTCAAACTCTTCAAGATTGTAATAGTTGTTGAACGCACCAATGAACTGACCCTCACTGTCTTTTAACCAAGATTCAAAAAACGCGTTGAGCGACTTCCACTGCCTGAGGAATTCTTCGAGTCGTTCCGGTGAATCGAGGGGGGGATTTGGCTGACTGCGGTTTCGATACACGTGGAGCTCGGGTACGCCGGGCGTCTTTTTGCGTTGCGCCATAGCCCAGGCGATCTCGAAGTCCGTGCCCGATCGAGGTTCGCTTCCATCCGGCATCTGAAAACGAGGATGTAATTTCGTGCCGAGGCGCGACCAAAGTATACAAATGACTAAGTCGAACTGCGCCGTATTAGGCATCTGGTCCTGGTAGCCGAGCTCTGGTGAAAACCGCTGGTATTCCCAGAAGTAGGGACAAAGAATCAGCTCGCTAAATTCCGGTTCGCTTGAACTATCCGCCGATTCAGGGGATTGTTCATCCCGTAGAAGATTCGAATACTGAACACTGACTGGAATTCCCAGTTCTTCCGCGGTCATGCGAATCAGCCGGTCTGCGACGGTACGTTCCGTTCGGACATCTCCTGGCGAGGAAACAAAAACCCGGATGGTCTTCATCATGTTGCGGAACGATGAAGCTCCGCTTAACTGCATTTCCGAACTGCGCTGATCCATCAATCGTCGAACCCCTTCGCTCCTCAGCGGCCGACAATCGCAAATTGGGGGCGGCCGATGCAAGAAAATCTCGAATTCGCCCCACGTAGCTAGTGTCCTGTCCCCGAAACAGCAGGCAGTTACCTGGTATCTGTATAGCGAAGTCTTCGACCTCAAACCGACCAGTGGTCTTTCCCATGCCCAAAGCTGGCCTGAAAACCCCGGCTCATTTGTCCAACTTTTTGACGCAACGAACGGTTAGCGCGGTGTAGGACCTCTCCCAATCGTCGTCGATCATGGATGTTGCTGGCTAAAAGCGTTTCCGCGGAGAAAAGACGCCGGACTAGAGGAAGCAAACCCGTGCCTCGCTCGTGCCGAAGAAATCGAGGACGAAGGACGACGACGAAGGACGAGAACGATTGGGAGAGAGGGGAGGGAATTGAGGTGGGGACTATGTATCGAAGCTTGCTTCCTAATCGTCGTCGTCGTCGTGGTCGTCCTTCGTCCTCGATCTTGAACGCTGAACGTTGAACGTTGAACGTTGAACGTTGAACGTTGAACGCTGAACGCTGAACGTTGAACGCTGAACGCTGAACGCTGAACGCTGAACGTTGTCGGCAATCGGAGCGTTTCGCCGTCCATAGAAGTCGAGAACGACGACGATGAGGACGAGTGGGGATTAAGGGGGTGTTTCATTCGTTGCTGATCGAGATTTAGACAATGCAGGCCCAAGTGCCTCCGATGGCTCTTAAAGACAGTGACTCTTTGTGATCTTTGCGATCTTCTGTTCAAAAATGACCTTTGCTTTTTTTCTGTCTTAGTGCCGGGGGAACGAAGAAAAATCATTTGCACAGAAGATCACAAAGGTTACAAAGACAATCCTTTCGATAGAAACGGCCTACGCCCTGAGCCACCTCTAAGCCCCCGATTAGTGCCAAAGGCCCAGTAAATCCCGAAACAGGAAACTAAGCGGATGAGCATGGAAGAGTTCGGCGATCTGTTTTTCGTAGCGCGCGATGTAAGGCAAAAGGCTTTTGAGCTGCTGAGACATCGCGCTAACCAGATATGTTACCTATTTCGGGGACAGGACACTAGAGCGGAAGAGCTGTCTCCGGCGGGTAAAAGAGCTGGCGCAAGCTCTTGATAATTACCGATTGACAGACCGGCAAGTCGCGGCATCATACTCACCATGTTTACCATATTTATCATTTTTCCATGAAGTTTTTTCTGGGCATTCTGGAGAGCGCTTCGCTTAGGACTGTCTAAGCCAGGCTGCTGAGAGAAATCGAAAGAAGGAAATTAAAATATGGAACCGTTAGTTTTCGCAATGGTCGCAATTCGCAAAGGATACCATCAAAACGAGAGTTCAGTCCCCGAAACGACCAGGTTTCGGCCCTTCGATCTTCGAGCGTTAAAACGTTCGTACGAAGCGGAGGACGATTCTTCGAGCAGACCGTCTGATCAAGGGAAATCACTTGTGACTCAGATCGCATCGTAATTGGATTGACCCATCAGCCAGCATTGACGCCGCGGCCTCCGTGCGAGGACCTGGTATATGGCGCCGATAAATTCCTGTCGAACTGGAACACCGATTTTTCCGGCTTACCCTTTAACTGCACCAAAGCTCAATCCATCAGCCAGATAACGGTGTACGAACAGAGACATCAGGACGGGCGGCATAATTGCGATGAGCGTTCGCGAAACACATCACGCATGATCACGATCCCGAAACTAAGATTGAATGTGGTATAAATCAGGATCAATCCAATCCAGGTATCCACGAGTCTCAATTGAACAAGCAGGATAAAGAACGGTGCCATCAGCACCACCGGCGGCATGACTCGCTGAGAAAAGAACCAGAAGTTAAGGTGTTTGCTCCTGATCGGGAACTCAAATTGCGCGAGACTATAGGCGGCTGGAGTCCCTAGCAGGAGAACCAATAGAGTCGTCCCCGAACTGACAATAATGCTGCTCAGCAGGGCGTGGACGGCGCCTGGATCGCCGAGCACTTTAGTCCAGGAAGTCAGAGAAGGTTTATAATTAATAAAGGAGATGATAGTTGGATGTTTCCAGCAGAGCCGCCTCGTACAACTCATCCGGGATGGCAGCCAACCCGGCCAGAGAAATTAAAAATACAAACGGTGTCCAGCGCCAAATGTCCAAAATAATTGCCGCGGCCAATCCGCCGTAAGCGGTGGTCATCCATGGAACATTCAGTCCTAAAGAAGAGAGAGGACCAGAACGCTCCGGACCGGAGCACGTTAATATAATTCCCGAAACCGACGTATCCGGTGATGCCTCGCCCTAGTACATAATTCGCAAACGTGTAGTGAACGGCGGAGAAAAGAGGAACGATGGTAAATGCCGCAATCCAAAGTGCGGCTGGTAAGATGAAGATATATTTCAGGATGCTCGAGCGCGAAGCAATTCCCCGTGAACGGGGACCGGAGAACGGCTGTCGGTCGTGCATGGCGCGAATCTTAGCCTGAATCTTTGGTGCGAAATTCAGGTCGGCGCTTATTGAATGCTTCGGTCCGTAGCGGGATCAAAAAGATAGATCGCCTCGCTGGCGACCGAGAGCGTTAGTGGTGCACCCGGCTCCGCCTCGAACTGTTCATTGATCAGTGCGATAAGACGATTGTCATCGCCTGCGCTGAATTGGATAATGGTTGTGGAACCCTGCGGCTCAACCACTTCCACTCTCGCGTGAATCACGTTCTTACTGTCTCCCATGCCATCTCTCTGAATTTTAAGATGCTCCGGACGGATTCCTACCAACACCGTGTCGAGGTGCAGGCGATCGACCTTTTCCGCAAGCGATGCTGGAAGAAGCAACTCGAAATCCTGTCCGGCGGCAGCTAACCCGTCTCGGCCGATGCGCGCCCGGACAAAATTCATTGCTGGACTGCCGATAAACCCTGCGACGAATCGATTCAACGGTTTGTTGTAGAGCTCCTTGGGGGTACCGACTTGTTGCACCCGCCCGTCCAGCATCACGACAACGCGGTCCCCCATGCTCAGGGCCTCCACTTGATCGTGGGTGACGTAAAAGGTGGTTACACCCAGGCGTCGCTGCAGCTTGACGATCTCTGCACGCATCTCAACGCGAAGCTTTGCGTCGATATTGGATAAGGGTTCGTCCATAAGGAACACCCTCGGCTCTCTCACGATCGCGCGGCCAAGCGCCACCCGTTGTCGTTGTCCTCCGGAGAGTTCTTTCGGCTTGCGAAGCAAGAGGTTCTCGATGCCCAGGATTTTTGCCGCCTTGTGAACCTGTTCTTCAATCTGCCGTTTCGGAAGCTTCCGCAGGCGCAGTCCGAACGCCATGTTACCGAATACGTTCATGTGCGGAAACAATGCGTAGTTCTGAAACACCATGGCCACGTCCCGCTCCCTTGGGATCATCCCGACGACGTTCTGACCACCGATCCTGATCGAGCCGGCGGTGATCAGTTCGAGGCCGGCGACCATTCGCATGGTGGTGGTCTTTCCGCAGCCCGAAGGTCCAACCAGGACGACAAATTCCCCATCTTTTGTGGTTAAGCTAAAATCCTCTACCGCGAGGACCTCACCGTACCGTTTTGATACGTTCTGCAATTCGACTATAGCCATGCGTGCAATTAGAAATCCTGTTGTTTTATCCCTTGACTGCTCCGAAAGAGAGCCCTCGCGCCAGATATCGCTGGACAAAGAATGACATGATCACCGGCGGCGCTATGGCAATAATCGTATTAACCGCTGCTACATTGAAATTGACTCCGCGGGTACTGCGAGATGCCAGGATATAGGCAGGGAGCGTGGAGGCATGCTGCGAGGTGAGTGCGGATGAGAACAATGCTTCGTTCCAGGAAAAGGCAAAGACAATGATACCGGTGACAATCAGTCCATCCAATGACAAGGGCAGCGCAATCATCCAGAATATCTGCCAGAGAGTGGCGCCCTCGATTCTGGCTGCTTCTTCGACCTCTTTGCTGACATCACGAAAAATGTCTCGCATAATCACCACGCAAAACGCCAGGTTAAACGTTGAGTAGAGAAGGATCAGTCCCGACCAGGTGTCGATGAGGCGGAGCTGCACCATCAAGATATAAAAAGGCACCAGCACGACAACCGGAGGCATTACCCGCTGGGATAGAAACCACAGAGCGATATCTTTGCTCTGCCAGGGAAACTCGAATCGCGCCAAGCTGTAGGCCGCGGGCGTTCCCAGGACCAGGACCAGCAAAGTTGTGCCGGCGGCAACGATGGCGCTGCTCATCAGCGAGTTAATAGACTGAGGATCATCCAGTACCTCCTTCCACGAGTCCAGAGTGGGCTGAAAATTAAGGAATGGGATGATGGCGCCCGCTGAAAATGTCGCCTCCAACGTTTTGAACGAGTTAATGACAGCCCATAGAAAAGGGACCAGAACCCAGATTGCAGCGGCGACGGCAACCAGAAAGATGCCTATCTTTCCGCCCCGTTTCGAATGCGTCCACAGTAAGTTATCCATGATCTTGCCCTAGCTAATCGATCCGCTTTCTCATTTGCTGGAAGAAGATGGCGATAAAGACGGAAACCATTATCAGATAAAGGATGCCCATCGCCGAGCCGCGGCCAAAGTCGAAGAATTGGATCGTAATCAGATAATTCATGATGCTGAAAAGCTGCGTGCTCGTGCCCGGGCCGCCACTCGTCAGCGCGAAAGGCAAGCCAAACGATTTAAGTCCCTCAATCAGCCTCAGCAGGATGGCGACAGTCAGGACGGGCCACGCTAGAGGTAATCCGACGTGTCGCAAGACCTGCCAATGGCTCGAGGCTTCCAGCATTGCAGCGTCGTAGATTTCATCCGGTATGGAACCCAAAGCGGCTAACGCCATCAAAAAGACAAACGGAGTCCATTGCCACACGTCGAGCAAAATTGCGGCGGCCAATCCTCCCTCCCCGGTTGACATCCAGGGAATCTGAATATGGATCAAATTTAGAAGCGCGCTAACCAATCCGCCTTCGGAGGTGAATAGGGTCACTCCAAGATAGCCGATGGCTACTTCCATCGTAAACAGTGGAGCTGTCAGGATCGATCGAAAAATTCCCTTGCCTGGAAGCCCGATCGTGATAATCCACGCCAACAGGAATCCGATGCAAACTTCGAGCGGTACCGACAAACCCACGTAGATTAGCGTAATCAGGAGACTATGCCAGAAGCCTCCATCGCCCAAAGCAAGCAGGTAATTCTTGAATCCGACATAGCTCGTAATGCCTCGGCCGAGAACATAGTTCGAAAAACTGTAGTTAAGAGCCGAAAAAATTGGGAAGAATGTGAAGGCAACCACCCAGAGCACAGCCGGCCCCAGCATGGTGTACTTAAACAATCTCTCTGACCTGCGCTGCGCTTTGTTTGCGGGCTCCATCTGAGCAGTTTATTTGTTTTGATCGAATCCTGCAGCGCCGATCTCCTCACTTCCAGGGTGAGGAATGTATTCTTCACCTTTTCGTCTGGAACCGGCGCTGCATGGTCTCAACCGTCGACACTTTGGAGAGGCGTTCCTAGCATCACTCGGCGAGCCGCATTTTTACGCGGCAAGCCTGTGACTGGAAAGGTGACCTCTCCAAAGGTCAGGCAATAATCGAGACCGCCACGATCAGCTATGAAGCGAATGACTCCTGATAAAGTTTCTTCTGCGTGTCTCGTCCATAGCGTTCCGTAATCTGCTCCCAAGCTTGCGCGGTTTCATCCAAGGCCGCCTTTGGAGCCGCCTGACCTGCCAGAACCGCAGAGACCCGGACGTCGAGTTCATGCCAGTATTCTGCGGCTCCAGGAATAGCAGATATTCCTCCTGATTTGGAAGAGCCAGATTGTCATAATAGGCGTTTAGATACCGGGTGCATCATCTTTATTCCACCCGTACTGCGCCCATTCATCAAGGCTGCCGTTTCCGATAGGAGGAAAATATTCGTACTTCATGCCCGGTTGAACCCCGGTCCATCCGTTAGCGCAGTTAAACATCGCGTTCTTCTTATTGGCCATGTAGGCGAGAAAATCGTACGTCGCCTCCTTCTTCTTCGAAAAACGCGAGATGACGCAATGCCAGGTGCCTCCGTTCGTATTTCCAACAACGTTGTTATTGTACTTATCCCATTTTCCCGTAATGGGATTGAACGCCTCATCCACGCCGGGGATCACGCACGCCCCGACCTTCCCTTGGCAGAAATTGCTCTTTGGATCCTGGGCAAATGTGGGCAGATCTCCCCAAGTTGGCTCCATGACGGCGTGTCCGGAGAGGAACAGGTTCCATCCTTGGCCCAATGTCCAACTGATCGCCTCCTTCGGGCCGTTGGGCAGGAATTTTACATAATCTTCCAACGCCCGCAGATGTCCCTCCGAATTGATCAAAGGCTTCATGGTGTCCGGATTGAAGAAAAAATATTTATTGTCCTTGGACACGACGTAGGGCGAGGCAAGAGTCAGGAAGTGGAAGAATCCCTGTTCATTGACTTTCGCATGCAGCGAGATGCCCCAATCGCTCTGTCCGTCGCCGTTCCAGTCCCAACCTGTAAAAAAGGCTGAGAGATCATGCATCTGCTTCATCGTCTTGGGCGGACTCGGCAGATCGTAACCGAATTTGGCTTTGAACTTTTGCTGATTGTCCGGTTTTTCGAAAATATCTTTCCGGTAATACAGAATTTGGGCATCCCCATCGAACAACACGCCGTAGACCTTGCCTTGCCAGCTGTATAGACGCCTCATTGCCGGCAGCCATTGGTCCGGGTCCCAGTACGGATACTTTGGATCCTTAAGAAAAGGCGCAATCTCGACGATGTACGGCTCATTGGCGGTAAAAAAGTCTCCATAGAACCAGCAGCCTGTCATGTAGGTGTCATATCGCCCTAGCCCGGTCGAGAGATCCGAAAAGATCTGCTGATGAAGCGTATCGATGGGGACCTCGGCGACGTTGACGTGGCCGCCGGTTTCCTCCGACCATTTTGGCGCATGGTATTTTAGACAATCTCCAACTGTCGCCTTCAGGACCAGGACGTTAATTGTTACGCCCTTGTACGGCTTCGACTTCAAAAACTCGATACGTTCCTTGGTGATCGGCGACTCATTAGGCGCCTCGGGTGAAGAGTCGACCAGATTGTCACCTGCCGCGTAAGTCGGGGATGTCAACCGGCTAAGCAGGGCAGCGGAAATCCCAAGTTTGGTGGCCTGCTGAATAAATCTGCGCCGAGTGATTCTACCTTGAAAAAACCCAGCTGCTAATTCTCTGAACTCGTCCTCGCGTTGTTTGGACATAAGGGGAATCTGCGTGTTGTTTTGGGGTTTCCCGGGAAATCCTTCTTGCTCTGGTCATTGAATTTTCTGCCAAACCTTCGAACAGCACGGCAATCGGCGACGAACAATGGTCGCATTCGCCAACGCGGAGCGAATAAGGTTTCCCGGGGGGGAAGCCGAAAAACGTATCATGCATCGGACTCACGCGTCAAGAATCAGCGCATGGATAAAGCGTCACCGGCCGTCTTTTGACCGGCAATCAGAACGCTCGTTCAATCAAAGACGACCGTCTTGTTCTTATATACTAGGACCCTATGCTCTAGATGCCAGCGTACGGCTTGAGCGAATACAGTCTGCTCCAGATCCTGTCCCTTGCGAATCAAGTCTTCCACGGTGTAGCGGTGACTGATCCTCGCGACGTCCTGGGCAATAATCGGACCTTGATCAAGCGTTGGAGTCACATAGTGCGCTGTCGCACCGATAATCTTGACTCCTCGCGCATAAGCCTGGTGGTAAGGTCGTCCTCCCGCAAAGGCCGGCAAGAAGCTGTGATGAATATTGATAATGGGGACCCCGGCGTTTGCCAGAAATCGTTCGCTCAACACCTGCATGTACCGCGCCAGAATGATCAGATCGACCTTTTGTTTCTGGAAGATCTCCAATTGTGCCTCCTCGGCCTCGGTCCGGCGATCCGGCTTCACCTCAACGTAATGAAAGGACAAACTCATCGACTCGCAGAATTCGCGAAGATCAGGATGGTTTGAAACCACGCAAATCAGTTCACCACGCATTTCACCACGCCGAAATCGGAATGCGAGATCCTGCAGACAATGGGGAATCCTGGAAACCAGCATCCCGACTCTGGTCCTTTGGTTGGAAACCGTGGTCCGGCAATTCATGCCGAGCTCTTGCCGGGACATCGTTTCAAATGATGCCGCGATGCCGTGAACATGCCTCGCTGCGCCTGGTTGCGACCATTCGACCCGCTGAAAAAACACGTTTTCCTCCGCGTCTCGGTGTTGGTCGGCATGGAGGATATTTCCGCCCTGTGCGAAAATCCAGCCGGCGACCTTTGCCACCAGGCCCGGCCGGTCCACTCCATCGAGCAGTGCGACAATCGAGAGAATCTCCATGGACGATACGCGATTGGATTTTCATTAGACCGCCAACAGTTGCCAATTGACAGTGTCAGCGGGGGGCGGAAACGCAGTGCGCCCGGCCGCGAAATTCAGGAACCATTGCCTGCCATTCTGGCAGATTCGTCTTCGAGGTGGTGGTGGATAATCTCTTCGAAGCTCGTTTCAGCGCGGAAACCGAGCGCTTGCGCTCGCGAAGCGTCTATGCGCTGCGGCCAGCCCTCGACGATCTTCTGAATGGCCGCGTCTGGTTCGCGCCGTATCAATTTCGCGCACTCGGCGCCGGCAACGTTCTGAAGGCTGGCAATCATTTCTCCGACAGTAGCCGATATGCCGGGCATATTCAGCGTGCGCCGCGAACCAAGTTGACTAAGGTCAAGAGCGCCGGCGTGGAACAAGAATTCGACTGCGGTGCGCGGCGAGGCGAACCAGTGCCTTACATTATCTCCGACCGGCAACAGTGCGGTCTCTCCTTTCAATGGCTCACGGATAATGTTAGAAAAAAATCCGGATGCCGCTTTGTTCGGTTTCCCTGGTCGAACACAGATGGTCGGGAACCGTATCCCGATGCCGTCGAAGAAACCGCGGCGACTGAGATCGGCCATCAGGAATTCTCCAATTGCTTTCTGGGTACCATAGGAAGTGAGAGGCGTTAGCGCATAATCCTCGGGGATGGTTTCGGGAAAGGGTGCCCCAAACACCGCGATTGAACTTGCGAACACGACTCGCGGTCGATGTCCCGCTTGCCGCACAGCCTCAAAAAGTTGCTGCGTAGCGCTAAGATTCACCCGATAACCCTTCTCGAAATCGGCCTCTGCCTCGCCGGAGACGATCGCGGCCAGGTGATAAATAATCTCAGGTCGATCCTCCAGGAAAGACTCGGTGACACCGGGCTCGGAGATATCGGCCGAGAGCGTACTGACCTCGAATGGAGCTCCGGCCGGTGCGGCGGGTTCGATAGTATCGGCCATCGTCAGCCGGTCCACCGATCTGCTTCCGATGTTCCGGCGTTTTGCAAGTGCCTCGCAAAAACAACGGCCGATCATTCCGGCTGCGCCGGTTACCAGGATTTTCATACCTCGCTCAATGGATTGAAGGATGGATGAATGACGTGCTCTGCACAAGAAAACGATTGCAGATGAATTGCAGTTTGCTTCCGGAATTCGAATACTAAAAGGGAAGACTACTAAAAAGGGAAGACTACTAAAAGGGACAAGCCACGGTCTCTGTATTTATCTGTGAAATCTGCGGTCTGCCTCTTTTCTCTGGTTTCAAAGTTTAAACATCACTTTATACGAGGATCCCTCTCTTGGAGCAGATGCTTGTCAATGGCGTCGTTTTGGCTGTCAACTACGCGCTCATCGCGCTTGGGATCACGCTGATTTTCAGCATCATGAACATTCTGAATTTTGCCCACGGGCAGATGTTCATGATCGGCGGCTTCGTCGTCTACTATCTCTACGGCCTTTTTAAGCTCAATTATTTCGTAAGCCTGATTGCCGCCGTGATCGTGTTAGGGGTGATTGGCTGGTGTTTCGAGACTTTCTTTTTCAGGCGGATGCGCAAAATGGCAACGAGAGAAGAGAACTCAATCCGGCCGGCCGTCTTCTGGTGATGGTGCTGGCTCTGGTCCTGATTGTCGGGCTCCTTCTCTTTGTCCAGTACACAAAGATTGGACGTGCCATGCGCGCCCTGGCGCAGGATCGGGAGGTCACATACCTGATGGGTGTGAATGTCGACCGTGTTTCAGCGTACGGATTTGCACTTGGGGCGGCGCTGGCCGGGCTGGCAGGCCGCCTTCTGGTAACAGTTTTCGGCGTGAATTCCGGCGTCGGGAATGTCTACTCGATCAAGGCCATTATGATCATGATCGGTGGTGCAGGCGTCGTTCCGGGAGCGATCTTTGGCGCCATCGTTCTTGGTTTTGCCGAAGCGATCGGTTACGAGCTTCTGCCCGGTTCGGTTACTTATCTTCTGATCTTTACGGGTCTGATCATTTTTCTGCTGCTCCGACCGCAAGGTCTCCTGGGTAAGCCATGGGGTTAGACATCCGCCAGTTGATGCGGCGCCTCCGGAGTGATGGTGCCGGTGCTGCGGGCGAGAATGGCCACCTTGCGCCCGGGCAGAAGCTGTGCTTCGCGGCCTTCGTACTGATCCTTTTCGTCGCCGTCTTCGATCTTGATGAGCAGGCTCTGCCGCTATCCTGGGGCATCGTGAACAGGTACTGTACCGAGACTGGGGCTCAGTTTTACAACGATCAAGGCAGGTTCGAGATCGGAGGCAAGAAATACAAGATTGAAATCGTGCCGATCGACGATAAGAACGATCCGAAACTTGCGGTCTCAGGTGCCGAACGCCTGACCAAACAAGACGGGATCCACTACATCATCGGCGCCGAACGTCGACACGACTGCCGCGAGAGTGCGTTGCCGAGGCCGTCGGTGGCATCTATTTCCCATATGCCTCTGTCAGAAAACGGGCTATTCGCCGCGGCACTCGGTAATGCGGTCTCGTATGATTGGATCTACCAGGCGGGTCCATCATCCATAAATATCTGATGGATATTTTGCAATGACAACGCTGAGTCTCACCGAAGCGATTCGACTTCTCGTGCTTAACGGAGGCGATATCACGAAGGCCGCCACAGGGATTGTTAATATTCCAAGGCCCGGGGCGATCGACATCTTCAGCTTCACCATCGTGCCGGGATTCAACGGCGCCGACCCGTTACCTTTTTATTTCCTGGCTTGCGCGCTGCTCGTGCTCGGGCTGGTTGGCGTATGGCGGCTGTCGACAAGTTGTCTTGGCTGGGTGTTTCGGTCGCTGCGTCAAAACGAAGATCTGGCCACATCGATCGGCATCAACGTCGCGAAATATCGCGTCATTGCTTTTGCTGCCTGTTGTTTCATGGGGGGAATCGGAGGCGCATTTTTTGCCGCCTTTCACCAGAATATTTACCCCGCCACGTATACGATCACGGATTCGGTTAACTTCATGCCCTACTGCTTCCTGGGAGGCCTTTGCTACATTTTTGGTCCGATTGTCGGTGCGTTTCTTCTGGTCATCACCGCATGAGGTTGCGCGACGCGGGGTGGTGCGGACTTTTCAGGAGACGACGATCTTCAAGGAGATGACGGCGTTGCAAAACGTGATTGTTGCCCACCAATTGCGATCCCGGGCATCGAGTCTCGGTATCTATTTTGCGAGTGCCGCGGCCCGCGCCGAAGAGGATGACTTTCGCCACAGCGCGACCGAGATCCTCGATTACCTGGGATTGAGTGCCGTCAAACACATGCTGGCGCGCAACCTTCCGCATAGCTACTTGCGGGCACTCGGAATCGCGGTCGCCATGGCTGCTGAACCGAAAGTGCTCCTGCTCGATGAGCCTTTCTCCGGGATGAACATCGAAGAAACCGATGCCGCCGTGAAACTGGTTCGCGGCATACGTGACCGCGGTGTAACGATCGTCCTGGTTGAGCATGATATGTCGGCTGTCATGCGTATCAGCGACAAAATCGTGGTCTTGAATTTTGGCACCAAGATCGCGGAGGGCATCCCTGCGGAGATCCAACAGAATGAAGCGGTGTTTCGAGCGAACTTGTGCAAGCCGAGCGAAGAAGTCGGGAGCTGGAACGATGTATTTCGAACATTAAGAGCATTACGTGTTCGTACGACAAGGTATATGCTCTGTGACGAACGTGTCCTTGCAGTTTCTAGCAGGGGGACATAGTCGCACAAATCGGCGCACGGTATTGGTAAAACTTCTACGCTCGAGCGGATGACTGCGCTTGAGGCGCCCTCGTCCGGGGAAATCTGGTTCGTGCGGCAAGCGTATCGACGAGGATCGAACCGGCTGCATGTATGTAGCGCTAAGCATCTCGATGGTAGCTTCATTGTCGAAATCAATCGCGGTTAATTTATCAGTTTCGTTTTCGGCTTGAACAGCGAAAAACAGCGTATGGCCCTCAAGATCTCTCGATTCGAGAATTAACCGGTTGGAAACCGGCCGGATCTCTTTGGCAGGCACGTCCGCAGGATTTTTTCCGCGACCGATTGATCAAATTCGGAAACTTTCAGCTACCAGGAACTAGTGGAGGGAAGTCCTGAGGTGGAACGAGTAAGACATTACGTGATAACGTGACGTGATAGTGCCCCATATTTATTGTGAGAAAATTCCCAGTTCCTTGCACAAGTCACAAATCCGCAGGCATTTGTGAAGTAAGGCGCACTCACCAAAAGGTTGTAAGGCGCCCACCTTCATTGGGCTAACGAATGGATCGGCAACCGTCAATCTCAATCAAGAAACTCTTAAGATCCGCAGAGATGCTCCTCGTCGAGAAACTCATCCGCCGAGAAATCGCAGCACGTAATCGACAGGTCTTTCTGCTCAGAACTTTTTCTCTAGTTCAAGATAGAAAAACCGGCCAATCGGGTTAGCCGTCTGTGTGTCGTAACCCTCTGGCGCATCAGCGAAAGGAGGTCTGACGTCTCCAATATTGTTGATACCAACGGTCAACTTGGTGTTCGCCAGGAACTGGCGAACTCCACGGTTAAGTCCTCCCAGTTTAGGAGAGATGGCTTGTTCGCCGATAAATCTTTTGCCGTCTTTCCCGTAACCCGGGGGCAGGTATTTCAGGCGTTACTGGAGCCGGGGCACCGAAGTAATAGGAGATCTGCCAGTCGACAGTTGTCCAACTACCTATTCTGTGTACTAAGCCGTTGGGTTCGGCAAAGCTTGATGGTAAAGCCCGCCTAAAGTCGTCGAATGTGTCGTGCTCGGAGTCAAAGTAATTTAACGTGAACCCCGTTTGGAACGTGTCTATTCCGAAAAGATTCTTTGTGTAGAAGATGCTGGCGATCATCTTGAAGTCCGGGAGGTTAAAGGTATCCGTGTAATCAAAGACCGGACCTGGAATGAGGAACTGCTGCTTAATGTTGTACGTGTAAGTCGCGTTCAGTTCGATGTCTAGCTTGCCCCAGCTCGAATTCTTTCGTGACGTAGCTGAATCCAAAGTCGATTGCGTCGACACGGACGCTACCCACATTAACAAAGGGGTCGTTGATAAAGCTGATGGTCCCGTCGGGATTCCGGACCACTGATCCGGGAACCCGGTCCTGGTTCGCCAGAACGGTGTTTATGTCCTGCATTTGGATCGTGCCATGCTTGTTGATTTCTGTCCAGTCTACATAGGCTGTGAAGCCGTTTGCCCATCCCCACCAGCTATTATCGGGCTCCTGGGAGCCGGGTGACCAGTTCATACCTGCGTAATAACTGTACGCGGTCTATGGCCTTTAATCTCGGGTTACCAAATGTATGCGACCTCATAATCGTTGTTAATTCCAGTTTTTGGATCGGTAAGTTGTTGGAATGAAATAAGCTCTCCTCCAAAGAGTTCTGATAATGAGGGAGCGCGGAAGGATTCGGCGTACGTAGCTCGGAAGGTTAGGTCGTTTAAAGGCTTGTACCGCAGAGAAATCTTTCGTTTGCGGGCTTCACCAAAGTCGCTGTAGTCGTCAACGCGTTCTGCAAGTACAACCTCTAGCACTCGAGCGCCAGGCCAAGACCATGATCCGCCAAGAATTGGAACGGTAAGTTCACCGTAGGCGCTTGCCACGTACCGTTTACCTGCTCCGCCGGCGCCTCCGAAGGCGACAACGTCGTTAATTTCGCTGGCTCGATCTCTTATATCGACGTAAGAATCGTTGCGGTATTCGGTTCCCAAACCGAGGGTAACGGGTCCGGCTGGGAGATCGAAAAGCTCTCCGCCAACTTTCAATCCCCAAATAAGGAGATCTGTTCTCGGTTTGTCAGAAGGGTTGTACCTCAGATCCGTTTTGACAAGAACTCGGACGTGGGCCGGGCGATGTTCTCATCGGTGAAGGGGTTGTAGAATTGCCCGACAAAACCGCGGAGAGTGCCGTTGAGGGCTGCGTTTAGTTCGCTTTTCCTGATGTAGTTGAAGTTTTCTTTGTCCGCGTTGCTTTGGGCGTATAGGAAGGTCGCATCGACAAACCAGTTTTTGGGGAGATTTGAAAGAGTGATGCCAAATAGGTTTCTGAGGGTATCAATGGTTGTGTCGTTCTTTCTTGGTCCTAGTTCGTTTAGCCGCATCCCGAAGGCGGTCAGCGGTGTTCCAAATGGGTTAAAGGGATTCGAAGCAGGAACCACAATCGCATCGCTTGACGTTGTCGGCGTGAGGTGCTAGTTGGCTTACTTCCTCGTTATGCTGGTAGGAGAATTCGTCGTAGAATTTCAACCATTGGGTGGGCTGGTAATTGACTTTTACATAGCCCCCGTAGCGTTGCGTTCTTGGCAGCAATTCGCTGTATGGAGCAAAGTTGAAACGGTTGAAATCGGTAGGATTCATTGTGAAATCCCCTGGAGTAATGGGTCCTTCGGTGACACCAGGGTTTACAGCGTAAACATTTCCGGCCGCATCGGTGAAGTTGCCGTTTGGCGCTCTGACAGAACGGTTGTCAGGATCGGGTCCGGATTTCTGGTGGTCCTCGACAAGAGCATACCCGCGATCAGACGACTCGATCGGGCTTTGCTCGTAGTAATCGGACGCCGCGACGATGCTGACTGTGGAGATTTCTGCCAGCTTTTGGCTGATGCCTCCGACCAATTGGGCGTGGTACTCTTCGGCGTCGCCTCGTTGGCTGATACCGTAGTGCAGATTAAGATCTGCTCCCTGGTATTCATCTTTAAGGATAATGTTGACCACCCCTGCGATCGCATCTGCGCCATATGTGGCGCTGGCGCCGTCCTTTAGCACTTCTATGCGACCGACTGCCGCCAGGGGGATCGAGTTGAGATCGACAAAGCTCTGCGTACCAATAAAAAAGAACGGGAAGGGGACTTGGCGGTGTCCGTCAATGAGCACCAGGGTGGAGTTTGGTCCGAGGCCACGGAGGTTTGCGGAAGCTGCTCCAGGTGTAAAGGAGTTTCCGACGTTGAGCGTCTGGTTAATCGGGGCCAAGTTTTCTGGCAGTCGTTGCAAGACTTGAGCGACGGTCTGGTCGGCTTGTCTTTGTATAAAGGTTTGGTCTAGGGTGACGACGGGTTGTGGGCCTTCTCCAATCCTGGGGATGACGTACCCGGTGACGATAACGGGGGCTAAGACTTGAGACGTTGCTTGGGCCGTCTGGGCAGACTCCGTTGTTGAAGCCGCCTGTTGTGCGGATCCTAGCACCGGTGCCGCCAAAAGTACCGCCGCGATCGGAAGCGACTTTCTTATCATGATTACTCCATAGTTTGAAGAGTCCGCGAAAAGAGGTTTTTAACGGCAAGATTAAGAAATTGTCAACGAATCTTCTGAAATATTTTTGAACTTCTTTCGAGTATTGTTGTCATGCGGCCTCATTCGGAGGCGAAAGGTTCGCCGTGAACCGGCGGCAAATCACCGATGAGCGCTGCCCCGACGTCGACGCCAGGATGCGCTGATCCCCGAGCCGGGCGCCTTTTTGCGTCATGGATCGTGGCTACCTCGGCTCCTCCCGCCCTTACACACTCCATCAAGCTGTGGCGTCTTTTGTGCGTTTCCACGACAGCGTAGAGACTGTAGCTTCGAAGATCATAACCAGCTGATGCTCTGGGACTTATAACCTGGCAGCAATAAAAATCGAAATCTCCTTGAAAGAAGCCAGTGAACCTTGGTATCAGCAGTGGCCGATTCACGATATTTCCATATAACTGGACAGCCGAACCACCTTTGGTTCGGTAATAGAAATTATCTCTTTCACTGGCGGACAAAGACGTTGATGTTTTGGCCGCACTGATGAGGAAAACTTATGCCAGAAAAGCACGAATCTGAATCTAAGACAACCTTCCCGCGATCTGAGTGCGCGGCTGGACGGAGTAGTGGAATACATGAATAACAAGGTAGGTTTCACAGCCGGCCAGCTTAAGAATTTTGAGACTATCTCCGCAAAGATTAAAGAAAAGCTCGACTTGCAAACGAAGGAAGACCGGGAAGCGTACGAGAATGTTCACTCAAAGCTCTTAGATATTTTCAATCGTTGCCGTCCAGTCCTTTCCGTACTGAATTGGTGGCGTTCTAGCGTTCGATAGCGTGGCTGGTTCATTTTCCCTGGATCATTTGCTAGGTGCGCTATTGTTGGCCTCGGTTTTTGTGATGGACTCCCGGGCAACGGGATTGTCCCGCTGTAGGATTCTTTCGCGCTTTTCCCAAGCGGCTTCGACACGCGCGTGCTAGCGGCCTGTGGTCTTTTAAGCTTACCGCTTAGCGGTTTTCCGCAATTGAGGAAGCAAGCAGAGCAATGCCTGAACTGCCGGTTAGAAAGCCTCGCATCCCCAGCAACTATTACGTCTGGTCTGAGCCGCCAGATAGTCTGGGTGATGAGGTGCTCTGCTTCGCATCAGAGCGTAGAACGATAAAGTTGAAAGGCCACTCGTTTCGCCAATTCGAAGAGTTGGTGATCCCGCTGCTCAACGGTCAGCATTCGTTTGAACGAATTGCAAAGCAGGTGGATGGCGTTTTTGGTAAGCAAGACCTTGCCAACTGCTTGCAGCTGCTTGCTGAGCAGAAAGTGTTGCAAGAAGGGGATAACGGACTCATCGAAGAAGTGGCTCGACGTCTGGCTCCGCAGCTTAACTTTTTTCACGAAATCAATGGCCGGACGGGAGAAGCGCAAAAACGCCTGACGGAGGCCAGGGTCACGGTCCTCGGAATGGGAGGAGCGGGTGCTGGAGTAGCGGTGTCCCTCGCTGCGGCAGGCGTCGGCATGCTCCGTTGCGTAGATGCATTGCCTGTGCAGGAGACAGACGTCTATCTCTCGACGGTCTTCCAGAAGAAGGATGTGGGTAGAAGCCGTTCTGACGTGGTCGCTCACGCAATCCAGGGGTGTGCTCCACAGGTAAAGGCTCTGACTCACGATAAATCTACGGAAACCGAGGACGAGATTCGCGCTCTCGTCGAGGGCGCAGACTTCGTTATCTGTTGCCTCGACGCGGGACGCTCAGACCTATACTAAAGCTGAACGAGTCTGCCTGGCAGGCGGGATCCGGTGGACATCATGCACTTTGTCGGGAGCAGAAATTAGTCTCGGTCCAACCGTCCATCCCTTGGATCGCCCGTGCTACCTGTGCTACCGAATGCGTGTTTTGGCCTGTTTGGAAATCCTAAGGATGCATTGCCCTACAAGCACTTGGACCAACGACACCAGATAGAATCGGCACAGGCGAGAACTTGGTATGTGGAGCCGGAATCGCCGCTAACCTAGTGGCCCTGGAAGCGTTAAAAGAGCTCACAACGTTCGCGGAGCCTTCGGCGAATGGCAGGATCGTGGTTTTCAATCTGCTCGACCTCGCTTCCACTAGACATGAGGTGCTCCGAAACCCGTGGTCTCGGCTTGCTCCGGCGAACAGCACGAATTTGAATCCGGCGAACTAACCAAGGGACTAACGCTGCGTAAACGGGATGCTTCGCATAGCAAGCTGTTTTATTTGGTGAGTAATAGGACGGGAATTGTTAAGGACTTGTCGTGCGTAAGGCGTGGAATTGTGGAGCCGGATCCTCCCATCGTTTACCAGGCGACTCTGTCGCACTTCGACTTGCGCGTGCCCGAATCGTTGGCTCGCACAGCTTGCGGCAAGGGTCAAACGGAGGAGGAGGCGATCGTCGGGGCGATCGGGGAAGCAGTTGAACTCTACTGCGCGTCATCTGTCGATGCGCGTCGAATTCGCCTGGCAAAGTGGTCCGCCGTGGAGCACGAGGCCATTGCGCCGCCTGAATTCGTGCTTTATTCGCCCACTCAATACGCAAGGACGGGTTTCCAATACCAGCGTTGGAATCCGAAAGATGAGGTCCGGTGGGTGGCGGCTCGCGAACTCCGGGGGGACAGCGTCGTGTTCGTTCCTGCGAGGATTGTTTATCTATCTGGGCTTGGGGACTGAGGCCAAGATTGCTTGTGCCCGCTGACATCAAATGGCTTGGCGGCGGGACTTAATCGGGAGGCTGCAGTGCTCCATGGCTTATACGAGCTGATCGAACGCGATAGCTTTTTGATCCACTGGATGAACCAGCTGCCTGGGCAGGAGATTGAAGTTCCAGCCGGTGAAGGGCTCGCCTCTTCTATCGTGTCGCACTATCGGCTATACGGCGTGGAAGTACGGACATTCAACCTGAGCACAGATCTGCCAGCGTATGTGCTGATGAGCGTGGCTTTTGACCCCTCCGGTGGGGGTCCAGCAACTGTAATCGGCCTAGGATGTCACCTTGATCCTCGTGTTGCTTTGGTGAAATCTTTGATGGAGCTTTGCCAGGGTCATCCTGGCGAACGGTTGCGCTACCGCAACCAGCCGCCGGCGGACCGTCTGAAGAGATACGAGGACGTGCGTTCAGTGTGCGACCACAGTGCATTCCTGAGTATTCCGGAACGACTTAAGGAATTCGACTTTTTGTTGAAGCACGGATCAGAAAAAAAGTGCAGGATCTAGCGAACAAATCTTTGGGAACGGTGGAACGCGATTTGGATGCATGCGTAAACAGCCTGTCCCATCAGGGGTGCAGAGTTTGTTACGTTGACCTTACCACATCGGATGTAAGCGGCTGTGGCATGCATGTGGTTCGCACACTTGCAACTGGCCTGCAGCCTATCCACTTTGGCTTTGGAATGGAGCGGTTGGGGGGGAGGCGGTTGTTTGAAGTACCGCAGCGACTTGGGCTTTCTCCGGAAGTTCGCGCTGAGAGCGATCTAAATCCGTGTCCACACCCACTGTCCTGAGGGGGTTTAAGATAATTGCCTAGGACCGGAATGCTTCGCGACGCGATTTTACTTCGGCGTCATTTCCAGCGTGAAATCGAGGCTCCTCGTCTCAATATGTCTTCTCTATTTCTCTGATACGTGCGCGATTCGTTTCATTCTTCTTATTGAAGTCCTTCACCATAGTCTGGAATTCAGCGTCTGGTGTAAACAAATCCCAGCTATGATCGTCCAGTAAGAGTGGTGGATCTTCGACAATTCCTGGAAAGATAATGCGGAGGTGCTCGTAAGCCTCTTCTTTGCGGCCGAGAAAGCGGCTGGCGAATGCTAGGAACTCACGCGCATAGACGTCTTGGTCGTTGATTGCCAATCCTTCGCGGGCTAGAGCCTCCACCCGTTGCATTTTGTCCTGTGCCTCGGTCTCTCGACCAGTAGCGCGTAAGGCTAAAGCAAGGTTGAAGAAAGCCCACCTATCCTCTCCCCCCTTCGCGATTTGGGCGCTTGTCAGCCGTATTACTTTTGGCCAGTCGCCAAAGCGCTCTGCGCAGGCAACCACTAGTTCCACGGCACGAGGACCTAGCGCTATTAAATCTGAGGGTAGTTGTTCCAAATCTGTCAACGCTGCTGCAAAATTGCCACGAAAGACGTTGCGCTCACATTCGAGCATTCGTCGTCGGGCTGGGTCATCTTCCAGGTTTATCGCACGTTGCATCCACTTCTCCATCAAGGCGTTGTCCCCAACAATTGTGCAGATGGTGGCGAGGGTATAGGGTGCATAGGTGTGGTTTGGATTAAGGACCTGACACTTGCGGACTGCAGCATACCAGTCAACGAAGCGATCTGTGTCCATGAATTGCTTTGATGCCTGGACGTTAGCAAAGTTGTCGTTTGGGGCTAATTCTAGAGCTTTGCGTAACGGCTCTAGTGCCTCTTTCCGCAAATTCTCCACGGTTAAGGCACGAGCGAGCACTGTGTAGCCGCGAACCTGTGTAGGGTCAAGGTCGATAGCCTTCCGGCAGAGGTCAATGGCGGAATCAATCCAAAAAGTTCCCTTTCTCAAACCGGGTCGCTCGCTCAATATAGGCGTTGGCCAACCCGGAATAACCAAGTGCGAATTTGGGATCCGCTTCCAAGGCCTGCCGGAAAAGTGCAATTGCCTTCTCGTTGTCTTCTTCGTGAAATAATTCGAATAGGGCTTGGCCCCTTAGATAAAGATCGTAGGCAGTGAGATTTTCGGTCGGTTTTTGCTGGATGCTCGCGCGCTGATCAGCCGAGAGTCTGACCTGGAGAGCGGCAGCGATGTTCTGGGCGACGTCGCTCTGGATGGCAAACAGATCCTTTGTCTCGCGGTCGTAGGTCTCGCCCCAGAGCCGCCTGTTGCTCCGCGCGTCATAGAGGATAGTGACGATCTTGACGCGATTCTCTAGCCCGTTGAACACTGCTTTCGAGAATGGTTCCGACCTCCAGCTCGGCGCCGATCTCACGTAGGGTCTTCCGGCCGGTGTTGGGAACCCCCTTATAGCGCAACACCGAATCGCGTGAGATCACGCGCAAGTTCGGAGATCTTTGAAAGCTGGAAAATGACCTCTGTGGTTAGCCCATCGCTGAAATATTCGTTTTGTTTGTCGTCGCCTATGTTATCAAAGGGTAACACAGCGACAGATTTGGCATCGATGCCGGGCGGCGCCTTCTGAGAGATAAAATAGAAACAGGTCATTATGATCCCAATGACCACACCAACCTTCATCACCAGGCTCCACTTCCTCGTCCAGGGACGGGCCCGCCCGAGCCTGACAACCTTCTGGTCGCGGACCAAAGCGATCTGGCGGTCCGCACCCAACGTCTCCCTCACCTCCCGGATCATAGTTTGGAGCTGGTATGGGCTTTGCGGTCGTTTTGCAGGATCTTTTTCCAACAACGATTCGATCAGGGAGACTAAGGGCTTAGGAACGTGCTCCAATCGTTCGAGCGGGGGGGCTTCATGAAGATGTTTGTACATCACCTCAGTCGCCATCCCGTCGAAAGGGACTTTTCCGGTCAGCATGACCCAAAGAGTTACACCTAAGGAATAAAGGTCCGACCTGGTATCCGCCTCCTTGCCCGAACACTGCTCCGGACTGGCGAAGTGAGGAGTTCCGATAAACATCCCTGCCTCCGAAAGCCCCCCATCTGAGAGCGGAACACGAATCGGCTTCGCTAAGCCGAAGTCAATGACCTTCACCGTGACTCTCCCCGCTTCTTCGAAAACCACCATCAGATTGCTCGGCTTAATGTCGCGATGAACGAGATTCTGCCGATACGCGGCGCTCAGAGCGGCAGCCACCTGATCGACGATTTCAAACGCCAATTCTACGTCGAGAGGCCCTCGAAACTTGAGAACGCGATCGAGAGGTTCCCCTTCGACAAACTCCATTGCGTAAAAATAGTCCGCGCCGGTTTTACCCAGATGGAAAACCGACGCGACATTCGGGTGACGCAGACTGGCCGCCGCCCTGGCCTCGCGTACAAAACGCTGGCGCACCGATTCCTTCTCCAGGTATCGGTTGTTGATGACTTTCAGCGCGACCGGACACTCCAGGTTAATATCTACAGCCTTGTACGTAACTCCCATTGCCCCCCTGCCCAACTCCACAGGAGTGCCATCCTCCCGCCGTAGGAGCTCATAGTGCTCGTACCTATAGTCAGAAGAGTCGCGCTCTGACGTCATTCCTTCGTTGCTGAATTCCTCCGTGCTGCTCAAGGCGGCCCGTAGCATACAAACGGGACAAAAATCACCAGCGCTATAGGCTGTCAGAGGCGTTTTGCATGACGCACAAACCCTACTCCCGAGTGCCTCCGTCTGTTCATTCCCAGCCCCTGGGTCATTCCTAGAATTGTCCACATCTGAACTCATGGCACTAACCGACCTTCAGCCGCAACTAGCGCATTGCAGAGAGCGTGAAGACCTCCTCACGCAGAATAGCAGTATTCTGCTTTCGTAAACGATGAATCTGAGTCTTCACAGTTGAAACCCGATTTCCAGCGTTCTGGCAACCTCTTCGCACGATGGTACACCTCTATTATCGCTGATCCTTAAGAAAATCACTAAAACTTCAATCGTTCGATGCTTTGCCTTGGACATCGGATACTTCCCAATTGCACCATCACCTGGTCGAGCAACGTCATCCGCCCACCTGACAGCGAAAATCTTCTCAGCTGTCAAATGGTCGACTGGCTCCATTCGATAGCGGAATTCGGCAATCTCCCACTGCCTTTTGCGCCAATAGCCTCGATTGCGTTTGCGCCACTCTTTGACACGCTGGCTGTTTTCCGGCCCGAGGAAGTAATTTTCGTTCTCCTGCTTCCCCAGCCGGCGGCGCCGATTTCCGATTGCTCTGCTTGCGGCAGGCAGGCTTCGAGCAATAGCGCTGCTGGTGGAGATTACGACGATCCGGGGTGTTGATGGGAGCCTACTTGCGCACCGACAAGAGCGAAATCAAAAGGGATCTCGACAAGATCTTCAGACGTTTTCCGAGAGTGAAGCAGAGACCGACGCTCTTCTCCTCTCGTCTGCGCAATCTCCGGTTTATTTATTGTTCTTCTCCGTTTTCCAGGCTAAGCAGCGAGAATAGGTAGGCGTGCAAAATCTCTCCGTCGAGGATCAATCGGTTGGGAAGCCGGATTTCTCGAGACGCGCCGATTTTTTCCGCGACTGATTGACCGACGAGATTTGTTTCGGCCACGACGATCTCGACGCGAATCAGGCGAAGCGTGGTCAGACCGAAGAAGGCAATCGCGGCCGCCGCCGCCGTAGCTGCACCCTTGTTTGTTCGCGATGTCCGGACCCAGTAATAGAGATTGCCGAGACAATTCTTGGATTGAATCCGGTCGATCCCGCAGCCTCCGACCAGTTCACCGTTCTGAGCATCGGTGATCGCAAAATCATAGGATCGACCCTCGAATCGTTCCCGTTCCCGGGCCTGGAGCCAACGCCGGGCGTCTTCCACGGAATATTCGGGATAGTACCACGAAACGAACCGGATCAGCTCATTTCGCGACTCCTGAACTGCTTCGAACAACGCTTCGGTAAAGCTAACATCGAAAGGAACAAGTCGGTATTTTTCTCCCGCGGCCAATACCAGGGAACGGTATTCGGTGGTCATCATGGAATTTAGCTCGCGAACCGTCTTTGGCGACAATATGCGGTCGAGATTTCAGGGGATCTGAAATTTCTTTTCTCCCATGCGCTGCCTGGAACTGGAAACCGAAGACACGAGGCGAAGACAAATGGTCAACTGCAGATTACACCGATTCCAGAGATGATTGAGGCCAAGGAAATTGCGGCTGAAATGCCGCAAAAAAATTCATCCCGGTCTCTCAATCGCGGCTTTCGATATGAACAACGTGAAAATCACCTTTGGAGGTCTTATTCTTATAGACGCGCATAAAGAGGGTGCCGTTCCCCTGGTCGTGCCGTGAGCCGTCGGAAACTGTCCACGTGTAAGGCTGGACAATTTCGTATAGCTTCGAATTAGGGGTGCCGTGGATCTCAGCTTCCCCTCGAGGTTTCCAGTCCCGGATAGGCCATTCACGATCGTAACTCTCCTTGGCCGCCTGAACTTGCCGGAGCGGTATGAGTCCTTGATCAAAATACGCAACCTTGTATGCAAAATATCGTTCCTGCGTCGAAACGTCGTCGCTTGCCACCGAATGCAGATAGTCGAGAACGAGATTTCTTAGTTGCTGCTCATCGCTGGAGATTTGCTCGTTGTTCGGGGTGGGATTCGTCGTAGCGCCATCTTTCCCAGCCGGTTGACTGCTCTTCCCTTTCTGGTCCGGAGCGGCCTGCTGCACGCCCGGTTTCTTCAATTCGGCTTCAATTGCATTGCGTTGTCCTACCGGGAGATCGGGATTTCGCTGGTCAAGCTGCACGCTTTCTTCCGCCTGTTTAAGCTCAGGTTTCACGACATTACGCGGGTTAACCGCAAGATCCGCGTTCTTCTGCGCTGCCTGCGCGTTGCCCTGATCCTGCTTCAACTCGACCTGCGTTGGGGCCGCCCCGTCGGAAGACAGTTCGCTTTTCGTTTGTTCAGTCTGAAGGTCGTCTTTCGCCCGTTTGGGCTCGCTCTCCTGCGTGCTGCGACTCCGTTTGACGATCTCGGTGATTTTGCGTTCAATGCGCGAGAGTTCCTCCGCGCCTTTATTCCGGCTTTCAGTTTTGTACCACTGAATCCCGGCGACGGCAGCCAGAAGCACTAAGCCGACTCCCACTGCCGACCAGAAGCTATCCCTAATCCGGCGGTGATGTTTTTGTGTCGCGAGGATTTTTTCGATGTAGTCGATCTGCGGTTTGCTCAACGAGGAGCGGAAGTGTCTAATCAGCGTCTCGGCGTCTGTCACGCCGAACGAGGCGCCAAGCAGATCTTCACGCTGTCGATCCCGACGGACCCAAACATTCAGGCTCGCATCCAGCCGATCGCGCATCCGAAGAAACGCCCGGTTTTCCGCCAGCCACTGGCGAACTCTTGGCCAGCTCTGAAGCAGCACCTGATGGCTGATGCAAACGATTCTCTCTTGTATAAGATCAGGCTCGGCGTACCACAGTCCCTCTTCGATGAAGGAATCGACGAGGGTTTTGGCGCCCTCTTTCTGTCGGGCATTGAGCCTCGCCAAGGAGACGATGTCGCCATAAACAACTGCCCGCCGAATCCCTTGGTCGTCGCTCCCAAACGAAACGAGTCGCCGCAGGACGAAATCGAACGCCCCCTGCGCATCGCTGTTCAGGCTTGTGAAGAGGGTTTCCGCGTGATTGGCAAGCGCGCCCTCGAATTCTCCTAGCTCCACGTAGTCTGACCACCTCAGCAGACCATCCTGGCGCTTCGCCTGCTTTCGGTACAACTCCGAGAGCAGATGTTCGAGCAATGGAAGCGGCTCGGCACTGGACACCGCGGCATCGAGAATCGTCTTGTCCAGGCCGTAATCGCTCGTTCGATCCGGCTCAAAGCGCAGTCCGGCTGCTTCGGCCGGCAAGCGGATCATGTCTTCGATCTCTTTCGGTGTGGGTGGTTGAAGATCATATTTCCCGGTGGAGCCGGTGAGTTCGACCAGTTCGGGAAATTGCTGGTAAGCAGCATAAAAATCGCTTTGCAAGGTCGCGACGACAAAAACACGGCCTGAGCGAATCAAAGTCGCGAGAGCGGCGATATACCGATGCTGAAGCTCAGGAGAGAAATCTCCCGTGAACAATTCTTCCAGTGGATCGACGACCAATGCGAGGTGCGCCTCCGGTTTTACATGCGTCAACCTTCGATGTCTTGCCAGCTCGGCGCCTTCAATTCTTCCGGATATCTCAGATCCGTTATTTTCCTCATCCGCAACACGATCCAATTCTTGCAGACTGGCTCGATTCAGCAGCTCCGTGACACGGCGAGCAACGTCCTGCGGATTTTCGCGTAGTTCCGAGCCCAGCTGCTCCTCTGCATTTGGCGCCCCCGCATCCTGAAGCTCCGGCAAAGCTGCTTCCGCTAATAGGGCGGCCGCGAGCCGGTTGAAAGGTTCCTCTGCTGCGGCGCCCGCCCCAGGTCGGGTTATCGCTCGACGCCAAGGTCCGTTTGTTGGTCCCGTCTCCGCCAAAAATGGAAGAACACCGGCTCGAACCAATGAGCTTTTTCCAGATCCACTCGGACCAAGAATCAAAACAAACGGCCGACCCGCACTCGCCTGTTTTTTCAAAATGTCGAGCACTTCGCCGATCGCCTTTGTCCTGCCATGGAAAATCGCCGCGTGTTCGAAATTGAAGAATTGCAGTCCCCGAAATGGGTTCGTTTTCCAGTAACGCGTGTTCGACACCGGTTTTCTGGGGACGATTTCGCGATCCAGCTGCTTCGCGACAAAATCTCGAGCCAACTGACCTCTGGCAAAATACCTGTTATTTCGGGGACTGGACACTAGTGACGTTCTCGCGCTGCAATCGCTGCAGCGATATTCGCGGTGATCAGGATACCCCCGAATGCGCCGGCAAGCCACGCGATAATCACCCGGAACGCGTTCTCCGCGATACGGACCGGGACCGAAACTGGCACTGAGACGATTTGAGCCCCGATCACGTCATCCAGCTTCCAGCCAAACCCGTTGTCTCCTCCGTAAAGCCTGATCATCTCTGCCGGAGCCTTGTCGGGCGTGCTATGGCACTCAAGACAGCTGACATTGTTAATCTTGATCGGCCTGGCAAGAAAAAGCGCCGTACCAGTAGGCGATTCGCGTGTGCCGATGAACTCTGCTTGGGTGGGACTTCCGCGAAATTGATTGACCACGTCGCTTTCCCAATCTGTTGCGCGGTCGCGCGGGTTAGTCGGGTTAAGCGTGGCTTCCTTGTAAAAATAGTCGGGAAATTTCTCGCGAAGATAGGCGAATATTTCCGTCGCGGCGAACGCGGGAACCGACTGCGGATGAAACTCATTGTCGACCAGTTCTTCTGGCCTGCCTTTCACAGACTGCACGAACTGCTGCTGAGCTTCGAGCGCATGCTGCTGGCCCAGGATGAAGCCCTTTTTTTCATGAATGTCTTTTACGGGGCTCGGATCCAAAGTCTTCGGCATTTGGTCGATCGTCTTTCGAAACTCCTCTATCGCGTTTTGCAGCTTGAAAGTCTTTTGCTGCAGCACTGGGGCGACCTGTTTAGTTGTGTAGGTGCGGCTCGACAGCATAGTCTCCATAATAATTCGCGCGTTCTGAATCACATGTTGCCGTGCATCGTCGAGCAACATCCTGCGGGCGATGTAGCCAACCAAACCGAGGCAGATTGCCAGGAATGGGATGAAAATCAGATTGAACTTGAGCAGTTTCATTCGTGAGCTCCATCGGTGGCTATGACACAGCGAAAGCCGACATCATCGCAACGGAAAAGGGGCCCATAGCCACGCCGATAAGACGAGAGCATTTCTTCGGCGCGCGATGTGGCCCAGGAGCCTCCCCTGAGCGTGCGCCAATTCATTGTATTCTCGAATTTGTCCATACACCATTCCCAGACGTTACCACCGATGCAACAGATGCCGCGCGCGTTCGCCTTGAAAGCTGAGACCGGTGCCGTCCGTGGGAATCCATCGTGAAAGCCTGGAATTACGCTCCATATTTCCGGCGTGTCTACGCGTGATTCACTTCCTGCATAGTTGCCGATATCGTTTGGCGGCGGAAATGCGGCGCCCCAGGGATAGACGGTTCTGATCTTTCCGTTACGATCCTTGGGGGTGTTCCCCTCTTCGTGTTCAAGTCCGACAGCTCGGCTCCACTCCCGATCGGTCGGCAGCCGGTAGCTCTGAAACGTTGCCAGGGTCCCTGCACTCCGTTCCTTTTTGGTGAGCCACGCACAGAATTGGTTCGCGTCTTCCCAGCTGACTCCGACAACCGGGTCGTCGGGAGTTTGCTGAAATCCGGGCGCTTTCCAGCTCATTTCATTGAGCTTGAATCCGTTTTGCGTGACTGCCGACGACATGCCGCCGACCGCATCGTACCCTGTCGCTTGCACGAACGCTTCGAAATCACGTCTGCGGGTCTGCCATTCCGAAATGTAGATATCCCCCAATGGTACGAAACGCATGTCGAGGCTGTTTGCCCACGGCTTTCCTGGCTCCGGTGGGGGATGGGAACCAAAGGCCGCATTCGCTCCCTGCGAATGTGGTTCTGGAACGACCTGCGGCTCTTGGTTCGTTGTGGGATTCAGGCTCAAAGGTAGGAACAGCCAAACCGCTCCGAGGGCGAGCAGAATAGCCGTCAGCGTTCCCGCGATGGGCCAAAAGTGGTCCTTCGAAGCAGGAGCAGGATTGGAAGGCGGTACCTTCTGCGCCGGGACGGCGCCTGCACCGATGCTGGTAGAGGCTTCCTGATGCGGTGCAGAATGCCGCTTTGGTTCTGGCCGCCTGACGACACTTATCACGGTCCCCGATTTCCCATTTTCGACTCCGCGCAGCGACTCGTAAAACTCGACCGCCGTTGAAAAGCTGCGGTTGGGGGTGAGACATTTTCGGAGAACCTCGTTGGCTTTCTCCGACACGGTCGCCAGCGGCGCAAAACTGCCTGGTTTGCCTCCCAACAGCTCATAGGCCATGATGCCGACCTGCACGACGTCCCGCTGCGGCTTCAGGTCGGAAATGATCGTCTCCTCTTCGGCAGGGCCGGCGGAAGCTTCCAGACCTCTAATCGTCTTCAGTAAACTCATCTTGACGACAAACACCGGCCATTCGTCCAGCGGGCATCGCAGCACAATGTTCGCCACCGGTTCCGCGAAGCTTTCGGGGAAATGCAGGAAGATGTCGCGCAATTTCATCTCCAGGCTGAGATGCGCTTCTCGCGCCGCATCCACCGCGGGCGCGATCTGCTGTAGCAGCATCAGCATTTCGCGCAGGGTCAGAGTTCGCCGGGCGCGCAATAAGTCGACCAGCGGAAAGCCTTCGAGCCATTCGAGCACGATTAAACTAATATTTCTCTCTCGTTCCACCGCGAAGATCTGGATGAAGTTCGAATGGGGGCTACCTTTGATCCGATGAGCTTCTTCGTCGATCTGCGCGAGGATCTCAGGTTCGGCCACAAAAATCCGCACGATCACGCGCATCCGGGTCAGGGTATCCTCAGCGTGGAAAATGTGGCCCGGATTTGCAGGATTAATATCTTCGATCAGACGATAGCGATTGTTGAGGAGTGAGCCCGGTTCCGGTCTCAACTCCAGGGTACCCGCACTGGTCAGCTCAATCGTTTCAAACGTCTCGGTCGTCTTCGTTTCTGACCGGGCGGAAGATTGCGGGACGATCAGGCTCTCGATGCAAGACTTTAATTCCAACCGGAGTTCCCACGGCGTTTGAATACGTTTGGCCTTGTCCTTTTCAAGCATTCGCCGCAGTACAGCGACCACTTGCGCCGGCAGAATCGCCAGTGAGTCGAATGCGGGCGTTTTCTCAAGGTGCTGCGCGATGACACTCGCCATCGAACCCGTGAATGTGGGCTTTCCTGTGAGCATGTACCAAAGCGTGATGCCGAGCGAATAGATATCCGAGCGAATGTCTTCAGGCTGGCGGTCGAGCTGCTCAGGGCTCGCAAAATAGGGTGTCCCGACGAAGCCTCGCACCGTGAGATGGCCCGCTGCAGTCGACTCAGCCACGGCCGATTTAACCAGGCCGAAGTCGATGACCTTCGCCAGAATTTCCCCGTCGCTCTCGCGTACCAGCATCAGATTCGACGGCTTGATGTCCCGGTGGACGAGATGTTGTTCTTGCGCTGCAATCAGCGCGCAGGCGACTTGCAAGGCAATATCAAGTCCAAACACGCAGTCGAGCGGTCCCTCCCGTTTCACCCGGGAGAAGACCGTTTCCCCGTCGATGAATTCCATCGCGTAGAAATAGCTGTCTCCATGTTTGCCCAGGTGGAAAACCGAAGCCACGTTTCGGTGCCGCAACCGCGCCGCAACTCGCGCCTCGCGCAGAAAACGCTCCGCCGCGTTTTCGCTGTCCAGGAGGCTGGCAGTGATGACTTTCAGCGCGACGTAACAATACAAATTTGTGTCAAAGGCTTTGTAAGTCACTCCCATGGCTCCGCGCCCCAATTCCATGAGAGAGCCATCTGAATTTGTCAGAAGTTGATAGTGCTCGAACTCCAGCGATTCTGCCATCCTCTGAAACCTGCATTTGAAATTTGCGCTAGCCTGAACTTCGATAAGTGATCGAAGTTCAGGCTAGCCAGCGTTCTTTGTTGGAGGCGAAACTCTAGCAGTCAAAATCCGACGGTTCCAGGGAATATGGCAGCCGAAACGAAAAAGCCGAAAGAGACCCGACAAATCTTTACGAACGATCGCTGGCATTTGCCAATAGCCAGTCACCGGAACATTGTCACGCATGAACCTGGAACGGTCGACTACTCTTTGTGGAATCTGCGGTACGGAGGTGTGCGGGGAGGGAACAGTTTGTCAACATTGTCTGCAGGCTTTTGAACCAGGTCCAGGATGAGAGACCGCCTGTGAGGCAAGCCCGCTGGATCTGAGGAAATATGATTCCCGGATGTTTCCCTGGGAACAGATGGTCATTCCGCCTCGGTTGATCAGTGTCAACCCGGTCTGGCTAGTGTTTGCGCTCGGATTGATCGCTCTGGTGCTGCTACTCGCTCTGGTTCGAACACCACTGCCTTCGTGTTGGGAACTCTCTTCCTGAGCGGGCAGTCAAAGCGACACCGCTGAGAAGAAAAAAATCTTGATTTTCTCTCTTTTTCTTTGCTTTCTGGAGGCGAACCACTATATGTTGTGCACGGTTAGTCTAAATAACCCCATATATGCACGCAGGAAGGTTGGGACGAAGTGGCTCTGCATCGTGGAATTCGAGGGTTCGTATGACGGTTCAATCATGCCGGCAACGACGAGACCTTCGAATTTTGGATCCTGCATCGGAACGCTCGCCAGATCTCGTCGACAACTGAATCGACTCTGAATGTTTAGATGCCGGTCCAGAAGAGAACAAAAAAGCCTCTGGTGCACAATGGAACGAGATAACAGCCCGAAAGGGCCAACTAAACAGAAACGTTAATCAAATATTCAAATAAATATGAACGTCGCACGCTCCCAGCGCACCGCCTCATCAACCGCTTCCACCAAGAAGTCGGTCCAGTCGAAAACCGCTTCGAACTCGGCCGGCAACATGGCAACCCCAAAAAGTAAATCGCAGAAAAAAGGGATTGTCCAGCCGAGCAGTGAGCAGGTGGCGTTACGTGCTTACTTTATTGCCGAACGCCGGCGAACACTCGGCATTCACGGGGATGAAACTTCAGATTGGGTGGCTGCTGAACGGGAATTGCTCGAAGAATTGAAGGCAAAGTAAAAGAGGTGCGGTGGCGTCAACGCCGCCGGGTTTGCTGTCAAACGATCAGCCAACGGAGCTGATCGACTCGCTAGCTGTTGTAACGAGGGCCTTGTCGAGGCGGGTGTCTAACCTCGGCAAGGCTCGGCGCGAAGATTTCACTGGCGCTTTGGCTGAGATTTGCGCGCTCGCCGATCACGTTTTCAGATATTTGTTGAAAGAGAGTTCTCCACGCGAAAACTTCCGCCTTGCGGTGTTTTTCTTGTGATTCGATTGAAATCGATTTTTTTCAAGAATCGGCTATCAATCCCTTCTGCAAGCGGAATGAAACAATTTCTAGTTTTCGGCGGGATCTTTTTCACCTGGGCCATCTGCTGCTTCGCCCAGCGCGCCATCGAGATAGATTTGACCAACCAGGAAGCCTATCTCACGGATCACGGGCGCGTGATTCTCAGAGCTCCCGTTTGTTCCGGACGAGCCGGCCACGAAACGCCGACCGGGAATTTTCGAGTGACGGACAAAGATGTGAACCATGCCTCGAGCTTTTACGGCTTCTTTGGCGATCCGCTGACGAAACAGATCGTGGTTCCAGACGCTGATATTTTCATGAAGGTCCCGACCGGACTGAAGTTCGTGCAAGCGCCGATGCGGTACTACGTCCAGTTTCAGCCCGCGATCGGATTGCACGCCGGGTTTCTCCCTGGACACCCCAATTCCCACGGATGCGTCAGGATGCCGGACGAGTACGCAGTGGAGTTCTTCCAGGCGGTCGCCGTTGGTACTCCCGTTCACGTCTACGGTTACCCGCAGCCCGGCCGAGCTTACTGGGCCTCAAGGCGCACCCATCCCTTTGGTCTTATCCGTCTCGCGAGGTTCGGGTTTCGGGGAGGATCGAACCCCAATGAAGATGCGCTGAAGCGCAGACGCGACGCCGCGTTCGACCGGTTCGATAACGAGTGGGACGCAAAAGAGAAAGTGCTGGAGCGTCAGATTGATGCGTTGGAAGACGAGGAGGATCGGGCGGAAGGATGGCGCAAAGAACAGCTCAGGGTAGAGGTGAAGCGATTCGAGCAATTTAAAGACGACTTTGAAATCCGGCGCGACGCCGCCAAAGAGACGCTCAAGCGCCAGTGGGGAGACTAGTGCACCGAGACGGAAGGAACAAGGGAGAGGTCAAGGTTGAAGGACGTTGCGTTTGGCTGCTGCTTGTCTGACCTGTCCCTACTTCTTCCCTTCTTGAGGCGGGGTAACGCCGACTATCATAGCGAGTACCTTGCGCGTCGTCCGGTCGGTCGGGAAACGGGGAGAGGACTCCCGAGCAATCGAAAGGCACGGGAACAAGGGACAGGTCAAATATTCGGCTCGGCGCGAAACGCGTGGAGAGCGCAAGGCGGAGGCTGATCAGAAAGGTTGGTCAGAGGAAGGCAAAATTCGTATTTACAACATGAAATTTATATGTTTCTTTGTGTGGCAATGAAAATAAAAACATTAATATATTCAGTTCTGATATCCGTAGTCTGCGTCCCTTGGGGCGCTGCCTTCGCTCAATCCACTCTTTCAACGCCTGAACAACAAGCTTCTTCTGAGGTTGCGCCCCCGGCGAAACTGAAACGAAGTGTCAATCCCGAATCTATCAAACGAGCGAAACTGACTCGCCTTCGCAAGGACGTCGCGCTTACCGATGATCAGGCCACAAAAGTGAAACCGATTATCGATGCGTACGTGAACGAGATGCAGGCAATCAAAACTGACGCGTCGCTCGATTCGCATACCAGGCGCCAGAGGTTCTCCGAGGTCCGGCAAAAATATGACAGCAACCTGGATGGAGTTCTTAGCATGGAACAGCAGCAGAAGTTGGCGGCACTAAAAGAGGAGCGACGGGCAAGATTGCGCGCTGCCAGAAGCAGCAAGGCATCCGAAGCGGTTGAACCATCCGGTTCCACCGTGGCGCCGGCAGTCGTTCAGTGAGCGACCGTTCCGCAAAGATCTCACGAGTCCTTTGGCTTGTGAGATTTTCGGGCTAGTGCACCGTCTCGAGACGGTGCACTAGTGTCCTGTCCCCGAAATAGCATTTGCCAGCGTAGTGAGGCTCTGAAAAGGAATGGGGCTTTTAATGTTGCCCCGAATCGCGCATTTGCGTATTCCGAGCTAACCGAATCCGCTTCCGCTGGCTGGAAACGGCGAAAATATCTGGTATTAGTTGACCCTATTCTCAAATATGCGATTGTGCTGGTTACGTTGATCCACGATAAATGATTATCGTTGGCGGGTAATGAGACAAAGTTCGA
This sequence comes from uncultured Verrucomicrobiae bacterium, assembly GCA_963782115.1. Taxonomy (GTDB): domain Bacteria; phylum Verrucomicrobiota; class Verrucomicrobiia; order Chthoniobacterales; family JAFAMB01; genus JAFAMB01. The sequence continues at coordinate 407,574 of CAWAIK010000007.1, forward strand.
TCGGCGTCCATTACGGACCGATACTGGGATCGGGGGGAGTCCCAACTCGGCCGGGGTTGCGCCGAATACCCGAGGCGATGGTCGCTCATCGAGCAAATCTTATCTAGGAGACGAATGTTCGGGAAAGCGCGCTGCAAATGTCCTCGTTGTGTCCGCCGCCGGCAGATCCGATTTCTTATTTTCTCCGGAGTCTGTACCGCGGTCGCCATGGGCTATTTCGCCATGGACGATCATCAGGAGATCGTTCCGAACCTCTCCATGAAGGCTTTTGGAGAGCCGGCGGAGGAGCCCGACGCGGGCCATCCCTCAATACCCAGCTCAAACTCAGAATCGGGTACGGCAGAAATTGCGCAAACCGGGGTCGAAGAGCAGCAACAAGATGCGGTCTTTGCCGACAAGCGTGGAGATTCATCGACAGCGGATAACGCTTCTCCAAATATCCAGGATCAAACCGGAATTGGAACACTTTCAGACAACGACCTGCAACCGGCAATTGATCTCTTATCCAACCCGGTCACAGCATCGCCTTTGCCCGGATCGTCTCCAGAGCCTGTCAAGGGTGAGTCGAATGCTCCCAGACTCGTAGTCACCAGCCCGGACGAAGATCTCGCGATGGCCTACAGCTCCGACCCGTATGGTCTCTTGCCGCCCTGGCTGATGGAAAGTGGTTTTGAGGTGCCACGAAAATCGCATCCCTCTTCGGCGGATGAACGCGAGAGCGTTGCGCAGAATCGGGAGAACGCAGGTTTAGATCCCGGCCCAGGCGCTCAAGAGACTTCTACAGCAGCCGTTCCCGAGCCGAAGAGCCGCACGTCTGAAATGGCGGAGCCGGTAGAGAAAAATCCGGGGCCGCTCCTAACCCACAGTGAGGCACCGGCGCCGACGCCTGAACAGGCACCAAATACGACCGGTACGTTGGTTTCCACTGCGCAAATTGCCCTGCCTTCTTCCGAAAATAACCCCGCTTCGCCTGCCGCCGGCGCTTCAATCCCTGCGGAGAAGAGTAAGCTGGCAGTTCTTACGACGGTCAGCGCTCCTGGTCGGCCTGAACCATTGCTGCCACAACCAAAAACAGGCGAACCCGTGTCGCGAAGCACGCCCAAGCCGGCGCTCGCAAGCGGGAACAACGCCAACGGCCAGATTTCGGAGGACGCCGCCAAAGGGAGTGAGCTAAAAGTTGCGGGGACTTTGACTAGTTTCATTGCAATTCAGGGAAATGATCATCTGAAAAACGCCCCTCCGCAGGAGCGCCGCGAACCACAAGGGTACATCACGGTAGAGAGCAAGCGCGAATCGCCTCGAAGTGCCGTAAGCCGGGATCGTCCTCCGAAGCCTCCCCAGCGTGGGCCAAAAATCGAGGACCATCCTGTGGAGTCGCAGGACAATCCCCCGAGGTCTCAGGATCACCCATCAAAAGACAGGGATGAACCTGCGAAGGCCGGTGATGGATCGGCTGATCTGCAGCGTTTTGCCTCGGACTTTGTGCGGACCGACCAGACCGGAAGTGTCGCGGACCAGCACCGGTTCTACGCGGATTCAGTGCATTTCCATGGCGAAGGAGATTTGAGTTGGGCGGGCGTTGCAGCCGCGACCCGCAGATATCACCAAGAGAAGCGGAACAGGCGATATGGAGCGGCAGCACCCGCTACTGTGAAAGGTCCGGTGGATGGAGGATTTTACGTTGTCGAGGAGCCGGTTTCCTGGAGTCAAACGGACGGATCGCGGTTGACGCGTGGCCAATCTCTACTTCGGCTTCGCGTGCTACCAACCGGTCGAGGCGGTTGGAAGATCACTTCAATAGAAGAACTTGGACAATAACAATAGGATCGTTTACAGAGGACTAACAAAATGAGCAACCTGAGTAGACCATATCCCAGCGCACTGCTTACAAAACAATCCTGATACAATGAATCGCCTTGCTCTCACCATTTGGGCCTTATTGTTAGTCCAGATCTCGGGGCTATTCGCCCAAAAAGTTGATCTTCGCAATTATGTTGTCGGCGGATACGATGCGAATCCCAACGAGCGGCGTATCGCCGCGGAGAGAGCGCGTCGCTACTGGCAAAAAAATGGAAGTCGGATTGGCGAAAAAGCGCGTTATCTGGCCATCGAGGCTGCGGCAGTCATGCCCGGCGACGTCATTCAACCTCTCTGGCAGAACATGATCAACGCGCAGACCGGTTCTGCATTTCTGTTACCAAGCGCATGGGAACCTGGGAGGATGCGATGTGTCATGATTTATGATACGCACTCTTCGGATTTCGTGTCCAAGAGCGGTTTTCTGGTCATTGAGAAACCCCATCGCGGCACTCTGGCGAGGTTTGGCGATTACATCGCTCTTTATATCGACACTGGATCATTTTGGTAGTGTAACCAGCAAATTCCCGTCCATCCGATACGGAGTCGTAATTCGGCCGGGTTGCTGCTTATTAGCCGTGCTCGCACCAATGGCGTTGATAGAAGCCTTTGGAGGAATCGGGTCAATCAGACGAAAGAAGGATCGCGTGGTCTTCCGATTCCCGGTTGGCTCGGTTCTTGCTATGAATTGGGCATATGCCAGAACAAATGCAAAGGCCGCCGGTCCAAACTCCATGGGAACGGAAAACGGGAGAAGACGGCGGTCCGAAGACACCAAATGTTTCAAAGCCGGACACGAACAGTTTGCTCAAACGGTTACGCTCGATAGATCCGGACCAGTCCAAGAAATACCGGCAGCGTAGCGGACAATAGGACTTTCAGCTGGGGTATTGGAGTGGGAAATGGCTCAAATCAATCGGGCCATACCGGCACGCTTCTCCCCGGTGGGCGCTTAAGTCACCAAAAATCCACCATCGATGCGAAGAGCAAGGCCGTTCAACATCGCCGCTCCTTCGGTCAAAAGAAAACAGATCACCGAAGCAATATCTTCGCACTCGGCAAACCGGCCCAAAGGGATTCTAGCGAGCATCGGGCCGCCTTTGGCGGGGTCGCTCCACGCGCGTTTACCCATCTCTGTCAAAACGACAGTCGGATTAACCGAGTTTACCCGGATTCCGTGCTGCCCAAGTTCAACGGCCATGACCGCGGTCAGCTGATCCAGTCCAGCCTTGGAAGTGCAGTAGGCTGCATGGTCGTGTAGCGCCTGAAAGGAAGCCATGCTGGACACGTTTACGATGGAGCCGGCAACACCCCGCTCGATCATTTGCTTTGCGATGACCTGTGAAACGATCAAGACCGCCCGGAGATTGATGGCCATCGTTTTGTCCCAGGCTTCCACGGTGGTTTTGAGAAACGGTTCAAGGATGGAAATCGCCGCATTGTTGACGAGGAGATCGATTTTTCCGGCCTGTTCGGCTGCTCGCCTGGCGGATTCCGGATCTCCCAACTCGGCGAATATCGTCTCGCAGCCGATTTCTTCCTTCAAACTCTGAAGATCTTTCTCGGTCCGGCTGAGAGCGACAACCATAGCATTGAACCGGTGCAACATCGCGGCGATTTCTCGCCCGATCCCTTTGCCGGCACCGGTGACGAGGACGCGCTTTTGTTTGAAATCGAATTGGAAATCCTCTGGAACTTTCATACGAGGCTCATGACAGGGTCAGATCAGTGATTCGAACGCGCTTTTTTCGTCGACTCAATTACCTGCTGTTCCAGTTCGGCCGGCAGGTCTTCATAGTGGCTGAACTCCTCGGTATGCAGTCCGCGCCCGCCGGTCAAGGAGCGAAGCTGGCTCGCATAGCGATAGAGTTCCCTCGCTGGCACCAGGGCGTGAACCACCTCGAGACGGCTTCCTGCGTCCATTCCGACCACTCTGCCACGGCGACTGGACAGGTCTCCGATGACCTTGCCGACACAATCCTCAGGGACCCGAATTTCGAGAGAATGGATCGGCTCGAGCAAACAGGGGCGCGCCTTGAGGAATGCCTCCTTGAATGCCCAGTAACCGGCCACCTGGAAAGAGATATCGTTCGAATCCACCGGATGCATTTTGCCGTCGTAAAAATTGACGTTCACATCCACGACCCGATATCCCGCTAGAATTCCCTCCGCACAAGCATGCTGGACCCCGCGCTCAACCGAGGAGACAAAAACGCGATCGACGCATTGGCCGGAAAGCGATTCGGTGAATGCGATGCCCGAATCCCGCGCAGCTGGTGTAATTCGCAGCAGCACCTCCGCGAACTGTCCCGCGCCACCCGACTGCTTTTTGTGGCGATAATCCGCTTCGGCACTCGTTTTAATCGTTTCGCGAAAACGCACACGTGGTTCGACGAGATCAAAGTGGACGTTGAATCGGCGGCGAAGCCGCTCCGCAACAACATCCAGATGGAGTTCGCCTTGTGCGGCAACGATCGTTTGGTGAAGTTCGGGGTCTGCCATGAACTGAAACGCGGGATCCTCGCCGTGCAGGGTCGCAAGGCCGGCCGCAATTTTGTCTTCCTGGCCTTTGGCCCGGGGTTGCAGCGCGGCATGGAGAGAGGGTTTTGGATAGTCAGGTGCCGGGAGCTTCACCGGCCGGTTCGCCAGGCATAGCGTGTTCCCGGTGTGCGTGTCTTTGAGCTTAACGGTGGCGCCGATGTCGCCGGAGGTCAGTTCGCCGAGGGCAGACCGATCGCGCCCATTGAGCCGGTAGATCTGGCCAATGCGCTCGGAAATGCCGCGTGTGCTGTTGTACAGTTCCATCCCGGTTCTGACCGTGCCGGAGTAGACGCGGAAAAATGAGAGCTCCCCGAAGTGCTCCTCGTTCATTGTTTTGAAGACCTGTGCTACCGGTTCTGAACTGGTAAGCGCGACTTCGGCCTCCTTGCCGTCGCCATCGAGCGCGGCCACCTTCGCCCGATCAACGGGCGAGGAACCATACTTCGCTATGAAATCCATTAAACGTGCAACGCCCACATCGGTCTCGGCGGAAATACAGAACAACGGGATAAAATGCTGCTGCTGGATAGCTGCATGGATGCCGTTTCGAAATTCTTCCTCGGAAAGTCCTCCTTGATCGAAGAACTTCGTGAGCAGGGCGTCGTCGGACTCGGCGATAAGTTCGATCAACTCGCGGTGCAGTTGGAGAACACGATCCTTCCACTTGCCCTGGGCGGACTCCTCGGTGAAACGGCCCCGGCCGCTTGTTTCGTAGGTGACGATATCATTGCGAAGCACATCCAGAATCTGGTTGAAGTCCGGGCCGGGGTTTACCGGAACATTCAGAGGAAAGACGCGTGGACCATAATGTGCCCGGGCATCGGAGAGGACTTGCTCGAAGTTCACGTTCTGTTTGTCCATCGCGTTGATCACGATGATCTTCGGGATGCCGCACTCATCCGCGAAATTCGAAACGCGTTCGGTGCCCACGCCGATGCCGTGCTGTGCATGGATCACCACCACCGCGAAGTCGGCGACGTGCAATGCCGCGAGCGCCTCGCTCATGAAGTCGAGGTAGCCCGGCGTGTCCATGATATTGAACTTTTTGTTCATCCACGTAGCATGCAGCAGCGACGTCTGCGTGGAAATCTGTCGCTGTTTCTCGCTCACGTGATAGTCGGAAACGGTGGTGCCGTCCGCGATACGTCCCATGCGGTTGATCTTGCCGCTGCATGCCAGCATCGCTTCGCTCAGGATTGTTTTTCCCGACGATCCATGCCCGACGATGGCAAAGTTGCGGATGTCCGCAGAACGATGGTCCGCCATGGCTTCGACGATGAGCCGGAATCGGCCTGCATGCAAGCTCGGCGAGACAAAAGTGGCGAACTCACCGTTCAGCGCTGATCGTTCGCTATTCGCAGTTCGGCGTTCGGCCGCCTCCATTGCTCCAGCTTGCTCTCTACTGCGTTCCTGACCAGAGCGCGAGCCTCATGGCGTTCGGTGCCTTGGAGGAGCAATTTGTCGTAATCTGTGAACTGATGCCGAATCGCGGCGACCACAGCCAGGAGAACAGGCTCAGTGTCAAACCGCTTGGCCGCCGCAGAACGACCAACTCGCCCGCTGGATTTAAGACAAGCGTGTTCGGCAATGCGAGTTGCCTTCTCGGGCGGACAAGCCGGAAACTCGCGAACGATCGCACTGGCAAACGCCGTTACGAACCGATGGTCGAGGTCTGCCTCTCGTGTCCGCCGCCGCTCCGCCTGACGCTGCCGTCGATCGGCGTCCGCCAAACACTCTGCTTCGGCCCTCTCAATTGCCTCGGTCTCGGCAAGAATGCCCTGGCGCTCATATCGTTTGCGCATTCGGCTCCATTGGAGAACGACGGCTCTCAATTGCGAATGTTTCGAGGCTCTGCGCGTCAGAGCCGCATCGCCGCTAGCCAGAAACTCCAAATGATCGAGATCGGCGCAACCGAGGCAAAGCGCGCCGCGGTCCCGGTTCAATGTAATCTTGCGCCCTGGCCAGAGTTCCTGACCGCATTCAGAGCACTTGGTTTCTTTGCGAATCAGAAACACCAGAATTTCGCCCGCCTTCTGGGCAGGTTCTTGCTGTAGATCCGGCTCCATAGCTTGGATTATACCGGAAGCAGCGGAAGACATCGAGTGCCAATTTAAGCGCAGATCGCCGAACGGTGAGTGCTAGGCGCTTTTTCGCTTTGCGCAGCCGGACTCCGCTCAGTCAATAGTGATATACTGTGGCACGCTGCCGATCGATACCTCCGGACCGCTGACCACCACGTCGCTGCCGCTCTGCACCCAATGGGTTCGAACGCTTGTGTTGCTGATCGGGTCGTACACCCTGACATGTTTAGCGCCAGGGTGATGGAAGGTAATGCTAACGGGTTGCCAAATTCCATTGTCGCTTGACCATCCGCCAGTCCAGTAGGCCACGACGCTGCTTGATCCATCTGACGAATCAAACCCATAGGCTCTATAAACTCCTGTGGGCGGATTATTAACGCTTGGTAAGTACTGAGATGGATAAAAGCCAGCGAGAAGGCGGATTACCCTCCCTACGTAATAGTAGCTTTCTTTCTTATCCAGATCAGTCGTGAGAAGCCCGAAATTGTCGTAACTGCTTAATGGCGCTCGCGCTTCATCGCTCAGGATATAAATAAAGGTGTGTTCTACTCCTTTGGCGAGCGATTCAGTCAGCCTGCGCATGTACCAGACTCCTTGGTCAGCCTCGGTATTTTGCCATTGTCCTGCAGGGTCCGTCATCGTGGTAACTCCCCATTCAGTGTCCCAGAGTTGTTTCGCGGGGCCGTACTTCAGAACCCAGGCCCGCAACATGTCCACTTCGCTGCTGAAGGAGCCTGCCGCATCTGTCGTAGCGATTCCGTCCCGCCCTAAGGTGGTATTATCGTACCCCACGAATTCGATCTGAACGCCTTGACCATTCTTATTCGAGTAGGGATGGCCGGTTATTCCGTCTACGGAAGAGTCAAGCCCTGCCTGGATCTCGCAGTAGGTGGATGGCATCGAGGCTCCGCAGCCGACGACCTCAAGATTAGGGTTAGCAGCCTTTACAGCCTTTGCGGTTAGATTGAGCATCTCTCTATATACCTCTTCCCAAGGAGGAATCGGCGCCGCATAATAATTGCTTCCTCCGTAATAGGGTTGCATCGTCGCGTTCGGTCCATTCAAAACTTCAATCGTCTTTACGGGCGATAAATCAGGATGGGTAGCAATGTATGAGGCAATCCACCCGCAAACTGTTGCCATTTCAGACGGCCCCTTACAGTGGTCCACATATAGGCACACCTTAAGATCGTACTCACCGGCTAGTTCGATCCAGTTGTAATCCTGAGCAGGGAAGGTGAACTTAGACACGTCTCCTCCGAAGGTCGGGTCAATCTCACCAACGGCGATGCCGTCCCGAATCCAGCCGGCTCCTGTGCCGGCAATTAAAGGCATCATTACCACGGGATCTTTGGTCTGAGTCGTCCGGCCGAATCCGGTGCATACTCCGAACCGGTCATCGCCCGCGCGAAGATCAGCACCGAACAGAAGCGATACCAGAAGGGTCAGACCAAGGGTATTTATTCTCATAGCAAATCATATATACCATAAGAACGGTGTTTTCCATAATAATTCTCGACTCAATATCCTGAATCACCCAATCTTTTTTCTCTTGGGATAAGGGATCAGAGACGGCTGCGAGAGGCTTTCCTATTTTTGAGAAATCCTGCCAGCCTCCATGTGGATGACGATGTTTAGGAGTGTAGCAGAAGTTCTCCAGGTGGTGAAGGATGCTCTGCTGCGAGTGAGCGTGACAGCCCCAGCTCCGAGAATATGGGCTTTCAGTCAATAGTGATGTACTGCGGCACGCTGCCGATCGATACCTCCGGACCGCTGACCACCACGTCGCTGCCGCTCTGCACCCAATGGGTTCGAACGCTCGTGTTGCTGATCGGGTCGTACACCCTGACATGTTTAGCGCCAGGGTGATGGAAGGTAATGCTAACGGGTTGCCAAATTCCATTGTCGCTTGACCATCCGCCAGTCCAGTAGGCCACGACGCTGCTTGATCCATCTGACGAATCAAACCCATAGGCTCTGTAAACTGCTGTGGGCGGATTACTAACAGCTGGTGAGTACTGAGATGGATAAAAGCCGGCGAGAACGCGGATTACCCTCCCTACGTAATAGTAGCTTGCTTTCTTAGAGAGATCCGTAGCGAGAAGCCCGAAATTGTCGTAACTGATTAACGGGTTCGGAATTTCATCGCTCAGGATATAAATAAAAGTGTGGTCCACCCCTTTGGCGAGCGATTCAGTCAGCCTGCGCATGTACCAGACTCCTTGGTCAGCCTCGGTGTTTTGCCATTGTCCTGCAGGGTCCGTCATCGTGGTAACTCCCCATTCAGTGTCCCAGAGTTGTTTCGCGGGGCCGTACTTCAGAACCCAGGCCCGCAACATGTCCACCTCGCTGCTGAAGGAGCCTGCCGCATCTGTCGTAGCGATTCCGTCCCGCCCTAAGGTGGTATTATCGTACCCCACGAATTCGATCTGAACGCCTTGACCATTCTTGTTCGGGTAGGGGTGATCGGTTATTCCATCTACGGAAGGGTCAAGGCCCGCTTGGATCTCGCAGTAGCTTGATGGCATCGAGGCTCCGCAGCCGATGACCTCAAGATTGGGGTTAGCAGTCTTCACGGCCTTTGCGGTTAAATTGAGCATTTCTCTATATACCTCTTCCCAGGGAGGAATCGGCACCGCATAATAATTGCTTCCTCCATAATAGGGCTGCATCGCCCCGTTCGGTTCATTCAAAACTTCAATCGTCTTTACGGGCGACAAATCAGGATGGGTAGCAATGTATGACGCAATCCACGCGCAAACTGTTGCCATTTCAGATGGCCCCTTACATTGGTCCACTAAAAGGCACACCTTAAGGTCGTACTCACCGGCTAGTTCGATCCAGTTGTAATCCTGAGCAGGGAAGGTGAAAGTAGACACGTTCCCTGCGAAGGTCGGGTCAATCTCGCCAACGTCGATGCCGTCCCGAATCCAGCCGGCTCCTGTGCCGGCAATTAATGGCATCATTACCGCGGGATCTTTGGTTTGAGTCGTCCGGCCGAATCCGGTGCATACGCCGAACCGGTCATCGCCCGCGCGAAGACCCGCACCGCACAGAAGCGATACCAGAATAGTCAAACCAATGGACCTGATTTCCATAATTAATAGAATAAACCACCATTTCAATAATTCGCTACTCCGATTGACGATCTAATTTGATTGCCTCTTGTTTTAGACTGGTCTTCGACGTTTTGATTACCCAGACGATAAATGCACCAACTCGCTGTCAGCAGGCTGAGGCTCGGTTCGCGGGGCCCCGGGTCAGGAGCGGGAGGTGGCCAGTGACCGGTATGAGAATAGTCGACCGACTTCCGGATTGGAAGTAGTGCTGCCTGGCAGACGGAGCGTCGAGGCTCGGCCGAATTCAATCCGGAGAGACTATCTTTGGTACGGGAAGTCCTCGACGATATGCCGCAACTCGGTGCGTCATCCGGGTCACGCGCGCTAAAGAGCCAAAGGCTGCCGCGACGAGCAATTAATCTGGCTGCAGCCCATCAAGCCCTACCTACCGGACTCATCATTGATCACCACCTCTGAGATAGACGGTGGACACTCCCTGAGCTTTTTCCCAAAACTCTCTGGTTCTATGTATTCTTGATAATATGAAATGACGCCCTTCCGCAGACGTTGGATTTCTGCTGTTGGCATGCACAAGGCGTAGTTAATGACCCTTTCAAGTTCCTCGAACGTCGAAAAGGCCAAGCAATTGCCGTCCGGCGTTAGGGATGGGTGCATATACGAATGATAATTCGTGATCGGGATCGTACCGACTGACATGGCCTCGGTCAGGTTGTGAGAGTGGGGCATCAGCCAGCCCGGAGGACAGATAAAAAAATCTGCCCGGGACATAGCATCCATATACTCTGTCAACGAAAGTTTATGCTTGGCGAAGATATTACGAGTATCGCCCGTTGAGACAATAACAATGGGTCGCGATCCGTTCTCGGTTAACCCGGTTTGTATGGCTCCTCCGAATCTTGCAAAAACGTGGCCTAATATCTTATCTCTACTCAAGATTGGAAATCCGAATTTCTCGTAATATGCCAGGCTGGAGACGGTACCGGCAAAGAAAATTCTAACCTTGCGTTCTCGTTCGCGCATCCCGTGAACTTCATTGTGAAGTCCGGCTCTATAGAATTCTGGGTGTGCAAAATAGGGAGCAAAAAGCCGGTGATCCGCGGGAGGCGAAGAATAGTATTGCGGAATAATTCGGAGGGTGCTTGGCCCGCCCGTACTCTCGCTTAGAAGAAAGCCATCTGACCGGCTTATCCAATTGATCCGGACGTTTCTAATAAAATCCCTTAGGGGCAGGCACGTCCATGCACGATGAACATCCCGAGCCGGGCACCCAACCGCCCCGATCCGCGTCAGGGCGACCAGCAGATAAACGTGATGCCGACCCCCTCCCAGATGTTCGAATGAGATTGAGGCTCGATCTCGATTGAGCACAACATCAATTACGGTCTTCACGGCCGTAATCAACGCGGCCCTGGTAAGCCTAACTGCTCGGGCGCCGGCATCTCGGAAAAACCGGCCGAACTGACGATATTGCCACACTGATTGACTAAAATATTTTGATGACCATGTAATTGCTAACTGATTATTTGAACCACGCGTAATGAAAATTGCCTTGTCAATGGGGAGGAGAGTATACATGGATATAACTTACTAGCAAACGCGATGGATTAGGTGTTCGAGCAATGCTCCAGCCTCCTCCCAGGGCGAGGTCTACCATGACGTAAAGCGGCTCGGTCGCTTCCGGAGGAGTCGGCGTTTTCCATTGTTCCACTCCGTCAAAGTAGAAATGGATATAATCTGTCTTAATCAACGCACCGTAAGTATGAAAGCCAGTCGTCATTTCCTGACAAGTGCTTGCGTTGCCTACACCAGAAATTTGCTTGCCATCGGTATTCCAGACATGGACAACCTGATGGGCCACCAAGGGATTGACTCCATATTCTTCCAGTATATCGATTTCGACAACTTTCGTCTTGGGAGTATGGAGACTCCCGAGACCCTCCAGCCAAAAGGCCGGCCAAACGCCCGGCCCGGCTGGAAGCTGCAACCTTGCCTCATAGTAGCCAAGCGCCTGCGAAAAGCCGTCTCCCTTAGTATTGACGGAAGCCAAAAGCCCAGACCTCCAGTGATAATTACGGCTGGGATCCTTCGAAGCCGTAATGGTCAGAATTCCATCTTTGATGCTGAACGGCGATTTAGGATCAGCCGGATTCGAGAACCAGGCTTCTCCAAAGTCCCCGCCGTATGGCGTGTGCGCAATCCATTTTGTCTCCGGGCCATACGCGGATGCATTTAAGGGGCCGTCAAACTCTTCATCGAATGCCAGGGTGTATCCGGTGAGGTCTGGAGCCGAAAGCACGATCTCAAGCGAGCTGCAATAGAACGCTAAGACGACCAGCGCATTGAATAAGCTAGAACACATAAGTCGAGAGTGCCTAACTCCAGTCGCTAGAAGGTAGAAATTCTTTTCAGTCGGGATTGTCAAATCGCCGCCGCTGGTTGTATTTATCCAACCTATTATAAGCTAGACCAAGAAACATCCAGGTGGTGGGCAAAAACAGCTCGGAGAGAGTCAAATTGAAGAGCAAAAAAAGGCCAAAAATACAGGTTTTATAACTCCCATACACTCCTTCTCTGGGCAAACACCAAATAGGCTTCATGAAGGCAAAACAATAGATAAGAAATCCAATGATCCCGGTATTGGCAAGGACAGAAAGACTGACTTGATTGTAAGAATAGCCGAAGCCGATACCAAATATCCAATTCATTAAGGAAAAACTGTTGAACAGTTCATTCGTGTTAAGAGAGGACTCGACTCTCATGCGGCCGGATTCAGTATCCCCTGATATCTTGTCGCCAAACATTCCACGAAACGTGTCTGGATACAATTGACTCAGAGCAATTATGCCGAAAATCATAGCCGCCAAGAAAATGAAACCGGATAGACGACCTTTAGGAGATAGTATTACGTGAAATAATAGGCAGATTATTAAGGCAATGTAGCAGCTTGTGGACGTTGAAAAGAATGCATTAAAAGCGAGAAGAACGATCAGCCATGACTTGTTGTAGGTGATTGCGGTGATCAAATAAAGAATTATCGCGGACGAGTAAAAAGAGGGTTCGCCAAAAAAACTTTTTATTCTGAGCAGAGATAACCCTGCAAAGTCAACGGTCTGTGACCAGCTACCAGGATGATCTACGCCATATAACCGATTGGCAACAAAGTCTCCAGGATGTTTAAAGATCAGGAAAAACGTCCACTCGTAAACGCCATAAACGGCCATCAGAAAGCCGCCCCGCAAAACGTACTTCATCCACTCATCTCGAAAATAAAAGCGAAAATACAGAAAGATCAAGATACACGCAGCAAGATAAATAGATTGAGTAAACAGGGCGGTGCGAAATAATATTTTATTGTCGAGATCGTTAACTAAAAATGCGCCGGTAAAATCTCGGCGGTTATCTATGATATGTCCCGCTTGACTGGCGATCAGCAGGAGCAGCCAGGCAAGACCGCCTAAAAGACAAAGGTAAGAATATTCGCTATTCTTTTGATTTAAGCCTTGGGTTTTAAACCTGACCAAAACAAAGAAAAGGGAAACGAAAGCGAGAATATAAGCCGGAGTTGTACCCTGTATTGAAGGGACGACCAGAAGGGAAGTAACTGGCATGACCAAACACCAAATGGCGATAAACGCTTCCTCCAATTTGCTCGGGCTATTGTCCATTGATTTGCACTTCACATTTCCCTGATTCGCCCCGGGTCACAACAGCCCAGGAAAATATCCTTTAGCGCCAATAGATGTCCTTGCAGTCTTCCGCTCCAATCCAGAGATCGATCGCCTTTCAGTAGATTCCATAGAGTTATCAATGTGCTCTTTCCACAGATCGACCAGAAGCGGATCCACCCCATGAGAAAAGGCAGATGTATCACTCCCTTTTTTAGAAAATACCAATTGTTCGCGACGAATGAGTATCCCCATAATACTTCGCGCACCCGACCTCCCGGCGTTGCCAAATGTACCCCGATGCAACCGTTAAAGCGGCCGATCAGCCCGTAATGCTGCAACCGGATCGATAGATCATAATCCTCCCCGTAGGAGTAGAAGGGAAGATTTTCGTCAAATAGCTCATATTTCAGAACGGATCTTCGAATGATCATGTTGCAGCCGTAAAGAATATGATGCTTCCCGCGGCTGAAAAACCTACCTCTCGAGTTTCCGGCAGATTTATATCTGACGATCAACTTCTTCGCTTCCTCTCGGTTGATGCCTCCGTTTGCGATAAGATAGCCGGAAATACCGACGATCGCGGGATTAGCGTTCATAAACGCGACAGCCTGCTCCAGATAATCCGCTTTCAGTTCAAAATCATCGTCGAAACATCCGACATACGTTACGTCGTTTGGAATGGCTTCGATCCCCTTGTTCCGCTGCACCGTTAGTCCGTGCGGGCCTACGATGTATTGCACGTCATCTCCCCATTCGTTCCTGGGCAAGTCTTTGCTTGAAGGGACCACAATAATGATTTGTGCCGGTTTCATCGTTTGGTACCGGAGGCTCTCGATAATTTCCCGCACAACCTCAGGGCGGCTTTTGGAAGCTATCACGATACTTATGCCAGTATTCTGGACCGAATCCATTTATTTGCGGCTTAGAATTGAAAATCTGTTTCGTGCGGCTAGTGTATGTTGTCGGTAAAGTCGAAACGTAAACACCGATCGCAGTTCGCTTACACTATTGCGATGTAAATAGGATTTACATAACATAAGAACAATGACTAGGAGCGACGTATCCTGAAGGACCATCGTTGCTGGGAGACCTGTAAACATCAAGAAATGGTCTGGTCATCATGGGACGTGAACGAACCTCATCCCGCTTTCGACAGTTTGCGGATCGCGGAATTGCTAGCGGGCACCGATAGAATATCATCGTACAGATCCTCGATTTTTTTCGTGCATCTCCTGATGTCAAAATGCTGTCGTACATACTCTGGTCCGGCCTCAGACATGCGTGATGCCAGTTCACGATTTGCCAGGATATCGCATACCCGTCGAACCAGTTGCCTGACGTCTTTTTCTGCAAAAGTGAATCCCGTCACTGCCTCGGCCAGACCTTCCCTTCCTCCTACGGCAGATGTCACCACCGGTACGCCGCTTGCCTGAGCTTCAAGGAGGACCATCCCAAAAGATTCAAAGTTTCCGTTCGAGGCGGTGATACTGGGCAAGCAGAAGACGCGAGCCTCGTCCAAATGCTGTTTGACGACATCCTGGGTTACTGCACCCAGGAATGCCACCCTCACATCCATTTGCCTGGCCAACGCTTCCAAATTACCTCTCAATGGTCCATCACCGATAATCACCAGCTCTGCATCGGGGATGCGGCGCGCAATTTCCTGAAATGCCTCAATGAGATATGCGCAGCCCTTCATCTCGACCAGACGCCCGACGAAGACAATACGGAGAGGCCTCTCCTGTATTGGCTTCGGACCCGGCTGAAATTGCCGGATGTCGATTCCTGTATAACACACGACAACGCGGTCTTTCGGCACACCATAGTCGATAGCAGCCTGTCGAAGAACGTTTGACACCGCAATAAAATGCACATTCTGCTGCCGTACCATCACAGCAAATCGGCCCGGGTAACTCTTATGCCAAAATCCGCTCCTCCGAGATCGATAACATTCCTTCCGTATGTTGACATCATGTCCATGCAGAGTGACCACCAATGGGACATTGAGTTTGCGCGCATAGGGCAACGCGAGAATCCCGTCGTGCCCGAAGTGCGCATGGATAAGATTGGCGCCTTCCTTTTCGAACTTGCGCATGACTGAAGCTGGAGCCACATCAGCTGTCTGCCGCGCCTTGGCGAAAATCCGCTGCATGAGAGTCGGTCGGCCATCCATCAAGGTTCGACTCTCCAGTCCCTCCAAAGAAAGTCCGTTCGGCCATATTCTCTCACCGAACAGGACCGCTCGCCATCCCTGATAGGATAAAACCTGAGCCTTGATAAAGGTCTCTGTAACCCGGAGGAGTTCCTTTCTATAAACGATGACCTTCTTTGAGACCCGAGGGTCATTCATCTCCGTAGTGGCCATGCCTGTCTCCCCTGCACAATGCTGACATTATGTGCGAATGATCGAAATGAACAACACGGATCAACGTACTCTATTGTTGTTAGTAGGGCAATTCGGCTGAGCAATGGGAACATGTGATTTGTTTTCACTAAAGTACTTGCTCAACGACTTCAGGAGTAAAGGTACTGTCAGAAGAGTGGTAAAATCCAAAACGATCTAAATCCCCAGAATTTGAGGTTTTCTTCATGGCGAGGCTTATGTATTTATGCATCCGGTCAATAAAAATCGATGTGTCAAAGCTGCGAGCATGCGACTGAATATGCTGTGGTAGGAAAATTTCCTCACAGGACTCAAAGGAAAGTATTGCCTGTGCCAATGAATCCGCTGTTTGTTCTCGAAAAAAGACCCCTGTAAACGAAGAGTCTTCTTCGGCTCTCTTTTCAAGAATCGGAGTATAGGTGCCAATAACTGTTTCAAGAGATCCTCCTTTCCCGAAGGCGATCACTGGACGGCCGTAGGATTGCGCTTCCAATGGAACCATGCCAAAATCTTCGTCGACTGCGAATAGGAGCGCCCGACAATGAGCATAGAGATTACTTAATTGTGAATCATTGACCTCTCCAAGAAATTCAACATTTTTTCGCGACATCTTCTTCAGCCGCTTCAATTCAGGTCCGTCCCCTGCAATAACTAACTTCCTTCGAAGCTTGTGACAGGCGTCAATTAAAATATCGGTACACTTATATGAAACCAAGCGTCCCACAGCTAAATAGTAATCCTCGTGTTTGCTGGCCAGGAAGCTTTGTGAAGTATTGATGGGCGGATGAATGATTGTGCTGTCTCGCCGATAGTACTTGCGAATACGCCCAGCTACGTAGTTGGAATTGGCTATAAAATGATCTACTCTTTGAGCCGCAGAATAATCCCAGTTTCGAACATAATGAGAGGTCAGGCCGAAGATTGTTTTAATCAGCGGAGACATGCGGCGAAGATATGCTGAGTGTCCGTCCCAGAGATACCGCATAGGAGAGTGGCAATAGCAAATGTGCGTCGATCCGGGATCTGTTATTACGCCTTTCATCGGACCACTATCTGAAGTGATGACAAGGTCATAGCCGCTGAGATTTAGCATTTCAACAGCAAGTGGATACAATGGCAAAAAATGACGATGTGCTCTGCGCACCGCCGGGGTCTTGTCTAAAAACGAAGTGGTTATTTTGCGGTTCTGTAACGCGGGCGGAAGTTTCTGCCTGTCAAGAAAGAGCGTGAATATATCCGCAGTTGGAAAAAGGCTTGCGATAGTGTCGATCACACGTTCGCCACCGGCCAGAGAGATAAACCAATGATGAACTATAGCTACCCGCATACCTTTTATTACTGCTTTTAAACCGTGGATTAAAACGGCAATGATCCTCCAGCGTGTCAATCAACTTGGACTTGGAGAGCGCTGCTCCGTGCGCGCCGTCATTCTCAAGCGCCTGCTGCGAGCTGGAGTATGCGCCAGGTCTTCGAGGCCGCCTCCTGCCAGTTATAAAGAACTGCGCGATGCAATCCTTGTTCCAGCAGCGAGGCTCGTGACGCACCATCGAGCCGCAGCAGGCAATCCAACTTCGTCGAAATATCTTCGGGAAGAAACGGGTCAAAATACATCGCTGTTCGGCCGCATACCTCGCGGTGCGCAGGAATATCGGACAAAGCGACCGGACAGCCGCAAGCCATTGCCTCGAGTGGGGGAAGGCCGAATCCTTCGTAGATAGATGGATAGACAAATCCCGCGGCGCCAGAATACAGAGCCGGTAGCACCTCGTCCTGCACCGGCCCAAGGAAACGGACTCCTTCCGGCATGGAATCGATCCCCAATTTTGCGAATAGATGACCGCTTCCTCCAACCACTACCAACGTCGCTCTTTTAAACCCTCCCAACTGCCATGCCTCGAGCAGCATTTTTAGATTCTTTCGAGGCTCCAGTGAGCCGACGAACAGGATATATGGAGAGGTAAGGGTGAAATTTGCTCTGACCTGTTTGACGATTTCCGGATCTGCAGGACGGAAGCGCTGATCAACTCCGTTGTATACTACATGAACGCGCTCTGGTTCTGCCCCGGTGAGCCGGAGGATCCGTTCCTTTGAAAATTGAGAAACAGTGATGATCGCGCGCACCTTGCGAATCAAACGCGGCATCATAGCGGCGTACCATAGCGCAAACTTGCGCTCGAACCATTCAGGGTGATCGAGACTTGAGACGTCATGCACCGTCAACACTTGCCGACTTACCCCAATGGGACCGGTATTGCCGGGACTCCAGAGCAGCCGCTGCCGAAGCTGAGTAGGAAGGTAAAACTGCTCCCAGAGATGCCCTTTTATTCCCTGCAATGCCTGCGATGGCTTGACTGAATCCAGCTCCGAAGGCATGTGAGGCAAAAGGCTGAGCAGATACCTTTGAACGCCTGTAATCCGATATCCGAGCGTGCGCAGGTTAACGCAGGGTTCTAACATAATCATACAAGAAAATCCGATTTCGGGGACGGACTAGCGGCCTGACCCATTGATTCGCCCTTCCTTGCTTGAAGAAACTTTCTCAAACGCAGAGGTCGATTTGATAGCCCGAGAGCCGGACGGATGAGCATCTCCGCCATTTGTAAAGGAAGAATTGCCGTTCCTACAAACCACCCGCCTATCGCAATCTTCTGCCTCCAGGAATATCCGTCCCATAAGATGGAAGAAAGAACTCCTGCCGCGAGGAGATTCAGTCGGTTATCCTTCGGATCGAGTCCACGGCGGGACAGACGCAAGTAGCACAAACGCCGCTTTAAGCGCGATGGGTCGCGCAGTTTCGGCATCCCTGTCTGCTGAGCTACCAACCGCCACGCGCGATCCCTGACTAAATCCTTTAGATATTCATTCTCCAGGGTTTTGAGGCTGGATTCTAACTGAAACGTCGCCGTCACGCCCCCTGATGCCTTGGCATGGCGACGGTAATACCCTAGAATTCCCGGAATGACCGCGATTGCTCCGAAGTACGGCGCAGCCAATATGGGGACCGAATCCCCTCCAAAATGGCACGCCTCAAAGCTCCGAAATTGTCTATCACCTTCCTCGGGCAGGATTTTGCGAAGGTAATCCCGGCTGTAGATATTTCCGCTGCCTGGAGGGGAACAGTAGGAGCCGAAAAGGCGCATCATCTTCAACGGATCCGTCCCGCTGCTCAAACGACCACTCGGGACTATCGCACCCATTCTCGTTCCATTCTCATCAACCACATCAAGGTAAAAGTGAGCTTTGACGCACCCCTCTTTCCAATGGTTGACAACTTCACTGAGGCAACGCGGATGGAGAAAATCGTCGGCATCTAAATAGAGCACGAGGTCGCCGCTTGAAACCGAGAGACCACGAGAATAGCAGGATGATTGGCCGGCGTTACTTTTAAAGACAGGAACTATCAGGTCACCGTAGGATTTGATGACTTTGACTGAATCGTCGCTTGAGCCGTCATCGATGACAATGACTTCGGTGTCGCTGTAGGTCTGCGCTAATGCGCTCTCGATCGCCTGTGGTAGGAATCGGGCGTAATTGTAATTAACGATGACGATAGATGCCTTCATGTGCGCGACCTCTCTGACTCTTTACAAGTTTGGTGAGTCCTGCGTCGTCGCGATAAGGTCAAACGGAAAAATTTGATCAGAAGAGAAGCATCGTCGATCACCTTACAAAAGTCTTTCATTCACTTTTTGCAGCTTCGTTGTGTCCGGTGATTTCCCAACGCAGACCGCAAGGGCGGCAGCAATCTTTCTATTCTGCGATGGATCGCTCTTTGAAGGGCTCCGGTGAACAGCTGCAAGGACCGTCGCACGTTCACTTCCTCCCAAATTTCCAGGTACTGCTGCGGGTGGACGATCGAAAGAGGCAATGCGTTGTCCTGTCGGGTAATTAGTTTTGGAACCTCTGGCAGGAAGTCGCGACGGCAGAAAAGGATCATATTTTGGCGATACCAGCGCGCTATGTCTGCATTGTTCCAAATTATTGTTCGCAGTACGTCGCAGGTTGCGAAGTCGTATTGGGCGAAGATTGCGGCCCAGTGACTTTGCCATTGCTCGTTGATGTGGGCTGTGCCGCCTTGGCGCGGAACCGCCGCTGAGAAAAGGATAACCGGCGCCAGTCGCGTAAGATCTTCGACAAAGCTGATGCTTCGACTTTCCGGTAAATGCTCAGCAACCTCGATGGACATCGCGAGGTCAAAGGTGCGGGGCAAACGCAATGGCTGGCGGAGATCGGCTTCAAGGAAAGCAGAGCGGGGGATCTCGAGCAAACTCTTGTCAACGTAATATCCATCTAATCCGACGATGTCCTGAACACCCGCTTCCAGGAACGCTCGCAACCATGTCCCAACACCGCAGCCGATATCACAAACGGAACGAATAGGCACGAACTGCTGTACAATCGGAATGATTTGGCGCGCTGATTTGTAAGAAAGATCTTTTTGTCCGACAAAGAATTCTCCACTGTATGAAGTAAATTCTTCTATGGTGCGACGCCTTGAGCAAGGTTTTAGGGGGTGCCCAGACTCTGTTGCGACTGCTTTCCTATTTTCAGCGGCCAAGGGAAACGATTTGTCTTTAAAATGAAACATAGCCAACAACCAAATACGTTCATGGTTCTACTTGCAGATTACTTCGCCGAGCACTCGTTCCACCGCGCGATGAACGATGCTCGCAAACTTCTCGTAAGAATATTCTCGCTGGACCACTTCTCTGCCCTGTTTTGCAAGTGCAAGTCTCCGTTCGTGATCTTTAATTAAGCTGATACAATTTTCGGCTAAATTTTGGGCATTTGCTGCCACAAGCAAGGAATCACCGGATTGCAGATGATCTTCGAAGCCTCGATGACCGATGACCGTTGAGACGCATGTCCGTTCGAAAGCGAGGCTCTCCAGGACTTTAATATTCGTCCCTGCTCCAGTCCAAAGCGGGCACAGAGTAAGCCAGCTGGCCATGTACAGAGCAGCGAGATCGTCGACAAATCCTAAGACCCTGACGCCAGGCACGGCTTGCCATCGGTGGGCCATTCCAGGATCGTTCTTGCCCGCAAGCCAATACTCCGCCGTTGGACAGGCTGCTCGGACCTTTGGCCATCCCTCTCGAATGAATCGATCAATTCCGTCGCGATTGGGCAGGTAAGTGAGAACTCCGACGGTCAGAACGACGGGATTTGCCGATCTCGAACCATTCGATTGAGATCTGAAAGCCGGAATATTGTAGGGAATGTTTGGCAGTATCGCCGCATTTCGAGTCACCGGGAACCGCCTGTCACCTGCTTTCGTAACCCAAAGCCCGTTAAACTCTGGGAGCCATTTCTGAAAAGCTCTTTTGATCTGCGAAGAGTGTGCCGAATTGAGAAGTCTCCTCCAGCGGGGACGTGTTACATCTTGAGCTTGTTGTGCCAGGATCTCGAAGTCAATATCGTCTACGTCCAGCAAGCAAGGCAACTGTCCGACGATGCCGGTTTTGACAATCGGTTTGAGGTATCGTCCGACTGCCAAGGAATGTTGGTTACGAGCAAGGAGATCCGAAAGATCCCGGTTTACACGGTGATCGACCTGATAGTCCCAATGCTTTGGGATAGTCACGTGCAGCACGCGATCTACCGTCAAGCCGAGCGCAGATTCCCTGAAAAGACGATGTAGTAAGTACCCTTTCGGCTGCCACGGAAACCTTCCAATAAAATTCACAGAAGCCGGCAAAGACGCCGTTGTGCTTGGCTTATAAGGATCGCTGCAGAGAACCACATCGACTGGAGCAATTTCACTCAAGGCCATCCAAAGAAAATAGGTTCTCTGATTGGCGCCGCTTTCCGGCGGGAAAGGCAGGAAGGGCGAGACTAACAATATCCGTTTCTGGTGGAGGGCAATTCCGCCGTTGATCGGTGGATGGAGCGAGCGTTGGCCGGTTGGTACGCTTTCCTGTTTCTCTTTAGATTTGATGTTAGTCATCGATTTTCACAAGTAAATCGGGAAGGCGCCAAATACTTTGGATCTGTCCTCCGCTGAATACTCAGCTGCTTAAGGAACGCAAGATAGTTTATCAGCGCAATTTCCCGAGAATCGATCGGCGAACCGCGCCTCCGCCGTAGGTAGCCGGACAATGTGCAAAGGCCGAGTTGGATTGTCTTTTTAGCTCTCCGAAGAAACAGAAATGGGACTGATCCTCGATCCCAGTGATGAAAGATGTAGGCATTAGAACTCCCCGACGCTTTGGCGTGACGTATCCAGGCGGGGCGCTCCAGACGCTTGGGATCGAAGTGGTGCTCGACCACGGCCCCTTCTACAAACTGGATGCACCCTCCCTTGGCCCGAATCTGACATTCCAGCAGCCCTTCCTCTGACAGGCCCAAGGCACCGGGTCCCAGCGCGGGATCGAACCCACCCACCCAGTCGAAGCACTCACGACTCAATGCCATGTTTGCACCGACCAATTGATAACGTTCATCGCCCGGCCGCACCTCCGCGAGCATTGCTCGATGAGCCGGCTCCATCCAACTGCGAGTCAGATGCGAGGCCAGCCTCACTTCTCCTACCACGGCCTCAGCCTGCCCGGCTCTCAGTGGAGCTAGCAACTTCAGCAACCAAAGCTCGTCGAACCGGAGGTCATCGTCCGTAAAAGCCAAATACTTCCCGATCGCTGTCAGCAAGGCATAATTGAGCGCCGCGGCCTTGGCGCCGCGTGAAAAGCTGAGCAGACGGACGCGGAAAGGAAATCGCCGCACCGCTTCGTTCACCACCGCCATCGTCTCGTCGATCGAGCCATTGTCAACGACAATCAGCTCGACCTCGAGCCGATCCCTTTGAATTCGCGAGAGCGATTCAAGTGTCTGTTTCAGGAATTTGGCTCGATTTCGTGTGCTAATGAGAATGCTGACGTCCATAACTACTGAGGCTCCCTCGGCGATGCGAGCCGTATGAGTGACCGCTCTTGCGACTCTGCATGCGCAGTCCGCCACCGGCTCACTATGTTCCTCAGACGGAGGGCTCCCGCCTCAGCAAGGCGATTGACCCGTTTCCCGATAGTGGGTTGCATCAAGCCGCGGTACCGTCTCAGTCGCTCCAGCTCTTCACCGGTTGCTGCGCCAATAGGTTTCTTGTGTCGGCAGGCATCCAACAGAATCTCAAGTAAGCCGGGAATGCTCGGGTCGCTGATTCTACCAGCGGCAACTTTGTGGGCCTGCATCCCCATCGTGTGCCATCTATGGCGAGCGGACCAGGCCCGCTCCAGTGCAGCTCGAGCCAATCCGATCACCGGCGCTTCGGCTACAAATCCAGTTTCTGTTTCGGTTATCCATTCTTGATTGCCTCCAACATCCGAGACAATGGCCGGCCTGCCGCAGAGCATAGCCTCTACGAGGGCCAGAGGGATACCCTCAGCGCGGGAGAACATCACGAGAACCTGTTCCCGAGCCCAAATTGTCCGCACATCGCTCTGATGTCCTGCGAAGGTGATTCGCTCTTGCAATCCAAAAAGTTCGACAAGTGAGTACAAATAACGCTCGTCAGGGCCAGATCCGTAGAGCGTCAGGTGCCAATTTCGTTCCTTCCATTGATCTGCGCTTAGTATTTCGATAAGAATGTCTTGTCCCTTTGGCTTCGTTTCTAAGCGCGCCACATTGGCAAAACGGGCAGTTGCCGATTGAGGCCACTGTAGATAGGAACGGTCCGAAAGATTAACCGGGTTTAATACAAGATCGAAATTTGGGATCTTTCTTGCGAGTTGCCGTTCGGCGTCAATGCGGTTTTGGTTTGACACGAAAAGCACGCGGAAAGCTCGTGCAAAAATGTTCCGAGCGTGCTCGCGAAGGACATTGTCCGCCAATACGGGCAGGTTCTCATTAAATTGGGAGATCAGAATAAAAGGGATTGGTGTAAGGTAGAGCAACTCTCGCAATTCTCTAAGCCAAACAACATCAAAACTCCCTCCTTGGCTAACGACGATCACATCGGGACTCGCTTTGAAAACGTCGAGATAAGTCGATAGAGCGCCGAATGATGGTCTCTGAAGTCTCAAAGTCGGGTTTTGCCGACGCAAAATCTTCGCTCCCCTACGTTCAAGTTCACGCATTTTCGCCGGCCTGTCAGGCCAGCAGAAGACGGAAATCAAGACCTCGTGCTGGAGTTTTAACGCCTCTAGGGCCGTTGCTGCCCAAAGCTCCTCGCTACCTCCCCATACAAACCCCGACATCGTAGAGATAATTCCGATTCTGATAGGTGACATAGTTCACGTCTTTCTTTTCTAGGCCATCTTTCTCAAAGTCGGACTAGTTCGTATCACTTATTCCGACACGCCTTAGTGTAGACAAAAACATTGACATGACAGCGAAGTGCTTCTTTTACGGTTTGACGGAATCCCTTGCGTCGCTCTCGGTTTGCTGAAACTCGCTGAATGAATCGCAGTCTAGATTAGACTAGCGCCCGTCGGGAACACTATTAGGTGGTCTTGTCCGTTTTCCCGGCAGAAATAGAGCTCGTTCGGACCCCTACTCGGCACGTGTAGTCCACCCTATGAAGATAAAGATTTAATTTTTGTTCAACAAGATATTCGTCAACAGCCTTCCGAGCGCCTTGCCAGTGGCCGTAATCATCAATAATTAATAGACCCCGAGGATCGAGAAGGGGGAAGAGATGTATTAACTCGTGTTTTGTCGATTCGTACCAATCTGTATCCAGCCTAAGGAGAGATAGGCAGCCAGGCCTGATAGACGGAAGGGTCTCTTCTACCCTACCCTTAATAAAGTGTACTCTCTCTTCGGGATAGCCCGTCGAAAGAACATTGGCGCGGACATCCTCAAGCGGGCTAAAACACCAAACACCGGTACCTACCGAATCACGTTCGAGTTGCGACTTAGCGGACAGACCGTCAAAACTCTGGTCGTATTTGGACGGCTCTGACATTCCCTCGAACGTCGTACAAGTGAAGGTGCCGGCTAGAATCGCCATGATACATCAAAGCTAGGGCAACCGTCATCATGCTGCCTCCTCGCCACACGCCGCATTCCGCAATATCACCCGGAACTTTGTTTTCCACAATATATTCCACAGCGTTCATCAGCGCGGCGATTCGCTCTTCGCTGGTGAGCGTATACGCCTTGACGGATTGGAGAATACTGTTTTCGTAATCCGTCATGTCCCGAAGTTTTACCGGCTCCTGATGCGGCCGATAACGGACTATGTCGAATCCAGTGCGGCGAAAAACAAGCTTGATAATTCTCTTCATAACGAATTGAGGTTAAATTGATTAATTAACAGAGGCCTTCAGTTAATAAAAAAGTGTCTCTGCGGCATTTGCGGCTCCAAGCGAGCCAGCTCGGGCTGGTCTTCACCAGCATGGGAATCGGGTCGCTCCTGGCCCAGGACGCTTCGCGTACATTAACAATGCGATATACATTGGGTTATTAGGCACCCCTGCATCCACGATACTATATTTGTCAAAGTATTTGTCAGCGCAGCGATTCAGCCAGCTTGGATTGAAGCGCCAAAGCCCGCGCAAGCCCCACGTTAAAAAGCCAACCAACGATGACTTTGGCGCTCGCAATTGTTTAACCGATTGGTTAGCAAGACAACAGAGAGCCCGCGGACCGCAGGTCAGCTTCTTTGCTCCCTTTATCTGAAACCCTACCCGCTCCAACAACAAACGCAGACCGTCAGCCGTCCACCTCCAGAAGTCATATGGACATCCATGATCTTGAAAGATCCCGTGCGTTGTAAGAACTAGAGAACCGCCCGGTTTCAATACGCGGAAGGATTCTTTCAGATAATGATCAGGCTCCGGCACATGCTCCAACACTTGCGTCGAAAGAACCATATCAAAGGAACAATCGGGCAAAGGGATCGAAGAGTCTGATGGCAATAAGAAATCCAGCCTTTTGCAAGGTGTAAAGTCTGCTCGGATGTATTCGCTGTTTCGAAAAAGGCTGCGGTATGGTGACCCTCCGCAGCCGTAGTCAAGTATGCGAATTCTCTCCGAAGTTCCAAAGGGGCAGATCGATTCGCGCAAATCGAGTAGGTGCAAATAGAGAGAACTACTTGCGTTGGGACGTAGCCGCTCTCTCACGTAATCGTCCGCTTCCAGTAAATCCGGAAGGTCGATCTTTTCTATTCCGGCAGAGCTAACCATTCTGAATCCTCATGGTAAGTGCAAACTTCAGGGCGCCATCCATATAAAGTAGTTTTGTTTAAGATAACAACGCGGAACTGGCAGATTCCTACCAAATGTTGGTAGGATTGTCCGCCCGGTGGATCGGTAAAATACACTATCAAACTATATTGGCCGACATTCAGATTTAATCTTGGTATATGGCATACTACCTCTGTAGTGCCGGAGCGTTTGCAGATTTCTATGGGATGGTCAAAAGCACAGAAATGAAGCACGGGAACCTGGGCCAGGTTAACTATTTGAAATGAGAGGCAGGCTCCGGGAACGGGCTCCGGATGGTAAAAGTCAAACTCGATTTTCATCGAAGCACCACTCTCATGGAGAGAGCCTGGCTGTGAACAAAACACTTCGACTCTGGTTATTGTCGGCTTGCTGCCATTTGGGGAGACCTCATATCGCGTCTGTTGGGCTTGCATTGAGCTCAGGTATTTTCCAACAGCGTCTTGTGTTTCCCCAAAGAAAACGCAGTTGCCATCCTGGAGCAAGGCAGACGTCCCAGTAAGTGATGTGATAGCGGCCATGTTGTGGCTGACAAAAATTACCGTCCGCCCTGAATGGCTCACGTCGTGCATTTTACCCAAGCACTTCTTCTGAAACTCGCTATCACCGACCGCAAGCACTTCATCCACAATCAAAATTTCAGGTTCCAGATGGGCAGCGATGGCAAAGGCGAGTCGCACATACATACCGCTACTGAAGCGTTTCACGGGCGTATCAAGGAATCTTTCGACTTCAGCGAACGCGACGATCTCGTCGAATTTGGCCTTAATTTCCGCGCGGCTCATCCCAAGGATCGCACCGTTCAGATAAATGTTCTCGCGCCCGGTCAATTCCGGGTGAAAACCGGTGCCGACTTCAAGCAAGCTGGCCACGCGACCCTTAATGCGGATCCGGCCTTCGGTTGGTTCCGTAATCCTACTCAAGATCTTTAGCAGTGTTGATTTACCGGCGCCGTTGCGCCCGATAATGCCGATTACGTCTCCCTGTTTGACTTCAAACGATACATCTTTGACCGCCCAGAAGTTCTCAACAGAGTTGTTCGACGGGGGACATCTGGAACCGTTGGGATGTGAACCGTTCAGTCCATTCCGGGGTCGCATTTTCTCAATAACTGCTCGAATCGGCGCTGTGGCCTGTCGGGCAATTACGTCACGGAGAGTAGTGTATCGTTCGCCATTGCTCTTGTGGCGCAAGGTGTAGCGTTTGCCGACATTTTCGACGGAAATAATAGTGCTGGAAGTCATGGAGGAATATGAAAGTTGGTTGGCTTGGAAGTAGTCGTTTGCCGGCTTCCTGGGCGTTATAAGAAATACACGGCCTCAAGCTTCAGATCACATCCGCAAAGCTCTTCTCCGTCCTTCGAAAATACCAAACGCCGAGAAAAAGCAAGAAAGTGACGACTAAGATCGATAGAGCAAAGCCCGGCATATAAATGGGCGATGCTCCTCGGCAGATGGCCCAGCGGAACCCATCGATAACTCCGACGATGGGATTCAGCGAATAGACCAGGCGCCAATTAGTTGGAATGACTTCGCTGCTGAAACCGACTGGCGAAATGAAGAGCCCGAATTGGACGACAAAAGGAATCACGTAACGAAAATCCCTATATTTCACATTGAGGGCAGTCAGGAATAGCCCAGGACCCAGCGCCGCGAGAAAGGCTAGTAGCGTGAACAAAGGCAGAGTGAGCATTCGCCAGTCCGGCATGAAGTGAAACCAGATCATCAGGGCCCCGAGCAGCACGGCTGAGATCAGGAGATCCACGAGACCGGTGATGACCGCTCCGGCTGGAATGATCAGACGCGGGAAATAAACTTTCGAGATAAGGTTAGTATTGACGATCAGACTATTGCTGGCTTCAGAGAGCGAGTTGGCGAAAAACTGCCAGGGCAACATTGCGGCAAAGACCAGGATCGGATAAGGGATGCCATTAGATGGCATCTTGGCGATGCGCCCAAAGACAACCGTAAAAATGATCATAGCGAGAAACGGGCGCAGAATCGCCCAAATGACGCCGATAGCGGTTTGTTTGTAACGGACAGAAATATCTCGCCAGGCAAGGATGTAAAAAAGCTCTCGGTAGCGCCAAATGTCGCTCCAATAGTTTTTCTCGGTGCGACCGGGTTCGATCAGAAGCTCTTGCATTTTATGCGCCCTTCAAAAACTCCGCCTTGTCTGGCGGATTGATCCGTTCCAGTGGGGATGGCACTGCCCCCTAAAAAACTGGATTTTTTCTTCAGCAATTGCCAATACCCGTTTTCATAGTCTGGACTTGTCCCTCGGTCCGGTGAGTGGCGTCAGGTCCCCAACGCTGGCTTCCGCGTGGAGGCTGCGGCCCATCCATTCGACCAGAATTTCGACGCGGTCTCGGGCGGTGACGAGTCGAGTGACCAAGGCTTCCAAGCCTTGGAATGGACCGCGGCTAATCTGGACGTTCTGGCCCGGATCCAATCCGCGGTTGATTTCCGCAACTTCATCTTTGCCCATGCGGACTTTTAATTCGCTGATTAGTTCATCAGTTATAAGACCGAGGCGATTCCCGAATTGCACGAAGCCGCTCACGCCGGGTCCCTGGCTGACTCGCCGATGGTAAGTTGCGTAATCGAATCGAGCAAAAAGGTACCCGGGAAACATGGATTCAACGAACCAGACGGGCCCACGATTGGTGTGCTTTCGATAGCGGACTCGCGGACAGAAAACCTCCACCTCGGAGATGTACCGTAAACAAGCCGCCGCGATGTGTTCCCGTTTAGGCTGGGCCCTCAGGCAGAACCACCAGTCAACCGGCTGTGCACGCGAAATCTCAGAAACAGTTAGAAGCATGGCGGATGCCTTTTTGAATGTCTGAATGGTCTTTCTGCACTTGCAAAATTCCGGATATGCTGCCGCCCTTGGTCGCGACCTTGCGGTTCGGATTCAAATCTATCAATTGTCTTTCGTGAACAATCAGATCCACG
Organism: uncultured Verrucomicrobiae bacterium; assembly: GCA_963782115.1. Classification (GTDB taxonomy): domain Bacteria; phylum Verrucomicrobiota; class Verrucomicrobiia; order Chthoniobacterales; family JAFAMB01; genus JAFAMB01. The sequence continues at coordinate 436,298 of CAWAIK010000007.1, forward strand.
GAATGTCTATGGATCCCCTGGGTTATCCTCGCCTGGGGCGAGGATGTCAGCGGCTGGTATGCGCTTAGTAAAACTCGTGCTACATAGGCTGATAGAAATCAATTGGCATTTTTATTTTTGCAAAATGTTAGGAACATCGTTTGCAAATCAAAAAGCAAATTCCAGTGCTCAACGTAATAGAGATCATGACTGATTCGTTCGATCAGATCTGTGTCGCCACGAAGACCGTTCACTTGAGCCCACCCGGTGATGCCGGGTTTCACCGTATGTCGAGCGTTGTAATGTGGAATCTGGTGTTTGAAGTTCCGAATCAACTCCGGCCGTTCCGGGCGCGGCCCGACGAGGCTCATGTCGCCTTTAAGCACATTCCAGAATTGCGGGGTCTCGTCGATGTTCCACTTGCGCATGAATGTGCCAACTCGAAGCCGGCGCGGGTCGTCTTTCTTGGACCAGCCGACTTTCCCGTCTTTTTCCGCATCAAGCCGCATGCTGCGAATCTTCAACATGTTAAAAGTCTTGCCATTCCTGCCCAGCCGTCGCTGGCGGTACAAGATCGGGCCCGGCGATTCGAGATAGACTAGGGCGCCGAAGATCGCGACGAGGGGTGCTGATAGAAACAGTCCCACTATAGCCCCCACGATATCAAAAAGTCGTTTAACTAGTCTGTTGAACATTCGATCAAGCGGCAGGCGGGATACACCGAGGATAGGGATCCCACTGAGCGTTTCCAGATAGAGCCCCGAGACAAGGATGCTGAAATACGAAGGCACGACCTTAAACTGGACCAGTTCCTTTTCGCACAGAGACGCTAGTGCCTCCCAATGCTTGACTGGCACATTGACGTCAGCGACGAGGACGATGTCCAGCATGAGACTATTCAGCAGGCGGCGAATCGCACTATAGCTGTCAATCCGTTGAACACCCTGCGGTGGCTCTTGCTGGAAAGTGCCTTCAGGGGTCGGAACACAGCACACTACCTCGTAAGGATGCGAGGGATCCTTCTCAATAATCTCTTTTAGCCGCTGCGCGTAGGCAGTCCATCCAACCACCAGGATTCTCTGCCGGAGCTTTCCGGCAATCGATTCCTGCCGGAGATAACTATAAAATAAACGACGCCAGCTATAAAGACCTGTCATGGCCGTGACCGTTGCTAACGCCACATAGACTCGCGAAAGCGGCGGCTGAAACTTGAAGAACAGCGAAAAACCGAGAAATCCCGATCCCCAGACAACGCACGCGACGACGACATCCTTCAGCGGAGAGTGCCTGTGGAGAAGCCAGGAACCGTCATACATCTGCTTTTGAGCCAGCACCAGCAACAAAGAAGTGGAACCGAAAATAATATAAATGGAATAACTGCTCAGGATGATCCCCGGCTCCTCCACACCGAAATCGCGCAGGGCGGTGTCAAAGCGCAGCCAGAAGGCAACCAAAAGAGACACAAACGCGACGACAGCATCTCCGGCAAAACAGAGAAAAGCAATCCGATGAGGGAACTGCCTGCATTCCTCCGTCAAACCGAGGTCCGCGCGGCTAGGCACAACTTCGTGGCGAATTGCCTCCCCGACATCAACCTGAAATATTTCCACCCTGCGTCCTCCTTGCTTGTCGGTTCACCATCCTGGTTTACTATGATGTTTTGGGAATCTGACGACGAATCTTGAAAACAATGGCTCAGCTCCGATGTGCGCCGGCATTAGCGTACTCACCGGCATATTCTGAGAAGTAGTAGCGATCGCGGGAGCGTCGCGGCATGCGGTTATAGACAATCCCATCCGGGTGGCTACCCGTTTGCGCCAAGAGAGCGCATGCCCGGACAATGGCGCGCCCCGGGGTCTTGACAGCGCGTACGACGAAACACACGGACTCAATGTCCTTAGCGATGAGCTGAGTGTCGCTGACCGCGTTAACCGGGGCGCTATCTAATACGATTCGATCGAATTGGAACCCTGCTTCCTTTAGCAGTGCGGGAAAATCGCAGGAGGCCAGGAGTTCGGCCGGTTTTGATGCTCTCTCGCCTCCCGGGAGAATTAGAAGGTTCTCGATGCCGGTCGGTTTGCAGCAATCCGAGAACATTGCTCGGTGCGCAAGACAGTCGGTGAGTCCCGGCGTTTTCGCACCAGCAAGTACAGCCTTGCTCAAATTCGGCCGGCGCAGGTCGGCATCTATCAGAAGGGTTCGGAGACCCGTTTGTGCGAGAGCCACTGCATAGTTGAGAGAACAGTAGCTTTTGCCCTCGGCCGGATTGGCGCTCGTGAACAGCACCGTTTTACGGTCTTTTTCCGGCCCAAGAAAAGAGATTGCCGTCCGGAGCGAGCGGAATGCTTCCGCTTCGTAGGAGGCCGGGTCACTGGTTAGAACAGATTCTTTGTCAAGGTCTTTGCGTTTGGATTCGGGAACCGAGGTCAACACGGAAAGCCCCGAAATATATTCCACATGATGGACGCTGCGGATGGAGTTATCGGCCAGGTCGGTACCAATCACCAGGCCGCACCCGACGACCGAGCCGCCCGCAAACGCAAGCAGCAGAATGATCAGCTTGCGCGGTTTGGCCGGCCTGGCCGAGACTAACGGAGTTTCGATGACATGGATATTGTTAGCCCAAATTCCCTTGGCGACATTGGTCACCTTCATTCGTGTCAGAACGGATTCGTAAAGCGCACGGTCAGTTTCGACTTCACGAACGAGAGCATTGTAAGGGATTGCGATCTTGTTGAGTTCCAGCGCCGCTTGCTCCTGCTCCTGGAGCGCGGCTGTGAGCTTTCCTTCTGTGGTTTTGGCGGCCTGATACGACTTGATGACCATGTTTCCGACGTTGACCAGCGTCCGATTCAGCGATTGCTGCAGCCCTTTGAGCTGGCTTTCCGCCTTAAATTTCGATTCCTTATCGGCAAGTTCCTGGCGCAGAGCCCCGACGACCGGAAGGGCAGCAACGCTGGGAAGCGTTAGCAACTCATCCGGTGTCTTTGCTTTGCGGTGCTTGATTATCGCAACGTCAGCCTCCAGCTTCAGGCGCTCGCTCTTGGCTTCGGTCACCTTCAGGTTCAATTCCTTAAGTTTCTCGACAATGATGTTTTGTTTGTCCTCCAGTGAAACCGCATTGTGATCCTCGCGGAATTTCTGAACGGCCTGTTCAGCGCTATGAAGTTTGTCTTTAAGCTGATCCGCCTCCTTACGCAGATAGTCGGTCGTAGTCTCGGAAAGACTGACATTTTGCTCAAAGCTCTGGTCGACGAACTCCTTGACCATGGACTCGGTAAGCTGCTGTGCCCTCTTTGGATCGATGTCTTCGACGGTGACGTCCACCAATCGCGTTCCCCGGCGGAGCGCTACTTTCACTTTAGACCCAAACCGCCCGACAAGTTCGCTATCCAAATAGGCTGAGCCGTCTTTTTTTGGCGGAGCGAATAAGGGGTCCTTGTCTAAACCATTGGCTTTGACGACGCGCAAGAGCAGCGTCTCGCTCAACAAGGCTTGCTCAATCGTCTTAAGAAAATCGGGTGAATTGATGTCTGCGGCGGTATCCGCGTTGAAGTCCTGGACGTTGTTGACCTTCGGCGCCTCCTGTTCGACGGCGATGACCGCCCGTGATTGGTATATTTTGGGAGTCCGTATCAAATAGGCGATAGCCGCGATGAGACTAAGAATCACAAACAGGATGATCACCCAGGCTTTAGACAGCAGGAGATGGTAGAAATGAGCGAAGTCGAATGCTTGCGTGGAGGAATCGAGCATTTGTGCCGATACTGATTTCTTGTTCACGCGGATGGCCTCGAGTTCAAGAATCCGTTGACGACTACAAGAATCATTCTCGCAGAACCTTCGCGGGAGAATGTCTCCCTCCTTTTTGGCCGGATGTTGTCAAGCCTAGTGCATGGCGAATCGTTTCTAGACAGAGCCTGTCCGAATATCTGAACAACATGTTGGCTTTGATGGTTTCACTTTGAAAATTATTCACAAAAATGCGTAGATTTTTCACAACGATTGGAAATCGGGCGCATCTCCGATTTGTTAAAATTTCTAGTTCCAAAGGTAGGCGAAAGTTTTGTTTTGGGTCATAACGTGGAGAGCCAGGAGGTTGCGCAGGCCAGGCCTAGTCCAGAACTGGCCGGTGCGCTTGAAACGATCTTGGAACTGGCTGCATTGTGACTCCACTGCACCGGATCCGATCGGAGCGCCACGCTCAGCCACAGCTTGGTAATCAAGATGATCACGGTGATTGAGGAAGTATTGGATCTGACGTTGGAGCTGAGGGTCGGCTGAGTCATCGTGCGCCGAGTCATCTTGAAGAGATGTCTTTGGGAGTATTTCTTCGAGGCGCGTGATGACGCGCGAACTTTCACCGTGACGCAACTTGTGTAGCAGCGGTTCGACAAAGACGCGTGCGGCCTCAGCATCATTGGCGTAGAGATAATGGGCCAGTTCCCATAGACGCTGGCTGACGTGATAAAAGTCCAGCGTCTGGGTTGTGCCGCTAAAACGATCTTCGATCAAGGACCACAGCCAGACGGCCCCATCGACGACGACGAAGACTTCCTGAGCCCGAGCCATACCGCAACGCAGCGCCTCCTTTTGCACGGTAGCCCCGAACTCCAGCACATCGGTGCCAGGCGGACAGGCGACGACTTTCTTTTGTGTCAACACTCCCCGGTCCGAGGCTGTCTCTGCCCGATGATCGAGCCGGTAAATAACCCCGGATTTGACTTCATGCCATGCGACGCGTTCGGCATCTTGGCAATCCGGTGGTGCGGCCCATTGCGGCCCGCGTTCACGTACCATCCAACCATCGAGCATGATCACAAGCGAAAAGGGCGCTTCGTTCTTGGGTGCTCCTGTAGGTGCGGGCATCACCTGCTGGTGTACCTGCAAGCCGATGCTCTGCACCTGACTATGGACCAAGTCATCACTGATCGTAGTACCCCAGCAGCTAGCCAACAGTGCGGCTTTCTGGTAGGAACCGGTTTGGGTCGCGGTGTAACAGAGCCTCTCCTGTAGTTGCGGGCTAACACGCTCATAAGGAGTCAACTCCCACTGTTCGCGTACCGGAGAAAGCCACCGCTGCATGAGGCTCGAAAAACCGTAGGCAGCTCGCACGGTCACTGTCCCCACACAGGTCATCAGTGAGAACTCACGCAGGCGCACATATTTCAATACCAGACCGCTCTGCGGACAGACCGCCTCGATTTGATCCGCCTGCGCTTGGAGCCGCTCCTCCAACCGCTGACGGGTCCACTCGCGGCCTTCGGCTAGCGTTTGAGCTTCAACTTCGAGCAGGGCTTTCATCGCAGCCGGTAGAGATAAACTGCTTTGGGCGGCACGCTCAGAGTCCGGTCGCGGTCGTAGCGGCTGCGCCCGCGCGTTTGGCCAACACAACGCCAGTTGGCGGCCTGATAACAGGTGCCGCGAAAACGTCCCACCTCCACAAAGCTCTCCAGCCAATCCAAGCCGTGTCCGTATTTTTGTTGCCAGTCCGCATTGATTCGCCGCGCCACCAAAGCCAGCAGATGACTGGCTAGATGCGGTACCCGCACATGCGGCAAAATCAAAAACCGACTGTTGTTGGCTATCCGGTGAAGTCCAATCAGACGCTCCGATTCGCTCCAGTCCAAGTGCCGATCGCGCGGCGCGCAGCGCCAAGCCGCGGCCCCAAAGAGCAGCACAGCCAAATCCCGCCCTGAGCCATCACGTGCCAGATACCCGATGTTTTGCCCCACTACGTGCCATCCCAAATAGTGGTAGCGATCTAAATAAAATGCCACTCGCCGCGCCGGGTCGCTGCCCGCTTCCACCCAATCGAGCTGTACAGGTCGCACTTGCTCCAACTCCGCGCAGAGTGGCTCCGGTGTGTGCTCAAAATCCGCCTTCACCCACCCAACCGTTTGCGGCCCACTCCTTTTGTATTCTCGCACAGGCGGCAGTTCGATCAGTTCGCGCTCAGTTAGCTTGAGCAGAAAACTGCGCGCCGCAAAATCCTTCAGCCGCCCCTTGCCGTTGCGCCAATCCCACAACACGCATAGCTCCCGTGCCAAGCGCTTCCGACTCCAATCCCTATGCGCCCCTATCCACCCACGCAACCATTCTAGTGCTTCCTGCGATATCGTTCGTCCCTGACAGATCACCGGCCACAACATGCAGCTCTTTCTTCCATGAAAAAGTAAAGTAGGCCAGCAAAATTTTTAACAAATCGGAGATGCGCCCTTGGAAATCTCAGCGCAGCAAACGGCAAGCGGTCTATGGTTTTTGAACGTTGCAGTTTGCAGCTGCGTTGCTCGCAACGCCCCCGAGTCGACAAGTTTGCCACATGGCTGCCGGAGACATGGCGACGACCGGTCGCACAAGCGCAACAGCTTAGTCATTGGATTTATGACAAAATTGTCATGCCGAGTTAGCATTGTGCATAATTTTGCAATTCATATTAGCTTGTTAGAATCGCGAATACCCAATCAACTTAGAAACGTTAACAAATTTGTCACGCGGGCGCGCCTGCCTCGAGCGTCATCCATTAGAGGCGATCGACCGGGAAAGACAAACTTCCGCATCACTAGCAAATGCCATGATGTTAGTCTAACTTCCGCGACTGATTGGTATTACATATATAATACAGTTTCCGCAATTCGAATCCACTTTGCCCTGTGCGAAACCTTCTGCTCTTTTGCCGCGTTACCCCATTCCTTCCTTCCCATTATGCTTTCCATCGACGGCCCGGTGGTACAGCAGGATTCTTGCCAAGCGCCAATTTTTGAAAACTCTGAACATTATAGATGACCAGATTGCAACCTGTAATCTGCGTTCCTGCTTGGTGTCGCGGTAGGTTCTCTTAGCCACCAACGGTCGGCGACCATTTCTGGACGGGCACCATTGGATTCCACATGGCGGAATGCAGCCGAATGCAGCAGATTGCGCATATTGCTGAAAATTCTCCAAATAACAGATCGTATTTTAGCTCAGGCCTCTGCAATGCGGTATTGGACTATAAAGCTCCCGATGTCAAGCGGGGCTTTGGCTGTTATTCGGCATTTTTATGATTCCGGGATCGCGATGAATCTTTTCTGGGCTTTCTGCTTTCCCGGGATATTTTGATGCCTCAAACTCCGCGACGCGCAGTGCCGGATCGAAGGATGATCGGATTTTGACGTCCCTTGCCGAGCCGTTGCTCCAGTGAACGAGCGAGCCGCGCAAAGGGAAGACCAAGAAGAAGGTAGAGAAAAGCTACCAGCAGGCCGGTCCCGAAATAGTCGAAAGTTTCGGTGGCGAGCCGATTGTAGGCGCCGGTCAATTCCACCATCGTGAGCGCCGAGACAAGGGAGGAATCCTTGAGGAGTGCAATGAAGTCGTTCGTGACCGGTGGCAAGATGAGGCGGATGGCCTGTGGTACAATAACCAGCCGGAGGGCATTGACCGGTGTCAGGCCGAGTGCGTATGCTGCATGCCACTGGCCGGCCGGCACGGAGAGTAAACCTGCGCGATAGACTTCTGCCTCGGATGCCGCGTAGTTCAGGCCAAGCCCAAGCACGCTGGCGACGAACGGCGACAGCCGAAGGCCAACGTTCGGCAGCCCGTAAAAGATGAAGAGAAGCTGAATCAAGAGGGGGGTGCCGCGCATGACTTCGATGTATGCGGTGGCGAGCCACCGCACAGGCAGCGGACCGAACACCCGGCAGACGGCCAGCAGAGAACCAACTGCGACGGCCACCGCCATAGAGGCCAGCGACACCGCAAGCGTCAGCAGCGCGGCGCGGCGAAGAAGGGGTCCGGCAACGAAGTAACTTTGAAGGCGGGACCAAAGGGTTGCTTTCGATATTTGGGCTGCAACGAACCTTTGGTATTCGGTGTCCGGTGCCGAAGGTTCTTCAGGCTCGCCGAAGGCTTGTGCGACCGTATCGGTCCAGAGTCCCCAACGCGAAAGGATGGCGCGGAGTTCCCCGCTGGCAATGAGTTCGTGCAGCGCGACATCGATCTCCCGTTGGAGCGCCCCGTTGCCTTTGTCCACGGCGATGCCGTAAGCGATGCGGCCGAAGGGTGGCCCGCTCAGCTGCAGTTGAGGGTTGGGGGCCGCGTAATATTTCGCGATCGGGTAATCGAGCAGCACGCCGAAAAGGCGTCCGTTCACCACGTCCTGGTAGGCGTTCAACTCCTGGTCGTAGGTTTTGACCACCACTCCCGGCGTCTCTTCGAGCATTCGCAACGCCGCCGTTTGGTCCAAGGTGCCAATCTTCCGGTCCCGCAGTTGGTTGAGAGTGGTAAGCGCCGGTCCGCCGCGGCGCCCAACGAATTGTTCGAACGTGAAGTAGTAAGGAACGCTGAAACTCACCTCGTTCGCCTTGTCAGGTGTGATCTCTATTCCGCAGATCACGCAGTCGTACAGGCCGCGCTGCAGCCCCGGAATCAGCCCGCTCCAATCATTCTGGACGAAATCGGCGCGTCGTCCCAGACGGCGAGCGACGGCGTTGATGATCTCGTACTCGAATCCCGCCAACGCCTTGCCTTGCGTATAGAATGCGTAAGGGGCGTTACTGTTAGGATCAGCCGCCCAGCGCAGTACAGGCTGGGCATGCACGCAGACCGAACAGACAAAGAGCCAAAATAAGAACCCGGCTGGCCGCATCATGCCGGAATATTTAACAGTCGGCCGGTCTGTTCGTCTATACGCTTGGCGGCAGATGCCGGGCGATTTGCAAGATCGGGAAAGTGTTGCGATGCCGCATCGTCAGCCCGCAAAAATCGTTAAAGGCCGAAGCGACGACACTAGTGTCTACTAAGACTTCTTGGCAAAACGCCTTCAGCCGTCATTTGATTTTCGCGAATCGCGACCATTGGATGTTCGATTGTGACCGTTGGGTCGATGCTTTTTTCCCTGATGCTCTTGTCGCCGATTGATAATTCGTGGATTGCTTCCGGGCACGGACTTACCGCTTGTGCTGCTGTGGACTCCGGGTTTTTCCGCTTTCCCAGCCGCCTGTTGATCAACATCCGGCCATGACAAAGTTGTCGCGCTTGCCGGTTGCGCTTCTGGCGTGACGGAAAACATACCGGGGATCCCTGCTGTCCCAAGGGCGTCGGGCTACTGTTTGGATCATTGATTCACCTCAGCAAAATCGTGAGCAACACCCAACCAAGCGCAGCACATGCTGCTCCCATAATGAGCCAGATGACCCGCATCGCGAACTGATTTCTTGCATCTCCGGCTTTGACGCTGTTCATAAGGTGATCGCGGTGCCTGCGTGCAAACGCCTCTCGCTTTTCGGATCCGTCCACTTTATTTCGTTTCATATATCCTAGTCTGGTGCGAGGACATAGACGAAAGTTGCACAGCTGTGATTCAAACCCCGCGGCTAAGAAACTAACCTGATGGCCCCTTAGTGAGCGCTCTAGAATAACACCGCTTTGGGAATCCAACCTGTTAACCTATTACGATTTGCCATGGTAATGAAACGTATTGCGCCGTTGCTGATACTGACGGCCTTGCTCCTCGGCTTGCCCATGCTCGGCGCAACCTCGACCGGCCATCCAATCTCCCGATATCTCGAGTTTCCGCCGCATACGCGATACGTTCAGCATGCCCCCTTTTCCTGGTCTGCATTCGCATTGCTAGTCACGTTGGCTCTGCTCATGGGAGCGGTGTTTATATCTCATCTACCGCGCCGGGAGGGAAGCGGCCCGATGACTGGCCAAGTTCATTTTCCCTGGTGGGGTTGGGTATCGGGGTTTTGCATACTTTGCTGCTGGACGTTGGCGTGGAACCGCTTTGGTTGGTTTAAACCGTTCCAAAATTTCACATTTACGCCGCTATGGACCTCCTACGTGGTTTTCGTGAACGCGCTCACCTACCGGCGCACCGGTACTTGCCTGCTGACGCGACAAACTGGTTACCTGCTCGCTCTGTTTCCGGCCAGCGCGTTATTTTGGTGGTATTTCGAATACCTCAATAGTTTCGGGCAATACTGGTATTATGTTGGCCAGGAATTATTTACGCCTGTCACGTACGCGGTTCATGCCACAGTCGCGTTTTCCACTGTTCTGCCAGCGGTCATGAGCACCGCGGAGCTGTTAGAATCATATCCCGCGCTCGGGCGCACGCGCTTTCACCGGCGGTTGGCCCTTGGTAACCGCAGGATGCATGCGGGCGCTATGCTGACCCTTGCTTCGTGCGGGCTCATCGGGGTTGCCGTTTCGCCGGACGACTGGTATGCCTTGCTGTGGGTTTCGCCCCTGCTGATCTTGGTCTCGCTGCAGGTACTATTCAGCGAAGAGAACCTTCTCCAGAAGCTTGAGCGAGGAGAGTGGCAGGTAGTTACATTGCCAGCGCTGGCGGCGTTGGTATGCGGCTTTTTCTGGGAGATGTGGAACCTCTACAGCTATCCGAAGTGGACGTACTCCATTCCTTATGTCCAGCGATTTCAGATTTTCGAGATGCCCCTGCTGGGTTATCTTGGGTATCTGCCTTTCGGAGTGGAATGCTGTGTGGTGGCGGACCTGGTCGCGCGACTTGCGGGCGCCTCGAAGAAAAAGTAAGCGAAGCGTACCCGCTTTGCCTGGCCCCGCACTCGCGTTACCGCGGGCCGGCAAAGCGGTACGCTTTGTTTACGTAACCATCAAGCTTTAGGACGGTGTTCCAGTTGCGAGCTGTACCACGGGTGCCGAGCTTTTTTTCGGCGAGGCTATTGGTGAGGCGCGAGCGGCCGATTCCGGCCGGGTACACGATGTAAGCGTGCCTGCCGTCGACGCTAACAATCTCCGGGCCTGTTATGGCAGCCCGCAGCGCCTCTACCTCTTTCGCGCTGGGCGCCCGCTTCAGGAACATCATTACGAGATGGGAGGGATCGCGTTTGGCTTCGTGCCCAAATGGATTTTTCGCGACGATCCGCCTCCACTCCTGTTCGGTGCGAACAAGAAAGTCGGTGTGAAGACCGAGGCGCTTGGCGGCCGCATCCTCCAGGAACTCTTCAAGGTCGGTGCCGGTTCGCGCCTCGCTTCGGAAAACCAGGTTGCCGCTCTGGAGCAGCGATCGCGCGCCAACAAAGCCGAGTTCTGTCAGTAGATCGCACAGTTCGGCCATCATGACCGGCTTGCGGCCGCCAACATTGATAGCGCGAAGCAGTGCAACGTGAACTAACATCAAAGCGAGTTTTTTTTCGTATTTTTTCATCAAACTTACATCGTACTGTCTTTCGTATGCCTAAAATCGTTCGTTTTTATCAGGTCGGTGGACCGGAAGTGTTGAAGCTGGAAGAGTTGCCCGCTCCTCGGCCGGCCAAAGGAGAAGTGCTGATCAAGGTGGAGGCCATTGGGTTGAACCGAGCGGAGGTGATGTTCCGGAGCGGCCAATATCTCGAACAGCCAGAGTTCCCTTCAGGACTTGGATACGAGGCTTCCGGAACCGTTGAGGAGATTGGTCCGGGGGTGACCGGCCTGAAGCCAGGAGACCGGGTTAGTTCAATTCCATCATTCTCGATGCGGAAATATTCCACCTATGGTGAAGTGGCTCTTTTGCCAGCCTACGCACTGGCGAAATATCCTGAGAACTTGAGCCCCATCGAGGGCGCGTCGATCTGGATGCAGTACTTGACCGCGTACGGACTGATTGAGTTTGGAAAGATGCGGGAGGGGCATCATGTCTTAATCACGGCTGCGGCTAGCAGCGTGGGACTTGCGGCAATCGAGTTAGCGAACGCGGTGGGCGCTATCTCGATCGCGACGACCCGGAATGAGGCAAAAGCGGAATCATTGCGGCGTGCCGGCGCCAAATATGTCGTCAACACGAAGACCCAGGGTTGGGTTGAGAAAGTACGGGAGATCACAGCCGGTCAGGGTGTTGACCTCGCGTTTGATCCGGTAGCTGGTCCCGAACTGGAGCGCGTCGCGGAAACGATGCGCTCGGAAGGTACCATTTTCGAATACGGAGCTCTTGCGTTGGCACCGACGCCATTCCCATTATTCACTGCTATTGGGAATAGCCTGACAATTCGAGGCTACTCGTTGTTCTCGATTGTGCAAAACCCAGACCGGCTCGAACGTTCGAAAAGCTGGATATACGATCAACTTGCCCACAGGAGGCTGAATCCGGTGATCGCACGCACCTTCACTCTTGACCAGATCGTCGACGCGCACCGTTACATGGAATCGAACGAGCAAATCGGCAAGATTATGGTGACGGTTGGAAATACCTAAAGTAAAGGGGCTGCTTCCCGCCGCAATCACCTGGGTCGGACCTGTCGAAAGCTTGGCACGCCACTTGGTGATCCGGGCGATTCAAGGGACGGTCTGCTTGGGTGGCTTCCGTGCTCCGGGACGGGAGATTCCCGTCTACGGAGCATGGCACAAAGCGCGATCCCAATCACGATCTGCTGAATGATTTCGTTGACGGGCGTCACCCAGGTATCAAAGATGACGGTCCAGGGTTTGTGTATGCCGACCTCCGCGACCTGAATAAGGCTTATCGGAAGGCCTATAAGAAGAAACCAACCGGCAACCTTTGCCATACCCGATGCTTTGATGGCTGCAGTAGCCAGGAAAAGTGTTCCAACCAAACCGAACGAGGCCTGGGCGAAATCGAGTGTGGCCCGAATTACATCATATCCTGCTTCCGGAGTGACAACTCCACTGGCCTTGCCTTCTGCCATTGCTCTAAGGGCCGCCATCAGAAAAAACATATTCACACAGAGCGAGGAGATGTCTGCCAAAGATGAAACAACGCAGGCGCCTCCTCCCATCCAGGCTTCCCAACTGAATGTTCGAGCCAGGACTAAAGCGAAGACTACGATAACGAATATGTGCAGCAGGTCATAGAAGAGGAACGCCCAGCCGGCCACAGTGTGATAAACATCTTGGCAGAGTCCCAGCCGGTTGTCCGGATCGACTCGCGAAAAGGCAAATTGGTCCGCCCCGATTGCCACCGCCGAAACGAGAACGCCAAGAGCACAGCAAATGGCTGCCGCGATAAGAACCCTGTTAGACATTTTCATCCGATTAGGGCCGTCTCTCAGCCTTGTGTCTACGCCCCAATCGGTCTCCAAAGAATGAAAAATTGCCACCAATAGAGGCTTACGACGAATCGGGGCGGAACTTTAGATTTCTGTAATTTATATGGTATTTGCTAAAGGTACAGCGATTTGAGCAATCTGCATTGCGATGTGTGACTCGGTCGCTTCACCCAAGCGAACCGCGTAATCTTCTGTTCCAAAATACTGCATCCGGCTTGCGCTTTACTTCGTGGACAGGCCCGCCTTTTTGTCCGAAGTTTCTAGGCTAACCTCAGGAGGTACCCGTGATGACAGCCAAAGAGATTCAAAAACTGGATTACATGAAAGAGGGCGTACGGTATACCATTCACGTCGAGGAAGCGGATGGAGGTACAATGTGGGGCACCTGGAATTGCCGCGATTGCGATGTGGGCGGTTCAAGCGCCAAAAAATCTGCGACAATGGACGAAGCCATTGATGCGGCCAAGCGTGACTTGGAAAAACACCATACTGCGAATCATAGCGTGTGAAGGAACGCCTCGGGCGTTCCTGAGCTTTTAGTTTTTAGGTCGAGCTTCTCCGCGAGTTGATCTGTTTGCTCTCGCGGATGGTCAAGGAAGCCTTTTTACCGGTGTCTGCTTGCCTGTCGACCATTCGAGGGCTATACCGGCGAGAGTTGGTTTGCGCCTTGTAACTGCCGCCGTTTTTTTTTGAAGGCGAACCCGTTCCCCCTTGCCATCGGAGGTTTGAACCCGCTCAAATGGAGCGCACGTTTTTTGACTTTCCTGCTCGAATGCGGTCTTCCATTCCGCCTCACGAAAGCGCTGCGCAGGTGAATGCAAAGGCGTGACGCTACGAAACGCCAGGAGCATGAAAGATTGGAGTTTGCTTTATCTGATTAGCGAATGGAGCATCCGGCTCGTGATGTTCATTTATGTGCCGCAGCGGCGGAGCACGGCGGCGGCGCGAACCTGGTTGCTGTTCATTTTTCTTTTGCCCTGGCCTGGACTGTTTCTCTACTGGCTGTTTGGCCGGATCTATTTACCGGCGCACCGCATTAAGATGCAGGAGCGAGCCTCTGAATTCGTTCGTCTGGCGCAGGAGCAAATCGGTGCACGCGTCACTGTGGACCCGAAGCTTCCCGCCGTTTTCAAATTTGTTCCGGGATTAGTCCATAAGCTGGGTCGTTTCGATCTTCGCAATCATCGCAAGATCGTCGTCGTTGACGGACGCGTGGGCTATACCGGATCCCAGAACATCGTCAATCCTGAATTTGTGAAAGGGTACGATCGACAATGATATCGCGTTGATCGGCTCAACCAACATGGATATCCGGTCGTTTGCCTTGAATGCGGAGGTTAACCTGCTGGTGTACGATGTGGCGCTGGTGCAGCAACTGCGCGCCGTGCAGGAGCGATACTTTGCAAATAGCGCTCGATTGGAAGCCGCCACCTGGAATCGCCGGCCGCTGGGCGCGAGAGTTGCTCAAAATACGGCCCGGCTCATGGATTCCTTCCTGTAGAAGAACAGAGACCTGGGTCCCTTCCCCCTCGACAACTGACAACTGCTTATCTCATGACCACCCCTGCCAATCCTGAAATTCCGCCCATGCCTCTCGAGCTTTCACCGATCGAAACACGCCTCTTAGGTGCCCTTCTGGAAAAAGAACGGACGACACCGGAGTACTACCCACTCTCCTTGAATGGTCTAATCGTTGCCTGCAATCAAACCACGAACCGGGATCCGATTGTTAGCTACGACGAGCGAACGGTCGAGCAAGGTCTGGACCGCCTGCGGGAGAAAAAGTTGGCGATGTTGGTTCATACCGCCGGCGCCCGTGTTCCGAAATATCGCCACACCCTCCTGGACACCTATAACCTGGACGCTCGCGAAATAGCCCTCCTCTGCGTCCTGATGTTGCGTGGGCCCCAGACTCCGGGCGAACTACGTTCCCGTAGCGAGCGCATGTGTGGTCCGATGACGTTGCCCGAGATCGACAAATGCCTGGAGGGATTGACGAGCGGGGGCGACCCTCTTGTTCGGGTCATCGCGGCAAGGCCGGGACAGAAAGAAAAAAGGTACGTTCAATTGCTCTCCGGTGAACCAGAGTTGGACAGTTCGCCGATCGCCCCAACGCCGGGCGCGGGAGCGGTTTCCGAGAGGTCTCGCATCGACGCGCTCGAAGCTGAATTGAGCACGCTCAAATCCGAATTTCGCGCTTTACGCGAAGAACTGGCAGACTTCAAGAAATTGTTCGGATGAACCTTCCTAGTGCACCGTCTCGCATATAATGATGATGTCGCCGCAGGTCAGTTGGCTGTTTTTCAAGGCGCGAGCGAAGCGCCCAAATCTTTGTCATACGGGTCGAGCGAGCAACGCGGAAAGACAGCCAACCGGCCGCGGCCCGGAGGGTTGCGTTGAAAATGGGCCGGCGGCTGCGTTGCTCGTCGGTTACGTCCAGCACCAGTTTGACGGCTCGCCGCGCAAACCAACTCGCTACCTACAAACGTCAAACTGGTGCTGGATGCGCCCTCCTTGCGCCTTGCCGACGGCCCATTTTGAACGCAACGCCACCACCATTATATGCGAGACGGTGCACTAGCAATATTCATCCTCGCCGACACGGACTCAAACTGTCGTGGGTCTCTCTCTGAGTTCGTGATTTCGGTATGCCACGATCAGTCGCTCAAGTTGTTCGATGATGGATCGGAGCCGCCGGCCGCGTTGACTGTCGGCAACGGTCTTCGGCCGATCCCATTCCCGGACAACCGTTCTGCTGGGGATGATGTCCGCACCACGCAGAATCGCCGCTTCGACCGATTCAAAATGATAATGCAGGGCCAGAAACGTCCGTTGGGGCTCCAGCACCAAGGTGAATCCGTGGTCCCCGAGGCTTTCCGAAAAGGCACCGTCAATGGTTATCGCCTTGCCGCTTTTTTTCAAAGGAGACTCCCCTTTTTCGACTTGGACCGGAACATGCCCGTTTACAATCAGTCCCTGTTCCGGATCGACTCCGAACTCGGCGAGAATCTTTTCACAAAACCACGGTTCGTGGATCAGGCGAAAATAAGGATTCTTCGTTTCGTGGTGGGGCCGTTTATCGGCGATCAAACTGCTTTCAAGAGTCGCGATGCGATCTTTTCCGAAAAGTGGGGATTGCGGGCCGCTCCAGAGGTACCAGAGTAAATCGAGATCTTCCCGCTTCCTGGTGTCGACGATGCGAAACATAACGTCGTCGATCGCTTTGAACAGGGCGCGGCCGGTATAAGGGTTGCCGTCGATAATCATCGGTAAAAAATCGCCCTGCTCATCCACCGGAACGCACCCGTGGAAGATCAGGTGCTCCTCGCGGCGCAAATACATATTTCCCTGGGCGATCATCCAGCGCATGTGCTTCCAAAGCTTTTGGCTGGCCAGGAACGAGTTGCGCATGCGGCGCACGCAGAGTCGTTCTTCCGCCGTCAGTTCGTATGGGTTCTCCGGATCAATCGTCGGGAAGTTCACATCCACAAGTGGATAGTTGACGCCATCCACTTCTATGGTCCCCGTTTTGTAATTGATCCGATGCAAAAGGCGCCGGTGTTCCATTTTCCATTCGGGATGGCGGGCGATGACCTGTCCCTCGAATTTGAACTGCATCACGGCTGCGGCTTTTTGCATCCGCGCCATCATGATGTTTTCCCGCATTCCGGTGCCTTTGACCTCAAAATTGGCCGCGGGATCGTTGGCATAAACCATACGCACGAGCAGATCCAGGGGTTCAACCGGAATTCCGTAGCCTTCTTCGAGTTGCAACAGCCGACGATAACGAAGAGAGATGCGTAACACGTGACAGATCAGAGCCTCGTGTCCCAGGCAAGCGCCCAACCAGGCGACGTCGTGGTTGCCCCAGACGAAGGACACATTCGGTTGCTGCATGAGATAATCGACCACGTGATCGCCACGCGGGCCGCGATCCCAACAGTCTCCCGCGATAATCAATTCATCGATTGCCAGGTTGCGAATGACTCTGCCAATCAGATGAATCAAGTGGAGCACACGACCACGCCGAACAAGCTGATCGACGATCGCTTCGATGTAAGAGTGGTCCCGTTCTGTCGAGGGAAGATGAAGGATCTCGGCGAGCAATTCACGATATTCCGTCGGGAGGAGGCGTGTTGCCGCGTTGAGGCTGCGACGAGCCGCCAAAACACGCACAATATCGAACAGATCGTGGAGTGTTCGCATGGCGTAAGCCTTTTGTTCCTGCGGATCCCGAAGAGTCTGCTCAAGCCGGTCAACGACCTCGGCAGGATAAAAGATCAGAGTCAGAAATTCCTGGAACTGATCCGGCGACATCCGGTCTTTAAAGAGGCGCTCGACCAGAGGCCGCAGGGTTCCCGAGGCGTTATTGATCACGTGGCGGAGTTTTTTGTCCTCTCCGTGAATGTCGCTGATAACGTGGACTGTGCCCTTCGGCAAGGTCAGCTCAGCGGATAATCGGGCGATTTCAGCAACCGCGGAATCAATATTCGGGACCTCGCGCGCCAGCGGTTCAAGAGTTGCCAATTCGAAATCACGAGCTTGATCATCGTCCATTGGCGGACGCATAGAAGAGGGCTGATCAACAGTGCGGGGTACTGCGCTCATTGGTATACAACTAAATGATTCCGGGCCGTGACGCGATTGTTTTGTGAAGTTGCAAAAAAGAACATGCCAGAAGTGGCTGCCGATTAACTAAGTGCACCGTCTCGCACATAATGGTGATGTCGCCGCAGGTCAGTTGGCTGTTTTTCAAGGCGCGAGCGAAGCGCCCATATCTGAGTCATACGGGTCGAGCGAGCAACGCGGAAAAACAGCCAACCGGCCGCGGCCCGGAGGGTTGCGTTGAAAATGGGCCGGCGGCCGCGTTGCTCGTCGGTTACGTATCGATTCAGATATGCGCCCTCCTCGCGCCTTGCCGACGACCCATTTTGAACGCAACGCCATCATCATTATATGCGAGACGGTGCACTAGGTCCGGACATAAAGTGATCGGCTCGGTACAGCCGGGAAGCCCATGCTACATGAGGCTGGTCGGCCTCTCTTCGGGGCGAAAAACCACCCAAAACCCTCGTTAACTTAGAAGCGCCATTGGGACAGGAAACTAGCTTCCTGGCCGCGCACGTAGCTCTTCGCCCATATAGGCGCGATTACCCAGGACCTCTAGTAAGGGGCCATGGACGTCAAACTTAACAATGCTAACCGATCCGGCTAACATCTCAATCCGATCGCGATAACGGCCTAAATCAATGCCTAGGAGAGTACACAAAAGAATTCGGATGGTAGCCTTGTGAGAAACAACTAAGACATTGCCGGTGGGATACTTCTCCTGAATCTCGTTGATCACCAGCGACGCCCGACTGGAAATCTCCACAGAGGTTTCACCTCCGGTAGGCGGATTCCAGGCCGGTTCAGCGAGCCAGCGGATATAATCATCCCAATAATGCTGTTTCACAAAGTCGGGAGACTTATCTTCCCACTTCCCGTAACGGATCTCTTTGAGTCCGTCTCGCAATTGCATCTCCAAGCCAAGAAATTCACACAACGGCTTTGCTGTGGCGATTGTGCGTTTCATTGGACTGACATAAACGGCTGCCCACGTCATGGAACGATGCGCATCTGCAAACGCTCTCGCCATCTGAGCGCCCTCAGAAGTTAATTCGGGATCCAGATCCCCACAGTAGGCGCCTGTCTTACTGTAAATCGTCTCTCCGTGGCGCAGAAAAAATAGTTTTAAGCTCAAATCCAGTCTCCTAAACAGAATTCTTCTTCACTCAAACTGTGTCACCTTTAGAATCGTGTTCCAGTTCTACTTTGACCGGCTTGTCCATCGAATGCCGATGATGTTGCCAAGCCAACCTCCGAACGGCGCGCCAAAAGGCATGATGCCGGTAACGCAAAAGCGAAAAGCTCCATTCATCTTCCCGAGAAGCGCGATCGCCAGCGGCACAAAAATGATTATCACGCCTCGAATCAGGTTCGAAAAGATCATGAGCGCGGGGGAAACTAACGGACCCCGTCCGGTTCCATGGTCGCCGGATGCGGACCGATACTTATTAATTCGAGACTCGAAAATATTCCAATATATTTTATTTTGATCGTCTCCCAGGCGGACCGGAGACCCCACCGGCCTCTTCAGCCGCTCCCCGACGCACCAAAAATCGCCCTCGTGGCTGCCGGCGCGATCTTGGCGCCATTTATTCATCGGACGAGGGCAATTGCAGGAACCAGACGAAATCGGTTCCTTTGCGTCTCGCAGCGTCGTGACACGTCATGCAAGAAGTTGAGACGCTCTTCTGGAAATAGGTTTCCATCGTTGTATTCGCGATGTTCGTCATCGGATCGGGTCCGGTGTATTGACCTGGGAAAGGAGCTCCATTTTCGTCTTCGGGCTGAGGAAATTTCGGCCACTGGGTCATGACCAACTGATAGTTCTGCCATACGGTTCCCGTGAGAAGCGCCTGATAATCCTCATTCGTTTTTCTTGTCGAATCAGCGATTTTCTTGCTTCGTATCACCTGCATTACTCTCGGAGTATCCAATGGAGGATTACTTTTCGAGATCGGCGGCGGCGCGGTCGCTGGATCGAGCGCCTGCGGTCTGGCGGGGTCGTTAAATGAAAAATGGCGTCCGCATGAAGGTGTTGTGCCGGGTTCAGGAACGTTGTCGATATGCTCGAATGACGACCAGACCCATTGGGGACGCATCGGAGTTTTCTGGACAATGTGGAGCCCGACCAAACCCAGTTTTTGCATTTTGCAGGTGTTGGTTATTGGATCGAGCACCATCGCGTCAACCAGATAGAACCTGCCCTTGGCGGCAAGCAGTTCGTCCTCTTTGATGATTTTCCAAGCCGCTTTCACCGCAACGCAGTTATTCGGGAATTGAAGCTTGGGGCGGTCGCCGCCCGACCACGTCGACTTGCGATAGAGCTGATGATCGCGGATAAAATCGAATTCCACCTGATTCAACCGCACTTCAAAATGTATGTAGGTATGATTTTGAGCGACTAACGGGCCTCCAAGCCGGCCGTTACCGGCCTGATTGAAGTCCCGGAAACTCGAAAGGGAACCCAGGACCATCACCTGCCCGGAGCCTTGAAAAGGCAAATCACGGCCAGGGCCGAAACCATCGAACGAAGACCCTTCCGCCGGCTCCATTCCGGTTCGTTGAAATAGCTCGTATTCAGCCTTCCAGGTCCCCCAGACGACCTTGGTGGCCGGATCGGAAAAATCGCCGATCCTTTTGCTTTCGTCCGGAACGCCGCGGATTCCGTTCTTTGCCGGCCAATTAATAGCAATAAACGCTCGCCAGGAATAATCATCAAAGACCGCGATCGCATTGACGTCCGGATCGACGGGGGCATCGACCTCTTCAGGCATTGCCAGGCTGATGACCGGGGTCGGATGAGGCAGCTCTTCGCCCGATACCAAAATGACGGAAAGCAAGCAAAGACCGGCAGCGAGTTCCCATGGATGCGGATTCATCGGTCTCGCATACGGTCACATCTAAATATCAACATTGCCCCGCGTTTTGTGGTCGCGTCTGTCGGCAGTAGTCACGGAAGTTCAGGAGTGGCTAGTAGCCGTCCTTTTCCTTGCCGTTATTGCTGATGGCGTATTCCAATTTCGCGGCAAGTTTGGGGTCCAGTTCCTTCAACTTGGCCAGATCTTTCTCCGCGTCGTTTTTGCGATTCATCTTGACGAAAAGGACCCCGCGATATTCGTAAGCCTCGGCGAGATTCGGATTAAGTTGGATCGCCTTGTTGTAGTGAGACATGGCCTCATTGTACTGTGCGGGCCCCTGGTGCCGGAGACAGTACGCGAGGTTATTATGCGCTTCGGCAAAATCCGGTTTTTCCTGCACCGCTTTTCTAAAATCGACCAGAGCCTCCGCAAATTTCTTTTCGCGCATCAGAGCAACCCCGTGATTGTAGACTGCCGTAGAATCAACGGCGCTTTTCACCGCCTTCGATGCCGGTTCAGGAACGGGTTGGCTACCCATTCCGAATGCAGCTGATACCCCAGCTGCAAGAATAAACCCTGCGATTAATCCGCAAGCTTGCTTCATAGGGACGAATTAGGACGATTCAGTGGATGGAGACAGCTCAAACGCAAAACGTTATCAGAGTCGCGAAAAAAGAACGAACACTCATTTCGGCGGCAGAAGAGAGTTGAGTCTCTCAACGAGAGAATCAACTTGCCGCTGCAGATCTTTGATCAGGTTTGGGAGTCGCCGCATTTTTACCTCTTTATCCATGAATTGCCGGAGCGGCAAGGCGGGTATACCGATCATGGCAGCTTTCTCCGAAACAGGACCGACGATGCCGGAGCGCGCGTGGATGACCGCGTCATCGCCTACGGTAACATGATCCGGCAGCCCGGATTGACCGCCGATCACGACTCGATCGCCAACGGATGAACTGCCGCCCACTCCGACCTGGGAGACAATCAGACAATTGGTGCCGATCGCAGCATTGTGTCCAACCTGGATGAGATTATCGAGCTTGGAACCGCGGCCGATCCTTGTCTCTCCGAGTGTCCCTCGGTCGATACATGTTCCCGCTCCGATCTCGACATCATCCTCGATGACCACGTTCCCCAACGAATGAATTCGAATGATCTCGGTATTGAAGTTTCGGACCTCCCCGGTTTTACGGACAGATTCAACGCTCCCTGGTTCGCGGGTCACGAAGGCGAACCCATCCCCGCCGATGGTCGCATTTGGCTGGATGATCACTCGGCTGCCGATCTCGCATCGATCACCTATACAAACACCGGCGTGAAGGAGGGTGTCATCACCGATCGTAACATCTGCCCCGACATTGACGTTGGAGACGAGCCTGCAATGTCGGCCGAGCCGGCTGTTCGGACCGATCCGGCAAAATGGACCGATCGAAGCGTTCTCACCTATGCTAACAGTCGGGTCAATCACCGTCCATGGATGTATCCCGGGCGCAACGTGCACGGGTCGCTCGAAAAGTTCTGTTAACTGGGCCAAAACCAATCTCGGCCGGCTTACCACGATTTGATTGGGAGTCGGAAGGTTCTCAATACCGGCGGGCACAACCGCATTCATAATCTTGCTGGAACCGAGAACTGTTGCTTCTTTTGGCGACAAGACAAAAGCAAGATCAGAGGCGCCCTGCACAAGCGCAGGATGGACGACGCGCCCAACGGAAACCGAGCCGTCACCGCGCATTTCTCCTCCGATAAACTTCGCAATTTCTCCCAATGCTCTCATACGGGAGATTAATTGCGCCTTTCCCTCAGGAGTTCAATAGCCGCAGCAGTTATGCCGACAGAAGGTAACCTTGGGCCACTTGCTCGAAATTCCGCACGGTTTGCTTTTTCCAGTCACCGTCCCGCTTAAGCTCTCGCGCCATCAACTCCGCAACCCGCGGGGCGGCTTCAATGCTGGCTCGCGCGCCCAGTAACAGGGCCCGGGTCCTGCGAGCAAGCACGTCCTCGACCGTCCGCGCCATTTCTGCGCGGACTGCCCAGACGACCTCGGCGCTTAGGTAGGGCAGTTCAGGGTGAAGTTTTTCTGCCAAGGCAGGCTCTTTTCTGGCGATTTCCTGAATCGCGGGAGCGTCGGCGCCGTAGACGCGCAAACTCGGCTCCGTGATAGCCTGCCGGCTCCAGCCATGGATCTGCAAATGGTCGGTTTTGCAGGGGCGCTCCTCCAAGCCGGCCATGGTCTCCGCTTGGTCGACCGCATCTTCGGCCATCTTCCGATAAGTCGTCCATTTGCCGCCTGCGATCGTCAACAACCCGGCGTTTGAAATCAGGATGGTGTGATCGCGGGAAAGAGCTGCCGTGCTTTTCGCATCGGCGACTTTCACGAGCGGGCGCAGCCCTGCGTAGACGCTCAGGACATCACTGCGACTGGGGGCCTTGCTTAAATATTTGGCGGCGTTGGTGAGGATGAAACCGATTTCTTCATCCAGGGGAACCGGTTCCAGCGAAATGTTGTCTACACCCATGTCGGTAGTTCCTACGACCACATGATCGTGCCAAGGCACCGCGAACAGCACTCGACCGTCCGGGGTGTGCGGGACCATCACGGCGCTGTTTCCCGGCAGGAAAGATTTCGGCAGCACCACATGGGAACCTTGACTCGCGGCGATGACGGTTTTTGCGTCCGGTTCATCCATCTTGCGAATACCATCTGAGAAGACGCCAGTAGCGTTGATCACCGCCCGCGCCCTGATCCGATGCTCCGAACCGCTCTCCAAATCGCGGATTACCGCTCCTGTGATCAGATCCTCTTCCTTAATCAAGGAAACAACCGGCGCGTAATTGACGGCCACGCCGCCAAGGTCAAAAATCGTTTGGGCCAGGTTGACCGCCAACCGGGAATCGTCGAACTGCCCATCGTAGTACGACACCCCCCGTTGTAGACCTCCAGGTTCGAGCGTCGGGATCTGCTTCAGCGTTTCCTCGCGCGAAAGTACCCGCGACGGACTGAGCCCAAGTTTACCCGCGAGCCGGTCGTAAATCTTCATGCCAACGCCGTAAAACGGCCCTTCCCACCAGCTGTAAATCGGCACGATAAACTCGAGGTGATGGACCAGATGTGGGGCATTTTCACAGAGTAGCCCGCGTTCCCGCAATGCCTCAAGGACGAGCGAGATGTTGCCCTGCTTCAGGTAACGAACCCCGCCGTGCACGAGTTTAGTGCTGCGGCTGGAAGTGCCTTTTGCGAAATCGTGCTGCTCCACCAGCAGAGTGCGGTATCCGCGCGCGGATGCGTCGACGGCGACGCCGAGACCCGTCGCGCCTCCGCCGATCACAAGAAAATCCCAGGGTTCTTTGGAGTTCGCAATTTGGTCGAATACTGTTTCACGTTTCATAAAAGATTCTTTCTTCGGTTAGTTTTTCAGCAATTTGGGAATTAGGACCGGTTCGCAGAAATGTTGCCCACCGTGCACGAACCGATCAGGCTCGACGGACCGACATTGGCGACAAAAAGGAAGGGGGATCATGGCAACTGAGGGCTCAGAGCAGTTTTGCGGAGGCTCGGCTCTTTGGAAAGTGAAAATGTTGCGAAGACCAATGCTGTCGCCTCTTCATTTCGCTCGCTGGTCCCAACCGCCGGCCCTGCACCGAGACTTCTGCACCCCTGAAACTCAATTTCCGGACAATCGCCGCGCCGATGCCGCAGGATGAGCCAGTTACCAATGCAGTTCGATTCCTGAGCTCCAGAACGGAGCAGACTAAATCTCAATCGCGCGCAAAAAGAGCCTCGTCAACCGGGCGCTTTTGTGGTTCAAAGTGCCGCGAGCGACATCGATGAACCAGAAGTTCCCTTACACTCTCCGCATCAGTGAAAAGGCGAAACATGTGCGGTTCCAGGTGAGCGTAGAAAAAGGTTTAGAAATCGTCGTTCCTAAACGTTTTAGCGCGTCACGGGTGCCATCGCTCGTCGAGAAGAACAGCCAGTGGATCGAACAGGCCTTGCAAAAGGCCAAGGCCTTGCAAGGACTGATCGGTGCGGTGCGGGATTGGCGGATGCCGCAAGAGATTACCTCGCCTGCGCTCGATCTGACATGGAGGGTGCTTACCTGCCGGCACGACGTGAAGTCGGTGATGGTGCGAGAAACATCCGCTACAACTCTTGTAGTGCACGGGGCGACCGATGACGGCGCCACCTGCCAGAGAGCCTTGAAAGGTTGGTTAACCGATAAGGCAAAAGACTATCTAGTCCCTTGGCTCCAACGAGTAAGCGACGAAACCGGACTTGGCTACTCGGCAGTATCAATCAGGCAGCAACAGACTCGATGGGGCAGTTGTTCTTCGCGGCGTTCGATCAGTCTTAACGCACGGCTGTTGTTCTTGCCGCCGGACTTGGTTACCTATGTGCTGGTGCACGAGTTGTGTCACACCAAGCACCTAAACCATTCACCTAGATTTTGGCGATTGGTTGAGTCCCATCTACCCGATTATCGGCAATTCGATCGGCAACTGCGCAACGGTGGCCGATTCATGCCCGGATGGCTGACGGCGTCCTGTCGCGAAGGCGCAAGCGAGCTTGGCCCCGGTCTTGCATGTCTTTAGTGTAAGAAATTTGCGGTGCTGGTCAGACCATAGTCTTCACCGTGGCCGGAAGCACAACGCGACTAAGTCGTTTTCGCGTTTAACAGTCACTTTCTGTCCGTTCTGGGTGTCCCGATATACTTCTTTCTGACCTTTTTCTCCGGATTAGTCTGGCACCCGGGAACCGAAGAGTGCCGTTTGCAGACTTAGCGGAAGAGGCGCCTGGAGAATATCGTTGTGACCGCTTCCCGGTAGCTCAAAAAATTTGATTCGACTCGGATTCACTTGCGCGAGGGATCGCCCCATTTTCAACGGGATGATCTCGTCCGTTTGGCCATGAAAGATGCAGATCTCCGGGACCTCCTTCTGGGAGAGAATCGCCTTCAGGGAAGCAACGTTGTCGAACCGGTGCCGGAGGAGGCGGCCCAAAGGGATGCGGACCTGTGCCCGGACCATCTCGTCCATGGTGGTAAAGGTCGAAACCAGCAGAATTTTGCGAACAACGTTTTTGACTGCGAATTGGAGGGCGGCGGCTCCTCCGAGCGAGTGTCCCAGGACGCACAGAGTTTCGGCACCAAGTTTCCAATGCTTATTTTCCCGAAGCGTTTGGAGGGCGACTTCTGAGTTGTCAAGGATTGTCTGAGGATTTGGTCTTCCTTCACAAATTCCGTAGCCCGGGTAGTCGATGAGCAAATAGCCGGTCCGATCGCCAGGAGAGGCGCGGAGCAGGTCAATCCAGGCTAAGGCAACGTCGCCGTTCCCGCCGAACAGAAGCCAAACATTCTGCGGGGCGATGTCGGAATCCTCTTTTCGCCAGAAGAACGCGGTTTGGTCTCCCTGAGACGTTCGGAATCTGACCTCCCGGACGCCGAACTTTTTGGCTTCCTCTAGTTGCGGTCTCGAATAGCGAAGCGGAAAATAGATAAATCGGTCCTGAAACAGTACCATTAGCGATAGCAGACCGACGAGTAGTAGGGCAGCGAAGATCCAGCCTGCGATGTCTATCACGTTATGAACAAGTTGCAAAGCCTCGTCGTCCCGACGCATGCCATCCTCGGGCTTGTCATCACGCAGATATTCATACATGCTATGACTCCCCTGCAAACAGAATCCGCATCGGACAGATCCGAAGGGACGACATCACCATTATATGCGAGACGGTGCACTAGCTTGGAGTGGACTGAGGTGCCTGGAATTCTAACGCACATTCGCGCTCCAGAATTTCCGGAGCGCAATTTTGACGTCATCACCTACGGAGCAAAAGGCGACGGGATGACCGATAGTCTACCGGCGATTCGCACCGCGATGGAGAAATGCCGCGCGATAAAGGCCGGCTGCGACCAGGATGCGTGGCGGGATGGACGCATGACGGAAAACGTCACCATATGAAGCTAGTGCTTATATGTTGTTCGCGGAGGGGGCTCGACGAGCTTCCGATTGGGGAGGTGTCGCTTCGCAACGTAATTGTCACGCACGCGCCCGAACCTCTTTTTCTTCGAAATGTTGAATTGATTCGACTGGAGAACGTTCGCGTGAACGGAGCAACCCTTCCCGAGCGCTCGCCCTTAACGTCCCCAGACACGCCGAGGCTCAGGATTTCGAATTGACGATTGAGGACGTCTCATAAAATGGTCACCGGCGTTCCGGTCGGAGTTAGATTGTAAAGGGTGATAGCGCTTTTCATAGAGCCGATACGAACACAACCGTGACTAGCCGGATAGCCTGGATCATGCGCGTAATGGATTCCGAAAGGTGGATTGACGCTTAGGCGCATAAAGTAGGGTAACGTCATATGATAAGCCGGGTCTGGAATAACAGGTTTCTTTAAATCGATAGCATAGTGTCCCAGCGGAGTTGCCATGCTCTTTCGTCCAGCAGAGATACGGGTCGAAAAGATAATTTTGTTACCTTGGTAGAGGTACAGCTGTTGATTGACAAGACTAATCAAGATAGATTCTTTGGCATGCGCGGTAGCGGCAGCAAAGCCAATTAAAAAAATAAGGAGGTATTTCATACTTCTGGATTTCGTGCGCAAAAACACCCCCGACTTTCGTCAGGGGTGGTTTCTGGTGCAGTCGAGGACCGATTATCCTCGATAGGGAAGGTTCTCCGGAGCCGGTGCCGTTGGCAAGGCTGCCTTATCATCGGGAGTAGGAGTTGGCAACGGTTTAGAATCGCCCGTAGCTTGTGTCGCCGTATGCGCGACAGGGGCCACTGTTACCGGTGCGACCGGGGTTACTGCGACTGGCGCAACTGGCGCAACTGCGACTGGCGCAACTGGCGCTACCGGCGTTGTCACCGTAGGAGGAGCAACGGGAGCAACCGGGGCAACAGGAGCAACAGGAGCAACCGGGGCAACAGGAGCAATGGGAGCAATCGGGGCGACGGGCACCACTGGGACTACAGGACACTTAGGCACCACTGGGACTACAGGACACTTAGGCGCCACCGGTGCTGGACACTTAGAAGGCGCATGGGGTGAGTGCCCCTTAGAAGGACCGCAATCGTTACCCTTACCTTTGGGAGCGTTGCCGTGAGTGTTACCATGACCGTGACTACCTGTTGTGCAAGCTGTCCCGTGACTACTAGTCGTGCAAGCTGTTCCGCGACTACCAGTCGTGCAAGCAGCTCCGTGACTACCCGTTGTACCAGGACCTCCGTGAGTGCCGGTTGTACCAGGGCCTCCGTGACTGCCGGTTGAACTCGAGGAGCACCCGTTACCGGGTCCTCCATGACTACCACTGCCACTGGTGCCGCTACCATGTGCCCATGCGGAGTTGTCGATACCAAGCGAGCTGAGAGCTATTAACGCCATAAACAGGGCGGATTTATTGAATTTCATTTATTTTTTCTTTATTGTTAACCAATTTTACAAATAATACTTTTTCCGATTTTCAGGAAAATACACAAAACTGAGGTGGGTCTCTGTGCTCGCATGACAAGCAACGTTTGCTGTACTTTGGCAGCTGGCTCTGACGTTCGCTCATTTCGTAACCACAGCGATCGGTCAGGAAGGTGGTGTTCCAACTCGCGATTGGCTTTCTCCAGCTGAAATAAGACGGTTAAACTCCAGGCTTGCGATATTCTAAGATGCCTATTTAACTATGTCTTATATTCCTGTTAGAGTGGTTCGGTCGAGTAAACCGGAAGTGTAGTCCTGGTTATCGCCTAGTCGTAAATGCGATAGCCACTATAGATAAAGGCATTTAAGCGTATTTAAAGGAAGGTCGTTCTCAGGACTTTTCCTTCGCTTCGCGCGGCAATCCATCCAGAACGCCTGCTTATTAAACCAGAAAACCGGAGGAGTTCCCGAAGAGTCGGAATCCATGTGATCCGGTCGCTTTTTGCCAGAGATATTCTGCCAATGCCGCCCATAGGACTCCGTTATCAGGCGTTAACCTGGCGCCATCTTCGCGCCACTACGCTCTGATTCCATTCACAAATTCGGTGAAATGGGGATCATTTCGCGCTGAAGCGAGAACTTGAAGCTGGGCGAGTTCCTCCGCTGAAAACTGCGGACCAACAATCGCCCATAGTGCTCGCGCCTCCGCAGTCATCCGAGCGGCAACGTCCGGCAGGCCGTGGGGGCCACTCAATAGAAACGATACTGAAGTTAGAGGGCCGAAGAGTAAAGTGCGCGCCAGCGCTGAAGGCTGGCGCAAGTCAGGTTTCTCAGGTACTTCGCAGCGACAAGACCTCCGGGACCGCCTCCAATGATTGCTACTCTACGCTGGCTCGTGTCTTGAACAACCCTGTCAAGGCAGGTCTTGCTGTTTTCCAATTTGTAGAACTGGCTAACGATTCTTTCCGCGATCAAGAGCTTAATTTTGCGATAACCGTCGAGAAGTTGGCTGAAGCCTGAGGCGGGCGGAGCGTATCCCCTTCTCCTGGAATATTGGGTCGGTTGGAATTAGGCTGATCAGGTGGCAGCTCAAAGCCAGCGCAAGAACAAAACAGTAGGGATAAGATAGCTAGAAAAATCGCTGCCGAGAAGGTTGTGTTTTCTTTCATGTGAATACCACTAGGTTTTCGTTTGGATCAATAGATCGCCCCGGGTTCCCGTCAAATACATTCCGGGATTACACCACCGGAATTGACCGGAGCAGCCTTAACGAAATCCCAGTTATCAGTCAACTCTCTCGGCCTTCAGCTTCAGTTCCCTTAGAAAAATTGGTCGCTCATATCTGCCTAGAACTAGGTTTTGTCCGGCGACGTTTTGCTTGCTGTAGTATCCTTGCTCCGCATCAACGCGTTGGGAAGGAGCGGCAGCAGGATCAGCACGATCACCGTCGTGCCGGCATTCAGATAAACGAGGTTGGCAAATGGCCAATTGTGATCCGCAAGGTACGAGCCGACGACGTCGGCGCCAAACAGCGCGGCGTTGCGAATCGAGAGCATAAGGGAGTACCCAAGGCCCTCACAACCCTTGGGTGTAGCCCGCGCCGCAAGATCGAGAATAGCGAGTTCGGCGAGCCCGAAAAAGAGACCATTCTGCGATTCGATTAAGAGTGCTCTGGTCCAGCTTGAATAAAATAGATAAAGTAGCGTTCCAGCTGCCGCCGTCGCTACCCCGATGCATAGGAGGATGCGAATAGGGATCCGCTTAATCAGTTGGCCGTAGAGGATCGCCGAAAGAATTGCGAATGCCCCGCTGAAGACGCCGAGATTTCCGATCGCCTGCTTGGAGAAATGCAGCTCATCGGTCTGCTTGTAGAAAAGCGGCGTCGAAAATCCGGGCGAGAAATAAAACAACCCGATGAATAGCAGCGCCATCCAAAGATCTTTCGAGCGGATGATGGTTTTCAACTGCCGGCCGGCGTTTTGCAAAACCACGCTGCTTCGCTGTTGAGCGGCACGCTGCTCCTGCAGGAAAATGTAAGCAATTGGAAAGATTGTTAGAGCAAAAACCGCGTTCGCTCCTGCTGCCCACATGAACCCAGCGGTTGCCAACAAACCGCCGAGAGGTCCCTGAACCAGTGTGCAGAAGTTATAGACAAACATGCGCAGGGCAGTCAGGCGGCCTGTTGCGCCCATACGTTGGCCTGCTTCAACGAGAAAAGCGCCAGTCACCGTCGAAGCCATGACCATGAACAGGTTCACCGTCATTGCACCGCACAGCAGCGCCCCGTACGTGTGCGGAAGAAAACTCATAGCGATCCAACTCAGGGCGGTCAGCACCGAACTGAAAAGCAGATAGTGTCGCCGGCGTGTCCCGAAAAATGGGAACGCGTCTGTAAGGATGCCGGCGAACGGCTTGAGATACCATGCCAGCCCGCACCAGAAGAAGAACGCGGCCATTTGCTCGCGTGTGACGTGGACGTCATTCTTGAGAAGGAATTGCAGCGGCAGCTTTCCCAACCCCTGAGGCTGAGGCATCGTTGACGCGAAAATGCCGAAGACGATGATCAGCCCCAGCGGAAGCAGATTGCGCTGGTCGACTTTTTTCCGCGGGCTGGAGGTTTGGCCCATATCAGCTCTATCTCTATCCTGCGCCGAGTGTATGCCAACACGAAAACATGCGGTCTTGTGCGAGTGATCGGAGATTTGGTGCCGCGCCTTGATGAACCTACGGCTGTCGTCGCCGACCAGAAAGCGGAGCCGGTCCGTGCCGTCGATTGCGGCATTATAGATAACTTGTGCAACATCGCCGGAACTCAGCGTTCGTGCCGCGACCATGCGGGTGTAAGCCTGGCTGGTGCGTTGACGAAGTCATCGTATCGATAGGGCTTTGCCGGTTCTCGTCAGCTGCGGGTCGCGCCATCCCCGGGGGTTGTTCCTTCCCATTCTCGAAAGGCGCGGAAGAACGAGTTTGGGTCCTCGTAGCCGACGAGGCAGGCCGGTTGGCCGAGCTGAAGCGACGGTTGCAGCAGGTAATAAGCGCCCATATCAAAGTCATACGGGTCGAGCGAGCAACGCGGAAAAACAGCCAACCGGCCGCGGCCCGGAGGTGCGTTGAAAATGGGCCGGTGGCCGCGTTGCTCGTCGGTTACGGCCCGCACCAGTTTTTGATAACCGCCGCGGAAAACCGGAGTGGCACCATCGCAAAACTGGTGCGGGATGCGCCCTCCTACCGCCAGTCCGGCCCGGACCGCGCCTTGCCGACGGCCCATTTTGAACGCAACGCCATCACCATTATATGCGAGACGGTGCACTAGCCCGGTACAAATCGGACACCGCTTCGGATTCCGGCTGATCACCGAAGAAGGGTTTATCCAATGCGCTTCTTACGCAAACGCAAAGGCGCGGATGCTTCCGCATTGGGAAATTCGGCGAATCGTGTTACTGCTTTCACGATGAAGCCAATGGCCATTCAGCTCCAGGAGGACGTTATTTCCCGACGCAGGAGTATGACCGGAGCTCCTGAAGCTGCAGACGGCCCTTTACCGAGGTCGTTTATCGGTGGCAGCCGCGGAAGCGAAATCGAACGTTCTCTAAAAAGTCGCGAATTGTAAGGATATGCGAAAACTAGTCAATGGCGCCTCGATCATACTGATCTTAATCTCTGCATCGGTTCTGCTCAGAATGGCTTTCGATGCGCAACAAGTAAAATCGACGCTTACCGCATCTGTCGCGGCCACCCCGACGCCCAATCCAAATACGCCCCTCGTGTCTACGACACCTACTGCTACTCCTATTGCCACTGCCACTCCTAGTCCTACTCCTACTCCTACTCCTACTCCTACTCCTACTCCAGATCCAACCCCGGAACGAACTCCCACACCGACCCCGGTTTCGACACCTACATCCAAACCTCTAAAGAGCCGAGTAGTAAAACACCAGCCAGACCAGTTTCGTAAGGGCGCTCTAAGTAAAGAAGAACTCTCTGCCATCAAGAAAGCAATAAAAAGCATTCGATGGAGCCGGAATTCGGACCCTAAAGCAGCCGCAGACGAAGATTATGCCGCAATAGTAAAAGAGTGTCAGAAAAGCAGTGTGCACGATCTTTTGACAGACCTTGTAACCGAAGCAGTATCTAACGACTACCAAGCGAATAACGAAGCAGCCAACAGTGCCTACTTCACCGAGCTGAATTCGGACTTCGAAAACGGTGTCAAAACCGACCGGGAAAATCAAGAAGCCCGTTAAATCTCCGGCGTGTTGCCCCCATTTTATGCCGTTAGATCTCCGGCATGTGCCGATTGGCACCTTTGCCACCTCGCAGAAACTTGACGATTTCCGCACCGGCGGCGTGAATCGTTTTGTAAGAAGGCCTTGAGCGACCAGCACACTTCTCCAATGCGACGCGTTCTCAAACCTCCGGAGCGGCGGCGTTCACGCGTCGGTTCCAGTATTCGATAGCTCTGGATTCGGTGCTACACAATGCGGTTGTTGCCCCGCAGTGTTGTCCCTGGCAATAGACGGCGAACCTGTAGGCGGTCCACTCCGAACCGGAAGGCGCCTCCTCTAATTTTGCTTCGCCGCCGCAGTGGGGGCATCTCAGGAGTTCTGGTTGGTTGCTCATAACTCTGACGGATCTGGATCTAATGCACCGTCTCGCATATAATGGTGATGTCGCCGCAGGTCAGTTGGCTGTTTTTCAAGGCGGTCCATTTGAACGTAACGCCATCACCATTATATGCGAGACGGTGCACTAGGTCTTGGAGCCAGGTGTAGTCGTCCGGGCTAGTAGCACACCGCGCCGCGAAGTGGTCTTTTTGTCCGTTAGACGAAGCAGCCTTAAACGGCATAACTGATTACTTGAAACAGCACGGAACTTAGACTACGCGCAATAATATAGTTGTAAAGCTGTAAGTGTCGTCAAGACTGACTGGCCGGAAATACATTTTTCTCAGCCCGCAGAAAGGTGCTAGTGTCCGCCGCCGATTCGGGTAAAGGTTTGGCGATTGCCTAAATTTCGCAAAACTGACTTGCGGCTGGACAACCCAGGCCGGGGCGGCAGTCGCAAACGGACCCGCAGGGACAAATGTTGATCCGTTCGGCGTCCAGATCACCTGCTGGCCAGTAATTATATTTGACCAAAGAATGTCGTTTACACCGTTTCCATTGACTTCCGGTGTCGCTCGAATCTGCCAGTCCGGCGAGACGGTGGCCGGAAACCATTGAGCCACGATCGTGAATCCGTTCATGATCCAGGCATCGACAGAGCCATCGAGGGTGTTGCGCCAGAGAACGTCTTGCCTGCCGGCCCAGGTGAAATCGCCGAAGCCAACGATTGCCAGTCCAGAGGCGCAAAACCGAGACTTACATTTGCGACAATCACAGCTCCGCTTAGACGCCACGCTCCCACCTCACCAGTGTTCTGATTTCGCCAGATCAATTCCGGAAGCTTATCCCCAAAAGATCAGCCGTCCCGACAAGACTCCAATCCAGGCTCGCGTTCCTCAGGGACTCACTACAAACCCGGAAGATCACACCTGTCAGTCGTCGTGTCGACATTCAAACTTCTTTTGGCTGTGTAGGTAAAGATCCCGGTGACCGGGACAGGCGAGGGCATTCGTTGTTCGGGCTGACCGAAACTATTTGAATGTTGGACGCGATATTCCGGAGCTATTTCTTTGGAAGATTTGATGTTGTCATATGCGTTCTCAAGTTCGCCGCTCGTCAGATTAGACTTCACACTGATCGCACCGTACACGCTTTCGATCGGATATGCGGCATGGCTTTTTGAGCTTCGCGCCAGAAGCTCTGCAAACGCTTCTCTCACCGAGCTTCTGCCGCCTGCATGTTTTACACTGGTAGCGGAACTTTCGAAATCCGAAAGCAGCTTCTTGCTCGCTTCAGTGAATATTTGGCGTACGTCCATATGGCGACTTTGCCCTGAACTCGACTGACGTTTTGCGATTTACCACTTAATCGGGCGAGTTCCTCATTGTCTGGGGTCGATTTTGCGCATCTCGAACCACAGATGGCCCGAAAAGGCTTTGAAATGGTCAGGTACGGACGCCTGGATGTCGATTGCGAAAAAACGATTTAGCAAACGTCTCGCGCCGGCATCACCGGCAATCTGATAAACACGCCTTTGAATGCTTAGCTCGCCATCTCCCGGAAAACTTGGTGCGCATTCTTGTCTTCCCAAAGTCCAAGAAAGACCGGATGACGAAGGCGATCGTCACGCGCACTCGGTATGCCGTAGACAACGAAGCGTGTGAGCTTCACTGTTTCACTGAATCGAGCGGCAAAGTTCGCCATCCCTTGATGTCCACGATCGCTGCTTGCCAAAAGTCCCCGGAATGGCGCTACGAAGGAGAATGGAGATTCGTTTCACCTTGGGGACTTCTCAATGAGTGTCCCAAGTTCCCTTTGAGTCATCCTCCCAAAAGCATAACGCTCGGGGTCAAATCTTCGTTCCAGGGAAAAGAACTAGTGCACGCGATAGCTGACAATCTGCACATTCCCGTTTTTCAAGCTCGCCCTGTGTCGAATCAATTCAAGCTCGCCTTCGATGCGCTGCCCGGCCATGGCAATGGCTAGTTTGAACGAGAGCCTCACCTACCGGTAATCAACGCCGCAAAAAAGAGGAAGAGTCCCCGGAACCTTCCTCAAAACCCGAACCTCAAGCTGGCATCGCCCCTTCCTGGTCACGGTCTCAATCGCCGTGGTCGTGTCAGATAGTGCCTGCAGAATTCTGCAGGCATTCCCGGAAATTACCGCTTTTCCACAAACCGGACAACGCTCGCTACCGATCTAGTGAGTTCAGCGGGTACTAAACGCATAACCAAATCGGGAGGGGAGACTAGATCTTTGACTGATTTATCTTCCACACCCTGGATCGTAAATAACCCCTTTTGACGCGTGATTCTTTGGTCAATGAGACGAGGATTGTAGAGTTTCAGACCTTTGATATCCCTCCATTTGTCGCCGACTATGTCTTCGTCACGTACAGGGGGCTGGATTGTTCAACACGAATACCTCCCCGGCCAATGCGTTTCCGTCTTTGTCGCGCCTTCGCCGACGAGCCTGAACCCCCCGCTCCGAAGTCGACGCTTGTTCCAGCGTGGGGGTACAGTCTCAGCGGAGAGGCGAAGACCTGGCCGTCGTAAGATGCAAGCGAACGCAAGCGTCAGTAACGTCGGCCCGAATGATTCTCGTCATCCGATATTTTAGCTTGGGCGCGGTCTGAGTGCATTTCGCATATGTCGTGGCACTGATGCGAGCGCTGGCATGACTGTCGTGGACACTGATGCGTGCGCACGCTATGATGACACCACGATGCCGAAGGAAAACAGCAGTCGGATAAGCCGGCAAAGCCGTTACCAGCGACAGTCCAATTAGGGGGAGTCCGATTAGAGGCTAGGGCCGGTCTTACAGCTACGTTGACAGTCATCAACATCGAAGAGCTGAAGAAAGCCGTTTCGGTCGCTGAGATTCGGAAGCAGGGCTTCAGCGGAAGTTTGCCGCAGTCGGTTGACATTCGTCCGTCTACTGACCATTCAGGCGAGAGTTCCCTTGACGTGATCGTCGTTTTTCCTAAAGGCACGCGGGAGGAAGAGGTAGCCTCGCCGCAAACCTCGCGGATGCTGTCGTGGATACAAGATACGATTTTATCAAGGGCCGGGAGCGGTCTCTGGCCTTATGTCTTTGTCAAAGTTGATGGCAAGGACGTATGTCCCGCCTAAGCTCAGACCTTTTTGCTCTCTCTTTTGCTGGCGAGTGCCGCAATGGCTGTCGAATTGTTTCGATACCGTGGTGCGGCTCGGATGGGGGCACTCTTGAGTACATCTTCGAGACGAACGAACAGGCCGGTGCGAACGCCGTAACCAAAGACAAAGCGGCAGAGATCGTTGCGGATTTTATGACGACTTTCTACCACGTCCAAATCGCTGCACTGGAAAGCCAAGAGTTCAAGACGACGCCAGTACCGCACTGGCTTTTTTGCTTCTCCGACACGATCAAAGGCCCAATGCATCAAATGTTAATAAATTCTGCAGCCACAAGGCGACGCTTCTCAAAGCGGACGGGAAGGATATTCTTGCAGTGGCTCTGGCCCTGCAAAGGGATTTGGGAGGACCTTAAGCCTGCAAAACAAGGAAGTTCATGTCAATAAGGCGTCCAGGTACAAAGAGCGATCCCCAAGGCAGTGAGCGCCGTACCTACCAATATGAATGTTCGCTCTAATGCTCCAGGCCTTTCGACCCAGCGCGTTAATTTGTATGGACCGAGCAGGAACCAAGAAACGGCAGAAAGCGCCTTATTGCGTCGTGGGCCAAATCGGAGCAACTCTGTGCTAGTGTGGTTGGGTCATCAGGCGAACCCCAGACGAACTCGGCCAAGCGTCTATCGAACTCTTCAATGCGGTCAGCAGTAAGCTTCTTGGAATCGCGCGCCGTATACAATCCGTTCCGAAGCTGCTCGAGCTCTTTCTATGCTTGAGCATTGTTTGTCGAATAGTCAGTAAACTGCTTTTGAGAGGTTAAATTCCAACAAAGGTACCAAATGTCTCACAGGATTTTTCGCAACCTTCTACTCTTGAAGAACTTTTGGCGATTCTATAGCACTCGAAATGGGGACTTGTTTAGTCCAGCAATTTTGGGGGCTTAATACCGACCGTATAACATAAAGGCGATGAGGTGTAGATAGCGATCTTTCTCTTCGCGACGAGTCAGTTGAAAGATCTCAGCTTTGATGACGCTGTGGGCATAGTACTGGATGCTGTGCAGGCTCAGCGCCAGTTCATCCAGCACAGGTTTGAGCGATCGATAAAGCCTTTCAACCAGAGCAAGATCGCCCGCGCGTTCTTTCACTTTCGACGGCTTGGTCGACTGGGAGAGTTTCTTCATCAACGTCAGTCTATATGCGCTGGTTCTGGCTGGTGCGATGGCCTGGTTTGTGGTTTCTCGAATCAAAAGAGCATCCAGCTGAGCCCGCGTCTCCTCGCTCAGCGTTCGTTCGACGATAGCAACAAGCGTCCGGTTATGGCCATTGATGGTCCTCAAGATCAGCACAGCCAGTCGGAAATAGCCAGGGACCTCGACCTTCTCTCGAACGAGCGTTTCGACGGAGCGCGAGAAGATCAGGCGCGGTTTCAACTGGGATCGCACCAGCCGTGCAATTTCCTCAACCAGTATGGCCTGGCCATGCGGGCTAAAGGGCCGAAACCCGTAGAAGTCCAAGATCAATGCCTGATGCCGGGCCATGGTTTGCTTGTCGTAGTCAGCGAGCCTGACCGCATCGAATCGTAATACCTGTCCGTTCAGCTACGTGGCTGATATCGCGTTGTCGGAAAGTCTGGACCGGGTAGAATCGATGGGTTGCTCTAAAGTAGCCACAACTGAGGAGAAAACACAGCTGATTGGCGGCCGTTCGCAGCTCGGCAGCGATTTGCAGGATGAACAATCACCAGTTCAGGCGGTGACCTATTCTGCGGCGACGTGCGCGCCCTTTACCGCGATCGAGGGTTTCATCATCAGGACGAGAAAGGAGAGCGCGACCCCAACCGCGGCGAAGATGAGGAACGTGTCGAAATAGGCGAACGCGGGGGATTGATGCTCACGAAGATTTTCCAGCGTCTGTAAAGTCATTTGCTTTGCCGCGGCAGGATCCCCTGTCTGTTGGAGGAAACCGGGGCTGGGCCTGCGCCATGAAGGATTTTACCGCGGGGTTCAACCGGTCGAGGTTCTCCCCAAGGTGCAGACTATGTAATTGGTCGCGTCGCTCGTGAATGGTTTGGGCGACGGAGGTGCCGACGCTGCCGCCCTCGTTGCGCAGCAACGCAAGGAGACCGACGGCGGCGCCATGCAGCCTGGGGCGGGGATATAAAGAAACGCGGCGACGTTATGCGGGGCGAAGATCATCGACAGCCCGCCAATCACCACGCAGCGCGGCCAGACGACCTGCCACGAGCTGATGTCGAGGTTCATCTGCGACATCCAGTAGTTTCCAATGCCCATGATGATCAATCCCGCAGCTATCAGCCAGCGCGCATCGATCCCACGCGAGAGGAATAATCCGACGACGAAGAGCATCATCAGGGCCACGAGTCCCAATCGGCATAGACGGATGGTTTGCCTATCCCAGCCCTTCTGGTTCAAATAACCGGGCTGGCTTTCGCTTAGCCGCGTAGCCTTGTAACAATAAAACATCTGTATTCATTTTTTGATTCCGGAAGAAGCGTTACCGAACGCGACTAGGGAAGTCTTCGGGTCCGCAACATTTTGGCGATAGCTGACCCCGGTTACTTTTGAGGAATGGATTGGCTGAGCCAGTCCTCGAAGCGCGTTGGGCCGAGGCGGGGATTATCTCCAGGGACGAGGCTCTGATCGTTAACCGCTGTGCCATAGTAGAGCGCACGGACGTCCGTAATCACCTTGCGTGGGTCGCCTTTTGCGCTCAAGAAACGCCGGACCAATTCATCCATTCGGATCGGTTCGGGACCGGCTACCTCGACCGTATCGTTTAATGGTTCGGCGATTGCGACATCGGCCAGGGCGGCAGCGACGTCATCCGACACGATGGGCTGCATGAGAGCGGATGGTAACCGAACCGTTGCACCTTCGGTGGAGAATTGGGCGATGCCGCCCACAAACTCGAAGAACTGCGTGGCGCGGACGATCGTGAACGGAATCTTTGAGGCCTTGATCAGATTTTCCTGGGCCATTTTTGCACGGAAATAACCACTCGCCAGCAGGCGATCGGTGCCAACAACTGACAGGGCAACATGGTGCCCCACGCCAGCGCCACCTTCCGCAGCAAGAAGGTTTCGGCCTGATGTCTCGAAGAAGTCCAATACTGCCGTGTCCTCCCACGAAGGCGCGTTCGCTACGTCAACGACAACCTGAGCACCTGTAAGCGCTTTGGCTAAGCCCTCACCAGTGATGGTGTTTACGCCAGAAGAAGGTGACGCCGCCACTACCTCAT
The DNA here is from genome assembly GCA_963782115.1 of uncultured Verrucomicrobiae bacterium. Lineage (GTDB taxonomy): Bacteria > Verrucomicrobiota > Verrucomicrobiia > Chthoniobacterales > JAFAMB01 > JAFAMB01. Next base: position 475,131 of record CAWAIK010000007.1, read on the forward strand.
GACCATGCTGCCGAAGGTTGTTCACGAGCTTTGTGCCGATGAGCCCGCTGCCGCCAATCACGACGATCTTCATATGTTTATTCATATTGCTAGCTGAAAGATTTGCTTTTCATAACGGTAGCAGCATCAGGCAGGTTGTCATTTTTGTTAGCCATCGGCTTTCCATAACAGCTATTCACGAAATGAATGACGGGATTCGATGACCTCTCGCTGCTCCGTACCTTTGTTTGCATCGTGGAGTGCGGCAGTATTTCTGCCGGGGCGCGCCGCTTGAAAACTCCTCAGCCGACTTTAAGCCGTCATCTGCGCCTGTTGGAGGAACACTGTGGCGCGGCGCTCTTGCGACGCGATACCCATCGGATGAGCCTGACCCAGACCGGACAGCGTTTGCTGGCGGACGCCCAGACCATTCTGGCTTACGCCTGAAATCGTGGCCGTGGATCTCGCTTTCGGGCGTCCAATTCTGGAGCTCAAAGCAAGTCAAGCTCTTCGCCCGCGACCGCGCCGAGCAAACGCTTCGCATCTCGCCGGTGCTGATTTCCGAGGGTTGACGAGCGTCTGTGAAGCCGTGCGAGCCGGCCTGGGGTAGCCGTGCTTCCGGATTGGATGATTCGGGAGAACCTGCTTTCCGGACGACTCGAGCGCGTCCTACCGCAGCGGAGCCCGAAAGACCTACCGGTTCACGTGGTTTATGCCAGAGCTCGCCTATTGCCGACGCGCGTCCGCGCTTTCATCGACTTCGCCGTCAGCTACCTGACGAAAGAATTGGGATCCAAGACGTAGAAGTGCAACATCCAACGCGTCAAGGAGAAATGCGCAGGGTTGGTGAGAAAGTCCGATTCACCCGGGAGATCGCTGCCAGGCTGCAGATCTCAAAGAGCACTTTGTATTCCTATCTGCGCCATCGCGACGTCCTGATCGGCGTTTACCGGGAGCACGATAAGCGGCAATCAAACCGCAGGAATGAACGTGCCTAAAAAGCAGCTGGCTTCGGAGGTTTTGATCGACTTGCATCGACAGTTAAGTGTGTTGCCCTCCCGCAAGAAAGGACGTCATCTGTCCACCGGAGAAGCGGTGGCGCCCAGAGATCGCCAGCTTGCCATTAACAAGCGGTAGTGTGCCGCTTAAAAAGAGCAGCGACCCGACCTGAGACGCCTCGACCTAAGCTCCCAAAGGGGACCGTGGTTTCGGGAGAACCAGGCCAAGTTCGCGTAAACGCGAACCCGGTTTGGCGCCGGTGGAATTATTATCGACTGGCATGGACCCCGCCATCCACTCGGAGGTTTTCCCCCGTTACGAACGTGGCGTTCTGGAGATAGAGCACCGCGTCGACGATGTCAGAAATTTCACCCATCCGACCGAGGGGATGAAACTTCGCCAGCGCCGCATGATTATCCTTGACGTGCATCGGCGTGTTGACGTTGCCGGGCGACACCGTGTTGAACCGGATGTTATTCGCCGCGTACTCCAGTGCCAAAGCCTTGCTCACGGCCGGCATGGTCGACTTCGAAAGCACGGCCAGAAGAGCAGGCACGCTTCCACGGACCCCAGAGACTGGAGGCGCCGGTGATGATGGCGACGGGTTGCTGGGTTGTGTTCATCGAATGTCTTTCTGCTTGAACTTGTCGTTTAAGTGAAAGGAGACTCGAGTAGCAAATCGCGGCGCCATTTGTGCCACGCTTATGAGGAACTTGTTGCTCGTACGACGACAGCAAACCACGTCCGGCCACCCTTGAAAAATGGAGTTTTATCGTGCCAATGAATATTTTTAATTTTCGCGCGTCTGACCGGTCTCGGCGCGGGGTGGGGAAGCAGTTGGGCTTCATCAGTAACCGTCGACGTCGACCATAGCTTGCGCAAAGGCCTGGGGGGCTTCCTGCGGCAGATTGTGCCAGTGGAGCACCCCTGCTGTCGGTTTGAAAGAGGACTCGTGCCAAAGTGCCCTTGGTAGCCAGTCTTCGTGGTTGCTCCGGCAATGGGCGAATGCGCAGTTTGCTACGGGAAGAACTATAAGCGTCCCAGCATGCTTTGCTGCTCTGCTCGACATGCTTTCGTAAACTCGTGCCACGGATTGGAGGCCTCCCAGGATTGTTGGAATTCCTGAAAGCTCATTGGAGGGCGCTTGTAAGACTCGACGATGTCCTCGGCAACTTTCTCGGCCGACGTTAAGACCACTTCACTGCTGATCATCCGGATGCGGCCGACAAGCGAATACATCTTGATCAGCGAAGCCTGCTGGGACGTGTCGTGGAGGGTTCGATTAACCGAGTCGAAGTAAAGGTTCCCCACTTCCTTGAGGAATTCGGAGTAAAGCTGTTCACGATTCGCTACGTCCTTCGGCAATATGTCACGGCGCATAGCGTACCGGGTGCGCTTCTCGTTCTCCGCGGGCGGGGCGCAGAGCGCGACGCTGCGCCGCGTCGAGGGTGCGGAAGCGGCCGGGGCGGCCGATAGTGAGCAGGCTATCGTCGAGGGAGCGCCGGTCTCGATTGGGCGAGAGGCGCGAGTGACGGACGCTGGCGAGTACCGGTTCTTCGCGGGGCGTCGCAGCGATCCCTTTTTCTTTGACAGAGGGGGAGCACTGAACGAGCTGCAGTTCACTGGCGACGATTTCTTTGCTGACAAGGATGTGTGCAGCATCTCACTGGAAGTGCCCAACTCTGCCCTCGGGCGTAAATCGGTTAGCCTCTGGCACCGCACGCTGATCCCAGCGGACGTGCGGACGGAGGCTGGGTCCAGGCGGAGCGTGGTGCGCGACCTCTGCAACTCTTCCTCGATCATGGATGTTGCTGGCTAAAGTCTTCCCGCGGAGAAAAGACGCGGAAACGGAGGAAGCAACCCCGTGCCTCGCTCGTGCCGAAGAAATCGAGGACGAAGGACGAGAAACGATTGGGAGAGGGGCGAGGGGATCGATGGGCGACTATGTATCGAAGCGATCGATCAAGCGGGTCAGCATCGCTACGACACGCGCGAGCATTTGTTTCCCGGGACAAACACGATCGATGGAAACCAATCCTTTAGCGACCGCCGCGTCGAGGCAAGCGGCGCACTCGAATGCCGAGCCACGGGCATCATCGAAAAACTTGGCGTGTTGGCGACCCTGCCGTTTACCGTTCCCTTCGGCCGTATTAAGAAGTACGGAGAGACTCGCGCGGTCAAGTTGTTCGATTAACTCGCGTCGATGCTGGCCCGACAACAGCGAAGCATCGTCCAAAAAGGTGCTTCCTAATCGTCGTCGTGGTCGTCCTTCGTCCTCGGTCTTTCCGACCCGGAGAGAAATGCCTATCTTGCTGGGGAGCCGGTGGACGATGCCCGTTTCGTCGCCAGCTTTGCGCATGCGCTGGAGCATACGGGTGGGTATATGGCGCAGGAAGCGAGGCGGATTGCAGGGACAATGCTGCCGGAGATCCTCCCCTATAACCCCACGCGCCCAGCATCCTTCCCAGAGAATAGCCGGGCTCTCACCGACGACTCCGTCGATGCCTTCCTAGCTGTCCTCACAAATGGCAAGGTGACGGGGGATAAGGTAGGGCCACACGGTGATCTGCTCGCCGGGTTCCCTACCTCGGACCGCCGCATCACGCTTGACTGCTGAGCGGTGGGCGTCGTGCTCGAACCGGTGGAAGCCCAAAAACTTTCTGCAAAATTGGAAAGAGCAATCGATGAGCGACAACAAAATTTGCGGTTGGTGCAGCAGTTTTATGCTAAACAGGGCGGCGGGAGCGGTCCCGATTCGGAAAGGCTAGGTATCCGTTCCATAGCGGCCGGTCCCTATGCCGATAACGACCCGGCTTTCGATGGTATCCTAGAGCAAATGCCGGCAACCAAAGTGGAATCGATGCGCCGAAGCATCTTGCGCTGAATTATTCTTGCCTTTTGACAGGTGGGTGTTGTGTCAAAGCCTGAAGCACTAGCGCCACAAACGTGACACCGTACGTGGCCCCCAGAAGAGCCGTGCAGATAGCGAGGAGCTTGCCTGGGGCGGAACGCGGGACTATGTCGCCGTATCCAACGGTCGTGAACTTAATGATCTCAAAATAGAGGTAGTCAGTTAGAGGTCGGCTCTTTGTCATCTCCAAGATCCTTTTGATCTCAGTGACGGTGGCCGGATTGGATACCAGGTTATGGCCCGCTGGGACCATCTTTTCGGATTCTGCTCCTTCCAAATGGGAGCTTCGATACGGGACAATGCCATCGGAGCTATCAAGTCCTTTGTCTGTTCCGCGATTTCCTATGATGCTGTGAAACGGAACCTTGATCGGTATGGCTGCCAAGCGGTCTAAAAACGGATTCGGAGCCAGCCAGAATAAACTGGTCGGACCGCCGCGGGCGTTCACCCTGGCGAAGTAGTAAAGTGTGCGCCAGCAATCCTCCCATGCTATGGGCAATGACAACTACATGATGCGAGGGAATCGCGCCGCCCTTTGGGTCGAATAAACGTTGCGTTGCCTGGAGGTCTTCTCGAAGTTGCGCCGCGCTTTCAAGGACCGGTTGGCCCGTCGGATAGAGAAAAAACCACGGTTGATAGTGCTCGAGTATCTTCGGGTCCGAACAGAGATCGTTAGCCAGGTTCTGCCAGGAAATCGGAGAAGACAGCAGGCCATGAATGAACAGGATAGGGACTTTGTTGGGATCGTACGGATAAATCATGTAGATGCCTGTCGCGAACCTCGGATTATCAGGCCTAAGGAATGATCCGGCGGCGCTTCCAGCGGCTTTTCTGGCGTGCGAAAGTACCGCCAGGGACGCCGTGTAATCGGCTGCGATCGGGTCCGGACCGGTAGAAGATCGCACGACGATGGGATCGAACGAATCATACAGTTTGAGCCGGGGCACCTGTCCTCGGCGTTCTTTCTTGAAGGCAGTGATGCCGAGCGCAATGCCGCTGGCCGGATAGTGTTTTTCCTGGGGTGTAGTTTCCGGATTCTTCGCGTAGACCACGAGTGGTGTACCCCTTCCCGCAATTTTGTATTCGTGGCGGAGACCCTTTTGGCCGATCGAGTCGGCCAGGAGCACTCGATCGTACGTGGCTAAGTACTAATTGGACGAGGGAATGCACCGAGAAGCAGCGCCAGGCCAAGCAGCGCTTCTGCGACGGTAGCGGTGACCGCCAGCGCTGGAGCACATAACCCCGGCAAGAAGCTATTGACCTTTGCCGTGTAGGCGACGAAGTGGGGCCAATCGCCCCAGCTAACGTTGGCGGTGCCCGGAGATCCCCAAAGCCCGAAGCGATCGGCCACCGCTGAAAGAATCGTCAACCCTAGAGCCCAGCGCAAGAGCACCGGTGCGACCCGCGCCAGAAAACCCCTCGCTAATGAATGCACCGGCTTTGAAACCAGGGGTTTGTTGGATGGAGCGGGCGGGTGGTCAGAAACATCGGAGTGAGTATTCATAGACGTTGTTGATATATCTAGTTTACTCCGCTGCGAGATGTGCGCCTTTTTCAGCAACAGAGCGTTTCATCAGCAACACCAGAAGGGCAAGCACGACGGCGAGTACCGCAAAAATCAGGAAAGCGTCGAAATACGCCAAACCGGAGGCTTGCTGTTCGCGCAAGTTCTCCAGCGACTGCCAGGCCATCTGCTGCGCCGCGGCAGGGTCTCCGGTCTGCTGAAGGAATCCGGGCTGGGCCTGTGCGATATAGGAATTCACGGCGGGGTTAAGTGGATCGAGATTCTCGTTAAGCCGCAGGGCGTGGAATATCTCTCGACGCTCGGTAATGGTCTGGCCCATCGAAGTCCCGACGCTACCGCCTTCATTGCGCAGCAGCGCAAGGAGACCGACGGCGGCACCGCGCAAGGCACGGGGTGTGTATAGGTAAGCAGCGACATTCAGCGGCGCGAACACGAGGCCCAGGCCGACGACCATGACCACTCGCGGCCAGACGACCTGCCAAGGGGAGATCTCCAGGTTAAGTTGCGACATCCAGAAATTGCCGGCAGCAAGAATCAGCAGGCCGGCGCCGATCAGCCAGCGCGCGTCCAGACCGCGACCCAACAATGCGCCGACGATTACGATCGCAAGGATCGTAAAAGCGCCCGATGGCGACAGTACCAGCCCGGCGTGGAAAGCATCGTAGCCAAAAAGCGTTTCCAGCAAGCTCGGCAAAAGGGTGCTGGTGCCATAGAGCACTCCGAAGGCGCTGAAAATGATAACACAGGAAAGGGCAAAGTTGCGTTCGCGCAGTGGCCGGAAGTTGACTATTGGACTCGCTTGACGTGTTTCCCAAAACACCAGGCTCGCAGCGCCGAGAACAAAGAGAGCGGCCAAAACCTGCACGCGCCCAAAGGCGTCACTCAACCAATCCCACTCCTGTCCCTTGCTCAGCGTCACTTCCCAGCAAACCAGGGTAAGCACGAGGAGGCTGAGGCCGATGAAATCGAAATTCAGCGGCCGCTTCCTCAATTCTGCCCGCTGGTTGCGGAGATATTCGGGGTCCTGCACCATCAGCCAGCAGAGGAAGAACGCCAGGGCGCCCACCGGCAGATTGATATAAAAGATCCACCGCCAGGAATATTCATCGGTGATCCAACCCCCAAGCGTCGGGCCGATCACGGGAGCAAGTAAGGCGGCAATGCCAAAGAGACTCTGGGCGGCGCCCTGCTTCTCCGCGGGGAAGCTATCCAGCAGGATGCTTTGGCTGGAGGGTTGGAGACCGCCTCCGGCAAGACCTTGCATCACCCGGAAGAGGATCAACTGGCCCAGACTCGTCGCCATCCCGCAGAGCACCGAGCTGATGGTAAAGACCGCGATCGAGATCAGGAAATAGTTGCGTCGTCCGAGATGCGCAGCGAGCCAGCCCGAGATCGGCAGGATGATGGCGTTAGCAGACAGATAGCTGGTGATGACCCACTCGCTATCGGTGACGGCCGCGGAAAGCCCGCCGGCAATGTAGCGCAGAGCCACATTGGCAATGGTGGTATCGAGCACTTCCATGAAAGTCGGCACCACCACGGCGAGGGCAATGAGCCAAGGGTTGAAAACTCGCGGGCGGGCCAGCGCTAAGGATGCGGATACGGCAGGCGATTGGGCGCTCATGGCAGGTCCCGCTAAGGGGTGGCGGATGCACCGGGTCGGTCTGGCTCTTGAAGAAACTTGCCGGCGTTCGGGCCGGTGGGCGGCGTTCTCAAATCCACCGTAGGCGTTATCGAGAGGCCAACGAAAAGCGGCAGCTTGTCAGGATCGTAGTTCATCACGTCGATGCGCACCGGCAGCCGCTGCACCACTTTCACAAAATTGCCCGTCGCGTTCTGCGCCGGCAGCAAGGCCAGCGTCGAACCGGTACCAAACGTGAACCCGGAGATGCGCCCCTCGAAGATCTGTTTGCCGCCGTACATGTCCACCTCCAGGTCTACGCGCTGGCCGATCCGTAAATTGCGGAGCTGGGTTTCCTTGAAATTCGCGTCTACCCAGATGTCGCGCAGGGAGCGGATAGCCATGAGGCTCTGACCGACCTGCACGTAGTTGCCGGGATTCACATTGCGGCGGGTGATCACGCCATCGATCTCGGCAACGACTGTGCAATAGCGCAAATTGAGCTTTGCCTGGTCGAGATCACGCTGGGCCTGCATCAAATTCGTTTCAGCTTGTTTCAAACTTGGCGCGGTTTTGATGAGAGTGCCATAGATACGATCTAGGTTGCCGGTAGGATCGCGTCGGTAGAATTCGTCCAACATTTGCTTTGGTGTGAGGTTATAGGACGATGGTGCAATGCCGAGCTGGGCGGCGCTCTGGAGCAGGTCGGCCTGCGCCTGGCGAACCGAGGAGAAGGTCTGGTCGAGATCTGCCGGCACATCGGCAAGGCTCGAGCCGGCCGGTGGTTGGGCGGGCAGCCCAAGAGCAACGCGGGCCTGAAAAATACTTTCCAGCGCCTGTTTAACTTGCGCTTTTGCTACGTCCAACGCCTCGCGTCTTTTGTCGTATTCCTCGGCACTTACCACCTTGGTCGCGAGCAAGCGTTCGGCGCGGTCAAACTCCGCCTGGGCCAGCACCAGGGTGGCCTTGCTTTGCTCCCAGGTAGCAACCCGGGCCCTGATGAGGGCAATCTGGTTATCAACGTCTTCGATCGCACGGGTGAGTTTGAAGCGCTGGCTCCGCGCCTGGCCTATCAAACCTCGCACCGAGGCTTGTGCCACCACCAGATTGGCCTGAGCGGTATCGACCAGGGCCTGCTTGATTGCGACCTGCACTTGAAACGGCTCTGGGTCCAGCTCCACCAGCACGTCACCTTTTTCCACGCGATAGTTGTCGTCGACAAGGACGCGGGCCACTTGACCGCTCACGCGTGGGGCGACAAAAGTCACGTAACCATTCACGTAGGCGTCGTCCGTCGAGACCGTGTTCAACGCATGGAGTAGTCGCGGGATTCCCACGAGAAGCAGCAGCGCGGCCACCAGTATGCCAAGCACAATGAGCCAGCGACGACGGCGAAGGGCCGGTCTACCGGTTGGTTTCGGCGGCGTTTCGAGGACCGCGGGCTTGTCGAGCGGCGCGGGGTCCGGTTCTTTGTTTTCCATGGCTGTAATCCTGAGAACGTTCAAGCAGCGACTCGGAGAACGGTCTTGCCGGGATTGGTCTTCTTGGTCGGAAAATACGCCCGAGCCGCGGCTTCAAGCGATAAGACTTCGCTTCGATCGGCCGGATAATTCCTTGCGTCTATAGCGTGAACACGAATCAGAACTTCACCCGCGCCCAGTTTGGGTATTGGTATCTCACTGAATCTGGTAGATTATCCATTGATCCCAGAGCCGGGAGAGGGGGAAAAGCCTTTCCCGCTACCGGCACGCAAAAAGCTCCGCCGATTCCGGGGCCGGTGATTCCAGTTACCGGCTAAAAACCTTCGCGGGCAATGGGAATGGGAATTCGCGAACCTGTAAATCGATCGGGCATTCTGGCGACTGTCCCTTGATAGCCGATCAGCGGCGACATCAACGGAGCGACTCCGATTTTGGGCATGGGATGCGTCATTAGCGTCACCTCCCGCCGAAGGCAATGACGCAAATGACGCAAATTACGCTGACCTTGAAATCCGTACGATCCGTCC
>CAWAIK010000008.1:0-340113 GCA_963782115.1 uncultured Verrucomicrobiae bacterium
TTTGGATGGAACCTCTTTGAGTTCTTGACGTATCTGCTCGTCGTAGGCCGTAATTTGGCCTTGAAAGTGGTCGTAGCTTTCCAAGGCAATCTTGAGATCGAAGAGCAGCTCCTCTTGCCAGTTGCCCTCCAAGCTTTTCTGGACGGTTTCCTTGCTCGCCACAATGCGGGGATCGCGCAATCGAGCCAGTTGTTTTGGATCACGTTCCCCGCCCACGATGGCTCGTACGATCGAAAGCCCCGTCAAACCGCTGATGTCACTAATGACGTGGTGCAAGTGAACATTCATCAACGTCAAAGCCTTCTGCATTCGAAGCTGCTGTTGAGCCGCAGCCTCAACGATCTTGGTGCGCGAGCGCAGGTAGTTGCGCAGTTGGCGGATCTGCGCCGGTGGCCGAAAGGAACCCTGTAACAACCCATGACTATGCAGTCGACGAAGCCATTGACAGTCTTTGACGTCGCTTTTGGAGCGGCCGGGCAGATGACGCACCGTGTGGGCATCGACCACGTAGACCTTAAAACCGCGTTTTTCTAATAGCTCGTAGAGGCTCACCCAATAAACTCCGGTTGCCTCCATCACCAGAGACTTTGCTCCGCATTGAGCCAGCCAATCGACCAGGCTCATTAAATCAGTAGTGAAAGTTCCAAATTCCCGCACCGGGTTGGGATCCCGCTGGGGATTGACTGCTACCCAATGACTGCGACTGCCCACATCAACGGCTGCTGCATCCGGTTCGATCAACTCCAGATCGTCATTGATCGGAGACACTTTTTGGCCCTTGGCACGACGGCTTTTGCGCTTCATAATTCAATCTGTGTTTAAGCGCACTAGTGGTTGGCTCGGCCCGACGTGCGGGCAAATTCACACTCTCCCCAACGGGGTCGAGCCTTCCTGTGCCGCGTCACGATTTTTCGTGGGAACGGGGCCGGTTCAGCGGCGGATTATTTCGTGGGGACTGGCGCGTGGGGTACGGGATAATCTGACAATGGGGAGAGCTTTGAGTTTTCACGGTTGAATCGGTAGGGGCGGTGACGGAAAGGTGTCGGCTTTGCTCTGAGCCGATGCAATCACGGGAAGGCAGTTTTCACGGAACGAGGCCGAGTTGTCCGGAGCACCCAAAACAACGGGTTCATCGGCACGGGTTTTATGTCCGTTTTGAGAACTGCGACAGCCAGCGACACTTGCGCATTGAGCGTTTTGTGTGTCCGCGTTGCGGAAGAACTCTCAGTGTTCTGCCCAAAAACCGCCTGCCCTACATTGCATTAAGCACCACCATTGTGGAGTCGGAGTTCGATGCCCGTGCATCGGGCACCGATCCACCCTCAAGGAGCGAAAAAGAGCGAGGTTGCCTACGGCGAGCCTTTGAACGATTCGCCGCCCGAGTCACTCCTCTGTGCGCTTTGCTTGGCCAAATGATTAGACCCACCAAACCAAGTGTCGGCGAATGCTGGAAGGGGCTACGGCAACTGGACAACCTCGAAGGGATTCTCCTGTTGTTGGGCACAAAGTTCAACACCTCACTTCTGGCCGATTACCGCTGCCTGCAGCCCGGATTCTGAGCGGAAAGGTTCCGAGCGACGATTGAGCTAGAGCACTTTAGGCCGATCCCACACAACGTTGTTGTTTTATTGAGGTGGGAAGCGCCGGCAGGCTCTGCGGCGCATGAGTGAGAACTTTGAGAACCGTAAAAACGAGGTGGCACTGCGGCGATTTGCCGCAGTGAGCTTCATTGAACAGAAGGTGCGTGAGGGTTTTGGCGTGGTCCAAGCCCTCCGCTTGGCCGCGCTGCGTCCATGGCCCGACGAAAATGGCCAATATTCTTCGGCACGTACCCTGGAAGATTACTGGTATGCCTGGAAAAGCGGAGGTTTTGCCGCCCTCCAACCCAAAAGCCGTGGTGACGAGGGGACTTTTCGCAAGTTGCCGACCGAAGTCGGCCAATGGCTCTTAAGTCAAGTAAGTCAGTATCCCGAGATCCCGTTGAAGGTGCTCTATGAGCGTTGGACTGTAAGCGGCCAACAACTGCCGTCGCTGCGGACCCTCTACCGGTTCCTTCGCTCCAAAGGCTATGATGCAGCTTCACTGCGGCGCGGACGGCTGGAAACCGGACCGACCAAGGCCTTTGAGGCGCCCTTTGTCAATGACTTGTGGATGACGGATTTTTCGCCCGGCCCAAAACTTAACATTGATGGCAAAGTCCTCACGACCCAGCTATGCCTGATTCTGGATGATCATTCGCGCCTGATTACTTCCGGCGCCTATTACCTAACAGCCGACAGTTATGCCTTCCACCAAACGCTAAAGCAAGCAGTCCAGCGTCGTGGGATCCCGTATAAGCTCTACACAGATCACGGCAAACCATTTACTAGGGCGTGTTTGTAAATCCTGTTTAATGGACAACGCGCCTACCTGGAGGTAAAAGGGAAGATGCGAATACGACCAAAAGTGAAGGCGCTCCTGCCGAAGATAGTGGAAGCTATAATTTCCATAGAAATCGACTCCCTGGAGCGGCAATAAAGATAGTAAAGCTGGTCGGCCTGCTTTGTCAATGTACGTTGTGCTTGAAAGTGTTCTCTTTGTGCTAACAGAAGGATGTAGCTGGAGAGCTATCGATCGGCCGCAGGCCCGCTGGAACTCTGTGTACCAGTATTTCCGCCGCTGGTGTCGCCGCGGCACGCTACAAAAAGTGCTGACTCAATTCGGACCGGAGCTGGCTCCGGGGTGGTACTTTGTAGACAGTACTCACGTCAAGGTTCATGCTGACGGGTCCAATCCGGCCGGCGGACAAGCTCCACAAGCCATGGGACGCACCAAGGGAGGGCTAAACACCAAGATTCATGCTGTCGTCAATGCCCGCTCGCAAGCTATCGTCATTGCCTTGTCCAGTGGGAACGAAGCCGACATCTCTTTGGCAGAAGAGCTCACGGAGTGCCTGCCAAAGGATTCTACCCTTATTGGCGACAAAGCCTATGATAGCTCCGCCCTCAGAGAGACAGCGACCGCTAAGGGGTTTAAAACCTGCATTCCTGGTCGCGCTAACCGCACTACGACTGTACCATTCTCCGCAAAGCTCTACCGGCGTCGTCATCGAGTAGAAAACTTCTTCCAAAGAATCAAGCGCTACCGGCGAGTCGCCACTCGCTATGACAAACTCGCCGAAACTTTCCTGGGCTTCGTCTGCCTTGGCATCCTGCTCACACTTCGCCTCACATAGATGATTTACAAACACGCCCTAGCAAACATACACAGATTATTTGTGCTAACCTGGGGATCCGGTTACTGCACGCCAAGCCTTATGCGGCCTGGAGCAAAGGTAAGGTGGAGCGATGTTTTTACACACTTCAACAAGGTTTTGAAAGCACCCTAAAGCTGCCCGATAACCATGCGCAGAGCCTGGAGGAGCTTAACACAAAACTCTCACATTGGATTCAGACTGTCTATCATTTGCGTCCGCATAGTTCTACCGGAATAAGTCCGCAGTTTCGTTTTGCGCACGCTGCCGGCACCTTGCGCCACCTGGATGCGGGCCTGGAGCTGGAGCCGCTCTTTTTTACCCGGATCGAGCGAACAGTCCGCAAAAACGGCACCGTGCGCATCGAGGATACACTTTACGAGGTGGACTTAAGTCTGCGGTCCCTGGAGGTGCAGTTGCGCTTTGATCCCTACAGTATGAGCAGAATTGAAGTTTATTACCGGGGCAAAGCCTGCGGGTTGGCGCGCCTGGTCGATCTGCACCTCAATAGCCAACTGGAGGGCTCCCAGCACTATGATCGCTGAACGTACCCTGGCACAGGCTGCCCATGCGTGGGGCGCGCAAGGGATCCCCTTTAACGACGAACCCAAAACCGAGCTGTTCCGCACCGCGTCCATGGAGCGCGCCACAACGCTGCTCAACCAAAGCGCCGCCTTGCGCAGCCTCATGCTCCTGAGCGGCGAAAACGGTGTCGGTAAATCCGCCTTGGCGGGCCGATGGCTGCGCTCCCTGGAACCAAAAGCCTACTTTCCGGTCTGTATCACCCAAGCCTCCTTGACCGGAATCGGTCTGCTGTCGCTGTTCTTGCAAAAACTCGGTAAAGAGCACATTCACCAGCGCAGCGCGAGCGTCAAACTGCTCGAAGAGGCCTTCGGTGAACTGGGCCGCATCATCCCGGTGTTGCTGCTCGATGAAGCGCAAAACTACGCCCTGAGCGCATTGGAAGATATACGGATGCTTCTGGGACTCAACCTGCCCGAGCAGCCCGCCTTCGCATTGATCCTGGTCGGCGATCCATACCTGCTCTCCACCCTGCGCCTGCGTTCCCATCGGGCACTTTATTCCAGAATCGCCACTCACGCGCGGATCGAGCGCCTGAGCCGTTCAGAAGTCGAGCCCTATCTCGAACACCAGTTGCGCCAAGTCGGAATCGAACGTCGCTGCTTTGAACCGGCTGCAGTCGAACTTTTAGCCAGTGCAAGCGAGGGGATTCCGCGCATCATTAACTTTGTGGCTCGCGCCGCCTGGATCCAGGCGGCCCAAGACAAGAGTCTTCAGATCAGCGCCGCCCACCTCCAGAGCGCACTGGATCTTGTTCCGGGTGTCATGGAGATCCGCCAGAACTCCTCCAATCCATGAGCCAACCTGATCACCATCGACCTGAAGCCCGATCAGCCCAAAACACAAAAAGCTGGTCTCAATCGGTGCGCGAACTCCATGAGCTTTACTGCCACTGGACTGCTCAGACTCTCAGCCTGCGCTTCGATCGCGAACGGCTCTGGTATGAGTTTCTCCGTGCCGGCTTCAGTGCCGCAGACTTGAAGCGCGTAGTCACTTATCTGCAAAAGGAAATCCGTGCAGAGCGCCGAAATATCGGCGCTCTCAAACTCTCCAACCTCCTGCAACTCGATCGCTTCGAGGAAGATCTCAACATCAGCCGCGTCCGTCTCAAGCCCGCAGCCCCGCATCCCAATCCGACGATCCAACCAGTGCTTGAGCCCGAAATCGACGATCAGCAACGCCACAGGATACTCGACGACCTCAGAACCTTTCGCCAGCGCCTAGGTCGCAACGGTTCGGCTCCTTAATCCGATCTGCTATAACTCCCGGCGCTTATTGTCCGCAGCCCACAAAACAGCGTGACTAAATACCCTCTTTTCTCACAAAACCCTTTGTCGCCCAATCCCACGAAACAATGTGGCGCGCCACAGCCTTCCACCCCCTGACTCTACTTAAAGAGCTACCGGGCTAGAAGGACTGCCACCAAGCACCCATCCGCAATACATCGGAGCCATACTCGAACTCGGGTCTGCTTCACACCAGGGACGAATTCGGCCATAACTGCCAAGCCACCCACCGTGCTTGCTCTCTTCTTGCCATGACCACGCAGGCCACGAAAGTGCGCGAGCCACGAAAGTGTTCATGTCGCACCCAAAAAAGGCCCCGGCTTTCCAGGATACTCGAACTCGTCCTTTGAACGTTGAACGTTGAACGCTGCCTCCGATGGCTCTTAAAGACAGTGACTCTTTGTGATCTTTGCGATCTTCTGTTCAAAAATGACTTTTGCTTCTTTTCTGTCTTAGTGCCAGGGAACGAAGGGAAAATCATTTGCACAGAAGATCACAAAGGTCACAAAGACAGTCCCTTCGATAGAAACGGCCTACGCCTGGAGTCACCTCTAAATAGATCAGCGCAGCGAACCGGAGTTCCAAGTTCTCCTTCTCTCGCACTCGTTCTGAATGAACATTGAACGCTGAACGTTGAACGCTGTCGGCAATCGGCGCGTTCCCCCCGTCCATAGAAAGACAGTGACTCTTTGTGATCTTTGCGATCTTCTGTTCAAAAATGACTTTTGCTTTTTTTCTGTCTTAGTGCCGGGGGAACCAAGAAAAATCATTTGCAGATCACAAAGGTCACAAAGACAGTTCTTTCGATAGAAACGGCCTACGCCTGGAGCCACATCTAGATAGATCAGCGCAGCGAACCGGAGTTCGAGTTCCAAGTTCTCCTTCGCACTCGTTCTGACTGCGACGTTGAACGTTGAACGTTGAACGCTGAACGTTGAACGTTTTCCCTTGGGGCGAAATGGGGATCCATTCGCAATGTACCCGGTTCACTCCGATCTGTTCTGCCGGTTCCTAAGTCTTTGCCATCTTTCCAGAATAGAGTTCGCCGCCAAGGAGAGGGTAAGCAGCATACCCATGTGAAAAAACGAATAGACTGGCAGATAAAGTCGCCCTTGGAAATAGGTGCTCAAGCAGCTTGCAAAAGAGACCAGGAGCCCAACAACGATCATGCCTGCGGCGTACCAGGCGCCCGCTTCAGTGACTGGATCCCGCAAAAATCCGAGGAGAGCCAGTCCGGCGAAAACAAGTGCGAGCGCAAGCGTAAGACAAGCCATCTCCAGCATCGGAATCCGATCGAAAAGATGGAGGTAGGGAATCCGGTCCCAGGCAGCCGGATTGGTGTTGAAACGAGACGAGACCCCTCAATGGTCCGTATCTCGGTTAGGGCAATTGTGTTTGCACCCAATCGGTCAATTCAAACGGCGGATACGCAAGCTCCTTTGCGTGAAGAACGGCGAGAGCACGAAATCGGTCCAAACAGCGTCCCGAAAATTCGTTTCACCGGAAAGCAGCACACAAGCAGCAATCCGCTTAAGTTTCCTATCTATCTGCCAAGTCCGGCGCTGCATTTCGTCGAAACCGGATCGAAGGAGGATCTCATCGATCTTGCAATACAGAAACAGGAAAATATAGAGCGACGGGACCGATAATATCAGAAGCAGGACACCTTGCTGGAAGCGATTGCTGTGAGTGGTTGCAGCGCTGGCTTGGATCATGCCTGCATGTCGCTTGGGACAGGCCAGTGTTGCTGTCCGATAGGGATTTTCACCCTACTGTTGGTGCGCACTCTCAGGCGCACGCCTGTAGCCCCTTCGGCTTCGGGGCCAAGAGCCGAGCGGATGGTTCTCAGCAATGGTATCTCTTTTGTGATCTTTGTGACCTTCTGTGAAAATTAGTGTTTCCCTGGTTGACTTACCCGCCCGGATGCAAATCGATATCGCTGATCTCGACACCATCCAATTCCGTAAGGATCGGAAATAATGGCCCTGTGTTCGGATCGCTTTGTTTTCCTTTCACCGAGAGCTCAAGATAGGAAAGCCCTCTCGGGATGTTCATCCGCAAGACCTCAAGATTTTGACCCCGGATCTCGCCTTGAAAGACGTGGCTTTGAGCATCCGTCAGAAAATAATCGACGAGAAATGTCTTGGCGGCGGGTTCGGGGGTGAATCGCATTTTCAGGTTCGCCGACATTGGCCGTAAGGAGAGGAAGCGCAAGCGGGCGGGCGGGCCGAGCCCATAGCGAACATGGTCGTCTTTCCAATTTTCGCCCGGTGTATCATCGATGGAAGTCAGACAAGCGGTATTGGTGGTTCTGAGATTAACCAATTGATCGCGAGTGGCCACAAAGTCGACGTTTTCGAGGTCTGGAACCTTTGAGAAAGAGAGACCCGGAGGGATGGCCGAGTCGCTGATCAGCCGACCGTCAAAGTAAACGTCGTTGTGGCGGGCGTGGTAGCAAAGCCATGCGGCGAGCAATGGATGCGTGTCGAAAACAAAGACGCGCGTGCTTTTCATTGCTTCCAGCTGACGGCAGACGTTGAGAAACCGAGGTTCTCGAAAGATTCTCAGCAAGCCTTCGTTTTTGAGCACCTCGGAATAATACCGGACCGACCCTGCGGCGACGGCGGTCACGATAACCGCGCAGAGTAGCTTCTTTAACACTGCGATAAGATGATCCTGGCTGTTTGCAGCAACCCTGGATAGAGGAACAAAGACCAGACCAATTGCGAACGGCAAAATCGTGAGCATGATTTTTGCCATTGGATAATAGGAAGGTGGGGTCCGGGTTGCCAGATAGACGATCACTACTATCGCGGGTAGCAAAATCGCCCCGAAGATCAACTTTTCAGACCGGGATAGAAAAATGCCTCCGGCCAGGACCAGAAGGCCGAGGAAAAGAGCGCAGCAATCAAAGAACAAAGCAAATGGCGAACCAGTAGCGGTGCCGAAAATAAGTTCCGACCACCCGCGCAGAGTCAGGACGTCTGGAGCCACGCTGTCCCAAAGAGAACCCGCATTGGCAGCCAGACTATATTGGTACCCTAAAAACTGGATCAAATTGTGCAGATAATAGGGATTAACGAGTGCGATCAGAAGAATAGCACTCATGAGCATGAGCCTTTTGGCGCGGGAATTGTCCTGGCGAACAAACAGTACAGCCAAAGCGAACGTGCAGAGTCCGATCGGCGCGATTTCCGAATAGACTGCGATAAGGTAGGCAAGAGTCAGGCTGAAGAAGAAAGTAAAACTTCGGGCACTCAACGACTGGTGGTGGAGCAAGCATGCGAAAAACGGAAAAACAAAGAATATGCCGACCTGGGATAAAAATCCGTCCAGTGAGAGTCGGGTGACAACAGGGAGAAAAGCCGCCAGCAGCCCACCTGAGGCGGCCGCGAAGCGATCGATCCCGATCAAGCGCAAGAATAGGTAAATAGAGATGGCCAGCACCGTTAAGAAGAAGATCACTGTCGCGGCATAGCCCCCTTTCCCATCGGTCCCCGACCAGACGCTGATTTCCGCCGTGATAAGGCTCTGGCCTATTCGCTCGTCTTTGAGCCCGATCGTCTCCAGGCCGGCCCCGGAACTCGTTCCAAGCTCTCCCGTAGCGTCATGAACCCCGACAGGTCCGACTAACCAGGGACGCAGACCGATCTCTTGCGTGCTGGTGCTGTAAGGTTCCTCCTTTAAGAACTCGGCCAGCAAAACGTAGTTAATTTGATCGAAATGCCCTTTTCCGTAGTAGCACCCAAGGCCCTGCCGAATTGGAACGACCCCATGGAAGGTGATGGTCAGCAAAATAACGACCGCCAGCGTGTGAATTTCCGCGTTTGAGTAAAGTGTGCGTGTCCGGACGATGAAATGGTGACGAAACAAGCAGCACGCCTGCACCAGAGCCGCGGCCAGAACAAGCCACGCGGATATTCGAACGGGTACCCCAAGGTAGACCAGGTTCTGGGGGACTAAGACGACAAGGAAAAGGCCGCCCATCACGGAGAAGAACACTTTGTTCAAAAGGGAGAAATCCTCGGGAATAAGGGAGCGGAAGGAAAGCCCGAGACCTGTACAGCAAGCGAAAAGAACAAAAAGTTGCCAAAACAGTCTAGCTGCCGAGAATAACACTATTCCCAATATTATTCATAATTTCCGTTCCATGAAACAGAATAGATGATTCGTCATTGTTTTGTTCGTAGCAGTTGCCAGTGTCAGCGGGACCGCGACGCAGAAGAGGTAACGGAAACCCTGAAATCGTGGCTGGTGAAGTTCTGCGTACGGAAGGGAGATTCACGTGTATCGTTTTGTCTTCCGAAATAGAACGCTGCCGAAAGCCACCCGCCTGGACGGCTTCCTCTTCGGCTCTGAAGGTGCAAGCCGGCAATTTACCTGGTTATACTCGCGACGCACGGAAGCCCTCCGCCAAGGGGCCCTACTCCTGATATTATCGATTCCGTCGCTCTATATTTTCCTGACTTTGCCGCCCCTTTGGCGTGATACCGACGCTTTCAATGAGATCGCGTCAACCTTCGCTCCGAAAGGCATTATCCATTATTTGCCCGGGTATTGTTTGGGTGGTCGGTTGATCGTTTTCGCCGGCAGTATCGTCGCCAGCTTGCTGGGCGGGCACGGCATCCCCTACCTTTCAATCAGCGCCACGCCGCTTACCGACGCGGGAATTTGTACCTTGATCGCGGTGCAGCATCTTTTTCTGGTCCTTTCGCTGTTTTGTGTCGTCAGGACTCTAAGCGATCGATTTTTAATGAGAGTTTTGTGTGCTGTGGTCTTCGCGCTCACTCCGTGGGTCTATATTTACGCGAATTGTATCGGCACTGAGGGATTCAGCAACCCTCTGGTTTATCTTGTCATGGCCTGCGGCTGGAGTTGTCTCAGGACAACGGAACTGAATAGACGAAATATATTTACCTACTTTGGACTGCTTCTCGCCGCAGCGTTGACGCGGCAGATCAACGGGTTGCTGGGCGCCGGTCTGCCGATCGCCTTGTTGCCGCTGGCGGGAAAGGAACTGTTCCTTCGCGGCGCCTCCGCAAATTTGGCCATTGGTCACTCCCGATTTGGTTATACTCGAAGATTTTTGATCTTTGTGGTGGCGGGCCTGTCTGCGATCGGAACCTCGTTGCTCGTGCAACAGACGATGTGCTGGCTGTTCCGCGTGCCGTTTCGTTCCACTTACGGTGAAACCTTCTCATACCGCCTGAGCTACCTGGCAGGACTGCCAGAGCAGGAAAGAACAGCGATCTTTGCCCAGATCAGTACGAAGCTGGCTGATCCGGTGGTAACAGAAGCATTGGACGCGCTTAATCGATCTCTCAACCAGGGAGACGGTTGGACCAACATGTTTCTGTATTACAAGATCGATGAAATCCTCGCGCGATCCGGGTTCCACGAGGCGCAGCATCGGACCTGGCAGATAGATCTGAAACTGAACCAGATTGCGACTCGTGTACTGCTTTCGGGCGAACCGCATTTCCTGGAGGTTGTTTGGACCAGTTTCGTGGTGTCGCCGTTCTTCGCGCAAACCGATCTCGCGTCCGCGCCGTTTGAACTGACCGACTGGTTGCGACAACTATTGCCTAACCCTAGATACGAACGATTGAAAGGCCTGACTTCGTTTCAACACGAAGAGGGTTATTACAACGCCGCTTGGCAGCGGATTCCATACCTCCATCTTTTCGAGCGGATTCCGATGCTGGAGATGGCATGTGTAACAATTACCTTTGCTATTGTTTGCGCTGGCTTGACTCTCATTGGGCGTTTCCGGGATTCAATCACTGAAGTCGGCGCCTGGTACGCCGCAAGCATGGTCGTCGTAGCGCTCCTGGTCTCTTTTGCAACCTGCTTAAGCACCTATTTCCAAGCGCGGCTTTTTCTGCCACTTTATTCACTTTTTCAAATGAGCATGCTGCTTGCCGTCTCGTTGGCGGCGAACGTTCTTCTGGAAAGACTGAAAGGATTCAGGAACCCGCGATAAAGCATCGACTCCATTTTGATGAACCCATTTAACGAACAAACTGAGCGTCGCGTTTGGCTATCACCAAACACTCCGTTTCCCTCTTCACTCGCCTGTATTCAAATCGATACCGCTACGCTCGATTCCACCGAACTCGGCAAGGATCGGAAAGGATGGCTGTATGTTGGGACCGTTGTCTTTTGCCCTGACTGAGAGCTTCAGAGTGGAAGACCCCCGCGGAAAGTTCATCCGCCTGACCTCCAGATTTGCACCCCGGATCTCGCCTTGAGAAACGTGACCCTGATCGTCGGCCAGCAAGTAATCGATGGGAAAAGTTGTTGCATTAGGTGCGGGGGCAAGTCGCACTTTCAGCTTCGCCGAGATGGGCTGCAAAGCGAGAAAACGCCAATATCGAACATGGCCGTCGCTCCAATCTTCGCTTCGAGTGTCATCAACGAGAGTCAGAAATAATACATCGGGAGCCCTCGGGTCGACAATCCGATCGCGAGTGGCCACAAAGTCGACGTTTCCAAGGTCTGGAACCTTTGAGAACGAAGCAGCCGGCGGAACGGGTGAGTCGCTGATAACCCGCCCGTCGAAGTAAACATCGTTATGGCGAGCGTGGTAGCATAGCCACGCGGTAAGCAACGGATGAGTCTCGAAAACAAGAACGCGCTTGTTTTTCATTTCTTCCAGCTCACGGCAGACATTGAGAAAACGAGGTTCTCGGACGGATCCGAGCAAGTCTCCGTTATTGAGCACTTCGGAATAATACCGGACCGACCCTACTGCTGCAGCGGCAACGATAAACGCAGAGAGTAGTTTCTTGAGCATTCCAATAGGACGATCCTGGTCGGTTGCAGCAACCCTGGACAATGCAACGAACCCCAGACCGATGACAAACGGCAACATCGACAGGGTGATTTTCCCAATTGGGTAGGAGGATAATCGAATCCGAGTTGCGAGATATAAAACAACGAGGATTCCGGGGAGCAGAATGGCGCCAAAGACCAGCCTGTCGCGTCTAGATAGAAAAAAAACTCCTGCGAGGAACAGAAGACCGATTAAGATAGTGCAGCAATCAAAAGACGATGCTAGCGGTTTACTAGTGACGGCTCCGAAAATAAGTTCCGACCAGCCGCGCAGAGTTAAGACGTTTGGCGCCAGATTGTCCAGCGCTGTCAGGTTGGCAGCCAAGTAATATTGTTGTCCCAGGAACTCGATCAAGTTGCGAAGATAGAAGGGGTTCACGAGTACGATGAGAAGAACAGCACTCATGAGCATCAGCCACTTTGAACGGAATTTGTCATGTCGAACAAACAGCACACCCAAAAACAATGTGCAGAATCCTATCGGAGCGATTTCAGAATAGGCCGCGACGATGTAAGCAAGGGTGAGGCTGAAAAAAAGAGTAAAGCTTCGAGCACTCAAATTCTGGTGCTGGAGCAGGTTTGCGAATAACGGAAAAACAAAAAGTATGGATACCTGCGACAGAAATCCGTTCAGCGAGAGTCGAGTGACAGCCGGGAGCATTGCTGCCAGCAGCGCGCCTGACCCTGCCATGAAACGATCGATCCCGGCCTCGCGCAGAAATACATAAAGACAGATTGCCAGCACCGCTAAAAAGAAAATGACTGTCGCGGCGTAGCCGCCTTTGCCGTCGGTCCCCGACCAGACGCTCATTTCTGCCGTAATGATACTCTGGCCTATTCTCTCCTTTTTGGCCCCGATCATCTCGATTCCAGGTCCGGAATTCACTCCGCTCTGTTCGGCACTGGCTTGAAACCCGACAGGTCCGAGCAACCAGGGACGCAAACCTATATTTTGCTGGCTCGTGCTGTAAGGTTCCTCCTTGAGGAACTCTGCGAGTAGAACGTAGTTAATTTGATCGGAATGGCCCTTTCCGTAGTACCATTCAAGGCCCTGCCGAATTGGAACGATGCCATGGAAGGTGATGGTTAGGAGAATGACCACCGTCAGCGCTCGAATATCGGCGTCGGAGTAGAACGCTCGTTTCCAGGCGACGATTCGGCCACGACACAACCACACCTGCACGAGAGCCGCGCCCAAAATAAGCCACGCGGATATCCGAACGGGGATCCCAAGGTAGACCAGGTTTTGGGGTATGAAAACGGTAAGGAAGAGCCCGCCGACCACAGAAAAGAGAACCTTGTTCAAAACGGAGAACTCTTTCGGGATAAGGAAGCGGAAGGCCAGACCGACGCCGGAACAGCAAGCGAAAAGGACCAAGAGTTGCCAAAATAGCGTAAACCCAGAAGATAACACTAATCGCACTATTATTCATAACAAGGGGCATAAAACAAAATAAAATTGATTTTAAGTCGGTCGTGAGTGCCTGGATGATCCGCGTCAGCCTCGGAGCGACACTGGCGCGGAAAAAGACATTTCCAGAGAAGATCGCAGCGCAGCCCAGCGGCCACCATAATGGGACACGCATTGGTTCACGAGGGATGAGTTACCCCGATGCCGAAATTGCTAACCTTAAGATTGGCTAAAAAAATCCTCTGCGCCCTCCGTGCGTGACTCGATCGATATCGGAGCATCCCTAAGCGTAGTTTCGATGTTTCGCCCGCGATCATCCTTCCGGCGAAGCCCCGCCGAGGGCTCTGCTGCACTTCCCGCATCGGAGAGACGATAGACCAAGATGGAATAGCCGACTTCATCATCAGGGGCTCGATGCCTTAGATAGGCGCACAATCGGGCCAGTCGCAAATCTCCGTAAATTTGATACAGGCGGCCCAATTGTTCCGACTCCGTTTTCCTGGAGCAGATGTTCGCGCGCTACGGGATCGTTTGAAGTGGAATTCCATCGATTTATTTGAGCTTCGCACCTGGCCATACAACGTTTCATTTGCAGGCGTCCACGGTCGGTGAAAACGCGAATAGACCCCTTGCAGCATGGTTGCGCTGAGGCAATAGACTCCGTCTTGAAGAGGAAATGTCTGCGGCGGGGCAACATCCAAATAGCCGGGCAATAACAGAGCGTTGATTCCGTAGAACTTCGGATCACCCGTGCCGAAATAAGATAGATAAACAGGGGTGCCGCTTGCCGCAGGTACATTTTTTTCCAGCCATTGGTGCAAACTCGGCAAGTCCTGTCCCCAATCGAGGGAACTGTCGACCAGATACTGATAACCGTTGCGGGACCTCCCCACGAATTGGTTAAAAAAGGCAAGATAATTCGGCCACGCAGAAAGCGATTCGGTCATTGTCCCCACTAACAAAGCGGTCAGAGACTATCTTGAATATAGACTTCTCCGCCAGTCAGCCAAAAGACATTCGCCCCGGCAAGAACAAAAAGAACCGGATAGATCGGCATCATGTGGCGAAGGCCGATATTGAGATGACTGGTTAAACAAGCCAGCCCGTAAACTCCTCCTAAAATCAATAAAGGGGACAGATCATAGAGATTGGGACAGCGGAGGATCTGCCGGCTTGGGGGCCATCCAGCTGGGCGGAAACCATCTCCAAAGCGCCAAGGCGACAAAGGAAAAAAGGAACAAAAGCAGGCTGGCAATGGGGGTTTTAATCAAAAAAGCGAAAGGGAAAAACCACCACCACCCCTCCACGGAATACCTCCCGCAAAGAAAGGCGCTTCGAAAATCGGAAGCTTGCAGGGTAAAGCTCAGACCTTCCAGATAGGCCGGAGGCAGAAGATGAGCCTGATGAATGTTCTGGAGAAAATAGGCTTTCATGCCTGTGCCGCTCCAGAACGAAAAATCGGGCGAAAACAAAATCTGCAGCCGGGCAGTTTCCTGATTCCAGCTAGTGTATTGGAAATCATACGCAAGCCAGAGGATTCCCACGACAGCGATCAAATGGAAAACGAGCAGAAAGCTCCAAATCCCTGCTCTGGCGAAACGGTCTTCCAGGATTTTGTTCGTGAAAAGCTGGAATCTCGACAGGACGCCTGGAAATAAGGCGCACCGCCAGGATGAGGAAAAATATGGGGAGAATCAGAATGGCGGACATTTTGGCCAAGCACCAAACAACAGAGGGCGAGAACACTGAAAAGCAGGTTTCGCCAAGACACCGTGTGGGATAGTTTCCAAAACGAGAAGGTCGCGGCAAAAAAACCGAGGGCTGTCGCCATGTCGGCCGTAACCAGGGCCCCGTGTGCCAACATGTTAGGGCAAAAAATAAACAAGACCAGAGATACGAACCCGCCCCACGCTCCGAATAGTTCCCTGGACCGAAAAAAAGATCAACGCTCCCAAGGTTGCTCCCAGTAGAGAAATCATAGTTCGCGCCTGGAAAAGCATTGCGGACGGGTCATTTCCCACGGAGTAAAAAAATCGATAGCTTTCTCCCCCAGGAGCCCAGATTGCTCCAAGGCTCCCCCGTTTCTTGAGGGGCCTGCAGGTGGTCGACAAGGAGCGGCAAGGCCGCCCAGGCCTGCGCGAAAATCCCACTTTCTGACGCCAGGTGACTAGACGGTTGCGTCCAATACAAATAGCCCAGGGTCAGGTGCTGGATTTCATCAAAGGTCGTTGATTTTTGGCTGGTGGCAGAGACCGCCATGAAAACATAGAGCAGCAACAGCCCCCCCACGACGATCAGTTGCCAGCGGATCTGATAACCTGGAAGAAGGGATTACTCGACGAACCGATCGTTGAGGCGATCGAGGGGGTATCACGAGGCCTGTGTCTTTTCGCTTTCGGATTCCACCGCGCGCAACCGCAATTGAGCGCACTCCTTCAAAGCAGTAAATAGAAAAAATATAGAAACTGCAAGAAATTCATGAGCTTGGAAACTTTTTTCCCAGATCTTCCCTGAGAAACATTGCCTTTGAAAGAAGCCACACGGATACGCGAACGGGGCTCAGATTCCCGGAGTTTTCTCGGGTTCAAGAAGCGCAAGAAAAACTGATGCCCAGGCGAGAAGGGTCAAAAGCTGCCAAAGCAGCGTCAATATGGCGAATAACACATGGATATGCTCTCCAGTCGCGGCTGGTATCCAGTCCCTGTTAGAGCCAATGGTATGACTCCGCACTTATTAGGCGATGGCAATAAAAACCTATGCTAGAATAGTAATTCGCCTCGTCCCCGGGATTTTTTAGTTTAAAGGTTGAAGTTTGCTCACCGTTCTAGCCGCTCGTTCTTGATCGTCCGCTTCCTCAAATATCAAGCTCAAAGCGATCATGTACTGGAAGTAAACGGTTTGTCCCGGTTCTACGTGCACCGTTTGCTCGTCTTCGTCTATGAATGGCACATCGTCATGGCTGATAATGCTGTCCCCCGGCAAGACAGTCAGCCGATAATATGTTCCGTTCCGGACCGTTAGGTTGGGTCCGTGGTTCAAGTTGAATTCCATGGCGGAACAGATGATCGACCATGCGCGATAAACAATGATAGTGCCAAGGACGCTTCGCGCTTCCGGTCCCGCTTCGGTTTGCCGGGCGGATGCGATCGCCAATACCATGGTGATCGCCAATATTGCGTTTTTGCTTTTCATTCTGGTCCGTTTCGTTTGGATTTTTTGCTTTCACGCAACCTCTTGATGCCTCGATCAGTTCGGTCTGCTCCTTTAAAAATATTCACTCGTGTTCCTATCTTGCTATCCACAATGTCGCGGTTTACAATATTATTCATAATTTTGATCCTGAGGGAATACAAGATGGCGGGAATTTCTTTCGAAACTCTCCGGCTCTAATTCCCAGCGACAGCGCAGTATCTCGCTTTACCACTTTTACGCCGACACGCCGATACCCCGAGACGTTCCACTTATCTGCCCGGATTCAAATCGAGATCGCTTATCTCGATTCCATCCAGCTCCGCAAGGATCGGAAATACTGTTTTCCCGGCATGCGGATCGTCCTGTTTTGCTTCACTGATAGTTCCAGGTAAGACAGCCCCTTCGAGAGGTTCATCCGCAAGGCCTCAGGGTTTTTGCCCTCGATCTCGCCTGCAAAAACGTGACCCTGAACGTCAGTCAAGAAGTAATCTATGGGAAAAGCGGCCGCCGCGGGTCTGCACCTAAGAAGCATTTTCAGTGTAGCCGACATCGGCCTTAAGGCGAGGAAGCGCAAGCGGGCCGGCGGGCCGAGCAAATAGCGAACATGGCCATTATTCCGGCTTTCGCCCGGTATATCATCGACGGAGGTCAGACATGGGATACCAGGGACTCTCAAATCAATGATACGATCGCGAGTGGCCACAAAGTCCACGCTTTCGAGGTCTGGAATTTTTGAGAAAGAAAGACCTGGAGGGACGGAAGAGTCGCTGATGAGCCGTCCATCAAAGTAAACGTCGCTGTGGCGAGCGTGGTAACAGAGCCATGCCGTCAACAATGGATGAGTCTCGAAAACAAGGACGCGCTTGTTTTTTATCCTTTCCAGTTCGCGGCAGACATTTAGAAATCGTGGATCTCGGAAGATTCCGAGCAAGCCTTCGTTATTGAGCACTTCGGAATAGTAACAGGCCGACCCTGCGGCTGCAGCGACGACGATAACCGCGCAGAGGAGATTCATCAATGCTCCCAATGGTCGAGCCTGCTTGTTTGCGGCAATCCTGGAGGGAGCAACAAACACCAACCCGATCAACATCGGCAAAATCGTGAGGGTGATTTTAGCGATGGGATAATAAGCCGCCGGAGTGCGAGTAGCGAGATACAATATAACGAGGAGGACGGGTAACAAAATGACGCCAAAAATCCGCCTATCGCGCCTGGGTAAGTAAATAGCGCTTGCGAGAAACAGCAGGCCGAGCAAAATGACGCAGTAATCGAAAAACAAAGCGGATGGT
Source organism: uncultured Verrucomicrobiae bacterium (assembly GCA_963782115.1). Lineage (GTDB taxonomy): Bacteria > Verrucomicrobiota > Verrucomicrobiia > Chthoniobacterales > JAFAMB01 > JAFAMB01. Next base: position 17,827 of record CAWAIK010000008.1, read on the forward strand.
GCACTAACAAGGGGGCCAAAGATTATTTCCGACCACCCGCGGAGAGTCAGTATGTTTGGGGCCGCATTGTCCCAGAGCGAAGGCGCGTTGGCCGCAAGGTTATATTGATAAGCCAAAAACCCCACCATATTACGCAAATAAAAGGGGTTCACAAGTGCTGTGAGAAGAAGGGCGCTCATGAGCATGAGCCGCTTGGTGGGAAATTTATCACCGCGAACAAACATCACACCCAAAAAGAATGTGCAGAGTCCAATCGGAGCGATTTCCGTATAGGCCGCAACAATGTAAGCTAGTGTCAGGCTGAAAAACAGGGTAAAACTTCGGGCACTTAACTCCGAGCACCGAAACAGGTTGGCAAAAAACGGGAAAACAAAAAGGATGGAAACCTGTGACAGAAATCCCTCCAGTGAGAGTCGAGTGACAACCGGGAGCATCACTCCTAGCAGCGCGCCTGATCCTGCCATGAAACGATTGATCCCGGTCTCGCGCAGGTACGCGTAAAGACAGATCGCTAGCACCGTCAAGAAGAAGATAACGGTCGCGGCGTAGCCCCCTTTCCCGTCGATCCCTGACCAGGCACTGATTTCTGCGGTGATGATACTCTGACCTATTCTCTCCTTTTTCAGCCCTACGGTCTCTAGTCCCCCTACGGAATTCATTCCAAGCTGTCCTCTAGTGTCTTCAAATCCGACAGGTCCGACCAACCAGGGGCGCAGATGAATATCTTGCTCGTTGGTGCTGTAAGGTTCCTCTTTCAGGAACTCTGCGAGCAGAACGTAATTGATTTGGTCGAAATGCCCTTTTCCGTAAAACCACTCAAGGCCCTGCCGAATTGGAACGATGCCATGGAAGGTGATGGTCAGGAGAACGACCACCGCCACAGTTCGAATGTCGGCGTTTACATAGAGCTTCCGTATCCAGACGCCTAACTCGCGACGGCTAAACCAAACTTGGACCAGAGTCGCGCCCAAAAGAAGCCATGCGGAAATCCGAACGGGCACCCCAAGGTAGACCAGGTTTTGGGCTGTTAAGACGACCAGAAAGAAACCACCCAGCAAACAGAACAGAGCTTCCCTAAAAAGCGAAAACTCCCGCAAGATAAAGAACCGCAATGATAGACCGACGCCAAAACAGCAAGCGAAGAGGACAAAGAGCTGCCAAAGTAGCGCAAATATGGAAATGAATATGATTTTCGCTAATTATTTAGTCCAATGCACCCGACCAGTTACGGGGGGAGCTTTTATTTTTGTTAAATGCTCCAGCTGCTTTGTATGTTGCATCTGTAGTTCGTGCAACTCAGCTTGCAGTTTATTAGCTCTATCAGTTTGCGCAAGAAGCTCTCGTTTTAGTTGAAGATCGACTTTATTCTCGAGAAAATCCTCCGAAGTAACCCGACGCTTTCTTAAAGACCTTACCAGCCTCTCGCAACTGGTAGAAACTTCATTACCTTGCGCACTGGGATCCAGCATCAGGCGGATCAACTTTTCTTCCAGTTCACTGAACGCAAAATTCGTTTCGTTATGGATTTTAGCCTCCAACCGTTTTGTCATCTGGCGCCATTGTTCGTTAATCAGTTGCTCGGTGCAAGCCGTGGCTTGTTGGCAACTACCCCGGCTCACGAAAAGCTCCTGATACTCTGTCCTGGCGTTTAGAACTGAGCGTCCGCTTTTCGTTCTTTGCCCAACCGTGAAGTCCCCCACCATGGATCAAAGCACTTGAAATATTGTATATTTAATAAATATTACAAGATCGACGGTTGATTATTTTCAACAAAGTAAGTTTTTTCCCCGTGATGTGGAAAGTTGACCAGGGTCTGTCCATTGGATACGAGACGCGGCCGGTTGCGACAGCGTCTGAGCAGCTCGTTTTTGAGCGTGCTCAAATCACTCTTCTGCTTGGGCTGAACGGCCAGGGGAAAACGACTTTGATGAAGACCTTGGCCGGGTTGATCCCACCTCTTAGCGGGAGTTTGGCCCGAACCCGCGTGCTCTATTTGTCCGACGCCGTCGATTTCCCGGGGAATCTCACCCCGAGCGAGATCGTTCAATGCCTCGATTCGCAAGGGAAATATCGGGCATTGGGGAGGGAGATGCTGGCTGGGCTGGAAATCGAAAATGAGAGGTATAGCCTACTTTCCAAGGGCAATCGTCAGAAGGCGCGGGTCGTCTTTGCCGAAGTCATTTCGCGAGCGCGAGAAGTAAATTTCCTCGGGATCGATGAACCGTTTTCCGGGCTGGATTTCGAGGCGAGGGACTATCTCGCCAGCCGATGGCTGGGAAATACCAACCGCGAACGCCATCTGCTCATCAGCATGCACCCTTCAGAGATCCCGATGGCGCCCTCCCAAATCCTCCTCGTCTCTGAGGGGAAGATTTGGTCGGTGCCGCCGGCGACGTCCTGGTCCGAAATTAGAGTGCTTCTGCAAAAGCCCCACCTTATTCCGGTATGAGAGCGATCTTCCTCATTCATCTCAAACAGGTGATCCGTGACAAGGATTGGGTCTATCCGGTGTTCCTTCTTCTTCTTTGTACGATTCTGGGACAGTACTTTGCTCCGACAGACGACGATCCAACCCTGGTTTTTTCCACACGGACCCAGGCGATTTGGTTGTGCGCCTGGGGGTGCTCGATTTTCTGGGTCAGTTTCGTTGCCGCGCGGCTTGGCTCGATCCAGCGACAGAACCATTTGCGCGAGTTCTGGAAGAGCCTGGGCGTCCGCGATCTGGATTATTTTTTATCGCTGCTCGCAATTCCTGTTCTGCTGAACGGAGGACTATTTTTTTCCGCGGCTTTTCTCAGCATCCTCACCGGAAAACAACTGGAAGCCCCGCTGGATGACTGGATCTTAGTCAATCTTCAGGCGGCCTTCTTTGGAGTTCTGGCGCAAGCAATCATCTCGGCGGTGGTTCTGGCGTTGACCAACTACCTGAATGCGTCACCCGCTTTTGCCTGCGGCTTTTTACTTAACTTATACGGGATGTATGGTATCGAAATTGTCGACCTGGCTCGATCCGGCAGCAATCGGGTAGCCGCCATGGCGTCGGATTTCCTCTGGACACTCGGACCACACCTCCATTTCGCGGATTTCACATCTCGTCTCACTTTTTCGTGGGGCGCACTGCCGTTGACGCCTTTCCTGAATGTCTCCGTTTACTTCTGCAGCGTTCTCCTGCTGGGGAGCTTGGGCGCGCTCCGATTGTGGAAATACCGCACCAAATAAAATGAAACGGTTCATTCCGGTCGCGCTTTCTCTGGGTCTCTGCATCTATAGCTGGTTGCAAATTCGTGACTACGCCTGGATGCCTGCCGATGCGCCCCGCTGGAATCCGTTTGCACTTAAAGAGAGCGGTTTTGGCAGAACACTCGCCCGAGCGCTCACTGAACAAGCGAATACTTCCTACCATCACGGATTGTTTGAACGTACGCCTCCGATGAGCACCAATCCGCTTTCCCACTGGCTCGATACCGGCAGCAGTTCACTAGGATTCCAAGGCAGGCTTCATTATCGGCCAGTTGAGCAATACCCGCTCCGACCGAATGAGGTAAAACAAGCCTTGGAACAGGTGGAAAAGAATCTGCGCCTGGCCTTCGAACTCGATCCCGGCAACTACACGGCTTACGACGTCTATTTCTTTTTTCTCACCAACGAGGTAACGCAAACCGAGTTCGCTTCGCTGGCGGGAGCTCAACTGAAGGATGAGGACGATGAGGAGAGCTCGGATGCGGGGAGCGGCACCAGAGTGCAGCAGAATGGCTCTCAGGAACAGGCAGGCACTGTTGAGCCGCCGAAGGAACCAGCGGCGCCAAACAGCGTTGTCCAGAAATGGGCAGAGCAGGAACGCCAGCGCCGGCAGACCCGCGCCATCGAAGTCACGGATGAGGCGATCCGCAAATTTCGGCCCAACACGATGGATCCGGAACGGTTCCTGACCGCTGCGGTGATGTGGTATAACCGGTTGATGTTGCTGGCGCCAGACCCGGAGGAACGTCAGAAATCTGCAGCAGCCCGGGAAAAATTTGCGCAAATCGGGCCGCCCGCACTTGCGAAAATGACGTATTACATTCAAGCGTCGAGGACTTGTCAGCAAGACTTGGAACAAAAGGGATTGTGGAAAGCGATCCCCGAACGGCGGGCAGAGTATCTTCGGGTGATGCAATTAATTGACAAATGCGCCTTCACGCTTTCCGTCGCTTTGCAGCGTAACCAAGCGGAAATGACCCTGGATCGACGGCCAAAGGTGTGGGGGCCACTGGGGCAGAATTAAAGCCGTTGGCGTTGGCAGTTGTCAGTTTCAGCAAGACCGGAATCAGTCGCGTAAAACTCACAATGAGCGAATGAGCTTCATTGCCGGTACGGCAGATACAATTCCTAAAATCGTAATGGTCCTCGACTTTAATCATTACCCTGCGCCCCGGCACGGTGCTGCCTGCGATGTCCTGGCTCATGCGTTCTTTCCATTTATGGCATATGATTGTGGGTGCCCGTGACTATTGAGCTTCCGGATCTGGATTTTGTTGAGCTTCCGGATCTGGATTTTGAGACCAATCAGCACGGCCACTTCCTCATGAGTCCGCTCCATGCTCCGCTTCATAGCCGGCGCCAGAGATCATGCTGGCAATTTTAGTGCGGTACTTGGTTACTAGTTCGCCGAACGCTTCAGTATCCCCAGTTTGGCATCGATGGAAACCCGGGTCAACGTGCACAGTCCGCTCGTCTTCTTCGATGGGTAATGGCATATCGTCGTGGCTGATGGTGTTATTTCCCGGCAAGACTGTGAGCCGATAAAAGTGCCGTTTCGGACCATCAGATCGGGTCCACGATTCAAATTGAATTCCGCAGCGGAAGCTTGAAATCCCTCGAGCAAAAGCGCGGCGAGATTCCAAGCTGTAGAAGCGGCTTGGAGGAATAATTTGGATTTGATTATATTAGAAAGCAAATAGCCTCAACGGCACAAAAACATTCAAGATGAGTTTCCTCTCCATTTTGACGATGATCTTAAGCTGCGTTGCAGGTCTTTTCCTGGTGCGCGAGTTGAAGATATTGGCTGAAGGGGATGTTGAACGTTACCAAATTGTCCGAGCCATCTCGTTGGTCACGATGACCATTACACCTTATTTCATGCCGGATCCCTGGAGCGGCGTCGCAGTCCTCGCCGGATTAGTGGGACTCGTAGTCTCTTTCTTCCTGAGACCTAAAGATTGCTGGTAAATAAGTTGTCAGTGTCAGTGCCTGCTCGCGTCACGTAGACGCATGCAAATTGTGTCAGGCGCTGAAGTACAGTTCAGACGAGAGCAACAAATAAAGACGAACAACGACCAATAACCGGCAACCTCTTTATTGGATCGTCCTGAGTGGGACGAGGGGCGCGGCCCGACAAGCTTGCCTTGCTCGTAGAACTAGAATAATTTTGTCTCAATGCCGCTGACGATCCAACTCCGTCCTTCTGAAAGACAGACTGCCTTCAATCTCAAGCGCTGGCGCGAACTGCTCGCGGACCCTGATCTTGCCCGCTTGCCATACCGGATCGAGACCGACCGTCACGGACACATTCTCATGAGTCCTCCACCCGCGCTGGCACACGGTGACCAGCAGAGCGAGATTGTCTACTTGCTAAAGACCTTGCTGCCGCAAGGACGAGTTGTCACCGAGTGCCCTCTTTCAACCTCTGATGGTGTCAAGGCCATCGATGTGGCTTGGCTTGCGCCGGAGCGACGTCAAGAGGTGCGTTCACTGAGCTGCTTAGTACGAGCGCCCGAAATCTGTGTCGAAGTCCTTTCCCCGTCAAACACCCCCGAAGAGATCTCCGAGAAAATCGCTCTGTACTTTGAATCCGGAGCACAAGAGGTTTGGATCTGCGACCACGGAACATTCCGTTTTCGTTTCTCCGCCAGCTCGGAGGTTCATCAATCGTCCGAGATGTGCCCGCAGTTTCCACCACACATCAACCTTTGAAGCTTATCCTTCTTAATTTTCTTGTCTGCCGCTGTGGAGGCCTTCCCGGAGGACATATCGGCGTGTCGGCGAACACGTAAGCCGATGTAGCATCACGGCAGACCAGGTCGGAAAAGATCTCGATGTTCAACGCGTTCATAACGTCGCTTTCTGTTTTCGTTTCCTCAGCAAGTTTTCAGTCCGAAAATTGGGATCGGTTCTCAAGCATTATGCCCTGGGCCTCTAGTCGTCGCCCTAGATCGAGTTGCCGCGGTTCCCATTCCTTGAGAGCCGCGTCGATGTCGAGCCGGCGACGTACCAGTGCCTCGCCGAGAGCAACCGCATTAGCGCCGGCTTTTGATGTGCTGGCTGCGGTTGTGCGGGCGCCGGATAAAAGCCGACCGGCTACGTTTCACCCATCGACGCAGCGCTCGAAATCATCGACGGGAAATATAAGGTCGCGATTCTCTACTACATGCGGTAGTCCGTCCTGCGGTTCGGTGGGTTGCTTTCCCGATACTGACCTTCGGCTGATCTACGATATCACGGGAGCAGCTTGAATCGGATTCCTCCACCCATTCGTGAAGAACTGGTTCATGAAATCGATACCTACTTTCTCAACCAAGAAATAAACAATGAGTCGGGTCTCGAATGAGCGGAGACCGACGTTAAAGGCGGTTTGTTCTTAGATGGAGAGAAGCTCGATCGTTAGAGGCATAAAAGTACGCACCGGATCCTCTCGGTCACATCAACAGCTCCTGAACTCCTGCAACTCCTGCCAGGCAAGCGCGCCCCCGGCTTGCCCGGGCTGAAGAAAACGTCTCAAACAATAGAATTTGAATTATTGTAAATTCCGTAAATATTGGTAAAGCCGATGATGCTTATCAAGAAAAACAGATTCTCCCTATGACCTGGAAAGTTGACCAGGGTCTGGCTATTGGATACAAAAACCGGCCGGTTGCCACGGTGACCGAGCGGATCGTCTTTGAGGCTGGTCAAATCACCCTCCTGCTGGGGCTGAATGGTCAGGGAAAGACGACTTTAATGAAGACTCTGGCCGGGTTGATCCCGCCTCTGGCCGGGAGTATTGCGCGCACCCCGGTGCTTTATCTGTCGGACGATGTCAATTTCCCGGCCGGCCTCACCCCAGGCGAGATTGTTAAATGCCTCGATCCAGGAAAAAAATATCGAGCCACGGGGAGCGAAATGCTGGCCGGGTTGGAGATCGAAGACAAGAGGTATGGCCTCCTGTCCAAAGGAAATCGGCAGAAGGCGCGTGTCCTATTTGCCGAAGTCATCACCAGAGCGCGAAAAGTCAATTTCCTCGGGATCGATGAACCGTTCGCCGGGCTGGATTTCCAGGCGAGAGATTATCTCGTCAGCCGGTGGCTGGAGAATGTTAGTCGCGAACGCCATCTGCTCGTCAGTATGCATCCTTCGGAGATCCCTATGATGCCTTCCCAAATCCTCCTCGTCTCCAAGGGACAGATTTGGACGGTGCCGCCTTCGACGTCCTGGGTCGAAATCAGAGCCCTCCTGCAACGGCCCAAGTTCATTACGGTATGAGAGCGATTTTTTTGATCCATCTAAAACAAGTGATCCGCGACAAGGATTGGGTTTATCCGGTGTTTCTCCTTCTTCTTTGTGCGGTCCTGGGACAATACCTGGCGCCGACCGACGACGATCCGACCCTGGTTTATTCCACACGGACACAGGCGATCTGGCTGTGCGCCTGGGGCTGCTCGATCTTCTGGGTCAGCTTCGTTGCCGCAAGGCTTGGCTCGATGCAGCGGCAGAACCATTTGTGCGAGTTCTGGCGAAGCCTTGGTGTCCCCGATCTCCGGTATTTTTTTGCGCTGTTCGCGATTCCAAATCTCTTAAACGTCGCCCTGTTTTTCTCTGCAGCTTTTCTCAGCATTTTCACGGGAAAGCAGTTCGATGTCCCAATAGGTGAATGGATTTTGGTCAATCTTCAGGCTGCTTTCTTTGCCGTTCTGGCCCAAGCAATCATCTCGGCTGTCATTTTGGCGTTGACCAATTACCTGGATGCATCCCCCTCGTTTGCCTGCGGCTTTTTGCTCAATTTATACGGCATGTACGGTATCGAAATCGTCGATCTGGCTCGGTCGGGCAGCAATCGAGAAGCCGCCGTGGTATCGGATTTCCTCTGGACGCTGGGACCGCATCTCCATTTCGCGGATTTCACGTCTCGTCTGACCTTTTCCTGGGGCGCACTACCGCTGACGCCGTTCCTGAACGTATCCCTTTACCTCTGCGGCATTCTGCTGCTGGGCAGCCTGTTTGCGCTCCGGTTGTGGAAATATCGCACCGACTGAAATGAAAGGCTTGATTCTAATCGCACTTTCGCTGGTGCTTTGCATCTACGGCTGGATGCCCATTCGCGATTATGCGTGGTTGCCCGCCGATGCGCCCAGATGGAACCCGTTTGCCCTGAAAGAGAGCGGTTTCGGCAGAACGCTAGCGCGGGTGTTAACTGAACAAGCCAATACGTCATACCACAATGGACTGTTCGAACGTAACCCTCCGACGAGCACCAATCCATTTTCGCACTGGCTCGATTCCGGAAGCGTTGCACTCGGATTCCAGGGTCGGCTGAAGTATCGCCCGATCGAGCAAGAGGTGAAGCAGGCCTTGCAACAGGTTCAGAAAAACCTTCGCCTGGCATTCGAACTCGATCCCGGCAACTACACGGCCTACGACGTTTATTTCTTTTTCCTCACGACCGATGTAACCCAAACCGAGTTTGCCTAGCTCTCGGGAGCGCAGCTCAAGGATGAAGATTCTGAGGATAAATATTAATAAAAAGGCTCCGATTGTTATTAAGGAAAAAATGAATTGTCCCTATGACTTGCAAAGTTGGACCACGGTCAATCTATTGGATATAAGACCCAGCGTGTTGCGACAGTGACGGAGAAGATCCTCTTTGAGGCTGCTTTCTTTGCCGTCCCGGCGCAAGCAATCGTATCGCCTGTCATTCTGGCGTTGATTACGCCTGGACACCTGCCGATTGCGCTGTCAAGGCGTTGATGATCAAAATTGGCGAGGCGACAAAGGACGCCCGGCGCCTTCGGATTGATCGAACTAAAGTTACCCAATCCGGACAAGTCGAAAAAGAAAAAGCCGAAAACTACACCTATCTTCAGCTTTCGAATTAACCGCGCCAAGTTTCGCGCCAACTACCGCCGCGAAGGGCGCTACCTGCTGCGCAGCAATCTTTCTGAGCAAGCCCCAGCCATGCTCTGGGAATTACACCCAGCTCACTGAAGTGGAGGAAGCCTTCAAGAATCTCAAGGGAGACTTAAGAAACAAAAGCTTAGACAAGCAGACTAAGCCACATATTCAAATAAGGTGTGGATCTATCCTAAATGCCCGGAGTGTCTTTAGCGTGTCGATATTTTGCCAAGTGCGGGGTGGAATTCAAATGTCTTAACCAAAGTCGGACCGTAACGTCGAAGCTGTGGATAGTGCTCCGTAAGAAGCGAGAGCGGGTTGAAATTTTCGTCGCGTGCGAGCTGTTCAGCTTCGTGCACACTTGCGGAAAGTTGCTCCCAAAAAATAACTGCTTCGATGGCAACGAAAAGATCACGGCCTAGCTCCCTGGCTGCGACCAGTGCGCTGCCAACTTTTACATAAAGCCGCACCTTGTCGTTAATCGCTTGGCCTTGCTCAGCGAATGTCCTCTCGTACGCGTTGCAACTTCGGCACAGAGCCGCTCGATGACCGTCAGCGACGCAAAGACAACAAGTCGGCGGCGCAGTTCATCTACAACGGCCTGGAAAAGAACAATGTGCAAATTAACTCTCCTTCGTCATCCGGAAAGGCCGGCAAAATATTAAAGCAAAGGCGAGAGAGGCCAGTAACGTATCGTCAGCCTTGAAGCAGCGCACCCCTGAATACGCCGGCGCAATTCGTTCCAGCGCCCGTTCTTGATGGCAAGCCTGCCTCCCGGCCAGGAACTTGCCTCGGAATAGCGCGCCAACTGCTCGCACCTGAAAGAGGAACTTGCGCCTTTTCGGCGAGCGCCACTGTTTGCCATCTGGACTTAACGCCACATCGGCTTCGGGGCGTAATAAAGGGCAATATTTGTCCACGGCACCCGTGCCATTAAGCGGAAGTGCGAATGTCTTTGACTTTTAATTAACAATTTCTGTAATTTACGGCTATGGATAAAATATCCGGAAATATCCAGAATACCATTGTAGGTAGGGTATGAAGCCATGGGGGCGGGTCCCTCGGAAGGGCCCATCCATTATTTCATCCCAGCAACGAGCAAAGAGACAAACGCCAAATAAGAGTTCTATGAACCCCAATGACGAGTTTTCGAATTCGGAATTGAGTAAATGCGGACGAAAGAGTGCTGCATCAAACAACTTCGCATGGTTACTCGCGGCTCTTAGTGCGTTTTGCATCTGGTCGGCATGTCCTTGCCATGCACAAATCGAAGTCGACGCTTATATCACTGACCCTCTTTCTAACCTTAATTCGGGCAGGGTCTTCATACTCAACACAGCGACGAACAAGACCCTTGGATTGCCTATCTCGGTCGGATCTCTACCAGTCGGTGTCGCCGTCACACCAGATGGTCGGTATGCCTACATCACAAATAATGGTAGTAACACAATTTCAGTAATCGATACCGCATTACACGAAGTGGTTGGTTCGCTCAACGTCGCTCCAGGGCCAGCCGGCGTTGCCTCAACGCCTGACGGCAAGCAGGTCTATGTGACTAGCCCCGGACCGATTATAAATAACAATGGATTTTTCGGCAACACGGTCTCGGTAATCAATACGGCAACCAATAGGTTGGTTGGTGCCATCAGTGGTGGGATCGGAACTTTCGGCGTCGCATTCACGCCGGACGGCAAGTTTGCCTACGTGGGGAACAACGGCGACGATACGGTCTCAGTGATCAATACTGCAGGTAACACAACAGTCAGCACGATCGGAATTCCGCCAGTTAGCTTGGGTTCGACGAACGAGCCAATCGGTGTCGCTGTAACTCCGGATGGTGGGTATGCGTATGTTGCAAATAATCACTCCAGCTCCGTCTCAGTCATTAACACGGCAACAAAGAAAGTGCTTCTTTCAATTCCGGTGGGACATTCGCCCGTTGGCGTCGCCATTACCCCAGACGGCCGGTTTGTCTATGTCGCTGACATGAACAGTAACAACAACGGCAGCGACATAGGTACTGTCTCAGTGATCCGGACTGCGACCAACACCGTGGTTGCGTCGATCACAGTAGGGACTTCGCCGGTTGGTATCGCCGTCACTCCGGATGGAAATTATGTCTACGTTGCCAACAGCGATCTCAATAACGGCGGGACTAGTCCCGGGACTAGTCCCCCGGTTGGTATTGTCTCGGTGATCAGTACGGCGACCAATACGCTGTTAACCTCAATCCCGCTAGGAACCGGCCTTTTTTCCTTCGGTTCTTTCATCGGGCCCAATATCATTGTCGCTCAAGGTGGACCCCTTTCGATTGCCAACGATGCATCGCTAGCAGCGCTTGGTTTTGGACAATTCGTCGATTTCGATGGAGGAACGCTGAAGATCACGGGAAACTTGGCCACTTCGCGAACAATTTCTCTACTAGCCAATGGCGGGACGATCGATACCAACAGCTTTAACGCAACCCTCTCGGGCAACATCATCAATTCAGGCTCATTGACCAAGATCGGCACTGGTTTGCTGAGCCTTTCGGGAAACAACGCCTACACTGGGGGGACGAACATTTTGGGTGGCGTGTTGAGTGTCAGCAGTGATAGCAATCTTGGAACGGGCGGTATTGCTATCAGCAATAACGCGGAGCTGCTGACGACAGGCGCGCTTTTCGCCTCGACAAAAGCGATAACTCTTGGAACTGGCGGCGGCACATTAGCTAGCGCGACAGGCACTACCGCGGAGTATGCGAGCGTGTTTACTGGATCCGGACGATTGAGCATTGGGGACGCAGTCAACGCCGGAACGATCGTCTTAAGCGGCCTAAATACTTACAGCGGAGGTACAGCGTTAAACTCTGGCACACTGGTGGTAAACAGCCCGCAGGCGCTGGGCCTGGGCGATGTAGAGGTAAATAGCGGGATCCTCAGAGCCGATCCGCAGCCGATTAACGTGAAGGGCAATTACACACAGAACGCAGGCGGCATCTTGCAACTGCAGGTAGCCGGTGCCAATCCTGGCCAATACGACTCCTTGAATGTGGGCGGCAATGCTGTACTTGGCGGCACGTTGCAACTGATTTCGCCTGGGTTTCAGCCCAAGGCTGGTAATCAGTTGACACTGGTAAGCACGGGGGGGGTGGTCTCGGGCCGGTTTGCCCAGTTTCTTGATCCGTTTGCCACCGGCCCGGGATTTAATACCGTTGACCTGGTCTATGGACGCAATTCGGTCCTACTGGAGTTCCTGAACCTCACACCTCCGGTCCCACCACCGACTCCACCTCCAGTCATTGTTACCATGGACTTTGCATCATTCGCACTGACACCCAATCAGCTCGCGGCGGCCAACCTGCTCGATGAAAACCAGCTCAATCCGAAGGCTGCCGATCTGATGTCGTTCCTCCATAAGGAGCCTTTCTCCAATCTGCCCGCTGACCTGGAGAAAATCTCTCCCGATGGCCTGACAGCATTCTACGAGATCAGCTTTTCGAACGCGAACATCCAGAGGTTAAACGTCGAAGGGCGGCTGGACGATCTGCGAAGCGGATCTAACGGGTTGAGTTCCAATATGAAGGTCAACGGAGGCACGGTGAATCTGGAAGACGAAGCGACTGTGGACGGCAAATCCTCCAAAAGTCCTGTGGAACGGGCCCTGCAGCCAGGACCTGAAAACCGCTGGGGTGTGTGGGTGACGGGATTTGGTGACTTTGTCAATGTAGACGGGGATTACAATGCGCGCGGGTACGATTTTACGACCGGTGGAGTCACTGTGGGAGTCGATTACCGCATGACCGATCAACTGGCTATCGGCGGGATGGGAGAATACGCCCATACCTGGACAAGCCTGAAACCGAGCGGAGATATCGATGTCGATAGCGGTCGAGGTGGCGTGTACGCTAATTGGTTCAACCATGGGATTTATCTCAATGGAGCAATCTATGGCGGTCACAACGTCTACACTTCGAGCCGGTCCACGTTGGGTGGAATGGCTTCCGGTGGCACCGGAGGGGCGGAGTTGAGTACGTTTATCAGCGGTGGGTATGACTTCCATGTTGGTCACCTGACGTTCGGCCCGATTGCGGCGCTCCAATATACCTGCGTGGACATCGATAGCTTCAGTGAGAAAGGTTCGCTTGCGCCGTTGGATATCCATTCTCAATCGGCGGAATCACTGCGAACCGACATAGGTTTGAAAGCCTATTATACTTGGCAGATAGGAAAGGTGTTGGTTGAACCAATTTTAAAAGCGGTCTGGGAACATGAGTACAAGTATTCGGATCTGTCGATCACGGCCGGATTTGCCGGGATACCTGGACCATCGGACACCTTTTATGGACCGAGCGAAGGTCACGATAGCGCGATCGTGAGTGCTGGGGTCTCGGTGCAGTTGACACGGGCGATTGCAACCTATGTGAACTACGATGGGCAACTTGGCCGGGACCGATACGATTCAAATGCCGTGACTGGCGGAGTAAGGATCAGCTTCTAATTTGTGGAAAGCTTTTCTAGAGCCCCAGACGGCAGCTCACAGGAATGAAGAATCGCTCTTCACGATAAGCGCAACGAGGGGTTTGCAGTGTGCATTTGTCTTTCTAAACCGGCCACTCAGCCCGAAACGATTCTATTTTACATTGTATTTGGTATCAAATGTTCGACGAAATCTGGCATAATTTTGTGAGCTGGATAAGACCGTGTACGAAAAGCGCTGGGTTACAGGACCCAACAGGCGCGAAATAATCCGTCACCTGGGTCGGGTTGTTGCTGCTGCAGCCATGCGCTAAATAGAAGCGCAAAAAGTACGCCAAATAATTTGCAAGCTCACAAAAAACAACGCCTGTCTCCGTTTCCCTACTGTAGCACATAACCTTTAGGTAACATACGCCAGAAGAGGAAAAAGCATTGGCTTCATCTCATATAACAATCTTGCATAATGTATCAGCTCATCCCTTCCATCCAAAGGCATGAGCATCCGCTCCGCTGATGAGTTCGCAGTTCGCTTAATGAAACCAATACCAAGTCCGGTTCCTCGCGCTTAATGTGATCGGTGTGTTTCGCATACTTGCGTCTCAATTAAGTATGGCGAATCGGTCGTCCATTGACCTCCATCTACATGTTATCCGGGCTGCAATACGACCGGGAGAGTTGGGGTTTGCAGGTCGCACCATAAGTGAGTCACTTCTAACTAAAAGATCGCCTTGATCAATATTATCCGACGCTTGGCAGTCGTTCATTCATTGCTGCGGAACGAGGCAGAATCGAACCCTTCAGCGCTCCGAACCCTATGGCCAGGAAAGAATGCTGCGAACTGCGGCGAGTGGTATTTATCTATCTCGGGCAGATGAACAGAATGTTCCGGAGACCCCTAACCAGAGAGAAAGCAGCAGAAATTGCGGCAGAGTTATGACGACCTTTTGCCGTATCCAGATACGGTGATCATGATTTTGAAGGTGTCGACTTTATAAATCTGTACCAAGATCCTTTGGTTTTGGATCTTTCGGATTCGGTTGCAACTACTACCGGCGGCGGATTAGAGGGGCGCGAGCCAATTGCCTTTTTCACTGCGTTACAGATCGTCTCCCGAGAGAACGGCTTCTGGAGGAAATCAGATATTTGAAGCTTCTCCGCTTCGAACGCAACGGCACTTGGGTCGTAACCCGAGATAAGAATGATTGGAGTCGCACCCCATTTCACCCGAATCCGTTGCGCGACATCGAGTCCGCTACCGTCCGGCAACTTGTAGTCCAACACGTAGAGATCGAAAGATTTTTGTCCGATGGCTTCCAGAGCATCGGCGACAGAATGACTTATCTGGACCGTATGCTGCTCATTTGAAAGCATCCGCTGAACGATTCGACAGACTGCGATGTCGTCGTCTACGACTAAGAGATTAGTGATATTCATCTGAATTTATGGGATCGGAAGAGATTCTCCCATAGAGCGGTCCTCTCCAATTTCTCATCCTGCAGCCCTGCCTTAAAACCCTTCGACAATGGGCACTCTACCATAACCATAAAATTATGCTACATTTCTAGAAGAGCCGCAGAGAATACTCTTTACGCGAACGCGCCGCTAATCTGGATATTGGGATCTAGCCTGGGTTATTAAGTTGACCGTCACAGCGCCCGAAGAGCTTCTCTGGCAAGGATACATATTTCTCTAAGTTGTTATTAATGAAATCAATTGAAATTAAGAGCAAGGTCCTGGTCATCTTAGCGGTGGCGTTCGTCGCCGCGCTGATTGCAGGGATCGCTCTCTACCGGGGTGCAACTGAGGTCTTCTCCACCCGGCAATTGGTGGAGCATACGAGCCAAGTGCAGGATCAACTGAATGATCTTCGTGAATCCTTGGTCGAACTCGATGCCGCTTGGGTGGGGTATGACCAAAGACGCGACCAAGAAATACACGACGCACGATTTCTTCCCCGCCTCGCCGAGTTCAAGGGGATCATTTCTAGTCAGCTAGATAAAATCCGGGAACTGACGGCGGACAACGCCGAACAGCAACAGAAAATCACTCTTATTCGCTCCGCCACTGAATCGATTGCCGAAGCAATGAATGTACAGCAATTGGCCAGACACGATGCCACAAAGACGACTATTGGGGCACAGGAGGTAAAGGCTCACCTCGATGAGCTCCGAGGTACTGTGAGACAGATGAAAGAGGCGGAGCAAAAACATTTCGAAACGTGTTTCGCCGCCAGCAAGGAAAGCATTATAAGCGCGACGGGCATCATCTTAAGCACTTTTGCGATCCAACTCGGCATGTTGATTGCTCTCTACAGGCTTGTGAACCTGGCTTTGTCGGAGCGACGCCGGATGGAGGAGGCCATGCGACACAATACCCGCGACCTGGCCGCAGCCCGGGACGCAGCGGTATCCGCCGTAGAAATCAAGTCGCAATTTCTGGCAAATATCAGCCATGAAATTCGCACTCCGATGAACGGCGTTCTGGGTATGACCGAAATCCTACTCGATACTCCCTTGACTTCCAGGCAACGCGAATTTGCGGAAACGATCCAGTCGAGCGCCAATGCCCTTCTCATAATCATCGAGGACGTCCTCGATTTTTCAAAAATCGAGGCAGGCACGCAGCGATTTGAATGTGTACCATTCAACCTGCACACGACCATCGAGAGCGTCATTGATTTGTTCGTTCAATCGGCTCGGAACAAGAATCTCGAACTTGCCTTTCTCGTTGAGGAACAGCTTCCTGTCTCAGTCGCCGGAGACCCCTTTCGGCTGCGCCAGGTTTTGACAAATTTGTTGAGCAACGCAATCAAGTTCACGAATTCAGGGGAAGTGATCCTAAGCTGCGGCAAGCTTCCGGAGAGCAATGGCGCAATCATGGCACGTTTTGAGGTCTCGGATACCGGCATAGGCATCTCACCCGAGGATCAAGAATTGTTGTTTAGCCCTTTCGTACAGGCGGATGCGTCGACAACGAGGCGTTTCGGCGGTACCGGCCTTGGCCTGGCAATATCAAAACAGCTTGTGACCGGCATGGGCGGAAAAATGGGAGTCGAGAGCACTTTCGCCGTTGGTACCAAGTTTTGGTTCACGGTGAAATTTGCAACAGCAGAGACTTTTGCGCCCGAGCGTCCGGCGACCGGCGATCTACGGAATGTGCGGATCCTCCTGGTGGACGACAACGCGACTAACCGAAAGATTCTGCATTACCAGGTATCGGCCTGGGGCATGCGGGACAGCGTTGTGTCGAGCGGCCCAGCGGCATTGACTCTTCTGCGCAAAGGAGCCGCCTCTGGAGATCCCTACACCGTCGCGATTCTGGATGCGCATATGCCGGAAATGAACGGCCCCCAGGTTGTTGAACTGATTCGGTCCGAGGAAGCGATAGCCCGTGTAAAGGTGGTCCTCCTTACCTCCGTTGAGCCTGGAGGCCTTGATGAGAATATGCGGAGCCACTTGGATGCTTGCATATCGAAGCCGGTGAAACAGTCTCAATTGTTTGAAACGCTCTGTCGTATCGTTGGCACCGGTACAGATGCTACGGCAGTGGAGCTCCGCGCACCTGAACGGGCTTCCTCGACTTTGCATGAGAAGAAACTTCGCGTGCTTCTCGTTGAAGATAACCCAGCAAATCAACGGGTCGCGCTCTATCACCTTCGGATGCTTGAACAACATGTAGACCTTGCTCGCGACGGGGCTGAAGCCCTGAAGCTGTTCGATGAGCACGAGTATGATGTTATTTTGACTGACATCCGTATGCCTAAGAGCGACGGAATTCTGGCAACGGCCCAAATTCGCAGACGCGAAGAAAGCCAAAATCGAAAACGTACCTGGATCATCGCGACCACGGCCAATGCCACGCCTGAAGATCGCGAAGAGTGCGTTGCGGCTGGAATGGACGATTATCTAGCGAAACCTATACAGGCCCGAGCACTTGTTTACGCCCTGGAGAGATGTCTCAGTAGCTTGGAATTACCGCCGCCTGAGGCGGATCTTCAATCGCTCGTAAATTCAGGGCTCAGGCTGCCGGCCTCACAGGGGAGCGGCATGACCATCCGTGCATCCCTGGACACCCTTTAGGAGCTTCTCCTGAGTTCTGGTGGCAATGCTAATGGCACTGAAGGTCCTTAAGTTCGCTTCCGATAACCCGACGCTAACCAAGCTGGATCCCTTTGCCGCATCAATGGCTCGTCGTGGCGGTGTGACTGAATCTGGTCGAACGCTTCTTCCGAGACTTGAGCCAGCGGGCGATCCTGCCCGGCAGCTTCGGCAGCGTGCGCCAACTGGTCGATGCCATCATGCAATACCTCGCCCAGCATAACCTCAATCCCAAGCGGTACGTCTGGAGGGCTAAAGGAGAGGAGATCCTGGCCAAGGTCCAAAGAGCCTGGAAGGCAGCCCTTGGCGAAAATACAACTGTCACTATTACTTAAGAGACACATGATTAGCGATATAGTCGCTGCTGAAGGCCTGGAACTCGAAGGAGTCTTCGATGGCGCGAGCGATTTTGTCGCAGCCATGAACCTCACTTAAAGCCATGATCTTGGCGATGTGTTGACGGGGGTTAAGGCGGGGGTTAAGGCGGTGGATCTTAAGCTGAAGGTAATACTCTTCGGCACGGGGACAGAGGCCATAGAAGCGCAGCAGCAGTTTGGCGTCGCGTGCTGCACGGCGCTGATCGAGCAGTTCCTTGCCGTGCTCGGGATCTTCGAAGTCTGGTGCCGGTCGTAGCTGCGGGTGTGGGTGGCGATTAGCTTCTCGCCGTGGTAGATGCAGAGCCGATCGGCAAAGCTTTTGAGTAGCAGCGGCTGGGAAGCATAAAGGCTGGGAACCGAATAGCGGTTGGTATCCAACACCACACGGAAGCGGCTGCTGGTCGGTACAGTCCGGATGACTCCGGTGTCGGCGGGAAGCGGCGGCAACGCGTTCAAATGCGGCTTTTCCAGTGCGAAGAGTTCGATCGGTTGTTTGTGCGTTTCCCCGCGAATGCGCACATTGGCAACCGTATCCATCCAGTGGCGTGCAGCAATGTTCAGTGCGTTCAATTCAAGCCGGGAGGCAGTTGCAGGCCGATGGGGAAATTTTTCTTGACGTACCCGACACCGGATTCCACATCCGGTTCTTAAACCCGTGAGCTTACCGGACTATTAAATCGGCACCTCGGAGGTTCACCAATCGTCCGAGATGTGTCCGAAGTTTCCACCACACATCAACCTTTGAAGCTTAGCCTCCGAACGGTACTGGAATCGAGGTTGCGGAGCTGATTCGGCCGAAAGGGAGTGAAGCTCCAATCATTCTTATTCTTATTTCGAGTTATGACCCTGGTGCCTCGCATTGAGAGGAGAGAAGTTCGCGAACTCGCGCGAGCGCGGCGGACAAATTGTCGATACGCGTCGGCTTGCTCAGATTAGATTAGTCATCCATCCCCGCGGCAAGACATTTTTCGCGATCACCTTCCATGGCGTTGGCTGTCAGCGCCACGATGCGCACGCGCGATGTTGCATGACCGTTGCTGGCTAATTCACGCTCACGAATCATTCGTGAGGCCTCGTAACCACCCATCGGGCATGTGGCAATCTATCAATATAATGTCGTGGTTTGGAAATCATTTTAATCGTTTTCGATAGTCATCAATCGAAACGGTTAACGAATCGTTTAGATCAGCGACAGCTCTTCGATCGAGTCGAGAGTGTGACGATTCTGGAGCGTTTTCCACGATGCCGCAGAAATAGGCTGCACGCCTCGCGCCAACGTACTCGGCCGCGCCCTTCAATTTGTGCGCCTCCGAGGCAAGGGCGTCCGGATTGTCCTCCAACTCGGGCAATCGGCTTGCCAACTGTTCGGCCTGCTCAATAAAGAGTTGGAGAACTTTGGTCACAAACCCGTCACCGCCGTCAAGGGTCAAAAGTTCGTCCAGTTGGCGCTCGTCGCACACAGGTAAATCAGAGCCCGATTTGGGCGCAGGTCGATCCGACGATCCTATTTTTCCGGTTGCCTCCAGCACCGCCTTCAACTCATCAATGTGCACCGGCTTGGTGAGCTTATCATCCATACCTGCTTTGAGACATCTTTCCAGTTCCTCGCTGAGAGAATTCGCAGTGAGGCCGACGATTCGCGGTTGTCTTGAATTCGATAGCGAGAGGCGAATCTGGCGAGTTGCCTGTAAACCGTCAATTTCCGGCATCTGTACATCCATCAAAATGAGGTCAAACGCCTGGTTTTGTGCAGCAGCGATTGCCTGGCTTCCGTCCTCGGCTTCCGAAATACTCCAGACCCCCACCTTTTGCAATTGCGCGACGCAAACACGACGGTTCACGATATTGTCATCCACCACCAGAATGTTGAGCCCAGAGAGCATCGGATCTGCCGCCGAAATTGTTTCAGACGAGCGGCTTACGTCGTTGGCATCGGCTAACACCCCAATCGCCTGGAGGAAGCGGCGCTTCTTAAGCGGAAGCGACAGCACGGTTGCGCTCGGATAACGGTTTGCCAATTCGGAGATGTTCTTCGAACGAGTCAGAAGAAGAACCGTCATTGGACTGGACTCCGGAATTCGTATTTCGCAGTGATCGGCGTCGATGATCAAGTATTCCAGCTGAGTGTAATCGAGATTCTCCGGCTGATCGGATCGAACGATTAATTCCAAGCCAAGTTCTTCCGTCCAAACAGCAAGCAGTCGGATGAGTCGGACGTTCTGGACCAGAGCAACCATTCGCCTTCCCCGTAAATCCGGGTCTTCGCGGCCGGTCTCCACGATGTTTGCGGTTGGAAGTGATATGACAAAATAAAATTGGGTGCCTTTGCCGACCGTGCTTTCCACCCATATCCGACCTCCCATTAATGCTGTCAAATTGTGACAGATTGATAGGCCCAAGCCAGTGCCGCCAAAACGTCGATTCGTCGACGCGTCCACTTGGCTAAAGGACCGAAAAAGTCGATCGAGTTTTTCTGGTGGGATGCCTCCGCCGGTGTCTTCCACACAAAAATGTACCATGTCGTCGATATCAACCGATGGCTCTATCTGCAAGTAGATTTCGCCGCTGGAAGTGAACTTGATCGCGTTGTTTAAAAGATTGAGCAGAATTTGCCTTACTCTGGTGATGTCGCCGACCATGGTAGAACCTAACCGAGGGTCGATCCATGCGCTGATTTCAAGCCCCTTGCCAAACGCCATCGGCGCCAATAGATCCATTGCTTGATCAACCACGTCACGGAGCGCAAATGGAATTGACTCCAAATCCAGCTTGCCGGATTCGAATTTGGACAGGTCCAGAATATCGTTGATGATGTGTAAAAGAGTGTCCCCGCTTGTTCGAATGACATCGACCAACTCGCGCTGATGAATGTCGAGGCTCGTGTCAGAAAGGATGTCCGCCATGCCAAGGACCCCAATCAAAGGCGTGCGTATCTCATGACTCACATTTGCGAAGAATACCGACTTGAAACGAGTTGCCTCCTCCTGCTTTTGGTTAAGAATCGCTAACTGGCAGTTTTTCTCCGTTAGTTCCCGTTGACTCGCTTCGAGAGCCTGATACGCCCGCTGCCGTTGCAACTCGTGTATGTATGCTTCGGAATGCAAACGCACCCGCGCGAGCAATTCGATCCGGTGAGGCAATTTGACCATGTAATCATTGGCTCCTGATTCAAACGCCATCTGTTTGATAGTAGGCTCCTCTTTGCTAGAAAGGACAATGACAGGAACCGCGCGAGTGAACGGGTTGCTCCGGTATTCTTTCAGCAGGTCAAGTCCGTGCACCCCGGGCATCACTAGGTCTTGCAAGATCACGGTCGGGCCAACCTTTATGGCCGATTCGATCGCTTGCTTGGGATCGCTCACATAGTGGAAGGCGATCGCCGGATCGGCTGCTAGCATGCGTCGAACGCCCTCGGCAACCATTGCCTGGTCGTCTACCAACAACACCAAGATCTTGTCTGTTTCGCTTTCGATATCTTTGATTACCGAACTCATTTGTTCCCTCGTTTATTAATCTCGGCTCATCTTTCTCTGGGAACCATGAGCACGGCTACCCGCAAAAAAGGACCATTCGCGCTGATGAGCCAATTATCGATCAGCTGCCGTTTCTCTTGGAATGTGTCGCATTTGGTTCGAACAAAAAAGTTCCTTAGCCGTGGTCCAATCTTCTGCAGCGGCAATATTTCGCTCGCAGCATTGATCGCGGCGGCAGCTTTTGGCATGAATCGGACAGGGCGTGTGACTCATGATTCGACGAGTAGCCTCGGCGCCGTCCATGTATGGCATGATCAAATCCATCAGGACGAGTTCAGGCAAATCTCTTTCACACAGTTTAACGGCTTCCGCGCCATCGCGTGCAATCCAAGCAATCTGATGCTCCTCAGATGTGCGGATGAGCCGGCGCAGCAATTCAGCCGCCATTGGCGAATCGTTCACGATGCCAATTCTCACTCTGTGGCCTCGCCGACTAAATTTGACTAAATTGACAACCGCCTGCAGTAACGCCTCGTCATGGAAGCTTGCTTTAGCCAGATAATAGTCCGCTCCGGCTTCTAATCCGCGACGTCGATCTTCCGCACGATCTTTGTAGGAAACGATCATCACCGGGAGTGATTTCAGGTTAAAATCCTTCTTGATCAGCGTGACGAATTCGATCCCATCGTGCAGCGTGATACGCACTGGAGAGCACAACAGCCGGCGCCATCACCACGGTATTTGCTTTTGAAAATTGTCTGCACCGATTACGCCCTGCACCAAGGTGATCCATTGATCAACATTGGTTTTATCAATTATGACCGGTCCAGTCAGAGTATCGCTCTCAGGGGTATACCCATACTCGCAATACCAATGGAGCCGTTGCAACGGCACGTAGCCTTGCAGCCAGAACTCTTGACTGACCGTGGAAAGCAGGTACCCGGCTTTAACGCCTGAGAGTGATACCGGATTATCGTCCACGCTGATGATCGTGACCTTGTGCGCCTTGTCCTCCAAGTCGGGATGCAGATCCATTTTATTACAGACGTTCCTGACCGTCGGTCCCAGATCGCTGGTCACTGCATAGATGTAGTTCACGGCCGGATTCCTTGCCAGATAGGCACTCAGGATATTCGCCGCTCGCCCCGGATCCCAGTCCGTGGTCAGCGTTTCCGTTTTAATCCCGCCAGCTTTCATCGCATCAGTCATTCCTTTGCAACGGGCTACCAGTCCGCCGTGGGTAGCGTCAGCATTGGCGCAGAGAACCTGTTCTGGCAACGGAATTTCGCCGGTCTTGGCATGCGCCAGAGCATGTTCGCCCCCTTTCTTCCCGTCCTGGTAATAATCCGTTCCAACAAAAGTAAGATATGGAATTCGCGCGGCAGGGTCGCGCAGATCCGGTGTATTGAAGGCAATGAGCGGAATGCCCTGGCTGATCGCCTGGCGCAGCACACCATCGAGGGCTGCCGCGTTCGTGATCGATACCACCAGCCCGTCAGGCTTCGTTGATATCGCCTGCTCGATCAGCTGAAGGTACTTTTTCGTGCTGTATTCGTTCGTAGACAAATACTCCGCCGTAACATTCGGATATCTCTCCTGAAACGCCTTCAGCGCTAGATCGAACCATATGGAATTGGAGTCATTCGACCCCATGTGGGACACGAACAAGAACCTGCTCGGGGTTAGAGTAAACTCCGAGACCGACTGAACAGGAAGGTAATTCAGCTCAGAACTCGGACCTTGGCAGATAATAGAACCGAGAGTGGCAGTAGGATAGATTCCTTCGAAGGTTTCCCGAGCGTGGTGATAGCTACCGCCGTTCACAAACGATGTTTGCATCTCTTGACCGCGAACGCTAAATCGAATTTCGTATCTGTTCATCACTCCGATCTTCCATCGATTTGGTTTTTCAATTCAGGGAAAAATGAATCTCCAGTAGTTGATCCAAGTTCCTTCAAACTCTGCAGCGTCTCTTCGCAGATCGCGCTTTCAACAGCATCGTTTGCAAAATTGTCCTTTTTTTCCAACCGGCCCGTTTTCGCTTCCGGCGACAGTCCACGGGCGAGCGCGGCCGCGAGCGCTTTCAACTGCACCGGCTTGCTAATGTAATCGTCCATACCGGCCGCCAGACATTTCTCGCGGTCGCCCTGCATCGCGTGCGCGGTTATCGCGATAATATGGGGCTGGGGAAAATCGCCCATGCGGGCACGGATACGCCGAGTGGCTTCGTAGCCATCCATCTCCGGCATCTGGCAATCCATCAATACTATTTGATAGTGGAGGCGTTCCAGCGCCTTCAGGACCGCCAGGCCGTCGGGAACGACGTCTGCGCTGTAGCCGAGTTTTTTCAACTGCCCAAAAGTCACCCTTTGGTTCACGATGTTATCTTCCGCGATAAGGACCCTTATTTGCTGCGGCCGCAGGCTCGGTGCAATAAGAGCTTTCGCCAAAGTGCGCGGTGTGGTCGAAGGTCCGAGCAGGGCGTTGGCGAGACATGCGAAGAGCCTGGATTGCCGCACCGGTTTAAAGCAGCAGTCCGTATTCCCCGCAGCGCGCGGTTCTTCCGGACTGATCCGCTTACTGAACCCGGTGAGCAAGATGAGCCGGGTGCCGGCAATGGCCGGGTCGGCCTTGATTGCGCGCGCTAGAGTCAAACCGTCCATTTCAGGCATCTGCACATCCAAGAGTGCCAAGTCGTACGGTTTGCATTCTGTTGCCGCCGCTCGCAGGAGCTTCAAGGCTTCAGCGCCACTAGCCGCGCTATTCGCCCGCATTCTCCAGGCAAGAATCTGGTGGCGAAGAATTTCGCGATTAGTCGCATTGTCATCGACCACGAGCACCTGGAAATTGAATAAATCGCGAAAGGATCTCTCTGGTGCTTTTACGGCGCTCGCCTGCTTCTCAAATTGCGCAGTGAACCAAAAGGTTGAACCCTTTCCCTGTTGGCTTTGCACTCCAATTTGACCCTGCATCATTTCCACCAGCTGCCTGGCAATAGCAAGTCCCAAACCGGTGCCCCCGTATTTGCGCGTTGATGAACCATCGGCCTGATTAAATGGCTGAAACAGCCGAGCTTGCGCTTCGGGCGAAATGCCTATGCCGGTGTCCTGAACTTCAAAACGCAACACGGCGTATGTCTCGGTTTCGCGCTCTTTAGAAACATGGACAACTGCCTCTCCTGTTTCAGTGAATTTGATGGCGTTACCAATGAGATTGGTAAGAATTTGCCGCAGCCGGCCAGGATCACCGCGCAGTCGTGCGGGCGTTCCCGGCAGTATGGTGCCGGCTAACTCGATCTCTTTGCCTTGTGCCCGTTCAGCCAGCATGTCTAAAGTGCCTTCGACAGCTTCAATTAGATCAAAATCGAGGATTTCAAATGCGAGTTTGCCCTCCTCGACTTTGGAGAAATCCAGAATATCATTTATAATCTTCAGCAGAGTGTCCGAACTGGCACGTATGGTTTCCGCCACCTCCCGCTGTTGCGGATCCAAGTCGCTGTCGAGTAACAAGTCAGTCATGCCAATAACGCCGTTCATCGGTGTTCGGATCTCGTGACTCATATTAGCTAAGAACTCGCTTTTGGCACGGTCAGGTTGCTCTGCGGCCTCATTGGCCACCTTCAGATTCTTTTCACCTAGTTTGCGCGCAGTAATGTCCCGCGACCATCCAAAGACTCCAATCACGTTACCACTCGCATCACGCCATGGCACTTTAGTGGTTGAAACCCACGTTTCGTGTCCATCGAGCCAAGTTTCCTTTTCCTCAATACCAACAATTGGCTGGCCGGTCGCAATGATTTTTTGCTCATCGGCTAGTGCCACATCCGCATGCTCCCCTGCGAAGAGATCCTGATCGGTCTTCCCGATGATTTCCGATTGATCCTGGAAACCGGTCCAGGAAAGTACTGCGCGATTTGCCGCCACAAAACGGCTGTCGCGATCTTTAAAATAAATGTTGTCCGGGAGGTTGTCCATCAACGTGGACAAAAGATGTCGTTCACTAGCCGACGCGTCTGTGATGCGAGGTCGCTCGGTGGCGTCCCAGCAGAGGTCTGCAGCGCTGGATTTCCCGAGGGCAGGCGGCGTGTCAGCAACGGTTGTCGGAGCGCCCGTCCCCAATTCAGCGGGTTCGTCTTCTCGGTCCTCCATGAGATTACACAGAGCATCATCGTCGACGGAGTTCACCGGTCCGGCCACACGCCGCTCGAGGGCAGCGCGAAGTTCCGCTCGGCATAAAGGCTTACTTATGTAATCGTCCATGCCCGCTGTGAGACATTTCTCGCGATCGCCGACCATGGCGTTCGCGGTCATCGCGATAATCCACGCACGGTGACCTCGCTCCCGCTGGCGGATTTCCTTTGTGACCTCGTACCCATCCAAATCCGGCATTTGACAATCCATGAGGATGATGTCGTAGCGTTTTCTTTCGAGTACCTTAAGCACCTCGGTCCCGTTTTTGGCGACATCAGCGTTGTATCCAAGCTTGCGCAAATTGCCCAGAGCAACCTGCTGATTCACCACGTTATCCTCGGCCAGCAGAACACGCTCTGTCCGAAGCGACAGGGGAGCCGTGGACCTCAAAAAAAGCTCAGATCGCCGAGATTCACTGGCATTCGTAGGACGAGTTAGAACTTGGACGAGACAATCGAAAAGTGCGGATTGGCGTACTGGTTTCACACAGCAGGCAGCAACATTCACGGTTTTCAACTCGTCGGTTGAAATTGGCTTCCCAAATGGCGTCAAAAGGATGAGCCGTGTTACGCTAAGGAGTGGGTCTGCATTGATTTTTTGGACGAGGGCGAGGCCTTCCATTTCCGGCATTTGCCTATCGATGATCGCTACCGAATAGGGGGCTTTTTCGGCCACCGATTGACGCAACATCGCCAGCGCTTCCTCTCCTGTGCCAGCGCATCCGTTACTCAGCCGCCATGCGACAATTTGCTTGTGAAGGAATTGCCGATTCGTTTCGTTGGCTTCGACGATTAGCACGCGTGAATCGACGAATTCGTCTAAGTTTTGAGACTGTATTTTGACTTCGACTTGCCGGTAGAACCTCAATGTGACCCAAAACGTCGAACCTTCGCCCGGTGTGCTTTCGACCCCGATACTGCCATTCATGGACTCTGCCAGACGCTTGCAAATGGCCAATCCCAGTCCGGTCCCGCCAAACTTCCGCAAAATCGAACTGTCTGCTTGAACAAAGGGTTGAAACAGTCGAGCTAGAGTCTCGGGTGGAATGCCAGTGCCAGTGTCTTTGATCTCGAAACGCGCGTGAACTTCCGTTTCTGTTTCCGCCTGAGTTGTCACGTGGATGGCGACTTCGCCGGATTTCGTGAACTTGATAGCATTGCTAATAAGATTCGTTAACACTTGGTGAACGCGCCGAGGATCGCCGCGCACCTTGGTGGGAACGTCTGGCTCCACGCCACCGACCAACTCGATGCCTCTGGTTTGAGCCTGCCCAGCCATCATTTCGAGAGTATCTTCGACCACATTGCGCAGGTCGAAGTCCAGTTCTTCGAAGGACAACTCTCCCGCTTCGATCTTGGAAAAATCGAGAATGTCATTGATCAGGCCCAAGAGCGATTCGGCGCTGATGCGGATCGTATTGGCCAAATTGCGTTGCTCGACATCCAACACGGTTTCGAGAAGCAGTTCAGTCGTGCCAATAACGCCGTTCATCGGTGTGCGAATTTCATGGCTCATGACAGCGAGGAAATCACTCTTGGCACGCTCGGCGGCCTGAGCTTTTTCCGTTAGCTCTTGTTGCCGGGTCATGGCTTGCTTGACTTCGCTGATATCTTCGATCTGCGAGATGAAATAGAGAGGCTTGTTTTGTTTGTCGCGGAGCAGGGAAACGCCCAGTAAAACCCACACCACTCGCCCCTCTTTGTGAAAGTAACGTTTTTCCATCTTGTAGGAACTAATTCCGCCGTCGAGCAACTCCCGAACGTTGGCTAGATCAGCTTCCATGTCGTCGGGATGCGTGATGTCCTGGAAAGTTTTGCCGCTGAGCTCTTCAGCGGAATAGCCAATCGAATCGCACAGGGCTTGATTGACTTTGAGCCACCGGCCGTCGAGCGACACCAGCGCCATGCCGATGGCCGCATACTTAAATGCACTGGAAAAACGTTCTTCACTGAGCCGGAGTGCCTCTTCGCTTTCTTTACGCTCGGTCGTATCGATATTGACCCCGATGACGCGCACCACCTGACCGGCGTCGTCCAGAACAGCACCCACGGCAGCTTGGATGTAACGAAGCGATCCATTCGGAAGGGTGATGCGGTATTCCGAAGAACCCTGCGACTTTGAGGCAATAACGCTTTGCAGGACGGTTTCGGCTTCCACCAAATCCTCGGGTACCACGGCATTCGCCCATGCCTGATAATTAACCTGCAGGTTCTTGGGCATGCCGTAGATCTCGTACATTTTTTCGTCCCATGCGATGAGATCGGATCGCATATCCCAATCCCAAATGCCCGCCTGCAAAGCCTGGTTAGCCAAACCAAGCCGTTGGGCAAAAGTCTTTAGCGCATCTTCCGCCTGCTTGCGTGGCGTGATTTCGGTGTAACTCAGCACGAGTCCATCACCCAATTTCACGCACGCAAGTCGGTACCAGCGGGGTGCGCCGCTGGAGACTGACTGGTGCTCGAAGTCGAGAGGCACGTTTTTCTCGATGATCCGGGTGAATTTCTCAAACAGATCATCGGTGGCGAAAGTCGGGAATTTTTCCAACACGGTGCGCCCAAGCAGATCCGAAGCATTCAGTCGCATTAGCTTTTCGGCCGCAGGATTGATCATCGCAAATCGTAGGTCCTGAAGCAGGCCTGCTTCATCTCGGACCGCTTCATAGACAATGATACCATCCAGGGAACTGCTGAGAATGGCGTCAAGATGTTCCCTGCTTTTTTTCAATTCCTGTTCGGCCTTCTTGCGAGCCGTAATGTCGTAATTCAGCTCAATAACGGACACCGGGAGGTTCGATTCGTCCCGTTGTAGCGTCCAGCTGCTGGCCACGGTCACCAAAGCGCCATCGCGCCGAATATGCATCAATTCGCCTTCCCAATGACCTGTAGCGAGAAGTTGTGCGTTGATGTTGTAGAGCGATTGCGGGTACTGCGTTTTAAACAACGAGTGGGTAACGTGTCCCAGGGCCTCCTCCTTGCTCCAGCCATACAGCCGTTGCGCACCTCGATTCCAGTAGGTGATCCGATCCTCCGTATCTCGAATGAATACCGAGTCGTTGGCCATTTCGAGGATTAGCGCCTGATCGCGCAATGTCTTCTCGGCTTTGGTGCGCGCAGTGACGTCCATCGCAACGCCGAGGAAGCCTATGATTGTGCCGTCCGTATCGTACGAGGCGGTCACCACCAAGTTGACCGTCAACGTTTTGCCGTCCTTCCGAACAAAGGTCCATTCCCGTTCCTCAGGCTGGCCGTTACGGGCCTTCTGGACAAAGACATCGAAGCCTTGCACCGGCTTGCCCATTTCCTCAGTCAGTTCCCGGCCTCTGGCGAGTACTTCGGATTCCAAATGAATGATCGCCAGCGATCGCTTGCCAACCATTTCATCCGAAGTGTACCCAAGCATCTGCTCGGCACCGTGATTAAAAACCGTGATCAGTCCCTCTGTGTTCGCGGCAATGATCGATACCTGCGTTGCCGCCGTAGTCGTTGTCATTGAACACGACCGATCGAGGACCGCCTGCAACTTCTCTCTTGCTCCAGCGAGTTCCACCGAGCGTTCCGCGACACGCTTTTCCAATCCGTAGTGTCCGTTGTTGTTCATCGATTCAGCCTTCTATCGTTGTGGTATTCATGTTCCGGGAAATCCACGATGATCCATATAAGTGGCCAGGAAGGGTGGGACACCTCATCGCAGTCATTCGAGACGAAACTGAATATTGAACGGCGGGTTGAATGTAGGGCATACTCGGATCTTTTACCTACTGTATTTATGAAAAATACATCAAATACGGAAAACATCAACAAATCGGTGCTTCCTCGGAAACTGAAATGCCTTGTCCACGGACAATAACCAGATCCGGCTGAATTCGCCGTGGCATTGCACGAGTGGTGTTGAAGCATTTTTAGGGATCGAATCTCGCGAGCCATCCTGAACGTATGGCTGACCTCTTGATCGCAATCGTGGGCTGCGTCGATAACCCGCTGGCCCGCACTCTCTCGCGGGTGAGCGCCCCTCAGTCTGGCGCTACCTCAGTCGGCGGAGCCGATATCTCGGAAAATGTATTGTTGCAGAGCCGCGTAACATCTATGCCAATGAGGCATACATCATCGGAGAAATCAGCGCGGTTGGAGAACTGTCGGATCTCGCCAAGGAGTTCAGAAAGCAATTTAGCCGCTGGCAGCCTGACCCGTTCGCGCACCGCAGCCATTAAGCGCTCGCGACTATAGATTTTATCGTCGGGTGCTTCCACTTCAAAGAGCCCGTCGGTAAAAAGCATGATAAAATCGTTCCCCGCCATCGGACACTCGCAGGTTCGAGGTGGTAACTAATCCGGCGCTGACGCCGTGGCCCATCACATCGGCAATGAAAACAGCTACAGCAGTGTCTGAAAGACGATTGACAGTAAAAAAATCCCCACTAACCGCTGCCATTGGATAGTAGAAGCTCGAAAACTTGATGGCGCTTTCCGTGGGCAGTGCACCGGGAGGTATGCTCGGAAACTGCTGCGGCAAAAGCGCCATTTGCAGCTCGTGCGCCATTTTTAGATCCTTCTCCATCTGCTCGCTTTTCTCACGGTAAAGTTTAGCTTATTGGGGTGAACTTGGATAAGCGGGCGCGCTCCAGTTTCCCGCGTTCCAGCGCAGCCTGCAGTTCTGCCGCCCGCACCGGCTTGCTCAAGTAATCATCCATGCCCGCCGCCAGGCACTTTTCGCGGTCGCCCTGCATGGCATGGGCCGTTACGGCAATGATGTAAACGGGCACCTTCCAATGGCAGGGGCCCTCGGAACGTTGCTCCCATTGGCGGATTGCCCGTGTGGCTCCATACCCGTCCATCTCCGACATCTCGCAGTCCATCAGAATAATGTCGTACGGCAGAAGCTTCAACGCGGCCAACACCTCGAACCCGCTCGCGACCGCATCGGCCCGGTGCCCCAGTTTGCGTAACTGGCCCAAAGCCACTTTCTGGTTGATGACGTTGTCCTCGGCTAGGAGAATGCGCACGTTTCCATGCAACGAACGGGCCTCCGAGACCACGGCGGCCCAGTTAGCGGCGGCTGGTGAAGGCACGGTGCTTTCGGCCCCAGCCCGAGCCAGAACATGGACCAGGCAGTCAAACAGGCGCAATTGTTTGACTGGCTTTACCAAATAGGCTTCGATCCCGGCCACTTCTAGTTCCGCGGGGCGGAAGGTTTGCCCGAAGGAGGTTAAGACGATCAGCCCCGTGCCCGCGATCGAGGCGTCCGCTTTGACCGCCCGGGCGAGGCCCCAGCCGTCCATGTCCGACATCTGTACATCCAGGAGCGCTAGGTGGTACGGGAGGCCCGCCCAAGCCGCGGCCCGCAACATCGCTAAGGCTTCCGCGCCGTTGGCGGCGCTGTCCGCCTGCACTCGCCAAGATCGAAGTTGATGGCACAGGATGCGGCGGTTGGTAGCGTTGTCATCAACAGCCAGTACGCGGGCATCGACGAAATCACGACGACCGGCTTCAAAAGCCCGGTCGTAGTCAGCCTGCTTTTCCAGTTGCGCCGTAAACCAAAAGGCGGAGCCCTTGCCGGGTTCGCTTTCCACGCCAATTTCGCCCTCCATCAGAGTCACCAACTGCTTAGCGATGGCCAAGCCCAAGCCGGTGCCACCGTATCGACGCGTGGTCGATCCATCGGCTTGGCTGAAGGCTTGAAACAGCCGCTCTTGGATTTCGGGGGAAATGCCTATGCCGGTATCTTCCACCCGAATGCGTACCCGCGCGTGCGTTTGAGTTTCGTGCTCTTTGAAAACGCGCACGACGACCGCTCCGCGTTCCGTGAATTTGACGGCGTTGCCGACGAGGTTGGTCAGGATCTGCCGCAACCGGCCCGGGTCGCCGCGTAAGCGGGAAGGCACGTCCTGCGCGATCGCGCTTGCCAGCTCAAGACCTTTGGCTTGGGCGCTTTCGGCAAGCAGCTCCACCGTGCTTTCGACCGTTTCAATCAGCTCAAAGTCCAGCTGCTCAAAGGTAAGTTTGCCGGCTTCGATTTTGGAAAAATCTAGGATGTCATTTATGATCGTCAGAAGGGCGTCCGCACTGCTGCGAATGGTCTCGGCAAACTCGCGCTGCGCGGAGTCTAGTTCGCCGTCGAGCAAGAGGCCTGTCATGCCGATGACGCCGTTCATGGGCGTGCGGATCTCGTGGCTCATGTTGGCCAGGAATTCGCTCTTGGTGCGGTTGGCCGCTTCGGCGGCCACCTTGGCGCTGTTCAGCTCCCGCTCGGCTCGTTTGCGCACGGTGATGTCACTGAAAACCATGACGGCACCGAAGATGGCACCGTTCTCATCGCGGAGGGGAGTGCTGACGTATTCCACCGGAAAACTGGTCCCGTCTTTTCGCCAAAAGACTTCATCGCTAATCCGGTGGGAGATGCCGTCTCGGAGCGCGGCGTAGATCGGACATTCGCGTTGAGGGTAAATTGCACCGCAGGCCTTAGTATGATGGATCATGCGGTGCGCTTGCTTGCCCACTAACGCCCCATCTTCCCATCCGAGCATTTTGACCGAGGCGGGGTTTTCGAACGTGATCCGCCCATCGAGGTCCAACGTGTGAATGCCCTGGCCGATGGCGTTGAGAGCCAATTCATGCTGGCGATGACGTTGATGGAATGCTTTTTCGGCGCGCGCACGTTCGGCGAGAGCGTGGGTAAGTTGCCGGACTTCGAGGGGGTCGAACGGTTTCTTGAGAATCAGAAATCGGCTACTGTAGCCAAGCCGCTCCTGAATGTCCTCCCATGAAGGTTCAGAGAATGCGGTGCAGAGGACGATTAGCAGCGTACTGTGCGCTTGCCAGAGGTGGTGAATGGTCTCGAGACCATCCCAGCCATTGGACAGGCGCAAGTCGACGTACGCCATGCAATACGGCCGCCCTTCAAGGAGCGCGTCCCGCACTTTTTCAAGGCCTTCCTGTCCGAACAAGGCTACTTCGAGTTCGAATCGCTGCGCATCGAGCCGGGATGGTGACCGACTTGACCACGGCGCGACCTCCCCACGGAGCGGTTGCACCGCGGCGAGCTCAAGACGAAGCATCTTTCGAAAATCCTCGTGAATCACCGGGTTGCTGTCGATGAGGAGAATCCGGCTGGTGAGAGTGGTGTCGGAGTTCATGTGGCGAACGGCAGGGGAGCAACGCCGGCGTGCGGAGGTAGCCTCAAGAGGTAGGGCGGGGCTACACGGGGAGGCCGCCGTTCGCGCGCCGCGTGCCCCCTGCCGGGCGAACACCGTCCCGCGCGTGCGGGGCCGCCGCCATAAACCGGATATGGACCACAGTATTCGAATTGAATTATAATTTCAATATTGATCAGATGAAATTGTAGCGCAAGCGGTTTCGGATGCTCGCCATGGCGTCACTCAATGGCAGGGGTGAATTACAATGACTTTCCCGATAGGATTGGCGTGTCATCTACCCCGCGGATTACGAGTTTTGATGCGTGCATTTCTCAGGCGGGTTTATGATCCGGATGCTTATTTGGCCAGGGCGCAAGCCTCTGACAAAAACATTGAAAATATTATAAATATGTTAAGTATGGAAATTTGATTTGCTAACGGGGCTCTCGATGTCGACTATGCCCGATGCAGCTACGCACACTCCCCGCAAACCAACCTCCGTATCAACCCGGAACCCAATCATGAACCTCGAGCGAGCAAAAATCACTGTACGCGGCGCGGTACAAGGCGTCGGTTTCCGTCCACACGTCTACCGTCTGGCCACTGAACTGGGTCTACAAGGCTGGGTGGTGAACGCATCGGCCGGAGTGTTGATCGAAGTGGAAGGCGTGTCGGACACGCTACGGCAGTTTCTGCTTCGGCTGGAAAGGGAAAAGCCACCCCGCGCCGTGCTCCAGGGCGTTGAGTTTTCCTTTCTCGACCCGGTCGGCTACCCCGGGTTCGAGATCCGCTTCAGTGACCAGCGCGGTCCAAAAACGGTCCTGATTTTGCCTGACGTCGCCACCTGCGCCGATTGCCTGCGGGACATTGTTGAGCCGACTAACCGCCGTCACGGCTACCCCTTCACGAACTGCACGAATTGTGGTCCCCGTTTCAGCATCCTTGAAGCGCTGCCTTACGACCGCCCGAACACGTCCATGCGGAAATTCACCATGTGCCCGAACTGCACCCGCGAATACCATGACCCGCGTGACCGTCGTTTTCACGCTCAGCCGAATGCCTGTCCCTATTGCGGTCCGCAGTTGGAGTTGTGGGCATCTGACGGAACGATCCGAGGGCAGGGTTCCGGTGCTTTGAGTCAAGCCGTTGAGGCGGTCCGCGGGGGCCACATTCTTGCGTTGAAAGGCATTGGCGGGTTTCAACTGATCGTCGACGCAACCAATGAGCGGGCGGTGACCACGCTGCGCGCTCGCAAACGCCGCGAAGAAAAACCCTTTGCCTTGATGTATCCGTCGCTGGAGGAAGCGCGGGAGGACTGCCGCGTTTCGGCCTTGGAAGAGCGGCTGCTGCTCTCACCCGAGTCGCCCATCGTGCTGCTGGAACGCCGAACTACGGCGACGCGGTTGGCCGAGTCCCTGGCACCTCGCAACCCTGCGCTCGGCGTGATGCTGCCCTACAGTCCTCTGCACCATCTGTTGGTTCGAGCGCTCGGTTGCCCCTTGGTCGCTACCAGTGGCAACCTGAACTCCGAACCAATGTGCACCGACAATGGGGAGGCGCTAGCCCGCCTGCACGGCATCGCCGAAGCGTTTCTGGTCCACGACCGGCCCATCGTGCGGCCGGTGGATGATTCAGTGGTCCGCGTGGTCCGCGACCGCGAACTGGTTTTGCGGCGGGCACGCGGTTACGCCCCTTTGCCGGTGCACATGTCCGTGCCACTGCCGTGCGTGCTGGCGGTGGGTGCCCAGAGCAAGAACACCGTTGCGTTGAGCGTTGGGACGGAAGTGTTCCTCAGTCAGCACATCGGCGATCTGGAGACCGGTCAGGCCTTATCTGCTTTTGACCAGGTGGCCGCCGATCTGCCACGGCTTTACGAGGTCACGCCAGAGTTCATCGCCTGCGACCTGCACCCTGATTACGTTTCGACCAAGTACGCGTGGAAACGAACGGAGTCGGTGCACCTAGTTCAACACCATTGGGCGCACGCGTTAGCCTGCATGGCGGAAAATGAACTTGAAGCCCCCGCATTGGCCGTGGTGTGGGATGCGGCGGGCCTCGGCTTGGACGGCACAATGTGGGGCGGTGAATTTCTCCTGGCTGAGGGCTCCGTGTTCCAACGGGTGGCGCACCTGCATTCTTTTCGGCTGTCTGGCGGCGAGGCGGCCGTCCGGCAACCACGCCGGGCCGCCCTCGGCGTGTTGTTTGAATGCGGCGGCGATCGGGCGATCCAGAACCCGGCGTTGGCGCCCGTCCAAGGTCTGGGAGCAATGGAACTTGGGCTGATTCGCCGAATGCTGGCTGAGGCGTCGAACGCCTCCGCGACCACGAGCGCGGGCCGGTTATTCGACGCCGTCGCATCTCTCGTCGGTCTACGCCAACAGGTCAGTTTTGAAGGGCAGGCCGGAATGGAGCTGGAGTTTGCGATTGAGCAGGGCGTTCATGACGTCTACCCCTTCGAGGTGGAAGAGGGCGAGCCGTACGTGCTAGATTGGCGCCCCATGATACGGCAGGTGGTGGAGGACCTTCGGGCACACCAACCCGTCGGCCGGATTGCCGCATTGTTCCACAACACTCTGTCGCAGATGGTGCTGGCGATCGCCCAGAGAGTCGAAGAAGAAAAGGTCGTGCTTACCGGCGGTTGTTTCCAGAACCGGTATCTCACCGAGCACTGCGTGGACCTTTTGCGAGCGGCCGGATTTCGCGTGTACTGGCACCAGCGGGTGCCACCGAACGATGGCGGGATTGCCCTCGGTCAGGTGATCGCGGCCGCCCGGTTTGTCAATCAGTGCAGCAGCGCGATGCAAAAGGCGGTCACATGAACTTGGAAGTCGCTAAGCGGCAATGAGTTGAAGATTGAGTGATTGGGCTTCTTTTTTGGGCCATTGCTGCGCTGCAGCCGGAATTTAAGTTCATAGTGATGGATGCCTTGTTCGACGTGGTTCTGCCCGTAGCGGAGCATGCGATAGACTAACCGAGCGAGACGGTGAGCCATGGCAACGATTGCTTTGGGAGCATCAAGTCTGGCGACGGTATTTTGCTCCGAGAACGCTTTTGCGGTAGCTCAGGCTCTGGGCGCAAAGTCGTAGGGTGTCAGCGGCTCGGTCGTAGACTTGCGCGTGGTTCGATGTAGCACTTTGCGTCCGAACTTGGGAGTGGTTTTTCATCCGGCCGATGCTATCTTGGGGGAGCCAATCGCCTTCTTCACTGCATCACATATCGTCGCCCGGGAAAAAGGCTTCTCGAGAAAATCAGATATGTGGAGCTTCTCCGCTCTCAGCGTGACGGCTCTTGCGTCATAACCCGAAATAAGGATGATTGGAGCTTCACTCCCTTTCAACCGAATCCGCTCCGCGACGTCGAGTCCGGCACCGTCCGGCAACTTGTAATCCATCACGTAGACGTCAAAAGGTTTCCGTTCGATGACTGCGAAAGCATCGGCAACTGATTGGCTCGTTTCGACCTTATACTGCTCATCGGAAAGCATCCGGTGAAGCATCCGACAGACTGCGATGTCGTCGTCTACCACTAAGACGTTTGTGATACTCATCTGAGTTTAAGCGACAGAATAGATTCCCCCATAAGGGCCGGGTGGCGTGCATTCTCTCATATAGCGCTAACTCTCCACTATTTCTCTCTTTTAATTTATATATCATAATTATAGAAATTATGCCAAGGTTTTGATGAATCATAGCGCGAACGAGCGATTCGTTTGCAGTTACATGCGGTCCTTCGCGGATCCAGTATCGCGAAAACAAGTGCAGATAGCGACAGAGACGTGGCGTGTCGACATTGTTTCTGGTAAAGCGTCGTAGGATGTCTCCGGTTGGACAACGCGGTGGGGTGATTACTGCAGTCAGTCCGATGGCCAACAGCGAGGCCTGCAACGCCCCCAAAGACTCCTCCATTTCCCACCCAGGATTTTAGTCCCTGAGAATCCCAACGGACTTGAGAAAGCCCTGCGTGTTCACACTTAGGACGCCCAGCATTTCCGGATTTTTCCATACGACGTTCAATAAGATATCGGCGAGCTTGTTCAATATTCGCCACTCCTCTTCAATCTTAGATTGCTCAGGCCGACTTCTATGAAAATCAACCCGGATGTATTTGAAGCCTACTTGAAATGTCCCACGAAATGCTGGCTGCGATCAACCGGCGAAATCCTCCGACGGCAACACCTACTCAGAATGGGTGAAGGCGCAGAATGACTCTTACCGGATGAATGAGACACAGCGGTTGATTTCCGAGTCTCTAAATGACGAGGTCGCGCTTGCGCCAGACGTAAAGAATTTCAAAGCCTCCAAGTGGCGGTTGGTCTCCAGCTTGGCGGTGCAATAAAAACAACTTCTGACGAAAGACGTTCGGTTGGCAGTCCTCCACTCTTCCCTTTCTCCACCCTATTGGCCGGCCGCCAATCCAACCTGCGATTTTAACTGAAATCGATACCTACTTTCTCAACCAAGAAATAAACAATGAGTCGGGTCTCGAATGAGCGGAGACCGAGTGATCGGAGTGCCCTCGGCTGCGATTCCGAGGCTGCTCCAACCTGGAGAGTCCTGGTGTTAAGCATTGCCTATGAGGGTCAGGAACGGGCAATCGTCAGCTATGTCATCCGAACGACCAGCCTGCGCGGTACTCAGTACGAAGTGCGTCACGAAACTCGTCTTGAGGTGCCCCGCAGAAGTTGCTGATTCATCCAGGAGAAGGACACTTTGCATTCTTTTGTTTTTGAGGTATAATATCCATATTTTCTATAATACGAAATTTAATCAAGTGTGGCAATCCGTCGAGCACGGTTTTATGGATGAATCTCGTTTTCGTTTCCAAAAGGGAACATCGAGCTTTCGGAACCAATGCCAGGCCCGATTGCGAAAAAATAGAAAGCAAAAGCCTTATTAAAGCTGGCAATAATAGCAAGCGGTCCCACTGTTTTCTAGCCGTTGCTGGTGTTCTCTGGGTTTCGTTTATCGTAGTCGGGTTCCTGATCCTGGCGCAGGAGGAGTTTACTCCGGTGAAATCTGCGCCACTGGTGACGTCTTTCCCACGAAGCTCCGCTGTCCGACTTACCTCAGACAAACCGACTCTCGTCCTTTTTGCCCATCCCCGGTGTCCCTGTACGGAGGCAAGTCTCCATGAACTGGACGGTCTTCTGGCAGAAACCCAGAACAGAGTCTCGGTGACCGTTGTCTTTACCATTCCAGATGGAGTTCCCGCCGGTTGGGAACAAGGGGATTTGTGGAACTCGGCGATAAGTATTCCTGGCATTCGTGTAATTCGCGACCATGGGGGCCGGGAAGCTCACCGATTTGATGTCGAGGGTTCTGGAGATGCCCTGTTGTATGCCCCTTCCGGCAAGTTGCTTTTCAGCGGAGGGATCACCGCATCCCGTGGACACGAAGGCGACAACGTGGGCCGCTCTGCCGTTGTGAGCTTTATTCTCAACGGTCACGCTCCTGTCAATCACACGCCCGTCTTTGGTTGTTCGCTCTTATAACGGATCAATTTAGAAAGGATTGATGATACAATCTCCGTCTTCTATTGGATTTAAAACGAACGCAGATAAGGCGGAACCCGAGCGGCTGGCTCAACTTACAGCGGAACATTTTCAAAATCATTGTCTGCAGGTTTGGCAGCGCACAGACCGCATGTTTGCCGGTTTAATGGCGCTACAGTGGTTGGTAGGCATTGGCGTGGCCCTGTGGATCACTCCTCGAACTTGGATTGGAGCCACCAGTTCTCTTCATCTACACGTCCTCGCCGCGATCTTTCTCGGAAGTGGCATTGCCGCTTTCCCGATCTTGCTGGTTTTCTTGCGTCCAGGGCAGGCGATTACCCGTCATGTCATTGCCGTCGCTCAGATGCTGGCATCCGTACTAATTATTGACCTCACTGGAGGGCGGATTGAAACGCATTTCCACGTTTTTGGCTCCCTGGCGTTTCTCGCCTTTTATCGGGACTGGCGCGTCCTTGTCACGGCGACGATTGTAGTGGCACTTGATCATTTTCTGCGCGGCACCTTTTGGCCGCAAACTGTTTTTGGGACAATAACCTCGGACTCGTCTCGCTGGATTGAGCACGCTGGTTGGGTGCTTTTTGAAGATATCTTCCTCTTCATCATGTGCCATCAAAGCGTCGCGGAAATGCTAGGCATCGCCCAGCGTCAAGCAGAACTGGAATTGACCAACGACCGAATCGAACTCGCGGTGAAGGAGCGCACGTGTGAATTGGACAAGACCAATCACGAACTTCAGAAAGCCAAGGAAATAGCTGACGCCGCTAACGTCGCCAAGTCTTCTTTCCTGGCCAACATGAGTCACGAGATACGAACGCCCATGAATGGCGTCATCGGTATGACCGGGCTATTACTGGATAGCGAACTCTGTGATGAGCAGATAGGTTTTGTTGAGACCATCCAACAAAGCGGGGACAACCTGCTGACCATCATCAATGAGATTCTTGATTTCTCCAAAATTGAATCGGGCTCACTGGAACTCGAACACTTAGCCTTCGACCTGATACCCTGTCTGGAGGAGGTGCTTGACGTCTTCAGTTCGCGATCCGCCGAAAAAAATATCGATCTCGCTTACCTCTATGATTCCCATACGCCCGGAGCTATCGTCAGCGACCCCACGCGCTTGCGGCAAGTCCTAATCAACCTTGTAGGCAACGCCCTAAAATTCACGGAAAAGGGCGAGGTGGTCGTGGAGGTCTCCAGCGAACGGCTTATCCGGCAGGATATCCCTCCAGACAATGCATATCTTCGACTCGTGGATGAAGAGAAATTTGAAGATGAGGAATGGACACGCCTCAAGTTCGAAATCCGAGATACCGGCCCTGGCGTTCCCGCAGATCGTATGGACCGCCTATTCCAGCCTTTCAGTCAAGTTGATGCTTCCATAACACGCCACCATGGCGGAACCGGTTTGGGCCTGGTAATTTCCAAACGTCTTGTTGAAGCGATGGGCGGAAAGATCTGGGTCAATAGCATAGCGGACGCGGGAACCTCGTTCTTCTTCACTCTTTTCACCAAAGCCACCTGTTCACGTCGTCGAGTGAATTTTCTCACGTCCTCAGCAGTGCTGACAGATCGCCAAGTTCTCATTGTTGATGATGGCGAAATTAATCGTCGCATTCTGCGCATTCAGACCGAGCGCTGGGGGATGTTTCCCCAAGTTTTCGAAAGACCAGCGGAGGTCTTGTCCTGGCTTCAGGAAGGACCTCGGGTGGACGTGGGTATCCTTGATTGTCAAATGCCCATAGTCGACGGATGTCAACTTGCCAGGGAAATCCACTCGTTCGACAAGTACAAGGAACTCCCTCTCATTCTACTCAGCTCATCCCTTCCATCCAAAGGCATGGGCATCAGCTCCACTGATGAGTTCGCAGTCCGCTTAATGAAACCAATTAAACAAGCGGATTTGTTTAACGCGCTCACGACAGCTTTGGGAAAAATCAAGACGGTTACGAAATCGTTGCGCCAAAACAAAGTCTACGACCCCACCATGGCTGCGCGTTTGCCGCTCAATATTTTAATCGCCGAGGACAATATCGTTAACCAGAAAGTCGCCATGGGCGTTCTTCTTCAATTCGGTTATCACACCGATCTGGTTGTCAGTGGAAAGGAAGCCGTGGAAGCAGCGGAGCGGCAAAAGTACGATCTCCTCTTTATGGACATTCAAATGCCGAATATGGATGGTCTCGAAGCGACCCGCCTTATTTGCTCACGCATGAGCCCTTCCGAACGGCCATATATTGTCGCCATGACCGCCAACGCAATGAAAGAAGACCGCGACCGTTGCCTGTCTGCGGGTATGGATGACTATCTCAGCAAGCCAATACGCCCCGAAGAAATCAAAGCCGCCATCGAACGCGCCGCAATGCACTTGAGCCGCATTCTTAAGGAGTCGGAAAAATCGTAAAACTTTTAATCGCTGCTTAATCGCCGTATCCGGTTTAGGCGTTTTGTTGCCACAGGAGATTTTGCGGGCAATCACCGCGGGGCGCAGTTGGCGTTCGGCCAGATT
Source organism: uncultured Verrucomicrobiae bacterium (assembly GCA_963782115.1). Taxonomy (GTDB): domain Bacteria; phylum Verrucomicrobiota; class Verrucomicrobiia; order Chthoniobacterales; family JAFAMB01; genus JAFAMB01. Next base: position 58,693 of record CAWAIK010000008.1, read on the forward strand.
GTTGGTGGCGTCGACGCCCTCGTGGTCCAGAAAGGTGAAGAGATGATCGCGCTGTTTGTTGAGGTTGTTGAACTGATTCGGTCCGAGGAAGCGATAGCCCGTGTAAAGGTGTTCCTCCTTACCTCCGTTGAGCCTGGAGGCCTTAATGAGAATATGCGGAGCCACTTGGATGCTTGCATATCGAAGCCGGTGAAACAGTCTCAATTGTTTGAAACGCTCTGTCGTATCGTTGGCACCGGTACAGATGCTACGGCAGTGGAGCTCCGCGCACCTGAACGGGCTTCCTCGACTTTGCATGAGAAGAAACTTCGCGTGCTTCTCGTTGAAGATAACCCAGCAAATCAACGAGTCGCGCTCTATCACCTTCGGATGCTTGAACAACATGTAGACCTTGCTCGCGACGGGGCTGAAGCCCTGAAGCTGTTCGATGAGCACGAGTATGATGTTATTTTGACTGACATCCGTATGCCTAAGAGCGACGGAATTCTGGCAACGGCCCAAATTCGCAGACGCGAAGAAAGCCAAAATCGAAAACGTACCTGGATCATCGCGACCACGGCCAATGCCACGCCTGAAGATCGCGAAGAGTGCGTTGCGGCTGGAATGGACGATTATCTAGCGAAACCTGTACAGGCCCGAGCACTTGTTTACGCCCTGGAGAGATGTCTCAGTAGCTTAGCTTGGAATTACCGCCGCCTGAGGCGGATCTTCAATCGCTCGTAAATTCAGGGCTCAGGCCGCCGGCATCACAGGGGAGCGGCATGACCATCCGTGCATCCCTGGACACCCTTTAGGATACCTTAAGCACCTCGGTCCCGTTTGTGGCGACATCGGCGTTTGTATCCAAGCTTGCGTAAATTGCCCAGAGCCACATGCTGATTAACCACGTTGTCCTCGGCCAGCAGAACACGCTCTTTCCGTAGGGACGGGGGGTGCAAAGGACGCGGCGCGCGAACTTAACTGCCGCGTGATCGAATTCACAACAACCAGAGGCAGCCGGATTCGCCGTGCGGATCTTTTAAGGGCGTCGGAAGTACCAGAAAAGGAGAAGGAATGAGGATTCGCGCCTGTCGTCGATGGAGTCGAGTTCGAGCTTTAGGAAACGGAGGTGAACTGCGCGAAGCGGTATTCACTGCATACGGCTCGGATCGTGACAGTCAGCAAATTAGAATTATCAAGACTTGGATGTCGTATCCGACTTAAGCGGAAGCTCTCGGGCTTGAGCCAGAAGGGTTTCGCTATGAGGTGCGGACTAGACAGGAGCTATCTGGGTGGGATTGAACGCGGCCATCGTAAAGTAACGTTCGGAGTTCTTTGATTCCGAATTTCGCCCCCTCAGTCCGGGCTGACTTCAGCCGGGGCAGCCGATATCCTCGCAAATTGAATTGTTGCAGAGCCGCGTTACATCTACGCCCACGAGGCATACGTCATCAGAAAAACCAGGCCGTTTGGAGAATTGTCGGATCTCGACAAAGAGTTCGGCAAACAATTTAGCCGATGGCAGCCTGACCCGTTCGCGCACCGCAGCCATTAACCGCTCGCGACTGTAGATTTTATCGTCGGGTGCTTCCACTTCAAAGAGCCCGTCGGTAAAGAGCATGATAAAATCGTCCACCGCGATCGGACATTGGCAGGTCCGGTACTGGGCTTCATCAAACAAGCCAAGTGCTGGTCCGTTGCCGCCGTCGGAGCTTATCGACTCAAGCTCGCCCCGGAGGCGATGTAACAGCAGCGGCTCCGGGTGGCCTGCGTTCGCGTAGAGCATTCGCGAGCGCGCGGCATCGGCGACGAGGTAAAAACCGGTAACGAACAGTGTGCTCCCGGTATGCTTGAAGATCGCAAGGAGGCTGCGATTGATTTTGGTAAGCATCACCGCCGGATCTGCAGCCGCGGCGCTGAACCTTTCGACAAGTGCGCTTATCATGGTGGTAACTAATCCGGCGCTGACGCCGTGGCCCATTACATCGGCAATGAAAACAGCTACAGCAGTGTCTGAAAGACGATTGACAGTAAAAAAATCCCCACTAACCGCTGCCATTGGATAGTAGAAGCTCGAAAACTTGATGGCGCTTTCCGTGGGCAGTGCACCGGGAGGTATGCTCGGAAACTGCTGCGGCAAAAGCGCCATTTGCAGCTCGTGCGCCATTTTTAGATCCTTCTCCATCTGCTCGCTTTTCTCACGGAGTTCCCGAGCCCCTTCCTCAACGCGCCGCTGGAGACCGATAATGCGTTTCGCGATGTGGATGCGGCCTGTCAATTGGTCGGCGTCAAAGGGCTTGGTCATAAAATCATCCGCACCGGCATCCATCGCTTCGAGGTAGCTGGACTTCCCTTCCAGCGAAGTGAGGAGGACGATGTAGGTGTAATTCTCGCGCATCAACTCACGGACTTGGCGGCAGACCTCCAGGCCATCCATCCCTGGCATCATCCAGTCTAAGATCAGCATCGGGAAAAACTCCTTTTGAAACGCCTCCAATGCCTTGAGACCATTTTCCGCAGCAACCACTTTGTGCCCTTGTTTCTCCAAAGTGGATGCCAGTACGAGCCGGGAAAAGTTGTCATCTTCGGCTATAAGGATTTTCATTAAGTCAGTTTTTCTGATTTGTTGCTTACTTTCAAATTCAGGGCCGGAAGAGCTATGGACCGAGAACCGCGTCACGGATCCGCGCCTCGTCCATGTCCGGGTGACACTAGCCCAGGGTCAGAACCCGGTCAGAACCCGAGCCGTACTCCTCGCTTTGGGTATTCGTGTGCATGATCGCCGTCCTTGAACCATTTTGGCTTCCAGCGCATGTTCGTCGAGAGCGAACCGTGATGGGGAAAATGTCTCCACCGAACAGTCAAAGGCGATCGGGGCGGATTCGTAGGATCGGCTCCAGCCGTCGTCCGCGGCTGACGGCCTTCGACCGAGTCTGACAGGCAGCCTTATGAGGCGGCCGAGTCGGCCAGTTTCGACGCGGTAGCTCAGATGCGCTACCTCCCGCTCGTTGGCCAGTTCTCTCTACGGTCTGTCATCGAAGCGGGGTCCTTTTTGTAAAGTTTAGCTTGTTGGGGTGAACTTGGGTAAGCGGCTGCGCTCCAGTTTCCCGCGTTCCAGCGCGGCCTGCAGTTCTGCCGCTCGCATCGGCTTGCTCAAGTAATCATTCATGCCCGCGGCCAGGCACTTTTCGCGGTCGCCCTGCATGGCCTGCGGGAAAACTGGTCCCGTCTTTTCGCCAAAACACTTCATCGCTGCTCCGGTGGGGAATGCCGCCCCGGGTGAATCATCGGGTTGTTTTCGATGGCGAGAATCCGGCCGGAGAGAACGGTGTCGGCGTTCATGCGACGAACAACAGGGGAGCAGAGGCGGAGTGTAATGCAAGCTCTCGTAAGGAAGGGCCCGGCCTGCACGGCGCGGTCGCCGTTCGCGCGCCGCATCCGCCTGCCAACTGGAACCATCCTGCACGTGCGGGTTCGCTGTCATAAGCAAAATGTCATGGGTTGGTTCTAGATTTTCTGTAATTAAAATATTATCCATACCTAGTCATGCCGCAAGCGCTTTCGGAAAGATACCCTACTCAAGGGCAGCACGGGGGTTGGGAAACTATTACTTTGTGCCCACAGGGATCGACGACCCCTATACCCCTCCGCCTACTCGAGTGTCGGCGCATTCCCACCTCCTGTGGGGACAAAGATCGGGATGCTTATTTTGGCGCTCTTTGGCGTCAGTAAATATGGTAAATATAAAAGGGCTCTCGATTTCGATTATGCCCGATGCTGCTACGCCCCTTTCTCGCGGACCAAAGTCCATGTCAACCCGGACCTCGAATCATGAACCTTGAGCGAACAAAAATCACTGTACGCGGCGCTGTGCAAGGCGGCGGTTTCCGTCCTCACGTTACCGTCTGGCCACTGAACTGGGTCTACAAGGCTGGGTGCCATCATCTTAAGCGTAGATGAAAAGTCTGGCATTCAAGCTTTGGAGCGGGCTCGAGGCTACATCCGGTCACCCAGCAGACGGGCTATTTAGCGCTTGCTCATGAATATGAAAGGCATTGAGCAACAATCTCTTTGCCGCTCTAGAAACCGCCACCGGCTTGGTTAAGGCCGGCCATTACGAACGCCGGGCCTTGCGGGAATTTTTGGATTTCATGAATGGCGTCATTCTTATGATAACGAAAAATAAATTCATGTCATCCTCGATAACCTCAATACCCACAAGCCTAAAAACGATGGCTGGCTTAAGAGCCAGTATGTGTTTAGCGCGATGTCTCGGCAGCTCAAAAGCCTTTTGCCTTACATCGCGCGCTACGAAAAACAGATCGCCGAACTCTTCCATGCTCATCCGCATAGTTTCCTGTTTCGGGATTTACTGGGCCTTTGGCACTGATCGGGGGCTTAGATGTGGCTCCGGGCGTAGGCCGTTTCTATCGAAAGGATTGTCTTTGTGACCTTTGTGATCTTCTGTGCAAATGATTTTTCTTCGTCCCCGCGGCACTAAGACAGAAAAAAAGCAAAAGTCATTTTTGAACAGAAGATCGCAAAGATCACAAAGAGTCACTGTCTTTAAGAGCCATCGGAGGCACGTGGGCCTGCGTTGTCTAAATCTCGATCAGCAACGAATGAAACGCCCCTTAATCCCCACTCGTCCTCTTGTTCTGAAATCGTAATCGTCGTCATTCTCCACTTCTATGGACGGGGGAAACGCGCCGATTGCCGACAACGTTCAGCGTTCAACGTTCAGCGTTCAACGTTCAGCGTTCAACGTTCAGCGTTCAACGTTCAGCGTTCAACGTTCAGCGTTCAACGTTCAGCGTTCAACGTTCAGTGTTCAACGTTCAGCGTTCAGCGTTCAACGTTCAGTGTTCAACGTTCAGCGTTCAACGTTCAGTGTTCAACGTTCAGCGTTCAGCGTTCAACGTTCAACGTTCAACGTTCAACGTATCTGTTTAGCGCGATGTAGGACCTCTCCCAATCGTCCTGTCCTCGATCTTTGATCGCTGAACGCTGAACGCTGAACGTTGAACGTTGAACGACTCCCGCGGAGCGGGCGCTTGCTTTTTCCGCGCATCATAGAGTCGAGATGTTCTCCCTTGCCAAAACAGAGTTGATGGCCAGGGTGAGCTGGCTTCGAATCTCCGGCCACTTTTCCGAGTAATTGGTGTACGCGCGGAACTCAAAGCTTAGGGCACCAGGACTAAATGTCACGTGCACCTGCGGCGCTGGATCTTTCGCCAAGAGCGGGTGTGCGGCTGCGACACCCTTCAGCAGCTTAATGACGTGGTCCGGGTCGGCGCCCCGTGCAACGCCGATCGGTATCGCGATCACGCGCTGCCGATCCGAAAAGGTCCAGTTGGTGACACGATTAGAGATCAGGCTTCCGTTCGGTACGATGATCTCAGAGCCGTCGGCCGTGCGCACGATGGTGGCCCGGATGCCGATGTGATCAACCACTCCAACAGCGTCATCCAATTGAATCGTGTCCCCAATCGTGTCCCCAACCTTTATGGGTCGCTCGAAGAGCAAAATGATACCAGAAACGAAGTTGTTGATGATGTTTTGTAAGCCAAATCCTATGCCGACGCTCAATGCTCCGGCCAGGATCGTAATTTTGGCCAAATCGAACCCCAGTGCGGCGACCGCGACGAATAATCCGATAAGCAATATCGCGTAGTGGAGCATCGTAGAGATCGCATTGGAAAGCCCTCGCTCGATTTGAAAATATTGGTAAAAGTCCTCTTCGAGCAGGAAACGCAAGAATCTCGAAATAAGAAATGACGCCCATACCGTGAAAATGAATGCTAGCATGGGGCCCAATGAGAGATTGATTGAGCCGAGCGTCAGGCTGGTGCTCAGCACGTTCTTGGTCTGTTCGAGAAAAGGCATGCGCAGCCCGAGTACTTCGAGCGTGTCGGCTAGCAACGCTAAAATGGCTAACCACCGCAACACGAGGGACGCTCGATGCTTGAGTAATGGCCGATGCCGTCGCACCATTCCTAGCAGTACGAGTGGACGAACTTGTAACGCGATCGAGATTAAGCCGTCTCCGATTCTTACTCCGGCGTATAGAATGGTCGCCAGGTAGGCACTTCGCATCATCGCACTGGCGATGAGATTAGCTAGATTGACATAACCCAGAGCGTTCGCAACCAAGGCTGCCAAGAAGACTACTAAAGCGATGCGTGCGCAGGCTTTAATCATCCTCGACAAGCGATCCTCCGAGCCCGTTGACCATCGCGGTGATTTTCTAAACCACCAGACGAGTAGGATACCCCCAAGCATCTCCGCCAGAAACAACCATCGCGACAGAACCTGAAGTGATCCTCCAAGAGTTCGCACCTGATCCACAAAGTAAAACACCATCAGCGAGTTTAAGATCGGAAAAAGACGCCGGTCGATGAGTCGTTTTGAGAACGATGGTGGCTGGGATGAGCGCACCGGCTCCTATGAAGGCCCGCAAGAGGCGGGGTGCTTGAGTATAAATTCCAGAAGTCAACACGAACGAAAGGGTGATTGTTGTTGCGACAGGGACGTCGAAGATCGATCCGGCGCGCTCATGGCTCGAGTCCTCCTCAACCCCTTTCCGGACTCGAGATCGAGCCGCATATAGAGCGACTAGAAGTAGGACGATGATCACGAAATGAATGAAAAACGTAACCGTCTGTCGCTTGGAGTAGACGCGTAAAGCCGTAATCTGTTCTGAAAATAAGGTTCGACTATCCTGAGTGAGATTCTCGCCTATCCTTGAGGTCACATCTCCTCTCCATAGGGGTGGACTGTCCCGGGAGAGGAGACGGCTCAATATTCTCCGACGCCCCCTCCGCACAGAAGCGAGCGCCGAAGTGACTCGCGCATCCTGCTCCGCGACCCGGTTCTGCTGGCGCAATACCTGCGTTCGTTGCCTTTCAATCCCGTGGCGCACCTCGCTGACAGCAGCAATAATGCTCTGAATCGACTCAAAAAGCTCCGGCGGGGTTTTGGAACTCTGCGCTAATTTCAGCGTCTGCTCCCACGTGTTTCCGAGTTGATCGAGACGTCCAAGCTCTGCGTCAAGTTCAGCGGCGCGCCTCGCGAGATCACGATTCCAGTTGGCCAGATTCTCATGAAACGCTTGCCAGGTCGTCTCCACGGTGCTGAGCAGATCAAGCGACGGATTCGACGTGAGAATGCTCGAGCTGTCGGCAAGCAGCGCCTGGACTTCACTGGTCAGCAAAGGAAGCTGGTGATCTACCGTAACGGTGATTTTATCGGGCTCTAAATTCGCTTCTACGTTTCTTCAAGGTTTAATTGGCTGGGCCTTAAATCGTTCAAAGCTCAACGTCTTATGCCGTTATGCCAAGCTTGAGCGGTCACTCTTTATTGTGCAATAGTTCTTATGCCGACATGCCCAAATCACATCTTCTCGCATTCTTAATCAAAGAGCTCCGGGAAGTCTTGCCGCCGACGGTGTTCTTTGCGATCAGCTTCAACCTCCTTGCACTGACTACCCAGCTCATCCTCGCTGATTACCTGATCCACTTGTGGAACTTTTTGCTCGCAACAACGGCTGCGCTGGTGGTCGGGAAGTCGGTGCTGGTGGCGAATGCACTGCCGTTCTTGCGTCGTTTCGACGCAGCCCCCATGATCCAACCGGTCCTGTTTAAGACTATCATCTATTGGGCGGTCGTTTTCCTGGTGCGGTTCCTGGAAAAGCTAGTCGAATACCTTTTCGGCGGAGGAACCCTTGCAGGAATTTCGGAGTACGTGGCGACTCACTTCACCTGGCATCGCTTTGCCGCTATCCAGATCTGGATCTTCGTTCTGTTTCTGATCTACACCTCGGTTGAGGAACTGAATGCGCGGCTCGGTGATGGCGAGCTCATAAAGATTTTCTTCAGCAGGCGGCCATCAAAAATGAAGCCCACTCCGCCGGCAACGGATTCGAGCCCTCGTCAAGCTGAGCCGGCCGGCTAACTGGGATGTCGGACTGCACTTAAAACCTTAAAACGTAGACTACTATCATTGCACTAAGGATCTGTAAATAAATAAATGTTACAACTTGAGTTGTTGTTGGAGGGGTGCGATGGTGTAGTTCCATTCACCGTGAAAGCTCTCCATGGTGAGGTTGATCTGAGCCATCTGCTCGTCGCTCACTTTCTGTCCGGCGGGATAGATGGTGTGATCAATTTCGGCTTCCACTCGCAAACCTTGCGCCGTCTTGGTCGCTTTGATCAGGTTGACAATCACTTCATGGCTGACCAAGGGCTTTCCACTCCAGTTCATGCTAATAAAGGAAAACAACCGGTGCTCGATCTTGTTCCATTTGCTAGTCGCCGGTGGTAGGTGGCAAACTTGGATGGGGAAGCCCAGTTCCTCGGCCAGTTTCTGAAGTTCAACTTTCCATAACCGCACCCGCGAACCATTGCTGCCGCCCCCATCGGCCATGATTTGCAAGCACTGTGCCTTGGGATAAAGCGTCGCTCCCATCGATTTCCACCAACGCCGGATCGTTTCCACGGCAAAGGCAGCCGTGTCATGGTCTGTGCCGACGCTCACCCAGCCCATGTTGTGGGCCAGATCATAAACTCCATAGGGGTTTGCACGCCCCAGTTCAGGGATGCTGAAGTCATGCACGCGAACCTTCTCGGGGTTGCCTTTGGCTCGATAAGTGCGTCCGTGGTTCTTAAAATCGCCCACCAACTCCTTCTTCTTGGTGTCCACCGAGATGACTGGATTGCCGGCCGCCAATTCCTTTTTGGTGCGCGCATTGATGAACTTGAACTGAGCATTGCGGTCCGGGTGTGTGGCACCTTCCTTGGTCTTCTGGTTGGCTTGAAGACTGTAACCCATCTTGCGCAGTAGTTCGCCCACCAAGGTGTGGCTGACCGGATGCCCGAGCGCGGTTAGTTGCGTGGCGAGCTGGCGCAAGCTTTGACAAGTCCACCGTAGCGGGGACTGTGGATCCCCACGAGTGAGCGGTTCGATGAGGCTTTCCAAATCACTTTGCAAAGTGGTATCGAGCACCACTGCCTTTTTACGCCCTCCACCCGGACGGCGAATCCACTCCGGCGTCTTCTCCGGGACGTAACTCACTCCACTGCTCAGTTCCGCCAATCCTTCCGTGATAGCGCGTCGCGATACTCCTGTCGCGCGAGCCACCAAGGAAACGCCGCCATAGCCAAGAACTTCAGCCTCGGTCGCGGCGAACAATCGCCGCAGCCGTTCGTTGAGAGCGCCGGAAATTCTCGAGAAGCGTTGCCTGACAGCATCAAAGTCTTCCATTACCCTCATTCTACCACTAAACCCTAACTTGTAATACTTATTTTCTTACAAGCCCTTAGATCGTTGATTACTGCACTACTTTCGTGGACGAGTTGCACCCTGAATTTCGTGATCCGAAATTCCCACCGGCTATCAGCCTTGCCGCGGATGTAACGCTTCCTGCGGATGACAGTCGCAGAGTGCGAATTGACGTTGAACGATGATTATTCGCTTAATTCCCGACGTCTTTTGTGGGTGCAAAACCCCGTTACCAGCCACGGTCAAAGATCGAGAACGATAACGACCACGAGGACGAGAACGATTAGGGGGAAGAATCCACTCGTGATTGAGAGATACCGTTCGACTTTTCCTGGTAGATCGCTTCAAGACGTCAGATATGGGCGATTTACCGCCAGTCCGGCTCGGACCGCCTTGAAAAACAGCCAACAGGCCTTCGGCAAACTACCTGCTATTTCGGAGACGGTGCACTAGAGGGGCTCCGGGCAAGCCGCTGTCGCGCCGGCGGGCAGGCGCAGTGCGAACGTCGTTCCTTTGCCTAGCTCGCTTGCGATCTCGATCGTTCCCGAGTGGTGCTGAGCGACACCGTAAACCATCGCCAGACCGAGACCGGTACCCAGTTGACCTTTGGTCGTGAAAAACGGCTCAAAACAACTCCGGCGGACTTCCGCCGTCATGCCTGTTCCGGTGTCGCTGATTTCGAGCAGTACCGTTTCGCCCTCGCTGCGAGTTCGCACTGTTAGGGTGCCCCCCTTCGGCATGGCATCCACCGCATTGAAAATGAGGTTGGTCACCGCATCGCGCAATCGCGCGGCGTCCCCCATGATGATTGGAATGTCCTGAAAATCAACTTCCACGCGGATCTGGCCGCCTACACCGGTCTCTGTATCCCATTTCGGCTTGGTGAACGAGACGGCCTGCTCGATCAGCGAATTCAGATTGACCGGCTGATGCACTTCTTCGGTCTCGCCTGATCTGGAAAATTTGCGGAGCCGGTTCACCAGCGTTGAGGCGTCGCGCGCCGCGGTGAGGATGTCGTTCAGTAGTGGAATCGCGTTTTCCTTCGTCAGACGATGGCGCTCGGCGTCACTGAGCAGTATTTCTGATGAACCCATAATGAGCATAAGTGAGTTGTTAAAATCGTGCGCGACGCCGCTGGCCATCGTGCCAACTACGGAAAGCCGCTGAGTCCGAGCCAGTAGCTGTTCGCTCGCTCTGAGCGCCCCAAGTGCTTGCTTCAGGTCGAGTGTGCGCTGGCGCACCGTTTCCTCAAGCAATTTCTTTTGCTCGTCCAGCCTGACATGAGCCAAGCGCACCTGGACCATATTGGCGATTCGCAGCACCACCTCACAGGCGTCAATCGGCTTAGCGATTAACTCGTTCGCGCCAGAGGCCAGCGCCACTTGCCTGTTCTCGGGGGTCACATCTGCCATAAGCACCACAATCGGGATAAAAATACCGGCCGGAATGAGGGCGCGTAATTGCTCAATGACCGCGCGTCCATCCACATCCGCCATCAGCCAGTCAATCAAAACCAGGTCAGGCAGAAATTGCTGAAAGAGCGAAAGCGCTCTCCGGGAATCGGTCGCGCTCACGAAGTTGGCGATCCGCACCCGGCGCAGGATGCGTTCGAGGAACCGCACGTTGGCTAATTCGTGGTCGATGATCAGGATTTTCGTCCTGCGCAGTGAATCGTTTCCGTACAGGATATCGGGAACGACTATGATCGCCTCTTCACCGTTGCTTAAATCGGATACCTCCATTGGATGCTCTGCTTCCGGTTGACCTGCCACGGCAAGTCGTCCAGTCCGCAGGTTTGAAAATATCATAATATATGGTATTTTCCATAAGTAATTTGGGATTGGACGGAATCTGGAAGACCCTGAAGGGTTTTCGCGCGTGCGTGGGTTCCGGAGTTTGGCTGAATGGATTGTATGAAACAACTTTGAGAACCCGACGAATAAATATTGGGAAACTATCGGTTGGGTTCCTCCGCTTGATCGCGACTTCGCGGGCTGGATACGCTGCCGCGGCCGGGAGCAGTCAATTTTTGGATGGGGCGTTCATCGGCGCCTTGAAATGGGGAACCCACGTCGGCGCGCCATGTCCCTGACCAAAAAAATCGTCCTGGCCTTTTTGCTGGTCACCTTGATCCCGCTCGGCGTGATTTTCTGGTTACTGGCTTCCTACCACGCCATCATGAAGCCGGGGAGTGAAACGCTGGATGGGATGCTGGTTGTTCTATTCGCGATTCTCGTCGGCGCAGCAGGATTCGGTCTCTGGTTGGCACGCCACCTTGTTAAACCTGTATTAACGTTGACCAAGAGCGCAAAGACCATTGCCGCCGGGCACTTCGATGCCAGGGTGGCTGTTACCACGCACGATGAAGTCGGTACATTGGCCAGCGCTTTCAACCAGATGGCCAATGCATTGGAGGAGAACCTCAGCACGCTGCAAAAAGAAGTCGCCGACCGCACCCAGGCACAGGAGTCGCTGGCCCGCGCGAACAACGAGCTGGAGCTGCACGTAGAGGAACGCACCGCGCAACTGGTCGCCGAAATGGGCGAACGCAAACACGCAGAGGAGGCTGCGCGGCAGAGCGAGGCACAGCTCAACGCGTACTTCAACGCCTCTCCCGCCGGTATGGGAATGGTGGACTCGCAACTACGGTATTTGAAAGTCAACCAGGGACTGGCAGACATTACCGGGCTGTCGGTTGAGGAACATCGCGGCAAAACAATCCGCGAAACTGTGCCGCAGCTGGCCGACATTCTCGAGCCGCTTTACCAGGAGGTGCTGGCCACAGGTAAGCCCCTTCTTAATTTTGAAGTGAGCGGAGAGACAGCTTCCAGTCCAGGCGAGGTCCGTGACTGGCAGCTTTCTTACTTCCCTCTCATGGATGAGGAATCGAAGCCCAAGGCGGTCGGCACGGTGGTGACCGAAATCACCATGCAAAAACGTGCCGAGGTGGAGCTCAATTACTCCAAAATGGCCGCCGAATCGGCCGACCGAGCAAAGAGCGATTTCCTCGCGAACATGAGCCATGAAATCCGCACGCCCATCAACGGCGTGATCGGAATGACCGATCTGCTGTTGGATACGGCTCTGACGGACGAACAGCGCGGTCTTGCCGAAACAATTCGTTCAAGCGGCAACGCGCTGCTCACGATAATCAATGACATCCTCGATTTCTCGAAGATTGAAGCAGGCAAATTCACCTTCGATGAAATTGCCTTCAATTCGCACGATGTGCTCGAGGGGACGCTCGAGTCGCTCGCTGAACGCTCTCAAGCGAAGAAGATCGAGCTCGCCGGCTTTATCGAGCCCGCTGTCCCAATGCGGTTATGCGGCGATGCCGGACGGATCCGGCAGGTGCTCACCAACCTGGTGGGCAACGCGATCAAGTTTACCGAGGCCGGCGAAGTAACCGTGCGCGTCTCCTGCGACACGGAAAACGAAAGTGAATGCGAAATCAGATTTAAAGTCAGCGATACCGGGCAGGGGATCGCGCCAGAGATGCAGGAAAGGCTTTTCCAACCCTTCGTTCAGGGCGACACCTCGACCACGCGCAAATTTGGCGGCACCGGTCTTGGGCTCGCGATCTCCAATTATTTAGTCCAAAAAATGGGTGGCAATATCGGCCTTGAAAGCGTTCTTGGAAAAGGCTCGACCTTCTGGTTCACCGTGCGTCTGCGAAAATCGCCGGCGCTTCAGTCGAGCTTGGATAGCAGTAACCGGCTCGCCAATGTGCGGGTGCTTGTCGTCGATGACAACCGGACAAGCCGCCGATTCCTTCATGAGCAGATCATTGCCTGGAAAATGCGCAACGGGAAAGCCACCACCGGCGGCGACGCGCTGGATTGCCTGCGGAAAGCGGCGCGAGAAGGAGATCCCTATCAACTGGCTATCACCGACCTGGATATGCCGAACTTGGACGGCGTGGAGCTCGCACGGGAAATCAAGGCCGACCCGGAAATAGCCGGCACCCGGCTGATCTTGCTCGCCGGCTTCGGCAAGCGGATAAATTCAGAGGAATTGCATATTGCGGGGTTTGCGGACTGGTGCGTTAAGCCTGTGCGACAAACTGCGCTTTTCAACTGCCTGACCAACGCGGTGCTCGATACGTCGGCTACCTCGCACACCTCTCCCGGATCTCTCGCTCCGGCCCGCCCGCTGAAACCGGCGGCGCGGGTGCTCCTTGCAGAAGACAATGTCGTGAACCGACTGGTCGCCTTGGGGCAGTTGAAACATCTTGGCTACGCTGCTGACGCCGTACCGAACGGGGTCGCGGTCCTGGAGGCGCTTGATCGCACCCATTACGATATCATTTTGATGGATTGCCAGATGCCCGAGATGGACGGCTACGAAACGACGCGGAGGATCCGCACCCGCCGGGACAACTTTCCCCCACCCTATATCATCGCGCTGACCGCCCATGCGATGCAGGGCGCCAGCGAGAAGTGCCTGGCGGCCGGCATGGACGACTACGTGAGCAAACCGATCGTCTTCGAAACGTTCGCGGCCGCTCTGGCGCGAGGACTGTCGGCTGGAATGAAAACCACTATGCTCAACAAGAAAGAAAGCAGCGCCGGGCCCGGCAATGTCCAGAATGAGAATCCAAATGCGCTCTGCAAAAAGACGCTACAGGGATTAAAGGAACTCGGTCTAGACATGGGGGCCTGCTTTTTCTCCGGATTGCTCGAGACGTTTGAGCACGACACGGTTGAGCACCTTGCCGTGCTGCGATCAGCCATCGCGGACGGTGAGACAGGACGGCTCAGGCGAGAGGCCCATGCCTTGAAGGGAGCGAGCCTGACCATCGGCGCGCAAGGCATGGCTGATATCTGCAAGCAGCTGGAGAACCTCGGGACCGCGCAAAGCGTAGAGGGCGCACCGCAAGAGCTCGCGCGGCTGGAACATGAATTTGACCGGGTGAAAAACGAAATTGAACAAGAAAACCTGATCCCTTGAAAATCCTTATCGCCGAAGATGAAAATATTTCTCGGATGGTGCTGCAGGCCTCGTTGACGAAACGCGGTCACGAAGTTGTCGCAGTCGAAAACGGCTTAAAGGCCTGGGAAGCATTTCGAAGAGAGTACTTCCCCGTGATGATCTCAGACTGGCTGATGCCTGAAATGGACGGGTTGCAGTTGTTTCGCAAAATCCGCGAATTTCCGCACGACAATTACACCTACCTGGTCCTGCTCACCTCGCTCGAAGGGAAGACCAACTATCTCGAAGCGATGGATGCCGGTGCCGATGATTTTATGACCAAGCCCTTCGACGCAGAACAACTGACGGCCCGTATTCAGGTCGCCGAACGCATCCTCGGTCTGCACAAGCATGTTACCCAGCTGGAGGGCCTTTTACCGATCTGCTGCAGTTGCAAAAAGATTCGTGACGGGAGTGACAACTGGCAGAGGGTCGAGAATTACATCGAGATTCATTCCGAAGCACGATTTACCCACGGCTACTGTCCAGAGTGTTACGAAAAATGGATGAAGAGCAATTTCTCCGCCGAAGAAATGGCGAAATGACGAATGGGAGTCGGCGGGAGTAGTGGAGTAGTGGAGTAGTGGAGTAGTGGAGTGGTGGGAGGATCAGCGGCTGCTGGTAGGATGCCATCGCCTTATATGTCCAGACATACAGGTTTGTTTAAGTCGTTGTCTTTCCAAATGAAGCGAGTTGCCGGGCAGGCGATGGTTTTGGCTGACTCCATTCACCGGAATATCGCCGAGGATTCTCGGTATGGATCGCCCCAGTACTCCATCGCTCCAATTCTCCAACACACTCCATTATTCCAACACTCCACTGCTCCATCGCTAGATTTGCGAGAGCCAGTGAATCCGGGGCGCAACAGCGAAGTTCAGCGCCGGCGCTCCAACGATGCGGCGTACTACGGCCTTGCATGTCTCAGGCGGCGGGGACAGGTCGTCCGCGCGTTCGTCGATAAAAACGACACAACGGCCGTTGCCTCGATGAATCGGGTTAGGCCACCGAACAACGATTGCGATGCCTAGCTTAGCTAGAGGTAATCCGAAAAGGGGTAACGGGGCTTAGATCGTGAACTGGTGGGTGGGCACGGAGGGCTCATTTTTTCCGCCGTCGCACCTTTAAGGCGTTAACTTTGGATTAGCTTCGCGCTGCCATACTTTGTTCGACTCGACCAGGCATGGTTCTGCTCTTTCACCATAGCAGACTGGAATAACTGGTCTTAGTTAAGCTGCTGCTCGCTGCAGCTCTGAAAGCTTTTTCCGTACCCGGATGATCTGAGAAATATTGTAGGCTAGCACTTTCTCCAGCATCTCGGCAAGAACGTTCTCTTGGGTGCGCCGCGCCATCTCTCCGAATTCAAAGCCCTCTTTCAAAGTGAAGACCAGTACTCGATCGCGCTGCGCTCGGCCCGTGCCTGTCGGTAAGGCTGGCTCTTCCATTGCTGGGCCTCGATGATCTTCTTGCCTTTGGCTCCGCCGATGCTTACCACTTTGACCCCGAGACCCAGCAGTTCCTCTCGTCCCTGTTGGCTGCTGTAGCCATCATCGACGCTGGCCATCGAAGGAATGACTCCGGTGTTGGTGATCTGCTGCTTGAGCATCGGAACAAGGTGCGGGCTGTCGGCCGCGTTGCCCAACGGCAACACCAGTGCGGTGACAAAGCCACTCCCGCTGCGTGCCAATTGCGGGCGGTAACCCACTACGGAGTTCCATCCTCCTTTAACGATAAAAGAGGCGTCGGAGTCGCTCAGGCTGATGATCTTTTCTGCCAGTGGTGCTTGCCTTGTACCGGATAACGCGGCGTAAGTTGGTTCTGATTCGTTTTTAATTCAATCGTAGACTGGCCCACGAGATTTCTCTTTGAGGCTGCGATTCAAATGAAAGCGACAGCAATGCCGGTTTTCGCACCGCTCACACTGCGGAGCGGAGTGCTTGACGGACGAGGGAAAGAAACGCCTCATCGTCGAACGGCTTTACGAGAAAAGCAAACGCGCCGCCTTCCAGCGCAGCGGCGCGGATCGCGAGTGTTTCCCGGCCTGTCATCACGATCACTTTCGTATCCGGCGATACCTCGCGGAGGTGCGCCTGCACTTGCAGGCCGCTCATCTCCCCCATCCACACATCGAGCACGGCCAGGGGCATCGCGTGGCTACGGGCGTGCGCAATAAAAACCTCCGCGTCTTCGAAGCTCTGCGCCTTTAGCCCATCCGAATCGAGCAGTCGCTCAATCGAATTTCGCACCGAGGCATTGTCATCGACAATGCATATGGACTCAGGCTGCGCAGGCATGGGTTCAACGTGCAGGTCCAAGCATACGATACTTGGGGGCGTTACGTCTATGGTCCCTTGGAGCCATGCGGCGCAGATACGATGCCCGAAGCATTTTGGCCACAGAACCATCTTCTTCACGCGGGCGCGAAGCTCGCGACGTCCTACACCTTTGCGAGCTGGGTGCTGGAGTTGACCGTCTTCAGAGTTTCCTGGAGCGTATGAGTTTGCAGCGGTTTGCTCAGGTAACCGTCAAAGCCGAGACCGAGGAATCTTTCTTTGTCGCCCTCAAGAGCCTCTGCTGTGAGCGCAAAAATAGCAGGACATTTTGCGCCCAGTTTCTCCCGTATGATGTCTCGAAAAGTCTTGAGGAGTGCTGCTTGTCCGGTAAACACGTAATTGCGCGCATCTCCTTGGATGCGGAAGAGATCGTTGAGGAATGTTTGCGCCGTTGCGAGCACCTTGTAGCTGTGCTCGTGCCAAGAGTTCGCAGTCTTGAGCTGGGAAAAACTGAGGGCGGAAACAACACAGATCATCACCATCAGGGTTACGGAACCCGTCACTGGCAGCCACCGGAAAAAAAAGCCCAGTTTATTAACCGTTTTTAGGTTTGGTTTCATACGCCACGCCCACTATTCTTCGCCAGGGATGTATAAATGAGACAAACTGGGCGGTATCGGCGCTAAACGAGCGAAAAAGGGAATGCGGCATTTGGAATCAGTGTGGGTCTCGCGTTTGTTTGGAGGTCAGGGAAGCTGTCGCCTCTTCAAGTGTGTCGTAGGTTCCCATCAGCCATCCTGTGCGCTACGAGCTTGCGCACCGCGGCGTCACTTTCTTTTTCGCTGGCCCTTCCTACGGTTGTGTTCCCCCCCGCTGCCAACCGCAGCAGGTCTTCGGATCAGGTAACCTAAAAAAATTCCGGGACGATCGGACCATTTGGAGTTATACAGAAGCTGGTAAATATCGAAAACATAGAAATAATGTAACTGATATATTACACAAAAAGCGCGCACCCGGCAGGAAGCGGAGAGTGAAATTGCTAAGCAGGATAACAGCGAAGCTCGAATTCTCTCTGGCATCTCTATTCGAGCTGCGTGGCGCGATCAACCACAAGCGGCGTTTATCATGAACTTCTACAAGGCCGATAATGAAGCAAAAACCGTTTGTTGAAGACATCGAGACGTATGCTCAAAACATCGTGGACACGGTGCGCGAGCCGCTCTTGATGCTTGACACCACCTTGCGCGTCCGATCCGCAAACCGCGCCTTCTATCAAACTTTTCAAGTCTCTCTCGAAGAAACCGAGAACCGTCTCATTTACGAGCTTGGCAACGGCCAGTGGGACATTCCCGATCTGCGAACCCTCCTTGAAGATATTGTCCCCAAGAGTTCGGTCTTCAACGACTTTCAGTTGGAACATGACTTCCCGTCCATCGGGAGGCGGGTGATGCTGCTCAACGCCCGCAAGCTTCAGGCGGGCCATCATGGGGAGCTGCTAGTCCTGGCAATGGAAGATGTGACGGAGCGGCGGCGCTCCGAGGAAGAAGTGGCCAGGGCTAAGGAAACCCCCGAAACCGCCAACAAAACCAAGAGCTTGTTTTTGGCCAACATGAGCCACGAACTACGGATGCCGCTTAACGCCATGCTGGGCTACTCCGAGATGCTGCAGGAAGAAGCCGCGGAGCGGCAACTGGTGGTTGAGTTCGGCGCCGACCTCGAAAAAATCAACGGCGCCGGCAAGCACCTGCTGGCGCTCAGCAACGATATCCTCGATTTGTCCAAAATTGAAGCCGGTAAGATGGAGTTGTTTTTGGAAACCTTCGACTTGCCCAAGATGATCGATGAGGTCGCTTCCACCATCCTGCCCATGGTCGAGAAAAATGCCAGCACCCTACACATCCAGCGCGCGTCGGATTTGGGTGTGATGCACGCCGACCAGATCAAGGCGCGCCAGGGTCTGTTCAATCTCTTGTCCAACGCCGTCAAGTTTACCCATCACGGCAACATTACCCTCGAAGCCGGCCGCCGGAGTATGGATGGCAGCGAGTGGATCGTGTTTCGCGTGACGGACACCGGCATCGGCTTGAGTCCCGAACAGATCGTCAAGCTCTTTACGGATTTCACCCAGGCCGATGCCTCGACGACACGCAAGTTCGGGGGCACCGGCCTGGGGCTGGCCCTCATGCGCCGCTTCTGCCAGATGATGGGCGGCGATGTGATCGTGCACAGCGTGCCCGGCGAAGGCAGCGTCTTCACCATCACGCTGCCCGCGGTCGTCAGTGAAGCGAAGCCCGAAGCCGCCGCTGAGGCTGGCGGCGCCGAAGCCGCCATCGCTTCACTATACGAAGGGGGCGGGGACGGCGTCGAACCGCTGCCGCCCGCAGCAAGCTGCGTTTTGGTGATTCATAACGACCCGACGCAGCGCGACTTGATCCAGCGTTTTCTAAAAAAGGAAGGCTTTCGCGTGTGCACCGCTGCCGGGGGCGAGACAGGGCTGCGCCTGGCGCGCCAATTGCGTCCGGTGGCCATCACCCTGGACGTGATGATGCCGGGCATCGACGGCTGGAGCGTGCTCTTGGCGCTCAAGGCCCACCCGGACTTGCCCGATGTGCCGGTCATCATGCTGACCATGATGGGCGAACCCGATCGGGGCTTCGTGCTGGGCGCCGCCGATATCGCCACCAAACCGGTGGATCGCGCGCGCCTTTCTCGGATTCTCAACGGCTATGTCGAGACGATTCTCAAGAAGGCGGGCCACTCGCGCGAGGCGTCGTTGCACCAATTGTGCGACCTGCTGGACGACTACGCTGCGCCGCGCGCCATGACTATACCTGAGAAAGAAGAAAAGCACGCGACTTCTACTTGAACGCTTTTCCCAAAGCCATGCCCAAAATCCTACTGGTCGAAGATAACGAGATGAACCGCGACATGCTCTCGCGCCGGCTGGAGCGCAAAGGCTACCAGGTGTTGCTGGCGCTGGACGGCCAGAGCGGCGTGGAGATGACCCAAAACCAAGCGCCGGATTTGGTTTTGATGGACATGAGCCTGCCCGTGCTCGACGGCTGGGAAGCGACTCGCCGTCTCAAGGCCGATGCCGCCACACGGCACATTCCCGTCATCGCCCTTACGGCGCACGCCATGTCCAGCGACCGCGAAAAAGCCCTCGAAGCCGGCTGCGACGACTATGACACCAAGCCCGTCGAGCTGCAGCGTCTGCTCGCCAAAATCGGCGCGCTATTGAGCGGGGGCGAACCAACATTGTGATTGAACCCCAACTTTCAACCAGCGAAGCGGCCCGGCACGCGGTGCCATCGGGCCTGATCCACGACCTGCGCACGCCTCTCAATTTGATCATCGGCTACTCCGAGATGTTGATCGAGCAGGCGCAAGAGCAAGGCCATGACGACTTCGTGCCGGATCTGCAGAAAACCCTTACTGCCGGCAAGCAACTGCTGGCGCTCATCAACGCCAACTTTCATCCGATCCGCGCGCTAGACAGGCCCGCAGATATCACCGCGCCGCGTGAGGAGCATACAACTTCAATAGAACAGGAGCCGGACGCCGAAGCATTTTCGGAATACGCAGCGGCAGGCGAACTGACCTCCGGCTCGGCGCAGGGATTCTTGCTGGTCGTGGATGACATCGAAGCTAATCGCGACGTGCTCTCGCGCCGGTTGGAGCGTCATGGCTATGTGGTAGCGACCGCCGAAAACGGGCGACTGGCGTTGGAAATGCTGCGCGCGGACAATTTCGACCTGGTGCTGCTCGACATCATGATGCCGGAAATGGATGGCTACGAAGTGCTACAGCGCCTCAAGGCCGATGAGGCGTTGCGCTACATCCCGGTCATCATGATTTCGGCTCTGAGCGAGTTTGACTCGGTGCTGCGCTGCATCGAGATGGGAGCGGAGGAATACCTGCTCAAGCCGTTCAACCCGACTCTACTCAAAGCGCGCATCGGCGCCTGCCTGCAGAAAAAGCGCGCTATACAAACCGAGCGCGAGCATCTCGAAAAAGTGGTTAAAGAGCGCACTCTTGCGCTGAAAACGGCTAACGCCGATTTGACTTCGGCTAATTTGCGATTGATATCGGCGACGGAAAAAGCGCAGCGAATGGCCGAAACGGCGCTTGCAGCTAGTGATGCCAAAAGCGAGTTCCTCGCCAACATGAGCCACGAAATACGAACGCCCATGAACGGTGTTATTGGCATAATTGATTTGTTGCTTGATACGAACTTAACGGCCGCGCAGCGCGAGTTCGGCCAGACTATCCAAAGTAGCGCCGATGCTCTTTTATTAATTATCAATGACATTCTCGATTTTTCAAAAATCGAGGCACACAAACTCACATTTGAAGTCCTCGATTTTGATCTGATTGACACGGTTGAAACCACGTTGGACCTGCTGGCCGAACGCGCCTACACCAAAGACATCGAGTTGGCCAGCGAGATGTCGCCGCACCTGCCCACACGATTGCGCGGTGATCCTGGACGGCTGCGCCAAATCCTTTTCAATCTTATTGGGAACGCCATAAAATTCACAGAGAAAGGAGAGGTCGTTATCCGTGTTTTTAAAGAGAGCGAAACTGAGAGGCATGCACTGTTGCGCTTTAATGTTGAAGACACCGGTATAGGCATTTCGCCCACAGCGCGGACGCGGCTTTTTGAACGCTTCAGCCAAGCCGATGGTTCCACGACGCGTAAATACGGCGGCACTGGTTTGGGCCTCGCTATCTCCAAGCAATTGGTGACGCTTATGCACGGTCAAATTGGAGTGCAAAGCAAACCGGGACACGGTTCAAACTTCTGGTTTACTGCCCAATTTGAAAAGCAGGGGGGTGACGCAAAATCCGCGCGAAAATCCAATCACGATCTTCTTGATGTCCGAGTGCTGGTGGTCGATGACAACGCAACCAATTGCAAAATTCTGCGTCACCAGATTCTCGCGTGGAAGATACTGCCGGGCGGCGCAGCGAGCGGCGCTGAAGCTTTGGAATTTTTGCGCGCAGCGGCGGTAGCAGGTAAACCGTACGATCTGGCGCTCCTGGATGTCCAAATGCCTGAAATGGACGGTTTGACTCTAGCACGCGCAATCAAGGCCGACCCGGCCATTGCCGGCACTCGACTGATCGTCTTGACCTCCGTGGGACATGCAATAAGCGCAGCGGAATTTAAAAAAATCGGTATCGAAGCGTACCTCGTCAAACCGGTCAGGCAATCCCCCCTGTTCGATTGTTTGGTCAATGTCATGGGCAAAAGCACGGACGAAAACGCCGTTGCTAGCTCTGCTGGACCGGTCCCCGCGCCAATTTTCTCGGACCCAAATCCAAAGGTTGAGAACGTACGCATCCTTTTGGCGGAGGATAACATCGTCAATCAAAAAGTTGCTTTGGCCCAACTACAAAAACTCCGTTACAAGGCCAATACAGTGGCCAATGGATTGGAGGTTTTGGAGGCTCTCCAGCAAATTTCTTACGACATCATTCTCATGGACTGCCAGATGCCGGAGATGGACGGCTACGAAGCAACGCGAGCAATCCGCAAACGGGAAAAAAGTGCGGATCAGGGCTGTAGCTGGCGCTCGCCGGTTTACATCATTGCCATGACTGCTAATGCCATGCAGGGCGACAACGAAAAGTGTTTTGCTGCAGGCATGGACGACTATCTTAGTAAGCCCGCGCGAATCTCCGAGCTTCAAACAGCTCTAGAACGCTGGAAACTGACACAAAATCAACCTAATCGAGCAACCATTCCTGGCGACGGATAAATACCAGATCGCCACAAGAAACCGCAAAATGGCGGGCGTTTGGCGGTGCTTGCCAAGCCCGGCCAGCCGCGACAGAGCTTCGACCTCATGGTCAAGGTCGCCGGAAAATGGAAGCGACTTTCATCGAAAATCCAGGCAGCAAAGGAGTGGTAGCCGTGTCGGCCTCGGTCCAAATATTGACCGGGTCGGCTGGGTTCTGCTCAAATCGATGAACAGCGACCGTGCCGCCTTCGGGATCGATGGTCCAGAGTTCCTTTACTCCGACCCGTGCATAGACTCGCTTCTTGTTGACAAGATCGAGCTGCCGGGTCTTCGGCGAAAGGATTTCGACGACAAGATCAGGCGGTCCTTCCGCGCCGGCGTCGGTCAGAATGAATCGATTCGGAATAAGTACAACTATCAAGTCCGGCTGAAAAACATCTATGTTGGTCAGGTAGACATCGAACGGGGCGTTGTAGAGAATCCCAATCGGATTTGTCTCGAGATAGCGGTCAAGCGCCCCCTGAAGATTGCGTGAAATGTCCTGGTGAAAACGGTTTGGGGCCGGAGCCATGTAAAGGTCTCCTTCGATCAACTGGTAGCGCGGTCCGGTCTCTGGCAGGTTTTTGTATTCTGCTACCGTCAGAAGCGGCGCATGAGGTCGGACGATCATGAGGCAATTCTAATGGTATGTCGCGAGGTGGACAAGAACTGTTGACCAGTGGAAAGAATAGAGGAGCCGTCGCCATGTCACACGTTGTGTGCGTTTCGGAAGTCTGCCAACTGCAAAGTTCCTCCAGCGTTCTGGACGTAATTGCCCCCCACATTACCATGTTCCCAGTGCCCAAGGCGCGAGAACTGCCGATGTTCAGGAGACCGGCATTGAGAATAGTCCCCAGAATAGTCCCCCCGCTATAAGTGTTCATACCGGTCAGAGTCAGTGCGCCGGGACCGTTCTCGGTGAGGGAACCGGCACCCCTGATCACTCCGTTCAAGGTCGAGGAGGTGTCTGTGTCGGCCAGAAAGGCGCCACCCCCGGTATTGAGCAGAGCGTTTTTGTTCGAGGTGATAGAGGTGGCCGCTTCGAGCGTCCCGCCGTTAAATATTAACTCTCCGCTCCCCAGGTTGCCGTCGCTGCTTACCGAAAGGATACCGGTATTGAAAATCGTACCGCCGCTGTAGATATTATTCGCGCTGAGGATCAACTTGCCGCTGCCGCTCTGAGCCACGCTTCCGGTGCCGGCGATCGTACCAGCAAAAGTAACGTTATCCAATCGATCAAAAACCAAAGCGGCGTTATCGGTGACATTCCCGAGAAAGCTTCCGCTGGTTCCACCATTGCCGATCTGCAACGTGCCCTGCAGCACTGTAGTGGCAGCGGTGTAAGTATTGGCTCCCGTCAGAATGGTCACGCCGGTCCCGTTCTGGGTGAAGCCACCAGTCCCGCTGATTACGCCCGAAAGCGTATTTGAACCCGTTGCGATGGTGGTCAGCAGATTGTTGTCGACGACATTGTGAGCGAACAATCCGCCATTGACCAAGTTGATTGCCAGCGTGCCCTCGTTAATTGCCACCGGGCTGACCGCGGCGATGGAACCAGTAAGGCCATTGCCGATTTGCAAGGTGCCTGCGGTGATCAAGGTGCTGCCAGTGTAGGTTTCGACCGCAGTCAGCGTTAGATGGCCCGTTCCCGCTTTGATCAACCCGATCGTTCCGCCCACGATGCCGTTTATCACCAAACCGGCCGCGTTGTTCACGGTGATGCCCTGAGATAAGCCCGCCAAGCAGTAGATTACTGTTGATCGTGGTCAGGCCGGCACTGCCGTTAATGGTGATTCCCTGCCCACGCCAGCCCCTATAATTGACAGGGTATGGGCACCTGAGATCGTTACCGCAGCCGGATCATTCACCGTCAGGCTGGAGATTGTCACATTGGAATCGAGGTCGGTATTCTCGTTCTTCGGCTGAATGCCAGTCACTGAAAATACGACATCCGCGGGAGTAGCCAGCGTGGTTTTGATCGCTCCTGTGGCATCCGGAGACCAATTAACTCCCGACCAGAGATTACTCGCGCTTCCATTCCAAAAGGCTCCATTGAGGAAAGCATTTGTCGCATTCACCGAATTGCGATATTCCGCGCAGGCACGAAGGCCTCCTTTGTGTCCAGCGTGACGGCTCCGACGATCGCCAACGCCCTGCCGACGGCAATGTTGGCCGACAAGTGTGCGTGGCGAGAAGGCAACCGGCCACCGGACGAAAGTGCTCAAAGCGCCGATATGACCGCACCATCGGCGACTGGCAGCGTTACGGGAATTGAAGCTATGAACACATACGCCATATCGATTCAGCTCATTTTTTAAAAAACGTAACCTGAGTGCGGAAACTACGTCGAAATGCAAGATCACTACAAACACAAGGAAGCCCCAGTGACAGGCGACGTAATCAGTAGATTCAATCGGGATACTTTTTGGCTTGCAACCGGAGTTTTGGGGACCGTGATTTTCGCGGCTCTCGTGCTCGCGGTCCAAGAGCATCAACCGAGGGGGACGCCAGCAGAACGTGACCTCTTGCTGAACGCCAATCCCGCTACAGTAGGGAACGTGGTTGCAAAGAGTTCCAACTCCAACGGCAAAATGACTGCCGGACCGGGGAGCAGCGTCGATCACGCGTTCAGTGAAAACCGTCTACAGGAGATTCCTTCCTCACAGGTGGAATCCGCAGCTTCTGCTCCAACTTCCGTTCTCGCGGCCACTCCTGAAATAAATCGTAACACACATCGGCAAGACGCTGCGCCAGCGATAGGACCAAAGGCCCGCAATGTAAGCAACAGATCATCTGTGGCATCTAGATATGTCGGTGTAAAGAGGCGATTGATCGAACTCTGGCATCAAAGTTTGGCGCGAAATGAAAAACCCCGAAGTTGGATGGCATTTACGAACTTGAACCGAGGGGCAAGAAAAAAAAGCCGCCTACACCGCCGAAACGAACCATTGATGCGACTGTGAGGCGATTCAGTTTAATTTAACTAAACTAACGTTGGGTCGCAGCCCGTCTTTGCGCCGAGAGGTTAGTGCGAATCAGCGGCTTGGCAACCGCCGAAGTTCTGTCGCCGAATCACGGGACCCGCTGTGTCTTCCGGACTCAGTTTACCGATTGAGGTAGAGCGAATTCCGTATCTTCGAAGATGCTCAAAGCGACGTATGGGGTGCTGATCAAAATGTCGAGAGGAATATCGCCGAGGGTTCTCGGTGTGGGCGATCCAGTACTCCACTACTCCACTACTCCATCGCTCCATCGCTAGATTCGCGAGAGCCATCGAATCCGGGGTGCAACAGCGAAGTTCAACTGTACGAGAACAATAACGCCGATGCTCACATACGTGTTTACCACGCAAAGAGCGGCTCCGACCGCGTAAAGCGTCTGTGCTCCAACGATGCGGCGTACCACGGCCTGGCATGTCTCAGCCGGTGTATTGTCCTTAAGCAAACCCGCGCGGCTCGCATATCGCCAACTGCAATAGAGAACGATTCCGAGGAGGAAAATGTTACCCCAGTAGCACAGAAGCGCTGTTCGATAGTCGATGTACTCGGCGAGTAGTTTTGTCGAAAATGGCATGATAGAAACAGCGAACAGAAACCCCATATGAATCCAGGTCAGATGGCGGTTGGTCCGGGCGAAGACGTTCAGTTGCGCCTGCTGGCCGTTCCAAAAGATCGCAAGCGTGAGAAAGCTCATCAGGTAGGCGATGAATTGGGGAAACATCATCAAAAGCGCGTGCAAGAGATCTAGCTCGCTGCGAATGAGCTCGTGCGCAGGGGCACGGAGATCCAGCACCAGAAGCGTCATCGCGACGGCAAAAATACCGTCGCTGATCGCCGCCAGACGTTCGACACTGTGACCGGCGATCTGATTGTAGGCAGTCTGATTTGCTTCCTCCTCGAAGTCGCTCATCCTTCTGCTTAATCGGTAATCTGCTTGGGTTGCGGGCCGCTTTCGGACGCGCCCAGTTCATCTCGCTCTCAGATTACGCTGTTTCCAAGACGAAATTGAACGTAGCGAGTTGAACGGGGTTCGTTACCCGTATTTTAAGAAGCAAATCCGGACGAAACAACGAATCGGACGCGTTTCGGGATTCTCCCGGAAAATAGAGTTGGGTGCAAAGACTTGGGCCGCGCGGCGCTTGCAAGCGGACATGGTAATGACGGGTTCGAGCCGGATAAAGACCGGGTACAATCGTTTCGAGCGTGTACCGGCCATTGGCATCGGAGAATTGGTGTCCCCGGCAGCGGAAACCTTTCAAATCGTATTCGCCCTCACTGTCCGCGTGCCAGAAATCGAGGAGGGCGCCACCGACCGCCTTGCCCCTCCGATCGAGTACAAAACCCGACACCCTGCAGGGAATACCCTTCAAACCCGGTTCACGGAAGTCAGCCTTCAGCGGCGAGTTCGGCTGGAAAAACGGCCCTGCCGTTTCTTCGGGTGTGAGGTCAAGTTGCTTGCCTACGGCCGGAGTGGGCTCAAGCTCGACCATTTCGCTCTCTCGCCCGAGCAACGTCTGAACCCGCGCAAGAAAGGCGACCGGGGCAGCGGCAACCGCAACTGAGCGAAGAAACAGGCGCCTTGAAACGGCCGATGGATCAGAATCCGGCATAACAGGATGGTTCACGCACCTGGAGCGTTTTGCAACCGTTCTTGTGTGGTCCAAGGCGATTCCCGGATACGGTGCGCGATTGTCGAAAGCAATTGGCCCTTTGGGCCGCATACACCAATGCTCAGTAGTTCATCTCTGGCGGCTCCATTCCATTACCATGTACTGGAATGTTATGATACCACCGGAACTTTGACAAAAAGGTGCCCTTTTTCGTTAATCGTCGGGAGCGCCGGCAAATTGCGAGTCGCCGGCCCTTCGGTGACTTTGCCTCCCGGATCGAATGTCGACCCGTGGCACTTGCAATAGAACGAATGGTCGCGCTCCGCTTTCAATGTGCATTTTCTATGGGTGCAATAAGAGGAAAGGGCGATAAGTTTGTCGCCCTTGCGGATCACAAAGAACCCGAGATCACGGAACCCTTCAAATAAACCGTCTGCGGAATAGTTGCTGAGCGGCCCGGCGTCTATCAATTTTTCCGCGTGACCCTCTGCTGGATTACGGGCGTAAATACTCTCAGGGTTTGCCGCCGCGGCACCAGCGGCCGCCAGAATCAGGAACTGACGCCGGTTCATGCCGGCGGTTTCATCGTCTGGGTCGTTGTTCTTCATCTGAACTTTCAATACTCAAACACGAGACTCGTAATCACGCCCCAATGTGCGTCGTTGCGCGCGCCTCTGTCGATCGGGAATACGAAGGCAAGCCCAAGCCGCGGCTGCACGCGGCCGATCGTTTTCAGATTGGCTCGAAAACCAACGTCCGCGAGAAGACTGTTCTGGCCACGATCAGCACGATTCAGTTCCGTCTCACCCGACAATTCAACAACCGGGATCAATTGCTGCAATCCGGGCAAGGGAAGTTCGTCGTTCCCGATGGTATAGCCGAAAACGAAGCCGTATTCGAACGTTTGCAAGCCACCGTCGTCGCCCGGACCAAACAGAGTCGAATAACCGAGGATGGATTGGAGAGTGAAATGATCGCCAAGCTTCAAGTCATTGAAGATTTTCGGAACGAACTCGGTATTCTCGCTCAACGACGAATTGACCGGAATTCCCACTTCGACCCCGGCGCCGAAGGTTGAGTCAACAAAACCATTGGCTGAAACATATTGATAGATCGGATAACGCGCGCCCAGGTCAATATTGCCGACACCTTGAGTGATACTGCCTGCGTTGACATCGCGTTCGAATGGGACTTCCACTTCGAACGTCAACAACCCGAATCCTTTCTCCACTTCTGCGGTGACCAGGTCGCTGTGTTGATCGTTTCGGTTTGTGTGCAACCAATCGAGCCGCGCTTCGTTCACTTCCAAGTCCGAGTCATCGACCAGGAACGGCTCAGGAAATACGCCTTGCCCATACCCGCTGCGATGGTCAAGCCAATCGAAGAGACCGTACCGCGTGCTCGCCGATGTGTTGGAGTCTGTGATCGAAGAGGATGCGCCTTGATCGCTTAACGCCGATCCGGCCCGAACGGAAGTGGCCAAAGCGAAGGCGATCCACAGCGAAACGCAGAGCATTCCGGGGGGATGACAAAAACCAAATTTTCGTTTTGATAACGAGTCTCGCGACCGAATCTTCTGGAGCCTCTTTACTTTCATTCGGCCGACCATACCGGAAGCAGCACGAATCAACTTCCGTTTGATTGCCAATTATTAGCGGTGACTTGTGGTCAGGAGACGGGAGGGCGAATGCTAGCCGAGTCGATTTCGTCATTTCGCATGAAAACGGAGTTATCCCATCATCCACAGATTGAAAAGTCGCCGTCCCATTCTGCAACTCCGTCCCAGACTCCTGTCTCCTGACTCCTGAAAAAATTTGCTCGCGGGTTCCAAATCGACACATTGTCGCCGTGGCTAGACCCGCTGAGCGCCAAATCGAAGTCAACAACCGGACAGAACTGAAACAGGCGCCGGTGTTCACGGAACGCCCCGCGTGGCACGCGATCGGGAACGGTTGGCGCCATTTGCACGGGAGCGTGAGCGGCGCGGGACTGAGCTTCGAGTGGCATAACTTTACGGTGCGTGAGGAACTCAACTGGGGTAAAAGCTTTCACCCCGGCAGCATCGAGGTCTGCCTGAATCGCGAGGGCAACGGCCGAGTCGCCTTGAACGACCGCGAAGCCGCGTTCACGCCGTTGACGGTCGGATTTTATAGACGAGGCGATGAAGCTTTGCCGGCGACGCGGCAGGCGAACCAACAACATCAATTTCTAACGGTCGAAATGTCCTTTGACTTTTTGCGACGCCATTTGGGAGGGTTTGTTACGTCCCTCCATCCCCTCGTGCGCGACGTCGTGTCGGGTTTTTCCGAGAAGTCTGCGGTGGCGCCGACCATGCGGTTGACGACCCGGCAATTACAGTTGCTCTCGAGTTTGCGACAAGCGCCGGTGCTCGCAATGGCTCAATCGGTCTGGTATCAAGCCAAAGCGCTGGAACTGACGGCGGAACTGTTTTTTATCGCGCAGGATGATCAGGAATTATTTTGTCACCGGCAGCAGCGTCTTTCTGTTGAACGGGTCGAAAAAGTAATTGCGTTGCTTCGGGATAGATTAGCAAACCCGCCGAGCCTCGAAGAAATTGGCCAGGCTGCAGGGTGCAGTCCGTTTTATTTGAGCCGAACCTTTTCGGGGGCAACCGGGATGACGATTCCACAATACGTGCGGCAACTCCGGCTGGAACGCGCCGCTGAATTGTTGCGGTCCGGGAGATTCAATGTGACCGAAGCGGCTCTGGAAGTGGGTTACTCAAGCCTGAGCCATTTCAGCCAGGCTTTTCACGACACCTTCGGGTGCTGTCCCGGACTTTATCCTTTGCGGACGCCGGCCCAGAAATCTTCGCTGAAGCGAAAGCGATAGTCGATCAGGACGCCTGTGTAGTGGGGCGGCCTCTTCCGCTGTCGGGAGTTCGGATTTCGATTGCCCGAAACAGGAAAAAACGGCGCCGACTCCTCCCGGTAGGCCCGCTGATAGTCCCACGCTTTCTGTGAGTCGGCATACCAAATGCTGTACTGGCATCCCAGGGCTCTGACAAACCGTGAGCCTCGGAAAGTCTTATCTTCAATGAGGCAGGCGAAGATCGATCAAGCCCGAGGAAACGAAGAGACCATCGAAGCTCTTCGCCGTGCAGAGCAGAAATACCGAAGCATCTTCGAGAACGCGACGGAAGGTATCTTTCAAACGACTGCGGAAGGTAAATATTTGAGTGCCAACCCGGCGCTCGCTCGGATGTATGGGTACGATTCACCGGAAGAATTACTCGCAGACCTCACCGACATCAGCTGCCAGCTTTATGTTGAGCCGGATCGTCGTCATAGTTTCACTTCGGCGATGCGCCGCGACGGACGTATCGAAGATTTCGAATCGCAAATCTACCGTCGTGACGGGAGTGTCATCTGGATTTCGGAAAATGCGCGCGCCGTGCATGATGAGCTTACCGGCGAACTCTTATATTACGAGGGCATGGTGCAGGATATCACCCGTCGCAAAGCTGCGGAAGAAGCACGAAAGGAAGCCGAAGAGAACCTTGTCCGCTACGCTGAGGAGTTGCGCGTGAAGAATGTGCAGTTCGAAGCCGACCTGGAAATGGCACGCGACATTCAGCAGGTGTTTCTCACCCAGAATTTCCCGAGTTTCCCACGAAGCTTGACCCCGGAAGAAAGTTCGCTGCACTTCTGCCATTGGTACCTGCCGGCGGAACAGGTCGGCGGCGATTTTTTCTGCGTTCTGCCGCTCTCAGACACGGAAGCAGGCGTGTTCATTTGCGATGTGCTTGGCCATGGACTTCGGGCTGCGCTTGTGACGGCGATCGTTCGCGGACTGCTCGAAGAGCTGACCCCGATCGCGACAGATCCGGGGCGTCTTCTCTCCGAAATTAATGGCAGTCTGATCGCCATCTTTCGACAGACTGAGACGCCCATGCTGGTGTCCGCTTTCTACCTGGTCGTCAATACGAGTGACGGCAAGATGTGCTACTCGAATGCGGGACACCCTCAACCCTTTCATGTTCACCGTGAGAGCGGCATCACTGAGCCGTTGCGATTTCAGGGGCCTCAAGGCCCCGTATTGGGGATTTTTTCGGCGGCGATCTACCAGAACAGTTATGGAACCGCCTCCGCGAATGATCTGGTCGTGCTCTTCACCGACGGTTTATTCGAGGTTGAGACGGCTGACGACGATTATTACGGATCGGACCGCTTGCTGGCTGCGGTGCGTAAGCGAATGCACCTTGCCGCCGGACAATTATTCAGCGAGGTAGTGGCCGAGATTCAAGGGTCCGGACAATTCACCGACGATATGTGCCTGCTCGGAGTGGAAATGCGGCGGATCGGTCCCGCCGATTCCGGCCAAAAGGTCGCTTAGCGTTCAACGTTCAGCGTTCAACGTTCAGCGTTCAACGGGCGCAGTCAGGACATCGGTAACACTGTTACTGTTTTAGTTCATGTTTTGATTCTATCATCTGCGAACTGATATCGGCCAACAAATTGGCGCCCAGACTTATCCATAATCGCCCCGGGCCGGTGGGTTGCGAGAATGCCTGGGACAGGTACGCCAAGTCGCAGCAAGACGCCGGCCCGGATAAAGGCGATTGTGGGTAAGTCGCGAGTTGCGGCCACTCGACTCCAGGGGAGCCTCCAGGATAGCCTTTAGCCCACAATGGCTGAGTTGGTTCATGACGCTCCTGGGACCTTAGGAAATCGACCTCCTGCGGATCAAGGTGTCCCTACCTTTTGGTTCTTCCAACTCAGCTTGCCGTTTTTGTCCACCAAACGTGTCGCCATCCCGGGATAACTCAATTGCACTTCTGCTGAGCGGTAACGCCTGCTCGAGTCCCGGTAGAGGTACAGTTCCGGACAACGCATCCCCAGCGGGCGCTCCCGGTTAAACTCCTCTCGCCACAACTCCAGCGCCTCAGGCGTGGCTCCTTGACCCAGGCTTTCCAACTCCTCAGCGATGTCCCGATGCAGCCGTTCGTGCCCTCCTATCTTGCGGATGCGCCGGTCGACCTCGTTCCAAATCAATCCCCAAGGCCACCCACCACGCCGACAATCGGCTCAATCCGTGCAAGGCCTGCACGCTGGCAAAGGGCGCCCCATTATCCGATCGGATCGCTTCAGGTAAACCGTGTCGCTCAAAGATCCGCTCAAAGGCCTCTCGCATCGTCTGGCTGCGCGCATTGTCCAACGCTCGCAAGCTCCAGAAGGTAAGCCGGAACGGCTTACTCACTCCCGTTGTAAGTAAGGCGTCTCGCCTTACCTCTTTAGCCCCGCTCAACCCGGAGGTAAGCCGGGACGGCTTACTTACTCCCGCTGTAAGTTAGGCGTCTCGCCCTACTTCTTTAGCCCACTCAACCCGGAGGTAAGCCGGGACGGCTTACTTACTCCCGCACATAGGGTAGGGACGCCGTGTGTCGGCGCCCCTCCCTCCGAACCGAACAGGCCGATTTCCGGCATTCGGCTCTCCAGTTGATAGTTATTCTCCAGAGGAGATCAGCCGACGCAACGATTGTTCTTTGAGGTTCGATCAAGTGTTGACTCCCGTTACCGAGGCGGCCAACAGACATTCAACGAGGGTCGAAGGTTCGCGTACTTGCTTTTGCTCTTCACCGGACTGAGTCCATTGGACATTTGCGGTGCTGTTTTCCTTCGTTCTTTCGTTCAGCGTCTCCATCTTCCTGCCTTCCTTTGCTCCACGGGCATTACCCCGCTTCTGCGCTCCTACGAAGGCTCTGTCACCTTTCGGGCACGGTTCTTCGGACCCTCTGCCGGTCATGAACGCCGTTCCTCTGCCGAATCGTGATCCCTGATTCATGTCGCTCCAACTTCCGACCATTCTATCTCCACCCACCCCATGCACTCCTGTCCCTACGCTCACTTCTCGCCGCAGGTCAGGTCGCGGAGTTACCGTTCTTTCCCTTTCCGGGCGGCTTCCGTTCTGGGCTTCGCCTTTACTTAGCAGGCTCGCCAATGCATCAGGCCGTATCGAGTTCATCATTTTGTTAATTATGGACTGGTCGTTCGCTTCGGGTTGCTCCCCACCCCGCCTCTCGGCGACGCAGTTTCCTTCAGCTACGGACAGCCAGTGCTCCGTCCGATGGGGACTTCCACCCCACTGTTGGTGCGCACTCTCAGGCGCACTAACTAACTAAGGCGTCTCGCCTTACCTCTTTAGCCCACTTAACCAGCACCTAACGCCTGAACGTTGAACGCTGAACGTTGAACGCTGAACGCTGAACGTTGAACGCTGAACGTTATCGGATCCCACTTCCGAAACGCTGTGGTCCCAATTTCATTGATTCGACCGCATGCACATTTAAAGATCGGCACTGTTCCCGCTTTGATAAACAGGAGTTCTGCCGAGATCTGGCGTGTAAAACTGCAGCTTGAGCGGCTTCCCCGTCTCGGAAGCGTTTCATTTGGGCGCAATTGCCATGGAGGCATAGGACCTGCTTAAGAGCCTTTCAAGCAAAAGATTGAAGGCGAAACTTCAACGCATTGCGACAATTTCACACTCCAGGCAGTCATGAAAAAAGGCTCATTCTTTCAATTCTTCAGGCGGGAAAAACCGGCGATGAAATCCGTCCCAATTTCTCCATTTTTCGAACGATTCAATTCACCGAATCTCTTTTTCGTCGGCTTCCGGTGTCCGAGCGACCAACTTCGAATCGTTGCCATGCCGCTCTGCTTTGAGCAGAAGGGTGCCGCTCCTCTGCTGGGATTCCGCTAAGCAGTCTCTCTAGCGCACAAATGACCAGTGTTAGCAAGACAAACGCGCACAGGCCACCGCGCTGAACGGCCAACGCTTCAAGCAATGGCAATTTTCTCTTGAGCCAAAGCATCGTTGACGGCCACAGAAAGATCACTGCGAACCTGAGCCCAGTCCTGGTACCGATCTGTCCAGGCGCGAAGTTGAAAGCCGACCCCACCCGCAGCGAAGCTGACCACGTACACTTGCGGCGATGGTTCCTTCGCCACGCCCGGTTGACCCGCAGCTGCGTGTTTCAATAATTCCGTCACCCGTTGGAGATCAGCGCCTCCGGCCACGCTGACGGAGATCTCGACAGCGCGTCGTCGATCCGAAAAGGTCCAGTTAGTCACCTGACCAGAAATCAGCAGCCCGTTGGGCACGATGATCTCGGATCCTTCCGCTGTACGAATCACGCTGGCCCGGATGCCGATATGCTGGACCTCGCCGACGGTGCCGCTGACTTCGATGACGTCACCGATTTTGATCGGACGTTCAAACAGCAGGATTAGCCCGGAAACAAAATTGTTGACCACGTTCTGTAATCCGAACCCGACCCCGACGCTGAATGCTCCAGCAAGGATGGTAATCTTTGTCAGATCAATACCAAGCGCTCCAAGGCCTAAAAAAAATCCAAAGAGCAAGATGACGTAGTGGAGCAGCGTCGAGATTGCGTATGGAATGCCGCGGGCAAGATGGAAGCGCTGATAAACGTCTTCTTCCAACAGAAACCGCAAAAATTTCGAAACCAAGAAGGCGGCCCAGACCGTGATCAGAAGCGCGAGTATCCGTCCCGCAGAAACATTGATTGAGCCAATCGCGAGGTTCGCGTTCAGAGCCGCGACAATCGCTGAGACCAACGGTCCTCGAAGGCCTAAGAAGTTCAGAGTCTGATTCAACCAGAACAAAAAGGCCAGCAGCTCCAGCAGACGGCAAATTCGCCGCTGAAGCATCACCCGATGCAGTCTCACGACGAGCAAGGAGCCGAGAGGCCGCACCTGTAGTCCGACGATAATCAAGCCTTCGGCAATCCGTATCGCTGTATAAAGCGCTGCCGCCACATACATGCTCCTAAGAAAAACGATTCCGAGAAGGTTTCCCAGGTTGACATAGCCTAACAAATTGGCGAGCAGCGCTGTCGGGAAAAGAATGAGTCCGATTTTCGCCATCGCTCGGATCGCCGGCAAAGTGCGGTCTCCGGCCTCTGCAGGGACGTTCCTCAGATGCGGGCTTCGAATGAGCCAGCCAAGAAAAATAGATCCGCCCAACATTTGTCCGAGAAAGATGAGCCTGGAAACCTCGGTGAGAGAGGCTGCAAGCACCCGGAGTTGTCCAACCAGGTACATGACCACCAGTGCATTGAGAACCGGATAAAAATTTCGATGCAGCAGCCGTCGAAGAATCACGATGGTCGGTAGCAGCGCGACGGCTCCCATGATTGCCTGAATCAACCGTGGCGCTTGAGGATAGATGGATGGAAGCATCAGGATCGAGAGCGCGAAGGCGGCCGACACAGGGAGATCAAAGATCGGCATGGCCCGGTGCAGGTCTTGTATCCGTTCCGGTAGTTTTCGTATTCTGCGCCGCATCCATTGAATTGCGGCGGCGATCAGCAGGATCGCGAGACCGTGAATCAGGAAAGTAAAAGGGAGTCTTCTAGCGAATGCCTCCGATGCTTTCAGCTGCGCGGAGAAGGTCTGGTTCCTCCAATCCTGGTCAAAATCGTTACCCAGGTTCCAGATCGGCGGGCTGTCCCTCAACACAAGAGATTTGAGCGCATTGCTTTGCAATTGGCGCAACGAAGAGAGGGCCGTCCGCACACGAGCTTCCTCTTCGGACAAGCGGGTCTGAACAGTCAAGACGTTTGCCCGACCGGATTCCGCCGTCTTCCGAGCCTGCTCCAGAGAACCTGTGACGCTTTGGGCTCGTTGCAATACTGCCGGGGGCATGTTGGGCTGTTTGGCTGACAAAAGCGTTCCCTGCCAAATATTGTTCAGCTGATCCAGACGGGCGATTTCCTGGTCCAGGTTGGCGGCGCATTCTGCCAGTTCTCGAGCCGATGCCGCTAGATTGTCGCGAAATTTCTCCCAGGTCATCGTTAGTCGATGAAGGGTGTCCAGGGTCAGGTTGGCGTCCAGGAGCCGCGTGTCGTCAGTGCTCCTGGCATCAATTTCACTCGCCAGGTTAGCGAGGTTCGCGGCGATGAGGTCCGCTGTAGACTGATCCTTTGACTGCCTGGCGTTGAGTTCCTGAAGTGCAGCCATGGTGGACTCTGCTTCCAGAGGAACTTTGGCGAGAGGAACCGGCGTAGGCGCAGGGGTCGGTGCCGGCGGTGACGGAGAAGTTTGCTGACCTGCCGCTGTGCCTGGGCTGTAAACCGAAGCGAACAAGAGTAGTAAAAAAATCGGAATGAGTCGGTGCATCGACAAAACTTCGCCTGTTTGGTTACTCAAAAAATCACGGAGAATTTGAACAAAGGGTAACAATTGCGGAAGGAATTAAAGAGGAATTGAAGTAAAAGCCCAAATCCGCATTTATGCTATTGTTCCCTGCCTTCTTCGGCAAGGAAGACCCCAATGGAGGGCCTGTAGCATAAGAGGCATGAAAACGATCTTGAGTTCGCTCAAGGCTGCACAGTTTTTGCCGAATTCTTGTCAAAGATGGATCTGAAAGATTTGGAGAACAGCGAGGACGGGGTCGCAATCGATCCCGTGCGTTCGATTGGATCGAAACTCCAACTTGTCTTATGCGCTGGGTTCCTTGCGATGCTCGGAGCCCACGTCTTCGCGCAATCACGATCCGACGGCACCACTGATATCGCAAAATACGCGATGAAGTTACCCGAAAAAGCGTTGCTGCGGATCGAGCCCAAGCTTATCAGACAGCCGAACAATAGCAGCTTCCGGGCTTCAGGGCTGAGCGACGGAACTGGTTCAGCCGTCAGCGAAAGAAACAGTCTCGGAGCCGGAACGGGGGAATACCCCTGGCGGCTGGCTATTGCGACGACAGTCTTCTGGGTCGGCGAACAAGCGTCCGCAAACAACCCCGTGGCAAACGATA
This sequence comes from uncultured Verrucomicrobiae bacterium, assembly GCA_963782115.1. Taxonomy (GTDB): domain Bacteria; phylum Verrucomicrobiota; class Verrucomicrobiia; order Chthoniobacterales; family JAFAMB01; genus JAFAMB01. The sequence continues at coordinate 95,385 of CAWAIK010000008.1, forward strand.
AAAGCGCCTGGGACATCGGTTGGGTTTCGAGTTACGGCGGAACTGATACCCCAAACTCCGAAGATCGAGTCAATTTTGTGCCGACAAATTTTATTCCTCGACAAAATCCGTTCTACGTCGCGCTTCCGTACAACGACGTTGATGATCATCATACTAAAGCGGAAGCCGCAGAGATCATTCCCTGGTTCAAAAGCTCCTTTGTGCGAGACGGTCAATCGGTTTGCAAGGGCCGTTGGATAGCGATCCGGCACGGCACGAAGGTTTGTTACGCCCAATGGGAAGATGTCGGTCCGTTCCAAACTGATCACTGGCAATATGTGTTTGGGAATGAACGCCCAAGACCGAACGGAAACCGAGACGCCGGTCTGGACGTTTCACCGGCTGTTCGTCAGTATCTGGCCCTCGACAACATCGATTTTTGTGACTGGAAGTTCGTCGAGTTCTTTCACGTCCCAATCGGTCCCTGGGCGTTCTACGGGGACAACAACACTTTCAACCGATTTCGCCGTCCAAGATCCCCTTCAATTGCCGTGAGCCGACACGACCGACCACCCTTCTAACTGCTTTCGAGGAGGGCTACATTCGCGCTCTCTGGCCACTTTTTCGTGCTCCCCGAAACGCCGGATCGCCTCCCAGGTGATCCCACCAACCGCCACAAGCAATAAAATCGCGTTGGCGAGCGCAGCCAGAATAGTGCTCCGACGCAATCCGTACGTGTACCGGGGAGTGGGGCGGCGTTGAGCCAGCACGCTTGCTCCCCAGGCCATGCCAAGGCCCATGACGTCACCGAGGTGCACGTCCAGAGCCCTCGGTAGATACTGGGCCGTTGCGAATTACCGGTCCAGACCACCGAAACAGAGGTATTTCACCTCGAGAAACTCGTCGATGCCGAAATGGGATCCTTCGCGTCCAAGTCCGGACTGCTTCACGCCGCCAAAAGGTGCGACCTCCGTGGAAATCAAGCCGGTGTTGATGCCGACCATTCCGCATTCGAGTTCCTCGGCAACGCGCCAGATACGGCCGATGTCGCGCCCAAAAAAGTAACTAGCGAGACCGAATTCGGTGTCGTTCGAAAGTGCAATGGCTTCCTCGTCTTTGTAAAACCGGAAAAGCGGAGCAACGGGTCCGAATGTTTCCTCCCGAGCAACTTTCATTTTGGCTGTCACATCCGCGAGGACGGTCGGCTCAAAAAATGTGCGACCCAGGCTGTGTCGTTTTCCCCCAAGCAACACGCGTGCGCCCTTGGAGACAGCATCCGAGATATGATCCTCAGCCTTCTCCACCGCGGCTTCGTCAATCAGCGGACCTTGTGCGACGTCGGCTTCGAAACCGTTCCCGACTTTCAAGTGCTTGACGGCTGCCACCAGTTTTTCGGCGAACGTAGTATAGATCCCGTCCTGCACATACAATCTGTTTGCACAAACGCATGTCTGGCCAGTGTTTCGGAATTTTGAAATGATGGTACCTTCGACGGCTGCGTCGAGGTCCGCGTCATCAAAGACGATGAGAGGGGCATTCCCGCCCAATTCCAGTGAGATCTTTTTGATTGTGTCGGCGCTTTGGCGCATCAAAAGCCGTCCGACTTCCGTCGAGCCGGTAAATGTGATCTTCCGGACCTCGGGATTGGAGGTCATTTCTCCTCCGATCGCTCGCGGTTCGCCCGTCAACACGTTAAACACTCCAGGCGGAATCCCGGCCCGTTCAGCGAGCACCGCGAGGGCAAAGGCGGACAGAGGCGTGGATTCGGCCGGTTTAACCACCATGGTGCATCCCGCTGCCAAGGCCGGACCTGCTTTCCTTGTAATCATCGCTGCCGGAAAATTCCATGGCGTGATAGCACAACAGACGCCGATCGGTTCCTTGACGACTACCAACCGGCGATCGTTCCAGGGAGAAGGAATGGTGTCGCCGTAAACTCGTTTGCCTTCCTCCGCGAACCATTCGATGAACGAAGCAGCATAGCTGATTTCGCCTTTGGATTCGGCCAGGGGCTTACCCTGTTCGGCCGTCATAATCCCGGCCAGGTCATCCAGATTCGCCATCATCAGGTCGTACCATTTTCGCAGGAGGGTGGCGCGGTCCTTCGCGGGTTTCCGGCGCCATTCGGTCCAGGCCGTTTTCGCGGCTTCAATGGCGCGACGCGTTTCGGCCGCTTCCATGTTAGGAACCTGCGCCAATAACTCCCCGGTAGCCGGATTGGTTACAGGGAAGCTTTTGCCGTTGTCTGCTTCGCACCAGCGACCGGCAATGTAAGCCTGCTGGCGCAGAAGGTCCGAATCATTCAGTGAGAGGTTGGTCATATCATCAGCGACTCATGGGCAACATGGTGTTGTCCGATCAAATAGGCAACTCGGGCGAACGTGGAACTATCGAAAATCATTCGAATCTCCAACTGACAACCGACCACTGACACGACAACTGACACTGACCACTGACCACTGACCAGCCAACTGCTACCGCGGACTGCCTGCCAAAAACTGTTTCAGCCGCTCGCTTTTCGGCCGCCCAAGGACCTCGGCCGGCGATCCTTCCTCTTCGATTCGTCCCTGATGAAGAAAAATAACATGGCTGGAGACGTTGCGGGCAAAACTCATCTCATGGGTTACCACCACCATGGTTCTCCCTTCCGATGCGAGTTTTTGCATGACCCTGAGCACCTCGCCGACGAGTTCGGGATCGAGCGCGGAAGTAGGCTCGTCGAATAGCATCACTTCCGGTTCCATCGCCAGGGCGCGCGCAATCGCCACGCGCTGTTGCTGGCCGCCCGACAGATGGGCCGGGTACATTTTTTCAATCTCCCGGCTCAGCCCAACCTTGGCGAGGTCGCGTCGAGCGCGCTCGATCGCTTCGGTCTTGGACAAGCCAAGCACGTGTACGGGCGCTTCGATGACATTTTCAAGAGCAGTCAGATGCAGCCAGAGGTTGAAGTGCTGGAAGACCATAGCCAATTTGATGCGCATCCGGCGCAATTGGCCTGGATCTGCAACGACCAGTTCCCCCACCCTATTTCGCTTAAGCCGGATCGGTTCATCGTTCAGAGTGAATCGGCCGGCATTCGGCCGCTCCAGGAAATTGATGCAGCGGAGAAGCGTACTTTTACCAGAGCCGCTGGAACCGATAATGCTAATGACGTCTCCCGCTTTTGCCCGCAACGAGACCCCCTTCAGCACTTCGATATCGCCATATTTCTTGTGGAGATCTTCAACAATTAGTTTGTTCACGAAAGCTACCGTAAATAAGCAAGCCATCTGCGTTCGGCTCTTCGGAAGAGCCAGAGGAGCGCAGAAGAGATGCAAAGATAGAAGACGGCAGCAATTCCATAGGCGACGAAAGGTAAGTAGTAATCGGACGACGCATTGCGAGCCACCTTCAAGAGATCAGGCACTGTTGCAGTTGCTGCCAAGGTTGTCGCATGCAGCATCAGTATGACTTCATTGCTGTAAGCCGGCAATGCCCGCCGCAACGCCGAGGGCAGAATGATGCACCGATAGAGAGTCAGGCCGGCCATTCCATAGGCTCGGGCCGCTTCGATTTCACCGCGCGGCGTTGCTTTGATCGCGCCGGCAAAAATCTCGGTGGTGTAGGCGGCAGTGTTCAAGGTGAATGCCAGGATAGTGCAGTTGAACGCATCCCGAAAGAAGCCACTGAGGAACGGTGTCGACCGTACTGCATCCAGGCTATAGACGCCGGTATATAAGAGCAACAGTTGGACATACAACGGCGTCCCTCGGATGACGTAGGTGTAAGTCGAAACCGGAATCGATAGCCACCAATTCGCCGAAGCTTTGGCAACAGCGAGTGGCACCGCCAGAACAAATCCCAGACTTAGGGAGGCGACTGTTAACCAGAGAGTGATAACGAGCCCGGTCGGATGGGCCGGCGTCCCGCAAAGATATTGTTGCCAGTATTGCTGAATCAGCTCGATCATAGCTCCGGCTTTCGGACGCCGATGGAGTAGCGCCGTTCCAGCGCCATGAACACGAGATTGGATACACTTGTCAGCGCCAGGTAAATCAGGCCGGCTACGGATAAAAAGAAAAAGGCGTGGTAGGCTCCTTTGGAACTTGTTCCGGTGATCGCATCCTGAGCGGCTCTGACGACTTCGTGTAGCCCGATGATGGAAACCAATGCGGTCGCTTTCAGTATCACCTGCCAATTGTTACTTATCCCGGGCAGCGCGAAACGCATCATCTGCGGGAAAAGAATGCGACGAAACACCTGCCAGCGGGTGAGTCCATAGGCAACAGCCGCTTCGAGTTGTCCTTTCGGGACAGCGAGCACGCCGCCTCGAAAGGTCTCGGTGAAATATGCACCATAAATAAATCCGAGTACGCAGATCCCCGCGAAAAATGGATCGATATCAATCTGCTGCTGATTGAGAGCGTCGGTGAGCCGGTTCAACCAATCCTGAACGCTGTAATAGAGAAGCAGCATCAATACCAGATCTGGCACGCCGCGGATCAGCGTCGTGTAAATCGTGGCTGGCAAAGAGAGCCACCGATTGCGGGATAGCTTCGCCGCGGCCCCCAAGAGCCCGATAACGAATGCCAGGAGGAGAGAAAGCAATGAAAGTTGGATCGTTTCCAGCGTGCCATTCCAAAGCAGCCGCCCGTAACCTTCGAAAAGCATTTACCCTAAATCCGAATTTAGAACCCTATGACCCAGATATGGGCGCTTTACCGCCAGTCCGGCTCGGACCGCCTTGAAAAACAGCCAACTGACCTGCGGCGACATCACCATTATATGCCAGACGGTGCACTAGGGCGGATCAGTCGCCATAGATGTTAAAGTCAAAGTACTTCTTCGCGATCGCCTGGTAAGTCCCGTCTTTTAACAAGTCGGCGAGCGCATTGTTCAAGGCGTTCTTCAAATCAACATCTGCTTTTCGGAGGCCTATCGCGGCCGCGCTGCCCAGAATTTTCGAGTCGTTCAGTTCAGGACCGCAAAAACCGAAGCCTTGACCTTCCGGCGTCCTGAGGAAACCAGCGCTTGCTTGTGCTTCATCCTGAAGGCTTGCGTCAAGACGACCAGATTTCAGATCAGCGTAGACCTGGTCCTGGTTCTGGTACGACACCACGTCCACTCCATTCGGTTCAAAATAAGTTTTGGCGTACGTTTCCTGGATGGTGCCTTGCTCAACTCCGATATTTTTTTTTCGCAGTGATTCCGCCGTCGGCTGCAGATTGGAACCGGCTTTGGCCACCATCCGTGTCGGCGAGAACGAGATTTTATTGGTGAAATCAATCTGCTGGAGTCTTTTCTCCGTGACTGACATATCGGATAAAACCGCATCGATCTTGCGCGCTTGAAGCGCCGGGATCATACCGTCAAAATCATTTTCCACCCAGACGCATTTGGCGTTCAGTTTTGCACAGAGCGCGTTCCCCAGATCGATATCAAATCCGACCAGGCTGCCGTTGGCCGCTTTCGACTCGAAAGGTGGGTAACTCGGATCAACTCCGAACCGAATCACTTTCCAATCCTTGGCCGAAACGCATGGCGACCAAGTCATCAAAGAGACGAACAGGACTGTTAGGACTGCGATGAGCCTTTTCATTGCGAAAAACACACTACGCAGTCTGATTAGTGAATTAATAGGAGAGGGTCAAGCGGGGAACGTCAGGGCGAACGCCGATAGGTTTCTTCGCCCCACTGACACTGGCACTGGCACTGGCACTGGCACTGGCACTGCCAACTGCCTGGCAGCGCGACTCGCCTCCAACCAACGATCAGAGACCAAGGACGAGGCGATTACGATTTCAGAACGAGTGCGAGGAATGAGAACTTGGAACTCGAACTCCGGTTCGCTGCAAAAGTCATTTTTGAACAGAAGATCGCAAAGATCACAAAGAGTCACTGTCTTTAAGAGCCGTCGGAGGCACGTGCGCCTGCGTTGTCTAAATCGCGATCAGCAACGAACGAAACGCTCATTAGTGCCCACTCGTCCTCTCGCTCTGAAATCGTAATCGTTCCTTCGTCGTTCTCGACTTCTATGGACTGGGGAAACGCGCCGAAGGTGCCGACAACGTTCAGCGTTCAGCGTTCAACGTTCAACGTTCAACGTTCAACGTTCAACGTTCAACGTTCAAAGATCGAAGGACGACCACGACGACGATTAGGACGATTAGGAAGCAAGCTTCGATACATAGTCCCCCATCTCGATTCCCTCCCCCCTCTCCCGATCGTTCTCGTCCTTCGTCGTCGCTCTTCGTCCTCGATTTCTTTGGCACGAGCGAGCCACGGGTTTGCTTCCTCCGTCCGGTGTCTTTTCTCCGCGGGAACGCTTTTAGCCAGCAACATCCATGATCGAGAGATCTGAGATGGTCCGTCAAGTATTTGGAGGGAATTTTATTCACAGTTTCTGGCCGAGCTTTTAAGCGGCGATTTTTGCGTATTCTGAACCGCGGGTTTGGAGGGCCTTTAGATATCGATCCGGGTCATAGGGAACGCGGTTTTTCCAGCAAGCAAACCGGATGCGGATCCATTTAAAGGCCAGGGCCCGTACGGCGACGTGGTGAGTTTTGCCTCTGGAGATTTGGTTTTGATAGTAGGTTTGAGCCCAGGAGCAGAAACGGATCGAGTGAGTAGCGAACTCGTGAAAAGACTGCCGCTGGAACTTTGGGCAGGCCCAGCGGAAATGGACGCTGGAACGCTTGCCGCTGGCGATGCGCACGGGGGCAATGCCGTTCAATTTCGACACGTCGCTGGCGACTTCGAAACGGTCGCGGTCCGTGCCGAAGGCCGTCAACAATCGTGGAGCTAGCGCAGGGCCGGCGCCCGGCAAATTGTCAAAGAGGAAGCGATCGGGATGAGAGCCGAAGAGTTCAGCGATCCGCTTTTCGTACTCAGCGATGAAAGGCAAAAGACTCTTGAGTTGTTGGGCCAGCAATTTAACTCTCAGGGCGGTGGGCCTGATGATAGCGGCATCAGTGGTCAAGGGCTTGGCTTCGTTGATCAGCGCCAGACGCTCGAGGATTTTCTTTTCCTGGCGGCTGTTATGGCCGTAGAAGAACTTACGCAGCTTGCCTGGAGAGACTTTTTGGAGCTCCGCTAAAGTCGGCCATTGGATCAGCAGATCGGCCGCCAGAGCCGTCGTGATATCATTTTCGAGTATTTGGAGGGCCAGAGGAAAGTAGAGCTTGAGCTGACTCTTGATTTCGTTGGCCAGCTCCGTACGTCGATTAACCGCGTGGCGTCGACCTTCGTTGAGAGTGGTCAGCTCGCGGGTCAGCTGATCATCAGGCTTCCAGGCTTTGAGCCGATCGCGATGGCACATCACAAGTTCACTCAGCAGATCGGCGTCGGGCCCGTCATCCTTGGCGCCGCTACTGAAGAAGGTTTTACGATAATTAGCCAATTGGCTGGGATTGATCGGATAGAGCTCGAAGAGCTCATAAGCCATCAACTGGTAAATAAGCGCTCCTCGGCTTTGTTCAAGGCAGACAAGCACTTTACCTTTTGCTCCGAAGCGTTCGTGCATCTGAGCAATCCAATCGTTTAAGGCGTTGATTTCACTTTTAATGACTTGATGTTCGGCCTTGGCCGAATCGCCGACCGAGCGTAGAACCACATCATGTTTCTGGTCGGCCAATCGATGCCGACATAGGCAGCCACCTCGGGGCTGAGCGGTTGCTCTGAGACAGATTCGTTCATAGGGCCTTTTTGAGGCAGGGGTTATTGGTAGTTCGCGCGGCCCGAGTCGAAAGCGAATTCCTTATAGCGAGACGTAATGGTCTACGAGACGATTCGTCCTAATCTGAGTATTCGTTGCCGACTCAAGCACAGCCGCCAAGTTCGAAAGTCTCGATCTATTCATCTCTTGTGAAAAGGACGAGAATTCGTAACCTGGCGACGCGCTTGCAGCGAAGTTATTCACAATCCGGGGCCGCTCACGCTCGAAAGCTGGAAAAAACGCTTTCGACCCCGGCTCGATGAATAACTTCGGACCAACTATAAGGACGAAGAACGACGAACGATTTAGTCTCGGAGATCGCTTCGAGCTGCAACGATCAAAAGATCAAACACCGAGTACGGGGACAACTGGCAGCTGGCAACTGACCTGACTGCTCCTATCGATCCTCCTATAGTTGCTCCAGAACTCGTAGCTGCCCAAAACCGAATTTTTCAGTCGATCGCATAGCTCGGATGGGGTCAACCCAGTAATCGGGTTCGGAAGATCTTCGTCCCACTCGTCGGGATCAGAAGTCGCCAGGATCGGAGCAATCCCCCTGGAAACCGTACCCCGTGGCAAGGAGCGGCTCCCAAGTTTCCCGATGGTACGCCATACCTTCGACGAAACCGTTGCACCAGGTCTGCGGGTCAGGAGTTGTGTCGCCCTCCTTCAGCCTCGGCATGTAAACCAGGAGGCTAAACATCTCAGGATCTTGCTGGAAAACCCGGCAGATCTGGACAAACAATTCCTCGGTTTTCTCCTCCACCCAGCTGAATTCTGCGAGATTCTCCAAGCCGATCGCCTCCGACTGAGGAGGACTTAATACTACTTGCAGTATCCAATCGATTGGTACTGGTTCAGGCCCAACCACGGAGGCCGTAAGCATTCCATGCAGTAAAGGCGCGCCGTATGATCCATCTGAGCGCTCGGTGAGAATCTGCTTCATTTTCTCCTGATCCTCCGGCGAAAGCACCAACGACACCTGGAGAATCTGCTGCCGATGATCTGTTCTGGTAAACCAGATTATTCATTGCCCGAAAGCTCGTTGGCGGCTCTTGAAATCTGCGAAGCCGCCTATCTCTCCGCAAACTTGTAGTATGACGGTGCCTGCGGGAACACATTTCCTCCTTGGCAAGGCATTCGACGATTTCCACCGGAGCCGCCATGTTCAAGAGAGGTGGAAAAGACAGGGCTAATCCCGTGATCTTCAGGTAACACGAATGACTCGACGCATCACGAGCAGCGACATTGCGCGAGCAGCAGGTGTCTCGCAGACAACGGTTTCCTTTGTCTTCATGATTCCCTGGTTGGTTTGGCGACTTCAGTATTGAGAGTGGTTATCACGCGATGCGCAAGATCCTGGGGCGAAGGAATCGTCCGACCGCCTTGTTTGCTGGCAATGACACGATCGCGGTTGGAGCAATTTCAGCTTTGCGTGAGGCCGGGCTTTCTGTTCCCGGAGATGTTGGGATCGTGGGGTTCGACGACCTGCCTTTCGCGGCATACATTTCGCCCAAACTCACGACAGTCACCACGCAGGCCGTGGGGCAAGGTGAACAGGCCGCACTCGCAGCGATCGAGCTGCTGAAGGGTCAGCCAGTCGGCAAACGAAATTGCGATCTTGCCTACGAGCTGATCGTCCGTGAATCGTGCGGAGCCGAGGGGCCAAACCCATCACCAAAAGGGCGACGACTCATCGTGTAGGTGTGACTGGCCCTGCCTCGGCGATCAATCTTTCGTACTCTTCCATGGTGTCGACGTCGCGCACGACGTGATCTGTTTCCATTTCGACCGCGAGTACCTGGTCTGGATTCTGTTTGATCACGCGCCTGCACCCAGTTTCCCCTACGATGGCGAGTATCGAAGTCTTGTAGGACGAGTTCACGATCACCGGGTTTCCTCTTTGCCCGCCGAAGAAAGGAACAACAATGCTCTTGTTGGTTTTACTCGCTTTATTGAATGCGCGAATCAAAAAGTTAACGTCTCCCGGTTTCAGAAGAGGTTGATCCGCGAGATAAATCATGATGGCGCTGGCGTGAAAAGGAATTGATCCAAACCCGGCGCGGATAGAACTGGCAAGTCCTTCATGATATTCAGGATTTGCTACGAATCTTACGGGCTTTTGTCCGATCGCCGCGCTCACTTGATCGGCTTGATGCCCCAGGACGACGACGATCTCATCGACCGCGGAGCCCAGCAACGTATCCACTGCGTGTGCGATCAACGGTTTGCCTCTGAATGAGAGAAGTAGCTTGTTACGGCCCATCCGTGTGGACATGCCGGCAGCGGGCACCAGAGCGACTAGCATAGCATAGGAGTTCCAAAGCCCATTGAGTGTATCGCGCCATTCGGATCAGATCTGACCCTGTGAAGAGGCTGCATAGGTTCCCGGTTGCTTGTCGAATGTTTGTTTGCAACCGGCACAGCAGAAATAAAAGAAACGGCCTTGATATTCAGACTGATGGTTCGACTCGCCTGCATCGACTGTCATGCCGCAGACGGGATCCGTTGTCACCTTCGAAACCGGTCCCGGCTCGGACACGGGATGCCGGGCAATCTGCGTCGCGTCGCCTTTTTTCATCTGGATGATTTCAGCAAGAATACTAATGGCAATTTCCTGCGATGATGAAGTTCCGATATGCAGCCCGGCAGGCGCCTTGATTTTACTCAGCATTTCCGGCGACACCCCTTTTTCGGCCAGGAAACCGATGATCTTTTGCGCCTTCGCTTGACTCGCGATAAAGGAGATGTAGCGGGCATTAGTGCGGAGCGCGCGCTCCAGCGCTTCCTCGTCGTGTTCTCCCTGGGTCGCAACCACGATGTAAGTCTCAGACGCATTTTTGATCTGGTCGGGCATAACGTCTGTTCCGATGAAATCGGCCTCAGGAAAATTATCCCGACTCGCTTCGGGAGCAACGACGCTGATCGCGTAGCCGACAGCTATGCCGAGCTTCGATAAACTTTGAGCTGCCAGGGAGCGGCCGAAGATCAAGATTCGCGATCTTGGTAGAACAGGCTCGATGTAGACATCCAGCGCCCCTCCTCCGTGACAGCTCATGGAGTAGTTCACCATTCTGGCGTCGGGTTCAGAGTCTGCAGAGGGTGCGATTCGGACAAGCCGCGGTCTCCCCTCCTCAATCGCGTTCAAAGCCTCCCGAATCACCAACGGCTGCACGCACCCGCCACCGATCCAGCCCCAGACACTGCCATCAGATTGGATAATAGCTTTGTCGCCCGGTTTGCCCGAAACCGGCGGTTCATATTTCACCACGATTGCTATCGCGAACGGAGCCTCTGCTGACCGCAACTCGCTCGCTTTCCTCAAGAATTCGTCAAACATTGGTGCGTACCGAGTATCTTCCCGGCCTCAAGTGTTCCTCAAGGTCGAGCAGGCTTTGCAAGTTGTGCGCCGGTGCAAAAATATCGATGAAAGGCAGAGCCGCACTGATCCCGCGTGTCACCGGCTGGTAACCGTTGAGACCGAGAAGCGGGTTCAACCAGATGAGCTTGTCGACCCGGCGCCTGATTTTTCTCAGCTCGGCTGTCAATTCTTCGGGCGCTCCAGTGTCCCAACCGTCGCTCAGGATGATGAATACCGTACGACGGGAGAGCAAAGCGGCCGCGTGGTGTCTGTTGAACTTCTGCAGTGACCCCCCGATTTTCGTGCCCCCGGACCACCCCGTCGTCATCTGCGAGAGCGTTTGGAAAGCGTCCGATATTCGACGAGTCCGCAACAGATCGGTGACCTCAACGAGGGTAGTGCTAAAGGTGAAAGTTTTGACATCCGTCGAATACCTGCCAAGAGCGTAAGCAAACTTTAGAAGGAAGAAACTGTAGGGATTCATCGAATCGCTGACATCCAGGAGAAGAACAAGCTTGGCGCGGTCCTTTTTCGGCCCCTTGTAGCATAGATCAATGAATTCGCCGCCGCGACCAATGCTTCGCCTGATCGTCCGGCGCAAATCGACCGAATCGGGGCGTCTTCGAGCTCGAAGCCTTCTCGCCACTCTGTAACTCATCCGTCGCAAGAGTCGTAGTGAGATCCGCTCAAGTTCAGCCAAGTCGGTTTGCGGCATCTGCGAAAAATCGACCTTCCTGAGTCGCTCAACGGCGCTTGCGCCGGAAAAGGTTTTCTGTTCGCCTTCGCCGTCCGGCGCCGAACCATTGCCGAAACCGGGCAGCATCTGAGAGCCTTTTCCGGGTCCGGGTTCTGGCGGAGCCAACCGTCTGCGGGCCGGATTTTTCGTGCGAGTCGCTGGTCTTGGATCCGGCTCGCCCCAGAATGCAGTGAAGAGGTCGTCGAACAGGATCCAGTCTTCCCCTGATGAGCAGAGAATCGCCCTCAGAGCGAACCTGAAGACTTGCAAATCGGCATCGGCGACAGCGCACGCAGCATGAAGACAATCGAGCGTCTCCTTCGTGCCCGCGCTCACCCCGTTGGCCCGGACAAACCGACAGAATTTAACGATGGATTTCGCGGTCATTGAAGAAGGCAGGAGTAGTGGAGTGATGGAGTAGTGGAGTGATGCAATTGCAAAGTTAGAGAATCCGGGAGAGCAATCCAGTTTGAGCGTGAAAGAATCTTAAGAAAGCTTGACTTTCGAGGCCGTCATTCTCCACGCGAGTCCATTACTCCACTCCTCCTTCCGGCCGACCTGGAGAGAAGCTTGCCGATCCCTTCGCTCCTAACTTTGGTCAGATCGTCGGCGGACTTCAAAATGCACCCCAGCGTTTCCTCCGCGGCTTCCCGGTCCAGCTTCGTTTTGTCGAGCAAAATCAGTGATCGCGAAAGGTCAAGGGTTTCGGCGACCCCCGGGGGTTTCGAAAGGTTCATGTCTCTGACCGTATGAATAAATCGGACAACCTCCGAACTTAGATTACCTGCGATTTCCGGCAGCCTGACCCGGACAATCTCCAATTCTTTTTCAAGGTCTGGATAGTCAATCCAATGGTAAAGACACCTTCTCTTGAGGGCATCGCTCAGTTCCCGGCTGCTATTCGACGTGAGAATCACATTGGGTGCTTTCTTTGCCTGGATCGTGCCCAGTTCCGGAATGGTAATCTGAAACTCAGCGAGTAACTCGAGCAAAAAGGCTTCGAATGCCTCGTCCGCTCGATCGATTTCATCCACTAGCAAGACAGGCGCTCTTTCTTCGTAGAGGATCGATTGCAAGAGAGGGCGCTTCAGGAGGAAATTAGATCCGAAGACATAGTTCTCCTTTTCCTCGACTGTTTTGTCGCTTCCTTCCTGAATCTTGATGGCGAGGAGTTGTTTCTGATAGTTCCACTCATAGACCGCAGAATTAAGATCCAATCCTTCATAGCACTGGAGCCGAATCAGATCTGTCTCCAGCATGGCCGCCAGTGCTTTTGCCGCTTCGGTTTTTCCTACGCCGGCATGCCCTTCGATCAAAAGCGGTTTTCCAAGCTTTACGAGCAGATAAATTGCTGTGGCCAACGCCCGGTCCGCGATGTACCCAAGGCGCCCGAGGCGGTCAATCACCTCTTCTATATCACGGATCTGAGCCATGCCATAAAGTTAGCTTGAAATCCCTTTCTCCTTCAGAATCTTCCAGATCTTCCAAGGCGCGATTGGCATATCGATGTGTTTAACTCCCAGATGCGACAGGGCGTCCACGACCGCATTCACAAAGGCTGCCGGAGATCCGACATTGGGCGATTCGCCCACGCCCTTGGCTCCAAACGGATGATGGGGAGATGGCGTACAGGTCTTGCCGGTCTCCCAGTTCGGCGTTTCTACGGCGGTCGGGATCAGGTAATCCATAAACGTTCCGCCCTGGACATTGCCGCTTTCGTCGTAAGCAATTTCCTGCATGAACGCAATCGCCAGGCCTTCGGTCAAGCCCCCATGGATCTGTCCTTCCACGATCATCGGGTTGATGATGTGCCCGCAGTCATCCACCGCGACAAAACGACGTACCTTTGGTTCCCCGGTTCCTTTGTCAATGTCCACCACGCAAATGTAAGTGCCAAAAGGGAACGTCAAATTGGGAGGATCATAATAGTGGACGGCCTCCAATCCGGCCTCAACACCCGCTGGAAAATTCGTGTAGGCAGCGAAAGCAATCTCCTGGATTGTCTTAGACTTGCTCGGCGCACCTTTGACGAAAAATTTTCCCGGCTCCCATTCCAGATCCTCTTCGCTCGCTTCAAGTAAGTGCGCCGCGATCTTCCTGGCTTTCTCGCGAATTTTCCGCGAGGCCATCGCCGTCGCAGCTCCCGCCGTCGGAGTGCTGCGACTTGCGTATGTTCCCAATCCGTAGGGGGCTGTGTCCGTGTCCCCTTCTTCCACTGCAATGTCAGCCGCGGGAATCCCAAGCTCCTGGGCAACAATTTGTGCAAATGTTGTCTCATGACCTTGCCCCTGCGATTTGGTTCCCATTCTGGCAATCACTTTGCCGGTCGGATGAATTCGAATTTCACAGCTGTCAAACATCTTAATGCCACAAATGTCGAAGGTATGCGCCGGACCCGCCCCGACGGCTTCTGTAAAGCTGGAAATTCCGATCCCCATCAATTCACCTCTGCGGCGTTTTTCCTCCTGTTCTTTGCGAAGCTCGCGGTATCCGATCTTTTCGAGTGCCAGGTCCATCGCGGCTTTGTAGTCACCGCTGTCATAGTTCCAGCCCAACGGACACTGGTATGGGAATTTGTCCGGCGGAATGAAATTCTTGAGTCGGAGTTCTGCTGGATCCATCTTCAATTCCTGCGCCAGAACGTCCATTGTCCGTTCGATTAAATAGGCAGCCTCCGTGATTCGGAAAGAGCAACGATACGCTATCCCACCGGGAGCTTTGTTGGTGTAAACGCCGTCTACCTCGCAAAAGGCTTCAGAAAAATCGTAGGATCCAGTGCAGATACTAAACAAACCGGCCGGAAATTTCGAGGGCTGAGCAGCCGCATTGAAAGCTCCATGGTCGGCCAACGTCTTGACGCGCAGCGCCTTGACCTTTCCGTCCTGATCTGCGGCGATTTCAGCCGTCATGTGATAATCCCGGGCAAATCCAGTCGATTGCAGGTTTTCCGATCGCGATTCAATCCACTTTACAGGCCGCCCCAGTTGAAGTGATGCTACCACGGCACAGACGTAGCCAGGGTAAATCGGGACCTTGTTCCCGAATCCTCCTCCGATGTCGGGCGCGATAATGCGAATATTGTGCTCGGGTAAGCCGGCAACCAAAGCAAAGAGTGTCCGGTGCGCGTGGGGCGCCTGCGACGTTTCCCAAACCGTTAATTTTGTCGTCGCTGGATTGTAGTCGGCAACGCATCCGCAAGTCTCGAGCGGTGCAGGGTGGCACCGTTGAAAGAAAGCCTTCAGTTCGGCCTTGACCGGAGCGCTTTGAAAGACTCCGTCCGTAGCTTCCTTGTCTCCGACTTCCCAGTGAAAAATGTGATTGGTCTTTTCTTCACGATCCTCCCTGAGAATTGGAGCGTCGGCATCGAGGGCTCGGTGAGGATCCACGAGAACCGGGAGATCCTCATAATCCACTTCGATCAGTTCGGCGGCGTCCGCTGCAGTGTAACGATCTTCGGCTACCACGAACGCCACTTCTTGAGACTGAAACAATACCTTCCCGGTCGCCAGGACCATTTGCTTGTCATGGAAAAGTGTCGGCATCCAGGCCAGTCCGGCCTTTTCGAGGTCCTGGCCAGTAATGACTGCGAGAACCCCTGGGAGTTTTATCGCTTCCTCGGAACGTATTCCGGTGATCCTTGCGTGGGCATAAGGGCTTCGAACCATATGTCCGTAGACCATTCCCGGAAGATGCACGTCATCCACGTAGGTCCCTTTTCCTTGAACGAATCGCAAATCTTCTTTGCGCTTCACCGAATGGCCCATGCCGCCAATTTCTGGAGATGTTTTATGCAGCATCTTATTTCTCCGATCAGGCAATCTTGTTAGCCGCGTACTGTACCGCCTTGACGATATTCTGATATCCGGTGCATCGACACAGATTGCCCGAAATTCCCCAGCGAATTTCCTGCTCGCTCGGGTGCGGATTCTTTTCCAGGAGCGCGCAAGCCGACAAAATCATACCTGGCGTACAGAAGCCGCACTGAAGCCCGTGCTCTTCCTTAAAGCCTTCCTGCAATGAATGGAGTTTGCCGTTGTTGGCCACGCCCTCGATGGTGCGAATCTCCCGACCATCCGCCTGAACCGCAAAGAGCGTACAGGACTTCACCGGCCTGCCATCCAGAAGCACTGTGCACGCGCCGCAGTTTGTGGTGTCGCAACCCACATGCGTTCCGGTGAGCATCAGGACGTCACGGATGAAATGGACCAGAAGCAGCCGCGGCTCTATCTCAGCCTCACCGTCCCGGCCGTTCACTTTAACGCGAACATGTTTCTTTGTGGCCATAACTATCTCGTTATAGTTGAAATTTACTGTCTTGTTAACTGCCGGCACGCTCGCGCGCCCGGACCAAAGCGCGTTTCGTCAACTCCTTGACCATCGCAACCTTGTATTCAGCCGGTCCCCGGAGATCCGAGCTTGGTTGCGCATCTTCGGCGGCGAGCTGCGCCGCCTGGTTGATTTGTTGGTCATCCATTGTTTTCCCGACCAGAAAACTTTCTGCCCTGGTTGCTTTGATTGGCGTCGGGGCAACATTTGTCAGGCCGATCCCCGCACTGCGACAAACTCCTGCGCCATCCAAAGTAACCTGAGCGGCGACCCCGACGGTGGCGAAGTCCCCGACTTTTCGTTCCAGCTTAAGGTAAGCGCCCCCGCTTCCTGAGGGTGGAACCGGGATACGGATTTCGGTCAGGATTTCGCCGTGCTCAAGCGCAGTGGTGAAAACGGAAAGGAAAAAGTCATTGATTGAGATGGTTCTTTCTCCACCCTGACCGGTGACAATGATCTCTGCTCCAAGCGCCAACATCGTCGCCGGGTGATCATTTGCAGGATCTCCATGGGCTAAATTTCCGCCGACTGTCGCCATGTTCCGGACTTGTGGATCTGCGATCATTGCGGCGGTATCCAGGATAATCGGATACTTCGAGCGTATCAGGCTGGATGCCTCCAAGTCAGCCTCGCGCGTCAGCCCGCCGATCTTTAGAAAGCCGCCTTCCTCCTTCACGTACTGAAGCCCCGCGAGTCGATTGATGTCGACAATGTATTCAGGCCGCGCCAGCCGGATCTTCATCATGGGAATCAGACTCTGTCCGCCGCTCAGGATCTTTGCATCTTCACCATGCTCGTGTAACAGAGCGATGGCTTCGGAGACGGTTTCAGGGCTGAAATACTCGAAGGACTGGGGGATCATTTTTTCGCCTCCTCAAGCAAGCAACAAGTTAGCGCCAAGCGCGGCGGCAAACAGTCACGAAATAGTCCACCCGAGCCCAGCGGCCAACTTGTTCCGGTGTTTTTTGGGGGGAACGCCGCGCGACAGGATGCTCGAGCGAGCGTTATTGGTCGTATAAATAAGCGGAATAGAGGTTCCGGACAAGCGGATTTTAATTTATCGATAGTGTCCTGTCCCCGAAATAGGCTCGCGCCCTTGAGAAACAGCCAACTGACCTCCGGCATAACAGATGTTATTTCGAGGAGAGGACACCAGGGAAACGCGATGAGCCGATTGGACAAAACGCGTTCAGGGATTATTTTTCTTTTCTAAAATAATTAGCAATCCCCACGTTTGATAATACCTCGCAATATGAGCCCGAAAACGACCGCTGTAGTCCTTATCGAATACCAGAACGATTTTACCACGCCAGGCGGCAAACTTCACGACGCCGTCAAGCCGGTGATGGAGTCAACCAAGATGCTGGAGAACACCGTCGAAATGGTCAAAGAGGCGCGCAAGGCCGGCGCCACAATTGTTTATGTTCCTATTCAGTTTGCCCCAGGCTTTAACGAACTGAGCCGCGACCCGTACGGGATCTTGAAGGGATGCAAGGATGGCCAGGTTTTTGAAAAAGGAAGCTGGGGGGCAGAGATCGTCGACGTTCTGAAGCCGCAGCCGGATGATATTGTGGTCGAAGGCAAACGAGGCCTCGACGGTTTCGCCACCACCAATCTCGATTTCATCTTGCGTAGCCGGAAGATTGACACCATCGCGCTCGGAGGTTTTCTGACGAACTGCTGTGTCGAATCCACGATGCGCACCGGCTATGAATTGGGATACAACGTGATCACGATCAAAGATTGTGCAGCGACGGTAAGCGAGCAGGCGCAAAGCGGCGCCATCGAACACGATTTTCCGATGTTCTCACATCCGATGACGCACGACGAATTCGTCTCAGCACTGACTGAAGCCGAGCCGAAAAAGGAAAAAGTACTTGCTGGCGCGGCGTAGGCGGAGTGTGTCGGCGTTCAAGATGCGGAACCTTGCCCAACTTAAGTGGAAGCGTCGCGGGTTGCTGATCAAAGTCTGAGCAAACCGGGGAGGGGTCGCCTACACTCTACGCCGATACCCTCTGCTCCGGCTAGACGAAGAGTGGAAGCATCTCGAGGCGATTCCGCTGTTCGCGCATCGTTTTCTCGTCCGGCGCCGATCCGAAACGGCTCGCTGCGTCGAGTACTTTGGGGATTAGATGGATATCCCCGACCGTGGCGAAGAAGAACCCGGGACGGGCCAGAACCCAATGCACCGCGGCATCAATGTCGCGTTGATTCTCAAACGGCTGGTACCAGGTGGCCCGAGTGCGGTCGCGTCCCCACCACGGACGACGCGCGATTGACTTGATCGTCAGCACCGCCACGTTCCGCTCCGCACAAACGGCGGCAACTCGCTCGAACGCGGAGGCATAGTGTGGATCTTGCATCATGATATAGCTGTATGGAAGCAAGACGCTGTCAAAATCGAAACGCTCGAGGCTGCGAAGGTGCGTGGCCGCAATCTGGGAACCGTGACCGGTGACACCAATGAATCGTACCAGGCCCTGCTCGCGCGCCTCCACGCAAGCCTCAAGCGCGCCCTTCGGGCTTAGCGCGGTATCCCATTCGATCGGGTCGGCCAGGCTGTGGAGTTGAATGAGATCCACATGCTGCACGCCCATGCGTTCCAGGGAAAGATGAATTTGACGCTTGGCGCCGTCGTAAGTGCGCTCACCGGTCTTGGTTGCAAGGAAAAAATGCCCGGGATGCTTTTGCAGCCACGGAGCAATCCTTAGCTCCGCCTCGCCGTAACCGGCCGCGACATCGATATGATTGATACCGTAACGCAGCAGCACCTCCAGTGTCTGGTCCGCTTCGTCCTGCGTGACTTTTGACAAGGCCGCCCCGCCGAAGACTGCACGCGTGCTTTCGTGTCCGGTCCGTCCGAAAAGATGCTTCGTAATCATGAGCAGTTGCCAGTGTCAGTTCAGTTGCCAGTGTCAGTTCAGTTGCCAGTGTCAGTGTCAGTGTCAGTCTCTGGGACGTGAGCGGCAATACCAAGTTTCGTCCGAGCCGCGCTTCGAGGCAAGATTACCGTTGCGTGCGCCAGTGTCAATTGCCAGTGCTAATGTACACCTCAGATGTCTCGATCTTTGAACGTTGTCGGCAATCGGCGCGTTTCCCCCGTCCATAGAAGTCGAGAACGACGACGATTACGATTTCAGAACCAGAGGACGAGTGGGGATTAAGGGGCGTTTCATTCGTTGCTGATCGAGATTTAGACAATGCAGGCCCACGTGCCTCCGATGGCTCTTAAAAACAGTGACTCTTTGTGATCTTTGCGATCTTCTGTTCAAAAATGACTTTTGCTTTTTTTCTGTCTTAGTGCCGGGGGGACGAAGGAAAATCATTTGCACAGAAGATCACAAAGGTCACAAAGACAATCCTTTCGATAGAAACGGCCTACGCCCGGAGCCACATCTAAGCCCCCGATCAGTGCCAAAGGCCCGCCCGGTAAATCGCGAAACAGTAAACTATCCGGACGAGCATGGAAGAGTTCGGCGATCTGTTTTTCGTTCAGACCATTTGTGGAGCTGGCAACCGGCGACAGGCAACCGCCGCGCTCCACAGGCAAATTAATACTCGCCCCAAGAAGTCCGCTGAAGGGGGCGAGAGAACCTCGGATGGTTCTGTCTGGTGGGAATCATCACTGCGCGGTCCGGATATTCACCGACGATATGTGCCTGCTCGGAGTGGAACTGCGACGGATCGGGCCCGCCGATTCCGGCCAAAAGGTCGCTTAGTGCCCTGTCCTGAATGGCGTTAAGTTAAGGAGGCCCGTACAAGGCAACGGCAGACTCAGCCCAGAGAAGGCTTATTGGAGGACTGCCCCTGCCCAGTATCTGCTTAGCGCGGTGTAGGACCTCTCCCAATCGTCCTGTCCTCGATCTTTGAACGTTGAACACTGAACGTTGAACGCTGAACGTTGAACACTGAACGTTGAACGCTGAACGCTGAACGTTGAACACTGAACGTTGAACGCTGAACGCTGAACGTTGAACACTGAACGTTGAACGCTGAACGCTGAACGCTGAACGTTGAACGCTGAACGTTGAACGTTGAACGCTGAACGTTGAACGCTGAACGTTGAACGTTGTCGGCAATCGGCGCGTTTCCCCCGTCCATAGAAGTCGAGAACGACGACGATTACGATTTCAGAACCAGAGCACGAGTGGGGATTAAGGGGCGTTTCATTCGTTGCTGATCGAGATTTAGACAATGCAGGCCCACGTGCCTCCGATGGCTCTTAAAGACAGTGACTCTTTGTGATCTTTGCGATCTTCTGTTCAAAAATGACTTTTGCTTTTTTTCTGTCTTAGTGCCGGGGGGACGAAGAAAAATCATTTGCACAGAAGATCACAAAGGTCACAAAGACAATCCTTTCGATAGAAACGGCCTACGCCCGGAGCCACATCTAAGCCCCCGATCAGTGCCAAAGGCCCAGTAAATCCCGAAACAGGAAACTATGCGGATGAGCATGGAAGAGTTCGGCGATCTGTTTTTCGTAGCGCGCGATGTAAGGCAAAAGGCTTTTGAGCTGCTGAGACATCGCGCTAAACACATACCAGAAAGATTTTCTGAGGGTTCGGGCAGATTTCCTCGTTGGAGTTAGTAAGCATGGCTCCAGGATGCGACAGGGAAAGCCCCCTTTGCTAATCGAAGTCCAGGCGCAACTAACAAAAAGAGAATCAATAGCAAACCCGCACCACGGCGCGTACAAAACAGTAAAGAGATTTCCCATGACGACTCTAACGGCTCCGCCACCAAAAACTGCACCTCCTCGGTCAATTACTCCATTGCGCTTCGAGCCTAACGGTAACGAACTTAGATTCCTCAAACGTATCGGCCAGTCCAATGTTGAGACATACCCGGACGACCGCTCTGCTTTCTTCTACGAAGCCGGTTTAGACATCGATGCCGATGGCGCTCCCCACGCCTATCACCCTGACCGGAGATCAGGCTTAGACTTTCTTGGCAATGCCGGGAGACCGGGCAACTGGTGGGCCCTTGTCACGGACAATGGCGAGCCGAGCGGCCGACCGATCATTCAGGGAGCCAATGACCCGGCTCCAGGATTTTATATTTCCACCACATCTCTGGAAGACCCAAACTGGGAGCGAGAAGATACTCGGCGCTACGTGAATGCAGAGGCGATAAATTTCATCGTCCTTCCCGGAAGGCTTGGACTAGGAGCCAAGCTAGGCGACTTTGCTGTCGTCATTCACGCGCAGACTGGCGTTCATGCGTACGCGGTTTACGCCGATGTGGGACCCGCTAAGAAGATCGGCGAGGCATCCATTGCGTTGGCTAAAGCACTCGGAATCCCGTCGAGTCCAAAGACTGGTGGCATTGGTCACGGCATTGGCTACATAGTTTTCCCAGGGAGCGCGCACCATTGGCCGCTTTCACAACAGGAAATCGATCAGAATAGCGCCACGCTCTTCACTAAGTGGGGCGGCATCGACAGGGCCAAGGATTCTTTGCCGCAGCTCAACTGGGCGTGATCGCGCCCAGATATCCTCTCATTGCCTTTAACTTCCCCCAACCGTCCTCCATCAGACTGACCAGACGGGCGTCTTGCCTTTTTTCACCACATACTTTGGCCCGCGAACGGAATGCGCTGGATTCGATGGCGTAATTTGCCGAACGACCAGAAAATCGTACAGCATCCGCACCGCAGCGAGCTTTTTTTAAATGGTCGGTTTGGACTTCGCTGCGCTCGATGACTTCCGGAATCGTGGGTACGTTTGCCTAGCCGAAACTTGTAGCAAATTACTACTAACCCTGGCTTGCCCGAATCGCCTTGACGGCCGCTTCGAGTTCCTGCGCCTCAGAATTCCGGCCTGTCTTGCGCAACTGGGCGGCGTAGTTATCCATGAGGTCAGTATAACCGACGTTCCGACGCTATCGACCGGCCTCAAGATTCAGGCATTTCTTCAGCGCGAGCGACAGCGGAGCAAGTAACGCTGCTGTAATAACCTACTGTTCAACAACTTATACATCGGCAATGATTCGGTGATAACCGATCGAACGCGGGCTATGTAGGACGAAAATAACGCAGACGCAAAAAGCAACTTCTAGGTCTAGCTCAAGTGAAAGGAGTTAGCCGACTGGAAATGGATTAATTGCTGAGCGCCTGCATCTCGCGATAAAGATCGGATTTTCCCTCGAAACCGATTCCTGGTAGCTCCGGCATTGTGATATAACCGCCTTGTACCTCAACGCCATCTGGGAACCCTCCGTATGGCTTGAATAGGTCGGGATACGACTCATTGCCGCCCAACCCGAGACCGGCTGCGATGTTAAGCGACATTTGATGGCCGCCGTGCGGAATACAACGACGGGCGGACCAGCCGTAGGCTTTCAGCATCTCTAAGGTACGAAGATATTCAACAAGTCCGTAGCTCAGGGCACAGTCGAACTGAAGCCAATCGCGGTCAGGACGCATTCCGCCGTAGCGGATGAGATTACGCGCGTCCAGCATGGAGAATAGATCCTCGCCTGTGGCCATCGAACCCGCATAGTGTTTCGCCAGCTCTGCTTGAAGTTCATAATCAAGCGGGTCGCCGGCTTCCTCATACCACAAGAGGTTATACTGCGAGAGCGCCTCGGCGTAGGCAATCGCCGTTGCCTTATCAAAGCGGCCGTTAGCGTCAACGGCGAGTTGCTGCCCGGTAGTCAGTTCTGCTTGCGCCGCTTCAATGCGACGCAGGTCTTCCTCAAGTGGGACCCCGCCGATCTTCATCTTTACCGCAGTATAGCCGCGGTCGAGATAGCCGCGCATCTCTTGCCTAAGGCCATCTAGACCCTTACCCGGATGATAGTAACCGCCAGCCGCATATACGAACACCTTCGGGTCAGGTATGCCATTGCCATAACGCTCGGCCAAGAGTTGAAAGAGCGGCTTCTCAGCGATCTTGGCCACCGCATCCCACACGGCCATGTCGATAGTGCCGACCGCAACCGAGCGTTCGCCGTGTCCGCCCGGCTTTTCGTTGGTCATCATACACGCCCAGATCTTGGAGGGATCGAGATTTTCGTGTTTCTCGTCGATCAGCGTTTTTGGATCAGCATCGAGGATGCGCGGGCGGAATCGCTCGCGGATGAGGCAACCCTGGCCGTAGCGGCCATTGGAGTTGAATCCGTAGCCGATCACCGGCTTGCCGTTGCGTGCAACGTCGCTGACGACCGCTACCACCGAGCACGTCATTTTGGAAAAATCGATGTAGGCGTTGGCAATCGGTGAGGCAATGGCGACGGTTTTTTCTCGGATCTGTGTAATTCGCATTTTGAATTGCTCCTTCCCGCACTCTGGCTTTATCTGTTTGGCGACTTCGAGGACGTTTTGAGCTCGTACACCTTGTTTGGGGCGTCGGGGGGCACATCTTCCGCAGTATAAATCTCCTTTTAAGCCGCGCGCGGCGCCGATTCAATCATTTTCAATCGGCCCAAAGTCCTCCTGGCTGCGAAAACCTACGGTAGCGTATTCTACGACAAATGGTTCCACTCGATAGCATCAGGGAGGCTGGCCCTCAATCGTAGCGGCCAAGGGTCCCGTATGGAGCATCCGATTGGTTGCATAGGCAACTGCACCAAAATTTTCCTGTGTCAGCGGGCGGGTTGCGCCTTCCGCAGTCCCGAAGAGTTCCAGGGCAAGATGCGCGTCGCGCCATCGCGCGTTTCCACGAGCGGCCTGAAAACATAAATGGCCCGGCCCGAAAACATCCGCGTTTTGGGACCACATTAGATGATATGAGCCGACAGGCAGCAACACCCGCTGCTACGCTGTCGGCTGTATGAATAATAACGATAAGCAAGCTAGTGACGGTGAGGCGAAAGCCAAGCCGGAAGTGATCAAATTAGGGTTGGAACTGCACGCGCGGCAGGTTACCGAGTGCCGGCAACTGGACGGTTCAACGCCCAAGCCGGCACAGAAATGGGATCTATGGAAGCTGCTGGATAAAGTGGAAGAGTGGGATTAGATCATTACGAGGGCCGTCTTGGCAGGGCTTTCATCACCATCTTGTGATGAGTGCCATCGCCTACCTATTCATCCTGACAACCTACCTCGCGGCAAAAAAAAACTTCTGGTCTGACGTTGGAGAAGATCCTGGAAGCGATCCGGCCGTGGCTACTGAGATCGACCGGACACGGTCCCTATTGCCGCTCGACATTCCCGGAGAAGATCGATGATTCGACTTAACATAGTAATACTAGCTGCAGGGCGCGGATCTCGGTGCGTTCTGACCAATGTGCGATGAAGTCCATGATCGCGTCGCGAATGTCGTGCGCCACCCAAAGGGCAGTCAGCTCCCCAAAGTTCTTTTTTTAAACGCGAAATGAGTCTCGAGCTGCACTTAAATCGTAGACGCCTCCGGTCTACCGGACCTCAACTCTCCCTCGGCTCGGCGGCAAGTCGAGCACTTGCTTACGATTCAAAGGCCGACTGTTTCCGCCGGTAACTCAGACGACGATCCGTCCTTCGTCGTTTCATCGAGCACCTGATTCGCGTCTGGATTCAAGGTCCACCTTCGGGACCGCAACCCGAATTTCTAGATGCGAAGCGAAAGGAGTTGGATAAAGAATTACATTCGGTTTTGACTCCACTGTTCTGGGGGAATAGGGGCACGCGGGGTTGGTGACCGATCACACCGCGTGCCCCCAACCCTGCGTGTGAAACGAACGGTAAAACATGGCGACTGTTCATGTGGCTAAGGACTTGCTCTGGGCTGGGCGTTCCGTCGCGGAAGGAAAGCCTTTTTATTTTTCCCCTCTTCTCTTCCTGTTTCTCTTCAGAAACGCCGGGATTCTTTAGCTAACCGGCGATCACCACTGGGACACATCGCCGACCCTCGGTCCAGATGAATTTCGGCCGCTCCGCAGCCATGCACATGACTTCGCCGCCGCTGCTTAGCGTGCTTTAAAGTCCGAATCGTGTCTTCTCCTCTTTACGGCAAAGGCGGAGAGTTCGCGACCAATCGCCGTGAAGATCAAGAAATTACGATGCTTTCGTTACACCTGCTCCAACTCTGCTTGGTCTATATCAACGTTAATGATCCAACTGGTTTTGAAACACGCGCCTAATAATTTCCTTTCGCAAAGCTTTGCCTTCCAGTGAAAAAGGTTGTTGTGTAACCGCAAGATGGGACAAACACTCTTTGAGAAGGTATGGGGGGCGCACAGGATTCGCGAATTGCCGAACGGACAAACCCAGTTGCTCATCGGCACTCATCTCATCCATGAGGTCACGAGTCCCCAGGCATTTGCCATGCTCCGGGATTTGGGGCTGTCCGTTCCGTATCCCGGCAGGACATTTGCGACGGTCGATCACATTGTTCCGACTGATCGACGGACGGAACCGTTTTCAGATCCGCTGGCCGATGAGATGATCAAGGAATTGCGCAAGAATTGCGAGCAATTTGGAATTACCTATTTTGACATTCCCTCTGGCAAACAAGGGATCGTTCACGTCGTAGGTCCTGAACAAGGAATCACGCAACCGGGAACCACGATCGCCTGTGGGGATTCTCACACTTCGACGCATGGCGCCTTTGGCGCAATCGCGTTCGGGATCGGGACGAGCCAGGTACGGGACGTCCTGGCCACGCAAACAATGGCCATCGGCAAGCTGAAGGTCCGCCGAATCAATGTTGATGGGAAACTGCCGGCGGGAACCTACGCCAAAGATGTGATTCTTCATCTCATTCGCAAATTGGGCGTAAATGGAGGGAACGGATTCGCCTACGAGTACGGCGGCGAAGTTTTCGACGGATTTACCATGGAGGAGAGGATGACCGTCTGCAATATGTCGATCGAAGGCGGCGCCCGGGTCGGGTACGTCAATCCGGATGAGACAACGTATGCTTATCTTGAGGGTCGTCCTTACAGCCCAAAAGGCAAGAAATGGGAAAAAGCAGTCAACCGGTGGAAGTCGTACGTTTCAGATTGCGACTGTGTCTATGACGATGTTGTCAATTTCGACGCCGCAGAGATTGAGCCGACAGTCACTTGGGGCATCAATCCTGGCCAGGCGGTTTTCATTTCAGAGCGCTTACCAGTGCCCGATGGTGCAACTGAGGATCAGCGTGTGTCGCTCGCAGAAGCCCTGGAACACATGAAGCTGCGACCGGGGCAACCAATCAAAGGAACAACAATCCAAGTCGCGTTTCTCGGCAGTTGCACCAACGGCCGGCTTTCAGACTTCAAGGAAGTCGCCAAATACATCGAAGGCAGACATGTCGCGCGGGGCGTTAAGGCAATCGCCGTTCCTGGCTCGCAGATTGTGGGGGTGGCTTGCAAGAAATTGGGGATTGATCGGATCTTCACTGAAGCTGGTTTTGAATGGCGCGAGGCGGGTTGTTCGATGTGTCTCGCCATGAATCCAGATAAGCTTGTCGGGGATCAGCTTTGCGCCAGTTCCAGTAACCGGAATTTCAAGGGGCGGCAAGGAAGTCCCACTGGCAGGACCGTGTTGATGAGTCCTGTCATGGTAGCGGCAGCTGCTATAGCGGGTGAGATAACAGATGCCCGGCAATTGTTCACTGCCGTAACACAGCCCTTGGATTCAAAATAGGTATGGCTCTAAAAAAGATCCTGGAAGTAACCGGCACTTGTGTCCCAGCCGCCGGAGATGATGTGGATACGGACCGGATTATTCCGGCCAGATACTTGAAGTGCGTTACCTTTGAAGGACTTGGCGAGTTCCTGTTTTACGACGTGCGTTTCGATGAAAATGGTCGGCCGAAGAACTGCCCCTTAAATGACGTCCGATTCAATGGGGCAACCATCCTCATCGCCGGAAGAAATTTTGGCTGTGGTAGTTCGCGCGAGCACGCTCCGCAAGCGATCTATCGTTATGGTTTTCGCGCCGTGGTCGCGGAGAGCTTTGCTGAAATTTTCTTCGGAAATTCTACCACGTTAGGCATCCCTTGTGTGACGGTCTCACGGCATGACCTTGGCCGAATTCGCAAAATTGTCGAGTCAGAATCGAAAAGTGAAATGACCATCGATTTAACTAAGGAGACGATTCGTCTGGGAAGTGAAGAGCTCCCGGCCTCGATTCTCCCTAGCGCCCGGGATGCCCTCATGAATGGTCATTGGGATCCGATTGCCGAGCTGTTGGAGGCTCGCGCCTTGGTCGAGGAGCGAGTGGCGCAACTGGCATACCTGGCCCCTTGATAGCGGCAAACCACACGGACTGTCCAAAATAGCAAAGGTAATCATAGCCCTTCGAAATTAGTATGGGAAAAATGATGAAGTCGGAGCGAGTTTTTTGGCGGAGCTGTCGCGCGTTGATGGAAGAATCATAGAAAAAATCGAGGAGGAATCCATATGAAGAAAGACGAACACGCGACGATTCACAAACCCGAAACTAAGCCGGCGCATGACCAGGTCGCCAAGGAGGCTTCGCGGTGGTGGGAACTGGCATCACGCTCATCATGCTCGCTGTGGGTATCGCCAGAGAAATTGCCGGAAAGCAGCGCATCGCCGAACCCAATTAATAATCCTGATGAATCCTTTTGATGAACAACGTGAAGGCCCAACGCCACCGCGACTGCCTGATCATGACACGCCGCGCACCATTAACCTGAATGGGAATCCTCCATTGGTTGGCTGGAGCCTGGCCGTCTGCTTCGCGGGCATCCTGCTGATCGCCGTCGTGTGGACCTCCTACTACACAGTGGGGGCCGAATCGCAGGGTGTCGTGCTGCGTTTCGGGAAATTTCTAGAGACGGTCGAGCCGGGGCTGCACTTCAAGCTGCCGTTCGGTATCGACGCGGTGACAGTGCTGCCGACGCGACGGCAGTTGAAACTCGAGTTCGGCTTCACCACACCGGGTTACCTGACCAATTCGATTCAGAGCAGCGAGGACCCGGACGAGGAAAAATCCATGGTCACCGGCGACCTGAATGCCGCTCTGGTGGAATGGGTGGTACAATATCGCATCGAAGACCCAAAGCAGTATCTCTTCGATGTGCGCAATCCGGCGGAAACCCTTCGCGACTTGTCCGAGGCCGCGATGCGCGAGGTAATCGGCGACCGGACCGTGGACGAATTGATTACGATCGGACGGCAGGACATTGAGGTCGAGGCGCTGGCCCGAATGCAGGAATTGTCCAAACGCTACCAGCTAGGCATTCGCGTGGATCAGGTGCAGCTGAAAAATGTCAACCCTCCCAGTCAGGTCCAGGCATCGTTCAACGAGGTGAACAAGGCACAGCAGGATCGCGAAAACGCCATCAATATCGCCAACGGCGAATACAACAAGGTGATACCTAAAGCCAAAGGTGAAGCCGACCAGACGATTCGCGCGGCGGAGGGCTATCGCTTCAAGCGGGTTAATGAGGCCGAAGGTGATGTCGCTGCTTTTAGTGCTGTGCTCCAGGAATATGCCAAGGCGCCTGAGATCACTCGGACCCGCCTTTACCTCGAGACAATGAGTGAAATCCTGCCGCAGACCGGGCAAAAAATCATCGTTGACGAGTCGATGCGGCAACTGCTTCCAATCCTGCCTCTTTCGACCAAGCCCGGGGAGGGCCGACAGCAATGAAAAAGAGTTACTTTCTCCCGGCGGCGGCGATCGCCGTTGTTCTTTTCCTTTTCCTAATACTTTCCGGCGCCTTCTATACGGTGGATCAGACCGAGCAGGTGATCATTACGCAGTTTGGAAAACCGGTTGGTGACCCCATCACCGGCCCGGGTCTACATTTCAAGATACCATTCGTGCAAAACGTGAACAGCCTCGACAAGCGCTTCCTGGAATGGGACGGCGCTCCGGTCGCCATCCCCACCAGGGATAAGACATACATTCACGTCAACACATTCGCACGCTGGCGCATCGAAGATCCGAAGCTCTATTTCGTGCGCTTGCACGACGAGCGCAGCGCTCAATCGCGCCTCGAAGACATCCTCGGCAGCGAAACGCGTAACTCCATCGCCAAGCACGACCTGATCGAAATTGTGCGCACCGATAAGGAGCGCCGACCAGTCCACGATGACACCCTCAAGGGCGGTCCCACTGGTATGATCGGCGTTCTGCCACCCATCGAATTCGGCCGGCAGAAGATTGAAGAAGAAATCAAAGCTGCCGCCACGCAAAAATTGGCGGAGTTTGGCATTGCGGTACTCGATTTCCGGATCAAGCGAGTCAACTACAATCCCGACGTCCTCGACCGGATCTACCAGCGAATGATCAGCGAGCGACTTCAGATCGCGCAACGCTTTCGTTCCGAAGGAGACGGTGAATCTGCCCGTATCGCGGGCCAGCGTGACCGCGACCTCAACGAGATCCAGTCGAACGCTTACCGCCGAGTCCAGCAGATCCGGGGTGAATCTGACGCCAAGGCCACGGAGATTTACGCTCGCGCCTACACCCAGATTCCGCAGGCCGCCGAGTTCTATGGTTTTCTCAAGAAGCTGGAGACCTACCACAAAATTTTTACCAAAGACTCCACGCTGGTGCTTTCCACGGACAGTGACATATTCGCCCTGCTCAAACACGCCACCGGGCAAACAATCAGCTCCCCCACAGTACCGGAGCCTCCGGCAAGATAGCAAAAGGCACCTTTACATAGTTAAATTATTATTATGTGTTTTCGAGTCGGATGAAGTTAATACTTTTTTATGTTGGCTGAGCAGGCAGACGCGAAAGCGCTGTCCGAACTCGCGGAAAAGCGCTCGGATATCGATCTTGGAGGAAGGAAAGGATCTTTTCTCGGATTTCGCACCGGAGGTCGAAGAGTTCCGGCGAGGTTCTGGCACTGGCCAGGATCCGAATCTCGACCGAGTTGGATCTAAAGTCAGTGACCTGAAATGCGAATACGCGTTGGTCCCACAATTTCGATGCCTCAACAATCCGCTTGGTTTCCTCGCGGACCTTTTGGACCGGAATAAGGAAGTCGACGTAAAGGAAGACCGCTCCCATGAGGTCCGAACTGTTGCGGGTCCAGTTCTGGAATGGCTTTTCCAGAAAATAGGTGATGGGAACGATCAAACGCCGCCAATCCCACACGCGAATCACCACGTAGGTCAAAGTGATCTCTTCGATTGTTCCCCACTCTCCTTCGACGATCACCACATCTTCGATTCGCATAGGTTGCATGATCGCGACCTGGAGCCCGGCAATAATTGTGGAAAGCGATTTCTGAGCAGCGAACCCCGCGATAACCCCGGCTATTCCCGCGGATGCCAGCAGCCCGGTTCCAATCTGGCGCACCGGTTGGAAGGCCATCAGGGCAGCGCCAATTCCGACGACCACGATGGCAAATATCAGCAGCCGGCGAAGCATTTGGGCGCTGGTCTCGATCCTTCGCCGCTTGTAGACATCGTATTTCAGGATCTCGGCCCGCGAGACCACCATCGACTCGACTGCCAAAACCGTCTGAATCAACAAGCAAGTATTAGCAACAATCCCCGCGATGGTCACGATTTTGTATCCGCCTTTTAGAAGGGGGTCAGGCAACTCGAGAATGTAGATTGCGGTCGAAAATGCTAAGAGAATAAGATTGTAGTAGAGCGCTTTTCCAAGCACCGGAAAGGCTCCGAAATACCAACGGTTCGATGGCCCCTTGGCAAAACCGTTGAGCCAGTTCCGCACCAAACGTACGATCCGAAAGCAAAAGCCAAGAGCGGTCGCAAAGTAACCTAGTTCGGCCACCTTCGCGGCAATGGCGAAGGTGGGAAAGCCGCCAAGCGCAAATCCTATGTGAGGTAGGATCGGTACCGAGGCGAAGAACGCACCGGTGAAGATGAAAAAGCCGCTCAACGCTCGGCGTAAGGCAAACAGAATCCCGTTGCGCCAATACCGTTCGGTGATCGGCTTGGACCGGCCTAGTGAGTGGTATTTCAGAATGACGACCCGTGCCAAGCCCGCTAAGGCAAATCCGACAATGAGGGTGAGAAGTAAGATCAGAATCTTTGCGGGAGTGATCGCAAAGAAAAGGGGCTCTCTGCTCCAGCTTCCGAGTACAGAGCTGAATTGGAGCGAGAGCACATCGACGTAGTTAGAAAATCGCTCTGCTAAACCTTGGAGCCAGGAAGTTTTCAACAAGGGAAGGTCAGGAGGACCGTAAGGAAATGAGGAGACTTCTTCCGGTGCGGCGTACTGTTCGGCAGAACGGGCCACGACGAGAATCGCGACTAGAGCCCATATCAAAGCCCATATCAATCTTGCCATTACCTTGCGCATACGAAATGCTAAATCCTATTTGAGCAAAATCTTGCCCGGCTATAAAGCCGAGAAATAACTTTAAGCGCTTCGACTCTAGAGATCGACGACCACTTTGCCGAGCGCCCCGGACTCCACCAGCGAATGCGCGGCATCGATATCTGCCGAGGAGAAGCGCTGTTTGTTGAGCAGCGGCCTGAGCTTGCCGCGTTCGGCCAGCGCTGCCGCCTCCCGAAGAATCGTGCCGTGATCCGCTTGGCCCAGGCCGGTGAGCAGAGGCATGAGCGTAAATACCCCCGAATAGGTGGCGCCACGGAACGAAAGCGGAGTCAGGGAATGAGTGCTCCATCCAAGGCAACTCACGACGTGGCCGGTATAGCGTTTGACGGCAACGAAGGAAGCGTCAATCGTTGCCCCTGGATCTTGGTGTCCAGCGGATTCACGCCACTTGCGTGTACGCGCACCAGCACCCGGCCTGCCGAGGGAACAGGGCGAGGGAGGTCGACCTGCGTAAAGGCTTCTTCGGGATGTTCAACGACGTATGCACGCATGGCGATTCTCCTCAGACAGCTCCATGTTTTCGTTAGTGAAACCCTAAGCACGAGTTACGCGCCCCCCTCCACGGGAACATTATTTCTTCCTCTGGCCGCCGACCACAATCGTTAGCGCGGCGCCAAGCAGAAGGATCGCGGAGATCATCAGCGCTTCCCGGGCGCCGCGGATGAACGCGTTCGCCTGGCTTACGAGGGATCCAAATAGGGCTACGCCGAGAACGCTGCCTGTTTGTCTCGTGGAGTTGAGAACACCAGCTGCGACGCCCGAGCGAGCCTTCTCAACGCTGCCGAGCAGGGTGGATGTGAGAGGCGGGACCAGCAGTCCCAGGCCGCCCCCGATGGCAACAAGCTGCACACCTATCATCCAATAACTCGTGCCACGGTCAATGCCGATCAGGGCAACGCAGCCAGCGGCTGCAATTGCTGCGCCGGTGGCAATGATTGCCGGCGCGCCAAATCGCTCAGCCGCGCGAGCAGCTAACAAGTTTACCGGGAGCACCGCTCCCATCATCGGAAGAAAGGCCAAACCTGTCGCAAAAGGGGATAAGCCGTTGACCTGCTGGAAGTATAAGCTGAGCACGAAAATCAGACCGTAAAAGGCCACGTTCACGAGAAGTCCTACGATGGAAGTCAGCGAAAACAATCTGTGCCGAAACAGCGAAACTGGAAGCATTGGGTGCCGCGCGCGCCGTTCTTGGAAGACGAAAAATGCAGCTAAAACCGCGAAGCCTGCAAAGCCTGCGAGAACCCACAGATTGTTCCAGCCAAAGGATCCAGCTTCGATGATCGCACCGGCCAAACAACCTAACGCGCCGATTGCCGCGGCTTGTCCGGGTAGATCGAGTTCACGATTGGAGGATCGCGGAGTTTCGTCTGCGTAGCGCCACGTTAGCCAAAGACCGGCGAGACCAATCGGCAGATTGACCAGAAATATGCTTCGCCAACCGACAAGCGCGATAAGGCCGCCGCCCGCAAGCGGGCCGGCCGTGAGAGCAAAGCTTGCCCCGGCTGCCCAAATTCCAACCGCCCGTCCGCGTTCCCTCTCATCGGGATATTCATGATTGAGGAGGGCCAGCGAGTTTGGAACCAGGATGGCTGCACCTACACCCTGCACCGCTCTCGCGGCGATCAGGATCGTTGTCCCAGGCGCCAGCGCGCACCCGAGCGAGGCGATCGTAAAGATAGCGAAGCCCGATATGAAGACGTTTTTCGCGCCGATACGATCGCCAAGCGCGCCCGCCGTCAAAATTAAGGCCGCAAAGGCAATTGTGTAGCTGCTGACGATCCACTGAAGCTCAGAAACACCACCGCCCAGAGAGCCGCCGATGCTGTTTAAAGCTGTATTCACGATGGTGACGTCAAGCTGGACGACACAGTAGCCGAGACTCATCGCAACCAGCGTAAGCGACTTTGCCAGTGTCGAGCGGACAGAATTGTCGACCTTCCTGGAACGTTTTGCTTTAGCGGTACGCACGGATCGCCTATCTCATTTCTGTCCTGCCAGGCAGGCTCCGATGAAGAACCTGTCTTTCGCTCTGGATTCAGCAAGCTGTCCTCTCGGAAAGCCTCGGTGGCTCGGTTTACTCACGACCCGCTCTCTGCACCTCCGGATAGAATTGTGGCGCTTCCCGGCGCTCCGACATCTTCGAACACCTCGAACCGACCTTTCTCCTGGATCTCATGATGACGTCCGACCGTGCGCCAGCGGATGACGGCCTTCTCATCCCTCCACGTTGAGAGCGAGAGCACCCGACCGACGGTGCGCTTCGATTCGAACCGCTCGTTATCGATAAAGCCTTCAATGATCCCCAGGATGGGTTTGAGCTCCTTGGCGAGGTTCAGATATTCGTCGAACTTGCCGTGCTTGGGCTGCACTTCGAAAATCACCGAGAACATAACCAGGCTCCTTTTGCTTCTTCCATAATCTCGTCATTTGGCCGTCCGAGTTGACCGCCACGGACGGGACAGGGTGCTGGCAAATTGCTGGCTCGAACCAGGAAGGTCAAGCGCAATCGCTACGGTTCTCACCGTAGTAATGAAGCGGATTTCTCGTCGCAAATGCCCATATCCGTGGAATGATCTTGGAATGACGTCGCTCAATCTGAATGTTGCCGAAGTGGCTGCCCTTGTTGGCGAACCGGCTCGTGCAAACATCCTGGCCGCGCTCATGGATGGCCGCGCGCTCACCTCCACCGAACTGGCCTATATCGCCCGGGTTGCGCCTCAGACGACAAGCGGACACCTGGCCAAACTCACCCGGGCAAAACTTCTCGCTCTCGAGAAACAGGGCCGTCATCGTTACTATCGAATTGCCTCGCCGCTTGTCGCGACCATGCTCGAGAGCATCATGGCGCTCGCGGCCATTCAGGCCCCGCTCAGTCAAAGGCCTTCCTCGCGTATCGATGAGCAGATGCGGGCGGCCCGCACCTGCTATGACCACTTGGCTGGCCGGCTCGGGGTGGCAGTGGCCGATGCCCTCGTCGAACGCGGTTACGTGGTGCTTGCCCAAGACGGAGGTGAAGTCACCGAAGCGGGCTTGGTGTTCTTGTCGGAGTTCGGCGTCAGCTTGGAGGAGCATAAGCGGTCGAAGCGTGTCTTCTGCCGGCCATGCCTCGATTGGAGCGAGCGACGCTATCACATGGCAGGCAGGGTCGGGGCAAAGCTATGCGAGCGTTGTCTTGAGCTTGGCTGGGTCAAGCGCCTTGAGAGCACGCGCGCGTTGGAACTCACCGCCAAGGGGCGGCACGGCGTAGCCGAATGGTTTGGGCCGAAGAAACCCACATGAGTGGTGATCGGTACTAACCATACCCTCCCCATGAATCGCGCCAGTCGCAGTAGTTTCGAAATCTGTTGCTCAGTTCTCCAACTTGCGCGTTTTGTGCCCGAGAATCTTCACCGTCTGATCGAGCTGCTCAATCTTCAGTGGCTTCCTTAGGATCGTGACCGGACTAACTTGAAGAATCCGATCGAGGATCTCGCTATCCGGGTAACCTGTGATCACGATAACGTTAAGGTCCGGATCAATTTGCTTGGCTGTTTTGTAGACCTGATCACCGGGAGCGTCAGGTAGTTGCAAGTCCAAAAACATGAGATCGAATTTCTGCTTCCGGAGGCTTTGAATGGCCTCTTTAGCCGTGCCGACCACCACTCGACTAAAGCCGATTTTCTTCAAAAATGTTCGAAAGATATCCTGCAGGTCCGGATCATCGTCAACCACTAACACCGTAGGTTGGCCTTGCTTGTCTTCGCGCAGAATGTCACGGTCCAGGGAGGATTTCTTGACCCGCCAGCGGCCGCCAATTTGAATGGCCGGAATCTTTCCGCGTTGTACAAGATAGTAGACAGTCGGGAGAGGAATCCGCAGGTACTCGGCCGTCTCTTTAACGGTAAGCAGATTGTGAATCGGAGTTTCGCTCACAGCTTAAGAGAAAAGGCCATTATAATCATCGTAAAATTATTTATACTATAGTAGATCGGTTGGTATTTGGCCGACTTTAGGGCGAATTCCACTATAAAGCATCGTCCGCAGGTTCTAAATCACCAGTTACAGCTGATGCGTGCTCCGGAGTCTAGTGGGTCGCAGTGCCCGATCGGGTTTGAGCGGAAAAAGATCGTCCTGTTAAGTTGAAGATCCTACAATTCAGGTCATGCCCAAACCCGCTATGACGCCCGAAGACGTGGAGGCCCTCACCAAGGCACTTCAGGAAATGCATATCGCCGAGTCTGATCTGCAGAAAGCTTTCCTTGAGCAAAGGCCTTGGGAGGAAAGAGATAAGGCGATCAAAAAAGCCCGCCAAACCCGCTACGCCTGGATTTCCTTGGGTGCCAAGTTCTTTCATAACTGGCCGGTATGACAAAAATTTCGGAATTTGCGCTGCGGGGTCATTCTCCCGCCCGTAAGGCGGTGTGCATCGTCGGCAGAACGGCATCTGCGAGCTCGTCCGCTGAGATTTTTTTTTCTCGGCTCCACTGGAGTGCTGCGCCTGTGATCGCCCAACTGACCATTGTTGCCTTCAGTTCCGGATTTTGAGCTCCAAGGTTGCGAAGCCCGGTCAACAATGATTCGCGCATGACGGCCTTGACCTGGGATTCGACCATCGGCTCGAATTGCCGCTGATATTTCTGGCAACCGGAAGATACCTCGGCCAGGAAATCGCATGCCGCAAGGATCAGCTGTCTTAGTGCCGCTTCACATGTTCCTTCGTTGCCCGCCATCCGGGCGGCGATCAATGTGCTAAATCTTTCGCCCATCATCGCCTCCAGGAGCGCGAACTTATCGGTGAAATGATCGTAAAAGGTGGCCCGGTTGAGTGTGGATCGTTCGGTGATGTCCTGTACTGTGATGAGATGGAAAGTCTTTTCCGAGAGGAGATCCTGAAAGGCTTCGAAAAGCATCTGCCTGGTGCGCCGAATGCGCGGGTCAAGCTTTACAGGCTCAGGCGTCATACCTTAAAAGTAGCTTTTGACAATCTATCCGTCGAATGGTCTGTTACCGACAGTTGTCGTTTTACCATCTGGTGACGATAAAAGCCACCATCTCAAGGAAGGAACTAACTAACTATGAATACCGCAAAAACTCTGACCAAGGAACCACCCCGCAGTCCCCGCTACCGGCTCGGCGACTACGCGCTGATGGCCCGCATGATCGATAAGGGGCGTGCCGATCTTCAAGGCACCGTGGGCGAATATCACTACGCCTGTCCACTGGATCAAATGCTCTTCGAGTTCAAGGGTGTCCAGGCCGATGAAGTCCAGAAGCTGCTCGCTTCGGGTGCCACAGACGAGCAAATCCTCACCTGGTTCGACAGCCATGGCACCGCAAGGACAACCGAAGAAATCAAGACATGGTCCAATGAAGTCGAAGGCTATCGTCCCTACGACGATCCGGAAAAAAAGGACTGGTTTTCCGGCGAATGCGCCAAGGTAGGTCTCAAGCCCGAGAGCGCGACGTTAGTCGATTATCTCGAGGCGGATGACGCTGCCAGTTTCAAAAACTGATAGATCATGACGCTAGCGTTGTCGCTGCTCGCGCCAAGCCGATCGATATCTCACGATCCAATCCATCAAGGCACGGTCGAATCCGATATCGTAACCGGCTTTCTCACTCTCAAGCCATTTGTGATGAAGAATCTCGTCACGTTCGGCCAGGAGTTCCTTAAACAAGGCAGATTTGTATTCGGGTTTCGTGGCATCGGTCCCGGCGATTTCCATGGATGATACGCTCCATTTTAAATTTCCTAAAGGCGCCTACTTTGCTCCTTTAAAGTAAGACGGCTACAAACCATTGGATCATTCCTGATGGAAGTAGAACACGACTTTATTCCTTCCGCGATTGGAAGGACAAACCGACCGCGCTGACCCGCGAGCTTCGTACCGCCGGCGTGTTACCTGCCGGCTGACTGGCCGGGTGAATCAGGTTCACCGATACATTTGGCAGGATCATCACCACCGCCGTGGGATTCACCTTGACCGACATCCGGGATCGAACGGAGCGACGTTCTCGTCGTCGACAATGGCAATCTTCACCTCGGTGCAGATCCTCTTGCGCTGAGCCGCGATCGGACGCACTATAAGCAGCGCCGCCGCCTCCCCAAACGTGAAACTTGACGCGAGGCGGCTCAAGAAACGCTCATCCCCCCAAAAATAAAACTGCGGAGAAGGTTCCCTCCCCTGCTCGAGAAAATAGCCAGACAGGTATTGCGCGATTTACCGTTAGCCCCAAAACCGGTCGCTTCAGTGGGTGCGAGTCGGTCCGGAAATCGATGCGATCAAGCCCCTCAAGTATCGATCTGAATGTTCGTTTTTGGAGAACCAATGCCGCGACAGTACGCGAATAAGCTTCGAAAAAAACCTAACACGCTATGTCTGAAAATCGAATGATCTTCCCGACCGGAAGAAGTTGGCCGATTCGGTCGGGCTGGCAACGGTGCCTTGCTGCCTGCCTTGCAGGCACGATCCTTTTTGTGAGTGGGTGCGCCAAGGTGACCACCCCCAAGCTGGAGGGGCTGCCTCAGGACGCCGCGACCGCAGCCATCAGCGATGCGAAACTTAAGGTGGGGACCATCACCCAGCAGACCAGTAACACAGTGGCTTCGGGCAAAGTAATTAGCCAAGACCCACCGAGCGGGAGCTCCTTGGCGGAAGGTTCCCCGGTGAACCTGGTGATTTCTTCAGGGCCTCCGATGGTGGCCGTGCCCAACGTGGCAGGGCTGCCTCAGGACGCTGCGACAACAGCCCTCACCGGGGCGAAACTCACGCTGGGGACGATCACCAAGCAGGCCAGCAACACCGCGGTCTCCGGCAAAGTAGTTAGCCAAGACCCGGCGGCGGGGAGCTCCAGGGCAGAAGGTTCCACGGTGAACCTGGTGATTTCTTCAGGGCCTCCGATGGCGGCCGTGCCCAATGTGGGGGGGTTAACTCAGGATGCTGCGACCAGTGCCCTTACGGGGGCGAAACTCAAGGTGGGAACCGTCACCAAGCAGAACAGCAACACCGTGGTTTCCGGCAAAGTAATCAGCCAGGATCCGGCGACCGGGAGCTCCTTGAAGGAAGGTTCCCCGGTGAACCTGGTGATTTCTTCCGGGCCACAGATGGTGGCCGTGCCCAACGTGGAGGGGCTGATCCAGGACGCTGCGAACGCAGCCCTTACGGGGGCGAAACTCAAGGTGGGAACCATCACCAAGCAGAACAGCGACACAGTGGCGACCGGCAAAGTCATTACCCAGGACCCGGCGAGCGGGAGCTCCATGGCGGAAGGTTCTCCGGTGAACCTGGTGATTTCTTCAGGGCCACAGATGGTGACCGTGCCCAACGTGGAGGGGCTGACTCAGGATGATGCGATCACAGCCGTCAAGGCGGCGAAACTCAAGGCGGGGATCGTCACCCAGCAGGCCAGTAACACGGTCGCTACCGGCAACGTAATTAGCCAGGACCCGGCAAGCCGGAGCTCCTTGGCGGAAGGTTCCCCGGTAAACCTGGTGATTTCTTCAGGGCCACAGATGATGACGACCGTGCCCAACGTGGAGGGGTTGACTCAGGCGGCTGCGACCACGGCCATCACCGGGGCCAAACTCATGGTAGGGACCGTCACTCAGCAGATCAGTAACACAGTGGTGGCCGGCAACGTAGTCAGCCAGGACCCGGCGAACGGGAACTCCTTGGCGCAAGGTTCCCCGGTGAACCTGGTGATTTCTTCGGGACCACAGATAGCGACCGTGCCCAACGTGGCGGGACTGAGTCAGGACGCTGCGACCGCAGCCATCAGCGACGCGAAACTCAAGGTGGGGACCGTCACCCAGCAGACCAATAACACGGTAGCCACCGGCAACATAATTAGCCAGGACCCGGCGAGCGGCAGCTCCTTGGCGGAAGGTTCCTCGGTGAATCTGGTGATTTCTTCAGGGCCACAGATGCTAGCCGTGCCCAACGTGGAAGGGCTGACTCAGGACGCTGCGACCACAGCCATCAACGAGGCGAAACTCATGTTGGGGACCGTCACCCAGCAGACCAGCAATACGGTGGCTACCGGCAAAATAATTAGCCAGGATCCGCCGAGCGGGAGCTCGGTGGCGGAAGGTTCCACGGTGAAGCTTTTGATTTCTTCGGGACCACAGATGGTAGCCGTACCCAATGTGGAGGGGTTAACTCAGATCGCGGCGACCACTGCTATCAGCGAGGCGAAACTCAAGGTGGGGACCGTCACCCAGCAGACCAATAACACGGCGGCTGCCGGCAGTGTAATCAGCCAGGACCCGGCGAGCGCGAGCTCCGCGGCGGAAGGTTCGACAGTGAACCTAGTGATTTCATCAGGACCACAGATGGTGACTGTGCCCAACTTGGGAGGGCTGACTCAGAGCGCTGCGACCACAGCCATCGCCCGGGCGAAACTCACGGTTGGGACGGTCACCGCTCCCGGAAAAATAATCAGCC
The DNA here is from genome assembly GCA_963782115.1 of uncultured Verrucomicrobiae bacterium. GTDB lineage: Bacteria > Verrucomicrobiota > Verrucomicrobiia > Chthoniobacterales > JAFAMB01 > JAFAMB01. The sequence goes on from CAWAIK010000008.1 coordinate 135,105, forward strand.
AGGACCCGGCGAGCGGAAGTTCCGCACCGCAAGGTTCCTCGGTGAACCTGGTGATTTCTTTAGGACCACAGATGGTGACCGTTCCCAACGTGGAAGGGCTGAGTCAGGCCGCGGCGACCGCGGCGATCATCTCGGCGAATCTCACGGTGGGGACCATCACCCACCAGGCGAGTAACACGGTGGTTAGCGGCAATGTAGCTAGCCAGGATCAGCCGAGCGGGAGTTCTGTGGCGCAAGGTTCTCCCGTGAATCTGGTAATTTCTTCAGGGCCAGAGATGGTAGCCGTACCCAACGTCGAGGGGCAGACGCAAGCCGCTGCGACCGCAGCGATCACCGCAGCAAAGCTCACAGTGGGAACCGTCACACAGCAGACGGGTAGCACGGTGGCTGCCGGCAACGTTATTAGCCAGGACCCAGCGAGCGGAGGGTCCGTAGTGCAAGGTTCTCCGGTGAACCTGGTGATTTCTTCAGAGTAAAAATCTTACGGATTCTGAGGCATAGCAACGCCGGCAGCGATTCGCAATAAAGCGGAGGCACTGGGTGAACGATCTACGGGTCAGGATCTCGACGGCTGACAACAGCTGCTTACTCGTCGAGTACCTTTAAAATGGCCTCGACCAACTTGTCTGGACTAAATGGCTTCGGCAAGCACGCCCTGAAGCCGGCATCAAGTATTCGCGCGCGATCAAGGGGCGATACCAAGGCGGTCATCGCGATCACTGGGACACTGCCTCCGGATTCAGGTCCAAGGGCTCGAATGTCGAGTAACAGACCGAAGCCATCCCGTCCGGGCATTGAAATATCGGACAACACTAAATTCGGGCGATAAGACTTAATTGCCTCCAAGCCTTCCATTGCATTCTGTGCCACCAGGACGTTTGCCCCCAACTGAGCCAAGAAAGCCCCCACATACCTTCGTACATCGTCGTGATCATCAACAACGACAATCGTGATATTACTGAGACGATTGGGAGACATAAGGCAAACCCGACGATGACCCGTATCCTCCAGTTCGCATCGATCGCACTCACCGGTCTTTGGTCAGACCGGGAAATGGCAGCTCGTTTTAGAGTGCAGATACATTGCTGTTGCCGGCGCAGACGTTTTGCGGACCAATTGGTGGGCAGGTTCCCACTCAAGGCCTGGCTCACCTCGAAATAGGAAATTGCTCTCGTGCCAATGGCCGAACCAGCAGCACCGGACAAGGAGCATGGTCGAGAACGAAGCGGGCGACATGTCCGACCGATTTCGGACCAATGGTTGGTTTGCCGCCGTACTCGGCGCGAGGGCAGGTTACCACTACGTCCGCCTGCCACTCGGCGGCGACGTTGACAATTTCGCGTTCCGGCCGTCCCTGGCGCTGTAAAATTTCCGCGTTGGGAAGGCAGCGCAACCCTTCCTTCAGGATGTCCTCCGCTGCTGCTTGTTCTGCTTGCTGCATCTCTTCCTCGCGCAACAGTGGCCGGCCATGTGGCCGCAAAAAGCGCTCGCGCGTGTGTTCGATATCTTTTCGTGGACCGGTATCTATCACATAGAGCAGGCCAATGGTGATCGGCCCAGATGCCGAGAGTATCTCCATTGCCTTGCTCACCTGTCCGGAGTTGGTGCCGTCTAAACAACACAGTACGCGCATAACTTTGCTCTCTATCTTTCTCCTACAGAAGTAACCAAATAGTCAATGCTCCTGCGACCAACGTCAACGGTGTCACGACCACGCCAACTTTGAATAGTCGAGACAAACGGCGTTAAAATAAGGGCCGTCGCGACAGGACCTTTAAAGCAGGCGTTTGTGCATTGTTGGAGATGCTCCCTTTGGGCGAATCATTCGATTGTTAGGCGCTGCGGTGCTCTCGCGTCCGACGAAGGTGGGCTGAATGGTCTGCAAGCCCTCTGCTTTGTTGTGATTCAGTTGGCTAATCAGACACTCTACGCTCGAGCTCGCTAGCGCTTTGAAATCCTGTTTGATGGTCGAAAGAGGAGGCCGAAAGAAAGCGGCTTCCGGAATGTCATCAAACCCAACCACCGAGATGGTCCGGGGAATCTGGATCCCGCTTTCTTCGAACGCGCGGATGGCCCCCAATGCCATCTGGTCATTTGCCACGACTAAGGCGGTATATTCGCCCCAATGTTGCGCGACAAGCGTCTGCGTCGTTTCGAAGCCTGACTCAGCAGTCCAATTTCCAGTGATCACCGGGCCTGCATTGAGGCCGGCCGCTTTCAACTCTTTGAGCCAACCTTTGAAACGCAGTTCCGCCGCCCGCCAGGAAAGGGGCCCGCGCAGATAGGCGATTTTCTTATGCCCGAGTTGGATCAAATGTTGCGTGGCGATGCGGGATCCCCGTTCTTGATTGATGTAAATTGCGGGGCATTTATATCCCAGATTGGAATCGACTGCCACGATCGGCACATTGCGGCAGACGTCCTGCAGATCGCGCAAATCGATGCACAACGGCAGGTGGAGCAGAATACCGCAAACCTGGTGAGCACAGAGTTCGTGCACGGCGCGTCGGATCTCGGGAGTGGTTTGATCGACGATGCCGCTGAACATGAAACTTAAGCCCATTTCTTTGCTGGCTTGCTCGGAGTTGGCGAGGACCTGGGCAGGTCCGTAGAAACTGGTTGCGTACGTCACCAGCCCAACGATGGTCGAGCGTTGACTGGCGAGTTGCCGGGCCGTCATGTTCGGTCGGAACCCGACCTCCTGCATCACCGCTTGCACTTTCTCCCGCGTCGCGGGTGAGACGTGCGGCATCTCGTTCAAGACCCGTGAGACCGTCTGATAAGAAACTCCGGTGCGGACAGCAATATCGTAGATCGTCAGATTCTTATTCCTGTTTCTGGGGAAGGGTCTCATGGCTTTAGGTGAATAGCCCTTTCATAAGGAATGTAAAGCGGCTCGAAATATTCTCGCTTGCGAAAGGAACGTTCGCATTCGGGCGGGGCTTGTAAAACGGCAGTCACGTCGGGATGGGCGGTAGCCAGCAGAACTTTTCCTTGCACAGAAGATGCAACCTGCGATCATCCCGTGAGCGGTCACGGATTCGCCCGCACGTCGTTTATGCCCCCAAAAAAATGAACGTGAACAACCCGGTTGAACCGTCTGTCGAACAACAGGCGCTGCGGATGGTCAACATCGAAAAGTATTTTGGCCTGGTGCGCGCGCTGACCAACATCAACCTGGAAGTTGGTCGCAATGAGATCGTGGGCCTGATCGGTGACAACGGGGCCGGTAAATCGACGATGGTGAAAATCCTGACGGGCGTGTTTCCGCCGACCAGGGGCGAATTATACGTTGCGGGCCGCAAAGTCGATTTCCGCCGCTACAACGTCCAAAGCGCTCACGCGCACGGCATCGAAACCGTGTACCAGGATAAATCGCTCGGTGAAAAACAGGTCCTGTGGCGGAACTTCTTTATTGGACGCGAGATTGTGAACCGCTTTGGCTTCATCAACGTGAAAAAGGAAAAAGCCATCGCCAACGAGATCATGGTCAACACCATTGGTTTCCGCAGCAAGGGCATCACGGTGGACTCGAATGTCAGCCAGCTTTCAGGCGGTGAGCGCCAGGGGATCGCCATTGGCCGGGCGATGCATTTCGAGGCCGATCTCATCATTCTTGACGAGCCAACAGTTGCTTTGTCTCTCAAGGAGGTGGCGAAGGTAATCAACTTCGTCCACAAGATTAAGGAGGGCGGCAAGGCTAGCATTTACATTTCGCACAGCATTCCGGACGTGTATGAGGTTTCTGACCGCTTCATCGTGCTGGACCGTGGTGAGATTGGCGCAAGCATTCCGAAGAAGGATATTAGTTTAAAGGATTTAGATGGATTTCTGCTCGAGTACGCGCACGGCCTGAAAGACAAGGAGCAGTCATGAACTCGGTCAGGTCACTCTTCAAGTTCCTGGGTCGGCTGGAAGGTTTCGCCATAGCTATGGTGCTATTGGTGCTTTACATTGCGTTGATCATTGCCGCCCCCAACGTCTTCACGCATCCGCTGATCTATATATCCTTCCTGGAAACGGTTCCGCCTACCCTTATTGCTGCGTTAGGACTGACGCTCGTCATTACCGCAGGCGAGATCGACTTAAGTTTCCCCGCAGTTGTTTCGCTATCGGGCTTTGCACTTTCCTGGGGCTGGCGAACCTTTGACCCGACCTACGGTGCCTGGATTGGAGTCGGGCTGGCCCTTGCTGCCGGCGCTCTGGTCGGGTTTATCAACGGCGTGATGGTCGCACGCATCGGCGTACCATCAATAATGGCAACTCTCGCCGCGAATTTTTTCTGGTACGGCATCTCGATTCTGCTCGCGGGCGGACTACAGGTGACACTCAAGGGAAGCCAGGACAATTTCGTCCACGAGCTTCTTGTCGGCCGACTGTTTGGCACCGTGCCTCTTCAGGCGTTTTGGGCGTTGGGGCTGGCCGTGCTGCTGTGGTTCATCCTGAACCGGCACAAGTTCGGTGAGGGCATCATGTTTATCGGCGACAACGCCAACGTCGCGCGGGTGATGGGTGTCAACGTCGAAGCGACCCGTATCAGGCTCTTCGCCTTGCACGGCATGATCGCGGCCTTTGCAGGAATTATCGTCACCCTTGATATTGGCGTGTTCTACCCTGACCAAGGCAACTTTCTCCTGCCAGCCATGGCATCGGTGTTTATTGGCGGAACCTCGATTGCCGGGGGCGCAGGTTCCATATTCGGTACAGTTTTCGGAGCCTACGTCATTGGTTCGCTGGCAGCCGGAGTGGTGGCAACCACCATCAGCGGCTATTGGGTCCAAGTGGTGGAAGGCGTCGTCATGGCTGCGGTCATCGTGCTCAATGCGGCAACGGGCAAAACCAACATGGCTGCGCTATCTAGTCGGTTCCGTCATTGGGGGGCACCAGTTGCCGCCAACGCCGCTCCGAGACTGTTACGAAAGGATGACACGGCGCCGAACTGATCGGCAGCCGTCTGCTAGTCTGTTTAGCCTTTACCAAAGTTAGGAAGCGTATTTAATCTCAATTAGACTACCCCCCTCAGCAACATCGCTAAGCAAAGAATCTGATTCATTCAAATAAGGAGACAGAAAATGAAACGTATCTCTACCATTAGGGCGCTCGTATTAATATCCGCTTTCGGCCTAGCAATAGCCCCGGTGAAATCCAACGGCGCCCAAGGCAAATCCATCGTCGTCTATATGCAAATGGGCGGCGATAAAGGTATAGCCTCGGTGTTGGCCCGCACCAACGGCGCAGAAGCCGCCGCCAAGGCCCTCGGCATCGAACTGCATGAGCAGTACGCGAGCTGGGACACCAAAAAGATGATCGACCAGTTCAAGGAGGCGATTGCCGCCAAGCCTGACGGCATCGTCATCATGGGCCACCCCGGTGAGGACGCCATGGCGCCTCTGGTTGACCAGGCTGAAGCCGCTGGTATCATTGTCACCAGCGGCAACAACCCGTTGCCCAGCATCGAAGGCAAATACAAGGCCAAGGGCTTCGGCTATGCCGGTGCTGACCTGTATGCGGGTGGTTTGCTGACCGGACAGGCGATGGTTGACAGCGGGAAGCTCAAGGCTGGCGACAAGGCCCTGGTGTGGGACATCTTCCACCAGGAAGGCCGAAGCAAAAGCTCTCAGGGTGTCTTTGACGCGCTGGAGAAAACTCTCGGCAAGGGCAATGTTGAAAAGCTCGACGTAACACAGGATATCGACACTGATCCGACTAAGGGTATCCCGGTAATGACGGCCTATCTGGCGGCCCATCCCGACCTCAAGGCCATCGGAACGCAGCACGGTCAAATCACCGCCATTTTGCCCAAAATCCTCAAAGACGCCGGCAAGAAACCCGGTGACGTCGTAGTCGGTGGTATTGACCTCGGTCCGGATGTCATCGCCGGAATAAAGGCTGGCTACGTTGTGGCGAGCTTTGACCAGGTTCTGTACCTCCAGGGCTGGGACCCAGTACAGCAAATCTGGTTGACCAAGATGTACCTCATCCCCGGGTTGCACCAGGACACGGGTGTCGGCGAAGTCACGCCAGCTAACGTCGATACCATTGCCCCCCTGATCGAACAAGGCTTCCGTTAGAGCAAGTAACCAGTTTCTAGTCAGTTGATCAGTTGATCGACTAAGAGGACAACGCCCTGCTTGCGTCTGTAGAATATCCCGAGGCAAGTATTGCTTCGTCCCACAGCCTGTGCCGCCAAACGTAAGGTGGTGGCGACACGATTGCCACTTTGCAGGTGCGACTGTCGAGCACCTTACCTCCACTAATCTTATTGCCGGGACAAAGACCAAGCCAGGAACAAAAGGCTTTCGCATTACGCCATTTACTCATGTCGACGCCAATCTCCGAGAGATTGGGCAGCACACTCAAGACATTCAGCCCGATGACCTGAGTCAGATCCACTCCGCAACTCCGCAGATGCGTTGCAAGTAGCCGCCTAAATCGATCTGTGGCTGGTTGGCTTGGGGCTTGCTAGCGACAAAAAATCCGATCTTGATTGTTCTTGGCATCCTGCTCGGCGCGATAGCACATTCGTCAGTCTATGGACCACAAGCCGCTTTAATCGCCGAGCAATTCACGCCGCGGATGCGATACAGCGGTGCTTCGATTGGTTATCAGCTCGCGTCGATCATAGCCTGCGGCCCAGCGGGCCCCTGATTGCCGCTCGATTGCTGGCGACCTTTAAGTCCGGAACAGCTATCGCAATCTACGTGGCGATCTGTGCATTGATCGGCTTCATGGCAGCGCTGTTGATGACTGATTACTCGCGACAGGATATCTCTCGCGAGTACGAGCACGTTGGGAGGACGAAGGCAGCCCCCTTGGAGAGCTGACAGAGGATTGTCGTAGCCCCGGAAACTGGCTGCCGGATCAATGCTTGGCTTTTTCTCTCACTCGGCGATTGCTACCAGCTGGAAACCTCTGCAAGTAAATCGGCCTCGGCACCCCCCATACGTTGCGTCCGGGACGCGAGTTCGCACACTGTCATGGAAGAAAGCGTTTGACTTCGAGGAGCTTGATTGGCTGCGGTTTCGCCGTCCCAGCAATCCACATACTTAAGATTGCACCGGAGACTCCCAAAAGCTCTGCGAGTCGAGGAATGCTAAGATCAGATTCTTCGACAAATCTTCTTAAATCGCCTAGGAACGCTTGCTCGTCGAAATCTTCGGAGTCGGGACAAGCGTTCCGTTCCCTGACACTGTGACGGGATCGGAAGCGCTCCGCAGGCGTGTAAGAATTAACACTGGGCATATGTTCCAGGTGATTGAATTCCCTCTTTCACTAGGCCGACCGTCGGCCTTCCTCTATCTACAAATGAATTGGGAGCAAGGAGTTTCGGATTTTCGCCGAAATCTTCTGCTGAAGTCTCCTCGACCTCACAGCGGTCAGCGCGGAGAACTTCGGTTCCAAAGGCAAAATACCAATTGTCCAGGGCGATAGGAAGCAGCGAGGCGTCAAGTGCGTCGGACTTTTTTACCACTCATTTTCTTGACAAAAGAGCGGGATCTAGCGTGAAAAGATGATTTCCGCTTTGTCTTTTCCAGTGCGGGCCATTCCAAATCAAGAATATGCGATACCATTTAGCAGCTAGATACCCTCGGCGTTTGGAACTTTGCGGATACCGCGAGCGATTGCTTTCGATAGGCGACACGGTGACGTCCAGATGGCTTGACTTCCGCAAGATGCCCAGGTGGAGCTACGGAATCGCCCGGGAAGATTGCGAAGACCTCATGAGAGCTGATGCGGTCATTATTTTTACCGAGATACCGAACACGGTCCTGGCGACTGGTGGACGCCACGTTGAGTTTGGCTTAGCGTTGGCTCAAGGCAAGCGTGTGTTTGTCGTCGGTCCACGCGAGAATGTGTTCCACTATTTGCTGCCGGACTCTCAGATCTTCGCCACATGGAACAAGGCATTTGCGACAATAAGGCGTCAGCGTTCACAATCTCAGGAAGCGCAGCGACGGCACACGAAGGCAGTTCCCACCAGCTACACTGCGCCCTTTGACCCCTTATTGTCGTAATCAGGCGTTTTGAATTGAAAACGAGGGCGGCTAGAAAGTATTCCCGCAAAGATGTCGTTCGCGGGTCTGAGAAATTGGGTGTGACTTGGAAAAGGGATCAGAGTCTCTTCAGCTTTTTGCTTGAGATTGAGAGCCGGCTAGGATCAGAAGCTCGAACCCATCGGATTGAGCAGCGAAAACGGCCGAGAGTCAGCAACCTCTCCGGTTACTCCCGGTATTGCGAGTAGGCCGCTGTGGAATATCCGCAGCGCTCTTTGACAACCGGCGGAAAATGTCGGCCTCAAACGCTCCGGGCAACTCGCGGCGCAATGGTTAGGAGACGAATCCCGTTAGGACGCCCATCCATTATTTGGATGTTGCGGTGCCAAGACTGCATAGATCAGTTCAAATTCGGAGTAGCTAATTTCTCGTTTTCCGAATCGTGCCATCTTATTGTTGACCTTATTAAGTAGGTCTTCCAGGCCGTGGGTTCTTTGATTGCTCATACGCTTACTAGTCTCAGGCTCGTTGAAGTTGTAATTTTATTTAGTCCAATGCATCCGACCTTTTATGGCGGGAGAGGTTAAAAGTGTAAAATATTCCAATTGCTTTGTATGCTGTATCTGCAGTTCACGCAACTCTGCTTGCATTTTGTTAGCTCTGAGAGTTTGCTCAATAAGCTCCTGCTTCAACTGATAATTGACTTTATTTTGCAGAAAAGCTTCCGAGGTAACCTGACGTTTTCTTAAAGACCTTACGAGCCTCTCGCAACTAGTAGAAACTTCATTACCTTGCGCAGCAGCATCTAGCATGAGTCGGATAAACTTTTGTTCCTGTTCACTATATTCTAGATTAGTATCGTGATGCATTCTTAGGCTCCCATTGCTATACATTTGTCGCCAGAGGCGTTAATCAATCGCTCAGCGGAGGCCCTGGCTCCTTGGCGGCGGAACTTCGCGCAGGCAAAACCGTGACCTTCAATTTCCAGAGATTGTACTCCGCCCTGGGTCGGTCGTATCCTGACGGGAGACGCGACCATGAGGCCGTGGCAATCGAAATCGTCCACCGCTTCACCGATCGCCGTGCTGATGCTCGCTTCTTGGTGTTCGTCAACCCGTACCCAGTGTGGAGGATGTTGTATATTCAAGTAAAAGTGTCGTTCGACGCTTTGCCTCGCAAGAGTAGTGTAGATGTTCGGCAGTCCATGAAAACAATAAGAACCATAAATAGGCGGTATTATTCGTACTTAAATCCGGCTCCAGGTGCGGCTTTGCGAATCTTCCGTGCTGGTCTTCGTACCGTGACTGAATGATCCCATCGGCGGCTTTCGGTTGGTGCTCCGGCTTTGTGCTCTTCTGCTGGAGGCGGACCAAACGGTGCAACGTGCTCCAGAGTTTGACCGGACCCGCGGCCATGGCGCTTCGGGGCTGGGTAGAACAAGCCCTTGGAATGGATGACTCACGCCTTCTAGCATTTCCAGGACTCTTTAGCCGGTGATCGGCGGATTCCGGCAGCCGCCCTCAAGATCCCGAGCGTGGCCCGATTTCGGCTGCAATCGCTCCAGAAATCTTCGGACGGCTAAAAGAACGCGCGTAGTCGCACAAAGACAGGTATTGTTTCGGTTGGCAAGACGTGACAGACCTGAGCAGAAAGGATCCGGAACCCGGGCCATTGGAAGATGTAGCCCACCTGGCGCTTCAGGTTGGCCGTCTGCTGTTCAAGAATGGCGCGGACACAGCGGAGGTGGAGGAGTCGGTGGTGCGTTTCGCCGCGGCATTCGAGTGTGAGGCTCACCTCATGGTGACCTATGAGGTGCTGCTCCTCACCCTCGTCGCGGGCGGGCAGTTCCGCACTAAAGTCGGCTACCGGGTCCCGGCCCTTAACGTCAATATGGCCGCGATAACTGATCTCAGCCTTCTTCTCGCCGAGGTAGAAGACGGCCGGCGAAGCACTGCGGAGGTCAGAACGGAACTGGAAGATGTCGAAAATCGGTCACCCCTGTACGGGCGGTGGGTCGTCGTCGTCGCGCTAGGCCTCACGGCGGCCAGTTTGGCCCGACTGTTCGGCGGAGACTGGCCGACATTTGGGATCGCCTGGCTGGCCGGCTCGGCGGGAATGTGGCTGCGCCAGGAATTGGGGCGGCGGGGGTTTAACCTCTTTTTCATCCCTTTTGCCGCTGCCCTCGTGAGCGGAGTCATCGGTGGTGGCGCCGTGCTGCTAGGCGTTAGCGGCACCCCGGCTTTGTGCCTGGTGGCACCCGGGATGATCATCGTGCCAGGAGTACCCTTAGTCAATGGTGTCCAGGATATGTTCAAGAACCACATGACCCAAGGCCTTGCTCGCCTGGGGCTCGGCGTTCTTATCACGTTGGCGATTGCCTTCGGGCTATTCGTCGCCACCGTCCTGACGGGGGCGAAGATCCCAGTGGAAGCGCCCCTGAAACTCCTTTCCGTCCCCGAGGACGCGCTATTCTCGGCGCTGGCGGCTCTTGGCTACCTATTCCTCTTTAACGTTCCAGGCCGCATCGCCTGGGCCTGTGTCGTATGCGGGATGGCCAGCCATACCACGCGAACCCTGTGCATGCATCTGGGAGTCGATGTTGTGAGCGGAACCTTGATCGGTGCACTGGTGGTGGGCTTCCTGGCCCACGGATTCGCCCGGCATTTCCGCGCTCCCGCCGTCGCCTTCGCCTTTCCCGGCGTGGTCGCCATGATACCAGGGGCGTTCGCCTTCCGAGTCGTGATTGGCGGTCTTCAGATCGTAGGCGCTGCTGCAGCCTCCGCCACTGTTCTCGTGACGGAGACGCTGGCACTCGCTCTCAGCTGTTTTCTCATGGTGGCGGCGATCGCAGTGGGCATCGCGGCCCCGTTGGTCCTCACCAAGAAGGGACCCACAAAGTCGTAGCAATGGGAAGCTTGACCTCGCCGGCCTGAAACAACCGTCGGCGATCATTGGCTTCTTAATCTGCGCTCCGTTAACCCTAAAAACGGAAATAGAGTCCGAACCGTCGACCCAGCCGACGGTTTTCAACAGGCGTAGGCGCTGAGAGCAGGCAGATCTCAGCCCGAGAGGAGTGATTCGGCCTCCGGCGGGAGCATTCCAAGCCATTTGCCACCGAGCCAGTGGCGAAAAATATGAGTCAATAGCAAAGTCCAGCGTTGCTGGATACTCCATTGCTCCGCAATGAGCCAGAAGCGTTGTAAGGTGTTGCTGACATGGGCGATAGCCTCTGCGAGCGCCTGACTGTTTTCGTGCTGCAAGCTGACTCTGACTTTGCGTTGGTTTTGATGAACGGCCAGCCGAGCCACTCCGCTCAGCAAGGCCGGCCGACTGGTGATCGCCTCCCGATGGTGCTCTCCGTCGTAAAGACGTACGTAAAGGTGCCACCAGTTGTAGATCAGCGCGACGAGATTGGCCATCAGTCGGCAGGGAGCCAGTTTCTGCGTCGTGAAGCCGTTCCAGCCCCATTGGTTTTTGAGCTCATCGTAGATGTTCTCTGCGTCGGCTCGTTCCCGGTAAAGACGCGCCAAGGCTACCGCAGGATAAGCTTTGGAATCCAGCGTGGTCACCAAGACTGCCATTCGCCCAGCCCAAGGCGCCAGGACGCTTTTCCACTGGGCCGATCCGGGCAGTCCGGCTTGCTGCAGATGATCGCGCCGCCGGCGTCCCTGCTCCCCTGCGGGAGCCACCGCTGGCCTCTCGCGTACCAGCACCACACGACGCGCCAAACTCCAACCGCTCAAGCGCAGCGTCGCTTCGAGCACTTCCCACCCCTGGCCGGTATCTTCCCAAGCCGCTCCGGCACGCTGCATTTGTGAGACTAGCGTTTTGACTTTGTCCGTATGGCGCAGCTTGAACAGGCACGGCAATCCGCGCCTCTCAGCCTCCTTCAAAAGCACCTCATTTCCGTAGCCACAATCGCCACGCAAAATCGACGGCCAGTGCGTGCGCGGCAGCCCATCGAGCAGTTGCCATAAGCCTGGCAGGGCATGCCGTGCTGCGTGCTGCTTGCCCCCAAGCACTTCCACACCCAGACAGAGCCGCGTATTGGCCATGAAGTAACTGTGATAGCAGTGGCTCGGCCGCCCAGGTTTATGCGGATTGTACCCCACCTCGGCTCCTTGCTGGTGACCATAGATCGGCTTGACCGTCACATCGATGTCCATGATCCAAGGTTGGCTCAACACCGGCTGGACGCACTCGCGCAATTCCCCGCCGAGCCATCCTAGGCCTTTATCCTCTGGCATCCGTCTCATCGCCCGGCGCACCACGTCTTCGCTCACCGTCGTGCTCATGCCCAACAATCCCGGATTGAGGGTGTCGCCGCGCACCGCATTGATGTGAGCGTAACGCCAGTGCCCGCAAAGCACCGAGAGCGTCGCCGTGCCAAGCACATCGACCACACGGCTGCCTCGGTTGCCTTCGTAGTCTAACGGACAGTTGCTCACGAACTGCTCCCAGCGCCCTCCCACGCACAGAAACTGAGCGAAGAAAATAAGCTGGCCTTCACGGGTCACAGGTGACTCATCGTCGATCTCGGCGTAGTAACGTCCACCCGGCGTGTCCACCGGCCACGAACCTGAAATTAGCTTCGAAATCGGCTCACCCACCGGGTGAGCGCTCGGCATCCAAGCTTTTGGCTGCATCCCTAACTAAATCAGCCTCTTTCACCTCAATCCAACTTTTTCCATTTACGCTTCTAGGTTAACCTCCTCCAAAGCGTAAACACATTCTAATAAACCAAATCAAGTATGCGTTAGTTAAAAAGAGAAGATAAGCACAACGATCAACGATTGCCGAGCGCGACGATCCGTTTCGAGACCTTCGGCGATTTCAGCTCGCCCTCAATAGTCATTCGTAACTCCAAAGCATCGCATACGTCGCAATTTATTGCGGGGCGAATTGCGTTGGACTTCCACCAGGAAAATGTCATTTTAGGTATTAGCTCATATGAAAACTGTTTCTCCCCTGCGCAAAAAACTTGTCATCTATTTCATCGGCTTTACGGCGGCGCTTGCCGGCCTGCTCTTCGGATTGGATGTCGGTGTAATTTCTGGGGCGCTGCCTTTTTTGAAGAATGAATTTAAGCTTTCGATTGGGGCGGAAGGCACCGTTGTTAGCGCCCTGCTATGGGGAGCGGTGATTGGAACGCTGGTTAGCGGAACGCTCTCGAGCCACCTTGGACGCCGTAAAACGATGCTTATCAGCGCGGTCGTCTTCGTCGTTGGTTCGATCCTCTGCTCGGTGGCATCGTCGGAGGGTCTGCTTATCGTCGCGCGACTGTTTCTGGGAATGGCCGTGGGAGTGGCTTCGTTTACGGCGCCGCTTTATCTCTCCGAGATCTCCCCCCAAAAGGTGCGCGGCTCGCTTATTTCGATGTATCAGTTAATGATCACCATCGGAATCGTGCTGGCGTTTCTGAGCAACACTTGGCTCGCCTCCTATGCAAACTTTGGCGGGGTGACCGGCGGCCACTGGCGTTTGATGCTCGGGGTGATTGCTATTCCGGCCGCGATCATGTTCTTGGGCGTGCTCTTCTTGCCCGAGAGCCCGCGGTGGCTGTTCTTAAAAGGTTACAAAGACCGCGCCGTCGCCGTGTTCAAGGGGATGCATCTTGATGATGCCGAGATCGCCGCGGAGGTCAAAGAGATCGAGGACAACTTGAAGGTCAAACAAAATGGATTTGAGATGTTGATGACCAATCCCAACTTCCGGCGCGTGGTTGGTCTTGGGATTGGACTGCAGCTCATCCAGCAACTGACCGGCATCAATGTGGTGATGTATTTCGCTCCGACGATTTTTCGCATTGCCGGGTTCGCAACCACGGAACAGCAAATGTGGGGAACAGTGATCGTCGGAGTAACCAACGTGCTTGCGACCTTCATCGCCATCGCGTTTGTCGACAAACTGGGTCGCAAGCCGATCATGTATGCAGGTTTTATCACGATGGGCGCGGCCATGATTGCGGTCGGAACGCTTTTCAACATGAAGATAGAAAAGCATCCCGAGCTTGGCTATGTCGCAATCTTTGCGTTGCTCATCTTCATTATTGGTTTTGCGATGAGCGCCGGGCCGATCATTTGGGTGCTTTGCTCGGAAATTTATCCGCTTGCGGCCCGCGACCTCGGAGTAACATTCAGCACCGCGACAAACTGGATCGCCAACGCCATCGTGGGTATGACATTCCTGTTGCTCCTCGCCGGCTTCGGCAACGGCAATACCTTTCTCCTTTATGGGGCGCTCAACGTGCTCTTCATTATCTTCTTTGTCATTTTCGTTCCGGAGACCAAGGGTGTGTCGCTCGAAAAGATCGAGGCAAATCTTCTGTCGGGTCTGCCGCTGAAGCAGATTGGGCGATCGAGCGGCCGCATCGTCACGGAGCCGGTAATTCCAAGCACGAAATACGGAGTTTCTCGCTAACGTCCAGCGGAGGTCGGAACTCGTCCGGGGATCCCCAGGGGGGCCGCAGTTTGCCGTTGGCTTTGGGAATGTAGACTCGGTGCACCATCTTGATCTTTTGGCCCTAGTGTCCTGCCCCTTGTCCTGTCCCCGAAATAACAGGTAGTTTGCCGTAGGTCAGCTGGCTGTTTTTCAAGGCGGTCCGAGCCGGACTGGCGGGTCCGAGCCGGACTGGCGGTAAAGCGCCCATATCTGAGTCGTACGGGTCGAGCGAGCAACGCGGAAAAACGCCAACTCGCCCCGGCCCAGAGGGTTGCAATGAAAATGGGCCGGCGGCTGCGTTGCTCGTCGGTCACGTATCGCACCAGTTTTTGATAACCGCCGCGGAAAATCGGAGCGGCACAATCGCAAAAACTGATGCGCGATGCTCCCTCTACCGCCAGTCCGGCTCGGACCTCCTTGCCGACGGCCCATTTGATCGCAACAAACTACCTGCTATTTCGGCGACAGGAGACTAGAAGCCCTTTCCAAGGTACTGATCGACGTTGGAGGCGTCCACGCGGGTTGATTTGAGAACGATCTGTTCGGGCACCTGTTCGCCAATCGCAAGATTATAGGCGTACTGAATTCCTTCGGGTGCACAGAATGGATAAGTGAAAGTGGCGGCTAACTTGCCGTCCTTAATGGCCTGGAATGCGCTGTTTTCTCCGTCGATACCGACAATCGCGATCTCTTTCAAACGGCCGGCGGCTTCAACCACCTGCAGGGCGCCGAGAGCCATTGCGTCGTCGTGCGCATAGATTGCCTGAATTTGTCCAGGTCCGAACCTTTGCAGCATCTCCGCCACAAACTTAGCCGCCGGCTCCCTTAAGTAATCGCAGAACTGATCTGCCACTACGCTGATTCTGGGTGCCTCCCTGAGAGCGTCGCGAAAGCCTTCATGGCGATCGGTGGTAGCGGACGCGCCTACGGTGCCCTCGATTTCGATGACGTTTCCCGTGCCTTGCAATTTATCAATGATGAATTCGCCTGCGGCAACGCCGATCGGCCTGTTTTGCGCGCCGATCTGACAGGTGACTTTTGTGTTCACCACCCTATCAAGAGTGACCACTGGAATGTTCGCCTCCATCACTTGTTTCACAACAGGGGTAAGCGGCTGGGCCTGGACCGGGCTAATGATCAGGACTTTAATGCCGCGCGTCAACAGGCTTCCCACATCGCTGATTTGCTTGGCAGCCTGGTTCTGGCCGTCGGTGACGATCAGTTCCACGTCGGGAAAATGCTCTGCCGCATACCGTTTATTTCCCTCCACCATGGCGGCTCGCCATGTAGAATTCATGGTAGCCTGAGAAAAGCCGATGACGATTTTTTCCGCTGCCGGCGCCTTGGAACCAAGGCTTAACAGCGAGAGCGTGGCGCAGAACAGGGCTACGCCTGCGCGAGTTATTATGGGCAGGTTTTTCATTTCGCTATTTCTATTGTCTCTTTGCAATCTTGGACTGCGCTATGGCGGCAGCAACGACGTCATCGACTGTAAAGCCGAATTTCTTTATGAGCTTCTGCAGAGGCGCTGATTCTCCAAAGGTTCTCATGCCGACGCGCGCCCCTTCGATTCCGACATATCGTTCCCACCCGAATCTTGCCGCTTGTTCTACAGAGACACGCGCTTTGATCCGTGATGGGAGCACCGACTCGCGATACGCCTCGTCCTGGTCCTCGAACAGTTTCCATGAGGGCATGCTAATTACTCGCGCTTCCAGGTCCTGTTTTTTGAGCGCCTCCTGCGCGTTCAAGCAGAGCGAAACCTCGCTTCCCGTGCCGATCAGCAATACGTCCGGTTTCCCGTTACTGGCATCTGAAAGCACATACGCACCTCGCCGAAGCCCGGAAGCCGGAGCGAGCTTTGAGCGGTCTAAGGTCGGCAGCGATTGGCGACTCAAGATTAACACTACCGGCTCATGTTTCATTTCGATGATAACGCGCCACGCTTCAGCTACCTCGTTCGCGTCGCAGGGCCGAATATCGGCTAAACCCGGAATCGCCCGCAGCGAAGCAAGCTGCTCCACCGGTTGATGGGTGGGACCATCTTCTCCGACGCCAATCGAGTCGTGAGTAAAGATATATATCACCGGAATTTCCATGATCGCTGAGAGACGCAACGAACCTCTTCCATAGTCGCTAAAGATCAGAAAGCCCGAGCCAAAAGGTCTCAGCTTAGCGAGTGCCAATCCGTTCAGGATCGCTCCCATCGCATGCTCGCGAACTCCAAAATGAATGTTTCTTCCTCCAAGGGAATCGCGACCAATCTCACCAGCCTCCGGAAAAGTGAGGCGTGTCTTGGTCGAAGGCGAAAGATCCGCGGAACCGCCGACCAGCCAAGGATACCGCTTGGCAATCGCATTTAACACCTTGCCGGAGGAATCTCTGCTGGCGATTCCTTTCGGATCCGGCGGGAAGGTAGGGATTTCTTTGTCCCAGCCTTGCGGCGGTTCGCGGTGTTGAATCGCGACGGTCTCAGCTGCCAGCTCCGGGTGCTCTTTCTGGTAAGCGGCAAACAAACTCATCCAGTCGCCGCGCAATTTCGAGCCCCGCTGCCCGAGGTTGGCCTTGAAGTCTTCAAGTACCTCCGGTGGGACCAGAAACTTAGCGTCCTCCGGCCATCCGTAACGCTTCTTGGTCGCGCGAATCTCCTCTTCGCCCAGCGGTTCGCCATGCGCCGCGCTCGTATCCTGCTTGGTGGGTGCGCCGTACCCTATATGACTATCGACGATGATCAACGTCGGCTGGTGTGTGGTCTTAGTAAAATGATCGAAAGCCTCTCGCAGGAGATCCAGGTCATTGGCGTTAGACACACGTTGGACATCCCATCCATAAGCCAGAAAGCGCCCCGCCACATCCTCAGAGAAAGCCAGACTGGTGTTTCCCTCGATGGTGATGTGGTTGTTGTCATAGATCCAACACAGATTCGAGAGTCGCAAATGACCTGCCAGCGAGGCCGCCTCAGCGCTGATACCCTCCATCATGCATCCGTCACCGGCCAGCGCATACACGTTATAGTCAAACAGGGTAAAGTTGGGCCGGTTGTAACGCTCGGCCAGCCACTTGCCGGCCAGCGCGATGCCCACGCTGGTGGCCACTCCTTGGCCTAACGGACCCGTAGTGGTTTCCACCCCGGACGTCCAACGGTACTCGGGGTGGCCAGGGCATTTGCTCTCGAGTTGGCGAAACTTTTTGAGGTCTTCTATCGAGACCGCAAGCTCGCCCAAATTTTCGTATTTACGATTAACCGCCTTGACCCCTGCCAAGTGTAGCAGAGCATACAACAACGTCGAGGCGTGGCCCGCCGAGAGGATGAACCGGTCGCGGTTAGGCCAGATCGGATCTTCGGGGTCAAACCGTAAATAATCTTGCCAGAGCGTGTAAGCGACCGGCGCCATGGCCATTGGCGTGCCTGGATGGCCGGAGTTTGCTTGCTGGACAGCGTCCATGCAAAGGGTCCGGATGGTGTTGATCGAGACGGAACTGACTTCCTGCATAAGAGCGAAGTGTTTTTGGAGGAGTTTGGGGGCTGGAGGGATGACAGCTAAATAGATAACGATTGGATGAGGGAAAGTCCAGCTGTCGAGTTCTTTATCGATTCTGGATTTCGGGTGAGCCGATCCGCACCTAAGGCGCGGATCGGCCTTATCGTTCCCCCAAGAAAAAGCTATTGAACAGATTGCGGTGGTATCTTGTAACTTGGTTACACTCCATAGGACTTCGCGTAAAGCCTATTTTTATTTTCGCGGACGTAAATCCGTGATTTGTCTTTGCCTAACTATTCGACATTGGGTTGCCGGACAATCCTGCCTCGTCCGGGAGTGCGTTCGATTTTGCCTTCTTGTTCCAGCAGATTCAGGGCGTTGCGGATCGTGGTCCGACTGACGTAGAGCTCACCAGCCAGATTGGATTCAGTAGGAAGCTTGCTGCCTGGCGTAAGGGCTCGATCTGTGATCAGCCTTACAATGCCCTGTCTTGCCTGTTCGTGAAGCTTTGTTCGCACCATAGTACCGAACGATGGAACAAAAGCAGCCCAAAAAGCGAGCTAAGAATCTACGCTTTTTCGCGGCAATGATCCGTGCGAAAGATGATTCCTCGAGAAGAACCGAGATTACGACATAAATCATAGCTAGATCTATATTATGGTACGACTATTTGGGCAATAGGTCTTCGTTTGGTGACTTCTGCAAGGACGCCTGTTTAAGAACTGTCAGCTTTATTGTCCATTTCGAGATTGGTAGGTTTATCCTTCCATTTTGGTAGAAACAAAATCCTATTCCAATTCGATGAAACGTGATTCAATGGCGAATAGGCCCCACCCCCATCCTGCCTGCCTAAGAGGTACCGGTACTATTGCCCAAACGCCTCCCCTTATGAACGAGCCCCATCGGACCACGGCGTTCGGTGGCCTGGCAGTGGGCCTGGTAAAAATTTCGAGGCAACGCCTGGGCGTGGGCACTTGCGAAAACGCGCGTTCTTTGCGAGCAAACGGATAGCAGGAATTGGAGAAAAAAATATGCAAATTGGTATTGTTGGACTAGGGCGAATGGGAGCAAATATGGCGCGCCGTCTCATGCGCAATAAGCATGAAGTGGCCGTATTCGATTTAAAGCAGGAATCGGTTGCGACGCTTGTCAAGGAAGGCGCGATTGGAGCAACTGACTTCGCTGACCTTGCGAAGAAACTGGCAAAGCCGCGAGCCGTCTGGCTGATGGTCCCGGCTGGAACACCGACAGAGGAGACAATCGAGCATCTCCGACCGTTTTTAGAATCAGGCGATACCATCATCGATGGAGGAAACTCGTTTTATAAGGACGACGTGCGCCGCAGTGATTCACTCAAAAAGCTTGGGATTCACTACCTTGATGCCGGGACGAGTGGCGGTGTCTGGGGGATTGAGCGCGGCTACTGTCTAATGATTGGCGGCGACGAAGGTGCTGTCAAACGCTTGGAACCGATCTTTGAGGCTCTGGCGCCCGGTCAGGGAGACATCGCGCCTTCGCCGGGACGCGAAAACATTAAGAGCACGGCCGAAAAGGGATTTCTTTATTGCGGCCCTTCGGGTGCCGGTCACTTCGTCAAAATGATTCACAACGGGATTGAGTACGGCGTGATGCAGGCCTATGCGGAAGGGTTCGACATTTTGCGGGGAGCAACGTCCGAGGCGTTGTCGGAAGCGTATCGCTACAATTTTAATGCGGCCGATATTGCCGAGCTTTGGCGCCGTGGAAGCGTCATCGGTTCCTGGCTTCTTGATCTGACCGCCATGGCTTTAGCCGAGGATCCTGGATTGAACAAATACACAGGGGTCGTGCAGGATTCCGGTGAAGGCCGTTGGACGATCCAGGCCGCAATCGAAGAAGCTATTTCAGCAGAGGTGTTGACTGCAGCGTTGTTCGTCCGTTTTCGCTCCAGGCAGGAGCATACATTCGCCGAAAAGATGTTGTCGGCGATGCGCAATAAATTCGGGGGCCACGTTGAAATTTATCCAGGCAATTAATTACTATGGATGCAGTTCCGATTGCTCAGGCGGCCGAACCGTGCGCCATTGTCATCTTTGGCGCTTCCGGTGATCTCACGAAAAGAAAGCTCCTCCCTTCCCTCTATAACCTTGGATCCTACCATCTCCTGCCAGCACATTTCAGCATCATCGGGGTGGCACGGCGGCCTCTCTCAGATGATATCTTCCGAGATCAACTCGGCAAAGACCTCGCCGAACTTGGTACACAACCGGTCGATCCCAATCTCTGGAACGAATTCCGGGCCCGCATTTCATACTGTGCGGGTGAATTCGATAATCCTGCGACGTACAAAAAGCTGGCGGAGGCCTTAAGCCAATCGGAAACGAAATTCGGCACTTCCGGAAACGCTGTCTTCTATTTATCGGTACAACCGGACTACTTTGCGACGATTGCCAAGCGATTGTCGGAATCCGGTTTATTGCACGAGGAGAACGGCCGCTGGCGCAGAGTTATCATTGAGAAGCCGTTTGGACATGATCTGATTTCTGCTCGCAAGCTGAACAGCCAGTTGACGTCGGTTCTGCAAGAACATCAGATCTATCGGATTGATCATTACCTTGGAAAGGAGACAGCCCAGAATCTGCTCGTTTTTCGCATCGGTAACGCGATTTTCGAACCGGTGTGGAACAGGCGCTATATCGATCATGTGCAATTGATCGTTGCCGAGTCCATAGGCGTGGAGGGCAGAGGAGCATTCTACGAAACAGCCGGCGCGTTTCGTGACGTGATGCAGAACCATATGTTTATGCTGCTGGCCTTGATTGCGATGGAACCTCCAACATCGTTGGAGGGTGAAGCGATTCGCAACGAGAAGGTCAAATTGCTTCGATCTATCCACCTTTCGACGCCTGAAGAGGCTCTTGCCGACACCGTGCGCGGTCAGTACGGGGAGGGAATCGTTGGCGGCAAAAAAGTTCCCGGGTATCGGCAGGAACCGAACGTCAATCCGAATTCCCCGGTGGAAACGTACGCGGCAATAAAGCTCCGGATCGATAACTGGCGCTGGGCGGGTGTTCCTTTTTACCTGCGGTCCGGCAAGCGCATGCCGCGCCGCACGACCACGATTGTAATTCGTTTCAAAACGCCTCCGCTTTCATTGTTTGCGACACATGAGGCGGATCCGATTTCTCCGAATTATCTGATATTCAAAATTCAGCCTGAGGAAGGAATTGCGCTCCAGGTCCGCGCGAAAATTCCGGGACCAACAATTAGTACGAGGTCTGTAAAGCTGGACTTTGGTTACGACCAATTCGGGGACAGACAACCGACCACCGGCTACGAGAAATTACTCTATGACTGCATGGTTGGGGACGCTAGTTTGTTCCATCGATCTGACATGGTCGAAGCGGCCTGGGAGGCAGCCGCTCCAATTCTCGAAGCCTGGAACAATAATCCGCCCACTGATTTTCCAAATTATGCGGCGGGCACCTGGGGACCGGAAGCGGCCCTGCGCCTTATCCAACGCGATCAGCATCAGTGGTTTTCCTCGGACCGCCTGTAGCATGCGAACACTATGGCAAAAAGTTGTAGACTGAACGGCTTTTGGCGATAGGAAGCACCATGAGCAAGCGGTTTACTGCATCTCGGGTGCCTGATTCGGGTATCGAGGTGCTATTTGGAACTGAGGAGCGATGGCAGGCCTGGCTGGCCATTGAATCTGCGCTTGCCTTGACGCAAGCGGATCTTGAAATGATTCCCCGTGAAGCGGCGGATGCGATTACGGCGGCGTGCCGTATCGAGCGCTTGGACCTCGGACGTATACGGGAAGGGATTGCCCGGATCAGTCACCCGTTAATGCCGTTGATCGTTGAGCTCAGTCGAGTGGTCGGTGAACCGCATGGCGGTTGGGTCCATTGGGGCGCCACCACCCAAAACATTACGCAAACCGGTGATGTTTTAATCCTGCGTAAGGTTCACAAGGTTGTTGTTGGCCTTCTCGGACGTATCATGACGGTCCTGGCCGACCTTGCCGAGCAAAGTGCGGAGATGGTGGTGGCTGGTCGTACACACGGTCAGCATGCGGTCCCAATCACCTTCGGCCTCAAGGTCGCTGGTTGGATCGACGAAATTGGCCGGCATATCACCCGCATGCGTGAGCTTGAACCGCGCTTATTCGTGGCCATTGTCGGCGGCGCGGCGGGAAGCTTTGCGTCGTTGGGCGATCGCGCGCCCGAAGTGCAAGACGGCGTTGCCAAGAGGCTGGGCCTTGCGCCGATGCCGGTTCCCTCCCGCAGCATTGTTGACCATTTTGCTGAATTTGTATGTGTGCTTGGCTTGCTGGCTGCGACTTGTGGCAAGATCGGCCGCGAAATCTATATCTTGATGAAAACGGAATACGGAGAAGTTGAAGAACCCGTACCGGCAGGCACTGTTGGTAGTTCGACGATGCCTCAAAAGCGTAATCCGCAGCTTTGCCAGGATATCCTCAGCATTGCCGCGGAAATTCGAGCACTGGTGCCATTAGCCCTGGAAGCTGTCCAAAGCGAACATGAAGCAGACCATTGTCCCGGCATCGCCTTTGAAACGGTCACTCGAAGTTCGATACTCATCGGCGAAGCACTGGAACGCATCCATCTGATAGTTGGGGGATTGCGCCTCAATCCCCAACGTATGCGTTCCAACCTTGATTTGTCCGGCGGCATGATCAGCGCCGAAGCCATCATGCTGGAACTTGGGAAGACCATCGGCCGGCAACACGCGCACGACGTGGTGTATCAAGCTGCACAAGCCGCGGCCTCTCAAAACACATCTTTTCCCGATCGCTTGGCGGCCGATCACCGAGTTACAGCGCACCTGAGCCGGAGGGCGATCGATGCCTTGCTCGATCCCGCCAGTCACACCGGCTTTTCGGCGAGAATTGCGCATGAGCAGGTGGAAGTGGCCAGGCGGTTTGCCGGCGAGATTCATGCCCAACTCCGGTCGTCACCTGCAATCGGCAATTGCTTTGCGTGATTGTTTGGTCGGGCATCGATCTATTTGGGAGCTTTGGAATGACTAAGAGCCCTGGAAACGCGGTCAAAAGCTTCGCATTTACCGTTTGGATGACTCTGGCCACCGCCGAGGCGCAGAATTTAGCTCCGCCGCCAACTCGATTGCCTACGGCCGGAATGCCGGGCGCGCCGTCCGCTCCAACCCAGGAACTTCCGGCCCACTCCCCTCAACAGCGAATTCACCAGCAGATCATTCAACGATCCGGCGCAACCGATGCGGCGCGATATCTCGCCGGCATGCCGGTGTCGGCGGAATCACCGCTGACCAGGTTGACCAGCGACCCGCGCTGGATCGCGCACTCCAAGGCAATGAACGCCGCATTCTCCAGACTGGACCAGATCCAACTCAGCGACATTCGCGTCTGGCGAGCCGATTACCTCGCGCCGACAACCAAATTCAGCCGTACTTGTCTTTATTTCTTCAGCGGGCCGGACTTCCTCTACCCGGAAACTTTTTATCCGGATTGCAACACCTATGTCCTTGTCAGTCTGGAGCCGGTAGAGTCGATCCCGGAACTGCAATCCGCGCCGCCGGCGATGTTGC
The DNA here is from genome assembly GCA_963782115.1 of uncultured Verrucomicrobiae bacterium. GTDB lineage: Bacteria > Verrucomicrobiota > Verrucomicrobiia > Chthoniobacterales > JAFAMB01 > JAFAMB01. Next base: position 158,593 of record CAWAIK010000008.1, read on the forward strand.
AGAACACTCTTCAGAACATCGAAAACTCGCTGAACACTGTACTTAACTTCGGCTACTTCGAGACTCAGGATTTGCGCGAATATTCGCAGCGCTCTCAACTCAAGGGCGTCTTGCCAATTATCTTCGTTTTTCTTGCTCGCTCAGGGAAGGAGATTTTGAACGTGGACTACAACTTCCTGGGCAAAGGCGGCACGCGCGGAGTCAAAGTTACATTTCTAGATCCAGCTACGGGAGCTGACAAAGTTCTGTACTACTTCTCCTCAGATCTTTCGGATGAGGGACTAAAGAAGGATTCGGCAGTGCTTCGCTTTTGCAATCGCCTCGGTCCGACAAATAGTTTTTTGAAGGCCGCCTCCTATCTGCTCCACCAAAACGGATTTGTTATCGCGCGTAACTATTTGCTACGAGTTAGCGCGTCGATCCTTCAGGATGACTCCGGCATTCCGCTCCGCTACTGCAGCCCTGAAAAATGGACTTTACGGTTCTTCGGTGCCTACACCGGACCAATCAATCTGTTCAAAAGCTTCTACCAACCGGATCTTCGCCAGTGCTATGCCACTAGCTCGCCAAAGCCGCTGACATTCGGTTTCGGTTATCAATACAGCTCGAAGGACGCAATGCTGATCCTTGCGGTGCGAAGATAAATTCCCGCCAAATCGAGGTCACGTCAACCGCACAAAGCCATCCGTGCTCCATTCTTCGCTACCCACACCGTGGTGGACGAAGAAGAGACCCGCAGGATCGTATTTCGCTTTCACGGCCCGCAATCTCGGATAGTTGCGGCCCCAGAAGGATCGTTGCCAGGCCTGGTCGAAGAAGTTGCCTTCCGATACATACGACCCTGCGTCCGGTACCACCTTCCGCAGTTCATCCATCGCCTTGTCGATGTCAGCAGCATCCTTGCGAGCGGCTCTCAGATCAGGCTCATGGCCTGCAATGCCAGGATACGCCGGCGGACCCGCGCCCGCGATGATCGCGAGGGCGAAGGCCGTCAGAACCGCCGGGTTCGTCGCCGTGTCGCTGGCCGCGTTCACGGCTTCTGCAGGGGCGCCAGCGAGCCCTTTGTTGAAATGCAAGGCCACTTTCCAATGCCTGGTAGCTGCGAACAGAGCATCGGTAAAACGTTGCTGCTGACCCTTCTTCAGTAGGGAGTCGGGTAGCCACGCGGACTCGTAGCCATGGAGAAAGAATCCCACCTCGCCTTGATTGCCCGTCCACCAGACATTGCTATCCGGGACGCCCGCCCGCCGGTCGGTAAACACGAGGCCGGCGTTCCTCAGAAATTCGGGGTCCCAGAAGTTCCGGGCAGGCACGCTGGCGATGGTAGGTGCCGCTGCGATAGTAAAGTCGCGCGGCGATCTGGCTACCCAATCAAGAAATGGGTGCCAGACATCATCCGCCTGCTGCTTGTCCAGACCTTGGAAGATCATCGTGATAGCGAGGGTGTTGTCGGGCCGAAATGTAATGCTCTCGCCCCAATGGGGATTCAAAAGGCTATCGCTGTAAAAACTGATGAACTCGGCAATCAGTCGGCGGAAGGCATCATCGGACGCAGCTTTAATCGTCGCGAACACTGCACCAAAGAAGGCGGGGAGTTCGCGCGTCCTAAGGGTCACCTTGGTGACGACGCCCAGACTGCCACCACCTCCTCCTTTGAGGCCCCAGAACAAGTCGGGATTTGTGCAGGCATTGGCAATCCGCACAGCTCCGTCGGCAGTCACAATCTCTGCTTCCAACAGCCCAGCCGCGGCTGTGCCATAGTTCTTCGAAAAGCTTCCGAACCCGCCGCTTTGAATAAGCCCCGCGACACCCACAGTCGCGCAGCCACCGCCCTGGACGTAGCGACCAGCTTGCGTCGTCACGACATTGTAGGTGTGCATCCATATCGCGCCCGATTCGACCGTGACAGCCGGCTGCGGAGTCTCGCTTGCGCATCCCTGACCAACGAATGCGTCGTGCAGGACGATGCTGTTCATCGCCCGCGTCCATACCAGCAGGGAGTCCCCCGCGTTGGAGGTGCCCTGATAGCTGTGTCCGCCGCCTTTGACGACCAGCCGCAGATTGTTTTCGCGCGCGAAATTCACCGCGGCGACCACGTCAGCGGTGTTTCTCGCCGCCACCGCGTACGTGCTAGGCGTGGACATCCATCCGTCTACCCAGCCGGAGGTTTGCGTCGCACCAGGCTGATCGCCGATGTAGTAGGGGTTTTGCAGGTTCTTGATGACTTCCTGGCAGGATTTGCTGTCCGATCCGTTAGCACACTCAGCAAGCGGGGACTGCACTTGGATGAGATGTCCGCCTACGTCCTGGTTCAGCTTTTCCCAACTTTCGGCGGACGGCCATAACGGGTCGGACGGCCGGACGCGGCGAGCGGACGAACTTTCCAATCTGAGAGCGGCCTGCGTCGATCTTGCCGAACGTCCCCAGAGGACCGGCAGAAGGTGGATTGCCACCAAGCGTCTGAAGAATACTCTTCTGTTCATCTGAAATTCTTGGATTGCTTCAAAGCCAACGCCAACTGAATTGATCGTCGTCGCGTGCGACAAGTCCGGCGGAGCTTCCGGGAAAGTGCGAGCTGAAAAATATGGCGTGCCGTTGATCCGCCTGCTCCAGTGCCCAAAGCCGCGAGAGGCGCCCGCGCTCAGGGAAGGCACTGAAAACAGAACTCCAATCCGGACGATAAACTTGTATCGGAAGATGCATGACATCTCCGCCGAACAAGGCTTCTTCGCCACGCGATCTTAAGCTGATGGACATGTGACCGACACTGTGTCCCGGAGTTGGGCTGAAGACTACGCCATCGATGACCTCGCCGCCATCTGCTTCGATCATCTCGGCCTGACCGGCCTCGACAATGGGCAGAATGCTGTCTTCATACAAAGCGAAATTGGGTCGGTCACGGCCGCCCGGCCCAGAAAAATATTCGCACTCGACCTTCGAGAAAACAGCTGGATCCCATTCCGGAAGGAGATATTCCGGAGTGAAGTTGTCGATGAGCTTCTCCAGGACCCGGGTTATGGTGATGTCTACCCTGTAGATTACCGGGCTTTCGGTCATGACATTGATTCGGTACGACCGGCGGTTGTGAAGATCAACTCCCTAATACGCATGAGCTCGAAGGTCCGGAGTCGAGTGGAAAGACCGGTGCCGGACCCGAGGTCAACCACTCGGAGAGGGCGCTCCGGGCCCGCCAACTGCGATAAACCTCACACCTACTTTTTTTTCGGTGCTCTTGCGCCGGCTTTATCACATGCTTCTTTGATCTGATCAGTTATGAGGAGAAGGCCACGCCACATCCGAGTCCGGTCCGGGCAGTTCGAATTTGTAAAGCTCAATGCCAAGAAGTTCGATTTGCGAGATACCTACCATTTGATCCTGACTCTGAGCTGGCCCGGATTCGCCGGCCTGGTTTTCGGCACCTATCTCCTCATCAATGTTGTATTTGCTGGGTTGTACCTGCTGGAGGCACACGCCGTCGCTGAAATGGCGCCCGGCTCGTTTTTTGATGCTTTTTTCTTTAGCGTGGAAACGCTGGCGACCGTTGGCTACGGCCACATGTATCCTGAAACTTTCTATGGTCACCTGATCACCATGCTCGAAATCATGGTGGGCATGTTTGGGCTCGCGGTGATCACCGGTTTGATTTTTGTGCGCTTTTCTCGGCCCACAGCGCGAATCCATTTCAGTAAGGTCGCGGTCATTGCACCGTTTGATGGAGTACCCAATCTGACAATTCGCCTGGCCAATCTACGGCACCAAGCCATGGTCGAGCCCGAGTTCCGTATGATCCTGCTCCGCAGCACCATCACGGCAGAAGGAGAGGAAATGCGACGCTTCCGTCCCCTGAAACTGGAATTTGATCATTTGATCGCGTTTCCGGCTGTTGTGACGGTGCGGCATCCGATTGATGAAGAAAGTCCGCTTTTCGCCATGACTCCGGAAGATTTTCAGCAACAGGACGTCCGCATCATCGCATCCATTGTCGGCGTCGACACCGTTATTGTTTCTCCGGTCCAAAGTCTTCGGGACTACAATTATGATCAGATTGAGTGGAACCGACGTTTCGTCGAGATCTATGATCAGAATGAGGAAGGCGAATGGACGGTCGACTACGCCAGAATTGACGAAACTGAACCTGTCGGTCCAATTCAGAACCCGCCAAAAGACCAGCTTGACCAGTTTCGCGGGTCCGCGTCCCGCAGTTGACCTGCTGGCACTAGTGCACACTAGACTAGCCGCCGATTAGCTTCACGCTGTCAAACATGGTGGTGATAACGGGCTTATCTTTTTCGGAACCCTTCTTGCTGATCCAATAAGTTACCGTGACCATTTTGCCGTTGCCGGCATGCGTGAACACAAAGCCGACCGCGGCCGGTCCCCACTCCTTGCTATTGCCGCTCCAGGAGATCTGTGCCCATTTGAGGCCGGCAGTCTCGAAATTCTGGTCTGTCTTGGAGGCGGCGTCGATTTGAATCCCTTGGTCCTTCACGAGCCAGTCAATATTCTCATCGACAAGGGCATTCGCTCCCTTGGCCGAGGTCACCTCAAAGATGACCGTGGCTACCTGGTCGGGCGACTCGCAGGTGATGCCTTTATCGGTCTCTTCCGGTTTCCACGAGTCGGGGATGCTTACCGAAATCACTGGCTCGTCCTTGGGGATATTTACCGTTCCCGCCGGGGCAAGGCTAGTGAGCAAGAGGGAAATGGCGACAGCAGCGGCGGGAATGGCGATTTTCTTCATGGTCTTCACGCAATTTTTTGAGCATTCTTGATTCCGGTGTTCATCGCTTCTTCTCCATCGGCGGACATGTCTGCGCCATCGAAGAGTGTTTTCAAAGAGCCATCGACATCGTTCTTTTGCACTGCTTCGAAGAACTGTTTGATCATCTGCTTCGGTTCATTGGTGGCAGCCGGAGCACGGCCGGTGAGCAGTACGGAGAAAGCGAGGACAGCGAAAGGAGCGGCGATTTTCTTCACGTTTTTCATGGTGTTTTGGTGGGGATGGAAAACTGGCAGGTTGGTGGGCTTCTAAGACCGTTGGTGGATCAATCTTTCCTCGTCGACACCACCAAGGTCCTCGCGATGATGTCATGCAGTGCTTGTTTGTGCTCCGTAAATCCGGCTACGATGAATCCGATATAGAAGGTCTGGCCAGAGATGATCTTTGCTAGTTCGCGGCCGATTGCTCTCCAAAGAGAAATCCGGCCTCCTTGCAGATCAGTGACTTTTAAGCCCAAGGCAAGTTTGCCAAAAGATGCCTGCAGGGGTGTGCTTTCCATAATCGCCAAATAGAGCACCCCCAATAGTCCGGTCACGAAGGCGAGCAGGATAACCAGGCCGTTGCTCAGGGTTAACTGGTTGTCGCCTATGCTCAAGGTCAGCTGGTTTGGGCCTGCTGGTTCGTGCAAATACACCGCCAAGGCAAAGTAGGCTGCCCCGAAGATAACCGTCATCAGGATGGTCATGATAAAGCAGTCAATGAGATAAGCCAGGAATCGCACCCAAAACCCCGCATAGCGTCGTGCGCTTGCATCCTGGCGGGGCAGGGTTGGTGGTGCCACGACTCCGGCTGCTAAATCCGGTCCCGCCGCTGCTGCAGAACGCGCAGCGGGTATTCCAGTTCCCAAAATATTCTCGGTTTTGTTCATCCTGTATTTTTATGGTTATTATTGCAGATATATTAACTACGGACGAAATCCCGGTCAGTTTAGGCGGACAGCACTTTTTCTGGCCACCATCCTTGCCGAACCGAAACGTGCAGGGACGTGCACGGTTCGAAGGTTGCTCCGGTAGAGCCTGGTGGTGAGCGCCTTAGAGAATTCTATAGGTTAAAAGACCGCGGGATTCAGCTGCTGCTGGTCCCCGTTCCGTCGAAAGCGGAGATTTACCCGGAGAAGATTCTTCCCGGAGTTGACATTTCCGAGGATGATACCAGCTCATCTCTGCGTCTATTTTACGATGAACTGCGCGCTGCGAGGTCAGCGATGGAAAGTCGCGTTGTCCCTCAGCTTGTGTGATTGATCCGGCCCTTTAATTTGAAGCCCCTTGGGAGCTTGCTCCCAAGGGGCTTTTGCTTTCCGTCTTAAGGTGTGAAAACTATGAACGGCGAGACTTGGTGCCAGAACCATCTGGCGGATCAAGAGTTACACCAACTTCTGGAGAAAGTCGATGCGGATTTGGCCCAGGAGGCTTGTCAAAAGGGCTGTCTTTTTTGCCGCGGGAAGCTGCATCGTGCCGATTACGATCGCAAACCTCGTGGCGGCCCGCAATGGGACCGGCGCTATAGCTTTTGTTGCGCCCAAGAAGATTGCCGGCGACGGCGAACCCCGGAGTCGGTGCGCTTCCTGGGGCGCAGGGTCTACGCGGGCCTGGTGGTCGTATTGATCACGACGATGCTTCATGGCCTCAAGCCGGGACGGGTCCGTCGGATCCGTGAAGCATTGCAAATCGACTCGCGCACCGTGAAGCGTTGGCGCCAATGGTGGCTGGAGAGCTTCGTCCGCAGCTCCTTCTGGAAGGCCGCCCGTGCCCGGTTCATGCCGCCGTTGTGCGAACCGACGCTGCCTTTGTCGTTGTGGTTGAGTTTTGAGCTCCAGGAGCGCCAGCGCCTGCTGGCGGTGCTCCAGTTCCTGAGGCCGATCACCGCTCCCGCCGCCTGGAAGGAGCTCGCTATGTGAGGTTCATTCCAACTCCCGCAGAGGATGCCGGTGGCCGCAACAGCGGCAGCGGTGGTAGAAGCTGCGAGCGTCGCCACAACGGCGAGCAAAAAAAAATGGAAAGCGCGATGTCCAATCCTTCCGGGCTTCCTCGTTCCCACGAGCGATGGGCTCGCTTCCGCTTCAGCGTGATCGGCCCATTGTTAGCTGCTCCCCCGGAGCGGGGCGAGCTCCAGGAGCAACTCAAAAGTTTAGCCGCCAAAAATTGGCAGCATCCCATCACCGGGCACCGGGTTCAATTTGGTCTCTCGACGATTGAGCGGTGGTTCTATACAGCCCGTAACGAAAAGAAGGATCCTGTGGGGGCGTTGCGCCGCAAGATCCGTTCTGACCAGGGTGGGCATCCCGCTTTGAGTCCGAAGGTGAGCGAACTGCTGACTGCTCAATATCGCCAGCATCCTAACTGGAGCTACCAATTGCACGTGGACAACCTGGCCGTGCTAATCGAAAAGGAGCCGACTCTTGGCGCAGCAGTTCCTTCCTATGCATCGGTTATGCGCTTCATGAAAGTTCACGGCTTGATCAAGCGCCCACGCCGTGGACCGGTTCATAGTCCGGGCGCCCAGGCCACCGAGCATCGCATCGAGGCCCGGGAGATCCGCAGCTATGAGAGCGAGTATGTCAATGCTCTGTGGCATCTGGATTTTCATCACGGTTCGCTACGCGTCTTGCTCGATAAGGGCGGTTGGTTTTACCCACTGCTGCTGGGGATCATCGATGACCATTCCCGCTTGTGCTGCCATGCCCAATGGTATCTGGCCGAAGGAGCCGAAGAGCTCTGTCACGGTTTTTGCCAGGCCTTGCAAAAGCGAGCCCTGCCTCGGGCTCTAATGAGCGACAATGGCTCGGCCATGCTCGCAGCCGAGACAACGGAGGGCTTGGCACGACTGGGTATCCTACATGAAAAAACATTGCCCTATGCGCCTTTTCAGAATGGCAAACAGGAATCGTTTTGGAACGAGATCGAGGGGCGTCTGTTGCCGATGCTCGAAGGCGTCGCCGATCTGACTCTTGATCGGCTCAATGAAGCCACGCTGGCCTGGATCGAGATGGAATACAACCGGTCCGTCCATACTGAACTTGGAGAAGCCCCTTTGCAATGTTACCTTCATCACCGCGACGTCGGGCGGCCCTGTCCATCCAGTGCCGAACTTAAAATGGCCTTCACGGCCGAAACGGGTCGTACCCAGCGCCGATCCGACGGCACCATCAGTCTGAAGGGTATCCGTTTTGAGATCCCTTCCCGTTACCACCATTTCCAACGGCTCAGTGTGCGGGCGGCTTTCTGGGATTTGAGTCAAGTCCATCTGGTTGAACCCAAAACCGGCGCCATCCTCTGCCGGCTCTTTCCCCTGGATAAACGAAAAAACGCTCAAGGCGAGCGTGCCGCTAAAGGCTCTGCACTGGATAAGCCCACGGCGGCTGTGTGGCCGGCGCCCTCCAGCATGGCGCCGCTCCTGCAAAAGTTAATTCAACAATACGCTATCACCGGACTGCCTCCGGCTTACCTGCCCAAGCAGCAATCCAACACCCACTCATGAATAAAAAACTCCTCTCTCTTTATAGTCTGAAGTTCAACCCCTTCTCACCCGAAGTGCCTACCTCCGCCTTGTGGAGCGCGCCCTCGATCGAGAGCTTCTGCTGGCGCATCGAACAGCAAATCGGCGAAGGCGGCTTCGCCCTGGCGATCGGCGATCCCGGCACGGGTAAGAGCGCCGCTCTGCGCATCCTGGCCGAGCACCTTGGCAACTTGCGCGATGTCGTTGTCGGAGTTTTAAGTCGGCCCCAAGCCTCGCTGGCCGATTTTTATCGTGAGCTGGGCCATCTTTTCTCGGTCCCATTGGCGCCTCACAACCGATGGGCCAGCGCCAAAGCTTTACGGGAAAAGTGGCTCCATCACATCGAAAACTCTCTGTATCGTCCGGTCCTCCTGATCGATGAAGCCCAGGAGATGACCTCCTCGGCTTTGAGCGAACTGCGGCTTTTGTCCAGCGCCGAGCTGGATTCCCGCTCCATCCTCACCACCGTCCTGGCCGGCGATCTTCGCCTGGCTCACCGCTTGGAAGAGGCCCAACTCCTACCCATCGCCAGCCGTATCCGGGCGCGATTGCGCACCGAAGCTCTGGCCCCGTCCCAACTGCTCCAGTGTTTGAACCACCTGCTCAAGATGGCCGGTAATCCAAAGCTCATGAACCCGCCGCTTTTGCAGACCCTCTGCGAGCACGCCGCCGGCAACCTGCGCCTGCTCATGAACATGGCCAACGATCTGTTGGCTGCCGCCCTTCACCAGGAACGTGAACAGATCGATGAAAAGCTCTTCTTTGAAGTCTTTTCCCTGGATCCCAAGCCGCCCAAACGCTCATGAACCAACTGCCCGTCCAACGCGCCAGCGAGCTCTCGGTCGACTCGGCTTCGCTCACCCAATGGCTGGTCCAGGGGCTCTGGTCCGACCAAGCCGTGGGCATCCTCGGAGGCGAACCTAAATGCTGCAAGAGCTTCCTGGCGTTGGACCTGGCCGTCAGTGTCGCCTCAGGCACTCCCTGTCTGCGCCGCTTTGCTGTCCGGCGCACCGGTCCCGTGCTCCTTTTTCCCGCCGAAGACTCCCTGGCCGTGGTCCGCCAGCGCTTGGAGGGGATCTGCTCGGCGGCCGGTGTCGACTTCCAGTCTCTGCCTGTCGAGGTGATCACTGCTCCGACGCTCCGCTTGGACGCACCTAAGGACCGGGAACGGCTCACCAACACCGTCCAGGCACGCCAACCGCGTTTGCTCATTCTCGATCCTCTGATCCGGTTGCATCGCGTCGACGAGAACGACGCCTCACAGATTGCCGGACTCCTGTCCTACTTGCGCCTACTTCAACGAACATTCCAGGTCGCGGTCTTAGTCGTCCACCACGCCAGAAAAGATGCCAACTCCACTCGGCCCGGCCAAGCCCTGCGTGGCTCAAGCGAACTGCACGGCTGGGGTGACTCCAATCTTTACATGCGCCGGCGCGGCGCCCAATTGACCTTGTCCACTGAGCACAGGGCCGCCGCTTCCCAAGACCACATTCCGCTCGAACTAACTCAAGCCGGTTCGGCGTTGGCTCTCTCTGTGGCCAGCGACTCCGCTACCATTCCCGATCCCGGTTCTGAACCTTCGGCTCTCCAGCGCATCCAGCAGGTCTTGGCCGGCCTGGATCAACCCGTCACCGTCCAGCAGTTGCGCAAACTCTGCGGTCTGCGCACCGCCACGGTTTGCTCCTGCCTGGCTCAATTGGTCGAGACTGATGTGGTAACCCACGATAGCAGAGGCTATCAACTCAATCGACCCTCGCAATCATCAGCCGTTTCCCTTTCCCCGCCTATAGGCCCCCAGGGAAACGGAAACGGGAAACACTCCCCTTGACGACGCTTCGACGCAGGTCGGAGCAACCCCAATTTGCTTCAGCGGAGGATAGGGCAACGCTGGGAAGCGACCCGAGCGCCGACTGGAGCCCTGCGAACGGCAGGTCGGGCGGTTTTCACACGAAGGCCGCCCGGCTAGCCCACTGCCGGTGCAGGGAACAAAGCGATAAATCCATCCCTCTTTTCCACCGCCCACCGGATGGCACTCACAATTGGCACCTAACAGCGACGATTAAAATCCCCCCGAACCGGAGATTTAATTGCTATTAACCATTTACAGGCATGCCATGCCCCAACCTTGGGCACTCTCTACAATTCCCTCGATATTCCCGAAAGCACCGCCATCAAATACCGCGCTCCCTCTCACAAGGGTGTCGAGGTCCTCGCCCTTGCACCGCTCCTCCTCGAATATCGCGCTAAGGAACAAGGCGAGGTCTTCTGCAAAACCGATACGCATTGGTCGGGCATCGGCTGCGTGCTGGCCGCCCAAGCCATTGCAGAAAAGATCCGCACGAAGCTGACCGAGCAGCCGCCGAAAGATGACTACGCTTCAGACTGGGTCAATATTTCAATCGAAGGCGATTTGAACGGGCTTCTTAGTGCGAATATCCCAAAGCCGCAGTCCGAGAACGCCCAAGGTTGGCAGAAACTGCCAGTCGGAAAATGACACCTTGCGGATTTCAGTCTCCTGCCACGAGAGACGACTGATTTTGTTCCTTCATCACTTGAAATGAACCGGCAAAATTGAAGCAGACTGTGGATCGCGTACGACAAAGGACGTTGCCATCGAGCTCAACAGTTCAGCAGCCTTGCGCTGGGAATCTGAATTCATCTTCAACTTGGATATAGGGGCCCCCTTCCGCGTTCTATCGTCAGTCGTGGTGGCTCGCGGAGCTTACTTTGACCGCTGTTGCAGAAGCTCGGGGCGATATTCGAAGTGCATCGTGTCGTAGTGATACCATTTGCCGCCCCAAATAAAGCCGTGACGCTCGAAGATCTCGACGATCCGATGCGGGATTCGATTCTTGTAAGGAATCAGTTTTGCGTGTTCGCCGGTGGCATTCCAACGCCAGTAGTCGGAGTAGTCAGGATCAATATCAATAGCGATGCCGAAGGAATGTGCGCTCAACTGATCGGATCCGGCGATCGGCCGCCAGTTGAAGGTGCCACCGGACTTGAGAACATACTTCTTATCCTCGGGCGGGAGTTGATCGAGTTCGGCCGATACCGCCTCAAGCTGGCGGTCGACTCCATTCACCCGGGTGATCCGAACAACCGTGTGAGCGGAATGAGGCAGCCAGGGAATTGTGGTCAGGTGCGACTCAACCTCTTTGGGGTTCTCGCCGTACATTTTCTTGAACAGGGCGGCGCACCGGTAACGTCCTGGATCAAAGTTGACCGCCGGGGGTGCATAAGATTGAGGACCGATGGGATAGGATTGGCTGAGCTCGTCCTCCGGAGTCGGGTTGGAAAGCAACTCCTCGTAAGTCTTTGACCGGCCGTCGTCGAACTGGATCCCGCCCCCGTCGTGGAAGAGAAGTGTATTGTCCTTATAACCGGAGAAAAAATTCGGATACGCTCGAAGGAATTCTTCTGCCTTGGACGAGACGCTGCCGGCCTCGGCTTCGGCAGATTGAACGCCCGGTTCGAAACAGAGAATAATGAGTAAACAATAGAGTAGAGAACCTCTTCTCATCGATACAGGGTCAGCAGAAGATTTTAGTCCGAGATGATTGTCACGCTGAGGCCAGTCGAATAGATGTCGACTCGAATGAGCGGTGTTCCGTTTACGATCCTGTCGATGGCATCCGGCGTTGTTCGACCATTCTCCAGCAGTTCCTCCAGGCGAGCCCGGTTTCTTTTGCTGCTGAAATACGAGTCGGGTTCGTCCTCGCTATCACGAAGTCCGTAAACGTAGAAATTGGCGCGATCCTGACGAATAATCTCGGCCGCGTTCCGAAGGCGTTCTCCGCTGCTGTTGTAGTGGTCGCGAGCGCTCAGGCGCGCGGTGTAAGATTCGATGAATTCCCCGCGACCCTGAGCCTGCGCGGTGCGGCTCGGGCCGGCCGAAAGAAATGCGGCTATCAGAACGAAAAGGAAAGTGGTTGGTTTTATGAGCTGGTTCCGGCGCCCGCCAAGCGTAGTGCGTATTCTCATGTTCTAGTTTTCCTTTTAAGCGGAATATTTGCGGCTATCTCACAGGTCAGGCGTTAAACCTGCCAGAACGTCAAACTTTTGCCTTGGAAACCCTTGAAGACGAGCGCGAGGGCATATTATGGCTTTTACGGAAATTGTCAACGCCTCAATGCAGAAACCGCTCGAAACGTGTCGGCGTGTCGGCAGGGCGGCGTTCGGAAAGGAAGATTGCTTTACAGCCCCGTTATAATAATGACCAGGACGCCTCGACGAAGTTGACCAGACTTAGAAATGCCAGCACTCCGACGCGTTTCCCTCCGCCCGTCCGGATCGCTGTTGCCAAACGACCAAAATTTTTTCGACGGGCTCGAAGCCGCACCTAAATCGTTTGCACAGGCTGACCGGCTTTTTCCGAAATAATCTATAGAAAATACTGCAGTTATGGGGATTCGCGTCGATCTACAGAGAGCGAAGCACTACGTTGTTTCGGCGGAAAAGGGAAAATGACGGGCCGCAAACTGTCACAAAAAGGCGGACTATCGTGGCTTCCACTTCGAAGGCATCCACGGTGTTTTCCGTCCGCTCTTTGGCGTAGTGCCGCCCTACTGACATATGTTTGTAAGTTGCAGGGTTAAACTATGAAAATCATCCTTCTCCTCTTAATTGCCTCTTTTGCGGCCTTGCAAGCGAAATCTAGCTCGGCTATCATAATTAGTCTTTCCGCTCAACAACTTTACCTCTATCAAGATAGTAGGGTAGTTTTCGTCACCAAACTCTCCACTGGTAGAAAATATCTTCGGACTCCTCGAGGCAATTACCAGATCACCGAGAAAGACGTGGACCATACCAGTTCTATTTACCATGTCTCGATGCCCTACTTCATGCGGCTAGACGGAAAACCCTTCGGAATCCACTACGGACACAATCCCGGTTATCCGGCTAGTCATGGGTGTATCCGCATCGGCACTAGGTCGGAAGCTAGAATGTTATTCCGGATGACACCCAGCGGTACTTCCGTGATAATTGACTAGTCGCAAATTGCTTTCGTTGGGGGGACGGTGCACTAATGAGCGATTCGCGGGCTAACTATGGCGTCCTAATTCTTCGATAAACTGGAAAATTTCGCGACGTACATCTTCGACGTGCTTTTCTTCGCTTATTGCTTTGGCGGTAATCTCCGCGAATCGCGCTCCAGGAATTTCTCGAGCGAGGACCTGACCATATTCAAACGGATGAAGGAGATCATTGCGGCAGGCCAAAACCAAGGTGGGAACACCCATTTTTTTCCAAGAGGCTATCTCCGGAACCGGAATATCGTTCGGTATGGATTCGAGAATGTCGAAGGTTTCGTCAGCTCGCGCGCGGAGAAATTGCCAGATTAATGATGCAGCGTTTGCTGGTGAGGATCGCAAGGCGGTTTGGTATTCACAAGTAGAGAGAAACAACTCTTTGCCACGCTGGCGATCTCCCAGCGGTATAGTTTTGCCATGCCCACGGCAATCCAGGGAAATCAACCGAAACGGGTGATCTTTAAGGAAAAATGACATCGGCTGGCTAATATCAGCGCCGAGTCCATGCTGAAACACGAACGGTATTCGGTCGTTGTCGTCGTCCGCGAAGTTGATTTTTATTCCGTTTGCTGCAAAGACCGACATACCGAGTTATTCAAAGTTGTCATTAAGGCTTCGGCGGATGAACTCTTGCGAGAACTTAACCTCTTCTTCCTCTAGTCCGTGCAGTGTTTGTCAAGCCGCGCTCCGCAGCCCGTTTGTTTCCTTTGTGCAAAAGATTTTGCGCGAGATCGACGGCCACCATACGACCGCTTGAGCCGACGCGTTCCGCCGCCGGCAAAGCGGAACCGCCCATCCCGCAGCAGACATCGAGCACATGCCTACCGACAGCGATCGGCAATCTCTCGATTGTGCGCCGACAAAACCGATCCCAAACGATAACGCGGGGCAATCGTAATGATCGGCTGCAGCATTGTAGGTTTTCTCGTTATTCTGACGCTACTTTCAGAGCGCACTTTTGCGGAGCGCTGCCTTCCGACCGCCATTTGGAGCGCGAGAAAATGCATGCTATTTTTGGGGACAGGACACTAGTGCACCGTCTCGCATATAATGGTGATGGCGTTTGCGTTCAAAATGGGCCGTCGGCAAGGCGCGAGGAGGGCGCATATCTGAATCGATACGTAACCGACGAGCAACGCGGCCGCCGGCCCATTTTCAACGCAACCCTCCGGGCCGCGGCCACTTGGCTGTTTCTCCGCGTTGCTCGCTCGACCCGTATGACTCAGATATGGACGCTTTACCGCAAGTCCGGCTCGGACCGCCTTGAAAAACAGCCAACTGACCTGCGGCGACATCACCATTATATGCGAGACGGTGCACTAGATTGGCCCACATCAGTTCTTCCTATGAGGCCCGTGCGCATTTGGGTTCTATGGCTTGTGGCCGGACTGCTCGGCCTTGCGAACGACGAAGTGGCTTTTTCTGAACAGATCAACCCGCCCTTCGGCCTTTATTGGGCCGAAGGACAAAAGGAAATTGCAAAAGTCATCGACCGCGCTGGCGCTCATATCGTTGACAAGGCAAAAATCGAGGGCCGCGAAGCCTGGACGATCGAAGGCCTGATCCAGCCTGCTCTCCAGCGGACGATTGTTTATTTCGGGAACGACAAGGATCTGGAGGAAGTCGAACTCCAGTATCAGCATCCGGACTGGGATCTTGTCGCTTATGAGGAATTCCTAAATGGTGCAAGGCAACGGTTGGAAGCCAGGTACGGACCCGCCACCGTATTAGCCAAGGACAAGAAACCGGAGGGAGATGTAATGCAGACGATAGTCGGATATGAGTGGCGGAAAGCGTTCGGCCGGATCCAACTTTTTTTCTTCTCCGCCGAACGCAACCGGGACGTCTACCGGTCCGTGAGCCTTCACTACCGGGCAGGGTAAGCAGGTGTCGGCATGTCGGTGAGACTGGAGGACCGACGTGCGCACGACGAAGAAATGAAAGTCCTCGGGCTACACTGCTGTAGCGCACATGTCACATCGAAGGGACGCCGTTCCCCGCCAAATATTTTCTCATCAATCAACTTTGTCATCTGCGTAGTTTTTTCGTCTAAAGCAGATCGTCGATCTGGCGCAAGCCTTCCTGCATGGCGGCATAGCCGAAATGACCTTGTTCGACCAGGGTGAATCGTGACTCAGTCCAGGTCTGTGCCAGTCTTCTCAGCACAGAGGCTGGCGTAATGGTGTCATATGTTCCGCCGATAATCAGGACACGGTTTCCGTCGCAGGCCGGCTGGCCGTCCATAGGCGAGGTTAGATGCGCGTGACGCCTGGATACGCCTCGATCGATTCCGGCAGCTAACAAAGTTTTTCGAATTATCGCAGAAGCAGGGCTTTCCCAGATCGCATGCTCAATGTCTGCGATTGGCTGCAATAGCGTTACGAACCGGAATTCTCTTTCCAGGAAACTGACCAAAGCACCCACCCAGCCGCCGTAGCTGGTCCCGATCATTCCAAAATCAGGACACCCGCTGCTTCTCAAATATCCCATCAATTGGCGCACTTCTACGACCGCCTGACGCAACGTTTCCGCGTTCTGAGAAAGATTCGACGTTAGTGCAAGCGCTCCGTTAAAGTGGCCGCGCGGCACCCGGGAATAGTGATAGGGCAAGTGCATCAGCGCAGCATTCCACCCACGACGATTCAGTCGCGCCGCGATCCGGCAGTACCCGAGGTCATGAGCCGACATCAAGGCGTGGAGAAAGATGAGCGTTGGAGCGCGGAATCCGTGGTCGCTCAGAAAAATCCGGGCGCGCGCCGTCTGATTTTCCGGAAAGGCAGTTTGAACAGGACTTCGCCACTCGAGATAGTTCCCGACCCGGACGACATCCGGCGCTTCTTGAACCTGGTAGAACAGATCGCGTGAAACCGGTTCGCAAGCGGAAAGATAAGTGTCGAGCTCTTCCGGAGTGCACACCTGATTTCGCAATCTCCATTGAATGCCGTTGATCAGTGCGCACATCATCGCATCGAGGCTGGCCGCTGTCCGCATTCGGAACAAGGTTACGAGCTTTCGCTTCATGCCTATCCTGCCATTCATGGGAGATAGTTCTCCCGTTTCCGTGCCTGCGGCGTCGTTGGCAAATCAGTTGCAGCCAGACGGAATTCCTGCACCAGCCGGTTTTTCACCGAAACGAATGCCTCGGAGAGCGACTTTTGAACCAACTCGCGCGCATCTCGCTTTGGGAGATCGCATCGAGGCAAGATTTGTTCGCCAAATCCGATCCAGACGGCAACACGACGGAACGGGAACCAGTTTCTCTTGTTGTACAATCGATCGGTTCCGATGATCACACTTGGAACAATGGCTTTGCCAGAAAGAACGCAGAGAGCGCTTACCCCGGGCCACATCGGCGCCCCTTCAAGCACAGATCCTTTGCCCGCGCGGATCCCGCCCTCCGGAAAGACCCCAACGACCCGCCCTGCTTCAAGTCGCTTCACCGCGGTACGAATTCCGGTACGATCGGTCCCGTCGCGCCGCACTTTGAAGGCACAAAGCGATTCCATGAGAAACGCACACGCACGATTTCGGAACAATTCCTCCATCGCCATCCAATCTACATACCGCCGCAACTGTGAACCAAGAAGAGGAGGGTCAAAATGACTAATATGATTGCTGGCAAGAATGTATCCCGTTCCGGACGGCACGTTCCCGAAGTAGACAATCTTCGTCCGGCATACCAAAAAGAAAATGCCTCGAACGAGCCACCTGCAGAGATGCGAGAATAGTCGTTGCGCAAAATGCTTGGCGGACATGGGTCAGGAGTGGGAATGGATGACCGGATTGCACATGTGCGCATGGTTTGGGGGCCGCACCTCCGGCTCCGTTCAACCCACGCGTTCGCCAATTATTCTGTACCAGCGCGCCTTTTCCTTCCGGGTAGAGCCAGCCGTTGCCGACTGGCTCCCCCACAGTCCCGTACGAGCCCAATTAAGGCATACGGTTCTTCAGGCTAGGATTTCGCTGCGTAGCTATCTGTAGCTGTTTCGTTGGCACTCCCATTTCGGCTCTGCGTCCTCCCGTCTCGTGTTTCCCACCCACAGTTTCCTATGCCCGGCATCCCCCTTCCCTACTCGGTGGCTCCCTCGGGTCGGTTCGCCACTTTTCTTGCGGTACTATGAGGATGCTAAGACTTCCGGCTGCTCGTTCCCTCGCTCTTCGTTCTCCTTCGAACGGGGGTTACCTCCTTGACTCCCAGCTCTTTCGCTCGCCTCGGGCTTCTGGAGTCCCTCCCGCTGCGCCTGGGCGTTGGTCGACCGGTCTCGCCCCTTGCTCCGGTTCTTTCTCTCTTGGAGGAAGTCAGTCGGATCTCTCAAGTTCCCAGGGTACCCCTTCGTGCTTTTGCCCTGCTCTTAGACCCCGGTCGGATCTCCACGCCAAGCCTTTTGCGGCGCTTCGATTCTGCCCCCGCGGTCAGGACTACGAAGGCTCCAACGTTTAACATTATTTCGAGGCTCAATCACACGGCTTTCGCACCGCTCCATACGCTTCGTGCCGCCATCGCTGACGACTACGCAATGTTCGCTTCCGGTCGGTGGCTAGCCTTTGCCGGGTGGGGTTGTTTTCCCCACTGGGTCCCTGTATTGTGTTTCCGAGTCTTGTTTTCTTTCCGATTACATGCTCTTCCTCACATTCTGGGTTTTCTTGACGCGACCTGTCTCCTGATTCCAGCTACCGGTTCACCAAAATCATGCGAGAACCACAAGCGCCAATCGGGTTCGATCGCTTCAGACCCAGGTAGTTTTTCCATTCTGTGCACGCGCTGGCATCGATCACCAGAAATACCTGCTTAGTTTCCCGCCACGCCTCGGCGACCCGCTCGCGCGTCAGGTAGTGATCACGTCCTATACCAAGCGAGCGGGTGGCGAACTCGATATCCGGATGCCCGTCCACCCACGAGATCGGCCGGTGCAAATAAAAGAATAACGTCGTCTTCTCATTCGGATCCCCCTCAGCGATCACGACGCTTTCCGGGCGGTCCCGAGATTCGATCAACTCTGCCACCTTTGCAGAGGAAAACTCATCCTCGACCACCAGCATGCCGCGCGTACCAATCGCGAAGATCACGGCCATGAATAACGCCAATCCAGCCAGGCAGAGCTCAGATCTTTGCTTCCGATCGAACAGAAAAACCAAAACCCCCACCACGAGAGCGAGAATTGACACAGCGCAGAGAAGCGGGACGAATTTCTTGCAGACCGTTGGCGGCAAAACCTGAAAGACGTTCAGGATCGTATCTTCGATCAACAACTCGGGCCTTGAAGGGCCGTTCGACTCACTGCCACGCGAAACCGTGAGAAACAGTGCAATCAAGAGTCCTGAGGCCCCCAGCAAGCCGACAATGATCGCAGGCCATTTAAAGGAAATCGCGTTTCTGGTGACGGTCCAGGCGATCCAGATCGCGACGGGCGGCCATGCGATCATCAGATAGTAATCCTGTATATTGGAAAAGCTGATCCCCAGCGCGGTGACGAGAAACCACGCCAGAAGAAGAAGCCCATCCTCGTTTAGCCAGGGCCGGCGATCCTTCCGCCTCTGGAGAGCCGCCATCACCGCTGCAGGAAATAAAAGCGAGATTGGGAAAAGGAGGACCAGATGCTCGAGCCAGAAAATCCAAAGCGGCACTCGATCGCTATCCGGCGGCCATCTGCGACTCAAGGCCGAGCCGATTTGTTCGTTCAAGAAATGATCCTTCAGGAATCCCGGATAGCGCCACTCGGTAGCCAGATACCAGGGCGCCAGAATAGCGAGAAACAGAATCCAACCGTGCGGCCGCAAAAGAAATCTTCGGCACACCGGTCGCATCAAGGGCCTCAGCCAAGCGGTGCAAGTTATTGCGATCACCGGAATGATCAGCCCGTGAATACCTTTCGCGAGCGTGCCCAGCGCGATGAACATCCACGCCGCCATCAGCCACCGGTCGCGCTCGCATTTTCGTTCCGGTATCGCCTTTGGCCCCCTCGCCTTCAGCAGCGACCAGAATGACAAAGCCAGGAAACAAGCTAGAAAAGGCTCCGGCATCACGAGATGAGTGAAGAAAAAAGTGCCCGCGAACATCGCGAGCGTCAGTGCACCGGCAAGTCCTGCGGACCACGTGCCAACCACTCGCCGGGCGAGCAGACCTGTTGCCAGGAACCATCCGGCGGCTGCAAGCGCCACTGGAAAGCGTGCGCCAAACTCGTTGACGCCAAAGACTCTCATCGAAAGGATTTCGCACCAGTAAACCAGAGGCGGCTTCTGCAGCCTCGGTATGCCATCCTGGGTTGGAATCAGCCAGTCGCCGCGCTCCATCATTTCCCGTGCCGCGCCAGCGTATTGACCATCGATCTGATCGAACAACCTTGGGGCGCCGCAGGTGAACAAATAGACAAACAACATCGGGGTCAGTGCAACGACCCAAGACCAAGGCACTTTACCTCCGAGAATCCGACCGGAAGGGCAGCGGCTAGTCCGATCAGGCGGGTGAATATCCGCAATCGTCTCGCGGTCCGACGCGGGCTGCGAATCGGTCAATGAACTTTTGGCTGAAAACGCGCTCCAGGCCCAAGTGTCCGCCGTCCAAGGCGAACCAAGTGTTCGCCATATTCGCCAGAAATGATCCAGCATGTTTAAACGGAATTTTCTAACGGGACCGGATCATTTTTTAAATTCCGCCGCCAACCGCTTCAACTTCCCGGCCAAGGATGCCTTCGCCGCCGAAGACATGCGATCGATAAACAAAATTCCATTCAAATGATCGGCCTCATGCTGGACCGCGCGGCCTAACAGTCCCGCCGCTTCAAATTCAATCCGATTGCCTTGGAGATCTTGCGCAGTGACTTTGACTTTTTCCGGGCGTGAAATTTCCGCAGTGATTTCCGGAAAGCTCAGGCATCCTTCGGTCCCCAGCTCCAGCTCCCCACCGAACTGCAGCTCCGGATTAATAAGAATCAGGGGCATATGTTCCTTGGGATCAACCTCTTCTCCCGCAACCCACATTCGGCTTGGACGACTTTCTGCGTCGCTCACGTCAATGACCGTCAGCTGCAGGGTTCGTCCCACTTGTTGGGCGGCAAGACCCACACCGTTTACGTCGTACATCGTTTCGAGCATATCTGCCGCCAACGAGCGAATCTCATCATCGATTTTCTCGATTTGCTTCCCTTTCGTGCGAAGCACGGGTTCTCCGTATATCATTATGTCTCGAATCATTTCTGATCGGGCGCCTTAGTAAATGTGGGTAGGTTCTTGACTCCGGCCTTCTTTAAAGAATCGAGTACCTGCACGAGAAACCCGAATGAAACCTTCTGATCCGCCTTCATCGCGAGAGGACGGGCCGGTGCCTTCTTTTGGATTTCTTGGAGAGCAGAGGTAAGATCGTCCACGCTGTTGAGCGGATGATCGTCCAAGACAATCTTTTCGTCGGAGGTGATTGCCAGCACAAGCGGATCCGTCGGGTTATCCGCCTGCGTTGCAGTTTTGGACTCCGGAAGCTTGATCGACAGTTCCGATTGGGCTGTCTTGAACGTCGTCGTGACGATAAAAAAGATCAGCAGCATCGCGAATATATCAATCAGCGACACAATGATGATCTGCGGAGTTCGTTTCCGTTTAGCGTAGAACCTCATCGCGCCGCGCCCTCAAGCGAATTACCTTCCGGCGAGAACGCCTCCGGTCCTCGATTGCCCTGAAAGATCTTTTCGACCAGATCGATCAGAAGGGACTCCATCTCCACCGCCAGCCGCTCGACGCGCCGAGAAAAGTAAGTGTACGCGACCAGCGCCGTGATCGCGATCGCCAATCCCACGATTGTCGTGCTCAACGCTTCACCGATCCCCGAGGCTATCCCCTTCAGATCCGATGTTGACATGACCCCATTGCCGATATTGCCAAAGACTCGCACCAAACCGGTCACCGCGCCGAGCAGCCCGAGCAATGGCGAGATGCCAACGACGATCTCCAGGATGAAGAGCCCGCTTTCCAGCCGAACGATCTCCTGGCGTGCACGCGACTGAACCACTTCCAGCGTCTCCTGTTTCGTAGCGTTATACGGTCGGACCGCGACCTCCACGATCCGAGAGAGAGCCGACGCATCATCCTGTATCAGATGACGCAAGTGCTCGGGTTCATCGCCAGGCCTGATCTTGTTGATCTCCTTCTCGATCAATGGCGGGATAACAGCTCGCCGCCGCAAAGCAACGGACCGCAACAGGATAACCGTCAGGGCGACAAAGGAACAAAGCAGCAAAACCGCCATAAAAATGCCGCCTTTGACGAAGAAATCCAACGTGTTTTCAAACAGGGCTAAATGGAACATGACTAGTAGGTAAAGTTAAAGCTCATCGTAAACTCCATTCGATCTCCAGAGAACATGGGAGCTAGATCTTCGGGCATCGGTGGTATGTTCGCTTCAATGATCGATTGCAACGATGTAGAGGCTAAGGTTTCATTCGACGAATTGCGGAGCACTTTCACATCTTCCACTTTTCCGTCCGCGCGCACATAAAATCTAATCTGAACGGTGCCGATATTGATCAGGTCACCGCGCTCCCGCACATAGTAGTACCACCTTGAACCGACTGCATCTTGCACTGCTTTTTCGAATCTTCCCTGTGGGGTGCCCAGAGCCGCGATCGAAGATCTCCCACGATTGTTAATGTTCCCCTGCATCCGCGTCATCCGCTGCTCCTGACGATAAGCCGTGGCAGGAGCGCTCTGGCGCTGCGGGATCGTTTGCTCTCTCCGCGAGCGAGTTGGCGGTGGAGTCGGTAGTGGAGTTGGCGTCGGCCGCAGCATCGCCAGCTCTTCATCGGAAGGAACAATATCCGGTGTCAGTGCCGGAGTAGCCATCGGGGCAGGAGTAGACGTTGCTGCAGGGGTGGGCGTCGGCGCAGGAGTCGGTGTCGGTGGAGGAGTCGGTGTCGGTGGAGGAGTCGGTGTCGGTGGAGGAGTCGGTGTCGGTGGAGGAGTCGGCGTCGGTGGAGGAGTCGGCGTCGGTGGAGGAGTCGGCGTTGGTGTTTCGACCGGCTTGGCCTCTTCCTGTTTCTCTTCCTTTTGTTGAGGTTGCGCCGGAACTTGGCGGCCCGGGTCGGTTGAAAACGCCTGTCCTCGGTCAGCTAACGAATATTGCTCATCCTTGAAGCCGATATCCGGCGTTTCCTTTCCGTCCTGCGTAGGGAGTGGCGCATCGCCTTTTGCCGGCTGTTGACTGGCTGCCGCCGTGTCCTTGTCGGATTCAAACATGGAATCGGCAGGTTTTTGATCGGTCTTCTGGTCGTCGTTGGTGCGAAGATATTGGCGCTCCTGCTTTTGTTCGTCCGGTGGCGGGGTATCCAGCATCGTCATCTGCGGAGGCGTTTCATCCACCTTTTGTTCTGGAAGCGAAACATCCGGCCAGAGCGCAATCACCTTGCTTGAGCCAAGGATGATAATGACGTGCAAAATGAGCGACCCAACGATCGCCAGGATGATCTTTTTTCTATCCGACATCGGCAACCCGGCCTAGAGAGTAATTCTGCTCTCCCCGGTAGCTCAAGTCATTAGCAAAAGCAAAACAATTGCTCGCGCAAAAACGCGTTGCCATGGAGGGAAACGTGTCAGCCTACCGGCGTACCAAAACAAAATGTAGACTCTTACCTTGCTAATGCGCCGCGCCGCCGATTTCATCGACACGATTCCACCTCAGTCCGTCGAACGAATGACCTTCTCTCCTTTGAGTTGACACACCAGGTCAAAGATAGAGAGACGCGCACACCACGTGATGTCCGCGTCTTTGCCTATCTTCCGTAAATGCCTGCCATTTTTCGTCTCTCTCAGCCACTCGTCAAGATCGTCGCCAACTTGCTCGTAAAGGCTTCGTGTGATGATCGCCGAATCCGATAATCCCTGATCGTCGGATAGGCGGGTGACGAGCGCACCCGCGGCAAAAGCGTCCTCCAGACTAAATTCTTCGCCGGTGCCTGCGCAGACCAGTAAGAGCCTCCTGGGTCGATGCGTGAACAGATAATTGGCTAACGCATCAATGTTCAGCAATGCACCGATCAGGACTTTGGATGCCTTTTGCACGCTTTCGATGGCGGCCGTTCCGTTCGTGGTCGTCAACACCAGGCGCCGTCCTTTGATTTTCTGAAATTCTTCCGGCGAATTCCCGAGATCGAAGCCCTCCGGCGGCAATCCGCCTCTTTCTCCGGCTAGCAACAGGTCAGGATCTTTCAACTTGCGTTCGCGGGCTTCTTCCACCGTACGAACCGGAATGATGGCCTCAACTCCGGAGGCAAGGCCGGTAATTATAGAGGATGTCGCTCGCAAAACATCAAACACTACCGCGGTCACCTGGCTTAAGTCGGTCGCTGAAATTCTGCGAATCTCGCTTGGGCAAAGGGCTACTTGAATCATTACCTTCTTCGGTATGTCAGTCGCCAGTGATGAAACAAGTATTGTTGTGCATAACCTGCATAAGAACCGAAATAATTAGCCGCAAACGATTTTAACTCCCGCAACGGAACTTTGGTGCGTCCGGCAAAATAGACCTCGTTCAGGACCCGAGCGATCCAAACATCGACCGGCACCGCGTCCAGCCGGTCATACGCAAACAACAACACGCAGTTTGCAATTTTTTCGCCCACGCCGGGCAGCTCGCAAAGAGCCTCGCGCGCTTCTTCCGTGGGTAAATCGCGGAGCGCCTGCAGATCCATTGCTCCGGACGCTACCATCTTGGCGCTGGCACTCAGATTGGCCGCACGGAATCCCAATTTGCATGCAAGTAGATTCACTAGTGGAATTTCCGCCACCTGTTCAGGTTGCGGATAACTAAAGACCTCCATTTCGTCCCGTTGCAACCTGCGACCAAAACGATTCCGGATCGCAAGCGAGATCGCCCGAATGTGCTGGACCCGTTTGAGTGGCGAAGTCAGAAAGGTCGCAAGACATTCCCATGGGGGTTGCCGAATAATTCGCAGGCCGCGACAATATTCCACCGCCACTTTGATCACAGGGTCGCTTGGAAAAGTCTTCAGAATTTCCAGGAGCGGATGGTCCAGAGCAAGATAGCGCACCGCCAGCTTTGATTGTCCCGCAGATACCAGGATAGATTCACCCACTTGCTCCAGGTAAACCGGATTTTCCGCTATCGCCCCGACAAACCCTCCCCCGTGTCGCGTCCAGTGAAACACCTGTCCGGAATTCAGCGTTTTCTCGAGATCAAAATGGGGAGCCGGTACAGACTGAAGACGCGTCACGTTCGCACAGTGCACCCGCTGACCACGGCGCGCAAAAGCGTTCACCGTTCGCCGCTGAGTGATTGGACCTGGTTTTTTCCGGTTGTTCCTCTCCTTTGTCGTGGTGTTTCACCACTCCTTTTCGTGTTCGTTCTCGCCCTTGGAACTCCTTCCGGACACGCTAGGTGTCGTCTCGAAAAATCGTTCGAAAGACCGTGAAAAGGGCCTTCTTCCCTGCCCCCATCACCCCACCACTCCATACTCCATCTTTACTCCACCACTCCATCACCCCACCACTCCATTACTCCACCGCTCCTCGAACGCTGAACGCTGAACGCTGAACGTTGAACGTTGAACGCTGACCGCCTAGGGCGACAGCCGATCGATCTGCCAGCTCCTGTCCGCGCATTGCGTGTAAAGAAAACGATCGTGCAATCGATTTTCGCGCCCCTGCCAGAATTCGAAGCGTTCCGGAACCACCAGGTAGCCGCCCCAGAATTCCGGAACCGGCGGATCGTCACTTCCATACTCGGCCTTCAGCGCTGAAAGGCGCTCCTCCAATCTCTCGCGGCTCTCAATCACCGAACTTTGCTTTGACACCATTGCGCCCAACCGGCTGCCCAGCGGTCGCTTGTCAAAATAAGCTTTGGACTCTTCTCGGCCGACTCTCTGGACGATTCCCTCGATTTGGATCTGCCGTTCCAACCAGGGCCAATGAAAGTTCAACGCCGCGCGAGGATTTTCTGCCAACTGCTGCGCCTTGCGGCTCTCGTAACTGGTGAAAAACCTCAAGCCGCGCGCATCAAAGCTCTTGAGCAGAACCACGCGAGCAGACGGCGCGCCTGCTCGCGACGCTGTCGCCAAAGTCATTGCGTTTGGCTCCCGGTCACCCGCAGTTCGGACCGATTCTTCAAACCAAAGTCTGAATTGCTCGAAGGGATCAGGAGAAAGATCCTTTCGGTAGAGCCCGGACAAGGTGTATTCCTTCCGCAACTCACCTACGTCAACAGCCGGTTCCATGGTTCCGGAACTAATTCCGGATTCGAGACCTTGTCGAGCCGCAACCTTGAATACGCTGGCGGTCGATTGATCCGTGGTCTTCAGTAAAGTAAAATAGGGCGTTCATTTATGGCAATCTCCGTTCAGCAAGATGAAACTCTTGGTGCTCGCATTTCTGACTGTTGAGTGTTTGGCACGAGCCGGTCTCGCCCAATACTCCGTACAACTCGATCTCACCGAGCAGAAAGCTTATCTTCTTTACCACGATCGAGCTGTCATGGAGTCCCCGATTTGTTCCGGGCGCCCCGGTCACTTGACGCCGGCCGGAGCGTTTCAGATCACCAACAAGGATCTGAATCACGTTTCCAGTATCTACGGACGGATCGTTGACCGCCGGGACCGGACGGTGGTTGTGGATGCCGATGTGGATATGCCCACGCCGGCCGGCACCAGATTTGTCAATGCGCCCAT
This sequence comes from uncultured Verrucomicrobiae bacterium, assembly GCA_963782115.1. Lineage (GTDB taxonomy): Bacteria > Verrucomicrobiota > Verrucomicrobiia > Chthoniobacterales > JAFAMB01 > JAFAMB01. Next base: position 184,566 of record CAWAIK010000008.1, read on the forward strand.
GAGGTATTTCATGCAGTTCGCGCCCGGCATAGGCATGCATGCCGGGTATCTTCCGGGTTATCCTGCCTCTCATGGATGCGTTCGGATGCCGGAGCAAAACGCCATAGCATTCTTTAAAGCCGTTTCTGTCGGCACTCCGGTGATCGTATTCGGATCAATTCCGCGTGCCCGGCAATACCAGGTCAATAATCGTGACGAGAATCAACGCTATTACAATCGGTTCTATGACAATCGGTTCTATGACGATCCTCGATATTATCATGGCCGGGTTCTGACTCCTGCTCCATTCGGTTTTTGGCCGTTCTGACCCGAGGTTTTAAGCACACTTGAATCTTGGCCATAGCCGAAAGCAATCAGAACAGTTCGAAAAGAGTATGAGAGAAGCTCGGAGCAAAGAGTAAATTGACTCTTCATGGACGCTTACAGCGGTGGCGGAATTCAAGCCTCCGCAACGAGATACCCGCTCGCGAGGCAATGATTTTGCCTCCAGAGAAGACTATCTCAGGCGCCGCAAAAAAATGTTAGAACCAAAAAACGAAATGCCATGAGTGACGGTTCGGTAGAAATCAAGGATTTGGTGAAAACTTACGTGGATGACCGGGGCCGCCCGACCTTCACCGCAGTCAAGAATATCAGCTTACACATCGACAACGGTGAGTTTATGGTGCTTGTTGGGCCTTCCGGGTGCGGAAAGTCGACCACGCTCCGTATGGTCGCCGGACTTGAGAAGATCACCAGCGGGACAATCTCTATCGGTGGTCGTGTCGTGAATGAACTTGAACCGAAAGATCGTGGGATAGCGATGGTGTTCCAGAACTACGCGCTTTATCCCCACATGACCATATTCAACAATATGGCGTTCGGCCTTCAATTGGCGAAAAAGAAGAAGGATTTCATCAGCGAAATCGTTGGACGAACCTCGAAGGCCCTGGGCCTCGATCATATGCTGGAGCGCAAACCGAACGCTCTCTCCGGCGGCCAGCGCCAGCGCGTTGCTCTCGGTCGCGCCATTGTGCGAAGTCCGATCGTGTTTCTTTTCGACGAACCGCTATCCAACCTGGACGCAAAGATGCGCGTTCAGATGCGTTCGGAGATCTCCCGGTTGCACGCTGAGCTGGGTTCGACCATGATTTACGTGACCCACGACCAAGTCGAGGCCATGACCATGGGTGACCGTATCTGTGTCTTGCGCGACGGCCTTATCATGCAGGTCGCCGACCCGCTGACTCTGTACCGGCAACCGGATAACCTCTTTGTCGCCGGTTTCATTGGCGGTCCACCAATGAACCTCCTGAAGGGGAAGGTCCAACGGCGCGATGGTGGCTTGTTCTTTGTGGAAGCGGGCGACAAAAACGCTCTGACATTCCCTCTCAAGGGTCGGCTCGAAGCACTCGCGAGCAAATACGTCGATAAGGATATCGTTTTCGGCATTCGTCCTGAACACATCACCAACGAGCCGAAGGAGGGATCCAGTGTGCCGGTTACTATGACCATTGATATCGCGGAACCGATGGGTTCGGAGTCGCTCGTGTACATGAAGGCAGGTACAGGTAACTTGATCGCCCGAATTCACGGCGAACATTTATTCCGCTTGGGTGAACAGGTGACCGTCCAACTTGATCTGGAAAAGGTCTCTTTGTTCGATGTCGAAACCGAAAAAGTGATGCGATAACGGCTCTTTAGGCGCCAGATTGTAACTCTGAGCAACTGATGAACGCTAACTATTGGAAGCAAAGAACGGCTTTGATTCGGGATGGCGCTGTTCGCGTCCTATCTTTGTCCACGCCCGAAGAGGTGGATTATTGGCGCGAACAGCTCAAGTCCAATCGCCGAAATAGTCATGAAATTGAGCTGATGACCTGGGGAAAACATGCATCAACACTCCGCGGGCGAGCGGACTACGGCCTCATGGACGAAGTCGCTGAGTACGTCTTCCAGTTCATTCGCACCGCAGAAGGAGAACTGTTGAAGTTCGGTACTGTCGCATTTTCGAAGTCAGTCGATAGGGCTCTGGCCCGCCAGGTGATCGATATAGTTGGAACTAAAAACTGATAGAGACTTTCTCGCTGAGATTTCGTTAAGCGGCATTTGGAAGCTTGGGGTTGCTGAGTCGCTGCTCGCATGGAGTTCCAAATCAAATGTCATCTGGGCTACGAGGTCTCTGGACGGGCCTCTTTTCTATTCAACGTTGCAGTTGCCCAAAATTTTTTTCAGCGCATCACGTCAGAATATTTCGAAATAGCGGGAGGAGAGTCCTGTCAAGAGCTGGTAATCGGTGGCCAACGCTACCACCGTGCGACTGCTCAAAGTGGGCCGGTCGAGCTCATATATGAAGCAGGAGTGGAGGCCACACATGAATTGCTCGGAGATCCTTCCCGGCTTCAAGTGCCGCTCTTCGAACAAATTCCTGCCGAAGCCCTGGTTTTCATTTACCCCAGTCGTTTTTGTCAGTCAGATCTACTGGCCCGGTTGGCAAAGCGCGAGTTCAATCAAAACGAGTCTGGGTTCTACCGGGTTACCCGGATCTGTAATTGGATCTTCGAACGAATTGAGTATTTGTCCGGGACCACGACTCCCACGACCTCGGCTTTCGACACGGTTACGGAACTAGCCGGTGTTTGCCGGGATTTCGCTCATCTCGCAATTGCATTTTGCCGGTCATTGGGGATCCCGGCCCGGTTCGTGAGTGCATATGCCTATGGCTTGAATCCACCGGACTTTCATGCCTACATCGAAGCTTTTCTTGGGGGGCGCTGGATTCTATTCGATCCGACGCGTCTTGCTCCGCAGTCGAGTTTCGTCCGGATTGGACACGGCAGGGACGCTGCGGACACCTCGTTTGCGACCATTTACGGCGGCGCCGTGATGAATAAGATGGAGCTTTCGATGAAGCCTCTGAGCGCGCAACTAGGTTCCCCTCGGTATACGACCGCTCCGATTTCAAATTATCCGAGCGCGGGCACGCCCGAAAAACAATCTGTACAGGAACGAACTCCGACTTAGGGCTTGTAAGAAAATAAGTATTACAAGTTAGGGTTTAGTGGTAGAATGAGGGTAATGGAAGACTTTGATGCTGTCAGGCAACGCTTCTCGAGAATTTCCGGCGCTCTCAACGAACGGCTGCGGCGATTGTTCGCCGCGACCGAGGCTGAAGTTCTTGGCTATGGCGGCGTTTCCTTGGTGGCTCGCGCGACAGGAGTATCGCGACGCGCTATCACGGAAGGATTGGCGGAACTGAGCAGTGGAGTGAGTTACGTCCCGGAGAAGACGCCGGAGTGGATTCGCCGTCCGGGTGGAGGGCGTAAAAAGGCAGTGGTGCTCGATACCACTTTGCAAAGTGATTTGGAAAGCCTCATCGAACCGCTCACTCGTGGGGATCCACAGTCCCCGCTACGGTGGACTTGTCAAAGCTTGCGCCAGCTCGCCACGCAACTAACCGCGCTCGGGCATCCGGTCAGCCACACCTTGGTGGGCGAACTACTGCGCAAGATGGGTTACAGTCTTCAAGCCAACCAGAAGACCAAGGAAGGTGCCACACACCCGGACCGCAATGCTCAGTTCAAGTTCATCAATGCGCGCACCAAAAAGGAATTGGCGGCCGGCAATCCAGTCATCTCGGTGGACACCAAGAAGAAGGAGTTGGTGGGCGATTTTAAGAACCACGGACGCACTTATCGAGCCAAAGGCAACCCCGAGAAGGTCCGCGTGCATGACTTCAGCATCCCTGAACTGGGGCGTGCAAACCCCTATGGAGTTTATGATCTGGCCCACAACATGGGCTGGGTGAGCGTCGGCACAGACCATGACACGGCTGCCTTTGCCGTGGAAACGATCCGGCGTTGGTGGAAATCGATGGGAGCGACGCTTTATCCCAAGGCACAGTGCTTGCAAATCATGGCCGATGGGGGCGGCAGCAATGGTTCGCGGGTGCGGTTATGGAAAGTTGAACTTCAGAAACTGGCCGAGGAACTGGGCTTCCCCATCCAAGTTTGCCACCTACCACCGGCGACTAGCAAATGGAACAAGATCGAGCACCGGTTGTTTTCCTTTATTAGCATGAACTGGAGTGGAAAGCCCTTGGTCAGCCATGAAGTGATTGTCAACCTGATCAAAGCGACCAAGACGGCGCAAGGTTTGCGAGTGGAAGCCGAAATTGATCACACCATCTATCCCGCCGGACAGAAAGTGAGCGACGAGCAGATGGCTCAGATCAACCTCACCATGGAGAGCTTTCACGGTGAATGGAACTACACCATCGCACCCCTCCAACAACAACTCAAGTTGTAACATTTATTTATTTACAGATCCTTAGAGCTTCGCGAAAAAACCGTCCCAACCCCCCCCTTCTCTTAGCGCCCAGGCCCGGCGGCCCGGAACGTTCATCGACTCTTCAAGGTATCACTGACTTGAAAAGATGCGGAGAAAGCAAAAAATAGCAGCATGAACGTCGCAGATCGTGCCGCCGGTGCCGTCATGGGCGCATTGATTGGGGATGCCCTCGGAGTCGGTCCACATTGGTACTACGACCTGACGGAACTGCGTAAAGATTATGGCGCCTGGATCAGTGGATACTCGGATCCAAAACCGGGTCGGTACCATGCAGGGATGAAAGCGGGCCAATTATCTCAAACCGGTCTCATTCTGATCATGTTGTTGCGCTCGGTGCTTGAGAAAGATGGATATCAGGAAGAAGACTTTACCCAACGCCTGGACCGCGAGCTTCTGCCGTATCTGGACGGAACTCCGATGCACGGCCCGGGGGGTTACACCAATCAATCCTTCCGAGAAGTGTATCGGCGCCGCGTCGAGCAAAAGCTCGGTTGGAGTCGGACCGGAGGACACGCCGATACCACGGAGGCTGCGGAAAGAGCCGTCGTTCTGGCCGCCCGCTACGCGACCAATCCTCGAAAAGTTGCGGCGACGGTCTCGGCCAATTGCCTGCTGACGCAGGCCGATGAGGCAATCGTGGCTATGACAACCGCGTTTAACTGTGTGATTGCACTCTTGGTGCTAGGCGAGAAACTGGACGTCATTCTATCGGACAAGCTTTTGCAGCAGGTAAAAACAGGCCATTTGCCATTCCATGCAGTCACTGGCGAGAATCGGACGATGCCCCGCCCCGGTGACCCGGATCCTCCAACGGCAGGCAAATTCTCCTCCCCGGACGCACTCCTGACCCCGTCGTACATGGCCGAAGCTGCGCAAGATCCTGATATTCGAATCGAACCCGCATGGAAGGTATCGCTCGTGTATGGAATGCCTTGTGCGATTTATCACCAATTGCCGGCGGCATATTATCTGGCCGCCAGATTTAGAGACAACTTCGAGTCGGCCGTTCTTCATGCACTCAATGGCGGTGGACAAAACATGTCACGCGCTTGCCTGACTGGTGCGTTGGTTGGCGCACAGGTTGGGCTATCAGGCATTCCTGAGCATTTTGTGACTGGCCTCGAAAACCACGCGGAGTTGGTTCCCCTGGCGCGGCGACTCGGCAAACATGCGGAAGCTAGTGCACCGTCTCGCGACTAGTTCGCCAACCGGTTAACTTGTTCATAGCACATGCTAACCGCTTTCCAAGACGCCTTCGCTTTCCCTTACTTCTACCATACGCGAAACCAATCATAACTATCCGAGAAGAGTATAGGACAATCGGAAGGATTGAGCCGAAACTTGGGTACTTTTTAATAGTCAGGTATTTATGCCAATTGGACATTCCCGTAAGATCGACGATAGGGAGCACAGCCACATTCACTCAGAACTTTCCTATTCTCCAAGCCTAAAGGCAGCAGTGCAACTGATTCTCGGAGATCCTGCCTTCGTCGGTGAGCAGGAAACGCCTTCTTTCAAGTTCATCAGGGCTGCTAGGTTCCTCAAAGCCAACGCCCCTCACGTGTTCCAGATTGGCGAGATGCGTGCCGCGGCCAAGAATAGCATGGACCGTTGGCTCTGGGACCTATTGGAGCAGGAATATCGGTCTTCACTTTCCCTTCAGCCCGCCAAACGAGCAGGAAGTGACTTACCGCAGCCGCCCAAGCGGAATGGGCGCGGTGCCTAGTGCACGCAACGACTAATATCTCCCATACTCTTCTCAACGCATCACCGTTTCTTTCGAGTATGCAGTATGCTCGTCGCTCGCGCCTTGAAAATCGGCCAAATCGCCGACGGCGAACAGGTAAGGTGAGACGCCTTACTTACAACGGAGAGTAGGTAAGCCGTCCCGGCTTACTTTCCGGGCACCGCGGCGGTATGCCTCCCACTTATGAGACGATGCATATACAGGAACTGCTCAATAATTATTTGGAAATAGTCAGGTGGTATCCGCCATTCTGTGCTATACTCATTATAGAAAATAATGATATGAATAGATTTCTCCTACTTCTCTTAGTCTTGGTCGGGCTTGTCGCTTGGCTGCCGACAGAATCTAAAGCCCAGGTCGTTATCGCGGTACGACCAGCATATTCCAACGGCTATTACTATCAAGGCCAGCCGTATTATCGTCATTACCCCTACCGCCACTATCATCACTATTACAGATCCCACCGTTGGCACCACGATGATTAGATAGTTGTTGATGGTGGGCGGAATGTCGCGACGCTTTATCCTGTTTCTCCCCTACTCTTGTCGGTGCCTTAACATCTTTGTGACAGGTCTTAGCGGTGACAGGGCCTGATTTGGATAATTCGGGACCTCACTGGTCGCACTGCCAATCCCGAGCTTTGGTGCGGGTTCGGCGGGGGACCAGATCGCGGGCAGCAACTGGACCTGTTTGCGCGATCAAAAAATAAAGACTTGATCCCATCGCGGTTCGAAATGTAGGATCTCGCTCATGCTTTGGACTATTGCGGTAATTTTGCTGATTTTGTGGCTTCTGGGATTCACGGTGTTTCATGTTGGCAGCCTGATTCACATTATTTTGGTGATCGTCGTGATTGTGGTCGTGATCAGGCTCGTTACAGGTCGGGGTGTGTAGGGGTGCTAATGTTCCGCATTTGGTCTCGCTGACGCCTGTCCGGGTCAGGCACCTAGATTTAAGCAAAGGAAGCAGGTTCGAGGGGGTAGGAGCGCTCAGCGAACTGACCGTCGGCTGAGATACGATGGAAGTTCTCTATCAGCTTGGCGAGATTCTGCGGGCAAAGCGAGCTGCCGCGTTCGCGAGGAGATCCACCGCAATTGTCGCTTCCACCCCAAACGTCGTTGCCCTGCAGGGCCTCGGCTTGATTGAGCTTCTGATAAAGGAGCAGTAGGTCAAACCCACCATAGGGGGAGAGATTGCCGATAGAGTAGATGTAGCGGCCGTTTCTCTCGCCCCGATAGGAGACAAAGGCGCAAATGCCTTGGGCTCGCATGTCCGTGCGAGCGTCAACGCCGATTTCCTCGACGAGTTTCCAGTCTTTCCCGCCACCGATAACATTGTATCGAATGTCAGGTTTTTGCAGTTGGCCTTGGCCCAGCGAGTAGAGGCTAATGCGGTCAAGAACGGCATCGATAATCGTTCGCATCTCGGCAGCATTGAGATTGGTAACTCTTCCTTGAGTGCGAGCCTCAGTATAAGGGGCGAAAACCCATGCCATTTCTTCCATGATTCGATCGTGTGGATCAATCGGGTAAGCTCCGGCGCAGGTGTCCATCATGTCGGTGTTAAAAATGATGCGAGAGATGAGCGGTTCACTGCGGGCACCTTCGACGCGTGTGGGGTTACGAAGGAGCCAAAGAGCCAGGCAGACGTCCCAGTCGCAGTCATTGACCCAGACATTGGTGTTTTCGGGAGTGAATACGCCAAGCAGGCCTCCCTTGATGGCCATGCTGACTTGGCTAGCCGTGCAGCGGGTGGCGAGGCGGTTGACGTCTTCGTGATGGTCGAAATTGACGTGCGTCCCCTGGCGATTAAAGCGGGGCTCTCCTTTGACGTAGCCGTCCAGGGCTATGCTCCGGGCGGGATGAGTATCGACGAACTCCTTCCAAGTAATGACAACTCTCGGTAGGATGTGAAGTTGCACGGTTCATAGTAGGCTTTTTGTATGCCATTCTCAAGGAGTCGATCCTTATCCTTTGAAAGAACCTTAGCACAGCTTGCTGACTGGGCCGGGCATCTCAATCGGCATCGCTGCCATGGTCGCCTTGACATGGCAGACTCAGTAGGAACGGAATTGGATCATTGGATCGAACAATTGCCGCTTCTGAAATGTCTAAGTGGCCATGAACAAACTTCAACTTAAAGGCTCCTGGAACGAAATGAAAGGAAAGCTTAAACAGCACTTCGGAAAGTTTCCGCAGGGTAAGGCGGATGAGTTGTGGGGACGGCTTCAAAAGACGCTCGGCAGATGGACAAGGCCAGGTAGATGATCGGGAAATCCTGAATGGCCGATCGCAACCAGCAACCGGGTTAAGACCCATCGGAGTAATCCGGGCGCCGGTCCAATCGAGGAAGGCATAACAAAACTATGAAAGCCCCGCCAGTTCAATATCTGCTTTTCGCGTTGGTCACTACCTGGCTTGGGGCGACCGCGGTGCGTGTAACCGATGCGGCATCCCCGATTGGATTCTGGAAGGGTGCAGACGCGACCTTTGAGATGTTTGAAAGTGAAGGCAAACTCAGCGCCAAGATCGTGGCTTTGCGCGACCCAAAGACCAGTGAAGGAAAAGAGAAAACCGATATTCACAATCCGGATCCAACGAAACGCAAACATCCGATCATCGGGCTTGTTTTTATCTCTGGTTTTGCGAAGACCAGTGACACTCGCTGGGAAAATGGCATCGTCTATGATCCGAAGACCGGCAAAACCTATTCCTGTTTAATGGACTTGCAGGGGCCAGACACGATCAAGGTTCGTGGATTTGTTGGTATCGCACTATTTGGCCGAGATTACATTTGGACCCGAGTAAACTAAGCGTCGTAGCAGTCGTCAGGGTCAGAAGGAGTCGACAGAGACGGGTGAAACTGGTACATGATCGGAAATCCGCAATCTCGGCCAATCCAAACCAAAGAGCCCTTATCCAACTCTCCCTATGTTACACGTTATCTGGTACATCATTATCGGCTTCATTGCCGGCCTCATCGCTCGTCTTATCCTGCATACGCACTTGGATTTCCTTCTTACGCTGGTGCTCGGAATCGCCGGTTCAATTGTCGGTGGGTTGATCGCCCGGGTATTTTCCAGGCCGCGTGACGGAGCTTTGTTTCATCCTGCCGGCTTGATACTGTCGATCATCGGTGCGCTGATTGTTCTCTTCGTCTTTAATAAGATCGGGCCCCACTATCATTGGAACCAGCTCCTACACTGAGCTTTGACGGTCTAAAGGCTTTATTCCGATCTGACCAGACAAACCATAGCCAAAAGCAATGGTAAGTCTTCCTAAAAAGTATTGGGAACCCGCAACAATCGGGGCGAAATGGATCTTAGGCATAGGGGAATCCTTCTAAGGTGGAGATCCGACTCAGAATTGAAGTAAACGGGCGCTGGCTCTGTTGGTGACCGCAATTTTGAGGGTTCCGAATGTGTCACGAGACCGTCAGGGGAATTGAACAGTATGAAGATCGGAATTATCGGAGCCGGAAAAGTTGGCGGCGGCCTTGGGAAATTATGGGCTAGAGCCGGGCACCAGGTCTTCTTCAGTTCTCGTCATCCGAACCGCCTGAAAGTACTTGTCGAACAAGCAGGCCCCGGAGCTTATTCCGGAAACGTTGCGGAGGCTGCTCTCTTTGGCGATTTAATCTTGTTCTCTCCGAATTTCTGGAACGTGGACGATGCGCTGGAAGCCGCAGGAGCGTTGGAAGGCAAAACAGTGGTTGATGTCACAAACCCTCTCGAGTGGAATCCGAACGGTCGGATCGTACGTTCTTTGCCTACATCCACCACGGCGGGCGAAGAGCTGGCAAAAAAGCTTCCGGGTGCCCGCGTTGCCAAAGCCTTCAGCACGATCCCGGCATCTTTCATTCCCCACGCATTTTACAGACCCGGTCTTCTGCCACACTTAGTCGTGTTTTATTGCGGCGATCACCCAATCTCCAAACTGGCCATTCATGGATTAATCGCCGATTGCGGCTTTGTCGGGCTGGACGCCGGTCCGCTCCGGTTAGCCAGGGAACTTGAAGCTCCGGGGCGACTGCATCGAGCAGGTCTGGTCGGACTTGCAGAAGCCAAGCGTTTGCTAAATGAGATCGCGGATTCGGTCCATACCGGGCCGCTAACCTCTCGCCTTTTTGACCAACCGGCATTCGTTGGGGAAGTGAACTGATTTCTTGACCTGCGCGAATCACGCGTAGACCAGCAAATGAATTTTTTCAGGTAGAAACCTGGAAACCTGAAGCACCATGTTTCCTCGAATGAGCTTTACCAGCATATTTCTCCGCGGCGCTCCGAGTATCAGGTGCGAAGCGCCCAGGGTTACCGCAAGATCGACAATGGTGTGGGCCGGAATATCGCTCACCGCGTAACAAGGGAGAATCGGGTGGCCATCGGCTTTCTCCTTCGCGTAGGCAAAGATCTTTTGCGCTTGCACGTCGTCCGTCCAGTGGCGTTTGCGGTCCTCCAGGGTGAGGATGGCCTGTTCGCGAACGAACGTAATGTACAAAGGCCGATGCATGTCTTTTGCGATCTCCATGGCAAAGTCCAGGGTTTCACCGATGCCGCTTACGGCGCAAAGCATCGGAGAACCGTAGGCAGCGCCTTCGGGAAGTTCAAAGCGTGGCTCGCCAGCCTCTGCCCGGTCGATCTCAGGTGCTGGCACCCCGGGGTGCAGGTGTTTCCTGGCGACGGAAATCCCGTGCAGGACCAGACCGACAGCAACCACGCTTCCCGCAAACACTCGTGCGCCCGGTTTTTCTATCAGAAGAGAGATCTCTATCGCCGCCATGACAAGGAAGGTAAAAAACATCAGGGCACGGTCCCAGGGCGCAAGATTGAGTTTCTTGTCGGTCGACGTCGCACCGAGATTCGTCGCGATCGCGCCGACGACTCCGACCGCGTAGAGCTCCGCGAGACCAGCGATGTCTTTGACGACGACCACCAAAATCGCCGGTATGATAGTGGCAACCATCAGTCCAAGATTCGGAACGCCAAAGCCATTGAGCTTTTCGAACCGAGCCGGGAGCTCGCCGTCCCGTGACATCAGAAACGAAATAGCAATCAGGTCAACGATCGCCGTATTGACGGCAGAGAGTAAGAGGAAGCCAAAAACGCCCGTCACAATCCAACCAGCGACTCGGCCAAAGATCGGGCCAAACTGTCCCCCGACAAATATCTCTGCCATGTAACGCAGCATGTAGTCGCGCACTCCGGGATGACCTGGCGCATCGACGTCTCCGTGGTCGATCTGAAGGCCACTCAAGGCATGCATTCCCAAGCCGAGCAGTGCCGTAAAAACGCTTACCTCAATCACCACCGACAAGATCGCCGGTGTTGAGGTCTTTCTCACCGAGGGACGCTCTTCAGAACTCCCAGGATCGAGCTTCATAACGCTCGTAGCGTTGGCAATCGCCTCCACGCCTGACACCGCCAGAACGATGCCAACAAAGCCGCTCCAATTGTGCCAGAATCCACCCGAAAGCGGCTTCACGTTGTGCCAAGCCTCACCGAGATGCGGTAAGGAAGAAAGCGCGAGGACAACGACAGTTATTACTGTCGGCACAGAGACCGCAACGGCCAATCCTCCGGTACGCTTTGGGCCGAAAAAGTTCAACGAACCGATCCCGAGGATAGCAGCCCCTGCGAACATTTCCGGATGCGGCACTCCAGCGTACTGGAACCCGGAAAGGGCACTGATCGACGCGGTCACGATGTAGTCCGCAATGAGTAGGAAAGCCCCGACGATAGCGATGATTTTCGAACGATGGTAAACGCTGGCGTATACACCGCCCCCGTCGGGATAGTGTCGGCAGATAGCTATGTAATTGATGCCGACCAAGGCCAAAAGCACGGACATAGCCAAAATGAGCCAAAACGAGCTGTAGCCGGCGATCGCAAACGCCAACCCAATCACGTAAGCCTTACTCGTCCCCCAGTCGCCGTAAAGGATAGCCGCCGCACGCGGCGAATCGACATTGCGAGGTCTTTTGGTCCTACCGAGAATCATCCTTGATCTTTCTTACCGCTATTCTGGGTAGCTGAAGCGCGCGGTGGAGCGAGTGTCCGGAGCTTGGACCGTGAATTTTAATGAGAAGTTATATAACTTCTTAAAAGGGATGAAGGACTTTCTGCCGTTCGAGCATCTGTGAAGCAACGCTGCGCCGGATTGCCGCTTGAGCCTACGCGCGGAAACCTGCTGCAGAACTAGCCAACGCGGACTGTGCGCAGTTGGATCCCTTTATGCCTGAAGCGAGCTTGATTGTTTCAGCTTGATTCTAGGGGTTCGACTCTCCCCGTTCCCATTGGCACAGATTTGAGCCAGGATATCGACGAATCGAGAAACGACTGGCGCGGAGACCGCGTCCGGCTTCCAGGCAGCCCCCACAGGCACCCACGCGCTGTCCTCGGGAGTCAGATCGCGGAAAATCACATCCTTGGCGGGTATCTTCTGCAGCGGCTCGCTGACCACCGCCACCCCAAACCCCGCCGCGACAAAGGCCAGCGCGCTCGCGGCGCCGTCGGCTTCCTTGACGATTCGCGGTTTAAAACCGACCCGCCGGCAGACCTTCAAGAGCCAATCGCCATAATTCGGGTACATACGATTTAGCCCGATAAAAGGTTCCTCTTTCAGGAGCGCTAAAGGAATCTGCGGCTTGTTTGCATGAGGGTGGGTCTTCGGCAGCGCCAGGCTCACCGGGTATTTAATTAAAAATCGGACGTGTAACAATTCCAACACCGGCCGATCGCTCGGCACGAGTATCCCAACGGAGATGCGCCCCTCGAGCAGCGCCCTCTCCTGCGATACGGAATCCATCTCGACGCAATCGACGACGATACCCGGGGAAGTTAGCCGCCAGATTTCCAAAGCCTTACCCAAAAAATCGTGCGTCAGCGCAGAGATATAACCAATGGCCAATTCCCCAATCTCGCCGCGGCTGATCCGCTGGGCTTTTCTGATCGAAGCATCGCAATCTTCCAAGATCCGCCGGGCATCGATCAGGAACGACTTGCCTGCCGGCGTGAGCGCGACTCCTTTGCGCTTTCGCTCGAACAATTCGATGCCTAGTTCGCCTTCCAGGTCGTGAATTTGCTTGCTGAACGGCGGCTGAGAAACGTGTAGCCGATCCGCGGCGTGGGTAAAGTTCAATTCCTCAGCAGCAGCGACGAAGTATTCAAGATGGCGGAACTTCATGGCCGATTTGCTTTCTAATACCCCTCTTTAATCAAGTTTTCTCACCTGGACAAATGAGGATTATCAGCATCATACCCCTGTCCGAGGCGAAAGCAACGGTAACTCTTCGGGATTATAACTGCTTGAGACTGAGAGGAAGTGTCAGTGGCAGTGGCAGTTGGGAGGAGAAGGGCTCTCTTTCATCGTCTCGTCCCAAGCCTAAGGGGCTGGGAGGAGTTGGATCCCGAGGTTTTCACCGGTTTTAACCCGGGAAGGTGTGAGCGCTTTTCTGGCTATTTCAAAGTTTCCGTCGAATGGGGAATTCCTTCAGTGACAGCTGCAACGTCACAATTCAGACCGCTGCAGATCTGGCAAAGACTCGAAAAAGTCAGGTTCCGTTCGCCGCGCTCAACTCCGCCAAAATAACTTCTGTCTAATCCGCACTGGCTCGAAAAATCTTTCTGGCTCCAACCCAACTTTTTCCGCGAGACTCTTATCCGCCAGCCAAGTTTCAATAGTTCTACATTCATGACTGACATATTCGTAATTCTGCTCCATGGAGCGGTTGTTGGGAGCGTTCTGCCCGAAGCATTACCTCGCGGATCGCCTGAGCGGGTTGGAATCCGTTTTGCTACTTAAAGACAGTGTGAGAAGGACTCCCAGGACGAACCCGGCAGCAGCGGTGATAAACAGCAAAATTGCGTGCGGCATGACGACGGTAGCAAAAAGCACATGCGTTGCTACCGGTTCCCGGTTCTGGACGACGATGATCGCAACCAGGATAGCCAGGAATGAAGCGCTAATGAGTTTCAAGTTGCGCATAGAGGCAAAAGACCGTTCCGATTCGAAAATTTCATCTTAAGCAAGCCGCCAGTTTTCGAGAGTGGCGACTGCTGGTCCCTTTGAGATATCTGGATCAATGTCAAGTTGAAGCATCCAAACGTCATTAAGCTCTACTTTGTAATCTTCGATCTGGCTCGTCGAGCCGCTGGGACTAAAATTCCACTGCTGTTGACACAAGGGCCGAAGTGCGTCGGTCTTGTCCTTCGACCATTGCAAGGTGAACTGTTGAGTGCGTTCCGCGTGCGGCTCTACAAACCGGAGCCAGATACGGCGTATCCGTTGCGGCTCGTCGAAGAAGAGCCTGATCGTCTGCTTCCCTTGCTCAGAAGCTCGCCATCCACCCTTGTCCTCCTTCGCAAATGCAGATTCAATAGGATACTGGGAATCTTCAGAAGTAACTTCAACCTGCGCTATCGTGCTCACATCGAGCCAGGATGCGTTCTCCGGTGCCATTGCGGTGTCGACGCCTTTAATAATTTTTCTCATACTAAATCCTCAGTCTAATTTTTTTCTCGTGATAGATCCAAAGAGTTTGACAGTTCCATCCTGCGCGGGGGCGACCTGCTGACTCCTGCACCTTAACCGTATCGGCCAAGTACGCTCGCCGCCAGGACCGTCCGGAGATGAGTAATAGCGCCTGCGCCGGGAAGGGTGTTCTGGGTGAGAGTCTCGTTCGTCTTCCCCGCATCCTCCCATACTGTTCTCGACGAGTTACAGTTGCGTTTGCATATGGCCCTTGCTCCGTCATTTCTCTAGAAACCCACGACTTCCCATTTATGTTTGTGCGGTAAATTTGCTTTCGGCAACGGAACCTCCAAATGAAAGGATCTCAGCCCCTTTGGGTACGAGTAGCACTGTTGTGCCAAAAACAGGCTGCATCTTTTGTGCAAATTATCGGTGAAGTATTTCAAAGATACGGCCGAATCAACGGAGAACAATGCGCAGCCTCTTTCGCTTATTATGCGTTCTTCTCGTTGTTTCCTCTGATCCTTTTGTTGGTGGTGGTGGGAACCTTCTTTGTGCCGGACAGGCTGCAAGCTGCTCATCAGGTCGTGAAACAAGTCGAAGAATACGTGCCGCTCCAGGCGAAGGACAAAGCGGTCCTGGTCGATACCATTGTTCATGCCATTGAGAATGGCTGGAGAGCAGGAATATTGGGGGTATTAGCACTGATCTGGAGTGCACTACGCTTTTTCCAGGCTCTCGTCATCGGGGTCAATCGAGCCTGGGGATTCAAAGATTACAACTGGTGGAAACTCCCGCTCAAGAACCTATTCATGATCGGAATTTTGATCAGCGCTCTGGTGTTGGGCCTGTTGGCGCCGCTGATATTCAATCGATTGAAAACGATTTTTTTCTTAGATCTCAACCTTATTGTCGGCGTGCTGCCAACGATTCTTCCGCCGGCCATTCTCTTCTACGGACTGTTAATGTTTTATAAGTTCGCTCCTCGCAGACCCGCGCGCTTCAGCCAGGTCTGGATAGCCGCCCTGCTGGCAACTTTGTTTCTCGAATTGGGCCAAAATGTCTTTGAGTGGTACCTGGGCGCGTTCACCAGCTTTAACGCGCTCTACGGAGTTTTTGGAACGATCATGGGATTGCTCCTCTGGATCTATTTTTCGGGAGTTATTCTTCTGTTGGGCGGTTGTATCGCGGCGACGATCTATGGCCCGCGAGACGCCGGGAATGCTGGAGACTCGGTTCGTGATACCCAAAGGCAACGGTAAGTCGTCGATAAAAGTATGGGGTAAGCCGACCGAAGCGGGCGAGGTTTGGTGTTAATTTGAAATTATACGGCCTCCGAGGTGAACAGGATCCGGTCCCGCCGCTCGTCCGGATGGTCCCGTTCCCGGTGACTACAACCTCCTAGCTACATCATGTTCTCACGAATTCCTTTCGAGAAAGTTAATTGGCCGACCAGTGCGTTTCTCATTGGCACCCTATTTCTCTCGCTCACCGCCGTGCCCGCATATCTTTGTTTCTTCGGGATCGATTGGTTCCAGATCGTACTCTTCTTTGTCATGCTCTGCGCGTGCGGATTTTCCATTACGGTCGGTTACCATCGACTCTTTTCGCACCTGACTTTCCAGGCGCATTGGATCATACGGCTCTCCGCGCTGATCTTCGGCGCCGCTGCCTTTGAAAATTCGGCGCTCCTATGGGCCTGCGAACACCGTACGCACCATAAGCATGTCGACCACGATGAAGACCCCTATTGCATCTCCAAAGGTTTCTTCCACGCCCACATCGGCTGGCTGATGTTCAAGCTCAATCCGCTTCCGCCTTTCGACAACGTGGCCGACTTGCAAAAGGATCCGCTCGTGGTCTGGCAGCATCGCTATATCCACTGGATCGGGACGTTTGTCTCCTTCGTGTTCCCGACGATCCTCGGCTTGGCGTGGGGTGGTTGGATTTCGGCTCTCGGCGGATTTCTCATTGCGGGGGTGGCACGCATCGTCGTCCTTCAGCACTGCACCTTCTGTATCAATTCAATGTGCCATTACCTTGGCAAGCGCCCCTATTCCTCCAAATGTAGCGCCCGCGACTCGTGGCTTATGGCGATCGTCACCTTCGGCGAGGGCTATCATAACTATCATCACGAGTTTCAGCACGATTACCGCAACGGCGTGAAGCCATGGCAGTTCGACCCCACGAAGTGGCTCATCTGGACCCTGTCCAAGTTCGGCCTTGTCAGTAAGCTCCGACGTGTTTCCCGGGAGAAGATCCTGCTTGCAGAGCTCGCGGAAGCGCAGCGCATGCTCAAGACGACGCTCGCCCGGCCGGGCCTCACCGACGCAGCCTCCGCTTACATCACGAGTGCTTACCAGCGTTTGCAAGCAACCGCACTGCAGTGGAGACAACGCAAAGCCGCACAGTTCGAAGTCACCCGGGAAATGCTCGCCGAGCTCCGGAGCGAAATTCGTGCTGCCACGAGCTCCCTCCCTGTTCGGCTGGCGCGGGCGCGAGCCGGCGTCGGTTTTAAATCCCTCTCAAGCAGTTAATTCCCGCAGCGGGACAGCGGTGATTGCGGCCTCCTCATCCGAGGATTTTTTCTCCGGGTTCGTATGCACCGATCAGAATACTATCGCCGGCAGCAACAGGAGGATTAGAGAGCATCTCGAATTCAACAAACCCGTTTAATCCCAATGTGTACTTTTTCGATGCAAAGCTTTTAAGAGGCTCAAGAAGCTCCATTTCATAGAGCGTCTCCGGCCCGAGATATGAAACACGCATACGCCAAAGGTCAAGGATGGTGTCTTTGCTCTGGCCATTCGATTTGTCACCTATTCGGTGAGATCGCAGTTTCAGGACACTTAGCACCCTGCCGTTGAGAGTTTGCATTGAGTGACTTTATCGATTTTACCGCCGTCTGGCAGGCTCCACTTAGATCGGAATTCCCGTCTGCGATCCACATAAATCTTAGCGCTGGATCCGATTTCTTCTTTGCAGGCCTGGGCTAACCAGTAAATAGTTCATCTTCCCCCAAAAGTCGCCTACTATCGGCAGCGCTCGATACTTCATTCCGCCAGCTTCCAGAGGCCGTTTTGCTAAAATATAAAGATTCTCTATTTCAGTCATAGCATTTCTCTCATTTTGCATCGACATTCCTGGCATGACGCCAATTCACGCCAAAGTCGCATCGGCCAAGAAAGACGGCGATCAATACCGCCTTATTGTTGACCTGGTCCCCACAGAATTTTTAGGGCCATTCGAGCGGTTGAGATTTAAAGGGAACCCCTACTGCGGCTCCTTCAGCACCTCTCTGACCGGAAATTGGCTTACGCTTACCTACCGGAAAGACCCGGGTTACAAGGAAGGCGATAAATTTCCGCTTTCAAGGACTGATTAGAACGTCGTCAGTTTCCATCGATTATATTGACGGAGTGTGGCACGGAGGAGTAGTGCACCGTCTCGCATATAATGGTGATGGCGCAACCCTCCGGGCCGCGGCTGCTTGCTCGACCCGTATGACTCAGATATGGGCGCTTTACCGCCAGTCCGGCTCGGACCGCCTTGAAAAACAGCCAACTGACCTGCGGCGACATCACCATTATATGCGAGACGATGCAGGAGTCAGATTGCCGGTGGGGTTGGATAGTCAGTGACATTTCGCCGATAATAGCTTATTATACCGTTGGGATTTAGACTCTCCGCCGTTCTCTTAAAGGCTGCCCAGGTGAGCTGATCGTCCGATCGAAGTTCAGGGAGCCTGACACCGTCAGGGGCCACCAATGGCTTGGCGTAAGCAGAAAGCATGAGATGGCGTCCTTAAGCCGAGAAGGTACAAAATGAATGATAGTACAAACAAAATGGATATTAATCGCGACATCGGCGACTTTTTTTATGATCTCAAACCGACTCGCGATGCAGGTGTTGGCCTGACGGAGGAAACAATCGATTATATCGTCGATGTGAAGGGCGAGCCGGACTGGATACGCGAGTTTCGCAAAAAAGCCTACCACGTCTTTAAGAGTAAACCGCTTCCGACTCATTGGGCCGGCGACGAGCTGAAGGAAATAGATTTCGACCTGATCCGCTACTACCTCGGTTCCGGCGAGGCGCCAAAGCGAAGTTGGGAAGACGTTCCTGAGGAGATTAAACAAACGTTCGAGCGTCTCGGTATTCCTGAGAATGAACGGAAGTTCCTCGCGGGAGTCGAAGCTCAGTTTGATAGCGAGGCGGTCTATTCAAACATCAAAAAGGCGGTATCGGACCAGGGTGTGATCTTCATGGG
This sequence comes from uncultured Verrucomicrobiae bacterium, assembly GCA_963782115.1. Taxonomy (GTDB): domain Bacteria; phylum Verrucomicrobiota; class Verrucomicrobiia; order Chthoniobacterales; family JAFAMB01; genus JAFAMB01. The sequence goes on from CAWAIK010000008.1 coordinate 203,380, forward strand.
TAGCACGGAGGCCTTGAAAGAAAGACCGGATATCTTCCGAAAATGGTTCGGAAAGGTCATCCCGACCGGCGATAACAAGTTCAGCGCCCTGAACAGTGCTGTATTCAGCGGGGGCAGTTTTATCTACGTTCCGCCCGGAGTGAAAGTAAGGCATCCGTTGCAAGCCTATTTCCGTATTAATGCGGAAAATTTCGGCCAGTTTGAACGCACCTTGATCATCGCCGACGAAGGCTCAGAGGTGATGTACATGGAAGGCTGTACTGCTCCGAAATTCACCACGACCACCCTCCACTCCGCGGTCGTCGAGTTGGTCGCACTTCCGGGAGCTAAAATCCAATATGTAACGGTTCAGAACTGGTCGCCAAACGTCTTCAACCTGGTCACGAAGCGAGGGTTGGCGATGGAGGAAGCTGAAATCAGATGGATCGATTGCAATATCGGATCAAGGCTGACAATGAAGTATCCGGGGGTAGTATTGAAAGGGCGCAGATCACGCGGCGAGGTAATCAGCATCGCCCTGGCTGGTGACGGTCAGCACCAGGACACCGGCGCGAAGATGATCCATGCGGCCGATGAAACAACCAGCAACATCGTTTCCAAAAGTATCAGCGTGGGGAAAGGGCGGGCGACCTATCGCGGCTTGGTGCATGTCCCCAAACATCTAAAAGGCTGTAAGAACAACACCGAGTGCGATGCGCTTTTAATCAATTCAACCAGCCGAACCGACACCTATCCCGCCATTACGGTCCGTGGTACAGGCAACGCTACTCAGCACGAGGCATCGGTCAGTCAAATTGGCACTGAGCAGATCTTTTATATGAGGCAGCGGGGCCTAACCAAAGGTCAGGCAATGAGTCTGGCGGTAAACGGATTTGTGAACGACCTGGTCAGCCAATTCCCGATGGAATATAGTGTTGAACTGAAGAGACTGATCGACCTTGAGATGGAGGGCTCGGTCGGGTAGGGAGAATCAGAAGATTAGTAGTATCGGTCACCCTGGATCGTGCCGACCCCCACGATCCTTCCTTTACCACTAACCAAATAAAACTTCCCGTAATCCTCATCTTCATCTTTAAAATCAATCGCCCAGTACCCTTCCTCCGAACGCCAGGAAACTCTCGTTACCTTCGACAAAGGGTACGGATATTGTTTGTTTGCCTGCATGGCGATGGCGACCGCCGTCTCCTTTGGAATCCGTCCAGGAACCGAGGTCTCATCCATTGATTCGCAGGCGGCGAGAAGTAGAAAGCCAAGTAGAAATGCCCAATAACGCATGGATCGAAACGTAAGATGTTCAGCGGAGTTTTCCAGCTTGAAATCGGCTGGCTCCCCGAAGAGAGTCCCAGCCATATGTCCATCCGGGCGACTCTCAACGACTCCATCGCGGCCATTCGCACCATCTTCGACTTGGAGGATACGGTGGCAGTGGCGGCAGACTTGCTCCGCGAGACCTTGCTCTCCGGCCACAAAGTTCTAGTTTGCGGTAACGGAGGCAGCGCGTCTGACGGCGCTCACTTTGCGGCTGAGTTGGCATGCCGATTCGTTTCCGATCGACGACCTTATCCAGCCATCTCTCTGACCGGCGACGGCGGCTTGATGACCGCAATCGGGAACGACTACTCCTTTGCTGAACTCTTCGCCAGACAAGTCCGCGCGTTCGGGTCAACCGGTGATCTGCTGGTCGGGCTGACGACCAGCGGTAAATCCGAGAATATCAAGCGCGCACTCGAACAAGGGAAGGATCTTGGACTCAGATCAATTGCCCTCCTTGGACGAGATGGCGGCTTTTGTCGCGGATTAGCGGATGTGGAACTGCTGATTCCCGAACAGGTGACCGCCAGAATCCAGGAGGCTCACAAGGTCATCATCCACCTGCTTTGCGAGCTTGTGGAACCTCATCTCGCAAAGCAATAAAGGTGCAGCACTTTTTCGTCGCCGCAAGTTTCTTCTTCGGAGCGCTCATCGGATCATTCCTGAACGTCTGTATCTATCGAATCCCACGAGAGATTTCATTGATCCGTCCCGCGCGATCGTTCTGCCCGAATTGTCAGACTTCAATTCCGTGGTACCAGAATATCCCCATCCTCAGCTGGTTGCTCCTCCGCGGGCGATGCGCGCATTGCCATAAGCCGATCAGTCCACGCTACGTGATCGTGGAAACGCTCACTGCGTTCTTGTTTGCGACTGCTGCTTTCCTAGTGCCGATTCCAACGTTGTTTTCGCTTTGGGTTATCCTGTCCGTCCTGGTGGTGACGACATTTGTGGACCTGGAGTTTTTCATTATCCCGGATTCTATGAGCAAGGGGGGTATCGCCGCCGGTCTGCTGCTGAGTCTCCTGACGCCTGGATTGCACAAAACGGCGTTTCCCCTTGTTGCCGTCGTTCTCTCCCTGTCAGGCGCGCTTGTTGGCGCACTCATTCTCTTCCTGATCAGTGAGCTTGGAAAACTGGCATTTGGTCGTTACAAGGTGACACTTGACGCCCCGACTGGATTTACGTTTGACGTTCTATCGGATGATCGGCAAATCCTGATTGACGCCGAGCCCTTCTTGTGGAGCGAACATTTTTCCCGCAAGTCCGATCGAATCATCGTTCGTGCAAACGAAGTCAAAATCAACGGGATCGAATACCAGGACATCAATTTAACGTTTTTTCACGATCGACTGGTCACGGTTCGTGAAACGATACCCCTCGACCAAATTACACATCTGTCTGGGCGCACCGCTTCTGTACAATTTCCGCGCGAAGCCATGGGATTGGGCGATGTTAAACTGATCGCAGCGATCGGCACATTCGTCGGATGGCAAGGCATACTCTTCACGATCGCCGCGGCTTCATTTCTCGGGGCAACCTGTGGCATCACGGCAATCGCCCTGGGGAAACGCGAACGATCCGCAAAAATTCCGTTTGGTCCCTTTCTCGCCATGGCCGCAGTGATCTGGTTGTTTTGGGGTAACACGCTTGTCTCATTGTATGAGGGAACGCTTCTCCGCTTATGAAACATAGAAGGCAGGAGTCAGGAGTCAGAAGTTGCAGGAGTTCAGGAGGCAAATCCGCTCGCATGCTTCATTCTATGGAAGCAGATGAATCAGCATCGACCGACCGGCAAGGCGCCGTCCCCATTCTGCAACTCCTGAACTCCTGTAGCTCCTGACTCCTGACTCCTGACTCCTGACTCCTGACTTTTGCCTTCCTCACTTTTCACCGAGAATTATCTGCGCTGCCTGGGATCGAATCTGATCCGCATTGGGCGAATGTTGTCGCAAATAGAATTCATCGACGACGATTTTGAAAAGCGCCGCCGCCGGAACGGCGAGAACCGCTCCCGTTAGGCCGAAGAGAGAACTCATCGCCAAGGTGAAGAAGAGAATACTCACTGGGTTCAGTTCCATCGATTTACCCAGGATAAAGGGCACCAGTACATTGGTTTCGACCTGCTGAACAAAGAGCACGGCCAACAGTGCAAAGCCGAACTTGTCGGCTCCCAGACTCAAGGCCACAAAAAGGGCCGGAATCGAGGTGAGAACCGGACCGATCATCGGAACAAACTCTCCTAAAAACGCGATAAATCCAAACACCAGAGCCGGTTGCACACCGATAAACCACAAGAGCAGACCGGTCGTGACGGCGCTGATCGTTCCGTTGATGACTACGCCGCGTGCCCAGGCTGCCATCTGCTGGGTCAGGCGTAGCAGCGTTCGGCGCGCTGGCTCGCGTTGACGGTCGGGCACCAAGGTGAGAAACCGAACCACCAGCGGGTGAGGGTCGATCAGTACGAACACCAGCAGGAGCAAGGCAAAGATGCTGCCAAAGAGGCCGCCGACGATTCGAAAGCTAGAATCAAACAGAAGCCGCAGCAAGTCACCTGCCCGCGCACCGACGGTGTCCACCACCTTGTCGGCTTCAGGTATCGCCTGCTGAATGGAAGGATAGCGCTGGCCAAACGCCTGGATCTGGGCTTGCACACGGTGCCAAGCTTGGGGCGATTGCTGGATCAGCTCATCGACCTGAGTAAGAAACGGTGGGATCAGAAATGAGAGCGCCAGCGCAAAAAGGGCCGCCAAGGCCAAGGCGAGCAATGCCACGGCCAACCCACGATGGATGTGTCTTCTTTCCAGGAAAGCGACGATCGGGTTAAGCACCATCGCCAGCAGGAAGACAACGGCAAAGAGCAGCAGGATAGATTTCAACGCCCACATGAGCAGCGCTGCCAGGACCAGCAGCACCACCAGCCCAAGCCAGCGCTTCAAATCGGTATAGGTCAATGGCGTTCGTTCCACTTCAGTGGATTGGAACTTCCCGTTATGATTCATTACAAGAACACCTCTTTACCACACGGAGTATGCACTAGCGCTGTGAAAAAATGCTGTCGTACGCCGAGGCGAGTTCCTGCGCCTCTTGGTTGGAAATGCGGGCTAAGGGCGGCCGTACATTGAACCAGCCAGCATCCTTCCTGCGGCCTGCCAGCAGCGCCTTTACCGCAGGCGTCACCGGGTATTTCAACACTTGTCGAACGAGGTCAACAATCCGGGAGTCCTCTTTCCCGTGCTCTGCGAGCGGCAAAAGCTCCGTCGGACAAACGTTGGCCAATCCCGAGATGGCCCCCTTGGCCCCAAGAAGCACGCCGGCGGCGAGGTGGCGCTCATCGCCGACAAGGATTGCCAAGTCGCCATGGCTCTTCAGCAGCGCTTCGGTAAACGCCCAGTCGCCTCCAGAATCCTTGACCCCCATCACCAGGTCTGGATAGCCGACCTTTAGCCGACCGATAAGGTCGACCGTGAGCGATACCTGGGTCACAGACGGGATGTGATAAAGGATGACGCCCAGTGTGCGGTGGGCCACCTTTTCACCCACTCGCGCAAACCAATCATACAGTCCCTCGTCGCTTACCCCCTTGAAATAAAAGGGCGGCGCCAAAAGGATCCTCTGGCATCCGGCGTCGTTTAACATGCGGATCTGTTCAACCGCGTCGCCGATCGACGCGGCCGAAACGCCGCCGACGAGTTGCCGGCCGGGTTCAACGCCGGCTGACAACAAGGCTCCGAGGACCTCGCCGCGCTCCGTGAAACTGACGGACGCACCTTCGCCAGTGGTACCGAATACCGTCACACAAGAGCACCCGGCGTCAAGGCACCAGCGCGCCTGGGCTGCGAGCCGGCGGTGGTCAATGGTGAAATCATTTTTGAAGGGGAGGGCCAGAGCACAGGACAAACCGAATCGATCAATGGACTGCATGAGATTTTGTTTCGGAGTTAAAGGCGCGGAAATTTCGGAGTGATTGGTTAACTAATACACCTAATAATTTCATTAACATGTTACATGCACCCTGATTCTGGGGTTTCTCCTGCGGCGCCCTGCAGATATAAACGTCAGCCACCCGAGAACTCAGGAAAACGTTGGGGCATTTACGTCCACTTCGTTCGGTCGATCCGAACTTCGGAAAAAATTATTCGAGCTTACACCCCCCTCGTTTGCGCCAGATTTCAGAATCTGGGGCCATCAATAGTCCGGTATGGCTAAGCAGACATTTACTTGAACTGACACAATGCTTATTAAGATTGGTTATGACATCGCGCTGAAATTCCCATTTCCGACCGCGGTGATCCATTTGCTTCACGTCCACCCGTCGCGTATGCCCGACCTCGTTGAACCCGAGCGGTTTGCGACCGATCCAGATCTTCATGTCGAAGAATATTACGACAGATTCGGCAACCATCGCGGGCGGGTCTATGCCCCTGCCGGTTCTTTCCGCTTTTGCAGCGAGGCAATCATCCGTGACAGCGGTGAGCTCGATGTATACGCGCCTGAGGCGGCACAGTTGGATGTCTCTGAGCTCCCTACGGCCGTCCTGGAGTTCCTTTTGCCAAGCCGATATTGTGAGGTTGATAGCGAGCTTATGCATTTCGCCTGGCGTACCTTTCGTGAGACAAGCCCTGGATGGGAACGGGTTCAAGCGATTTGCGATTATGTCCATCGGCATCTTCAATTCGATTATCAGCAAGCGCGTGCCGATCGTACCGCACTCGCAGCTTATCGGGAACAGGTCGGGGTTTGCCGCGACTTCGCGCACCTGGCGATCACGCTCTGTCGATGCCTGAACATTCCAGCCAGGTACGCAACCGGTTATTTGGGTGACATTGGAGTGCCTGCGGCTCCTGATCCGATGGACTTTAGCGCCTGGTTTCAGGTTTACTTGCAGGGACGATGGTAGTTAAACGCATGCCGCCACCACGGCCGCAGTGCGGACAAGGCTCTAGTCGCTCTTTCTCCCGCTGTTCAGTCTCCAGCCGTTCCCTATCCTGCTGTTCAGCTTTTAGGCGTTCTTCTTCCTTGATGCGGACTTTTGTCGGGCGAGCGGCGAATTTCTTCGAGACAAGCCAGGATGGCTTTCTGCAAATCCTGCGCAGTTTGAGGCCGATTATTGCGATCCTTCTCCATCATGTGCTGAAGCAAAGAGACGACGCACTTGGGCAAACTTGCTAGCGGCGCCATCGGGAGGGGCTTGTACAAATGCTGGCTCATGACCTGGGCAACGGAACCTGAGAAAGGGGGTTGGCCGGTCAGCACGAAATAGAGAGTGGCTCCAAGCGAGTAGATGTCCGAGCGAATGTCCACATCGCCTTCCTCCACCTGTTCCGGGCTGGCGAAATGCGGCGTGCCGACAAAATCCATCGTGAGCGCGCCTGAATCTTCACCTGCACCCTCTGGGACCTTCGCCAGTCCGAAGTCGATAACTTTCACTATCGATTCTCCTTCTTGGTCCACCAGCATCAACTTGGTCGGTTTTAGGTCGCGATGAACCAGCTGCTGTTTGGCAGCAACCGCTAACACGCGAGCTACTTGAAGCGCGATGTTCAGCGCCTCGGCGGGCTCCAGGGGCCCTTTGCGCTTCACGTAAGCATCGACAGTCTCGCCGTCGATGAACTCCGTGACGTAAAAATAATTGTCTTGTTCGGTACCAAGATTGAAGACCGATGCGACATTGGAATGTCGTAGCGCGGCGGCCGCACGGGCTTCACGCAGGAAGCGCTGACGCGCGGTCTCGCTTTCCCCCAGGTAGGCGGAATTGATCACCTTTAGGGCGACCGTGAAGCGCAGATTGGTGTCGTAAGCCTTGTAGGTGATTCCCATCGCCCCTCGACCCAACTCCCAGAGGCTGCCATCCTCCCGCCGGAGTATCTCGTACTGGTGATAACGCTCGGCCTCCAACCGTTCCTGCTCTCGTCGTTCAACGTCTAAGCGCTCCCTTTCGCGCTGTTCAGCCTCCAGCCGCTCAGCCTCCAGTTGTTCCTGTTCTTCCTTCTGCCGGCGCTCCGCCTCTAAACGCTCCTTTGCTTCGGTTTCGCGGCGCTCAGCCTCCAGTCTCTCTTTCTCCTCGCGCTGACGTCGTTCCGCCGCGGTTCTCTCTAAAGCCCGCTCTACTGCAGATGCAAGCCGCTCCGAGTCGGCGCGGAAACGTTCGTGGCTGAGTTGAAGCGCATTGCGACGAACCAATGCTTTCAAGTCATCGGGAAGATCGCGAGACTGAGGCATCAAGGCACCGTCCACCAGAACCGGGATAACCCGGATGTTACGCTTGAGTGCGGTCGCAATTTCTATACGCACGAAATCTTCCGCATTGTCGAGCCGGCGTCTGCCTTGCTCATCAGATGAGATTAGCCAACGCTTCCCAATGACCGCAATGAGTACGTCGCAGGAAGCGACGATTTCCTCAAGTGCTTTAAAGAAGTCGACACCTGGGTCGAAAATATCGACATCCATGAAGATTTGGTTCGAAGGAGAATGGTTGCTCAAACGGTCGTACAAACGTCTGGCCCATGGCGCGCTATCATCGCGACGGTAACTGATGAAGATTTGCCCGCCCATTTTTGTCGCTAAGCCATCCGCTACTGAGGTCGACTCTCGGCGTTGGGCCTCCAACCTTTCTTTCTCTTTGCGCTCGCGTCGCTCCGCCTCTAGCCTCTTTCTCTCCTCGGAATCGCGATGTTCCGTCGGGGTTTTCTCCAAAACTTGCTCTATTGCGGCTACCAGCCGTCGGCAATCGTCGTCGAAATGAGTGTCGCCGAATTGAAGTGCATGTCGGCGAACCAATAATTTTAAGTCGTCGGGAAGGTCAGTCGACCGAGGCATCAAGGCGCCGTCCACCAGAACAGGGATCACCCAAATATCACATCTGAGTGCCGTTGCAATCTCCATACGCACGAAATCTTCCGGATTGTCGAGTCGCCGACCACCTTGCTCATCCGTGGAAGTGAGCCAATTCGCTCCAATAACCGCGATCAGTACGTCGCAGGATTCTACGGTTTCCTCGATTGTTTTAACAAAGTCATCACCTAGGGCGATGCCATCGATATCCATGAGAATTTGATCGCGAGCATAACGGACTATCAGACGGTCGTACAGACGCCCAGCTGACCATCGACTGTCCTCGCGACGGTAACTGATGAAGATGTGTCCGCCCATTTTTTCCGATGAGCTATTCGATACTGAGATCGACTCTCGGTGTTGGGCCTCCAACCGTTCTTTCTCCTCACGCTGACGGCGCTCCGCCTCTATCCTCTCTCGCTCCTCGCGCTGGCGCTGTTCAGCCTGTAGTCGATCCGCCGCATCCGCATATTTACCGCCGAGTCGGCGCAGCACTTCCGTCGTAATGCTGGCGAACCGCTTGTCGACGGGACCCGGCCCGAGCGGTTGAGCAGATTCGGGATCAGCAAGAATCGCCTGAAAATCCAGCGCTTGTCCGAAGTGCCGCATGAGATAATCGGACACCACGGTTTGTACCTCCAGCACTTGAGGAAACCAGCTTGCATCGAGCAGCCTGTCGCGGATACCTGCGCAAAAATCGTAATCGACGAAGTCGGGATCGACCGGGGCATCTTCCGCCGTGACGCGCTCAATGAGGCCGCTGAGGAAGACCTCGGCTAGGTGAATTTGCTCGGAGTTCGGAAGCATTGTCCGCTGGACGAGCCGCATGATGGGAAGTCGCAGTGGCGCTCCTGCGAGCAAGCAAGCGAGCTTAAATGCAGGCGGTGAGGCGTTCTTGCGGAAGTCGAGGATCCGCCGCTCAGGTGAAGGTGGCGCCAAATCGGCGGGGATTTCGTCTTCGTCTTCTTCGATCCCTTCCTCCGGCGGCAGCGTCGGGCGCATGATGACGGCGGGCAGTCGCACTCGCGGAGCGCCGGAAAGCAGGCGTGCCCAAGCCCTCACGCGATGCGACTCCGCGGTCACCACCGGAAGGGCCAGCCCACGAGCGATCTCCTCGTCTGGCAAGGGACGCCAAAGCTCGCTGTGGAGCCGGTGATTTGGGGCGACCATCTCTGTAGCGCTCACGTGGACTATCTGCGCTGACCGAAGTGCCGTCTGCCGCCAGACTGGCTGCGGCAGCATCTGCCAAAGCACGACGGGATTGTGCACTCCAAGAGTGCGCAGGATTTCGGCGGCGGCGGTACCGAACCACGCCGGACCGAGGCAATCGCTAGCAATGATAATGACGCGACGACCGCTGGGATCAACCAACTCACGCGGCTTGCGGTCGGCATGATGAGGGCCGGCGTGGAGGACGACGCGATCCGGCATGGATGTATTAAGTGTCCACGTGCGCACGTCGCGAAAAGCGCCTTGGTGCTCTAGAAGCAGGCGCAGCTCACGCACAGTCTGCTGCCAGATAAGCATGGAGCCACCCTCTCCCACTCTGCTCCTTCGCAAGCCAATGCGCGAAAAACTCTGGTCTCCAGAAGGCAAAGTCTTAAGCCAACGCCACGAGAACATGCAAAGGCTCGAGTTTTTGAACATTATGGAATTCGATGACGCCAGTAGTCGGGATCTCTTCGATCATGTTTCACGGCTACAATGATGATCTCGGAACTCTCGATGATGTAATAAATGGCGTAGGGAAAATTAGGTACTCGGCAAACTCGAACTCCGGGTTCGACTTCTCTGAATTGGGTCGGTGCGTTCCGAATTCTTTCAATGGTAGATTCGACCGCATCGAAGAATCGTTCTGCTGCCTTTCCATAAAAGTGAATTGCATTACGATACTCTTCTCGAGCTTCCGAAACATATCGGTATTTCACTGATTGGCTATCTCTCGAGCAAGTTGGCGCATCTCTTGTTGAACTTGATTGCCATCAATAAGGGTCGCCTCACCGGCTCTGATTTGTCGGACTCGTTCCCGGATGACAGCCATGGTGTCGGGGTCAAATTCATCGAGCCATTCACGAAGTGCTGCGCGCTCCTCTGGTGCCAGCTTTTCGATTGCTTCCTGGATTTCAGCCAAATTCGTCATATCAGAACACTTCGCCGAGCTTTTCGATAGTTTCCCACAACCGGTTGGATGTCTCAAGGCTTGAGCAACTTGTACGTAAGTATCAGATAATTAGCGTCTTGTACAAGACACATGCACCATTTCCCTGCTGCACCCTACCTCTCAGATCGTGGTACATTTTGCCCATAAACGCCTCGGAACGCAGGTTATGCAGGACGAAAGTTTTTGCGCCCGGCGTAGATCTACTGTCGTTTTCACTTACGCTCGACAGCAATGGGACCGAGCATAGAAAATCCAATTTTGCAGTGCTGCGGTTCATCTGTCCGGAGTGTAAGGTGCCCAGGTTTCACCAAAACATCGGTGCCGAGTTCTGGGCAATATATGAAACGCCTTTCACCTGGCGCGGCTTGGATGCGCCCTTCAAGGATCTGAGGCTCCGTCCTGTCCCCTATGTAATAGCAGCGGACCACTCGACGCGTCTCGTTTCGCTGTCGCTCCATTCGTAGTCTTTGAAATAGAACCTCCGCCTCCGGATACTGCCGAAAGTGAAACTCGCCTACCGCGCCAAAAAAGGTGAGAACGGAATCATTCGAAAACCGCGGACTCTCCTGGAGCCGATGGATATCACTGACAAATTGCTCCCAGTAGATAGGGCCATGGTTAGGAAGGATGTGCCAGTTGATTACAAGCTCCACGCGACAAAGGAGCAGTTCGCTGCTCGGCTGTCCAGTTCCAGTTGTTACCCGTTTAAACGCCTCTCGCAGGAAATCGTCGACCTTCTTGAACTGGTGCCCCTTGGAAACCTCAGTCGCCTTACCCAGCATCATCCTCGCTACGAATGCCAAGCCCGTCTGATCTCCCTTCTCGTCAAAGTGCCGAAGAGCCAACTCCCGCGCTGCATTTAAGTCATCCGTGACGTCCATCAGAATCCGTTCGCGAATTTGCTTTAGCATTACTGCGCCTTTTTGCTCCTCAACAGATTTAGGACCTTGTGGTGGGACTAAAAGAAGCGCCCGATCTACAATAGTGGCGGCACGACTCAGATTTAGCATACGCGCTGTGTCGTCTTGACCACGGAGGCTTTCAGCGATGCCAACCAGCATGTTGGCATGGACATGATGGGCATGGAGCGAATACTGGTCGTCCCCAAGCGCTTCTGAGATATGCTCGAAGGCTAAATTAGCCCCGTCCACAGAGTTGATCTGGCCGGTCTTAACGAGACGGTTGAGCGTTGCGGCCGCTGAGGTGTTCAGATTAGCCGAAGAGTCCTGGTCGAGAGTCGCTCGATCACGGCTCTTCCGGATCAGCTTTTTAATCTCGTCATAGATCTCCTGTAGGTTTCCGCCCAAGTCGCGTTTAGCGATGCATTTGTGGTGATCGAGTAGCGGGAACGGCTTTGGATATGCCCACTGAGCCAATTCATAGAGCTCCGTCACCTGCTCAAAAGTAAAGCGCCATTCGATCAGTTTTCGCCGCTCGACTAAAATGTCCTTGAGAAAGGTCCGATATGGGGCGGACGCAGATTTGCATGCGCGAATAAGCGTTTTAAGGCAGCGAAACTCACCGGTGTGGCCCGAAGTTCCTTTGTTCAGCATACGCAACAGCACCTCGGTTACGACCGTATTGCGAGTTCTATACGCGTAAGTCTCAGCACTGGGGTAATCTTCATCGTAAAGAAGTCCCCACAGTGGTTTGCCTGCGCCACAAGACTCGCTCCATTCTTCGTAAGAAATTTCGAGGGCGCTAACAAGAACTTCGACGGGAAGGGGTGTGCTGTTGAATCCCGAGGTCGTGGTTACTAGCTCGTACGCCTCTCTCGCTATGCTCTTCGCGGCACCTGGTGCTGATGCCAGCGCTGCGATAGCCTTGTCTACCTCTCCAAGCCTCTGATACTCGGTTATCAGGGATTCTTCGATCGCGCCTTGAGTCTGAGGTAGCATATACCACAATGAGCAAAGAATGTCGCGGCTGTGTTTAGTTCCGGGAGCCAGCATCATGCCGCGCGCCTTCTCCAGGTCTTCCGCTACGTGGAGGGACACCAGATACTCAGGCAATCGTTCAATTTCCTCTTCGGAGAATTCCGCGGGAATCTCAGTCGGTGGGGAGTCGAAGGCTTCGTCAGACTCGCGCTGGGGTGCCGAGAGGAGCACGTCGCTCTTGCGAGTGCAGATGACGAGGGCCCATTCGAAAGATGCGTCCTCAAGCGAGGAAACCACCTCCTGTGGCCGCACTCTGTTTCCCCAAGGGTCGTCCAGAAAGAAAACTACCTTCGTCTTCTTTCTTTTCAGCCCCTTTGCGAGGGATTCAACCACCGCGTCAAAACGTCCTCCAGAAACCTCGCCATACGATTTCTTTATCCAGAGGCACAGGAACTCGTCTTGGGCGAGATCAAATGCAACGGTTCGAAGAGCTACCGTCTTTCCTATCCCAGCTTCGCCGGATAACCGGATGACACGTTCCGAATGCTCGGGGTTTCCAAGAAGCGTATTCCTAATCGAGGCTTGTACCTTCTCACAGACCTCTCGCCTGAACTGCATATCCAAGCTGTAGCGTGCCCAAATCGAGGTGGGTTGGACGAAAAAGGGCATCCACAAGGCGGTTCCGTTCGTTTGGGTTGGCTTCCACCTCTTCCCGACCTGGAACGTATGCTACCTGGTCCTCAATCTCCGCAAGAGTCTTGAAGTCGACTGTTCGCTGCGAACTGTCGGCGAACAGTGGTAGTTTGCTAATGGATAGGCTCTCCTTCGAGAGTAGGTCGCCAATCTCCCGCATTGTTCCTTCGACAAGTTGGATTTGGCAATTCTCGACAACAAGATTCTTGAATACAGGGTCCGCTGCCGTGTGGTCACCAGCCAGGAAGATGAGCCTTTTGGGGATCCGGGGCGCGAGTTTAAAAAGCTCGTTCATAAGGTCGCACACCCTTTCGACGATATTGTCTGTTCCAAGGAACACCAGGGGATCGGCCTTAATAATGTCAGGTAGCGAGCCGAGCACCTCGGTCCAAGTTCTCGTCCGCTTCAGATACTGGGACCGGCTGATCGCCAACCGGTGCGTTTCCCTCTTGTCCTGGATGTCACCCAACAACGCGTAGTAGGGAATCGTGGTCTGTGAAATGGTGTCGTTCGATGAAGCAACGGTCGAGAGCGTCCAGTTCGTGGGCTTCTTGTAGATGAAATCTCGCAATTCCTGCCAAAAGTAATTGTCGCTACATAATGCGATCACCGCCGTCCAATTTGCTTTGACCATTACGCCCAACTGCGGATTTCGGGCTAGCTGGTTTTCAAAAAAGGCCTCGATCTCCTTTCGAACTTTCCCTTCCGAGGCGGCAGCGGTCGCGATGACGGCGTCGGCATAGTCGAGATAGCTTCCGTAACGGTCCCCTCCCTCTACGTCAGGAAATGCTTGTCGCAGTATGCGCAAGAGTTCTGCCTCCCGTCCGCCGGAACTCGTCATTCCGGGTCCGAGAACCAAAGCAGGCCCTCTTTGAATCTGCCTTTGCAGATCAGAGATCGTTATGCTCATTTTCCGTCTTGACTAAGCGATTGCTCGAGAACCACTCGATAGTTTTTCTCTTGGATTAATTGTGCCCACTCCCCGCGCTTTCTCAAATCCCGCCCACGGTCGATTAAAGAGTCATAGAAGTGGCTCAAGAGGACTGCCACCGATAATCTACCGCAGGCGAACATCCGTATCGCCTTGACCTGCGTCTCTGTGCCGGCGCGTCGCTCTTTTTCCGTGGTGATCACCGGACCATCAACAATCGCGATACAGTCCGGGAGGTATAGCTTTCTCCGCTCGTCCGGTTGCCCGGTAAGGTGATTGGTCAAAGCGCTAGAAAAGATCCGGGCACAGGCATCATCGCTCTCACAGTCAGAATGCGCGAAAAATATCGCTCCGCTCCACAGGTCCGACGGGTCACGGTGCGGTTCGCAGCTTTCACATGTACTAAAGATTGCTTCCAGAACATCTGTGATCTCCTTTATCCCGAATTCCGTTTTGACATGAATCTGTCCCCGAGCAGCGCTGGGGGGCGCGATGATTAGGGCGCCCTCGGCGAACCATGGAAGCTCCGACTCCTGATCCGTGATTAAAACGTCAACTTCCGGCGAGACCCGGGTGTCCGCGTCGGTCGAGCAGACGAATCCTCGAGTGACACGCAGAGACTGGGGCAAGTGCCGCACCAAACACTCACGCACGATTTCCTCCTTGTGGTGTCCGTCAGAAAGCCAGTGGGCGTCCCCGATCAAGTTGCGAACCCGAAGTGCGCGAGAGAGCAGCTCATCCGCCCAACTTTCCAGACATGCGATGGCGTTTCGGGTCATTGAAGGAAGCGAATGAAAGGAGCTTACATAAGGAAAGAAAGCTCATAACACAGAATTATAAGCCCTGCATGAGCAGGGTGCGATTAGTCGAGTGGCTGGCGCTTGGCCTGTTCTGGGGAGCAAGGTGCGATTTTGTGGTCTTGGGAGCAACGGAACAGTTATGGAACGCGTTCCAAAAACGACCGCTCCAGGATTCGATTAGAGCGTGTTTTACGAGTGGTCGGCTATCCTTATGTCTGCTACAATCACACCATGCCTCCCGACGTCACTTTCGAAAAAGGCCGCTCGTGCCACGACTGCTCGCCGATCTAACCTTTTTACGGCAGCTCTCTTCGGACGATGTGCCATTAGACTCTGCGGCAGGTCGGCTGATTGCCGCCTACTTAGCCGCCAACCGTGACGTGATCCGGGTGGCCATCAACTGGTATTACGAAAACACCACCGAAGGGCACCGGTCCCAATTATCCGAGCAAAATCCCAGGGTGGACCCCTCGACGGTTCACTCGACGGTTCACGAGGATTTTAAGAAACTTGCGTTATTTATCGTCGAACAGTTGACCGAACCCTGGGGCCTGATCAGCGACGAGATCGGGCTGGATAACCTGCGCATGCTGATGCGCGGCCTCCACACCGTGGAGGAACATGGGGAATTCGGCCAAAAATCCGGCCACAACCGGGTCTACCGATTGCTGATGAGCCCGGTCGAAGTGATCTGGCCCGCTTGGGAAAAAGCCTACGCAGGCTGACTTAACGAGCGTCGGACGGGGGCGCGCCTAGCGGGCGCTGGCGCGCTTTTTTGGGTTCAGGCAGGATTAAAGGGAATTGCGAACCAGGGCCCAAAGCGAAGGGGTTTCACCAAGAAGTTGCGTGTCGTGTTGTTGGATGCCCAGAACTGTTGTATCACGAAGGTAGACATTTCGAAAGGAACCGTGAATGCATCTCTTGCGGTCCCCCGCGAGATTTTCCGGCCGGCGATTATCCATTCGGCTTACGGATTTGTGATGGTACACAACCATCCATCCGGCGCCACAAAACCTTCTGAAGCCGATCGACAAATCACCAAACGCGTCGCGGCGGCGGCGCAGATTCTTCAAATCAATTTCCTGGATCACGTCATCGTCGGCCGGGGTTTCTTTAGTTTCCAGGAAGCAGGATTTTTGTAATAACGTGTAGAGTCGAAATCAGCTTTCGCGAGGTGTTGGCTATTTTAACCGTAAATTTCCGTTTCCTGAGCTAGTTATCGACTCGTAGCGGTCTCCCAGTGACTTTAGATGCTCGGAGAGCGACTCACTGTGCGTTCGGCTTTTAGCGCCAGCAGTTGCTGCTCTATCTCCAGGACCCTCGCAGGAGTCAGCACTGGCGTTGTGAAGTAATGTAGCTGGATAGCCCCGAGGTGAGGACGTTACTATAATTTCAGAACTAAGGGTCACTACACCAAACCGCGTCCAACTCGAATTGCTGAGAGGCTCGTTTCCAGGTCCGGATTTGTTCCAGGGGCGGATTAAGCCGCGACGGGTCTCGGCTTTTCCTTACACAATTTTGACCTCGGGCGCTGGCAGACTAGAAGTGAATCGCTTCGCTTCGGCGGCTGGATAGCCGCTCGGGCCGCGAAGGTTTCATCCTCAAAATAAAGGGGTTGCCGGCCGTAGATGGCCGGAAAACCGGCGCAATAGACCACCATGTCGCCCGCTGCAGTAATGCGGTCATGGTCGTCCTTTTGTGGGCCAGGCATCCGAAGGCATTCGTCCGGCGTGAGCAAAGGTCGTTGCACTTCCTGCATCGTCGTGGAGACTTGAGTCCCTAAACCGCGTCCAGATCGAGTAACCTGCTCTTTAATGATCGTCGTTTGTCCGGTGAGTTTTGAGAGGTGCTCGGCTGTTTCCAGTCTATTTGGCGGGAACGCACATTGGGCGTGACAATTCGAGGTCATGCTCTCGTCCGGGCCATAGCCGGTTTCCCGGCTTTTAAGCTGATTAATGTCCTGGCTAATCAGGTAACATTTGATCCCGTACCCAGCGACGAACGCCAAACTTTGCTGCAGGATTTCGAGTTTACCGAGGGCCGGAAATTCGTCGATCATGGCCAGGAGTTTGTGTTTATAGGTGGGCTTTGGCCGACCATTTTCAAACTCCATTTTGTCAGCCAGCAAACGCACGATCATATTCACGACAATCCGTACAAGTGGCCGCAACCTGTCTTTGTCATTCGGCTGCGCGATGATGTAGAGGCTGACCGGATCCGCGTAGTACATCAGGTCCCGGATCCGAAAGTCGGACCGGCTTGTGTTCCTGGCAACAGTCGGATCCCGGTAAAGGTCCAGGAAAGTCTTGGTCGTCGATAGTACCGACCCGGCTTCGTTCGCAGGCCGGTCCATCATGTCACGCGCTGACGCGGAAACAACAGGATGATTTCTGCCGTTGATAGGCAAGCATCTCAGTCCACAGATCCTGGATCGGCCGGCTTGAATCGGCCAGCATCTGGTCGAGGGCGGCAAAGGTCGCCGGCGTTCCTTCGACTTTGCCCTTGTAGCACAGGTGCAGTATGCAGCCGACCAGTAGGGAGTAGGCAGTCTTTTGCCAGTGGTTATCCGATCGAAGGCCTTTCCCATCCGGATCGACAATCAATAATGTCAGGTTCTGCACATCGCCTACTTCGTGTTCGGTCCCAATGCGCAATTCATCGAGCGGATTAAACAACAGGAACCAGATGCCGCGGCGGGCTCGAAGCGCAGAATTTTGTTGTGTCCATATTCGTGCCGCCATCCTGCGGTGAGTTCGTACAGCTCCCCTTTGAGGTCAGTCACGAACACGCTTTGTTTCCAGGAAAGCAGCGTCGGCACAATGAGACCAACCCCCTTCCCGCTCCGCGTCGGAGCGTAACAGAGAACGTGCTCGGGACCAGCGTGCCGCAGATAGTGAATTTTATTCCCTTTATCGCGCCAGGCTCCAACGTAGACCCCATCGTTGTTCAGAAGACCCGCAGCCTTGATGTCGGAATGGCCAGCCCAACGGGCTGATCCGTGAAGATAGGGGGTTCACTCTGAAATTCCTGCGCGCAACATCCAATATCAGAACGAAGAAACCGCCGAGTGTGACCAGCGACCCGAGGCCGAAAGCTTGGGCGAAAAAGGGTATGATTATTCGCCTGCTCCCATTGGTGCGCCCACACAAAATAGGACCACGGGGGGTAGATATGAAACAGGTTAAACCCGAGAGCGGGATGGAAACGATAACTGCTCGCAAGTACCTGGGTCGCAACGATCGAGCCCAACGCGATCACAGCCAGGAACGCGATCAACCTTTTCCAATCGGGACTAAAACCCGTTCTTCCTCGTTGAAGTTGAGGACCGACAAGAGTGTTGCGTTTGCTCATCGTTCGAATCCTTGAACGTGGGTGTGAATCATCACGGCGGACGAAATCGTAAGAGAAATGCCGCGCTGCTGCTGCGCCAAGTGTTGCCGTTGGTGCGGTGTAATCGGCAAGACTAGGTGTTCCGTCCCATTGCTCGCGACCAAAAGGTTTTGCTGAGCCATCGAACGCAAGCCAACGAACGTGAGTTCGCCGGCATCCGCCGGCCGCCACAGTCGGTGGAATGGTATATCGGCGAGACGATCCCGTTTTGAGTTCCGCTCAGTAATATACTCAGCGGCCGCCTTGTTCACCGGCGCTGGCGCCGCCGCCTGGGCAGTTTGCCGCGCTTTTTCAAGCTCCGCATCTGCGAATGAAACTGTCATGTGATTCGCGCCGGCAACACGAGCGATCCGGAGTTGAAAATCGGGCGCACCAAAGGCGGTAAGACCACCTTCGTACCGTTCGGCGGCACGCCCAATCAATTGAATAAGGACGTCGTCGCCAACATCGGGTTGCACGTTCAAACCTTTGCTAGTATGGCGGATCTCATGCTCGCCTACTTTTTGGATCAAGGTCCCTTGCTTTGTAACCTGGGCCTGCGCTTCAAGAGGAGGAGCAGCCGCGATCCTTGACGCAGAAATCGTGTGGGCCTGATCGCGGCCGCGAGCGACGCGCAACGCGTCGAGAGCATCGGATCGTCCGTTGCTCGCCTGCTGTTGCAGCCAGTCAACCCATGACAGTTGCTGTGTGTCACGTCCAAGCGCCCGTCGCTCTTCGCGGATCCGGACATTCACCGCGCGGATTCCTTGACGCAGCTTGCACCGCGCCGTAAGCGATGCGCCGCCCGGCGCCCTTCAACGTCATTTTGATCACCGACCGCTCGCACGCGCAGAAGCCTTAACCCCGTCGATTTGTAGGGCTCTGCTCGTCGCCAAACTCACGAGCTTAGCCTGGCGCAACGTTTTATGCAGCTCGCGCTGCGCTTGGTATTCTTCCCATAGTTGCGAAGTATCAACGCGGGCAAACCGAGGCCTCTTCTCGTACCCCTGCGCTTCCCTCCCCTGTTGGTACTCACTGGCTACGAAAGTGCCAAGGCGAGCTTCCAGCGCCGTCTTGCCAACTGGCGATCAATCGAACTCGCTTTGACGTGGATCTGCGAACGCCGATGAGTAAAGACGAAGCCATTTGCGCGCAGATCAAGCTGAACACCGTGAGCATCCGCGATCCCGTGAAACTCCTCCCAACTTGTCGCGTCAATGAATCCTTGGGCATGTCGCTGAAGCCAAGTTTGAAATGATTCCTGGCCGGACTTGGGCGTCACATCGTTGCCTCTGGTCTGACCCCTTTGGTGATTATCCTGGGCCAGCCCGAGCTCGTGCTCAAGGAGTCCGCACAGTTTCGACCGCTTTTTATAATCCCGAACCGGATCGTGGAGCGTCAACGTCTTCGGGTGAATCTTATTGATCGCAACGTGGATGTGCACGTTGTCCGTGTCGTGATGGATGACGCTTACCCGCTGATGTTCAGTGTAGCCGAGCTCCTTGCAAAAACGCTCCTCAATCACCCGTAGCGTTGGAGCATCGGGGTTTTCTCCCGCCCTGAGCGAAACCAGCAAATGATAGGTGCGATCTGATTTGGCGCGCGCGTTTAGCCGCTGCGTCGCGGCGATTTCGCGCACCGCCCATGTCGTATCGGTCGAGACGCAATTGGTGATTGTGACCTCTCCCACCCTCGTCTTCTTGCCTTGAGGATCGAGCAAATAGGCCACGAGCTTGCCCAACCGGCTCTTCTCCGGAGTTTTCATTGCAACCTTTTTAGAGATCATCTCAGGCGTTAAATATCTTCGAGGCGCTCGCTCATTTTTGTCTGGAGAGCACGCACGTCTGCAAGCGTGTTCTCTTCTGGCGTGACCCACACCTTGATCGGTGTGGACTCTTTACGAGTCTTTCCTTTTTTGGCGTCCATCAGCGGCGGCAGCCGCTCCTCTTCTGTCTCAAAGGACAAGGGTTGTTGAGCGCCACCTGGGTGCGAATAAAACCAGAAGTGAAGTAGGAACGCAAGCTCGCGGTAGCGAGATTGTGGGCCTACTTCACATGTCCTCAAAGAAAGCGCTCCGCGATGCGGGCGAGTTGACCTGCGCCTACTCCACCTTCATGAAGCGACTCAAACGGCGCAGATCACGCCCAACTGGTTAAGGACATCGAGGACGCCAACTACGCCCAGCATCAGCGTTTCATGGCGGACTTCAAAACCGAGATTAGTCGTTGGGAAGCCCAACTCACTCAACAGCTCAAAGAGTGGGAAACTGGCTTCGATCGCAATCAAACCGCTTGGAGTCAAGAGGCCAAAAACCTCGCAGAGAAAAGCTTGAACGCCCCCTTGCGGGCAGCTCGGGAAAATGCGGCTCGATTGCTCGAAGATTCCTCCAGGGAAAACGCCGCGCTGATCCGCAAAGCCTTCGATGATGGTTTTGGCCGTATGCGCGAAACGCTGGCCGTTGCACAGGTAATTGTCTGGCTCGCTCTGTCCGCAGCACTCGTAGCCCTTGGCATCACGGCTTGCTACATCTTGCGCCTCCACTAAACGCCAGAAAAAGAAAAAGAGGAGCGCAGAACCAGCAAGCGCGCCGGACGACCCTGGCGCGGTTTCCGCTCCAGGCGACCACTGGGCCCGCGGCCCTTTGGAACGGCGCGGCGCAGCTCGACCATTCCCACCTGAATCCCGTGGTTCGCCAGTTTCAGCCATGCCGCCATCCTTACGGTTTTGGCGGCTTCGACGTGGTATCGCAAAGGGTGTTTCCAAGGCAAACCCACCTCTTCCTCCGGCACTCTCGACAAAATGGAACATTTTGTAGAATTGCCCCATCACGTTTGCCCACCCGTCAGTTGTCCTTGAATTCCGCGAGCGCGTTCGCCAAACGCTCGTATTCGCCGTCCTTCATCGGTCCGCCACCTTCGGCCAAGGTGCCCCTGTACGCTGCGACGGACGATATCGGCCCGAGGTTCAGCTGACGGTTGACGCTTCTCACTAGGTAGTACGCCTCTGACTGCAAATTCACCGCTTGAGTTGCTGAATATGGATGAGGAAGTGCATCCTTCGATAGATTACCGTAGCAGACCGGAATGAGCTTCTTATCCGCCAGCCACGCGGCCCCGGCTTCGAAGTTGACCCACGGACGGGCCACAGAACGTCGGCTCAGCATGAGAATGACGATTTCGGCTGCGGACTAGGCCTCCTTTATTTTTTGCAGCCAAAGATCGCCCGCATAAATTTGCGACTTGTCGGACGCTAGAAACACTTGAGATCAAGTTCTGTTTGGAGCACACCCTGCACGGCCGAGGCGACTTTCTCGTCCTCGTGCACAAAACTCACAAATAGGCGCGCCATTAGGGCAGTCTACTCGCGTCAGTGCTCGGTCGCCAGCCGGGGTAGACCAACACTCGTGTCACCAGCCGCCATTTGAACCTTTCGAACAGTACGGACAGGCGGTGCGGCGTTGCGAGATTCCGCTTCTAAGCGAAACGGCGGGGGATATTATTGCTCGCGCTGGCTTTGGATCCTGAAGTTACGCATAAGCTGGAAATTGTCGGCGGTGCTTTGATGGGTGCCAAGGTGATTGAGAAGTTGCTCGGCCCGCCGGCGCGGGGCTGTCGTCGTGGACGAAGAAGCGTAGGCCGGGTTGTTGGAAGTGGTGAAGTGGCTTCAAGCCGCAGCTTTGAACACAATATCCGCCTCGCTCTTGAAACGTGCCTCCGCCGTGGTTCTCGGCGGCGCTTAGCTGTCGCCAAAATGGCGGGATGGTGACACGGGCCGGGATACGGGGAAAGGTTCCCAGCGCAGCTCTCGACGTGCTTATAATGCTTTCGATGATGTGTGAGTTTCGCCCCTGCCCTGGCTCGTTTGAAAACCGTGACTGGAGGCAGCATATACTTTACTGTTTGAGAGCCACAGTCAGGAACCGCCCATGAACATTGAAATCCACGATACGGCCTTGCTTGGGTCTACTCCCAGCAACCATGATGGCCAGCACGCTGCACGCATCACCCACGGGACGGGTGTTGCGAGGCTCTTTCCTACGGGACTGCCCCGCCTCCAGTGCTCGAGGCAAGCCTTAGAGGTAGCATACACCTTTCATTCAATTCGAAAGTTGCAACACTACGTAACGACGCTTGTCCTCCAGCTTCTAAGGCTTCTGATTCCTGGCTTCGTAGTGTCGCCTCCTGGGTTACATGGCTTCCATTCCCCATTCTCTAGGATCTCGCAGAAATTCTCCGCCTCCGCCATTTGGAGACTGAACGGAACATGGCCAGGCTGCCGGTTCAGCGTCGCGTATAGCTTGGGGGCGTGGCTCTCACTGACTTGCAAGAAGTTCGCTCTGTTTGTGGGTAACCAAGGGTTTCGTTTATCTAATTGGTCATAACGACCTTCCCAGCTAATTTGCCACTGAACTCGGGATAGTTCGATAATGGACTTATCTCGCTCTCGAGCCAGCACCAAGAACGTACAAAAGCAGTCATTTCCGTAAGTCTCCGTAAGCCTAGACTGGTTCGGACCGAACTGCATGGGCACCTTGAAATTAGGTGCGTCGTTCGCTGTCACCGTCCAGGTTCGTCCGTGCCTGGCTGCTGTCCCATTACCATAAAACGGCGTATCGGCATCGCCATCCTTGAGCGGACCCCATGTTGTATTCATTCTAAATTTTCTGACGCTCCCGTCTTGGTAGCGTGCATGCCTTTCGGACTTGTAAATCGATTGTATAAATCCCGCCTTCCAATCGCCAAATTTTTTCCACGGGGGGAGGGCCGTGATTCGACCCTCAAAGAACATCTTCACGCCGGTGATCCAAAGGGTATCGGCAGCCGGACGCGCGGGAGGCGGGGCAGGCGCGGGAGGCGGTGGAGGCGCGGGAGGCGGGGCGCGGCGGCCGATGCCGACTCTGGGGATAGCAGGAGCAGGAGGAAGAGCAACAAGAGGAAGAGGACCAGGAGAAGGAGGAAATCTAATTGCGTAGGTGATGTCCGAGTAAGGTACCTTGTAACGTGTGCAGTCCGCGTACGACCGCCCCTCCGCCTGATCGCTCGGTGAATGGCTGCAAGAGAGGGAATACACCAGGCTAAGCGGCGGATCGTTCGGATCCACCGTAATCGTTGCTTGAGGCATAAAAGCTTCAGGTTAAAAAGGATGACGGTAAGGATTCGAGCAAAATGCACACAGATCGTCGAGCTAACCTTCGACGGGTTGGTCCGGAAAGTCACGAGTGCTCTTGGAAGGCCCCTCCGGCATCGATTGGGAGTGATCACCTCATCGCCCCGATTTGCTGACGAAAGCCTGGGCCTGCCAAACGGCGTGGACTGGACGCGATGACGCCCGATGAGATCAACGCCGAGATCGCCGCGCACCGTCACGAACAGGAATCGAATGGCCGCGAGGCCAAGTGATCCGGGCGGTTATCGATACCAACGTGCTGATTTCCGGCCTTCTCTCGCCTGTCGGCAACGAGGCGCTGATCGTGCTTGCGATCCATCAGGGATTTGTTCGACCCTGCCTGTCGGAGGCTATCATAGCGGAAGGCGAAGCGCTCGATCCGAACTACATCAAGCTCTGGCATTCCGCCCTGCTCGACCTGATCACCATTCTCGGCGATAGCGATGATGCCTAATGACGAGCATCTACTTTACCGACAAGAAGCAAAGGAATGGGGCCGCATCGGACGGCCGGGCCAGTTGCGCCACGTCCCCTACCCCACCGCGGACGAGGCCAAGGAAGCGCTTGCGCGCCAGCGCCGCGCCAAGGAGCGCCTGGGATACCGCCGCGCGTCTCGCCGTATTTAGTTCCTCCAGTGTTCGCCGCGCGAGCGACGGAGGCGCAAGTAACGCTTTCTTTTTCTGGCGTGTATCGCCAACAGCCGCCTCTCTGCCTCTCAGAGCAGGACCAAAGTCGTTGAGCGCCGTTTAACTACAACATCACGTCCTTTATGTCGTACTAATTGGCCTTCACCCCCGCCCTGATTTTTCCCCCTCCTGAAACAAGTGCAGGCCTGGATTGACATGCTCACTGTCGCCGAGTTGTACTTTGAGAGTGACGATTTTTGTGGGGACGTGATCCTTCACGCCGCTGTCGCGCATACGCTTTTGAAACGCCTCGTTCGCTTTGAATGCGGCCCGGATAGTGTCATGCGTGCTAACGACCGTGCCGATGCTCTCTCCCGGTATCTTGAGCCTCGTGTCTATCAACGCAATCGTGCTCATTTGTGTTCGCCCAGCCCCCGTTATTTGGGTAGAACAAGCAGTTGTGTTACCAGCCGCCATCCGAGTCAGTCGGCATCGTCCAGGTCAGCGTAGGATAGGCTCTCCGGGTACAACGCCACTAGCTTCGCCAGCGTGTCCTGGACTTGCTCCAGTTCGTTCATCATGTGGCCGACCTGTTCGTCCAGGTTCATCGCCAGGTCGAACATCTTGGATGCCTGGCTGCGTGAACCGTTGTTGACCACGGCCATCGCCAATTCGTGTAATTTCAGCAGATTGGTACGCAACTCGGGCGGCCGAGAGCCTTCGCCGTCGTTCAGATCATCTCGCAGGCAATCGACCGCATCGACGGCACTGAGCAGCTCTGTCGTCTCGAAGTTCTCGTACAAATGTTGCCATTCTTCTTCTGTCATCGTTGACACCATCCTTCCTTATCAATTCATGCACCGGTGGCCACTGGTGATTTGGTTTTCACTCGAAGATGGGGGCCAGCTTCGCCATCACTTCATCCATGATCGCTGGGGGCACGCTTTCCAGCTTACGGGCGTTGCGTGAGACTAGATCGAGGGCGCGAGGTTGGTCACACCGGACAACGCCTGTTGTGTTCGTTCCTGCCCCCATCAGCGACACGGCAAAGCCAGCCGTGCGGACGAAGTTGCCCCTGCTGTCCCATCAGTTAAGTTATATTTTTATATAACGTCGTTCGGCTTGAATTGCAAGTCTGAGCCTGTCGCCAAACATTATCAGCTGCGGCAGCCGAACCGCCCCTATTGCGTGCGCCCAACATGCAGAGTGCACGATGCCCGCTCCGCCGATATGGTCGTAAGCTAAGCCGTCACTCTGCAGGATTCCCTCGAAGTTACCCAGGAATCGTTTGGGATCTTCTCGTTCCCGGCCCATCCGAAAATCGAACACCACTGGGCCGCCCGGTCGACTGCATTGCCAGAGACCGTCAGCGGCACTGTTGCGCTAGTTCTGTAGTGAGGGAGCCTCATAGGACCAACAACAGTCGGGAAGCCGAGAGGGTTCCTGACTTATCTTGCAATCGATGACTTCAAGTGTCAGGGAGATTGTCATGATCGACTATGGCACTTTACTGCGGGATCATGTTACGCGGGTTGGGCCTGCTGCGGCGGCTTCTGCAAGCCAGCGACTTCCGCCAGATGCCCTCGAAACATTCGATACACGGTGGCTTCACCAATGCGCATATCCCCGCAAAAACCCCTATGCTTAAAGCTTGGATTGAAGAGCGGTCGAACAGGCCGTATCAGGGGCTATCCAGGGAGTCAGCATCTACCGGACACCCGACGATGCCAGAATCACCGGCCTGTGAGACTTTTGGTACCTTTGTTGGAATTTAACCCAATCTGCCTAGTACCCTTAATTCGACCATGTTCCCTGTGGGGAGTTTAGGCCGTCAAGCCAGTCCGCAGCGCATGACTTCACTGGCCAACCGTCAATCCAACTCCCTTCGTATGGAGCCAATCGCTGGTCTTTCGCCTAGCCAAGGGTTTTCCGGAGGTATCCCGCCACATCGCTAACGAAGCGGTGAACGGACACCTCCGCGATGCGGTGCCCGACGATTGCGTTCACGGCTTCTCCCAGTGGGCCGAGCGGTGGTTCGTAGACACCCTTGAAGTCCAACTGTGTTTCATTCGCTGTTAATGGATAGATGGAGAGATCCGCCTTCATAATCGGAAAAAGGCGTGGCATTCTCGCGGCCTCCCATTCGAGCTGCAACCGGGTGGCCGGCCTCGACATGGCTGCGCGATTCTTCACTTCGATGTTCTTGACCGAAACCCGAATATCGGCTTCGATCCCGATCCCTCCGATATCGATCCGCAGTTCGGACGCAATCGATTGAGCGCGGGAAGCCGCGGCCTTCGTGGCCGACTGAAACACCGCTGGAGCGTCCTTGCTCAGCGCGCCGCGGACCTGTTCATAGGGATGGTTGACGTAGTCGTAGCAGTGAATTTGGCGTCCTTTACTCATCAGAGTCGCAACCTTCCGCATCTGCCCGGGAGCAAGACTTCCAGCTAAGCCAAGCCGAAATTGTTGACGCCCGTTGGATCGACGGTTATGGGTAACTCCGCAGTTTAGACGACCCTGGCGGCTCGTCAATTTCGCATCAACCTTTCCGGCGTGCCGTTTGCGCCGTGCAAGAGCGTCTTACCTCTTTCGCCGGATAACGCTTTCGCCGCCGAGGTCAGCGCGTGCTGCAATGCCAGCAAGCTTCGGCCTGACGAACTCTTATTCGCTACAACGCCCTGGGCTGCAATCCGAACGCGGGCCCGTGCCGAAACCGGCGCAAATTCAACGCCGCAGTACAACGCCAGAAAAGGAAAGACCCGGAGTGAGGCTGGGGGACCTTCGATGTCCTTTCCCTTTTAGCCCTGGCATTTCCAATGCTAATAAAAGGCTTCCCTTCGCGAAAGCGGTGCCGATCCTCGGCGTTCTTCAACAGGCCGACGTCGTTCGGCCTACCGCGGTGCGCCCGACGATTCGGACTCCGTTGCACTCGAAGTGCAGATTTGGCGAAAAAACGAGGCCGCCAATCTGATCCAGCCGCCTTCAAAATAGATCCTGGGTTTGTCATCCCAGCGATGAAATTGCTGGCTGCCGTCTCTAAGAAGGTGCTTCGAATTCCAGAAAAGTGAAGCACCGTCAGACCGGTCATCCCGTCCACGTCTAGCGAAACAGTTTCGACTCGGGTTTTGGCTTAACATAGGGTCCATGTAGCGTTGTTCGTAATCTTTGCAAGAACGTCACAGCCGTATTCGCTCCACCTCACTCAGTGTAATTTCGTCCTTCGTCCGATCGTAGAGCTTCGTTGTTCGCGGAGACTCATGTCCCGCCATCTGCTGGGCGTGCTCGAGCCGTCCGTCATTCTCCAAGTAAATCGTGATGCCAGTCGCGCGCCAGGTGTGACATCCGACGGGCGTGAGAAACCCGCCGCTTTGGCCCGCTTTCGAATCGCAGCCCAGGCGTTGTACCGGTTTAGCGCTCGTCCGGTCACTGCCGTTCCAGCCGAATTAACACTCTGGAACAGTGGTTGGCCGCTCTGAAGGCCTGCCGCCTCAATGTATTCGTTCAGGATCTGCTCGAGCAAATGATGCACTGGCATTTCGTGCTCCTTGCCACCTTTTTCGTGGAGTCTCAGCCGCCGGCGTGCGCCATTGTGAAATCAACTCGTTGATCTTCGAGCAAACAAATCGCAAAATGTTACGCCGCCGTTTGGGCGGACTGGTGTCATTTGCAGTTAAATCGCGGAGCCATCAGTAACTCATTCGGTCGTGGCGTTGATCAAAGTCGCGTCCAACGCTACAATTGTGCTTATGAGCCGCGCATTGGAAGAAGTCGCCCGGGAAGCGATTGAACTATCTCAAGAAGAACGACTGGTCCTTGCACGCATTTTGCTAGAGGGC
The DNA here is from genome assembly GCA_963782115.1 of uncultured Verrucomicrobiae bacterium. Classification (GTDB taxonomy): domain Bacteria; phylum Verrucomicrobiota; class Verrucomicrobiia; order Chthoniobacterales; family JAFAMB01; genus JAFAMB01. Next base: position 230,987 of record CAWAIK010000008.1, read on the forward strand.
TGCGATCTACCTGGCTATCCCATCAATGAAGCAGAACAGACATGGGAGGAAGAGCTTGCGAACCGAATACGTGCTATTGATTCAGGAACCGCCAAAGCGCGCTCGTGGGAAGATGTGTTGGGTGATGTCGATCGGCGTCTTGCTGGATGACTCTTATTGTTCTGGATGAAGCGGAGATGGAGTTTCTAGTATTACTGTGTTAAGTATTTTCTTGCCAACTGTCTACGGTTCTCGCAATATTGCGGGGCATGGAGTGGAATGCCAGGCTGTGGCGGCAAAGTATTGAGCGCTTCAAAGCCTTTATGATCCCGCTAGCCGCGCCGCTGGGGCGCAGCGAACGACGCACGGCTGCCACCAATTACGTGCAGGGCCTGCTTATGCCTGGTCAACGTAAGTCAATCGAACCGATGGCGGCAAGACTGGGTATCGAGGCGCAACGGCTCCAGCAATTTATGGCCGATAGTCCTTGGGACGAGACCGAACTGTGGCGAGTAATTCGCCGAGAAGTGGTGCCGCACTTCGAACCCATTGAGGCCTGGATTGTCGACGAAACCGGCTGGCTCAAACAGGGCAAGAATTCGGTAGGAGTCGCTCATCAATATTGCGGGGCTGTCGGTAAGCAGGCCAATTGTCAGGTAAGCGTTGAACTGGTAGTCAGTGACGGTTTCGTGGCAGCGCCGGTGGGCGGTCGACTATACTTGCCGCAAAGCTGGATTGATGATCCCCAACGCTGCGCTAAGCCGGGGTGCCTCCCGATGTGGGATTTGCCACCAAAAATGAAATAGCCCTAACTTTGATCGAAGAGGCACTTGCCGATCAAGTCGTCCCTGCTCCAGTGCTGGGCGACGCGGCCTATGGCAACGGCTTTGCGTTCCGCGCACACCTGCGCGAACTCAACTTGGAGTTTTTCTTGCAGGTGACTCCCGAGGAACACAAAGCCTGGATCCAAGAGGTGCCCACGACCCTCAAAGGCAAATACCGCATCGTGGACCAAGAGACCTCCCAGAACGCACGCAACCTTCTTGAGATTGCGGCTTCTCTACCGGCAGAGGCATGGAGGCATTGTTGGTGGAAAACCGCTACGGGAGCAAGACAACACACCCGTATAGCTTGGCAAGAGGTTTTCCTTGCGCGCGGACTTAAGGAACCACAGGGCCAGCTGGAGAAGCTTTGGTTGGTGGTCGATTGGCCCAAGGGAGCCAAAGAGCCTTACCATTGTTACCTGGCGCACTTCCATCGCGAGCCTTCCAAAGCGCTTTGCTTAAAGCTAGCCGTTCCCGATGGCACGTGGAACAATATTTCCAACGATCCAAAGATGACCTGGGATTAGATCATTACGAGGGCCGCTCTTGGCGGGGCTTTCATCACCATCTTGTGATGAGCGCCATCGCCTACCTATTCATCCTGACAACCTACCTTGCGGCAAAAAAAAACTTCTGGTCTGACGTTGGAGAAGATCCTGGAAGCGATCCGGCCGTGGCTACTGAGATCGACCGGACGCTGTCCCTATTGCCATTCGACATTCCCGGAGAAGATCGATGATTCTACTTAACAAAGTAACACTAGAAGCTGTCTTGATGAAATCGGTAGTCGCCGCTAAAGCTGTCCTCTTTCCGGAGGCCGAGGAGAAAGCGATTCTGCCGCGGGAAATCGTCGTCAATATGGAAGGCGAGCAACACTGAAAATCACGGCGTTGTCGCTTCGTTGGCGACGCCCGCCGCTACATTTCCAAAAATCAGAAATTTTTCAAGGATGCCGGCAGTATGTGGGTTGGGGGACCGGCGGCCTCCTCCCAGCTCCGTAGAGAGGCGAAAGAGATGGCTGAGAAGCAAAGTCACACACAAAGACAAAAATGAAAAGCGAAGCTAAGATCAAAGACACGGACGAATGGCTTTGTCGGGACGAGACCGTTTCCCCTAAATCCATATCTAGACTCGGCTTAGCGAGACAAAAAACTATATGAGTGAAAAATATCAGGTCGCGGTTATTGGTTCGGGTTCCGGGGGCAGCGAGGCGGCTCTTCTAGCAGCCGAAAAGGGCTTCCAGGTTATCATAATCGAGAAGGATTCGTTTGGTGGCACCCGTTTTCATCGAGGGTGTTATGCTGTTCGGGCTCTGCACGCGTCCAGTCGTCTTTTTCGGGAGATTGTAAAAAGCAGGCGGTTTGGCATTGAAACGGATCTCTTGAGAAGCTCTTTTTTGGACTGGAGCAAGGCACAGCGGGCGGCCAGTGCTCGACTCGCGGAAGAGCTTCGAAAAGGCCTGGAACAACTAAATGTCAGGATCGCAGCTGGCACCGGGAGTTTGCTCGGCGAGCATCGAGTGCGAATCACGAATTCTCTGGGAAACCACGAAGATATTGAGGCTGAGTACATCATATTGGCAAACGGTTCGCGCCCGGACTATTCGGCAGAACAAGGCTCGCGATTTTTCAATAGCGACGATTTGATCGCTCGAAGTTATACTCCCTCTCATTTATTCATAATCGGAGGCGGTTACGTTGGTTGCGAGTTCGCATCTATCTACCGTGCGCTGGGATGCCGCGTCACTTTGGCAGAACAGCGGGAGCGACTATTGCCCGATTGGGATTCGATCGTCGGCGAACGTGTCGCTACGGAGTTCTCGGCAAATGGCGTCGAGTTATTTCTGGGGCGCAAGGTGGAGGTAGAGAAGGTGCCAATCGAAGATGGCTATCCAATCATCACGCAACCGGACGGCGAAGAAATTTCTCCGGGTCTGGTTTTGGTGGCAACTGGCCGGCGTCCAAATGTGGAATCGATCGGCCTCGAGGGTCTGGGTATCGCGACTAACCCATACGTTCAGGTAGATGCGCAATTGAGAACCAGTCAGCGGCATATTTTCGCGGTCGGCGACGTAAACGGCCTGAACATGCTGGATAGTTCAGCATCTGCGCAGGCGCGGATAGCCGTCGAAGCGATTGGCGGCGGTGACAAGCTCTTCAGCTCGCGCTCGGTGCCGCGCTATCTCGACATCGACCCACCGGTGGCCGCGGTTGGGTGGATGGAAAACGAGGCGAATGAGTCAGGATTTGAACTGGATGCGAAGTCGGAAGTCGTAAAGATAGTCACTTCTGAGGATCGCACCGTTGCAGACCCTTCGTACACGCAAGTTAAACTCATTGTTGAACGGCGTACAAAAAAAATCAGGGGATGCGTGATTATCGGGAATGAAGCTGCTGAAGTCATAAATCTCGTGGCTCTAGCGATTCAGAGCGGCGTCACGACCAGCGAACTCGAGCAAGTGTTTCTGGTGCACCCGAGTGCCTCAGTGGCGCTTCAGAGGTGTGCTGCGAAGTTTCGGTAGTACCCCAAACCCGGTATCTTCGCTGTGGCAGATGACGTGCTCTGTTCAGAAACGAACGCCCTAACGCTGTTCTCGGTTGCGCTCCTGCTGGAAACCCAATTCCCACTTTCTATTGTGCTTTAGAGTTGGTTTGTATATTGCGCCGATACAATGGATCAACCCAAGCTTCACGAACAGGCTAGGCGCGGAAATGTTAAATGCCAAATTAAGTGCGACTGAGCGCTTTCTCGCCAAAGCGTTGGGCGGGGAGAACCATCCGGCGCCGCGGGTAATCAATACCGACAAGCACGCTGCTTATCCGCCGGCCATCGCCGAGCTCAAAGCTGACGGTGTTCTAAGCGCCAAGCCAATACCGGGGACGTTTTCGTTCAGCCGGTAGTTTTTCGCCCATCCAACCGCCGATACAGATCGACTCGTTTCGACTGGAACCGGAAGCTGTCGCGTAAGTTAGGAGCCATCGCGCAGTAATCCCAGCGACTCTGTGATGAAAGTCTTATGGATCGCTTCGTCCCTTGCGAGCAGACGCAATGCCAAAATGTTAGTATAGGGGAGAGAATACCGAACCAAAAAGCTCGATGATGCTCCAAACTTTCGACAATCGGTTGTCGATTCCCGACCGCTCCGGCGGCGACTTGCGAAAAGAATCCGGATCCAATCTCTTTTTATGAAAAAAACAAGACGCAATACGCGCCAAGTTCGCTCCCGTAGAGAGTCACACGTGCTCCAGGCGGTTCGGCTGCCCGCGATGATGACCGAAATGATGTTTTCCTCGTTTGAAACGATCGCCCGCAGAAGCTGGATGCTGGCGCAAGGCAAGTGCTCGCCGACGGAATGTGCAAGGATGGTGATGGAAAAGCAGCAGGCCCTCGCTTTGTCAGGCTTCGCACTCCTGAGGGGAGCTTCCGCGACGTCGATATTGGCTCCGTTCCACCGTGGCGTGACGGCAAACGCGAAGCGCTGGCGCCGATCCGGCAACCGCCAGCGTCTTCAAGGGCGTGGACGCCGTCGTCTCGGCTCCGGACGACTCTAGTCAGATCTGCGTGCGTTTTTAGCCAAGGAGCCGGTCGATCGAAACCCACTTTATGTCTTCACGTTTCCGGCGCCCGCCGATAGCGGGCCGCTCGACATTTCCATCCATGCGATCGACGGCTTGACGGTGCTCGAGTGCGAGGGGACGGATCGCGGCGAAGAGAATATCGATCCGGATTATTACGCATTGGTTAAACAGTCGGTGACGCGGCTCCAGACGGCGCAAACGCTGGATGACTTCTGTCGAATCGTCGCCGAACAAGTGCGTGCGCCAACCGGCCTGGACCGCGTGATGGTCTATCGCTTTCATAAGGATTTTCACGGGGAGGTCGTCGCGGAGAGCAAGCGGGAGGAACTCTCAGGATGGTTCGGGCTACACTATCCCGCCGAAGATATCCCCAAGCCGGCGCGCGAGATTTTTAAAAAAATCTGGATCCGCCCGCTGCCCGACGCCAGGGCGCCGGTCATGGAGTTGGTGCCACTTGTCAATCCCCGACACGGGCAAACCGCTGAACATGACGCATTGCTCTCTGCGCGGTGCGTCGGTAATGTATACGGAGTCAACTCGATGCCAAAATGGGCGATTTTTCGGGGTGAATCGTCCGCCCAGCTGGGGTCTTTTTAGACGGCGTCGTCGGCGGGAACAACACGAGTGGGCTCTTGGAAAACCTTGGCATTACACAGGGAACCCATGGTGTTATTCTGAATTTTTCCTCGAACGCCGTGGTACGCGGCTGTCAGATTTACTCTCTGCACTACCCGACTCCCTTAATTAGCAGAGGAATTTGGAGCAGCGGGGGTTCGGTAACCTCATCATCAATAACCAATTATGCAATATCATGAATGCATATGGGATAGTCATTGACGACAATGGCCATGACGTGGTTGACGGCAACGTTCTAAGCCAGATGTATTACGCTATCGATGCTTCTAGTGCCGGTGACACGAAGATCAAGAACAACACGGCGACCGCGGTGACCGTTAAGTATCTGGGCGGCACACAGCTGCCGGGCACTAAGGACAGAGGTAAGGATTCTGGTTTATGTCGGATCCGACATACAGCGCCAAGGAAATCCAGAAAGAAAGGAAACAATGAGCTAATCAAAGTGGAAATTCTTTGCAGGAACCCAGCGGGACCTGAGGCCCGCACGGAAAAGGTGGCAACCGTCCGGAAGTAAGCATTGGAGAGTCGTCAGAGATGCCGGCATCAAGCGTATGCAGCGAGCACAAAAGCCGTGTGATTGAGCCTCGAAATATTCAGATCGCTGGAGCTTTCGTTTTTATGTCCACGGGAGCAGTACCAGAGCGTCAAATGCCTAGCGCAATGGTCCGGCCGGGGTCTAAGAGTAGGGCAAATGTGCGTAAGGGTTCCCTGGGAACTTGGGAGATCCTCCTGTCTCCTCTTCTACTAAACCAGAAAAGGGACGACACTGGTAGAACAACGACCTGGCACACCAGACCTGACTTAGCGGCAGGTGTGAGCGAACGAGCTAAGCACCAGAGGTATCGATGGCCGAACGCAATGAGGCCGTTGAAATGGACAGAGGAAGTCGTAGCGCCCTCATAGTAGCGCTGGAAAGCAGGGAAACCGACCCGCGGAAGCCTGTGAGTAGCAAAGGGGGGCGTCGGTCTACGGAACTGCCACTGGGAAACACGGGATGAACTCAGAGTCATTAACAAACGTGTTAACGCAACAGTGGCGGATAGTAACGGGTAGCGAAACCGTAAACCCGAGGAACCGGATGCCCGAAAGGGGCGCGTCCGGATCTGTGGGGGCGCCCTTGGAGGAATCCGGGGCGCTACCCGGCAACCAGAATCCTTACCGCCCTCCGGCACTGTTCCACCAGGTGCGACGTTGGTGACTCGCGAGCTCGCCGAGTCACGCCGCCACGCGGCGTTGGTCTGCTTTCGCTGCTGCGCCGAGATCCGAACGCCAGCACCCTTAAGATCCACCGCCTGGTGCAGGCTGTGTTAAAGCGCACGCCAGCACCCGAGAGCCGATTGCTCCAAAGCTGACATCGGCCGCGAACTCTCGACCTAACGCGGTCGGTCGCCCCAGGCTTGCGCGAGAAAATCCTCAGGCTGCTTCTCCCAGACCCGCTGCCGCGTCGCATTGATGGCTTCATGAGCGTCAACAAAGAGTCTTGCAGACACAAAACGAATTCCCGGCTCAAAAATGGTCACTACGAGACGCTAGTCCTGATTTTGCCTACCTAGACTAGAGTCTGATACGAAAATATTTGTGGAATAGCAGACTCGAGAGGCCGAGTTGAGCTGAGACAAAGTGCGCTTTTCTCGAGGTCCCATTGTCATCTGTCTTCAAAGTGGGTTTGATGGCAAACGATGCTCCAAGGACGATGTCACCACCACCGATTTCCAATCCCTTTTATCCGAAGATCACCGCCGTAGGGCCATTCGCTTCGTCCTGGCCAAATCTCCTAGACCTTAATGCCTTCATGAATTGGCGCTGCTATTTGGCGTACCGCGAACGAAGGTTATTTACTTTCTGAGCAGGTCTGGGATAATCAGCCGTCTTCTGGCCAGTCAGGCTTTGCAGCTGGTACCGGTACGACTTCAGCTATTCCATTGGCCTGGGCACACGCCCAATTCATCCGGCTAGCTTTTGACATCGCGGCTGGCCGCTTGCTCGAGCAACCCGCGATCGTTGCTCGACGCTACCTTCAGCATCGGAATGGTAATCCTGCTCATTAGGTGTCTTGGTTTCATAAAACGGGCCATCGTTTAGTGAATACTCACCGCGTAATCCGTGTGATGAGATTGTCCTTCTACATGCCCCCAAAACATTACGCTGCGGCTTGCCCAGAGACCTGATGCATCCGGCGCACCGAGATAGGTTGGTTTTACTGCGCACACGACAAAAACTGCACCTTTACGGCACGAAGCAATTTCGATTATCTGGCCACTTCTCCTAGCCTCTCCTCCTCTTCCAAGTTCGGCTCTCAGTCATGGAAGGAGGAACCTTCTCGCTGATTTGGACACCAATATCCCCGGCACAGAAAGGTGGTTTACTGGTCAGCAATTCATAAAGGTTCGCTCCTAGCGAATACAAATCGTCGGTGATCGCGGGCTCTTCCCCTGCTGCCCGCTGCGGGCTCTTATACGGCAGCATTTCGCCAGGATCTTGAAGTGCGATCAACCGGCTCATCGACTCGGTAATGCATTTCGTTATCCCCAAGTCCTTCAGCTTCAAGTTTCCGCCGGCATCTACAACCAGACTGTCTGGCAAAATCTCACCGTCAATGTGTCCGGTATCTTGGTGGACATACTCCAACGCCTCACACAACCCCTGGATCCATTTTTCCAGTTCCCGAACCTCGAATGTCTGATTCGGCTTGGTCAAACGCAAACGCGATAGAGTCTGGCCCTCCAAATACTCCATCTGGAGAGCGACTCTCCCTTTATTTTCAACCAGGTTATAGACGCGCAAAATGTTGGGATGCTTGAGCGTTATTCTCCGGTGAATTTCGTTCTTTAACTCCTCGAGCGCGGTCTTGTCGCTCACGAGGGAATCAGGCAAAAATTTTAATGCGACCTGATCTACTTGACGCCCAACACTATAATCGTGAGCCAGCCAGACCGCTCCAGTACTCCCACTTTCCAATTCACGCTCGAGTTCAAACGACGCAAACAGTTTACCTGGCCGCAATCGATCCGAATAGCTAACTGCTGGGCCCTGAGAGCCCTCCGCATGATTCTCATGGACCACACCGGCCGGCTGCCCTGTCACCGGTGTCGCGTCGGCCGGTTCCTTTTCGGCTGGTTCCTCCGCCGGTTTGCCCGCTATCATTGGTTCCTTAGGTGGACTTTCGGCCATAGGATGGTTCAACTGAAGGTAGCACTCTTTGCAGTTGACGTTCGTCTCAACCAGGGACCCCCTCTTTCATTTCCTCCGTGCCCTCCGTGCCCTCCGTGCGACCTTCTCCGCTCTTCGACGACTTTCCTCTTGCATCGTGACATGGATTTTGCAGTTTTGAGAGCCGCAATCTAGCTGCATGCGAACGAAGGCACGCTTTCTTAGGCTGCCCCCCTCAACAAGTTATGGATTATCAAGGATACGACCGAGACTTCAATCTGACCAATAAGGTCGCGCTCATTACAGGCGGAGCGGCCGGAATCGGCAGGGCAATCGCCACGCTATACGTCGCCAAAGGGGCGAATCTAATCCTGGCTGATCTCAGTCCAGGTCTTCCCGCCGCTGCCAAAGAGATCTATCCCGGTCCCTCCAGAGTCGAGACTGTGATTGGTGACATTACAAGAGGAGGCGACCGCGAACGAATCGTCCAGGCGGGCCTCAACAAATTCGGGAGGATCGACATTCTGGTCAACAATGCTGGGGTAGCGCTTCTCGAACCGGCGCTGGAAGTATCGGAATCAAATTGGGACAAAACACTCGACCTCAATCTGAAGGCTGCCTTCTTCCTATCGCAGCTGGTGGCCAAGGAAATGATTCGCACCGGCGGCGGCAAAATCGTGAACATTAGTTCTCAAGCGGGCATGATTGCTCTGGAGCGCCATGTCGCGTACATGGCAAGCAAAGCAGCAATTATCGGGATCACTAAAGTGTTGGCAGTGGAGTGGGCAAAATACAACGTGCAGGTGAACGCAATCTCTCCAACCGTGACTCTGACCGAACTGGGAAAGAAAGCATGGGCTGGAGAAGTCGGCGAAGAATTCAAACGAAAGCTGCCTGCAGGCCGATTTGCCGACCCGGACGAAATCGCAGCGTGCGCCCTCTTTCTGGCTAGCGGCGCGACCGATATGATCACAGGATCCAATCTTGTCATCGATGGCGGCTATACGATCCAGTAGATCGCTCCTCGATCACATCCTTTTTTCTGGGAGAAGATCGAAGGCGGTGCCGACTCGAAACTAAATTTATTCGTTCGAAAAATCTCATTCCCCGCGAAGATCCTTGCAGTCGCTCAGCAAGCGGACAAAAACCGCGCAATAGTGGCAGCGTTAGGCGAAGCATCCTCAATCGTGACCTTGCCTTCGGAGCGGGAAGCAGCGAAGGTTCCGCCCGCTCGCAGCCAAAACTCTCGCTTGTTCTCGACCGATTCTGTAGCCTCTGGGGAAGCGTGAACCCCTGCTCGCGGCACTCATTACAGTCGAATTGGCCGCGGGCGAGTTGCCTCACGACGCGTCGCGTGGCAGCGGCACGATGGCCCGTACAGTAGTGCCGCGGTCGCTGGACTCGATCTCCAGCTGTCCGCCGACTTGGCCCAGCCGTTCGCGCATGTCGGCGATGCCGACGCCCGACGGGTACGCTCACCTCCTTGTTGCCTTGACGCAGTCCGGGCCGAAAGCCCCCTCCTTCATCGCTCATCTCGAGCCTGACAGTTCCCGCGTTGAGACGGATTCGGATTGCAGCGGCGGTGCTGCCGGAATGCCGATGGATGTTGCCGAGGCTTTCTTGCACCACCCGAAACAGTGCGGTTTCGATCTCGGCGGGCAGCCGGTCAAGGTCTTCCGCCACGGCGAGCGTCGTCACAATCGCGCTGCGTCCGGCGAAGCCTTCGACATAATCTTGTAGTGCCCGTCTGAGTCCCAACTCGTCCAGCAACGGGGGATGGAGGAGGTGAGAAATCGTACGGATCTCGCGGTTGCACTGTTCAACCATGGCCATGCTGTCGGAAAGAAGATTGTCGATCGTTCAATCGGACGTTGGGCATCCTGTTCGCGACGCTCCTGGGGGCGGCGGGTTTGGGCTTGTGGCTGGCTCGCCGCTTCGCCGACCCCATCCTCAAATTAACCGAAAGCGCAAAGACCATCGCCGCCGGCCGCTTCGACGACCGCGTGACCGTCACTACGCGCGATGAAATCGGCGCACTGGCCGAGGCCTTCAAGCTCATGGCCGGTACACTGCAAACGGAGAAGCATGAGTTAGTACTCAACGCGGTCGGTGAAGGCATTCATGTGCTTGATCTTGGGGGATGGATTATCTTTGAAAATCCCGCTGCAGAGGAGATGCTCGGATGGGAACCCAGCGAGCTAATCGACAAGCCGGCGCACGCGACGATGCATCATTCCAAGGCCGGTGGCGCACCCTATCCGCAAAGCGAACGTCCCATTGACTTTTCGCGGACGCTAACCGCGCATACTCCGCTTCGGTTACATTAGCGCATCGGAGAAGCATTTCATAGTTCATCGATAGCCCAGCTCGAAAACCGGGCGCAGGTTCTGCTGTAACTGCTCTGGATTTCGAAAGCCTCCTGCAGAACCGTTCAGGGAAGGCGTTGGTGTGTTCAGTGGCGCCTTGAACGCCTCCCATTTTCGTTAACGTGTCGCCGGCAATCAGACCCGACGTTTCCGACCGCGACAATCGCCAATAGTATAGTTAACAGTTTCATACATTTTTTTCCTTAGTAGACTACTTTTGGAAGCGACAGTCATTGGTGTGTTGATGATTTAACAAACACCAGCGTTTGAGAGGCCCGGACGTTTTGTACCAGCTGCCGCAATCCTTGTTCCGTAGTAGTATCCTGTAAGTAACTACTGCTAAGACATTAACAATATTTTGTAAATTCTCTAGTCAATTTCTAGACGAGAATTTACTTCTTCTCTACACTTTGATTCAAACAATGAGACGTTCTGGCCTAAGTCGAACAACAGCGGAACGAAAAGCCAAAGAGGAGCCCTCGCCCAAATCGAAAAATCCCATTCGAACCCTCGTTGTTAAAGGCGTCGAGTACTGGATGGTCACTCTTCCGAAGCAGGGAGGTGGGCGCCATCGTCGGTATTTCCGAACCGAGGGAGAAGCCAAGACGTACTTGCAAAGGGAACGGGTCGAACTTCTGAACCAGGGTACGTACGTATATATACTTATATTGGCATGCCCAACTCGACTCGGTTCTTTGCCGCTTTTGGTCCGCTGCTCTTTGGCCGTGCTCCTCGTTGTCGGCTCCAAGATTTGCTCGGCCAATGGCCACAGAGGCCCTCCATCAACCAGTACATGGAGGCTTTTGGTGAGTTTATTCCCCAAACTCTGCTCGGTCGCTCCAAAGAGAAGGTTAATAGCCGCCGCCCACAGTAACCCGAAGGTTACATTCGCTTAGGCATCCAAGGCTCTCTGCAGTTTCCGAACGCCTTTTCTGGAGTTGGTAGGCTTGCGCCAGTCTCCGCGCTCTCACCACTACCTGCCCTGCCCTTGAACTAAGGTCCCTTCGCTCCACGATCATTACTCGTTTCAGCGCTACTACGGACCTTTCCGCCACCCGATGCAGCCCAGCCTGTTCCTCGCGACATCTGGTTGAGATCTTTCTTCTCTCCGTATCGGGTTTCCCGTGTTGACATCCTGTTCCTTCGCACTCATACCATCGCCACTACCCCGGTGCTTCCAAACGGTGCTTGTGTCGCTCGCTTCCCGTTCAGACGGCGGCCTTCGCCATGGGACCATCGGCTCGGCAGTCACATTAATGTTTTCGACGCTTTCTCGGCGTTCAGTTTTCATTATGGTCTAAGTGCTCGCTGATCCGGCCTTGCCGGACCTTTTGCGTCGAAGGCTTCGTGATGGACCGTTACCAGTCCCCCACGCTCCGACTGCTTCCGGGTGGAGCAACTCTTCCCGGGTAGGTTTCCTCCTCCTACTGGATCAGGACGCCCTTTTCACGGCGCACGGCCCCTCTATATATTCCGTTCCTCGCTTGACCTGACTTTTCTCTGCGCTGAGAAGGTTCTGTATTTTGCGTTTGGTTCCTATTCGCTCGTACCTCGCGCACAGGAACCCGACGCAAAAGTGTGTCATCGAAGGACTCGGGTGACTCTGTCCCTCGAACCCCCTGGGATTTTACGCTTTAGACTTGCCCCGGCAGGTTCCGGCTCTGGGCCGGTGGGCCGCCCGTACGCGGCCACGCCTGCCCGTTTGCAAGGCTGCAGCGGCGCTCGAGGTGCGTCCTGAGCAGAGCTCAATCCTCCGTTGCAACTTTGAGATCTTGGGCGCAGGCGCGGTTGCTTTTCCGCCAACACGATTATTCGCTTGCTTTCGCGTTCAATCAATTACTTCAGTGCGGTCGAATCCCTGCACCATGCACTTGGAATTTTGCTGTTGCTGTCTTTCATCGTCTCGATGATGAAAATAAAGGAGTGATTTTAAACGAACCTGGGTTCGCTTAGGCGAAAGAGGAAAGAGAGACCGCCTTGGGACTCGACGGGGAAAAAGTCTTTCTCCCAAAATGATCCTTAGGGGTAGGTATTCTTGAAGGGTAAGCGGACGTCGACAGCAACAGAAAACAAGACAATCCTAAGTTGCTAAAAATAATAAGCTTATAAAATGAGAATAGCACCCTTTTAAGGCGTTGGTTGTGGGTTCGAGCCCCACCCAACCCAAATTGGATTTCTCAGCCCCGCCTTTCCGGGGAAACCGCTCCAGAAGCTGCCGAACGGCCGATTAAGCTTCGCAAAAACAAGACCAGAAAGGTGTCAGCAAAAGGAGGTCAAAAAAGACAAAACGGCCAGGAAAACCTTGAAAAACAGCAACAAACTTGGATGCGTGGAAGCCAAGTGGTAGAAAGCTCGAAAATGCTATCGGGTTTGGGTTCCGGCAAGATTGTCAGGCGACCGATTCTTTGAAACGAAGGAGCAAGCGGGAAAAATTCATATTTGAGACAAAGCGCAGCGGTCTGCTGAGCTTGCGGTCGAAGAAAAGCATATCCTTGGGGTGATCCGACAATCCCAGAAGTACGAACGTAAATGCTGCAGGAAGCGTGGCAACGCTTTGAGACAGAGGAAATTGGCGAAGACAGGAATCTGACGGTCCAGGAATTAGTGGAAAAATTTGTGCCTCGGCAGAAAGCGCAGGGCCAATCGACGCGGACGCTCATCGACTATCGGTCCCGGTTAAAAGCGAGAGTCCGATTGCTGACATAATCTGGCCGGACGTACAGTAGCCGCACTGAAGAGCATCATGTTTGGCAGTGCGTCCAGTAGTGTCAACCGCGCGTCAGCGGACACACTGTGCGGCCGTCCGTTGATATCGAGTTTCAATTCTAGAAAACCGTGGACAGGGAGTGCCCTTCCCGAAGCGACCTCTGCGGAAAACCCGCTACCGAGTACAACCGCGGCACCGGCGAGAGCGGCTTCTTCGACGAATTCACGCCGGGTTAGTTGGCGTTCATCAGACATCGAAACCGCCGACTCATGAAGCGCGCCAACTCTTCATCCACTCGTTTTTTGATGGTGCTAATGCAGGAGGCGCTGAATTCATGGCCGCACAACTCCTCGGTGATCGCCTTGACCTTGCGCGTGCTGACCCCCTGAACGTACATCTCCGCCAGCGCGGCCACCAAGGCCCTTCTCACTCCGCCGGTAGCGCTCAAAAAGCTGCGTGCTAAAGCGCCCCTGCCGATCTTGCGGTACCCCTAGTTCCAGCTTCCCAACTCGAGTCACCAGGTTGCGCACATAGTAGCCACTCCGGTAGCCCATTCGTTCCTCGGTTCGCTCCCCTTTTTTGGCTCCCAGGGCTTCGTTCATTTCCGCTTCCAGCACCTCCTGCACCACCAAGCCTATCAATGGCCGCAGGAAATCTTCTTCCCCTGCCATCAGCTCTTTGATCTCTCTTAATTTTGGCCGATATTTCTCGGGACTTCTGCAAGATCGGTCATCGCAAAACCGCGCCAAAGTCGGCGCGCGGGTCGACCGGCAGGGCGAAGAGGACGGCGCGGCCGAAGCGCGGACCATGAAGTCCGGCGAAAAGCGCGCGAGCGATCACTGGCATCAAATCCTCAGGCGTCACAAAAAGATGCGTGAGCCCATCGTAGAAAGGCGCAATGCTATCTGGTCCGCGATATTTCACCGTGACGTCACCGGCGTTTGCGCCAGCCAATCACTGATCCTGGCACCGACTTACAGAATCAAATTTAGATCGCCGAATTCATGCCAAAGATAGCGTAAGCGGATCGCCTCCGAATAGGCTGCATAAATAGTCGCTGGCGGGACGAACGCGGCCAACAAGTCGAGATGGCTTGCTTCTGGTTCGTGTAGTCCGGTGAGAAGACCGTTGACAACCTGTAAGCGGTATTGAGCGGCGATGTGCAATTGGGTATACTGGTGACATGCGCGTACTTCGCCACCGGACTCTGCCGCGACCGACTCCAGCGCTCGTACCACGGTCGTCCCGATTGCCACAATGCGTCGTCCAGAATTTTTCGCTCGCCGGATCTTGGCGGCCGCTTCTTCGCTGATCCAATACTCCTCCTCGGAAGCAAGATGTTTTCGGTCGATCTCGTCATCCAGATAAGAAGATAGTCCCGTGTGCAGAGCGATGGAGGCCCTTTCGACGCCTCGATTTCGCAATTGCAGAAGAAGCCGCCAGCTAAATGCTCGTCCTGCGCTCGGCATTTCCGCTGCGCCGGGTTGCAGCGCGTAAACGTTCTGGTAGTACCCGAGCCGCCAAGGCGCAGAGAGATAACGGTAACGGATCGGTTGTCCGATGCGATAAACCAGGTCGAGAAACTCGGTCCCGCTCTTTGAGAATCGTAGTTTCCACAGGCGCGGTATCCGTTGGTCCTGCTCAAGCAACTGGCAATACAGGCCGTCACCGAAATCGAGGATCGAGGCTTTTTCGAGCAGATGCCCGGCTTCCGTTCCCACTTCGGGCAGGAGCAGCCCAAGCCATGTTCCATCCGACAGCGACTCCGCCAAGCGGGTTTCGATTTTCCACGGGGAGTCTTTGAACCTGCCAACCAATGTGGCCGGAAGCGTCCGACTGGAGTTGAACACCAGCAAATCCCCAGGTTCGAAATATTCCGCGATTCGATCAAATCGCGTGTGGGTCACATTTCCGGTATAGCGGTCGAGCACTAACAACCGCACACGATCTCGGGCCAGACCGCGACGCTCCGGGGGTCGATCGGCGTTTAATGCCGAAGGTAAGTGGAAAGAGCAAGTCCGATCGACTGACGTTAGTCTTGTTATCTTGCGGACGCTTTTGATCGGAGGCAGTTCAGGCGGCAGCAACATAGGTTATCCTTTCGTTATTACGTCGCGCCAGTTCGACTGCGCTTCCAGACGTTTGCTGCGCACACGCCGGCCTGCTTCCGAAGCGAGGAAGACAAAGATATCGGTGATCGCCGCAGGATCCGCCCAAGCAGTCGGATCTTCGTCAGGCTCCGCGTCACGATGCATGGCCGTATTCATGTTCCCTGGATCAACCCAATTGACTCGCACGGCCGTTTCCGCCAGTTCAGCGGCCCATGTCTGCGATAGGCCTTCCAAACCAAATTTGCTGATCCCATAGGCACCCCATCCGGGATAGCCGACTCGGCCAGCGTCACTCGTCACGTTTATAATGGATCCGCCATGGTCGATCATCGCGGCCAGCAAGTTCTGGATCAGCAGTAAAGGCGCAACGAGATTGACGTTAAGTACCTGCTGGAAATCGTCTACCGGATAATCCAGCAGATAAGGCATCGGGACTGGTCCGAGGGTAGATGCGTTATTGACTAAGATATCCAAACGCCCGCCGCACGCGTCCAGGGCGATCGCGGCCAGCCTTTCGATATCCGTAATCGAGCCGAGATCCGCCTGAATAGTTTCCACCGTCGCAGTTGGCGCGATAGTAGTAATTTCCGATTTCAATTTTTGCAATCGTTCCTTTCCGCGGGCGACCAGGGCAAGCCCGCGGACATCTTCCCGTGCATAGGCGAGTGCGAGTTCACGACCAAGACCCTGCGAAGCACCGGTGATAAGCGCAAATTTGTCAGCTAACTGTTTCATGAAGCACCTCCGCTGCCCTCGCCGAGTTGCCTTGACTGGGGAAGGCATTTAATTTAAGAAGTACCAACTTGGTAAATCCATGGGTTGAATATGTCAAGTCAGGACTTGGAAAATAGAGAAGTCGAGAAATTAGCCCCCGCGGATCGGTTGCTGTTTTTGCTTAAAACAAGGGGACCGCAAACGGCCGCTGATCTCGGCACGAGATTGCAAATTACGCCGGAGGCGGCCCGTCAGCAGCTGCTGCGGCTAAGTGCTGAAGGGATGGTGTACACCAAGTCCGAAGTCCGTGGAGTAGGACGGCCGGCGCAGGTGTACTATCTCGCACCTGCCGCGCAACGACGGTTTCCGGATACCCACGCGGAGCTGACGGCACAATTGATCGGCGAAATCAGAGAAGTGCTGGGGGAAGATGCGATGGAGAAATTGATCCAGGTCCGAGAGACTGGAACGCGCAAACGGTATGAGGCACTGATTTCCGGCGAACTAAGTTTGGCCCGGAAGATCGCTCGTCTGGCCGAAATTCGAAACAAGGAAGGTTACATGGCGACTTGGGAAAAGGAGGAGGGCGAAAGCTACCTTCTGGTGGAGAACCACTGTCCGATCTGCGCAGCTGCCAGCGCTTGTACTGGTTTTTGCCGTTCAGAAAAGGCCATTTTCGAGCACGTGCTCGGGAGAGACGTTCGCGTCGAGCGAGTTGAACACCTGTTGGCCGGCGCCCGACGCTGCGCCTATCGCATAAGGAGTCGTCAACCCATCTTCAGGCGTTGTGGAAAGCTCTAGATCGGGCGGAGGATCTGATTCAGAATTGAACCATGTGCGGACGTTATGGACGAACCACGGCAGAGGAAGAACTTGCTCGCCGGTATCATATTTCGATACCGCCACAACGAGATCTGCCGATCAGTTGGAACACTGCTCCGACAGAGGATGTACTGGACATCGCTGCTGGCGAATCCGCACTGCTCAGCGATCTCACTAAGTCTTAAGGATGTGAGCTCGAGCTTGCGCCGGACTGCTTCGATTCGCAATTTCTCGACGTAGAGAGAAGGCGCTTTTCCGATCTCCTGCGTAAAGATTCTTTGAAAAGTCCGGGGACTCATGGCGGCGCGCCTGGCTAGCGCCGGCACAGAGAGATCCTCGGTAAGATGCTCAGGCAACCACGTCTGAAGCTTCCGGATGGGTGGACTTACCGCGGATTCTGCGGAAAGCAAGACACTGAACTGAGCCTGGCTGCCCGGTCGGTAAAGAAACATCACCATCGCCCGCGCCACATCAAGTCAAGCGCGAGTTTGTTGCCATGATCCTCCTCCACGAGAGCTAGGCACAAATCGATTCCAGAAGTTGCACCCGCTGAAGTGTAGATATTACCGTCGCAAGTCCAGATAGGATCGGAATCGACATTGATTTTGGGAAAACGAATTGCCAGTTCCTTCGCGAATTCCTAGTGAGTCGTAGCTCGCCTTCCATCGAGAAGGCCGCCCGCGCTAGGACGAAAGCACCCGTGCAAATCGATCCTATTGCGCCGGCACTCGAAAGCGCGGTTCCTCAGCCAGGCGACCAATGACGGGTTCTTCAGGATCACTCCTCACCAAGCTTACTCCTCCTGCGATCAACAGCGTGTCGATTTCGCCCGTGCAGGCGAAGTAAGGCGCGTTCCCGACCAATTGAAGGCCAGTCATTCCGGTCACCCGAACCTTGGCGTCGCCCGTAACGACTTCGATTTGATAAGCGGGGTTAGGAGCTTTCCTTAAGAACCGTACAGAAAGAGTCTAAAATAGGGACAGATCTCGCAATATCGAGTTCAAAAAGTGGCCACAAAATGGCTACAACGAAAAACCATACGCGAAAACCTCGATTAACTGGTCCCGAGCAAATCACTACAGGAAAGGATGTTACATGCAGAGCCGGCAATCGGGTTCGAACCGATGACCTGCTGATTACAAATCAGCTGCTGCGCAGCGTCGGTCAGACTCCGATGCATTGTCCTAGATCGGTCCTTCCAGCGGACGCGTTGGCCAACATCCGCATCGCACTGCAACCCAACCCGATTCATTCGAATTCCTGATTTCGGCCACGCAAATCAGAGGCGAGCGTTTGGACTCGCATCTCCTCGGCTTCATTCACGTCATCGGTCATGAAGTCCAGACGGACTGAGCCGTCATGCAGGAGGTGGTCGCACTTTGAGCATTGTGTTGTCTCTGGCCGAAACTCGCCATTTATGAGAAGGATGGCTTTTCTGCCAAGCCCCGCTGCGATGGCCAAATGCGGCGGCACCGTCACCAGCGTATCGATCTTCACAGCCATAATCCAGCGTCCCAAGGCCAGCAACTAACGCCCGGGGAATTGATCGGCGAGGGTGCGCGGCCAGTGTTTGGTTGGCCCCAGGCCCAATGGACTAATGTTTTTGTTTTGGTGAAAAAATGAGGCTACATTTTTCCACGCCATTCACAAATAACAATAGGAATAGCGAGCAGAATACAGCCGAGGAATATCACTAGGAAAGGCCAGAGTTCCAGTAGGACAAGCTGAACTATAGCCCAGATTATTGCGATTAAGGATAGAACCTGGATAGGTGCACCAAAATACCATCGATCCGAAGACATCCGAATCAGGCTACAGACCCTATATGCAGCCTGTCAAGGCACCCTTGGCGCGTTGATGCGTCCCACACCAAGCGTAGCGCTTGCACGCGAGGAAGTTGCCACTACCCGCCGATCCGTTCCATCCATGCAGCTCGCAGCGCTCGGCTGCGGGGAGCGAAAGGTCGCTGGCGGCGCCGGGAAAGAAGCCGTTTGCCTGGGTCCACGACGTGCAATAGCGGTCCAGCTGGCGGATCGTGGTCTCGATCGCGAACGGCAGCTTGGGGTCGGGCTTAACCTGCCCTGCCACACGCTTCACCAGCGTCAGCGCATGCTGCTTGGCGTCAGCGGCAACGGGCTGGTGCCTGGCGGCCATGGCTAGCAGCCGACATAGCAGAGAACGCGACACGCTGAGCTGAGGACCGCACTGGAATGAAGGCAGTCGAACACTGTCGCGCTACACCACGAACGGCGGACCATTCTCTGTGTTGCGCAGCGCCGAGAAAGCAAGCATCGAATCCGGGACGAACCGGTGCGCAATTTCTAGGGTAGCGAATTGGGCGTGCCCGCGCCGTGGTACGCCTTGGCCACGATCGGTTGGTGCGCATGACTTTGCAGCCACCGTTCGACATCGGCGTCGCTGCCGCAGAGGTCAGCAAGCAGTACGTACTCACCCCGAGACTCGGGTGGGTGGACTTGGGGATGAAACCAGCCCGCCGCCTGCCTGGAGATTACGCTGCCGGCCTTCTTGGCGCGGGCGAGCTCGTAGCGAATCCACTGCGAAGGTCGCCACGACGAGTTCGGCGGCGGCGGCGTGTGTGCGGCGATCACGGTGTCATAGATGTGCAGCAGCGGCTTCCCGATCTTGTTGGCATAGTCTCGAGTCAGCTTTGTACCTCCGCTCAAGAGGTGCTTTAGGCTGAAAATCACGGTGCCGTCGCTTTCCTCGATATTCCTTCTCGTTCGCGCAGGATACGAGCTCGTCGTCAGCTTAACCAGGTTGTAACGGTCGGCGATTCTCCCATCCTCTGCCTTCCGGCGCCTGGGAACAAATCCCCCGTGTTCTAGGCCTGTCGCAATCGCGAAATCCAAGCCGGCTCTATCGGCGCCGCTTTGGCCGCCTGAAATGATTTTCCGAAGCATTTTGAGCATCTCGTCGCTTAAATTAAGCGTTCCGATTTCGGAGGTTTTCCGGTCAATCTCTCTGTTCGGGAGTCTTTCCGAATTGGTGAAGCCAGAAAGTCGCCCCGGCGTGAGCGATGCACAAGCAGCGCGGGGATAAAATGGCGGAAGCTTTTCGGTCAGGACAGAAACTTGAAAACGGAAAGAGAGCTGTTGCGGACCGTCTTGGCCACGAATCGCTTTTCGGTTAGAAACGGCTGGCCTCGCGCGGGACGCCGATCGCGCCGATTCAGGAGGCCCGCCGAGAGGACGCGTTTGTTACTGGACCGCCAACTGCCGCTTGCCGGCACATATCGCGGAGCAATTCACGTTAAAAAGAAACTGCCAGCTCCTCGGAGTTATCTGCAAAGCCAGCCGAATCGAAGCGCAGTTCACGTTGTGCGATGAGACGAATAGTGACCGTTTCTTCGCTGCCGTAAGAACGGCAGCCAAGACTCTTGAAAAGGGAGCTTCCGCGATTAGAACTCATTCCAGCGTTTTGACTGAAAATCGCAGACGAGCTCGAAGAACAGCGGTGTTTTCATCAGATTAGATCCGCTTCTTTGAAGCTGAAATAACCGGGCCGACCCTCGAAAGACTGACCGACAATGACGTGATCGAGCATGTTGATTTGCAAAATCCGGGCTCCTTCGGCCAGTCTGCGGGTCAGCCGGATATCGGCTTCGCTAGGCGTCGAATCTCCCGAAGGATGGTTGTGTTATGTGGACTGCGGATCTATGTGTGGTGCGGAGGGGAAAGCATTTGAATATGAGCCTTTGCCAAGCATGCCCCACCCCGGCCGACTACACATAACTAATATACGAAATGCCGCTCGGCTGCTTCAGGAGGCGGGCAGCATTTGAACTGTCATGCGGCCATAGCGTGCAACAAAATACGCGAGACAGTTTGCAAAGTGACACGCTAGCTCTTGACTTCCGATCGAGCGGATCGGCGAGCTTACCCCCGCCTCTTGGTTGGTAAACTGGACCGAACACCGGGGATTTTCGGATTTCCACCCAAAAACATAAAGGGTTCCTCTTTTCACCATCATGTTCAATCGATTCCAAAAAACGCGGAAGTTGGGCTAGGAAATCGGCCGGCTCCGACGGCCCTTCGCCAGAGCTGTTTCAAGGCCTGCGCCGCCTCCTGATCCCGGTCCGTCTCGGGTGCTTTGGGCTCCAGGATCTCGTTGGCAACCTGAGTAACGTAGCGAGCCCGTCGAACACTCCAGATTGGACGTTACCGATCAGTCTCGGCGCCGAACCAGTGGACAATTGACTTGTCAGCCAATAACTCCTTTAGCTCTCAGCTTCTTGAAGAGGCGTTCAACGGACTGTGCGGGACACTTGGGAACCGACCGGATTCTGGATCGCTCAATCGTCGCCAACATCCGCGGAATGCACCATTCCCGGAAAGTTAGGCCGTCGCGATAAACGTGCCGGGCGAAATACCGTCGCAGAACATCGAGTTCATCTTCGGCAAACCAGCCTTCGCAGTTCTTCTCCGGATCGACTCTGGCGCTACCAGCCCTCACAACCGAACTTTAGACAGCGGCCGGATTCACGACCGCCCTTCCTATCCCTGCACTCGCAAATACATATTTCTTCAAGACCGGTTCGTCTCGCAGCGCGACGGTGTCGTTCATAGCGCTGATAAAGATCGACGGTTCATTACTGTGCAGTAAAATACTTGGTCGCCGCCGCGAGTCATTGCCACGTAGAGTCGGAGCGCGTCTCGCCAAACCTCGTCTTTCGGTGTGCCATGGTTAGGGAAACCACCGGCATCGCAGCCGAGGATGAGCACAAGCCGAAACTCAAAGCCCTTCAAATCGCTGATCGTTCCCACAATCACCTCGTCGGGATGCAGGATACAATCGCCGGAAAGCGGGCGAGAGAAACCCTCAGGGCGCGCACTTAGAATCTGGTCGACGGATATCTTTGCAGGCGAGGCAGTCACGATGCACGCCGTCCATGGTTCAGCCTTTTGATCCGCGGTGCATTCCAGGCGCGATTTCCCATGCCTTGACGACCTGATTATCAGTCTTTAGCACAATCGGAGGATTAGTTTCTCGCTGGGCCAACTCCGGATCGAGCACCTCGATCTCTTCGCTCAGAGCGCTGGCCATTTTCCCGTAATGACTGGCCAAACGGCTGGCCGCGCGAAGAATCTGGCGACTGTTGCGGTAGTTCTTCTTAAATACGGTGATGCGCTGCCGCGCCGGTATCAAATCCAGCATCGGCCAGGGTCAACCGTTTCACCAAAATCCGTTGTACCGTGTCACCGGCGAGGAACAGCGAATCGGGTTGATTTAGGGGACCGATGCACCCCGAGGGAAATGGCCAAAACTGCTAACAGCGTATGCTAACATGTCCACCCAAGTCCGCCTTGAAAAACCGAAAAGGAAAAAGAGACACCCCGCTCCCAGCTGATGTTTTTTTGATGATTGTCATCAGGTTTTTCTCGGCTCTAAGAGTGCGGCCAACTCCTAGAAAAAGAACCACCCTGAGCTTTTGACATCATGTCAAACCGCCAAGGGTGGTCGTTTGCTGCTCCAGTTATGAAAGGCCTTAACCAGTTGGGCCAAGCCAACCTGCCCGGCGTGGACTGGGTTGGGGCGGTCAGCGCCAGTCGTCGAGGACGTAGAGGCCGGGGCGGCTGTAAGCCGCTTCGTTGGGCCGGTGCATGGTGACGACCAGGGTCTCGGCGCGAAAACCGCGCGCCACCATTTGCAGATAGGCCTCCTCGCGGGCGAGATTGACCCCGGCGAGGAGGTTCGGCATCCTGACCGCCGCGGCGAGCGAGCCGCAGCTGTCGAGGAGCGCGGCAAAGTGCGCGGCGGCCCCGGCTCCTGGCCGCACGGCGCCGAATTTGACGTAACAGCAGCCCTCGCCGGCCTCGCTGGCCGGTCCCCAATGGCATACCGCAAATCCGGCGAGGTGGCTCGGGCCCTCCCACAACAGCAGGGTGTCGCCGAGGCCGCGCGCCGCGACGGTGCGGATTTCCGGGCCGAGATCGAGGCCGTCATAGAGCGTGTCGGTCAGCTCCCGACATGCCGCCTCGACACCACGCCGATCGTCTTCGGGCAGCGCGCTATAGCGCGACCAGGACCCGGCATTGCCGGCGGGCCGGGAGGGCACCGCCATAATCGAGGTCAGAAACCGCGCGCGAAACCCGAATTTGCCATAGAGCGCGAGGTGCAGCGGACTCTGCGGAAAGGTGCACAGCCCCGCGTGCCTGACACCCCAATCCTCGAATTGGTTGCTGACCGCTTCGACCAGAGCCTTGCCGCCACTGCGCCCCTGCCGCTCCGGACGCATCGTATTGGGCCCGAAAAAGCCGAGGCTACCCCAGCGGATCGCGAAATTGGAGCCGACCAGCTCGCCGTCCAGCTCGGCCGCAAAGCTCGCGACGTGCTCGGCCCCGAAGCGGCCATTGACATAGTCGCGATCCGCCCAGAAATTCTCCGGATCGCTCGCGCCCAAGAAAATCCCGAAAGCGGCGCAGAAAATGCGCCGCGCCTCTGGCAGATCATCTCTGGTCAGTGGCCGGATCAGAACCCTCGATATTTCGCTATTCATTTGATCTAAACCGGGATTTCCGTTTTGGCTCTCCGATTCCAACTCCTGCATAGGCCGGACGACCTCTCTGTGCAAGGTTTTAGTCGGTTTTGGTCCACGGTGTCTCCAGCGGCAACAGAAAAGGCCGAAGTTGAGCCTGACCATACGTCAGAAGCGGAGTTTAATGGGGATTCAACATTGCAAAAGCCCATCCGCTTTTCACAGGTGGGCAGGGTGATTACATCCCCCCAAATCGGGGGAGCTCGGCTTATAAACCCTCAGTCCCCCGTCAACGGAAAGCCATCCAGAAACTCAAACGTTTCAAGATCACGACGTCGACTGAAGCTTGAAAAATGCTAAGTTTCCAGCGAGGAGCCATCAATAAAAAACAACCGAGAGCAGGTTGTCCTAGAGGTCCTCGAAGAGTCCTTGGTCAACAAAACCGAGGTTAAGGAAAGGGCTAAAGCATTTAAGGCTGAGACGGTACCGCAGTTCTTAAAAAAGGGAATCCCCCCGTCGGTGTGCCGGGTGAAACCAAGGGCATCGCGAGAACAAATGAACGTGACCCCTATAAGAATCGAGGAACGGGAAGACCTTCCAGGTTACTAGTGAACACGCTCGTTCTCAGCTGTTCGAGAATCCCGAAGCGGTCTACAGAGTCTGTGCCGACATGAAGCTTTTGAATCAGGAGGTCCTTCGAATCGTTCTCCTGGATGCAAAGCGACGCCTGATCTCTTTGGTTGATGTTACGAAAGGCACGCTTAACGAATCTCTCGCTCATCCTCGCGAAATTTTTCGCACCGTAATCGCTAATGCCGCATACGCATTCGTCCTGGTACACAATCTATGGGCAGCTACTCATAGATTGTGTTGGACTAAACCGCTTCGCGGTATGCAGCGGGACGCGCTGTGGATAGCAGCCGCCAAAAGCGCAGCGATTTGAATCTAACCTCAGTCTCTCGCCACCTGAGCGTCGTTGCGAAGAGAAGGGAATGTTGTGTGCGACAAAACCCATCTCGCAAAAGGAGCTTTTCCATGACACCTCTTCGACGTCGCATGACCGAGGACATGCAGGTGAGGAACTTCTCACCGCATACTCAAGACTCTTACGTGCAACAGGTCTCGCTGTTCGCACGCCATTTCAGCAAATCACCGGAAGTACTGGGACCTGAGGAGATTCGTTCTTACCAAGTCTATCTGACCAACGAAAAGAAGTTGGCTCCCAGTTCCATCCTCATCGCCGTATCCGCCCTGCGTTTCCTTTACAAAGTGACACTTCATCGGGATTGGTGTTTGGAGGACATCATCCCGGCGCCCAAGAAGCCGCAAAAATTGCCCATTGTCTTGAGTCCCGAAGAAGTCCTGCAGTTCTTAAGCTGCGTACAGAGCATCAAACATCGCACCATCCTTACCGTCTGCTATGCCGCTGGACTACGCATCTCGGAGGCCGTCCACCTAAAGGTCGCCGATATCGACAGCGAAAGAATGGTCATTCGAGTGGAACAGGGCAAGGGACAGAAAGATCGATTTGTCATGCTCTCTCCAAAGCTATTGGAAGTCCTACGCGCCTGGTGGCCGGTAGAGAAGCCCAAGCAGTGGCTCTTTCCCGGTGATCGAGTCGACACCCACATTACCAGGATGGCGGTGGAGGACGCCTGCCAAAAGGCCCATCGAAGTTGCGGCATTCCCAAACCGGTAACACCCCATTGCCTTCGACACTGTTTTGCAACCCATCTAGTGGAATCCGGGACCGACGTGCGCACCATTCAACTGCTGCTGGGTCATCGTAGTCTGGCTACCACGGCCCGCTATTTGCGCATCGCTACCAGCAAAGTCTGCTCCACTGTCAGCCCCCTCGATCTACTCCCACAGCCAGTTGCCGCCGAGCCCAAGCCCGCTCCACCACAGTACTTCTAGCTCCGGGACATGGATCGCCCCACGCTTGAAGTAGCGGATGTGTTTCGCCGCTACGGCGAAGCCTATCGTCAAGAGCATGGCGCTTCGCTTTCGATAGCGCAGCGCCGTGTTATGACCGCGATCGAGGTCTGCCGCACCGCTGTTCTCGGCGGCCATCTCGAGCAGTGTGACCACTGCGGCCATCACCGAAACGCCTATAACTCGTGTTCGGATCGCCACTGCCCAAAATGCCAGTCGTTCGCCCGCTTCAAATGGCTCGAGGAGCGTCAGGCCGAACTCTTAAACACTCAATATTTTCACGTTGTGTTCACTCTACCCCAGCAGATTGCAGCAATTGCCTATCAAAATAAGAGAGAGCTCTATGGCATCCTGTTCAGGGCCACGGCGCAAACCTTGCTCACCATCGCCGCTGATCCCAAGCACCTCGGCGCCGAGATCGGCTTTTTCGCCGTACTTCACACTTGGGGCCAGAACCTGCTCCATCATCCCCACCTGCATTGTGTGGTTACCGGCGGTGGTCTCTCTGCCGACGGCAGCCAATGGATTTCCTGCCGGGATGGATTTTTCTTACCCGTGGGCGTGCTCTCCAGGCTGTTTCGCCGTCTGTTCCTGGAATATTTGCTCAAAGCCTTTGAGGCCGGCAAACTGCAGTTTTTCTCGTCCCTCGAATCACTCCGGGACCGATGTTCACTCCTGGATTACCTGGCTCCCTTACGCGAGGCCGAATGGGTGGTCTACGCCAAGAAGCCTTTCGCCGGACCGGAGCAGGTATTAGACTACGTCGGGCGCTATACTCATCGGGTGGCGATCTCCAATAATCGGTTGTTGGACATCACGGAGAGCAAGGTGACATTCCGCTACAAGGACTATCGTCATGACGCCCAACACAAGACGATGACTCTGGAAGCCGAAGAGTTCATCCGCCGCTTCCTTTTACATGTACTTCCTGAGGGCTTTCAGCGCATCCGCTACTACGGCTTCCTGGCTAACCGATACCGAGAACAGAAACTGGCGCACTGTCGAGAGCTTCTGGACATGCCGGCGCCAGAACCACCGGCCTTCGAACCTGCTAAGGATTATCGTGAGCGTTATCAAGAACTCATCGGTCCGTCGTTGTGGGAGTGCCCAGTCTGTCACCAGGGTCGCATGCTTGTGATTGAGATCTTGCCGCGAAGCCCACATAGCAAACCGGCCATTGCCGATACCTCATGATGAAAAGCACTGTTTTGGGATGCAGATCAAATTGCGGCGGGCCAAGCTTGGCCGGGCCAAGCGACAGGAGCAGTGCAGCCACGCGCCTCATTGCGAACATTCTCCAAGGGACACATCCTGTTCGCCGACGCCGTGATAGGCCAAGAGAGGCCCAGCGAGCTATCCCGCCGATCTCGCACGCTGACCGCTTCCGGTTCCTTCAGATCCTCGCCAGAGATCCAGCCGGCAATCAATACACATAGGTCACGCTCTGGGCCGCGGTTTTGTCCAATCGATTTTTAGCTCACCGCCGTGGCGATCACCCTTCAAATGCTTTCCAAGCGTCTCGCGCCGCGTCGCCGAGCTAAAAATTCTCTGCATTATGTGGAGTGCAAATCTATGTGCGGCGTGCCGGGGAAGCACTTGAATATTAGTCATTTCGCCGAGCATATCTGAGCCGTCGGCTGCACATAACTACAGCTCCGACAACCATGATAGGATGTCGTTGTTGCGCTGCCATGATGGACCGAGTCTTGCCTTTTTCGGAAGCAGTTTCTCGCAAGACTGAAGCGTTTTGCGCTTCATTTCCAAATCGATTTCGACATAGGTGTTGGTTGTTTCGATCGAGGCATGGCCCAACCACGAGCGTATCATATTGAGATCGACGTTAGACTGTAGTAGGTGCATTGCGGTGGTGCGACGAATGGTATGAGGAGTGACCTTCCTTGTAAGCAACGTCGGAGAGATCTTCGCTGCCTCGGCCACTCGATGAGCAATGATGTAACGCAAGCCGAATCGGGAGAGTCGATTTCCTTCGACATTGACGAAGAGCGGGACGGCGTCGATAAACCGCACTGAGCGTGTCTCCAAATACTTTCTCACAGCATCGACGGTCTCTTTCCATAGCGGGCAGGTAAGCTCTTTACGTCCTTTGCCGTAGATGCGGACAGAGTAAGGACGGCTGAACCTCAGATGATTGACATCCAAGTCCACTAACTCCTGGGCTCTCATGCCCGTGTTATAAAGCAGCCGAAGCAGCGCGTCGTCCCGTTGCCCTAAAGGCGTTTGACAATCGATCTGAAGGAAGAGGCTCTGGATTTCGGAGCGTTCCAAGTACTCTGGAACCCGGCGAGGGCGTCGTTTGAAGGGAACCACAAGGATAGATTGGCAGTGCACGAGGTAACGCGGGTCTGTGGTGGCGAGATATTGAAAGAACGAATGGATGGCTGCCAAGCGTACGTTGCGAGTCGCCACGCTATTGTGTCGAGCCTGCTCCAGATGATCCAAGAAGCGGCGAATTGTTTCGGCACTCAAATCTTCCAGGGTCAAATCTGTGCAATTCTTCTTATGACGTCGGGAGGCAAACTCCAGAAGCAGCTTCATCGCGTCCCGATAAGCCAAGACGGTATGACCACTCAGACCCCTCTGGGAAA
The DNA here is from genome assembly GCA_963782115.1 of uncultured Verrucomicrobiae bacterium. Lineage (GTDB taxonomy): Bacteria > Verrucomicrobiota > Verrucomicrobiia > Chthoniobacterales > JAFAMB01 > JAFAMB01. Next base: position 258,911 of record CAWAIK010000008.1, read on the forward strand.
CAAGATGTTGCTCAAAGAAGCTGCGAATGGAGAGCGCAAGGTTAGTTTTTGCCATGGCGTTCCCTTTCACTGCGGACAGGAATGGCGAAGTGGCTGTGGAAGCGTTTGCCAACGCTTTCCAGCAACTCTGCCGTAGCGTGTAAGTAAACTTCGGTACCCGCGAGGCTGGTATGTCCAAGATAAGTTAATAGCAGTGGCAGCTTGGCGAAAAGATTTGCGCCTTCGCGATGCCAGGCCAGAAGACGATTTACGGCAAAAGTATGCCTCAAATGCCGCATGCGGCATTTGCGCCAGAATGCCGAGGCCAGGAAAATGCCGCATGAAGGCGTTTGAACGGTCTTTGCGGCCCAGTTGCTGACCGCGGGCTCGGCATTATTTGATTTCTTCTCCTCACCGGTAGAGGCGAGGAGATATGACTACGAGCGCAATATTCAAATTTCCGAGTGTGGTCCGTCGCCACCACGAAGGTCCGCTTGGTATCCATGTGGATGCGTATGAAGCACTCCTGCGGGAGCAGGGCTATTCACGTGGGTCAACTTACGTGCATCTGCACATCGTTGCTGACTTAAGTCGGTGGTTGAGGCGCCGAAGGCTGGATGCAGGCGATGTCGATGAGTGCACTGTGGAGCGTTACCTTCAGTCTCGACAGCGCTTCGTCGATACATATCGCGGAGCGTCCTTCGTCCCGTACAAGTTTCTCGGTATGTTGCGTGATCGGCGGATCGTCACCCACAAGACGGTGCCGATTGTGGTTGATCCACGCGAGATTGTGGTCGACGCATTCAGGCAATATCTGTCGCAAGAGCGGGGGCTGTCAGTATCGAGTCAGTGCATTTACACACGTTTCGCGCATCAGTTCCTTCGGGAGCGATTCGGCCGCGGTTCCCTTGAGTTGTCTGCGCTGTCTGCCACCGATGTCACGGGATTCATTCGACGCCACGCTCACGAGCGCAGCGCCCGTAGCGCCCAACACATCGTCGGTTCACTACGAGCCTTCCTGCGATACCTGCGATACCGCGGCGAGATTACGACAGACCTTGCCGCCTGTGTGCCCACGGTGGCGAACTGGTCACTATCGACGTTACCGAAGTTCCTTCAGCCAGGACAAGTACAGCAAGTGCTTGATCACTGCGATCGGCACAGTGCCGTGGGCCTGCGCAACTATGCGATTTTGGTGCTGCTGGCGCGGCTCGGTCTGCGGGCGTGCGAAGTAGTCGCTATGACGCTCGATGACATCGATTGGGAAGGCGCTCATCTGATGGTGCGCGGCAAGGGCGGGCAGCGGGTTCAAATGCCGTTGTCCGCGGAGGTCGGCCACGCGATCGCCGCCTACCTGAGGAAAGGACGACCGCGCTGCACAAGCCGACGGCTGTTCATTCGAGAGCATGCGCCGCGGGTGGGCTTTGCCAACTCTTGCGCTGTCTCAACGCTTGTCCAACGCGCCTTGGCCGATGCGGGAGTGGACTCGCCGCACACCGGCGCCTATGTATTCAGACACTCGCTTGCCACGGAGATGCTCAGGCAGGGAGCCTCTCTGGGCGAGATCGGGCAGCTGTTGCGTCATGCACATCCGGACACGACCCAGATTTATGCGAAGGTTGATGTCTGCGCCTTGCGTCCGTTGGCGCTGCGTTGGCCGGGAGGTGGGCGATGAAATCGCTCAAACAATCGGCCCAGGATTACATTCGGATGCGGCGGCTTCTGGGCTTCAAGATGCGGCACGAGGAGCGGCGCTTGAGGCGCTTCGTCTCTTTTATGGAGCTACAGAAGGCCACCTATATTACGACTAAGCTGGCGCTGACGTGGGCGACGGAGCCTGCCGATGCGCAACCCGCCACCTGGGCCGAACGGCTGATGTGCGTACGTGTTTTCGCGCGCTATTGCAGCGGCGCGGATTCACGCACGGAGATTCCTCCGTTAGGCATCTTACCGTTCCGGGCGCAACGAGCCACGCCTTACCTTTATAGTGAGCAGCAAATTCGGCGACTGATGGAGGCAGCCCGAGGTCTGGCGCCGAGCGGCGGCTTACGGGGGCTAACTTACCGCTGCCTTTTTGGGCTTCTCACAGTGACCGGTTTGCGGATCAGTGAGGCTCTCGCACTCACCCGTGATGATGTCGATCTGCGAAACGGTCTGCTGACTATACGCGGGGCCAAATTTGGCAAGACACGTCTGGTCCCTCTTCATGCGTCCGCGTGCCGCGCTCTCGCGCGCTACGCGCAGCAGCGAGATGCGCTTTTAAATCCGCCGTCTGTCGCTAACTTCCTGCTCTGTGCCAGCGGCCGACCGCCCGAAGTGTCCACGGTTCGTCGTGTCTTTTATCAACTCTCACGTCAAATTGGGCTGCGTGGTCGATTGGATAGCCGCGGACCTCGTCTGCAAGACTTTCGTCATCGCTGCGCGACGGAGATCTTACTCAAGTGGTATCAAGCGGGCGAGGACGTCGAGCGCCGTTTGCCAGTACTCTCCACCTTCTTGGGCCATGGGCATGTCAGCGACACATTCTGGTACCTGTCAGGGACTTCCGAGCTCCTGCAGCAGGCAGCTCGGCGATTGGAGAAACGCTGGGAGGTGCAACCATGAACGCGACGCCCACCCTGCCGGCCTTGCTGGAGAGTTACTTCACCCAGCGCTTGATGGCTCAACGACAAGCCAGTCCACATACGATCGCCTCTTACCGGGACACATTCCGTTTACTCTTGAACTTTGCGCATGAGCAGTGCGGGAAGTCTCCCTCCAGCTTAAACCTTACGGACCTCGATGCGCCTTTGATCAGTGCGTTTCTCGACACTTTGGAGCAACAACGCGGCAGCGCGATTAGCAGTCGCAATGTGCGCCTGACGGCCATCCGCTCTTTCTTCCGGTATGCTGCGTACGAAGAGCCTTCGCAATCTGCGCACATTCAGCGCGTCCTTGCGATCCAGAACAAACGCCGGGCTCGCCCGATGATTAACTTTCTGATGCGGGAGGAAATCGAGGCACTGCTTGCGGCTCCGGATCAGCGCACCTGGAATGGACGCCGCGATCATGCACTGCTGCGGTTAGCAGTGCAGACAGGCTTACGTCTATCAGAGGTGACGAGTCTCGGTCGACAGGCCCTGGTGTTCGGTACCGGTGCGCATGTTCAGTGCGATGGCAAAGGACGCAAGACAAGATGCACGCCGTTGACGAAACAAACCGTCGGTGTTTTGAAATCCTGGTTAAAGGAACCGGCGCGGGGAACTACCAACGTGTTATTCCCCAACGTCCAAGGAGAGCGCCTCAGTTCCGATGCCGTGCAGTACTTGCTCGCCAAATACGTCGCCATCGCTCGGCAACGGTGTCCGACGCTGAACAAAAAACGAGTGACGTTCCATTCCTTGAGGCACAGTTCGGCCATGGAATTGCTGGCGGCCGGTGTCGAGACTTCGGTTATTGCGCTCTGGTTAGGTCACGAAAATGTCGATACAACCCAAATTTATTTGCACGCCCACCTCGCGCTGAAGGAGGCAGCGCTTGCCAAAACCAGACCACTGACCGGGAAGCAGGCTCGGTTCCGACCAAGCGATAAGCTACTCGAGTTTTTAAACGCCCTATAGAGGCAGCTGCCGAACATCGAAAAATAATGCCGAGTCGCAAGATCCGGACGACATCGTCAAACCCCTGTCTTCCAATATCTTCCGATAAGTCTTCAGATTGCGGTTCGGCATTTTCCTGGCCTCGGCATTCTGCCTCAAATGCCGCATGCGGCATTTGCGACACCGATTCGCGACAAAGACCCTCGTGCAATGGTATCGGTCCGGTCAGGATCCCGAAAGACGACTGCCCCTGTTGTCCACCTACCTCGGCCATGTACACGTTTCCGACACGCAGCGGTATTTGGAGAGCTCTCCCGAGCTAATGCGCGAGGCGATGCAACGGCTGCAACAGCGCTGGGAGGATCGGCCATGAACATTCCCATCAGCCTGGCGGCACTGCTGGAGCGATTCTTTACTGAGCGCCTGATGCGGCAGCGGCAGGCAAGTCCTCACACCATCAGTTCCTATCGCGACACCTTCCATCAGTTCCTGAAGTTTACCGAGCAGCGATTACGTAAGGAGCCCTCACGGCTGGTTTTCCAGGAGATCGATGCGCCCTTGATCACGGCATTTCTGGATCACTTGGAGAAGCAGCAAGGTCTCAGCACTCGCAGCCGCAATCTACGCTTGACCGCTCTACGCTCGTTCTTTCGTTTCGCAGCTTTCGAGGCGCCGACTCATTCCGCACAGATCCAACGAGTGCTCGCCATCCCCAGCAAGCGTTTTACCCGGACCTTGGTCCAATTTCTCACACGTGCCGAAGTCGATGCCTTGCTGGCAGCTCCGGATCAACGCACATGGTCTGGCCGCCGTGATCACGCCTTCATCTTGCTGGCAGTACAGACAGGTCTGCGCTTATCCGAGATGACCGGACTCAAACATCAGGATATCATCCTCGGAGCCGGCGCCCACGTGCGGCTAATTGGTAAGGGGCGCAAGGAACGCTGTACACCCATTGCTAGGTCCACACTCGCCGTGTTGAGAGCTTGGTTGCGTGAACCGCAACGAGGCGACGGACAGGTGCTGTTCCCCAACGCCAAAGGTGAACGTCTCAGCGTCCACGGCGTGCAGTACTTGCTGAACAAGCATCGCGTGACGGGTTCCAATCTATGCCCTTCACTGAAACACAAACGTGTAACTGTGCACCGCTTGAGGCACACCATGGCCATGGATCTTCTGCAAGCAGGCGTCGATCGTTCTGTGATCGCCTTGTGGCTGGGTCACGAACATGTTGAAACGACACAAATTTATCTCGAAGCGACACTTGCCATGAAGGAGAAGGCACTCGCCAAGACATCCCCGCCGGATGGAACGCCGGGTCGCTATAAACCCGGCGACCGACTCCTCGCCTTCCTGAACAGTCTGTAGAGAACACCGGATTTTGGACGGAAAACCGGGGTAAGGGTGCTAACCACAATCCAGCCGAAAATCTTCGTTAAGGAGGGTTCAACTCGGGTAAACGTTCGCTTTTTGCGAGCAGTCGCAGAATAGCTACCTGGGCGGAGATCGCCCTAACGGGCGCGAGGAATCGGCTTCTGTGATCGTGATTCTTATTGACACCGAATAGTGCTAGGCATCCACTTGCAGTATCGCTCAGGACCTTTAATCAAGGCGTTCCCTGCGCCCCCGGCGACACGAGAAATCCCGCAGCAGGTCGGTAGGCGACAAACGATCCTAAACCCCGCGGAGGAAATAATGAAAATACGCTTACTCGGTGCCCTAGTTGGATTGGCAATCAACTTTGCTGTGCCGACCTTTGCCCAAGAAAAAGAGACGGTCGATCCACAAATAGCCCAGCAGATTCGTGCGTTGAGTATCAAGTATGACGAGGCATTCAACAAGAACGACGCGGCCGCCCTGGCTGCGCTCTACACGGAGGACGCGGTTGAGGTGACGGACACAGGCCCGATTTACGGTCGGGAGGCCATCGAGAAATATTTTGCAGACGTGTTCAAGCAAGTTCATGTCAGCAACCATCTTGGCAAAGGCGATCAGTATTCCCCTCACATTATAGGTCCGGGCAATGAGATATGGGCGAACGGAGAATGGAGTCTGACTTTTCAAGGCAAGAGCGGCGGTCCTATACAAGCCAAGGGCTATTGGTCCGGGATTGACACTCGTGAGGGCGATACTTGGAAAATTCGGATGCTCACCTGGAACACAACCCCAGCACCACCTGCGACGCCGTCTCCGACGGCCAGCCCTAGCAACCAATAGCATCCTGATCCGCGCGGTGACAGGTTAGAACCCGGGGCTCCGAGAGTAGAATGGGCTAAACATTGTATTGTCCATCTGCTATCGCAACGCCTTAACGGAGGTTTTCGGTCGGATGGTTACCACGCGGGTAATCTAGAGCGATATGGCGAGCGGGGCACGTATGTTTTGCGGTTATGACATGGGCCGCGGTCAGTAATAGCTTCAGTCCAGATCATCGGCCGGGTTTCGCAGCGGGCGCAGTTCCCCCTTCACCACCGCCTCCGGCATCACGAACGAATGGCGCCCCTGCGTGTTGATGTGCTCGTGGATCAGGGGTGAGAGGCGCGCCTTATCCTCTTCGTTCACCGGATAGCCTTCCTTCCGGAATTGCTCCAGGACTGCCTCCATGTAAATTGTATTCCAGAGCACGATCATATTGACGACGAGTCCGAGCGCGACCTGATCTCCGAACGAACCAAAGCCGGCCTTGCATCGGCCCGTGCGCGCGGACGCAAAGGCGGTGCGCCCTTCAAAATGACAGCGGCAAAAGTCCGCCTCGCGATGGCCGCCATGGGACAAAAGGAAACGAAAGTGACGGATTTATGCAGCGAACTGGCTATTAGCCGGCAAACGCTCTACCTTTTTGTGGGAGGTAAGTTACGCGGAATATCGCTGCCAAAAAGCGAGCGCGTCAGGAGGACGTGGATTCCGACTACCTCTTTGGTAACTGCTCGCAGCGCGCTGCTCTCGGTTTGGTTGTGGGAGGTCCAGCGTTGTCAGACAAACGCTTGAGATGCTAAGCGAGGACCCTTCGGCTACAAGAGATCCGCCAAAGGAGGCGTGCTCAGCCCCGGGGTGTCTGGGTGAACTCGTGATCAGAGGGCCCGCCAGATTGACGGCACTCGCTAAGCCCTGTTCGCTCCTCGGGCGGAACTCTGGCCTCATCGGCTCTCGGGTGGAAAAAACAGACGCGCGCATTAATCGCAAGTATCGGAATTCTCTAAGGTCTTTGTAAAAAAGTGCGTGAAAATTGCGTGATACTTGAATAGTCGATTTATAAGTCACTTTAAATAAGGATATTATATAGTACAGTCTATGGCCGTTTAAGCCGCAGACGGCACTCTTGCCCCGAAGGACGTCCGTGGGTTCGGAGTGGATCTGGCGTGAGCCAGACACGATAAAGGAGTGATTTTAAGCGAACCTGGGTTCGCTTAGGCGAAAGAGGAAGGAGAGACCGCCCTGGGGCTCGACGGGTAGAAAGTCTTTTCTCCCGGAGTAATTCGTTGGAGGCATTCTGAAGGCGACCCGGCGAACTGAATTTGCAATTGAAGTTTCAAGAAGTGGCCGAGAACTGGCCCGAGCTATCCTTTGAGACATCTCAGCCAATGTACTGTAAGTCGTTGACAGTGAGGAATGCACCGCGTTGGAATCGAACCAAAACCCAGTGTTGGGGGTTAGCTCATAAAAGTGTCTACCAATGTCCATTTTCTCCTAGAGGAGACCAAGACCGTCTAGTTTCGTTTGCTACAGCTTGTTACAGTTCCTTTTGGACCGCTCTTGGACACCTTGGACACCGTGAGTTGAGGGGGGGGTGTGACGCAAATGACGCACACTCACACGAATGCCTTCCTCCTCCTCTCGCCGTCAGTTTGATAGCGTGGCGAGGAAATTCGCAACCTTACGCCCGGCGCAAGGCCGAGGTCGCGCCGGAACGACCTTCGCCCTATTGGCCCAAAGTTCCCGGCAGCGGCTCATAATAACACGGTTTTACTAGGTTATATACATGAATTCCGATACAGAATCCTTGCTTGTAATTTCACTTGCAATTACCATAATATCTGCTATTGTGGGAATACACTCCAAGTACGCACGGCGAGCGCCTTTGCGGTTCTCGCAACCAAATCAGAACATAGAACCAATATGCCCACACGACAATCGCTAGATAGCGACCGGACGCGAAAAAGAAACTCTGAATGTCTGCTGTTATCGTGTTCATGCGTTTATTCCGGGACGCCGATCCACCGGAGGATCGATTTTTTGGTATAGAGTTTGTGCGCCTTCGTACCGGAGGGGATTAAGGTGCCAGCCCGTTCCGCCCGTCTCATAGTGAGGGCCGAGCAGTCGAGTAGCTCACGCCAGACCGTTGCACGAGCAACGTCCGGCCAGTCGTTCAATTTTGGAATTAATAGTTGCATACCGTAACTACACCTGAGCAGCGCCTGACGCTGCGCTGACAGATCTATTCAACGCAGTCTCGCGAGTTCCTCCCTCATTCGCGCCTCTTTAGCCGACACTGCCGCTCGCCGATTCTTCGCTCGCTCCTTGAGCCAAGCTTTCGCATGACCGGGGGTTGTCCAGTGTCCGTAAAGGAAGGTGTAGCCCTCTTTTTTCCAGTTATAGATGGTCTGTCGGCATACGTCCAGTGTGCGAGCCAAGTTCACGCCATCCACGAAGGCGTCGTCATCGATCATAACTAAGTGTGTGTCTGTTGTAGAAACAAGGGTTCGATTGAAATACCTGAACGGCGAGGGCGAGTTCGAGGGCAGGCCAGTTCTGGTGGTCAACAACGACCTGCGAGTCACCACCGGGCAGATCTACTCCCGGCTCTGTCAGGAAGATCAATTCGGCTTCACACTCGGCAAGGGCTTAATGAAACGCGGCTCAGATCGGCAATTCCGGCAGCTCAGTTTTGCAGAGTGGAAGGAAGCCATTCTTCGGATCTTCGCCTTCGCCAGACTCCAAGAATCGGTTGGCGAAGCGCCGAGACGATTGCTGATACTCGACACGCCGCCTCCAATCTTTCTGGTCACCGCAAAACAGAGTCGGTGGAACCAATACGTCGAACTCTTCCCCATGGTTGACGGTGCCAAGGAAGGAGCATTGGTCACCCGGCCATGAGTTTCGACATCAAGAGCTTGGTCAAAACGATTTACTACGGTGACCGGCCTCCAGAGAAACAAATGTTGATCATTCCGGTCCACCAGGACATCAACAATGAGCCAAAGCAGGCCGAAATCAGGGCTGTGCTGGAGACAGCCGCCGCACTTGTCGCCGGATCGGGTCTGTGCTGGAAGTGGGTCTGCTACGACGGTACGGCCAAACTTGTCCGCTGGGACGCGAAGGAGCGGGTTTTCTTGCGCGATTCATTGCGTGGTTGGCAAACGTTCTTCGGCCGGCACTTTGCCGTGAAGGACACCACCGGCCAGGAATTTCGAGGACCATCTGCCCCGGTCGCCGACAGATTGATCCAAAAAATCCTGGCGCACCCTGAGCTCCCAGTCGCGACCTGGGCGCTGCAACTCCAACGAAAGCGCGAGGTATTCAAATGAAGTTCACTCTCGAAACACCGGAAGTCGCGGCTCTCTTGGCTGGGACCTTCCGATGCAGTCCACAAACATATCTGCGCATCTGCTCCGAGACCGGCACGTATTTTATTTATCCAATACGGAAACGTTTGATTGCTCTCGGTATGTGCAGCAAGACCGCTTCGGCGTTACTAAAGGCTGCCAATATTCAGACCGTTCAGTTTAACCGAGGCGAGGCAGATCCAACACCAGTACCCGCACCGGAAAAGCCTGCGAGACGCGGACCGCCGCGAACCTCAGAAGAGGAGCGCGAAGCCAAGCGCGCCAAGGCGGAGGCAGCTCAGAATAGCAAGCGATACCAGCTCATTGTGAGCGCCTCCAGGAAAAATGGTGCCACGAAACACGGGATCTGGGATGGGGTCGCTGGCACGGTGCTCGAACTTTTCTGTTCGCGAGACGAAGCGCTTGAGGCACTGATCCAACTCAAAACCGGCAACTCCTACGCGATATGAAAAAGGATTTAACCACCCGCCATGACCAACTGGAGGCAGTTTTTATTGGCCTCCTCGATGGATCAAGTAGTCAGGACAATACTGAAGCTGCGCTATTCGATATGATCCACGGCTCTGAGGAGACTATGGACGTATTGGGTCTGTTTTACCAAGCGGCAATGCTTAACGCTGCGCGGGCGGAGCGGACCGATGAGATACCCAATTTAATCTTTCCCAGGGATTCGCCACGTGGCTGCTGGCGGTTCCTTCCTGAATAAACCGCAGCCATTAAATATTACCGAGGCTTACATATGCCTATATTACGAAGAAGTGCTCCCAAGGCTTTACCGCCTGTGGGACCAGCGAAACTGCAAATACTAGAAGTCGCCTCTGGGCGCTCAAGCAAGAAGCAAATCCCATTCTTTGAGCTCACGCTCAAGGACTTGGCCAGCGGGTTGACTTTCAAAGAGTCGCTCTACCTGTCCGAGTCGTGTGCGTGGAAGGTCGAAGCTGCCTGCCGCAGTGCAGGGATATCTCTACCCGAAGGCGAGTACCGGCTGGTGACCGACGACTTGGAACGCCGAGTCGTGTACGGGCCTATCGTCCACAAGATACTGCCGATGAGCGGCAAGAAAGTGGCCGAACTCAAGTCGTTCTGGTCGCAGGCGCATGCCGAAAAGCAGAACCCGGCGCTCGCAGACATTGCGGACCCAGACGACACACCAGAGCCAATGACGCTGCCGGTTGTTCGTGCGGCAAGGTCAATTCCTGAACCAGAGGAAGTGGACTTCGCGGACTTCGCTGGAGCGGAGGCCTAGTAAGAAGCGAGAGGGCCTCAAGCGTCAACTTGGGGCCTCTCTTTCAACAACTGATAATGATTACAATGGAACTATTCCATGAGACGGACGCGCACGTCAAGGCGGGCGAATGAGCGCCACCGACTTCCCTCACCGTCCAGGTATCAGCGACGAATTTCTGGCCAAGGCCGGTGTCACGGTTCTGCCCGATCCGGAGCGCCTCCACATCCCTTATCACGATATTGATGGCACGCCGACCGGCCATTACCGGGATCGCTTCAAGGCCCCTGTGACTGGGAGCGATGGCAAGCCGCAACGCTACAGCCAGCCGTTCGAGAGTGGAATGCATGCCTACCTCCCACAAATCCCATTGGTGAAGGGTGAGGACCTGTTCGTCACGGAAGGCGAATTCAAAGCCTTGGCGCTGTGTGAATCCGGATACAATGCCGTGGGTCTTCCCGGCCTTTTCTGCTACTGCGACGGCGAGATTTTACCTGGCCTGGCGCAAGCCGTGGGCCTGGTTGCACCGCCCGCAATTAACTTCATTGGTGACGCCGACACGCTGTTCAATCTGGACTTTTATCGATCCGCAAAGTTTCTGGCCGATGCATTCAAAGGCACCCCAGTCCGCCTGATCCAGCCACCCCTCGACGGTCCCAAAGGCGTTGACGACGTGAAGGAGGAGACTGGCCGAAGATTTAACCGCTGGCTCGACGCCGCCACACAGGATGCTGCACTGGTCGTCAAAGGCCAAAACTTCGTTCAGACCGCTGCGATCCGACTGGAGGAGAAAGCCAGGACGGTCACCACATTGCACTTGGAACGGCTGATGAAAATGGCCGTTGAAGCGACGAAGACCTCAGAGCCTTTGTGGGCTAGAAACCACCTCATCGAAATTATCCAGAAATGCAGCAAGCTGAAACAAGCGCACTTCGATAAAGCGCTCAAAGAGAAACTGAACGAGGGAACCGAACAGTCGATCGGCGCGGATCACAAGGACGAGTTGCTGGCTCATTACGACTGGATCAAAAACAATCCATGGTCTGATCCCGTCGAACTCAGCGACACCCTGCAAGAGCTGTATGATCTGACGAAAATTTTCATCGCCACCGAAGACGATACCCGGATTCTAGCTGCGTTATGGGTAGGGATTACCTACGCACGGAACGCCTGCCCCTCCAAAGATCCGAACCTGCAGAACGTCCCAAAACTCAGGGAAGACTTGTTTCCGATCCGTAGTCTCTTCCAAGCACCACCGGGAAGGAAATTGGTGATTGCCGACTTCGCCCAAATGGAATTGGTCGCTGCTGCGGTACTGGCACCGGAACCGAAGATGCTGGCAGCATTCCAGAATGGTGAGGATCTGCACTGCCGCACGGCTTCGATTCTCCTGGGCCGCACGGTGACCAAAAGTAAAAGTGATAAGGCTGACCGCTCGCTCGCCAAGGCCGTGAACTTCGGACTCCTCTACGGCCAGTCGGCACCGGGTCTAAAAACCTACGCCAAGAATAGCTACGGTGTGACCATGACCGACGAAGAAGCCGTGCAATTCCGAGAGGCATTCTTCCAAGAATACCAAGGGCTCGCCGCATGGCACGAAACCGCACGAGCCGCAGCAAACGACCCAGAGGTTACGGAAGTGCGAACCCACCGCATCGGGCGCAGGCAACACCTCGCGGACGCAGAGCATTGGTGGCCCCGGTTTGCTAGTCTAGTTAATACGCCGATCCAAGGCAGTTGTGCCGAGGTCCAGAAGCTCGGAATGCTGGATATCGGCGAGAAGTTGAAAGGCCGAGCGCAGTTGGTGTCATGCGTTCACGACGAAGTTATTGTTGAGTGCGCGGAGGACGACGCAGAGGCGATCATGGCGGAAGTCCAGGCTATCATGGAGACACGCTCGGCGCAGGTGTTCAACGGCCAAAAGATTGGAGTCGAGGCGCACGTTGAGGACAATTGGGCCGGTGTGAAAATGCCGACCTACACCGACACCCGAAGCACAGAAAACGCCGCGCAGATCGAGCTGGTACTTTGCACCAGCAAAGCCGATTCCTCGCACCGTCTGCCACGCGACGGATCGCCTGCAAGCCAGCGTAATTGCCTTGCCATCGAGTGTCACCGAGAGGTTGACCCCTGATCAATGGAGGTGGCAGAAGAAGCGCGATTGTAAACAAAGGGCTATTCCTTTAGCACCAAAGGGCTATTCCTTTAGCACCAAAGTGCAATAGCAACGGAACCGAGAAAACCGCACAATGTTGCAGGTCGTTTGGCGACGAGCAATCTAAACAACGGGAGAAAACAATGAAAGTTCGCTTACTTCTTACCATGGCAGGACTAGCAATCAGCTTTGCTGTGCCGGCCTCAATGATGGCGCAAGATGCCATGAAGAACGTAAATCCTGATGAATTGGTTTGGAAAGACGACCCAAACCTCCCCAAAGGCGCACAAAGCACCATCCTGGTCGGAGATCCATCGAAAGCCGAGACAATCGTTCTGCGCGTCAAGTTTCCACCCCATTTCAAAGTCCCGCCGCACAATCATACTTGGTCGGAAGTCGTCACGGTGCTTAGCGGCACTTGTTGGAACGGGATGGGTGATGATATGGAGAAAGGCGTGGTGCTAAAGCCGGGATCAGTTTTTGTGCTTCCTGCAAATCACACTCATCAAATCTGGACAACGGACGAGGAGGCAATCATCCAGGTTCAGTTCACTGGCCCAGGAAATATTACCTACATTAATCCGGCTGACGATCCACGAAAAAAAGCCGAATAAACCAAACACGCCAGATCCACCAACTACGCCAACGGCTTTCTCGCGCTCGTTAGATGACGGATTGCTTCGAGAGAGACAGTTGGGCCCCGCTCCTGCCAGAGCCCTCGCCGGCAAATCCCACAAGAGAGGCCGCCGGGAATGCGACATCGACGACCTCTCCTGCTTACCAAACAAAAACAAGGCAGCTGCGACGTGGAAAAAAGATAAAACACCTCGCAGCATTCAAGCATTTAAAACCCGTAAATGCTTTTAGCCTTTTAAAATTGCGAATGCTGTCGGTGGCCGGGAGTCCAAGCCAAACCAACCGACAATGGCGGTCCTCTATGGAAGGTGCTGCATTCAATCTTAACTACACGGACCCTGCCATGCACGGTTTACCGTGGTGAATGCGCTCCGCGTAGTTCAAGGTATGGCAGCATCTCCTCATCCATTATTTTTACAAATCGCAGACCGGACGTCCGCCTTTCTCAGCAACACTGGCATCTCGCGAGCGCACTTGTGTCGTCACCTTTCAATCAGCGAATCCTCCCTCTGTCAGTTTCTCAAGGGCAGCAAGGGACTCGATCCATCGACCATCATCCGGCTCTGCCAGACCCTGAACCTGTCGAAGCGCGAGGTCGCCACCAAGTTCAGCACCGAACCGGTCAGGACAGCCAAAATTTTAAATTTGCAAGAATCACTTAAGGGTAAGCCAGCACGAGGCATGACCCTCGATAATTCAGGCTGGTATCCATCCGAGGACCACAGTGGAGGAGTTGACCCTTTAGGTACAACTAGTCCCACAGATTGTGTTCGAATGTAGATTTGGACACAATTAGTTGTGTTTCCGGGTCGAATTTTCTCGATTTTCGCGAAAGCAATGTCTTATAAAGATTCCCCATGCATTGCGAGCCTCCCCCGATCACGTTTATCCCCTGTGAAGAGCATTTTCGTCCGGTATTGCCGACCATCGAAGGCAATGTCGATTACCTTGCCTTACGGGGACAGCTCACCACCATGGATGAGTTGTTGTCTACAAGCGGCGTAGAAAAGGAGTTCGTGAGGCGCAGCTTGAATCATTGGATCAAAACACTGAGCGAGAGCAAAGTGGAACAGATAGAGCTCTCGGGCGAAGGTCAAAGCGGAGTGATCCGGTTGGAAGATCTGGTCAGTGGAAAACAACAGGTCCGTTTTCAAGAACATTCTATCCGAGCGTTGCGATGTTCGATTGCGCGCACGTTGTTAGTGGGAAGCTTCCGTGATTTCGCGGCGCGACTGGCTGATAGTCCGCTGCTGCAATGGTTCTGCAAGGTCGCGCAGCTTGATCGGGTCAAGGTGCCAGCCAAAAGCACCGTCCAACGCTATGCGACCTGGTTGCCTGAAGAAGAGATGCGGGAGGTCATCAATGGCCTCCTGCGCAAAGCAGGAGCCGCGGTGGCCGATGGCAAACAGGCGCTTGATCTGGAGGAACCCTTGGATCTGAGCACGATGTTTTTGGACACCACCTGTGTGAAAGCTAACATTCATTTTCCGGTCGATTGGGTGCTTTTGCGCGACGGAGTCAAGAGCCTGATGCAGTCGGTGGAACTGATCCGCTCGCACGGGCTCAAATCACGGATGTGCGAGCCACAAGTATTCATCACCCAGATCAACCGCTTGTCGATGGAAATGACTCACACCCGCCGCAAGAAGAACGGCAAAAAAGAGCGCAAGCGGGTGTTGCGAGAGATGAAGAGGGTCGTGACCGTGGTGCGTGCCCATGCCCAGCGTTACCACAAGCTGCTCGATGAGAACTGGCAAGCGACGGACTGGACCCGCCCGCAGGCCGAGCAGGTTCTCAAGCGCCTGGAATCGATTCTCGAAGCTCTGCCACTGGCTGTTAAACAGGCCCATGAACGCATCATTGGAGAGCGGCAAGTAGCCAATGACGAAAAGCTGCTGAGCCTCTTTGAGCCCAACATCCACGTCATCGTTCGTGGCAAAGCCGGGGAGGAGGTCGAGTTTGGCAACTTGTTAGTTCTGGGCGAACAGATCGATGGGTTGATTATCGATTGGGAACTGTTCAAAGAGAAAGTACCTGCCGATCCGCGGTTAGTGCGCCCGAGCGTCGAGAGGGTGGAAAGCGGCCTCAAAGTGGCGATCAAGAGTTTGGTCACCGACCGTGGTTTTGATAACAAAATCACCGTCCAGTGGCTTGAGGAGCGTGGGACATTTGCCAGGCTCTGCCCACGTGATCCGCGCGCTCTGCGCGAGGCCATGAAGGATGAAGACTTTGCCCAAGCGCAGCGCCGCAGAGCACAGACTGAAGCGCGCATCGCGATATTTAAAAATGAATTTCTCGGACGACCGATGCGTTCGGAGGGCTTTGAGAACCGCGCCTTGCAAGTGGCCTGGGGAATACTCACTCACAATTTATGGGTGTTAGCCGAGAAATTGCGGGAGCAGCGAAGGCTCCAGGAGCAAAAGCTTAGGCAAGCGGCCTAAGAAACATCGCAAAAAAGTTAGAATCAATGCTCAGTGCCAGAGGTGTCCCTCGGGCTGGCGCTATTTTGCCTTCTTTCCGAATAAAATATTTAATAACACTCACAAATAAAGTTCTAAGTGGCAAATTCTTGCAATGCGAAATCTTGCAACATGTGTTGCACGGGGAAAGCGCATTTTCGGGACGGACTCTAGGTAGCACCGGGATCGATGATACGCCTAGTGCCGACACCACAGGCCCTGTTTGGGATCAAAACCTTATCGATACCCTCAGAGAGGTACGCGGCTACCACCGAAAAGCAATCCGAGCCGTGAACCAATTCATCGCGCAGGCCAAAGCCAACGCCGGAATCACAGTCCCGTCAGGTGTTGCTCAAAAATTTGGTCGTCGCTAACCCTATGGACGCCGAGAAATTATTGGCCAAGCTGGAATTTGAGGCTGAGGAGAAAAAGTGGAATGAGCAGCGGCTGCAAGCTATTCGACGCCGGATCCAACCTGCGACCAGGGCGGAGCAGAGCAGGAAGACGCTGCACCACCTACGCTCACGCACGGCTGAAATTGAAGAGGAGCTCCATCTTCGGGCGCAAGTGGAACGAGAGCAGGAGCGATGCTTTAAGGCGGAACGAGCGCTGAAAGAGAAAAATCGTTCACTGATTGAACGTAAGGCGCAGGCGGAAGAGACTCGGCAATTCCAGCTCCAGCTTTCCCATATCATATCGTCTGAGCACAGCCCGGATTGGCGCGAGCAAGAGAACCCGAATGCGGAATTCTATCGTCAGCAATGCACCCCCACCCATGGCTCAAAGCCCAAAAATCGCTAATCGCAAAATCCATCAGCGCCTGGTATATGAATTTCGGCAAGTTGCCCAACTAATGGCCAACGATCTGGACGCGAACTATAGCGGATTTCATGGGATGTGTTGGTCTGTTATTTCAAGGTGATGAGCTAAGTACATCTCCCGCCGCCCATGGCTATTGATTCGGGCGCGAGAAGGTCAGGGATTTTTAAGAAATGCAAGGTCGTTACTTTTCCCTTCTCCGCCAAAACGGACGCGGCTCTCACGCTTGGAAACAATGCCAGAATCCGGCCAGATCCCCATGGGCTAACCGGCCAAAAAGCGTAGTTCCCTATTGATGAGAATGTTTTCTAAAACGGACCAATGCCTTACAACTGTCGCGGGCACCTCCCCCGCCAAGGAATCTTTTTCGAGCCATTAGAATACGGGCGCGCTAGCGGCGTGAAATCGTCTTGTCCGAGCCATCGAATTCGGTCGCAACAGGCTCGTTTTTACTCTTTTTCGACTTTTGTAAGCGTCTGACCAACTGCACGGTTGACGACGATGCCCAGCTGAAATTGTGATATGCTTCTCCAGTCGCAATACGCGCTCCAATGCGAGCGCTAACCTGCAACCCCCGACCACAAGAAAGAGAACCATCATGAACCGCTTCATTTTGCCTGTCATCACTGCATCAGCGCTGATTTTCGGATTTATTCTGCCGAGTGAGGAGGCGGCCGCGCAGACGCCGGACAAAGATCTGGTGGGAACCTGGACACTCGTTTCCAGCACGCTTGAGCAGGACGGCAAAAAGACCGATTTTTATGGTCCCAATCCGCAAGGCCAAATGATGTTCGAGCCTAACGGCCGCTTTTCTTTCATCGTCACCCGTTCGGATCTTCCCAAATTCGCCTCCAACAATCGCGAGGCAGGAACTCCAGAAGAAAACAAGACAGCCGTGCAGGGGAGCATCGCCTACTTCGGTACTTACTCAGTGACGGAGACAGGTAAAGTCATTACCTTTCACATTGAGGGCAGTACGTTCCCAAACTGGAAGGGCACCGATCAGAGACGACTTTTCAAACTTTCCGGGGACGAACTCAGCTGGACGAATCCTAGGGCGTCCACCGGTACGGGAACCGCTCACCTGGTCTGGATGCGCGCCAAGTAAGTACCGGTACACGAAACCCGATTCAATTAGCTGGCGCTGCTGGCCGACGCAGATAACTGCAACAGTTGCAACGCCGGACGTAGTTCAGGGTATGGCATACACAGACATTGAGCTTTCAAAGGTTCTCAAAGTTAATCGATCCACGATTTTTCGATGGCGAACAGAATGCGGAATGCCAATAGACGACCTGGAAGCCGCGCGAGCGTTCGCCGCGAACAGGAAACCGGCCACCAAGCGCACACCCAAGGTCGAAGTCGATCCGATCCCGGTAATCGGCGAGTCTGTTTATGATGTCCGGGATCGCCTGCACAAAGAGGAGCGATCAATCGCCGCCGAAGTCGCCGGACTCAACGTCGCCCTGGAGCAGGCCCGCTCACTCAACGATGAAAAGTCGGCCTTCAAATTGCTGCAAGCGCTCAAAAGCGCCCGCGAAGACCATCGCCGCCAGGTTGATGCCTTGCTTAAATCGGAGGCGCGCATACTTCTCCTGGAAAAGTCGCGAGGTTCGCTCGTGGACCTCGACGTCTGCAAAACCTTTGTCTCGAAAACCCTCGTCCCAACCATTATCTGGCTGCGGAAACTCACTGACGCCGCCCGCAATCCTGAAGAGCGGGCGCTACTGGAGAACCTGCGAGACGCCGGTTTGGCCGTTATCAATGCTTCAGCGAAAGAGGCGCACGACTTCAATGGAAAGTAACCAAGAGGACGATAGCAATTGCCTGAGCGAGGCCCACCGGGATTTCATCATCCGCTGCCTGGAATTCGAGTTGCGAAGGCAGGCTCAGGTTTCAGAGCGCTTCCTGCGGGACAAGAGAGCCGCCGCAGTTGATTGAGCCGTTGGTCATTCCCCTACCAACGCCTTGCGTGATTTCAAATGAACGTCAGGCTGCTGGCTACTTCTTGGAAAAACATGGCTTAGTTCTGTTTCTGCGACTCCTGAATCTGATCGTCCGAGAAGCGACGAATGCTAAGGCTCCTTGTTGATCCCAACGACGAGCACCCCAGCATTGCTGGCCGTTGGTCGAAACCGGGAAAAGTACTGCTTCAGCGCATCGATCTCTTCGGTGGTCAGTTCGGGTTGACCTTTGGTAGCGGATAAGATCATGCCCAGAGGGCGTTTATCTTTAAGCCATGTGACGATCATGTCCACCCCGCCTGTCCGCCAGCAATCAATGCCGCCTGGAGGAACACCTGCGATCGGGTCCCCACTTTCCGTGGGCGACCCCAGTTCCCTTATCCAGACAGGTCGCTTCTTCTCCGCTAACTTCGGAAGTCGTTTAAATCGCTCGACACGCGACAAGTCACCGGGAACAACCGGTGATGCCTCCGTCGTTGCAGATAGTGCAGCATTTTCTTGCGCTAAGTCTCTTCGAGCCTTCTCCGTGTAGACTTCGAGGTCCGTCGCCGTCTTAGCCAGGCCGTCAGCGGTCTTCTGCAGGTTATCGCTCAATGAGTTCAGCGAAGGCACCAGCCTCGGCGCAAGATCGATTGCAATCCACACTAGGAATACAATCACCGCGATCCTGAGCACCCAGCGGAACGCTTTCATTTGTCGTTCACCTCTAAAGAAAGTTACGGCCAGATGCGTGCCTACGCAAAAAGGACGCCAGCAGGAACTGCTGCCATCTGGCGCATCAACTCGGCTTCCTTCTCCCCGCATGTGCTTGAAGGAAATCCCTGCCCGCAACCGTTACCAAACGAAAAATTGAACTTTTTTTGAGCGTCATTTCACCAGCTTTTTCGGGCACTTTTTAAGGTGTCGACTTAAAAACTGCGCAGTCTTTAATACGTCAACTTAAAATCTAGGTGAGCTAACATTTAGTGGCCGCCTGGGCAATGTCAGTCTAGGTGGCGAGTATAAGATTCCCAAACGGTTCTTTTTTGATTACAAAACAATGAATCGTGAATTTAACAGTGGGGAATACCAAGGGCGGCGTCGGCAAGACAACCATTGCTGTCAATACCGCAATCGTTCGGGCGGCGGCCTAATCAAACTCTAGACGCCTCGCAGAGGCTCGCTATAACTTGGTTGCGTGGAGATCATCTCGCTTTTCGGAAAGTCGGATTTTGGGCCTGCCGTGAACACGTTGATTAAAAAGATCGCGGGCGGAACGAGCAAATTTTACGCACCAATCGACACAATCATTCAGGCATGGGCGAGCGTTCAGGCCGATAAGATTAGAAGCACGGGCGAAATAGAAACAGAAGCCGTGCGAAGGCGAGCGGCCGAAAGACTTATCGCTGAAGAGACTCGGAACCAGCGGCACTTGGAAGCCATCTGGGGCAAGACGTTTTCGTTTGTCGACCCCAGCACGGAGCCTGAGACGATCAACCAAATCGACGAGGACTGGATTTTTTTTCATTCTGAGAAAGCCCGGCTGGTTTCCGATCAAGATATGCAAACACTCTGGGCGAGGATCTTAGCGCGTGAAGCTGAAAAGCCGGGCTCATTTTCGAAGCGCACCCTCGAGTTCCTTGCCACGCTAGAAAAAACCGAAGCCGAGGATTTCACAAACTTGTGCCGCTATGTTGTGGAAATCGGCGGCAAAATAGTTCCATTGATTTTTCATGAGCAGGACGACTTACACTTTGCCGGAGGCCAAACTGAGCCCGCCATGGCGCATCTCGCGTCCATAGGATTGCTTCGGATCGAAGCGGTGGCCGTGTTTGGGATCGACACCAAGGAAGAGCAATTAAACGTTGCGTATTTCGGCGAAAATAGGCTAGTCGACGTTAGGGGAGTAAAGTTCCCGAGGCGTGTGCCGCTGGGTCCATTCGAGTTCACGAAAATGGGCCTAGAGCTAAGCAAAATATCCGGGGCTGAACCCCTGACCGACTTTTGGGAGGAGGTCGCACCACTATGGCAAAAGCGAGGTGTTGTTCTGCTTAGTTGACGGATGTCATTGATTTCCTTAGCGGACTTTCATGGTCCCTTCTGCGCCGTTGCTGGTCCGCCCGCAAGCGACACAAATCCCTTTGGTCACCCCGCGCATGGTCAATGGACATCGGCGGCTGCCAAATTGCACCACGTGAAACACCACCTCGACCCTCCGCGCCCGGCAAACATCGGACTCAATTTCCTCGCTCTGACGCCTCTGCCAGAACGGCGTGAATCTCAGCCTCCGCATCCCGGTAACGACGGATTCCTGCCAGCATGGGAGCTTGGTCATTTACGCTGAACTTCTGGTAAATCGCATGGACCTCCGCATTGGAGTGATGGACGAATTTCTGAGCCAGAGCTTGAGGGACTCCTGCCTTTGCGGCAACCGTAATCCACGTCGTCCGCAGACCGTGATGCACCAAATGATGTAACCCTAAGCCATCAAGGAAACGTCGATATTCCACCCCACAAAGGAGCGGGATATTACAGAGAGTTGTTTTGCCGAGTGCTCTTCGGTGAGCGACTATCTCCTTCAAGATCGGGTAGAATTCGTCATCGATACGGTGAACATATCCTTCGCCACCCTTCACCAAATTGACTCTCTTGCCATCTACCACGATTTGACCGGGATAATCGATCTCGTGACGACGAAAATCGATCCTCGATAACGGAACTCTGCACTGGTTGATCCTGACCGCTTGATAATAGCCCATCAAGAACGTGACGTGCATCCATCCAAACTTTTTATCAGACTGGCTCAACGCATCGCTGACCAATTTGATCTCATGGTCCTCCCAAAGGTTCTTCTCCTTTGCAGCTTCTTTTTCCAGAACCAACTTCTTAGCAGGATTCTCCGTCGCATATCCTTGCTGGACCGCGTAATCCATCATCATGCGGAGAAATTTGATCTCGCCGATCGCCGTGTTTCGATTGCCGACGGTTCTCTGAATTCCGCGACGTCTCGACCTCCACTCGAAATAGTCTTCAAGATGCTTGAGGGTCAACGCACCGGGATGATTGATCTGATTTTCCCTAAAATATTTCAACCAGCGCCAGAAGTAATTGGTGTAGATTGTTGCGGTACGAGTCTCATTTCTTCCCCACCGTGTCTGAATCCACGGCATGACCCACTCTTCCCACTTACGACCGACGGCAGTGCGGGCGGGTCTGTCCAGCATCTCCGCTAGCGAAGTCCTCTTGGCCATTTCCTCGGCCTGCTTCCTGTCACCAATATTGTCGATCCGGTATCCTGTCGGTTTACCCTTCCACTTGCCCGAAGCGTCCTTAAATCGTATCCAAAAGAAGGGGGAATTTTCGCGTTCATAGATGCTGGCCATTATGGGCAGACATGGCCCAAAAATGAGGTATTTGCTACACACTGTTTGTTTACACAGTATGTAAGTACCTTGGATTTAGGTACTTATGCACCGCGTTGGAATCGAACCAACAACCCAGTGATTAAGAGTCGATCCCTCGGGTCAAGCCGGGCGATCGGATCTCCCTTCTTCAGGAGCTGGTTGTCATCAACCAGAACTTCAGAAATTGCTCCTGCCACCGCGCGGAAACGGCGAAAACTGCCGGGCCGCGCTGGCCGGCTGCGCCTGATCCTGCAGTCAATTTTCCTTTTTCTTACTTGAGCAATTCAGGGACGAATCAAAGGTTCACGGAGCTATTGCCCGCGAAATACCCGCATGGAACGAAAGATTTTGTTCGATATTTTGGCATCCCGCGCTCAAGAATACCCCCCAGAAACGCGACGAGCGATTTTAAGGCTTCAGCGGATATAACCAACACAAAAAAGTACGTAGACTTGCAGCAGTTTGCAGCAGTTTTGCTTCCACTGCCTGCCAGCGTTTTCTATCCGATCAGCGCATTTCCAAGGCAATACCGTGGAAAATAGTGGAAAAGGGAACCCTGAAACCGGGTTCAAGTCCCCCCCGAGCAGCAATCTTGTTCTCAATCGATGGATCCTTTGATTCGCATTGTCACTATCAAGCTCGGCCCGCGCTCCTATCCCGTTCATATCGGCGAAAATCTTCTGGACGAGACCGGTCGAATTTGCCGGGGAGCCTTGTTGAAGGGTCGTGCTGCAATTGTCAGCGACAGGAAAGTCGGCGCCCTCTACGGCGAACGAGTGTCCAACGCGCTGGTCGACGAAGGATTCAAGGTTTCCAACCATCTGGTCAATCCCGGAGAGCTCTCGAAATCATTCGAAGTGGTGGCAGCGTTGTGCGAGGACTTTGCCCGCCATGGAGTAGACCGGCAAAGCTTTGTCGTAGCTTTGGGCGGCGGAGTGATTGGCGACCTGGCTGGATTCGCCGCGGCCATTTATTACCGGGGCGTTCCAGTCATTCAGATCCCAACGACGGTCATGGCCCAAGTGGACAGTTCGGTCGGCGGGAAAACCGGCATCAATTTGAGTAGCGGAAAAAACCTCATTGGAGCATTCCATCAGCCGGTTGCGGTTCTCGCCGATACGACCACCTTGGCAACTCTCGGCCGGCGCGAATGGAACGAAGGCTTTGCCGAAGTGATCAAGTACGGCGTCATCCGAGAAAAAGGGCTTCTTGGGCAGTTGCGAGATGGTACATGGAACCTTCGAGATCTGGTCCAGCGATGCGTCGAAATCAAAGCCTCGTTTGTGGAGGAAGACGAAAAAGAAATCACCGGAAACCGTGCTTTGCTGAACTTTGGCCACACGCTCGGTCACGCGATCGAAGCGGCCGCAGGGTACGGAAAGCTCCTTCACGGAGAAGCAGTCGCCCTTGGGATGGTTGCGGCGGCGCACGTGTCTGCAGAACGAGCCGGTTTGCGGAAAGAAGACGTCGAAGAGCTGTTGAGCGTGATCAGGCGATTGGATCTTCCGATCAAAATGCCCGATCGGCTGTCGCGAAACCAGATCCTGGAAAAGGTCTTTGCCGACAAGAAGTTCGTGAACGGAAAAATCCGCTTTGTCGTGACCCCCAGTCTCGGGAATGCCTTCCTGGCCGAGAACATCACGGTGGAAGACCTTGAAACCGGACTGAGAGCCATTGACCCCTCGCAAACGTGACGCGAAAAGAGGCTTTCATTGCGCTGAACATGGTCCCGCATCTCGGACCGGTCCGCTTGCGCCGCCTGCTCGAGATCTTCGACACTCCCGAGCGGGTGCTGTCGGCAAAGCGGACCGAACTGCAAAGCGTCGACGGCTTGAATCAGGCCATGATTGACTCGCTGGCCTCTTGGGAAACTGCCGTCGACTTGCAGCAGGAATTGGCTCGGATTCGTGAGTTTGGAGCAACCGTCTTGACTCTGGAAGACGCGGACTACCCGACGTTACTGCGGGAAATCCACGATCCGCCGACGGTCCTTTACGTCTGGGGCAAACTTGAGCCGAGAGACCATCACGCGATCGGAGTTGTCGGCTCCAGGCGGACTTCTCACTACGGATTGGAGTGCGCAAAAAAGATTTCCTACCAGATCGCCTACGCGGGCCTGACGGTCGTCAGCGGTCTGGCCCGTGGAATTGACACAGCGTCCCACCAGGGAGCGCTAGCCGCCAAGGGCCGCACGATAGCCGTTTTGGGGACGGGTCTGCTCCATCTGTATCCAGTCGAGAATCGAGCCCTTGCCGAAAAAATTGTTTCCGCCGGCGCAGTGGTATCCGAGTTCCCGATGAACACCACGCCAGATCGGCAAACATTCCCGATGCGAAATCGAATCATAAGCGGCTGGGGATTCGGCCTGCTGGTCGTCGAGGCGGGAATCAATAGCGGGGCTTTGATCAGCGCCTCACAGGCCGCAGACCAAGGACGCAACCTTTACGCTATTCCCGGTCCGATCGACCGGCCGACCTCGCATGGAGCGAACCGTCTGATTCAACAGGGCGCAAAGCTGGTGATGAGTGTTGACGACATTCTCGAAGACGTTCAAACCCTGTTCCCAAAGGCACCAGAGCTTCTTCCCAGCAAACCGCCCGACATCGAAGGTGATCTTTTGAAGGTGTATGAAGCAATTACGTCGCGAGAGACTTCGATCGATGAAATCATTCAACGCGCCGGTATCGGAGCGGGTTCTACGACGGTCGCGTTGCTTCAACTGGAGATGCGACACCTCGTTAAGCAGCTGCCTGGCAAGTATTTCATCAAGCTCCTGTAAAGCGTTTTTGTTTGCTACTTGCCGGGTTGCCCTCTACGTTCCCGGCTCTTTGAGATAACTAATCCTGCTGCGCCGAATAGGGCGTACATCATTGGACATGGGAAAAACGCTGGTCATTGCAGAAAAGCCTAGTGTGGCGCTTGATGTGGTCCGCGCTCTTGGGAAATTTGAGAAGCACGGCGATTACTTCGAAAACGAGAGCTACGTCATTTCCTCGGCAATCGGTCATCTGGTTGAGCTCTGCATGCCCGGGGAACTCGACAAGAAACGTGGCAAATGGAGCTTTCAGAATCTCCCGATCATCCCGGAGCAATTCGAGCTCAAGCCCATTGAGAAGACCGAAAGCCGCTTCAAGCTGCTTAAGCGGCTGATGAAACGAGACGATATCGATCTGATCATCAACGCGTGCGATGCCGGACGCGAAGGTGAATTGATCTTCCGGTACCTGGTACGGCTGGCCGGGATTCGTAAGAGGTTCAAACGTCTTTGGCTCCAGTCAATGACCCTGCCAGCTATAAAATCCGCGTTTGATCGACTCCGAACCGATGCCGAAATGATTCCGTTAGCCGAGGCCGCCGTTTGTCGCTCGGAAAGTGATTGGCTCGTCGGAATCAACGCCACCCGGGCGATGACAGCTTTTAACTCCAAGGTGGGCGGATTCCAACTGACCCCAGTGGGCCGCGTGCAAACGCCGACGCTTGCAATTCTCGTTGAGCGAGAAGAGCGGATTCGATCGTTCGAGCCCAGAACGTTCTGGGAACTGATGGCCGATTTCGATGTTCAAAAGGGTAGTTACCGGGGCCGGTGGTTCGACGAACAGTTCGCGAAAGACTCTGACGAGGAGCGAAAAGCCGAGCGTATCTGGGATCGGGCAAAAGCCGAGGCGATTCTGGCAAAAGTTCTGGGAAAACAGGGAGACATTACTCAGGAAAAAAAGGCCACCACACAGGCGCCGCCCCTGCTTTACGACCTGACCTCCTTGCAGCGCGAAGCGAACTCCCGGTTCGGATTCTCCGCGAGGCGCACCCTCCAGATCGCCCAGCAACTGTACGAACGCCACAAGGTCATTACTTATCCAAGAACAGATTCGAGATATTTGCCGGAGGACTATCTCGGAACGGCCAGCCATGTGTTGTCGAGCCTGGTCGATCCGACCATTCAGCCGCACGCCCGCAAGGTCCTCCAGAACGGCTGGTTGAAACCAACCAAACGAATATTTAACAACGCCAAGATTACCGATCACAATGCGATCATTCCAACCGACCAGGTCCCGAGGAACCTCGATGAAGCGCAGATGCGGGTCTTTGACATGGTCGCTCGACGATTCGTTGCCGTGTTCCATCCGGCGGCCCAATTCGAGGTAACGACTCGCATTACCCGGGTTGAAGGTGAAGCCTTCAAGACCGAAGGAAGGATCATCAAGGATCCGGGCTGGCTGGCCGTTTACGGTCGACAGGCGACAGGCGAGGAACAAGGCGATTCGCTCGTGGATCTGGTGCCGGGCGAGCGGGCTTTGACACGAAATGCCGAAATCGTTGAGATCCAGACAAAGCCCCCTCCGCGGTTTACGGAAGCGACTTTGCTGTCTGCTATGGAGAGCGCGGGCAAACTCATCGAAGACGAAGAACTACGGGAAGCGATGGCCGCAAGGGGATTGGGAACACCGGCAACTCGCGCTGCGATCATTGAAGGATTAGTCTACGACGAGTACATCGGTCGGGAAGGCAAGGATTTGATTGCCACCTCCAAAGGCATCTCGCTTATCACCCTGCTTCGAGGAATCGGCATCCATCTGCTCTCTTCGCCAGAACTCACCGGAGAATGGGAGTATCAGCTAAAACTCATGGAACAGGGCCGCCTTGAGCGGTCGTCTTTCATGGCAAAGATCAAAGATCTAGCCCGTGAGATCGTCCACAAGGCGAAAAATTTCGAGAGCGACGCTATCGAAGGAAGCTACCTGACCATTGACGTGCGTTGCCCAAAATGCGGCGCGCTGCATTTAAAGGAAGACTATCGCACCTATCATTGCGAAACGTGCGGATTCCGTCTGTTCAAGAACATTGCCAGCCGGCAGTTGAGTCCGGATGAAGTCAGCACGCTGGTGACCGATCGCAAAGTCGGACCACTCAATGGATTCCGCAGCAAGACCGGTAGACCGTTTTCCGCAATTCTGATTTTGAACGAGGAGAACAAGCCGGAATTTGAGTTCAATAACAATGGGCACGGCGACCGTGTGGTAGTTGATCCGCAGCAGCACTCTCTCGTGGGCAAGTGCCAGGTCTGCGAAGGCGGACAGGTCTACGATACAGGGACAGCTTACATCTGCGAAAACGTCTCCAAAGGGACTTGCTCCTTCAAGGTGAACAAAACCATTCTCCAATGCGAAATCCCGCCGGACCAGATGCGCAAGATGCTCTTGGAAGGTAAGAGCGACCTTCTAAAACGATTTATTTCCAAGAAAGGCCGGCCATTCGACGCAGCACTGACGCTGCGAGGCGGTAAGATCGGCTGGGAATTTTTGAAGCGGCCGGCACGCCGCAAAGCGAAGGCAGAGTAGCGCGAAATTTCACCAACGCTTTGGCTCGTGAGATCCCCGAAATAGCAGGTGTTTTGTTGTTGTTTCGGGGACAAGACACTTACTAGGCCGGCTGTCCGACCTTTTCGTCCCGCTGTTTCATATCCAAGCCCTTGCTGCTCGTCTTCAACACGACCGGCTTGGCGTCGATATCTGGTTTTTTCGGCTTTGACGCCTGTTCGAGGAAAAATGCTTGTGCGTCAACGCGTTCGCCGTCAATCGGTCTGCGGACATAGGTGGGTTCTGACCCTTGCTCTCGGGCTTTGACGTTATCCTTCCAGTAGATATCAAGGATCTTCTCGATATGGGATCGAAGTTCCGGGTCTTCAATTGGGAAACAGGTTTCGACGCGTCGAAAAAAATTCCGTGCCATCCAGTCCGCGCTTGCCAGCCAAATCTCGGGCCGACCCGCATTTTCAAATCGGAAGATCCGGCTATGCTCGAGAAACCTGCCGATAACACTCCGCACAGTGATATTATCGCTTATTCCCGGGGCCTTTGAGCGCAGACAGCAAACCCCACGGACCAACAACTTGATTTTCACTCCGGCCTGGGAAGCCCGGTAGAGGGCCTGGATCACTTGCGGATCTACCAGTGAGTTTACCTTGGCAAAGATTCCGGACGACTTGCCCTTCTTTGCGTTCTCCGCTTCGCGGTCGATCATCTCGAGAATGAAATCGTGAAGCGCTTTCGGCGCAGCCCTGACTTTCTTTAAATCCGGAAAAACTGAAACGCCGGTCAACCAGTTAAATAGTTCCGCACAGTCGTTCGTCAGATCCGGGTCACACGTCAATAAGCCCATATCTGTGTAAAGCTTCGCGGTGGAAGGGTGGTAGTTCCCGGTACCCATGTGAAGGTAGCGTCTGAGGCCATCTTCTTCCCGGCGAACAACAAGCGCCAGTTTCGCATGGGTTTTCAGGCCAACAATCCCGTAAACCACGTGAACACCGGCTTCCTGGAGTGTTCTCGCCCACTTGATGTTCGCCGCTTCGTCAAAGCGCGCCTTAAGCTCAATCACGACCGTGACCTGTTTCCCGCTCTCAGCCGCTTCGGCAAGCGAGCCCACGATCTGGGAATCCCCGCTGGTCCGATAAAGTGTCTGCTTGATGGCCAGCACGTTCTGATCATCAGCCGCTTGCTCGATAAAATCGAGCACGGTCTGAAAGCTTTCGAAGGGATGATGCAAGAGAATCGGTCTGCGCCGGATCTGGGCGAAAATATCATCGTGGTCCGACGATCCAGTCACAATCGCCGGCACAAAAGGCCGAAATTTGAGGTCTGGTCGGTCGACTTCAGAGATCACCGGCATCAGACGCAGAAAGTTTATCGGTCCGTCAACCTGGTATAGATCGTCGTTCGTAAGGTCAAACGTTTGCAACAATTGATCGGTGATATGGGCCGGGCAGTCCTTCTGGACTTCCAGTCGGACTGCATCCCCTCGACTCCGTTTGCGCAGTTCAAGCTCGATCGCCTTCAGCAGATTGTCGGTTTCTTCCTCGTCAAGGTAGAGATCGCTGTTCCTGGTTACGCGGAATTGGTAAGCGCCCTTAACCTGGACACCGTGAAAGAGCGAGCCGACATGCGCCTGAATCAGGTTTCCGATGAAAATGTACCGGTACATTCCGCTTTTGCCGGCCATGTAGGGAACCAGTCGCGGCAAGATACGCGGAACCTGAACTACCGCTAAATTCGTATTGAGATCCACCCCTTCCAACTCGACCGCGACGTTCAGACTTTTGTTCAGGAGTTGCGGAAAGGGGTGAACCGGATCAACGGCCAGCGGCGTCAAGACCGGGTAGACTGATTGTTGAAAATATTTCGTGTAATGCTGTTTTTCTTCTTTGGTAAGCTCTTCGTAAGGGAGAAAAAAGATGCTGTTCTGTTCCAAATTCGGCACCAGCTCATCGTTCCAGAGACGATACTGATCATCCACCATTTTGCGTACCCGACAGGAAACTTCCGTCAGTTGCTCGCTTGGACTGAGCGCATCCGGCCCTGGAGCACTAATATTGCTCAAGCGTTGTTGCTTTAATCCGGCGACGCGCACCTCAAAAAATTCGTCGAGATTTGACGCGACGATACACAGAAATTTCAAGCGCTCCAGGAGAGGATTCTCGGAGTCCTGGGCTTCTTCCAATACGCGTTGGTTGAACTCCAGCCAACTCAGTTCGCGATTGATATAGAGCGAGGGATCAGCGAATGGTGCGGGAGCCTCTTTGTCCATAGATCGCTTCCTGGAAAGCTGTTTTCTGCGTGTCTGTCTCTGCATCCTCGGCCCCCGAACGGCAATTCAGCCAACATCGTCCGTTAGTCTGGAAGTCACTCGCGGCGACCGCCGGATAGCAGAGGCAGCAGGTAATAGAGCAGGTAGCCGAGAGAAGTCAGGAAAGCCGCAACGTACGTCAATGCAGCCGCATCGAGCACCTGATTGACTGCAGCTACTTCGGCTGACCCCCGGATAAAACCCATGTTGATGAGAACTTTTTTGGCGCGGTTCGAAGCGTCAAATTCCACGGGGAGCGTGATCAAATTGAACAACATGATCACACCCCATGCGATGCACATGATTAACAGCATCGGTCGAAACAGGCCGGTCATGAATCCCACGATCGGAAGAAACGCCACAGCCATATTTGCGTACCCTGCCATTCCGGCGGCAGCCATCCGCAAATTCAGGGGAGCGTAAGCCATTTTATGCTGAATCGCATGGCCAGTCTCATGCGCCGCCACCCCGACGGCGGCGGTCGATGCCCCGTGAAAGTTGGCCGAAGAAAGTACCAGCTTCTTGTTCATAGGATCATAGTGATCACCCAGCATCTCGTTCGACTCGACGATTTGAACATCGTTAATGCCGGACGCCGCCATAATCCGAGCCGCGACCTCGGCTCCCGTCATGCCCGACGAGGCTGGAACCTCGCTATACTTCGCGTAGGCCGCCTTCACCCTCCATGTCGCCCAGAGTGAAAGGGCTAACGTCCCAAGGAAAAGGAAAATGCTCAGTGCAGTCATCGTGCGCTAAGATACTACGCTCTTTTGCGACATCAAAGGGATCCCACTTTGCGGCTTTTTCTTCTTTTCGACCCTGAAACCGACGGTTAACTTGGAAGCTGTATGGGGAATCTTTTTCAGGGATACGAGCCGGGAAGCTTTTTCGACGAGATGTTCGAGCCTGCCGGCGAAATTCGCGCGCACTATGAAAAGTTGCTGACTCGCTATACCGGGATGTCGAGCGAAGAATTCCAAAAAAAACGCGATCTTGCAGACAACGCGTTTCTTACGCAGGGAGTGACTTTTACAGTCTACAACGACCAAGAGGGGACCGAACGGATATTTCCGTTCGATTTGATCCCTCGCATCATTCCCCGCGCCGAATGGGAACATGTGGAACGCGGTCTCAGCCAACGGATCACCGCGTTGAACCTGTTCCTGCGTGATATCTATCATGACCAAAAGATCGTGCACGATGGCATTGTTCCCGCTGAGATTATTCGCAGCGCCGCCCATTTTCGAACTGAGTTCATGGGCTTCGATGTTCCAAAAGATATTTACATTCACATCTGCGGCTCCGATCTGATCCGTGATCAGAGTGGCAACTATCTCGTGCTCGAGGATAACGCCCGCTCTCCTTCAGGCGTGTCGTATTTGCTGGAAAACAGGCAAGCCATGAAAAGGGTGTTTCCTAACCTGTTCTCGCGCTACCTCGTTCGGCCGGTGGACACCTACTGCCTTGAGCTTCTGGACGTTCTGCGTTTCATCGCTCCACACGGGAACCTGGACCCAACGGTCGTGTTGCTCACACCCGGTATCTACAACTCCGCCTATTTCGAGCATTCTTTCCTCGCGCGGACCATGGGAATCGAGATTGTCGTGGGCGCTGACCTTGTGGCTCAGGACGGTTTCGTGTACATGAAAACAACCCGCGGCCTGAAACGGGTTGATGTCATTTATCGCCGGATCGACGACGATTTTCTGGATCCACGGGTATTCAGATCCGATTCGGTGCTGGGTGTTGCTGGAATTGTCGATGCCTACCGGCGGGGGAATGTCAGTCTGGCTAATTCAATCGGCACCGGAGTGGCAGACGACAAGGTGACGTATTACTTCGTGCCGAAAATGATCCGATATTACTTGGATCAAGATCCTATCCTCCCGAACGTCGAAACCTATCTTTCGCACTTCGATTCGGATCGAAAATATATTGTCGAAAATCTGGAAAATCTGGTGGTGAAATCGGCAAACGAGAGCGGCGGCTATGGAATGCTCATGGGTCCGCAATCAACAATCGACCAACGGGAAGCGTTTCGACAGGCGATCGAAAAAAATCCCCGCAACTATGTCGCTCAACCGGTGATCCGGTTGTCGCGCTCTCCCTCGTTCTGTGAAGATCATTTCGAAGGGAGGCACATCGATCTTCGCCCCTACATTCTGTACGGAGAAAAGATCACCATCATCCCGGGAGGCTTAACGCGAGTCGCGTTGCGGAAAGGCTCGCTGGTTGTCAATTCCTCACAGGGGGGCGGGAGCAAAGACACATGGGTGCTGAACGATTAAATGGTCTGAGGCGTTTAGCTTTACGTGGCCGGTCTGGCGAATTGAGCCGTATTCACCCACCAAATGCCCGAGCCGTTTCCGAATGCTAAATTCAAATACCAGGATTCAGAACGGATCACCTAAATTATGTTAAGCCGAGTTGCCGACGCACTTTTTTGGTTGAGCCGCTACACGGAGCGCGCAGAAAACAACGCACGCATAATGGATGTCAATCTCCAGCTGATGCTGGATGTGCAGCCGCTCGCAGACAATCAGCAGCATTGGGAATCGATCATCTTCACCTTGGAAGACACGAAGCTTTTCAATGAGCTTCATCCCGGGATTGCCGGAGATGCCGTAGTTGATTTCGTCACGTTCGAACGAAAGAACCCCAACTCGATTTACTCCTGCCTCGCCACGGCCCGAGAAAATGCCCGCACCGTACGCGAACAAATTTCCGTCGAAATGTGGGAACAGATTAACCGGATGTATCTGTTTTTCTTCTCCGGCGACGCGAAGAGGATGTTTCAAAATAGTACGTACGAATTTTTTAAATGGATCCTGGAAGGCTCGCAGCTGTTCCAAGGCGTCACCGACGCAACGATGGCGCATGACGAAGGCTGGGAATTCATTCGGTTGGGAATGTTCCTCGAGCGCGCTGATAGAACTTCCCGGATTCTCGATATCAAGTACCACATCCTTTTACCAAGTGGTGAACAGGTCGGTGGCAACGTCGACACCGTCCAATGGATGGCGGTTCTGAAATCATGCAGCGCATTGGAACCGTATCGGAAACATTATCGAGGCCAGGTTGTGCCATGGAAAGTTGTAGAATTTCTTGTCAAGAATCAGACGTTTCCTCGATCGATCCTCTTTTGCGTTGATTCCCTTGACTATGCTCTTCACGAGATCACCGGCGTCGACCGGGGAGATTTTCAATATAAGGTGGAAGCAGAGCGTCTTTCCGGTAAGCTTCTTGCCGATCTCTGTTTCGTCACCATGGACGAAATTTTCCGTATCGGACTTCACGAATACCTGGATCGGATGCAGGGACGTTTGATTGTGATCAGCAAGGCCATCTATAAAGAGTTCTGCGAGTGGCTTGAAGAAGACCAAGAGCAGGAGGAGATTGTGCCAAATCAACTCCAGGAGCAAAGTAACTGAAGCATAGTTCTGAATTCTGACGCCTCACTCACCGTATTTCCTTGGCTCCGACGTAGTCTCTGAGCACCTCAGGAATCAGAATCGATCCATCGGCTTGCTGGCAGGTTTCTACCAGCGCCACGTAGAGGCGGGGAAGGGCTGTCCCTGAGCCATTCAAGGTGTGACAGAAACGGTTTTTTCCATCCCCGTCCTTAAACTTCAGATTCATCCGGCGGGCTTGGTAATCTTCAGCGTTCGAACAACTCGAGACCTCCAGATAGCGGCCTTGGCCAGGCGCCCAGACTTCCAGATCATAGGTTTTCGCCATGCTGAACCCGAGGTCGCCGGTGCAAAGCTCGATGACCCGATAATGCAGGCCGAGCCTCTGCAGCACCCTCTCCGCGTTGGTCGTCAGTTTCTCGAGTTCCTGGTAGGAGGTTTCCGGGACCGTGATTTTGACCAGTTCCACTTTATCAAACTGGTGTATCCGGATGATCCCCCGTGTGTCTCGACCCGCTGATCCCGCCTCCCGCCGAAAGCAAGGCGTGTGGGCGACAAGATGTTTCGGCAACTCCCCAAAAGACAAAATCTCATCGCGATAAAGGTTGGTCAGCGGCACCTCAGCAGTTGGAATCAAAAAAGCTTGTCCCTCTTCCAGACCATAGGCGTCTTCCTCAAACTTGGGCAGTTGTCCGGTGCCAACCATACATTCGCGCCGCACGAGATGCGGCGGACAGATTTCGACGTAACCGTGTTCATTCGTGTGAAAGTCCAGCATAAACCGGATCAATCCACGCTGCAGCCGCGCCCCGAGGTTGGTAAAGCAGACAAAACCGGTGCCACTGATTTTGGCGGCTCGCTCCGGATCAAAAAGACCAAGCTTTTTTCCCAAATCGACGTGATCCAAAAGCTGAAAGCTGAAGACCGGCTTTTCACCCCAGATACGCACCTGGGGATTCGCATCGGCGTCGGCTCCTACAGGAACGTTCGTATGCGGCAGGTTCGGTATGCCAAGCAATAAAGTCGTTTGCAATCCGTCGGCGGCGGCAACCGCCTCATTCAAACGGGTAATTTCTTCGCCTATGGCCCTGACTTTTGATTCCTGCTCGGCGCTGGATTCCTTGTTCGATCGCAGCACCCCGATGTCTTTACTCAGCTTGTTTCGCTCCGCTTTTAATTGCTGTACTTGAGTCTCCAAATGGCGTCGTTCGGAGTCAACCTTTAGAACTTCGTCAACCTGTTGAGCCAGTTTCGCGCCGCGCGTCGCCAGTCGCTCGCGAACAAAGTCGGGTTTCTCGCGTATCAGACGAATATCCAGCATCCGGGAGGCTATACTGCCTCCTGACCGAGTAAACAGAAAATAGTTGAACACCCGGGACAGCGAGGGCGTTGATCTAATCCCCGTTACCCAACGGTTGCGGTGTCGGTTTTGCTTTTACGTTAGGCCTCTGGTTCTCGCCCTTGATTTCCTGCTCCCGGTTTACTTGGTTCTTTGACGCTACATCCACGTCGCGCAGCCCCGGAACACTTGCGTATCCCTCAAATCTCGTAGTCAAATCGGGATCGTCCTTGTTCGGTTGGCCGCTCGGCATTTTAAAATCAAAGACGCTGACCCCATAGCGGCGAATTCCGTCGTAGCTACGTCCGTCCGTAGCGCCCACCATGACAGGTTTGCCGGTAGCTTTTTCTTTGCCGAGATAGATCATTACGTGCGTTATCGGAATATCCCGATCGACCTTGTAGGTGCCGGACCAGAACAGCAGGTCGCCAGCGTGGAGACCGCCTAGTTCGAAAGATTCTCCGCTCCGGCTCAGCACCGCATGAAAATCGCCTTTCTGGCGAACCCAGACGTATTGCCCGGCCGAATCTCTAGGGACATCTTTGAATCCGGCGTTGCTCAACACATAGTAAATGAATCCCGAACAATCCATTCCACCCGCTGCGGGATCCGCAGAGCCGTACTTATAACTCAAATTCTTTTCGGTGAGCGCGAGCGAGTTGCGAATCAAGACCTGAACCGCCGCGGGCTGCTCCGAGAATTCGCGAAGCGCTTCCGGTTTTAACGTGGCCATCGGAGCGGCGGGTTCGGAATTGCCGTGGGTATCAGAATGAGTTGCTTGGTCGGTCGAAGGAGTAGAGCTGGGATTTGATCCGCTTTTTTCCTCGTCGACCGCTGATCGCGGGCCATCCTGCTTCGCCTCCGTTGAAGATTCTGAAGCGGGTTTCGATTTCGAGGCCTCCTTGGAAGCCCCTGCTTTGGCAGTCGGCGATGCATTCGCTGAATCAGCATCTTGGTCCGCCGTCTTCTTCGAGGATACGTGTTTAGTTGGCGATTTCCGGTGCCGCCTTGGAGTCGGGCTCGGCCGATCGCCTGAGTCTTCGGTAAACGTGTTCCTTACGTCGTTCCCAAACCTGCTCAGGGAACGATAAATACTATTCAAGGTATCGCCTTCGCCACGGGAGGGGACAAGGGCCACCCACGATAGCAAACAGATGGCGAAGAACCGATTCATTATGTCACTGCGATTTGGTCGAGCAGCTGTCTGTTTAGACGAATCCCAGCGTGAAAGTTTTCAATCGCGAAGTTTTCGTTCGGTGAATGAACTTTGCAGTCCGGCAATGCCAATCCCAGCAGCAGAGTATCTACACCCAGGATATCCTTGAACGATCGCACAATGGGAACGCTCCCTCCCTCCCGAATAAAAGCGACCGGCTTCCCGAATGTATCGGCAAGCGCCCTTTGAGCGGCCTTGCCAAAAGCCGAATCCGGTTTGACCAGGTATGCCTTGCCCGCATGCTGCCGAACGATCTGCATTTCCACCGAATCGGGGCACTGCCGTTTCAAGAATTCCTCAACGCCCGGTCTCAATTCGTACGGATCCTGATCTGGCACAAGGCGAAATGAAAGTTTGGCCGTCGCCTTGCTCGGTATAATAGTCTTCGGCCCCTCCCCCTGATAGCCGCTACCAAAGCCGTTCACCTCCGCAGTCGGTCGGGCCCAAACTTGTTCCAGAAACGTGAAGCCCTCTTCGCCGCAAATCCGCGGTGCACCGGTGGTCGCGAGCCAGGCTTGTTCCGTATAAGGAAGTTTGGCCCAGAGGTCCCGCTCCCACTGCTCCAGCGGAAGGACGCAGTCGTAAAACCCAGGAATCGCGATGCGGCCGGAATCATCGTGAAGTTTCGCGATGATCCGGCTCAGCACCGTGGCCGGATTTGCCACCGATCCACCAAAAATCCCGGAATGAAGGTCCGCTGACGGGCCGCGCAACCGGATTTCCATGCATAAAATTCCCCTTAATCCATAGGTAAAGGTCGGAATCCCCGGCGCCACCATTCCGGTGTCCGAGATCGCCACTACATCGGAGTGCCAAGCCGACTTATGTTCTTTGAGGAAAGCTTCCAGGTTCGGGCTGCCAATTTCCTCTTCGCCTTCCACCAGCAGGATCAGGTTGACGGGCAAATCACCCCGTTCGTTCAGAGCCGATTCTACACCAAGAATGTGCGCTAGAATCTGACCCTTATTGTCCGTTGATCCACGGGCAAAAACCTTGTTCTCTTTGATGACCGGTTCGAACGGAGGCGTCTCCCAGAGATCCACGGGATCAGGTGGCTGAACGTCGTAGTGCCCGTAAATTAAGACTGTCCTTCGACCCGGTCGCTCCTCATTGCGAGCCACCACAACTGGATGCCCAACAGTTTCATACTTCTGAGCCTGGAGCCCCGCTTTTCGCAACCGGGCGGTTAACCAATCCGCGCAGGCGTCGACACTACTCTTAAATTGACTGTCGGCCGAAACGGACGGAAATCGCAGGAATTCGAAGAGGTCGTCTAATGGATCCATAGCGTTTCTAGAAAAACATAACCAAAGAAGAGAGGCCACAGGATTCAATCAGCAGTAACTGGAACCCGATTGCCTAAAGAGGGACCAAATCAATCTACCCCAATATGTTGGAGTCTACAGAAAAGTTCGCTCTACCTGTTGTACTTTTCAACTTGTAAGGCCGTCCGTTCCCAATTAGCCTTCCCGGCATACCTTCATGTATCTGCAATCGCTCGAATTGATCGGCTTCAAATCTTTCGCCCACAAGACAGTGCTTACTTTTCACCCGGGGGTGACAGCGATTGTCGGACCCAATGGTTGCGGAAAATCGAATCTTCTCGATGCCGTGCGTTGGGTGCTCGGCGAGCAGTCGGCCAAGGCCCTTCGCGGAGGCGAAATGGCCGACGTTATTTTCAGCGGAACCGACAGCAAACAGGCGGTTGGAATGGCGGAAGTTTCCCTCACGTTTGCAGACTGTGAAAAGGATCTCGGGACGGAATACAACGAAGTCAGAATCTCTCGCCGGGTTTTCCGGGACGGGCGGTCTGAATACCTCCTCAACAAGGCCGTATGCCGCCTCAAAGATATCCAGATGCTGCTGATGGACACCGGGATTGGCCGCACCGCTTATTCGATCATGGAACAGGGCAAGATTGATCTTATCCTGAGTTCGCGACCGGAAGATCGACGGGCTATCTTTGAAGACGCTGCCGGAATCACGAAGTACAAGGCTCAGAAAAAAGAGGCATTGCGGAAACTCGAATACACCGACGCGAACCTGGTTCGGCTGGGCGACATCATGAAGGAAGTGAAGCGTCAGATCGGTTCACTCCAGCGCCAGGCGGGAAAGGCTCGCCGCTTCAAAGCGCTTTTTGACGATCTGCAGACTTTGGACACTCATTTCAGTCGGAGAACCCATGACGAAATCCATCTGGCGATCACGGCAGCCGAGAAAGAAACTGAGAGGCTCCGCAACATTCAACGGTCTCTGGAGGAACAGGTTGAATCGCAGGAGTTTGGTATAAGCGAACAACGCCGCCAAATTGATCTCCTTGAAGAACAGATTGCGACCGCGCGCCAGCGAGTTCAAGAACTAAGAAACCAGGCCGATTCCGCATCCAACCGGATTGAGTTCAACGCGGAGCGCATCAGCGAATCGGCCAGCTTATCAGAGCAATACCAGGCAGACGTCGCGGCCGCGGAACAGAAGCTTTTGACTCAGCAAAACCAACTTGAAGAGACTGACCATCAGTTGAGCGCCATCTTCGAGTCGCTCACCACAGAAGAGCAACAGCTCCAGGAACAGCAAAAACAAGCGAATCAACTCCGATCGCGGCGACAGGACGTCGAGCGATCCGTTCAAGATTTTCAACGTCAGATCCAAGAGCGGGAAAGCCAGATCGCCGCGCTCCGCGGCGATCTCTCCAGTACTCTGAACCAAAAGGAAGCCGGTGAAACGAGACTCGAACTCCTGCAGCGAGAGTTGACTCAGACAGAAGCGACCCAAAGTCATCTTGGAGATTCGGTCTCGCACACGGAGAAGGAGCTTGAACTGGCCAAGGCAAGAGTACAAACCAGCCGGGATGAGTTGAATGACAGCGAGCACGAACTGGCCAATACACAGAAGGAACTGCAGCGGATCGATAGCGACCTCAGCGCGAATCAACGGACCCTGACTGAGCGCGAGTCCAAGCTGGAAGTGTTGAAGCAGTTGAACGAGGAGGGCGCCGGACTGGGCGTCGGCACTCAAGCTGTCTTGAGAGGTCTGGACAATCCGCAACTCTACCGTGCGGCAATTATCGGGGCGCTCGCCAATTTTATCGAGGTGAACAGCGAGCACATAACGGCCATAGAGGCCGCACTTGGACAAAACCTGCAGGCGATCCTTTGTACAGAGCGACTCGTCGGAGAATCGATTGCCCTTGATCTTGCCGAAAAGAAGATCGGACGCGCAGCGATTGTCCCTGTTCCGCAGCTGGCAAGCCAAAGCGCAGTGCAATTGCAGGCTCTGCCGAATGGAGCGGTTGCCTGGGCTCTAGATCGAATCAAGTCCAGGCCGGAGGTGTCACCGCTTGTCAACCGTTTACTCGACAACGTGGTACTGGCTTCCAATCTCTCGTCAGCGTTTGAGATCAAGAATAACACTCCTGACCTCGCAGTCGTGACCATGAGTGGGGAATTCATTTCTCGCGATGGTGTGGTTTTCGCCGGCTTCAACGCCGACAATGGTAATTCCATCCTGCAACGGAAAATTCAGATCCGGCAGCTTGAAAAGGAGTCCGCTGGAATCCGGTCGGTCGTTCAGAACCTCGAGAAAGGAAAAGAACAGCTGCTCTCTCAAGTCGGGCTGTGCCAGCAAACGGTACGAGAAAAACGAGACGCCTCACAACGCATGCAGGTTAACGCCTCGACCTTGCAGGGCCAACTCTCCTTACTGGACCGTGAGTTGCGAGAAGCCGAAGGAAAACTAAAGAGCCTGAATTGGGAACGAGAGAATGGTCAACAACGTCTGGAAGCAGCCATCGGCAAGGTGGACGCCATCGAACACGACCTCTCAACTAACAACCGGGAGCTGGAGGGGTTGCAAACAGAGCTGTCCTCCGCTAGAGCGGAGGTGGTTTCCCTGCGACGTGACGAGGAGACGCTGCTGGATGTTCTGAATGAACTCAGAGTTCGTGTCGCGACCGAACGTCAACGAAAGGAAAATCTTCAGCGACAACGCCAGCCCATGGCAGTTCGCCTGGCTGAATTGAAGGATCTGATCGTCAACCGTCAGCGAGATATCTCCAATTACATCGCTCGCATCGAACAGTTTAAAAAAGAGAACGCCACTCTGCACGCCAGGATTGAGCAACTGCAAACAGAGCAGTCGGACGCGGAAACAGATGTGGGCCGCCTTCAGCAAGATCGAGCACAGCAAGTCGACGCTCTTGAAGCGGTCGATCTGAACCTGCGCCACCTTCGCAAGCAACTTGGCGACTGCCAGGAGATGCGAGGTCAGCAGGAGGTGAAAACGACTCAATCGAATCTCCGACTGGAGCACATCCGCGAACACGTCGCTCATCGCTACCATGTCGATCTATCCAGCCTGCAACCTGACTGGTATGCTTTTCAGGTCTGCCTGCGCGAACAACGTAAGCGGCTCGACCGACCGACCGCCGAGACCGACGCCTCTCAGTGTGCGTCGTGCCTTTCGCCGAGTCCGGAGATCGATTGGGAATTTGTGCAAACTGCCGTCGCGGAGATGACGGAACGCCTCGACGCAATGGGACCGGTTAACCTGGAAGCAATTCAGGAATACGACGAATTGGAAGAACGCCAAAAATTTCTGGAAGAGCAACACGGCGACCTCGTGAAGTCAAAGAGCGAGTTACTCGACGTGATCAACAAAATCAATGCGACAACCAAGGAGCTGTTTGCAGATACGTTCGAACAGGTCAGAAGGAATTTTCAGGAGATGTTTGCGGAGTTGTTTGGCGGAGGAAAAGCAAATCTCCTGCTTGTCGATGATCTGGACCCGCTCGAAAGCGGGATCGAAATCATCGCGAGACCACCGGGAAAACAACTTCAATCGATCTCGCTCTTATCCGGAGGTGAACGGACCATGACCGCCGTCTCGCTTCTATTCGCCATTTATATGGTTAAGCCGAGCCCATTCTGCGTGCTCGATGAAATGGATGCCCCACTCGACGAGTCGAACATTCGCCGGTTCACGAAGATTCTGGACCGCTTCGTTCACCAAAGCCAGTTTGTCGTGATCACCCATAATAAACGAACAATAGCGAAAGCGGATGTCTTGTACGGCGTGACGATGGAAGAACACGGGATCAGCAAGCTTGTAG
Source organism: uncultured Verrucomicrobiae bacterium (assembly GCA_963782115.1). Classification (GTDB taxonomy): domain Bacteria; phylum Verrucomicrobiota; class Verrucomicrobiia; order Chthoniobacterales; family JAFAMB01; genus JAFAMB01. The sequence continues at coordinate 299,362 of CAWAIK010000008.1, forward strand.
GTGTGAAGCTCACACAGCGGGAGAATTCGACCGAAGGGATTGATCTGATTGGAACGGCCCAATCAACCCCGAGCATCGCTGAAAGTTTTGGAAAGCACGGCGATCTTCACAGCGAGGCGAACCGTGAGTGAACTCGCCGCCATCACGGGCGGAGCCGGATTTATCGGTTCACATCTAGCCGAAGGCTTCCTGAGCGCAGGATATGCGGTGCGGGCTATCGACAATCTGACCGCCGGCAACATGGTCAATCTTGCTCGGACTAAAAGCGAAATCGACTTTCGGACGGTTGACGTCCGTGATCTGGAGGAACTGACAGAAGCTTTTCGCGATGTTTCTCTCGTTCTCCACCATGCCGGCATATCTTCGGTACCCCGTAGTTTTGAAGATCTGAGCCAAACCCACGAAGTTAATGTAACAGGTACTTTGAATGTTTTGACTGCGGCACTTCGCGCCGGTGTTCGGAAAGTTATTTTCGCATCCTCCTGTTCCGTTTACGGAAGCAATGGCGCAGAGTTGCAGACAGAAGGCACTCTTCCTTCGCCTCTTTCGCCGTACGGTTTTTCGAAGTGGATGGGCGAATTGTACGCGTCGCAGTTCGCGAGGAGCACATCCCTCAAAACCATCTCGCTTCGCTATTTCAATGTGTTCGGTCCGCGCCAAACCCTTGAGAGCAAATACGCGGCCGTGATTCCTCTGTTCATCCAGAAACTGGTGGAAGGCCGGCGGCCCGTTATATTCGGAGATGGAGCCCAGACGCGGGATTTCACGTTCATCGATGACATCGTCGAAGCCAACCTCCGTGCGGCTCAAGTCTCTCTGCCCTCCGGCACAATCCTGAACATCGCGACCGGAACGCGGATTTCGCTCAACGAACTTGCCAATTTGCTAAATGAAATCTTTGGCTCGCAAATAGAGCCTGTCTATGAGCCGGAACGGTTGGGTGATATCAAACACTCTCGGGCAAACACCTCTCTATCGAAGGACCTGCTGGGCGATTATAACGTCACTCCATTTTGTGAAGGTCTCATGAAGACCGCACAGTGGTTTTTGGCGATCTCGGGGCGAATCAAGAACTGCGAATAGACTTGATCTTGCAACGTCGATTCCTGCCCCTGATCTCAAATACAGGCATACCACTGGCCGAACAAAGGGAATGAAGAATGTTAAGAAAACGCTCGCTCCTGTGTCGTATTTCAACTATGCCTTTTCGGTGGGCTCTGGACCGGTCGGACGCATCGCGGAACTCTCGTGTCATGAGACGATTAGTCCCAATATTGCGACGTAAATGTGCTCGTTGCGCCGCCGCAACGCCTAGAGGGTTTTTGACAATTTTAGTCATTTGCATCGCGATCGCCGCCAGCTGGAAACTTCTCATCGAGGAGCACAAATCCCTTCACCTAAGTGACGAATATTCGGCCGGCGCACGCGAGGATTCATCAACTGCCAACTTCGACGAATATTCCGCTGCAGACCAAGCGCCGGACACCGCCAGGCTTCATCCATCCGGTTCGTTCGCTAACTCAGACAGGGCTGAAGCAAGCGGCTATTTGCCGAACTCGCGACTATCTCGTGAGCGGATTAACGCTGCACTGGCGGCGGGACTGATAGACCCTTCCGGAATCGCCTTCGAGAAACCGATAGTTCCGACCCTGAGCCCGGCACGAGAGCCTGCGGTGTTTCTGAGTAGCCCGGAGGTCACTATTCAGAATCCGCCTCGCGCAATGGAATCCACGGCTCCGCCGCTGGCTGCTGCTGGCGCGACGACGGCGTCCGCCACAGCCAACCCAACAAACTCGATCGATTCAGTTTCTTCAATCCTCCTCACGATGGACAAAATTGCCTCTTCGCCGCCGAGACAAACCGCCGCAGCAGAGCCAGAAGACCGGACACCCGCTCCTCCCCTTGACGAGAATCATCGGGAAGGCTCGGTCCCGACGAAAAAGTCTTTATCGGTTCGGTTCGTCGCCAGTGCGCGGACCACATCCCCTGGAAATTCATCTGGCCGGGAGAGGATGAGTCGGAATGATTCCTTGGCGAACGGAGCCAAAGCCGGATCGCCATCCGACCCGAGGAGCGATCATCATGAATCACGATCGCAAGACGTCTCCGAGAATCTTCAACGATTCGCCTCGGATTTTGTCCGCGCGAATCAAAACGACAATGTCGCGGAACAACATCGTTACTTCGCAGATTCGGTGCATTTCTATAGCGAGGGAGATCTCAGCCTGGCTGGCGTGGTGGCTGCGACCTCCAGGCATCATCGCGAAGAGCGGACAAAACGATCCGAGGTAACAGGGCCTGCCGTTGCGAGCGGCCCGGTGAATGGGGGTTTTTTCGTGATCGAGCAACCGGTCCGGTGGACCCAATCGCAAGGATCGAAGGTCACGCAAGGCCGGTCGGTGTTACGACTTCGAGTCGTCCCGATCGATCATGGCGCCTGGAAGATTACCTCGATCGACGAGGTTGATAGGTTTTGATCCGTCCCCTCCGCGGGTTTGCCCCGCAGTGAATCAATGCGTCGTTGGTAGTTCCCGTTTTTTGGTTTGCCGCGACTTCACCATCTTGTCGTAGAGCTCATTGAGCTTTTCCTGAAGGCTTTCCATGTAGAGATAGAGGGCCGGAGTCACATACAAGGTGATCAATTGCGACACGATTAGGCCTCCAACCAGGATCAAACCGAGAGGCCGCCGCGATGCTCCATCGGCCCCAATCGCAAGTGCTATAGGGATCGCACCCATCAGGGCGGCCAGGGTTGTCATGATGATCGGTCGAAAACGCTCAATGCTCGCTTCATGCACCGCTTCGACCGGCGTCTTTCCCGCTCTGCGTTGCTCGACTGCGAAGTCGACCATCATGATCCCGTTTTTCTTCACAATTCCAATGAGCATGAACATGCCGATGTAGGAGTAAAGCGAGAGCTCGGAGTGGAAAAGCAGCAAAGTCAATAGTCCTCCGACCGCAGCGACTGGCAGTGACGAAAGGACCGTGATCGGATGGAACCAACTCTCGTACAGGATTCCAAGAATGACGTACATGATGAAGACAGCAACGAACAGCAAAACACCTAACTGCGAAAAGGTATCCGCAAAGGTCTGCGCCTCGCCCTGAAGTTGGCCGCGAATGGTTGGCGGCAGGACTTCCGCCGCAGTCCGCTGGATAAATTGGGTCGCATCCCCGGTCGCCGCTCCCGGCTTCAAGTTGAAGTATAGCGTTACCGCCGGGAATTGGTTGATATGGTTTACGGACAACCTTCCGACTGAAGTCTGCGGGTCCGTCACCGTCTGATTTGGGATAATATTCTGTGCGCCCGGCGGCTTGAAATAAAGGCGGTTGACATCCGTTGGTTCGCTACGCTGTTGATCCTCCGCTTCAACAATCACTTTGTACTGATCAATCGGCGTCTTGATGAGATAGGTATAATTCTGAGAATAGGCATTTTTCAGAAGCTGCTCAACATTCACGTTTGTAAGCCCGTACGACTGCAGCTGGAGCTCATTCAGACCGACGTTCAACAAGGGAGTATTCGCAAAATAATCCGAAGAAACGGATGCGAACCCGGGAAATTGCCGGCACTTGGCGATCATCTGCTGGGCGCCCTGATAAACCTGACCGGCATCGACGCCAGAGATCGCAAATGCGTATTGACCCTGGTTGTTTTTCGTCGCCCCGGTGCTGATCTGCAAAACCGGGTCAGGTCGCAGCAATGGGATAATGCCTGGGATTTGCGCAAGCTCTTGGGTGAGCTGACCAACGACCTGCGTGATGGGCGGCCGTTGGCTTACATCTTTCAGGAAAGCGAGAGCCAGCATCTGGTTGGAAGGCAATCCCTGCGAAAAGCCAGCAAGAGTGAATGTTTCATTTACGGCTGGATTTTTGCGCAGGATGGTATCGACCTCCTTTTGCAGCGCCTTGATCCGGTCGGGCGAAATTCCCTCCTGACACAACACTATGCCGCGGATAAAACTGCTATCACCAGACGGAATGAAGGTTTTTGGTAGCAACCCAAAAACCCAGACGGTAAGAGCAAAGCAGCCGACCCACGTAACGGCGGAAATCCAACGGTGACGGAGGAAGAAGTACAGACTTCGACCATAGACGTGAGTAACCCTCTTGAAGAAATTGCCGACGGTCCGCTCCATCCAAGTCCGGTCGGCTTGTCCTCGCGGACCGAGAACCCGCGAGCACATCATCGGAGTCAGCGTAATCGAGACGATCCCGGAGGCAAAGATCGAAACGATGATGGTGACCGAGAATTCCCGGAAAATGCGCCCGATGATACCGGTGACCATCACCAACGGCAGAAATACCACCGCCAGCGAGACCGTCATGGCAATAATCGTGAAAGTGATTTGCCGGGCGCTGTTAATCGCTGCCTCCATTGGTTTCTGGCCCGATTCCATCAGACGGACCGTGTTTTCCAGGAAGACGATGGCGTCATCGACGAGGAATCCGATGGCCAACGTTAATGCCATCAGGGTCAAATTATTTAAGCTAAAGTTTAGAGCGCCCATCACGAGGAACGTGACGAGCATGGAGAGAGGCAGAGCCACCACGGGAATGAAGGTGTCGGCCGCCCGGCCGAGGAACGCAAAGATTACTATGACGACCAAAGCAAACGCGATAAACAAGGTGTGTTCGACGTCATCGGCGTTGGCTATAATTGTTTTGGAACGATCATAAAGCGGGATGAGTTGTACGGAACCCGGTAACTGTTGCCGAAACGCAGGGAGCAGGTTTTTGACTTTTTGCGCTACCTCCACGGCATTTGCGCCCGCCTGACGGCTAACCGCCAACACCACTTCCGCCGGTGCCTCACCATAGTCACGCGCCCAGAAATTTCTGTTGATTCGTTCGTCCTCGACGGTTTTCACCACTTTTGCTACATCCTTCAGATAAACCGGCCGCCCGTTTGGCCTGGCGATGATGACGCTTTCGTATTGCTGAGGACTCGATAGCTGGCCATTCGGAAAGAGAAGATAGGTGCGATTCTTCCCGTCTAACTGGCCGGCGCCCAGGTAGGCAGTGCTTTGGCCAACCGCGTTCGTCACGTCCGTCATTGTCAGACCAAGCGAGGAGAGTTGATTCACCTGAATCTTGATCCGGATGGCTGACCTGGCACCGTAAACCTGGACTTGACTCACCCCGTTAATTATCGCGATCTGCTGACCCAGTTGAGTATTTCCGTAATCATATAGATCCCCTTCCGTCATTGTATCGCTCACTAATGCGATATAGAAGATTGGCTGATCGTTCGGATTGGTCTTCTGAAAGGAGGGCGGTTGGGGCAAGTCAATCGGCAAGAAACCCTGCGCCCGTGAAATCGCGGCTTGGACGTCCGTTGCCGCATCGCCGAGGCTTTTATCCAAAGAAAACTGCAAAACCAATGTCGCTTGACCGGTTTGATTGGTCGATGTGACTATGTCTAAGCCCGGAATCTGGAGGAATTGCTTTTCGAGCGGCGTCGCGCAGGTGTTAGCCATCGTTTCCGGGCTTGCCCCCGGATAGGTCACGCTCACCTGAATCACGGGGTAGTCGACTGCCGGCAGGTCATTCACGGGCAATTGCCTGAAGACCTGAATCCCGAAGGCCGTAACGCTGATGGTCAGCAGCAGCGTCATGATTGGACGCTGAATAAAAAGCTCGGAAAAGTTCATAGCGCCGGCATTGACTTAACCGCCGAACTCTCTGGCTTGCCGCTTGACGTCGAATTCTTTTGCGAATCCCTCTCGGTCAGAGCGCCTCCAGGAGCAGGCCCCGCCGGAGTGGCGGACGGATATTCCTTGGGGTTTACCTTCATGCCGTTTCCGAGTGCCAGTTGACCTTCGACGACCACGGTTTCGCCCGGTTTAACTCCCTGGGAAACAACCACGAGATCCCGGTATCTCACACCCTGACTAACTACACGTTGTTCAACGGTATTGTCCGATTTTACCGCGAACAAATAGGTACCCTTTCCACCCATCTGCACAGTTTGGCTGGGAACCACCGACGCGTCTTTCAGGATCTGCAGAGTTAGTGTCACGTTCACGTACTGGCCCGGCCACAAGTAGCGGTCCTGGTTGGGAATTGTTGCCCGGAGCAGAGCGGTCCCTGACTGAGTCGAGACGCTATTATCTAAGAAGCTGAGCTTCCCGGTTTTGACGATGTCGGGCCTGGCCGGCGTGACGACATCGACCTTCAGCATATTACCCTGCCCCAAGTTTTCGCGGAGTTGAGCAAGGTCGTTCTCGGAAATCGTGAAATCGACGTAAACCGGATCCTGCAGCTGGATGTTTACCAGAGTTGCTCCTCCGGTAGCGACATAGTTTCCAGCATCTACAAGTCGTCGACCGGTCCGTCCGTCATTCGGCGAGCGAACGTAGCAATACTCGAGGTTTAGTTTCGCAAGATCAACAGACGCCTGATCTTTAGCGACGGCTCCTTGAAAGTTCTCAACTTGGGCACGATCAGTATCTATCTGCTGCGCCGAAACAAAACGCCCCGCTCCGGTTTGTTCATCGCGCTGAAGATTTCTTTGATCTAAGGCCAACTGCGCCTGATCGGATTTCAACTGGCCCTGCGACTGCTCCAGGTCGGCCTGGAAAGGACGCGGATCGATCACAAAGAGCAAATCGCCCTTCTTCACTTCTTGTCCTTCGACGAAGTGCACTTCCATAATCCTTCCACTCACTTGCGGCTGCACATTCACCGATTCCGGAGAGGTTAGTCGCCCGAACTCGTGTAGCTGAACGGGCACATCCATAGACTGCACCTTTGTCACCAGGACATTCTTCGCCGCCGATGGCGCATTCGTAATTTGCTTCTCGCCGCAGCCCGCGATCGCAAATGAGAAAAGAAAGATCAGAGGGTGAATCCTTGGCATCGTGGTAAGCTGAGTGGCTGTTGCACGCGGCTTCGTCGTGGATTTTGCGTCATCGGCTCTGCATTGTGTCCAACCCACCGAGCTAATATGCAACCATCCGACAGACGCACTGGTTGTCAAAACAACTCGTGTGAGCTACCCGGCACGGACTACCCGAACTGCAGTTGAAATCTTCCGTGCCTCCTTCGCACCGCAATCGCTGCGTCAAATGCCTGACTCATGGTCCTGGAAGTGATCACTCTTCCGATCGCTCCTTGCGAGAGAATCTCGCCTTCTCGGAGCACCAACGCCTTGTCGAAACAGGGCAAAATCTCCTCCACATGATGCGTGACAAAGACGAGATTCGGCGTTTTCTCCGTCAAAGCGAGGCGGCTCAAGAATTGTAAGAACCGTTCGCGCGCCACCGGATCGAGACCAGCACACGGTTCATCCAGAATCAAAATTCGATATCTGGCCATCAAGGCCCGACCGATCAACACGCGTTGTCGTTCTCCTTGGGAAAGGAAAGCCCAAGGCCGATCGCCGAGTTTAGCGCACTCCACTTGGCGCAGGCTTTTGCGCGCATCACGGAGCAAGCTTTCGCCTGCCGGGTGCCAGAGGTTCAGTTCCGCGTTGCGCCCGCTTGCGACGACGTCTAGGGCTGTCTGCTGATCTTCGATCCAGTGACGAATCCCGGAACTGACAAGACCGACTTCCTTTCGGAGCTCGCGCCAGTCCGCCCTACCGTACTGCTTCCCGAGAACCTCGATCGTTCCGGCGGAGGGCGTCACATAACCGGTCACGCAACTGAGCAAAGTCGTTTTACCGGATCCGTTCGCTCCGAGAATAACCCAGTTCTCTTTCGCAGCTACGTCCCATTGAATACCCTTCAGGATTTCTGTTTCGCCCCGAACCACGCGGAGATCGTGAATTGTAATGATGGCCATGCCTGAGCGATCGCTCCGATCCTCGTCCGCAATAAGCGGAGCTGACTCAGAGGCTTTCGCCTGCGTTCCATTCAAACAAACTTACAATCCAGCGCAAGAGCCTGCTTGAGCAGGCGGATATACTTAGACCGCGATAATTCGACCGCCCCGAACGTTGTCAGATGACTAGTGACATATTGCGTATCAAGCAAACGGTATCCTCTTTCGTTCAGCCGATTCACCAATCCCACTAGCGCAACCTTTGAGGCGTCCGACACCCTGTGGAACATCGATTCCCCAAAGAAGGCGCCATAAACGCTTACGCCGTAGAGGCCACCTGCCAATTCATTGTCCAGCCATGCCTCCACCGAATGAGCAAATCCAAGCCTGTGCAGGTTGATGTAGCTCTCGATGATTTCTTCGCTGATCCAGGTCTCTGCGCGTTCGCCGCATGCTCTTATGACCTCCTCGAATGCCGTGTTCAGCCGAATCTGGAACACTCCTTTTTTCAAGGTGCGTTTCAGACCGTGTGGAATGTGAAACGCATCAAGGAGAATGATTCCCCGCGGGTCAGGCGAAAACCAGGCAATCTCTCCGCTCTCCATCGCCATCGGGAATATCCCCGTGCAATAGGCTTCAAGAAGGAGAGATGCAGGAATAATTTTGGATCGACGTCTCTCGTGCACAGAAGAAGTTGTCAGTTGCCAGTGTCAGTTGTCAGCCGGGAAAGGTAACGGCTCAGGCTTCGTATTTCAGGTTTTTAATTGTCGTTGAAAAAATTGCCGCCATCTCCCATTTTCCATTTCTAGCGGTTTCGATTACCCTTTTTGTCGAAATGCAGACTACCACTCGACGCTTCCGCTTCCCCACTGCCAACTGACACTGACAACTGACAACTTCTCTGACAACTTCCTCCAATGAGCAGTGATGAAGCGTTTCGTGGTTCGAAAGTGGTCATCCTCGATTTTGGCTCGCAGTACACGCAGGTGATCGCACGGCGGATCCGCGAGAGCCGAGTTTATTCCGAGATTTTACCTTTTCGCGCCGGGCCAGATCAGATCCGCGAGACCGGTGCGCGTGGGATCATCCTGTCGGGCGGCCCTGCAAGCGTCTTTTCCAAAGACGCACCGCAGATCGAGCCTGAAATCTTCGCAATGGGGATCCCCGTTCTCGGCATTTGTTACGGGATCCAACTCATGGCCTGCCATCTGGGGGGTGTCGTCGAGTTTTCCGATCACCGGGAATATGGTGCGGGCACACTGCACGTTTTGGGAGCCAGTCCCCTGTTCGAGGGTTTGCCGTCCAAACTGCAGGTCTGGAACAGCCACGCAGATAAAATTACCCAGATCCCCCAAGGATTTGAAGTGATCGGAACCACGGAGAATTCGGCCTACGCGGCAATTCAGCATCCCGGGAAATCTTTGTTCGGACTCCAGTTTCACCCGGAGGTCGCACATACCCCTTTGGGCAAAGATATTCTCGAAAATTTTCTCTACCGGGCCTGTGGTTGCTCGCCCGACTGGACAATGGGTTCTTTTATCGAACAGACCTGCCGCGAAATCCGCAGAAAAGTCCGCGACGACAAAGTCGTGCTCGGTCTCTCCGGCGGCGTCGATTCCTCGGTTGCGGCGGCTCTTATTCACCGGGCGATCGGCGACCAGCTCACCTGCATCTTCGTTAACAACGGCCTGCTGCGCTCACGCGAACCCGAAACCGTGCAGAGAATTTTTCGAGGAAATTTTCATGTCCGTCTCAAATATGTCGACGCCAGCCAAAGCTTCCTTCAGTTGCTCCGCGGCGTCACCGATCCCGAAAAGAAGCGCAAGCTCATCGGGGGCGAATTTATCCGTGTCTTCGAGGAAGCGACGAAAGAACTGAAAGCGGAAGAAGCCGGTGAAGGTCACTACCGTTTTCTCGCTCAAGGAACGTTGTATCCGGATGTGATCGAGAGCGTTTCGATTTCGGGGAATCCGGCGGCTCTAATTAAGAGCCACCACAACGTGGGCGGGCTGCCGGAAAAAATGGAATTTGAACTCCTTGAACCTCTCCGGCAGCTCTTCAAGGACGAAGTTCGACAGGTCGGTCTGGAACTGGAGTTACCGCGCGAAATCGTGTTCCGCCAACCTTTCCCTGGGCCTGGCTTGGCAGTCCGTATCCTGGGCGACATTACGGAAGAACGACTGGAAATCCTTCGCCAGGCGGACGAAATCGTGGTGAACGAAATGAAGATCACCGACTGGTACTACAAAGTCTGGCAGTCATTCGCCGTTCTGCTGCCAGTACGATCGGTCGGGGTGATGGGTGATCAGCGAACCTACGAAAACAGCGTCGCCCTGCGAATCGTCGAAAGCCAGGACGGAATGACCGCAGACTGGGTCCGAATCCCTTATGAAATACTCTCACGCATTTCCACCCGAATAATAAACGAGGTAAAAGGCATCAACAGAGTGTGCTACGATATTTCGAGTAAGCCGCCGAGTACGATTGAATGGGAATAAAAACTCAAATCGATTCCCCCCAGCGCGTCGCCATCTACCCAGGGAGCTTTGATCCGGTGACCAACGGGCATCTGGACGTCATCCAGCGGGCTGGCACAATGTTCGACGAACTGATTGTCGCTGTGGCGTTCAATGATCAAAAGGATAAGTCGACTCTCTTTTCGATCGACGAACGGATCACGCTGCTTCAGGAAACATGCGCCCATATTCCGAGCGTGCGCGTCGTTAGGCTAGGCGGGTTACTGGTCGATTTCGCGAAGCAGGAAAAGGTCGTGGCGATCGTTCGCGGGCTTCGAGCCATTTCCGATTTCGAGTTCGAGTTTCAAATGGCTTTAATGAATCGGAAGATGGAGCCGACGGTGGAGACCATTTTCATGATGCCAAAGGAAGAATACACCTACATTAGTTCAAGGATCGTGAAAGAAATTGCTCGATTAGGTGGCAACGTTCAATCGTTTGTGCCAGACTGCGTTGTCCAGGCGCTGGCGAAGAAGTTTCACGGCTAGCACGTGGATCATCCTGTCCGTAACCGAAGGTTTGACGTTGCCTCCGGCTTGGAAGGACCCTCGCCCTGCCAGACGCGGCGACGCAAGAGGCAACGGCACGAAGAGGCTTCCTCCGAGCCGCCAACGCTGATCCCCGCCTTACGGAGAGCATGCCGGGGAGGAGGTTACAATCATGAAAGTACATCTGAAGCAGATTCCTGCGGAAGGGATTCACCTCGAAGGCAAAGAAGAAACCGACATCCTGGAGCTGGAGGAAAACCAAATTCGGCCCTTGGGACCTGTCGAATACTCACTCGATATCGCCTTGTCGGGGTCAGGTTTGTTCATGACCGGAAAAATCGGAGTGGACGTCGGACTGGAGTGCGTCAGTTGCCTTAAGCGATTTGTCTTCCCGATTCGGGTTCAAGACTTTGTGGCTCAAATCGAGCTATCAGGGCCCGAATTGGTCGACTTGACGCCTTGGATTCGAGAGGATATCCTCCTCGCTCTTCCAGTTCATCCGCATTGCGATTGGGACCGGAAGACCAAGTGCGTCGGACCACGGCTGAAATACCTGAACGTTGCTGAAGATCCCAAAGCGTCGAATGCCTGGGATGCCCTCGACCATTTGAATTTGAACCGAAGGAAGTGAGTTAGAATGGGAGTACCGAAAAGAAGAACCTCCAAGATGCGGTTGCGCACTCGAAAGGCCGCAAACCGTTGGCATGCGCCTCAACTGACCAAATGTCCGCAGTGCGGCAGCCGGGTGCGCGGACATACGGCTTGTCCATCCTGCGGGTATTACCGCGGGCGACAGATCCTGACGATCGACGTCGCTTAGTCATTCACCACGCCCGCCGGCGATTTGAAGGAACGTTTTCCTGTTGATCGAGACCTCTAATTGCGTTAAGCAGCCATCCTACGAGAGCCTTCGGCCAAACGCCGGGGCCGATGCGGTATGAGGATTGCCTTAGACGCGATGGGTGGTGATTATGCTCCCAAAAATATCATCGAGGGAGCGGTGCTCGGACTCAAAGAGCTCGCAGATATTGAAAAGCTATTTTTGGTTGGCGACGCCACCGCAATAGGGAACGAGCTCAAGCGGCTCGACTACAAAGACCCGCGAGTGGAGATTTATCACGCCTCTGAAGTGGTCTCCATGAAGGAGTCTGCAGCGAAGGCCGTCCGCCACAAAAAGGATGCGTCGATCTGCCGCGCGGTGGACCTCGTCAAAAATGGATCAGCGCATGCACTCGTCTCTGCCGGACATACCGGGGCTGCCGTCGCAGCGTCCGTCCTCAAGCTGAGAACCCTTAAAGGGATCGAACGTCCGGCCGTCGCCTGCCTCTTGCCAACCGAAAGCAAAGTGTTCGTTCTGATCGATGCCGGAGCGAACCCGGATTCGACTCCGGAAAATCTCGTTCAGTTCGCAATCATGGGCGCCGTCTTTTCCGAGCATGTTCTCGGCTATAAAAATCCTTCTGTGGCCCTGATGTCGATTGGCGAAGAAGACATGAAAGGGAACGATGTCACGAAGGAAGCCTTCAAACTGCTAAAAGGAAGCAGTCTCAATTTTCGCGGCAACATCGAAGGGCATGACCTGTTCGCGAACCCGAGCGAAGTGGTGGTTTGCGACGGTTTCACAGGCAACGTGGTGCTCAAGACCTCCGAGGCAATCGCTTACGCGATATTTTCCTGGCTGAAACACGAGCTTTTCCGAAATCCCATCCGCAAGCTCGGCGCAAAGCTTGCCGAAGGGGCCTTCAAATCGATCCGGAAAAAGACCAATTATGAGGAATATGGCGGAATGCCCTTACTTGGGGTCAATGGCGTCTGTATTATCGCTCACGGCGCGAGTTCCGCGTTGGCGATTAAGAATGCAATCCGGGCAGCCACCGAGTCCATTAAACACGAGATAAACCCCCAAATATTGAGGGAAGTTCAGTTCTACAATGAGAAGTTCGCCGCCCCAGCCACGCCGTTCCGATAAATCCAGAAGGACCGTTTCGATTATCGCGACCGGCAGTTATCTTCCCGAGCGGATTCTCACCAACCGGGAACTTGAGCAGATCGTAGATACCACCGACGAATGGATCCGGACCCGCACCGGCATCCGTGAAAGAAGGATTGCCGCAGCAGACGAAGCGACGAGCGACATGGCAACAAAAGCGGCGCTCGCTGCGATGATCCAGGCAGATGTCAAGGCTGAGGAGATCGATCTGATTATCGTCGCGACGGTTACGCCGGATATGTTCTTTCCAGCCACCGCCTGCTGGGTACAGAAGAAGCTGGGAGCTGTCCGTGCCGCCTGCTTTGATATATCTGCGGCCTGTTCCGGCTTTCTGTACGCGATGGAAATCGCTCAGCAGTTCATTTCGACGCACGTTTACAACACGGTGCTCATCATCGGCGCAGACAAGCTGAGTTCAATCGTCAATTGGTCCGACCGAAACACTTGTGTTCTATTCGGAGATGGAGCGGGCGCAGCAATTCTGCGAAATCGCGGGGCCTCTCACGGTGTCGTCGCGACTCATATGGGAAGCGACGGCGAGTTTGCTGAAATTCTCTTCATGCCGGGCGGCGGGAGCCGTAACCCCATCACTGTTGAGAACATCGGCCAGCAGCTCAACACGATCAAAATGCAAGGCAAGGAGACGTACAAACAGGCTGTGACCGCCATGTCGGGTGCCGCGGACCGCGCTCTGGAAGCCGCAGGTTTGAAATACGATGATATTGCCTGTGTCATCCCACACCAGGCAAACATGCGAATCATCGAAGCAATCGCTCATCGGATGCGCCTGCCCCTGGAGAAGTTCTATGTGAATCTGGAGAAATACGGCAACACTTCGGCGGCGGCGGTCGCTATCGCACTCGATGAGGCCCATCGAGCCGGCCGATTCAAAATCGGCGACTACATTCTTCTGGTCGTGTTTGGCGGCGGCTTGACCTGGGCAAGCTCCGTGATCCAATGGTAGGAGGGCCGCGCTTCTGTTAGACAGCGTTAGCGCGAAATTCCCACGAGCGCTTTGGCTGGTGAGATTCTCGGGCTAGAATTAATACCCCAATCATGCTCGTTGACACACACGCTCACCTCGACTTTCCGGAGTTTGCCGGGGATGTCGAAGCCCTTCTGCGGCGGGCGAGAGATGCCGGAGTCTCGAAAATCATCGCGATTGGCACAACCCTCCAATCGAGTCGCAATGCCATCCATTTAGCGGAGAGGTATTCCGAAATATATGCCGTCGTCGGGATCCACCCAACCTCCGTGAGCGAAGAGCGCGCAGATTTCCTCTCCGAACTCGGACAATTAGCGGACCAGCCGAAAGTGGTGGCAATCGGCGAAACCGGCCTGGATTATCATCATTTGCCGAGCAGTCTCCGAAAACAGGAGATCAGTGAAACGGCGTTTGGCGCTTCCTCAACGGAAACCATCGAATCGGATCTGCACGATGACGCGGAAATGGCCTCCCAATCGGTCGCCTTTGAGCAACATTTGGAATTGGCCGCAACAAAATCAAAAAATGTCGTCATCCATCAGCGCGATGCCTGGGCCGACACCATAAAGATTCTCCGCCCTTATTCGCCCCACGTTCACGGCGTGTTCCATTGTTTTAACGGATCTCTAGAGGAGGCGCAGGAAGCTGTTGAACTCGGCCACTACATCTCCTTCACCGGGATCGTCACTTTCAAGAACGCCGGGAGCCTGCGCCACACCGCGGCATCGCTCCCGATCGACCGAATCATGGTCGAAACTGACGCCCCCTACCTCTCGCCGATCCCCTACCGCGGCAAACGCTGCGAGCCGGCTTTTGTGCGCGAGACCGCCCTGGCAATCGCGGAGGTTCGCCACCTGACCCTGGAATCCTTTTCTGCCCAAACTACAAAAAACGCGGAACGCTTCTTCGGACTTTGATGAATGTGATGGATAGTCCTTGTGCATCTCACATGCGCCGGTGCCGGTCGCCTTGGCTTGATTACTTGATTTCTCATTATGGTCAAAATTGAGATCGAACATACGGGCGGACTGCATTCAGAGGCTGTTCACATTCAATCCGGAACCAGGCTGCAGACCGACGCGCCACTGGACAACGGTGGCAGAGGCGAATCTTTTTCCCCAACGGACCTTGTCGCAACCGCGCTCGGGACCTGCATGACAACAACGATGGATCTTTATGCGAAACGAAACGGGGTCGACATTGATGGCACCAAAGCTGTCGTGGTGAAACACATGACGTCACAGCCCGTTCGCCGAATCGGAAGGCTGGAAGTGATCGTCACAGTCCCGCTTCCGGCAAATCATCCGCAACGTGCAACGCTCGAAAAAGTCGCCCTGAATTGTCCCGTTCTGAGAAGTCTCAATCCCGACCTGGAGATTTCCGCATCGTTCTCATGGGGGGATGATTTGTAAAAAAGCTGCTTGAAACCTGTTCGAACCTGCCGTAGGCGGTACAGGTCAATTAGAGTCTTTTTCGTTCGGGGAACTGCCAGCTTTTTAGAATCGTTGGTATTTGGTCCAGTTACGGACGCGCCTGCTCGAGGAGGCTTGAATTTGGAATTAAAGAAATGTCCGTTAAACTGTACGTTGGTAATCTCTCATTCGCGACCACTGAACTCGATCTGCAGGATCTGTTTGCACAAGTTGGAAGTGTCTTAGACGTCAAAATCATCCAGGATAAATTCACCGGTAAATCGCGTGGATTCGGCTTTGTTACGATGGAGTCGCAGGAAGAAGCGAATGGCGCCATTAGCCGATTCAATGGATTCTCTCTTGATAATCGCCCTCTCACGGTCAATGAAGCCAGGCCGCCTGAAGCTCGGCAAGACCGCTTTTTCGGCAACGAGCCTTCGCGCGGCGGCGGCGGTCATAAAGACTCCCGTGGTCGCGGTGGTCGTGACTTCCGTCGGAATCGATAGTCCCACAATCTAACCTCGCGCGTAACCCTTAACCCCAATCTCAATCGCGCTGCTGATGCAGGCCAGCGTCCTGTCGCCGGTCAAAATATCGGGCTGAGCGCCTCTTTTACGAAGCGCTCAGCCGAATCGGTGGAGTCCACGAGTCAATCCTGACGACGGCGGGCCAGCTCACGGTCGGCCCAAAGAACATCTTCGTAGGCGGCTCGGCGCCGTTGGTATTTTCGAAATAGAATCTCCCGGAATTCCTCCAGATCAGCCACCGGAGGCTCGTCATAGTACGTCCAGCGTTCTTCGTCTGCGCGTTTCGCTTGGAAACGCCACGAACCGGCTCCTTTAATGACGCGAACTTCCCGTTTTAGTCCCTCGTTGGTCCGAACGACCCAGGCGTGCCTATTATGCATGACTGAAAAACTTTAATTTGCGGCAGGTCAGCCTCCACGCTAATTCCTTCTCCTCTTGAGCGCTGGCCTTAAGATTCTCGCTTATCTCATCGGAACCGTCATGCTGGGCGCAATACTTGCCCCTTGGCTTTTTTGGGCCGGCCAGTACGTCTCCCGTTTCAATTCCCTGGGGTTTCTCGCGAATACAGACTTTCAACGCTTCTTTAATCGAGCCGTTTTAGTTTCCGCCTTTCTGCTTCTGATCCCGCTCCTGCGATGGATCGGACTGCAGCGACTCCAGAATCTTGGTCTGCGCAAAAACCCCCAGGGAATACCCCATTTGCTGGGTGGGTTTCTGATTTCCGCATGCACCATGTCGGCTTTGGGTGCCTCTCTTCTCGGGCTCGATATCTGCGAATTGAAGGATCCTTTTCCATGGGATCTCTTGCCGCCGATACTTCTGACCGCAATCTCCGTGGCGTTGATCGAAGAAGCCTTGTTCAGAGGAGCGATCCTCGGTCTGGTTCGCCAGACAATCCCCACGCTCCCAGCAGCCATCTTCGTTTCCGCACTTTTCTCGATCATCCATTTTTTGAATCCCGCGAGAGAACAGATCGCCCTCGTCCGCTGGTATTCCGGGTTCGAACTGTTGCCGCACGCCTTCTGGAAGTTCTCTGAACCTTTGACGGTTCTGGGTGGATTCACCACAATCGGAATACTCGGATTGTTGCTCGCCCACGCGACCATACGGACCTCCTCCCTCTGGCTGGGGATCGGCATTCATTCCGGATTGATTTTCAGTAAGATGGGATTTAACAAAGTTACAAAAAAGATTCGTGATGTCACTCCCTGGTTCAGTGGCGATATCACCGTCGGGATCGGGTCCGTTCTGATCCTGCTCTTACTTTGGCTTCTAATTTGGATAATTTACTTGCGTGGGAAATCCGACTCGGATCTTGCTTGATACGCTGCTTGAGCTGTTCTACCCCTCCAATTGTGTCGGGTGTGGATATCCGCAAGACCGTGGAACCCTTCTTTGCGAACAATGCAAAGCGACATCGCCTCGCATCCAGACGCCATTCTGCCGATGTTGCTCCAGGCCGTTCGAGGGTCTTATTGCAGGAGATTTCTGCTGTCCGAACTGCGAAGACAGCACCCCGGCTTTTGATTGCGTGGTTTCCAACTATCAAGCAAAGGGTGTTTTAAGAGATCTGATCCATCGCTTTAAGTACGGTCGCCAATTCTATCTGCGCCGTGTGCTCGCGGGATATCTGGTCGAAGCCATGCAAGACGCACGAATACAGGCGGATCCAGCGGATTGCTTGGTTCCCGTTCCGCTTCACCCCGCTAGAATGCGAGAACGCGGTTTTAACCAGTCCGAAGCCCTCGCCGAAATCCTCTCGAAACGGACCAGGCTGCCGGTCGTGCGCTGCATCGAACGGCGACGATACACCAACACGCAGACGCGGTTTGATCGCGTCGAACGAATGCTGAACTTGCGCAATGCGTTCGCCATGCGCAAGAATAGCGACGTGCGTGGAAAACACCTGGTACTCCTGGATGATGTCCTGACAACTGGCTCGACCCTGCACGAATGCGCTCTGGTCTTACGTGCGGCAGGTGCCGAATCCGTCCGGGCCATCACCGTCGCCCGGGGCTGACAACTTTCGGTGGATCCGCGATATATGCCAATTTTTCAGAAGCCGTCTCTAAAGCTTGCAACCAACAAAAAAAGGGAAATGCCCGAGGGCCTTTGGCAGAAATGCCCCGACTGTGGCGAGGTAATCCATAACCTCGAGCTCGTGCAGAACCTTAGGGTTTGCCCGAAGTGCGATTATCATTTCACGCTGTCGGCCAAGGAGCGAATCGACAGCCTGATCGATTCAGGAACTTTTACCGAATTTGATCCTGATATGCTCTCCGTCGACTTCTTGAGTTTCAAGGGAGTGGCGGCCTATGGGGATCGACTGAAGAGCTATCAAGAAAAGACCGGTCTGAAAGATGCCGTCCAGACCGGCTTCGGGTTGCTCGACGGAAAACCGGTCGCCATCGCCGCAATGGATTTCAATTTCCTGGCCGCAACGATGGGTTCGGTTGTCGGCGAAAAAATAACCCGCCTGATCGAGCACGGCACGCAGGACCGCAGGCCGGTCGTCATCGTTTCGGCGTCAGGCGGCGCCCGCATGTATGAAGGAATGCTCAGCCTGATGCAAATGGCCAAGACAAGCGGGGCCGTAGGTCGTCACGCCAAAGCGGGATTACCATACATCTCGGTTCTTACCCATCCAACCACCGCAGGAGTCATGGCCAGCTTCGCTTCGCTTGGCGATCTGATATTGGCCGAACCGAAATGCATGATAGGATTCGCCGGACCACGTGTCATTAAAGAAACGACGCACCAGGATCTACCACCAGGATTCCAAACCGCTGAATTCCTTCAGGTTCATGGGCTCATCGACCTGATCGTGCATCGGAAGCAATTACGCAAGACCCTGATTTCTTTGTTCAATTATCTCAAACCGGCGACGTAAGTTGTTGAAGTACGAGGTGAACGCAACTTACGGCGCAGCTATCGATTGGCTCTTCGGGACCCAGAATCGGGGGGTCAAACTCGGTCTCGACAACGTTCGGCGTTTATTGGCCACCCTGAGCGCACCGCAGAACGAATTGCGGTTCATCCATGTCGCCGGCACGAACGGTAAGGGATCTGTCTGCGCGATGATTGACTCGATCTGCCGGGCCGTCGGAATCAAGACAGGACTCTTCACCTCACCTCATCTGGTTAGGTTTAACGAGCGAATCCAGATAAACGGTCTGCCGATTGATGATGCAGAGGTCGTCCGGGGCATCCGTCGGATACGGGCACTCATTGACGAGGAACGCCATCCAACATTCTTCGAGATTACCACTGCACTTGCTTTCGACTATTTCCGGGACCAAGGCGTTGATCTCGTCATCCTTGAGACCGGTCTCGGCGGCCGCCTGGACGCCACCAATGTCGTTAATCCCTTGGTTTCCGTGCTGACTTCCATCGACATGGATCATCAAAAATGGCTCGGGCACACCCTGGCCGAAATCGCCGCCGAAAAGGCGGGAATCATCAAACCCGGCGTGCCGGTTGTCTCCGGGCCGCAGTTTGCTGAAGTACGGATCGTGCTTGAGCAGATTGCTGCGAAGCATTCGGCCCCAATCTCCTACGCGGAATTACCCGGTGAGCGCCTGTTCATCGGTTTGGCTGGCTCCCATCAGCGGCTAAATGCCGCCATTGCCGTGAACGCGATCTGCAACGCGGGCATCCACGCGACCCCGCTGGCGCTGCAGAAGGGGCTTGCAAATGTCTACTGGCCGGGCCGATTTCAACGTGTAGATGGACGAATCGTCCTGGATGGCGCGCATAACCCGGCCGCGACAAAGTGCGTGGTCGAAACGTGGAGAGAATGCGTCGGCCCGCAAAGGGCTACTATCATTTTCGGAGGGTTGTGTGACAAGGATCTCCAAGGCATGATCTCCACATTGAGCACTTTAGCAGCCCGTTTCTTGATCGTCCCGATTCGGAGTCAGCGCGCCGCATCGCCCGCCGATATCGAGTCTTTTGTACCGAAACATCTTTCGGCCGTTCAATGCGGATCTGCTGAGCAAGCCTTGGAACTTGCCTATCGTTTCAACGAGCAAATCCTGGTCACTGGGTCGCTCTTCCTGGTTGGAGAAACCCTGTCCATTCTGGGTTCGGCGCAAGCCGCTCTTCAAACCAGCAATCAGTAGAGGTTGACAACCTGATACCATTTTGTTGTTTTGTTGTGGTGCTCGGCTTCTACTCGATCCCGCGGCCCGACGATCAACCTTACGTCTGCCATTCCGGCAGCCAGGCGGGTGTTTCCTGCTCCTTTGATCTCCAGGGACCCGCCCGCACCAAAATTCTCCCCTACTCTTATCTGTTGTGCATCGACCTTTTGGGAGACGGCCTGATCACCCTCCGGTATTCCTTTGCCGATGTCGAAATTTCTCTCGGCAGAGATTTTCCGGGGCGCGGCCAGTTTGTCGATGACCTGGCAAACTTCCGCGTCTCCCTGGTTCGAGAATCGCGGCACGTCAAAATCCGCGTTCTCACCGAACAAAACTCCGAAAAAACCGATGTCTACTGACCCATCAATTCGCCGACGCGCCGTTTGACTTGGCTTTGCGCTTCTTTTCTTTGATCTCAAACGCCAGAGAAAGCACCCGCCGATACTTTGCCTGCCCCACCGCGACCAAACGAATACTCAGATCGGTCTTCTCGTTAATCTCATGCAGTGCGCGGTCAATCGCACGCTGCTTCAGATTAGGCCAATGCACGAGGCACTTCTCGCTGATGATATTGCCCTGCGCATCCGTTACTTCGTCCACTCCGAGTACCTTCCTGATTTGCGGGATCGAGATCCGCTTCAGAACGATATGCCGCCATTTCCACGCCCATTCGTACAGACGAATTGAATATTGACTCGCCAATTTCACACTCGCCCGCTCCGAATCTTCCTTCTGATGGTTCTTCAATCGTTCAAGGTGTGGGACCACACCCGGATCGAGGTGCAGCGTCATTTTCCTTTCCACCAACGTGATCGAGCTGAGCCAACGCGCGTAAAGTACCGAATTCCGCTTATCTCCATTGTGCAGCACGAGGCGGTGATACGTCAGCAGCTTCATCGCCGCTGGCTGAAGATCGAAATCGTCAAAGTCGTACGCTGTAACTCCTGGTTTGAGGCGATCCACAATATCCATGACAATTTCCCGCTCATCCCGAGTCAGCTTGTAAAACGCTTCGATCAGATCGTCGCCAAAGCCGAGTTGGTCGCCCTTCTCGGGAACTGGTAACGTATTGAAAACTTTGTTGTGTTTGCGCACTTTACTTTCAGTCAATTAAGGTGTTACACAAACTACATACCAAATTTTTAAAGAGAAGCACTAAAAATGGTCACCGCGAAGGAAACTAAGCAAAGCACGGTTGAACCTGCCAAGTGGTCATTCTCGGCAGATGGCAAACCGCTGTCGATCGACGACTTCCTCGAGACGTATCGCAAACAGGGAATTTTCTACGAGGGAAAAGAGCAATGGTTGAAGGGCGTGACCAAGGTGACCTGGGAGAATTTTTTCCTGGTTTGCACCGAAGAGCTGGATGACATCTCCCAAAGAGCAGCGAAAATGTTAATTCTCTATTGCCTGGAAGTCGTGGAAGATGTCGTCTCGCGAATCCGAGGTTCCGTTTCTGCCGCAAAAATTACGGATGCGATGAAGCGGGAGTTTGCGGAGCAATACGACAACCGCATTTACCAGTTTCAATGGGCCATGCGCCACGAAGCAGTTCGCGACGCCGTGACAAACGTCGTTCTGAATCGTTGGGGCAAATAGTCGTCTCGTACTTCCCCTTCGTAGGTCGGCCTCAGTCGAACGTAGGAGGGGTTGCCCTTCGTAATTGGGGCGGAAGCCGAACGTAGGAGGGCTTTCTCCTTCCTAGTTTCGGACCTCAGTCGAACGTAGAGAGCTTGCCCTTCGTAGTTCGGGCGCCAGCCGAACGTTAGGAGGGAAACACCCGTTCCCTACCTCATGGCCATGTCGAGGCTGTGCTGCGGCACTATCCAAAAAATAGCCTTATCTTCACCCCATGTTTTCGAGTTCATCAGATCTTGACAACATTCTTATTTCTTGTTCTAGTTATGACTCGTGATGCAAACTTCTGCCGCCGTTACCTCTCCCGGCAATTTCGTTGACAATCCGCCGGTCGAACAATCTCCAGATTCGATGTCCGTGTCCGGTCCGGATGACCGTGTGATACGGCTGCCGGCCTATTCCAAGGGCGCCTTATCGATTACGCTGGCACGAACAGAGCATTTCGAAATTAAAGCCCAATCGCTCTTCCCGAATCGCGATCACGGATCGGGCGTCCACCGGCCGATGCCGAGGTTTGGTGTCAGAGTCGTCGAGAGTGGCCATACAGTGTACCAGAGACGCTACTCCGCTCATGAAACGTCTCTTGCTCAGGCGCTGTCAACCGCTCTCCACTGGATCAGCGCTCGCAGGCGTCAAGAAAGGTTGGAATACATTTGCTCATGTCCGCTTTTAATCCTCTGGACGTTCTCCATTGCAGTCGGATGGCTCTTAGAACCCGTCCTTGGCTGGTCCAGTTTCCTCCCGCTCTTTGTCGGCATTCCGTTCAGTTTCTATTTTGCACCCCCCGGATCGAAATCGCGTCAAAAGACCGCGTCGATCGGCGGATTCAATTGGGTACGAAACGACTTTTGCAGAGGCTGGCTGATTACGGGAGATACCGGCGCCGGAAAAACTTTTGCCATCAATGTCCTTCTCCATTCGGTCTTTCAACACGAACCCGATTGGGGCGGGCTCTGTTGCGACGAAAAGGGCATCTATCACGAAACCCTTGTGCGGATGGCCAGGAAATATGGTCGCGAAGACGACTTGCTGCTCCTGCAGACCAGACCGGATCACGCAGAGGAAGATTGGGTTCCATCCGCCCGCTTCAATCTCCTGTCGAATCTGACTATACCTTGGTCGACGTATGCGACTGTCATCGTCGATACCGCATCAGCGCTCGCCTCCGGCTCTGAAGACAAAGGGTTCTTCAAGACACAGGCACATGCAAACATTGGACGAGGAATCCAGCTCTTTCGCCTTCTAAATCTGGTTCCCACGATGCATCATTTGCTCGAAGTACTTCAGTACCAGCCCGTCCTGAAATCGTTGTTACAACATCTGGAGTCACTCAAGAATCAAGGGAATCCCGACGCCAGGGAGTGCTACGACCACTTTCTGAACGCATATCTTCGACAGCCTCCTGAGCAGCTCGGAGGTGTTATCTCGACGATTTACAACTATCTGAACTATTTCACCAACCCCGATATCGTCGAAGTTTTTGGACCCGAAGAAAACACCTTCGATTTTTCGGCGCTGGACGATGGCGCAATCATTTGTCTCTCGATGCCTCAGAAATACCAGACCGAGCGCCGATACATAACGACGATTTTGAAACTGCTCTTTTACACGCATGTACTTCGCCGCTTCGATCCGAGAGCGCCTGCCCAACGACCCGTCCAGGAAGACAACCTTCTGATTTGCTGGCAGGACGAAGCGCAACGCTTCATTTCCGAGTCGGATGCGAACGTCGACGTAATCCGCCAGGCAAACGCCACGACCGTCATGGCCGCACAATCCAAGCTCTCGTTCTTCCCGGCTCTAGGAACCAAGGATAAAGCCGAAGTCACAATGCTGAATCTTCGAAACAGAATTATCTTCAAGGCAGCCGACAAAACCTGCGCCGAAAGCTCCGCCGATTTCATCGGAAAACGGATGCATTGGAAAAAATCGTACACCCACGGCAAAGCGGGCCGCAGCACTACACGATCCCGCGAAGAAGAATACCTTGTGAAGCCCTTTGAACTCATGTCCTTACCCAAGTTCACAGCGATTATCAAGCATTGTGAAAACGGATTCCGCAGAACGACCGTTCATCCTGTCGATCCTGAAGGAAACGCTCCAGCCTGGTATCCGTTCTGGAAGCGCATCTTCTGCTTCCCGAAATTTCGCGGAAAACCCTAGTGTCCTGTCCCCTGCTCGGGGCAGGACACTAGAACCCGCCAGAAACGGCTCCGACCCGGGCAAACCCCAGGTGCGAAATATGGCATCAGGGTGCGCCCTGACTTTTAAGGTAAGGGGGATGCCCCGGCACCAAAAGAGGGTAGACCAAGGGCACTGAGCCGCAAACGATCAAATCTTTTTTTCCCGACCGCCGTTGTAACGGAGCCGATTCGCGAATTCGTGCGTTGCGCACTGTCAATGGAATGATTTCCCAGAACAGCCACCCCCAACTAAACAAGACTCCAGCTAATCTTTACGTCCATTTATAAGGAACACACCTTTAACGACTTATAAATTTCCGCAGCGCTATTAGCAAACATCTCATATACTGATAGCTGAACTTATAGATCGTGCTACGATCTTTTTCCGATTGATGATTTCCTCAAGCGCGGCGTTTCCGCTAGGCTTTTATTCAAAACGTATCCGTAAGACTTTTTGTGGCCTTCTGAGTCCAGAGTGGGACAGCGGACTGACCCATGTGTTCAAATTTTCCTTAGAATTTTCCTTTACAAAAGAAACATTGAAACCAATTTACCCGACCACTCGTCTTACCAGAGACGAAGTAAACAAAAACAGACTATGAAAAAACTTATCGCCTTAGCCGTTGTCGCAATTGCTTCGCAGGTCGTATCGGCGTCCGCAGGGGAGGCGGTCGCCAGTTCGAAGGAAGTCGCCGCGCCAGCACCGCCGCCGCCGCCGGCAAGTTACTTCCGAAGTAACGAATTCAGCCTCGGCCTTTTCGGTTCGTACGGCTGGACGTATAACAATAATACTCGAGGAATTGGAAATCACGCGTGGGGAGGTGGTATTGATGGTCAATACTTTCCGCTTCAATATCTCGGTTTTGCCATCGAGGGTGATTTTTTTAACGAGGTTCCGGGAGACTTTTTCGGATCGACAGTGACCGGAAATGTGATCCTTCGCTATCCTCTGGATATCAACTTTCCCGGCCTACATCTTGCGCCGTATGCGTTTGGCGGAGTTGGTGGACTATTTAACCAAAACAATACGTTCACCCGGATCGTTACTCTGGGACATGCGCAGGATACTGAGTCGCAGAAATAACGACGACGAAGTTCTCGGGGATGGCGGCGTGGGTCTGGAATATCGCTTCACGCCGCACATCGGATTGTTCTCTGACGTTCGCTACAATGTTGTGAACGGACCGAAAAACAACTTCCTCTCGACCCGTTTCGGTTTCCGCTACGCCTTCTAAACTATCCCGTTCTGTTCGTTCAAAATTGGACCGTTCGCAGGAAATGCATTCACCTGAAGAGGTCAGAGGCCTTCTCTGACCTCTTCGCTATTGTATGTCTCTTCTATCACTTCAGGACCAGGCATCCGACACCGGAATCGTAATAGAATTTCCCTTCGGCCGGCTTCATGTCATTCATCGCGTGGTTCAACGACGCCAGGTTGAACTGGCGATCAACCTCCTGCCGTAATCTGCGCGCACCTTGCGTTTTATTATATCCGACTCGGAGTAAGAACGCCGTCGCCGGACCGACATCGACTGACAACTTCATTCCGAAATACTTCGAGAGCACTTTGAGTTTCGCTTCGATCAACGCATCGATGATGTCCTTCTGCACCTCCAATCCCAGCGGCCGGAAGACGATGCGCTCCGTTATCCGGGCAAACAGTTCCGGACGCAACGCCTGGCTTGCACCATCTAAAGCTACGCGCTCCATCATCGCATAGGGAGCACTCTCCATTCTCGCTAGATCTCCACTCCCAAGATTGCTGGTCAGGACGAGATAAAACTTCGATACCGAAATTCGACCTCCGGAGAGAGTCGTCAGTTCCCCCTCTTCGAGCAGCGACAAAAAAATGTCGATCAATCGAGCATGCGCCTTTTCAATTTCGTCAAACAGGAGCGTCGCACCTTCCGGATTTCGACGAATCGCCGCCTCCGCCCGGTACAGGAACTCAGGCAAACGTGAATCGGAAGAATACTCGTTCATGAAAATCATCTCCAGCACGGACCGGGAACCAAAAAGATATTCGGTAAAGCACTTTGCGGACTCGGTCTTTCCAACGCCGGTTGGGCCGAGGAAGAGAAAACTGCATCTGGGACGATTCCCTCCCTCGTTCAATCCCAGTTCAGCCGCTTGAACAGCGCGAGCAATCCGGCCAAGCGCCGCCGACTGACCGGCAATCCGGGACTCAAGGTAGGTTGGCAATCCTGAGAGGTAGAAGCGCCATTCTACTTCAGGATCGACTTCCGACGATACCGGTCCCAAACCCTCTCCATCGGCCAAATCCATATCGTTCTGCCAAATCCGGCCGACGCCTCGCAAAGCGTCCCGTCCCTCAGCCTCGCCCTTGGACGAATATAAAGCGGACGCCTCGCATCATTGCGTTCCTTTAGGGATGTGGACCGCGCACTACGACATCGCCCTCCCCTGGCTCGGTCGTCTTCACTTGCGGCGGTTCGTCACCAGAATTTGAATTATCGCCTTCCAGGTGTTTGACGCGCTCATTCAAGACAGAAACAACGGCGGTCAACTTTCGTTCTGCTTCGGCGGTAGTCTTCGCCATAGTCTCCACACTGCTGGTCAGCTTTTCCTGGCTCTCCCGGAGGTCTTTCATCCCGTCGTTCGCTTCCTGGATTCCGCGCCGCGCCTGGAAAATTTCCCGGGCAGTTTCTCCCGGCATCGGTTCGGGCGCATACTCCGGTCTACGCAAGCCGACGATCGGTCCGAGAATCACTTGATTTTGATTTCTCGGCGACCGAGTAATCCAGGCCGGTTGTTCTTCCAGGCGATACACCGCATGTCGTTCATGCATGACGCGCGAGTCTGCCGCATCGATATAACGATTGACTCCATATACCTTTACCGTTTGCGATTCCCGCAGATTACCAGCGGCGCCGATGGGTGCCGAGCCGCCTGGCGAATTTTTGCCGGCACTCACCGCTTGCCCTGCGCGATTAGGCGCGAGCATAACTGTCTGCTCGGATTGACATCCTGCAAGGACGATCAAAGTCAATGGCAGAGACAAATATTTCATACATTATTTATTAGAGTTATTTATAATCTGACCGAGCGCAGGCAACAACGGATTGATTAATTCATCCGAGTTGACCGGCAAAGCCCGGCGAACTTCAGTCCGTTGCTGGCGTTTCGCGAAATCGGCATCGTCGCGAGAGACACGCACATCGTCGGCGGCAACGACAGCCTTGGAAAGATCGATCGCCTCGGTGCAATAAACGTAAAACTGCTTTCCAGCAGGGACCCGCACAAAGAAGCCGTCCCGCTCGATGCTGGACCCAATTTGCTCGGCATACCGATCCAGTACACCCTGGGTTCCCCCGACCGCCGGATTGATGACCGCACCCTGGAGCGCGCTCATGCCGAGCGAACTGTTATTGGTATACACCCGATTCCCAAGCACGCCGCTCGCACCGGACGAAAAAGCGCCCGCAATACCGCTGATCAGTGACGCCGCGTAAAGCTTGATCAAATCGTTATTTGCGGTGCGAATCACATCCCCGCGGAGTCCGGCGCTGCCGTCAGTAATGCCGTAGCTGTCCAGATTGTCGTCTTTCTCCATATCCAGGACCAACCCGTGGACGACAAGTTCCCGGCCAGATCCGTCCGGCTCATTCAGTACAAAGGTGAACTCGCCGTTGCTGGCAATGCGCTCCCGGACTCGATCGACATTCGCCACGCCGTGGACCTCCGAGTTCGCGCGAATGATTATTTTCCCATTCCACCAGAGGTCATCCGTCACAAGTCCAATAATCGGTGTTGTAATGTTGCTGGAATCCACCGTGTTCACGAGCTGGCATTTCACCAGGCGGAAGGCAGGGGCATAGTCTCCTTTTGGTTCGCGCTGCGGGGCCTTGGCCGGCTGCGGATCCCCGGCAAAGATTGTGAGCGACGCGACAACGGTTTTCGGAGCTTGCTCACGTCCGAGTTTCTCTTCAACGCTCACCGACTCTCTTTGGCCGGAACGCTGCCTCGGCCTTGGCGGAATTACCGGGTTGAAGTTTCGAATCGAGGATGTCATAGGCTCAGTGACTTTTCCCACCCCATCCTCCAACTCCTTCTGACGCTGAACAATCTTCTGGTGTCCACCCTTCTGGAGAAGCGCAAAACCAAGAACAACCCCGGTCAGGCCGATTACGACTGCTGCGGTAACAAAGGTCCGGCTATTCATCAGCTTGATCCGCTGTCTTCTCGTTTTTCTCTCTTTTGTTCGGTTGAGCCGCGCAATTTTCTTCAGAAGGCGTCGATGATTTCCTTCTGCGCCCGTGCGACTTCCGTGGCTTCTTATCATCAGCCACAGTCAGCCTGCCCGGCGTCTGAGCGTTCTCCGCGGCCGGGAGCGCAGGGTTCAGGGAGTCCTGTTGCGCAGTTGGAACTACGTCCGGAGGCTCTTGCCACTGAGTGGATACCTTTGAGTCTCTCTTCCCGACGATCTGTCGCATCACAATGTCGAATTTATTCGTGACAGCCAAATCGTTGCGACCTCCCGTCGCGGTGCCGGCAATCACAAAAAATGCAGGCAGCGTCTTTCCCGCCTCGACAATGCCGCCGGCATCGGAAAGGGCCTCCGGATAAACTTCGTCGCCGATGCGGACACCGAAGCTTTCGGGATCATACAGGAAATCCTTATCGGACTGATTGGCCAGCTCGACCTCGAATCCAACGGAGTCGAGGCTATCGTCCCGGATGACGCGGCGCAAAGTGAGCTTCAGGCCTTCCATGCTCGATTCTGAGTTCGGCTCAGCCACCTCCATGTTCCGGAAGATCCCCGGGGCGCTGGCCTTTAGAGATGGGTAGGCCTTGACCTTATCGAGGAACCCCAGCAATCGAGCGGGTGAGACCTTGTTTGTTTTTCGCGAGAACATCGCCCGGATTGGAAACCGTCTTTGCCGAATTATCCTCGAAAACCACGACAAAACTTGGGTCCGCATCTGCCGTGCAAAACAAACAGTAAACTTTCCCGTCAAGAACCACCGTAAGATTTCCTTCCACCCCTTCACGCAGCGCCTTCAGGGAAAGAAAGTTGTTTCCTTTGTTGAAAGATATCTGGAAGAGGTCCGCGCCTTCAGGAGATGGGCTGACACTGAAACCATAACCGTCGAGCGCCTCAATTTTGTACGGAAATTCCAGAGTAGTGATACCGCGGGTTCCCAATTTGACAACCGCAGGTTCGTTCTGATCTAACGGAATTCGAATCACCTTCGATGCCAGAGGCTGATTGCCAGGTGATAACACCGGAACCGCACAGAACAGGACTGTCGCCATCAAGCGCATATCACTTTATTGTCGCTTTTGAATTGGAAGTTGCTCGGGCTGACCAAACGCGTAGTCTGCCACTGCAAAGGGATACCTTTTGTTGCGG
Organism: uncultured Verrucomicrobiae bacterium; assembly: GCA_963782115.1. GTDB lineage: Bacteria > Verrucomicrobiota > Verrucomicrobiia > Chthoniobacterales > JAFAMB01 > JAFAMB01. The sequence goes on from CAWAIK010000008.1 coordinate 328,384, forward strand.
CCCAGAAAAGGATTGCGGACCAGCTTCAGGTTCAAGGTGAGCGCTTGGGGCTCGCTTACTTGTTGATCGCCGATCTGGGCCTGTGTCAGGACTTGGCCGATCACACGGCTCATCACCACTCCTTGTTCCAGGCGTTGCAGATCGATCCGACCAATTTCAAACTTTTGGTGGATATTCTTTTTTGAGAATTCTCCCGCGACCACGTTAAACTCCGCTTCAGCTTTCTTGGCTGCATCCGGTAGAAATACCCGTTGAAGGGTTTCAGGCGCATCAAACCCTTGCGGTCCTCTGTCCAGGAACGATTTGGCGGCCCAAAGAGAGAGCGTCTCCAAGATCTCGTTGCTCTCTTCCAGAGGCACCAGGGGTGCAATGATGAGTGACTCTGTCCCATCCATCAGGGCGACTTTCTCCGGGCGCACCATCGCAGTCACGATACAAACCGGGATGATCAGATGCGCCGTCAATGAAGCGATGAGTGCGATCCACAAGAGCCGAACCGTCCGCCGCCCCGCCGCGAGAGCGTTTACTGCGAGATCCTTCCGGCTCTCCTTTTCCTGGAGCGGATTGCGAGAAACGCAGGTATCATTCAGTGGCTCGTTTGCCACCCATTCATCGGTCCCGACATTTTCGCTCAAGGCGGTGAGTGCCGCCCACGGTGGTGTGGCCTCTCCGGGCGTTTCATCCGCTAGGTTCAGATTCATCTCTTCGGTTTGCATCGGCTACCATTCGTCGATATATCTCCGCGCCTGGAGTGAAGATCGATTCGCTTGATAGGCGGACGTTCGAGAGTTCATCCCGCCCGGTCCGAACGCCGCAAGCGCTCGATATTCCAGCCCACTGCCTTCCCCGCTCCCTTCCACCACTCCATGGCCGATAAATCGGGCGACACTGCCAAAGCGGCTCATCATCGCTGCTCCGGCACCCATCATGCCTGCACCAATACCCGACAATCCTCGCGTTGCTTTCTCCTGGCTTTTCCCACCGCGGAAAATCGGGGTTCGGCTTTGCACGCCCCTTTCGCTCTGATCCCCCACAGATGCACCCATCGGCTCACCGAAGAATTCTCCCGGTCCCCGGTTGGGAGCGTAATCAACCGGTCGCTCTTCGCGCTCATCACGACCCGTGTTTTGCTTCATATTGCTGAGCCAGCTCGCCGATCCCGCCAGTCCGCCGCTATAGAACGCCATGGAACTCGCTCCGACAGCCGATACAATCGTTCCGGCAAAACCTTGAATCACCGCCCCGCCGCGAATTACCACTTTCTGAACAAAGATCGGCGCCACCACATGGCCAATCAGGACCCAAAGAAGCACCGGTATCGCCAGAACAATGGCAATCATCAGTGTCGCAAAATTCTGATTCTGCGGCGCTGGAAGGCTTTTAAAAATGCCAAGAGTGACGGTGTTCACCAGACTCCATCCCACAGGCCAGCTCAGCACTCCGACGAAGGTTAGAAAAAAGCTGACAGCCTTGCTCTTGAGTGACCGGTGCGCGTATTCCGCAACCGCTATCGGTGTGTACAGCTTAAACCCTATTACCACCACCTTCTGCACGAACTGCATCAGGATGATGATCACCTTGCACAGCAACAGGCATAAGAGGTAAATCGCAAACAGAATTTCCCACGCCAGATTCTGCGTGAACCCTGCAATGTAGTTCCATGCGATTCCCACGTCTTTTCCAAAATCCAGCGGATTCGCAGAAAACTGCGGAGACTTCTGACTGTTTGCAGCTTCATTCCCCGAAGCACTTTCGTTGAAGTCGCTTCCTTTGATTTTTGCCTGTAAAACTTGTTCCAATTGGGTTATGGCAGGCGCCTGTCCGGATTTGATTGAGTATGACCCATCGCCGAAATTCACCTGTTCGGCGGCCGGTAATTCCGCAAGCGCTCGGGCCGCTTGGTCACACCACTCGATGAAATTGGGCGCAAAACTGATGCTCGCGACGAGCAGAACCGTCCGCAAGACAGCATCGAGGAAGCGGCGCGTCTCAGGATAGAAAAATTCCCGCATCGTGCCAACCGTCAGCAAAACGAAAGCGATAGCGTAGGCGGCCGGCTGATAGTCATTCAGCACTCGTTGAATAGAGTCCACCAGCGGCTCAAGATTCAGGAATCCGTCCAGGGCCCCAGTGGCTGAAGTATACGTTCCCGATTCGGACAGTTGCACATTCATGCTAGATCGTTTTTCTACCTTCCAGCAGCAGGTCCTAACAATTCTCCACCCAAATCACGGAGCTCTTGATTCTGCGCCAACATTTCTTGCATCCGCTGTTGCCGAGAAGCCTCCAGAGCGCGTGCCTGGTCGTTTCGATTCGCTTCGCCTTGAACCAGAACTTTGAGCGCGGCCAGAGATGCGCGATGCATGTTGGTGTCCAAGGTGCCCTGGACCGCTTGCAACTTTGCCTTCAGTTTCTCCGTCTCGACCAATGAGCCTGCGTTATCAATTTTTTGAGCTGTGTTGTGAACCTCATCTTCGAGTCGACTAAAAGATTGATTCACGGCAGAGAGCTGGTTGTTGTAATCGTCATTCATATCCTGGACCACTCCGAATTTCTTGAAGCTTCCGGTGTCGTATTGGACTTTCTGCCCGAACTTGTTCGGCAGTTCGCTTAGATCCTGGTAAAGGCCTTGTCCTGTGTATTTCAGTGCGGCGATTCCGTTTGCCGTTTCAGTGAAGTCTGCCACCGTCTTGCCAACTCCCGTCTTGACTTTATTGACCTCTTCAAACAGATCCTCTAAACCTAACATATTGACGTAGGTATTCGGGTTGCCGAAACGTCGGAGTTGCTCAACGTCCTGGTTCACGATGTTGGTCAATTGATTGATCTGCTCCAGCTGCTTTTGAATCATTGTGGTATACTTCGTCACATCCTCGGCATGCTGAGCTTCCTGTCGGATCTGCCCGTACACCTGCTGGGCGACGTTCAGGACCGTGTGGATTGGATCATGAACAACGGTGCTGGCAAGCCCGGGCGCGCTGAAGCTCCAAAACAATATTATCACTCTCACTAGTTTTTTGATTTTCATCCTTACTCCACAATCGGGATAATAACCTCTCGTTGGACCCTGATGACTCCGTTTGAATCTTGGCGCTCCGGGATGGTGGCATTGTAGTACCGGATTCTTCCCTGCAAATCTTCGTCCGCCGTCCTCTGTGCGTCCTGACGCGTCCAATACGTGCGTTTCACCTGATCGGAGATACCTTTGGTGTAACCTTTAGCGAACTCGACCGGTACTTTACGCGCATCGATGCCGCTATTAAGCAGCGGATCACCTTCATTTGTCAGCGCCTCCGAGCCTCTTTCTTGAGCAGTCGCCTCTCCTTTGGGAACAGTCGGTCCGACCGTGCAGCCGGCCAATATTAAGCAGAGTGCTATACCAATCCATTTCATAGTATCGGTTCCGTCGCAGATTCTTCGCTGGCGCAAAGGAGCTTTTCCGATTCCTGAATGATACCAGTAACGATATTTTTATAGTTACCCAGCAACGCCGCGCGACTGTCGAATGTTTCATTGTCGCTCGATGCAGCATAGAGCAACTCGCGCGATGCGACATTCTTAACAGTGCCGACCAACCGCCTGATTTTGTCGTTCGCGATATACGTGAACGCACTGAACCGTTCCTTAGGATCCATCAGCTCAGGGAGCGGATATGAATTGATCGTCTCGACAGTTTTGTGCGAAAGACCTAGAGCTGCGCCGATTTCCTTCGCATCGTCCCGGCTCTGTTGGGAGGTCACGAAAAACATCTTGGAATTACCTATCATCGCGCCGCGTACCTCGGACGCTTTGACAACGTCGTATTGTTGGACGACCGCAAGAATGTTGCAGCCAAATTTGCGCATCTGGCGGTAGTATTCCTGGATCATGCGGACGCCTCCCGGGATTTCCAGCGTTCGCGCGGCCTCTTCGAATATGGCAATCTTGGGCACTGATCGGGGCATCGTAATGATCTTTTGCCTTCCGTAATTTGCCACCAGGAAGTTCGCCGCGGCGCGCATCTCTACCGCGTGCTCAGGAATCTGGCCCAATTCGAAATGCGCGACCCTGCCGTCTATCCGGATGTTGCTGACCCCATCGAACAATCTTCCCTTTTCACCATCGCGGCTCCAGGCGCGAAGTAGTTTGCCAACTCGATCGCTCTCTTCGCGTTCCCTGGCTCCGCCGCGAGGATTGAACAGAAGCTGCTCTATCAAAGCGCTGTGAGACGGAAATTGTTCCGGACGAAAATAAGCGAATGCGAGGTCGCGAACAAAATTGGCGGTGCCGGGATTCTTTGCGAATTCAGACACCGCCTCTTCCGACAACTCCTGTATAAAATTTGACGCCTCATCCGGATGCTGGAGTTCCCAGTCACGAAAAGCGGCGAATGCGTCGACGAAATTCATTTGCGATCCTCGCAATCTCAAGGTGAGATAGCGGTCGATGGCGGCGGCACGCCAACGCAGCTCCTCGGCTGCCTGTTCGTTCGCTACGATCCAATCGTTGAAAATATCGGTGTAAAGTTGTTGCAGATTTTCAACGATCATGGCGTGCCGAATTGCTTTTCGTTCGCCATCGAGCCCTTCGTTCCCACAAAGCAACATGCAAAGCCCGGCACTGAAGGCCAGATGCATCGGCGACAAGGGCGCCTCGCAAGTGTCCAGATAGTTGATGGTCAAATTTCCGTTTGGATTGACTATGACCGGCTCACAGCCTTGCGTCTGCGTGAGAACCGCATGCGATAACCCTTCTTCGACGATCAACCGGAACCCGAAGCGGTGTCCAATCTGTGCTAACAGATCCGCGATAATGACTGACTTACCCGCACCGGTCATTCCAAACGACACACCATGCTGAGGAGTGTTTCCGAGCCTTGTCCTGATTCCGACAAGATTGCCTCTGGCCCCATTGTAAATTGCTTCGGCTCCTTCAAGGTGCCCGGTGAACGTCGCGGACCAGGGTATCAAGTCTGCCAGGTAGGAGTCTTCGGCGGGCAGATCGAACGCCCGATAGGTGCCAAAGGTCCATCCCGGCCACGTCTGATAGAAGAGCTGCCGCGCGTTCTCAGGAACTGTGGCGTGGTGGACCACTGCGCCACCCATCGAGATGAACGCGTTTTTCAGAGAGGCGCATCTCGCCGCCAGCTGATCAGGTTTTCTGTGCCAGAGCCGTACCACAAAAAGAGCGTTGAGAGGGATGACTTTGCCTTGCTGTAGTTCTGTCACCTTTTCCTGTTTGGCCACCATGTCGGTGACGAGAGATTGTTTGCGCTCCGAAATAGCATCGATCTGCAATCGCTGAATAGTTTGTTCTTCTTTCTCGATCACCTTATCCACCCGCTTGGGATAGATGTTCATCGTGATTGCGTACTCCTGGAAGCCCATCCCGGTCAGCGCGGCCACGATCCCGGGAAATGTGCGCCGTGGCCATTGACGCACCGCGAATATCGCATGGTGGTAGCAATCGAGTTTGAACGAGACTCCGGCATCCGCAGCAGGCGTAATTCCTTCTCCATGCAAACAGTTCTGCTGGATTGAGTAGCCCGCATCCAACAAATCCAGGGGGTCGACCGCTGTCGCCTGAAGGTTGGTGTTCAGAAATCGGTAGAAAAAGAGAAAGTGATCCCGATCCCGCATCGCTGTGATCCGGCAATCCGGAAAGAGCCGCGACAATGCTCCCATGGCAAACTCGCACAGCGCCAGGCTCTCCTTCCGCGAGAGTACGTCAAAATATTCGGCGACCGCACGATGACCGGCGACCGGCACCTTGGTATCGATTATCCGCGTGAAAAAGAGCGTCAAACGTTCCCGGCGCAAGCGCCCTTCCTCCATCGCGGTGTTGTATCGCTCGTAGCGCTCGGCGCGGATCAAAACGCCGAACTGTCCATGGACAGGGTCCTGGCGGCGCAAATTCAAGGTTTCCCGGTGATACGTTTCCAGTTCGTGGCGATAGTCGCTATCGATGCTCCACTGCACCTGGAGCGCGAATTCTTCTCCAAGAATTCCCAAAAGAATCCGTAAGCGCTCGTGCAGATCATTTAACTGCATCACGCTGAACGCGCTGATTTCGCCCGGCTCAACCTTGAACCCGCGCGATATTGCCGTTTTTTTCGAAGCGCCATCTCCGAACCAGAGCAGGTCGTTCAAGAAGAATCCGTTCGGCATTCCAATGCGCGAGATACGCGAAGTTGGATTTTTGCCTTTTCCGGAGATAACACTCACGAGCGTTTCGCAGGCACTTATGAAAGAATCAATCATCGGTTCGGAATGAAAGGATGGCGCGGTTGGATGCGTACCGGCTGAAACGATCGGCCGTTGACCCAGGAGGCAAACAGATCCAGATCGAATCGAGGTGGTTTGCGGCTGCGCAACGTTACGATATAGGCGATGGTTAGAGAGGTTGGGAGCAAGGCCAGGAGGAACTTCGCGAAAAGCGGCATCCCGGTGTCGCCATTCAACAACATGGTCAATATGAATACGGATAGCATCCCGGAAATGATCACCGGCATCCCAAGGTTTCCTTCGAACCCAAAGGCGTGTCCCGTCGACCTCGCTCTCGGGCGAGTATCCGTATAAATCAGGGTCTCGTTCATGTTAGGAAGTTAATGAAGTATTGGATCTCGTGTTCCGGTTAGAAGCCCATGACCGCGCTGCCCGCCGCACCGCCGAACATGGCAAACAAGGCCTTCATCAGAGCCACGGCACCGGCTACGCCGATGCCGTAGATGACTGTCATTTTCCAATTTTCGTCCCGCTTCGCGTTTAGAAACCCCGACATCACCATCACGCATCCGGCGATAAATCCGAAGATCATGATGAGGTTGAGGCCGTTTTTCAGCGGACCGACGAAACTGTCTAAGGATCCCGTTCCGTCCGCAAAGGCAGCATCCGCGCACGAGCAGATCAGCAAAGCAACCATCAATGCCTTTCGCCACGTGCAGATGACACACCGTTGCCTGGAAGGAAATCTCTGATTCATAACGACAACAGTTTTATGGTATGTTTTCGAATGTGGCAACAAAAAAATAACAAGTATTTTTTATGTTCTGAAGTACTCCCCTAACACAGGTAAGAGCTTCCGCGCAGGCAATTCATCCTGATCAACTCGTGATTCCGGAGAAAAATGAGAGAGATCAGAACTGCCTTGACACCAAGGGCCAATCCGGGAAATCGATATGGGTAAACAATCTGCAGAGTATGTTGAAATTCTTCTCATCTTCCCTCCAACCGGACGAATTCGTGACGAAATTGAAGAACTTCGTGGATGAGGAGGAAATCGATCCCGGCAGTTCCACCCAGTTTGCCGGTGAGCGGCCAGTGATTGGCCGCTTCAATACACGCCGATTCACACTCCATCGTCGGGTTGGAATCCACTGGATTCTCTGGTGGTTGACGCCCGGCCAATGGTTTAAACCTTATCTCAATGGCAACGTGGCCGGCGACAATTCAGGAAGCCGGATCGAGCTTACCGGGGGGACTCCCCTGTCAATCAAACTGCTCTGGGTCCTGGCCTTGCTCGGCGCCTCGAGTCTGATCGCTCTCTGGACGATGTTCAGCTATCCGTACAACATCAGCCACGACCCCGCCGGCTCAGCTGGTAAATTGCTCTCAGGAATTATCCTCTTAATTTTGATCCCCGGAATTCTCGTACTCTTGCCGATCATCGGATGGCTGCAGACCCGGTTTCATCTCGACGATATCGTCAACGAACTGCAGCGACACCTGGATCTGAGACCGATCGAGTAGAGCGGCTTGCGGCGTCCACCGTTCGCCGTTGTCATTCGAGCAACCGCGCAGGGGGGGCAAACCGTCCCGTTTTGCCAGACTTTTCGAACAAGCAAAGCGGGAAGGCTACGCTGGCGAACGGCTATCCTTTCACCGATCCTGCCAGTAATCCACGGACAAAGAATCTGCCGAGCAGGATGTAGATCAGCGCTGTCGGCAGCGCGACGATCACCGCTCCGGCCATCACGACGTTCCAGTCGACCGAAAACGAGCCGGAAAGATTGTTCAGGGCGACTGTGACGGGCTGCGCATTCGGATTCGGCAAGATGGTCACCCCAAACAGGAAGTCATTCCAGATGTTGGTGAATTGGAAAATACCGACTACCACAAATGCCGGCAATGCCAACGGCAACATCACAAGCAAGAAAATCCGGATGACCCCCGCTCCGTCAAGCCGTGCCGCTTCGACGAGTTCGTCAGGGATGCCCGCGAAAAAATTTCGAAATATCAGAGAACAAATGGGCAGACCGTACACGACGTGAACCAGGATCAGGCCTCCGATGGTTCCGTACAGCTTGATCTGTTCAAGAAACTGAATCAGAGGAATCAAGATGCTCTGGTACGGAATGAACATGCCGAAGACCAGCACCGCAAACAGCGTATTCGCCCCCCGGAACTTCCATTTCGCAAAAATGTATCCGTTGATAGCTCCCAGGATCGAAGAAATGATGGTCGCCGGAATCGTTAACTGAAGGCTATTTCCCATGTTCGGATAGAGACGGCGCCACGCTTCATAAAATCCCCCTCCGGAGAGTTGAATCGGCAGTTGCCACATCGTAGAGAGACTAACGTTCTGAGCCTGTTTAAGCCCGGTCACGACCATCACATAGATCGGCATCAGAAAAACACCGCGGATAGCAGGAGAACGATAGGATCAGCCAATCCCAGATTGTCCGCGGCAAGGACTGGCGAAAATTAACAAAGGAGACTTGCATGGTTAGTTCTTCCTCATATTCCGCCAGAGATAAGGGACGATGACGATGGCAACCAGAAGCAGCATCACAATGGAGGCAGCGGCACCCAGGTTGTACTGGTGGCTTTAAACGTCATGTCGAACACAAAGATGCCCGGCACGTCGGTCGCGAAGCCAGGCCCGACCCCGGTCATGGCGAAGATCAGGTCAAAAATCTTCAGGGAAACATGGCCGAGAATAATGGCCGTGCTGACGGTAACAGGGCGAAGCAGTGGGAGAACCACCTTCGAGTAAACCTGGAACTCAGACGCTCCGTCATCCGCGCGGCTTCCCGGAGTTCGTTCGGAACGGTTGCCAACCCCGCGATATACATCGACATGGCAAACCCGGTCAGCTGCCAGACGCAGCCACCACCACCGGAATCAGGGCAATCGGAATCCCGAGATGAACGCTGAGATTCCGCACGGCGGGAAAAACGTGCCCAAGAGCATCGTTGACTGAGAATAGAACGGAGGGATCGGTCGTCCACCCTGGCTTGAACGGTGCCCCACCAATGGAGACCAGCCATTTGTTGATGCCTAATCCATCGAACAGAAGATTGATGCCGGTCTCCGGGTTGAAGATCCATCGCCAGGCGATCCCTGTGACGATGAAAGACAAGGCGTAAGGAAACAGGAAAATATTTCGGAAGAGCGTGAATCCGAGCAAACGGCGATCCAGAAGGAGAGCGAGCAAAAGCCCAAATCCGATGGAAGCCGACAGGAATAGCACGGTGAACACCAGGACATTCCGCAGATCGGCATGCCAGCGTGGCATTGCGAACATCTGCGCATAAGCCTCGAACCAGGGATCGCGCAAACGCCAATCAATTCGCAGTGTGCCCCATCGAGACAGCGAGACCCAAACCGTGATTAAGATAAAAACGTAAACAAAAGTGATGATGGCGGCCATGGACGGCACCAAAATCAATGGAGGCAGGAAACGCTCGCTGGAAATTCTTTTCCGCTTTGATCGAGCCTGCGGCGGGCGGGAGCGGGGAACTTGCAGGTTGGCCGTGGGCATGAATGGGCTTGGCGTCAACGAACATTAATGTTCATTGTTGTTCCATGGAGAGGGCGCGGCAGACGGAAACTCAGTTCCGCCTGCCCGTCCAGAGCTATTTATTTGTGGCCTCCGACTCTTTCGCGGCTTGCACGAGCGCATTGGCGAAATTGTCGATATTCTTATCCACGATGAACGCGGTGACCGCATCGTTGAGCGCCTGCTGAAACGCTGCCGGCGCGGCTTCGCCGTGGGCGCAACTGGGAACGAGTTTGGCGCTGGCAAACGATTTCATGGACCATTGGTGGTAGCCATCAAACTTTGACAGGTCCACATCGGTACGGGCTGAATCGAGCCTTTCAACGGGTTGAAGGCCTCCTGCGCTTCCTTGCTTCCGATGCTCTTCAGCCACGCCAGCGTCGCCTCTTTGTGAGGAGCCCCTTTCGCAAGAGTAAATCCATCCGCAACGATGATAAACGATCCGTCGGTTCCGGGATGGCTGACCCAGCCGAAGTCTACGTTCTCCTTTTTGTTGGCCTTGATGAATTCGCCATCAGCCCAATCTCCCATCGAGCTAAAGGCAACTTTGCCTTCAATCAACGCTCCAATGGCCTGGTCCCAACTCAATGCAGAGTGATCCGGGTTCAGATAATCCTGCATTTTTGCGAAGTACTTCATTGCTTGTTTCACCTTCGGGTCATCCCACTTCATCTTGCCGGCGAACAAATCAACCCATCCATCGCCTCCGATAACGCCCAGCAACGTGTTTTCAAAAAGTTGAGCCGAGGCCCAGATCCCGGAATCTCCGACGCCGAGCGCCGGGATGCCGGCCGCCTTGAGTTTATCGCAAGCCGCGAAAAACTCGTCAAAGCTCATCTTATCGCCAACGGTAATCCCGTTCTTTTCGAGTAACTTTTTATTGAACCAGAGGTCGTTACCGCGATGCACCCCGGCAAGAACGCCGTAGGTCTTCCCATCTTTGGTCATCAGATCGACAAGGGCCTTCGGAAAAGCTTTATCCCATCCGTCACTCTTATAGAGCTCTGTGATCGGTTCGCAATAACCTGGCTCCACATATTGGCCAAGCATTTCCCAGCCAGGATGACTCTGCCACGTGTCAGGCGGATTCCCGCCCGCAAGGCGGGTTTGAAGTACCGGGCGGGCTGCGGATCCGCCACCGCCGGCAACGGTCGCGTTGATGATCTCGACGCCGGGGTACTGTTTCTTGTAGACCGCGAACAGCGCATCCAGTGCTGCCGCTTCACCACCGGAAGTCCACCAGGAAAAAACTTCGAGTTTCTTTTCGCCTGCTGCCTGAGAAGAGAGAGGCGCTTGCACCAGGGCGAAAAATGATGCGAACGCAATGACGGGGGAACAAAAACGCATTTTGAGATGCATGACTTCTTAATTCTTTTTCTTAAACCGATTTATTGTTTGAGTGCTAAAGCAGAATTCACAGCTTTGGGGAACAATCCGTTGAGCGCTGTAGCCTGGGCGCCCTGAACCTTCCAGAACTTTAGTCCAGTTGAAAGGCTATTAATCGCCGACAGGTATAATCTCTATGAACTAATGGAATTTATTAGTCTACGGTTCACCTCCTTCTCATTTGCGACCTATTTCCAAAGGATCGCAGCCAGAGCCGAATGAAACGATTTTCCCTCCGCATCATCCTCGATACCGGACCGCGGCGCGTTGTCCGGGTTTCGTAATTTCAGGATCGCCGTGGCGACGGCCAGGGAGCGAACACCATCTTCGCCCGTGGCAAAAGGCGTTCCCTGCCCTTTCACGGCAGCGTTAAAATGGCGGACTTGGTGCGCATAGAGATTCTCGTGTTCGCCCAGCTCGACTTCTTCCCTTTCTCCTCTCTCTGGAGGAAAAGCCGCCCTCGCGGCTCCTGCGTCATCACATCTTCGCCGAGGAGAGATCCGTCGCTCCCGTGCACCTCCAAGCCTGTGCGCGTATGTCTGATGGTGAACGCGTCGTGGAACTGCGCCAGAAGGCCGCTCCGAA